>NZ_JBMCYY010000008.1:0-666 GCF_048654585.1 Nocardioides sp. CPCC 205120 | reverse complement strand
GACGGCCTGGCGCCCGCGGACAAGAAGCTCTACGCCCTGCGCGACGTGACCGGCACGGTCGAGGCCATCCCGCTCATCGCGAGCTCGATCATGAGCAAGAAGATCGCCGAGGGCACGGGCGCCCTTGTGCTCGACGTCAAGGTCGGCAGCGGCGCCTTCATGAAGTCCGTCGACCGCGCCCGTGAGCTGGCCGAGACGATGGTCGCGCTCGGCACCGACGCGGGCGTCCGCACGGTCGCGCTCCTCACCGACATGGGCATGCCGCTGGGCCGCACCGCCGGCAACGCGATCGAGGTCGCCGAGTCGGTCGAGGTGCTGGCCGGCGGTGGCCCCGCCGACGTCGTCGAGCTCACGGTGGCGCTCGCCCGCGAGATGCTGCTGGCCGCGGGCGTCGACGACGTCGACCCGGCCGACCGCCTCGCCGACGGCTCGGCGATGGACGTGTGGCGCGCGATGATCTCCGCCCAGGGCGGCGACCCCGACGCCCCGCTGCCGACCGCCCGCGAGCAGCACGTCGTCGCCGCGCCGCGCTCCGGCACCCTGACCCGCCTCGACGCCATGGCCGTCGGTCTCGCCGCCTGGCGCCTCGGCGCCGGTCGCGAGCGCAAGGGGGACCCGGTGCAGGCCGGCGCCGGCGTCGTCTGGCACGCCCGCCCCGGCGACCGG
>NZ_JBMCYY010000007.1:0-792 GCF_048654585.1 Nocardioides sp. CPCC 205120 | reverse complement strand
CGCGGTCGTGGGGCACGCCGGTCGCCCGCGCGAGGTCGGCGAGAAGGTGGCGGACGAGCTGGCCGAGGAGGTCAACGCCCGGGTGCACCTGGCCGGGCTCGACGTGCTCGAGGTGCGGCTGTCGAACCTGTCCTACGCCTCGGAGATCGCCGGCGCGATGCTGCAGCGCCAGCAGGCCCAGGCCGTGCTCGACGCCCGCCGCGTCGTGATCGACGGCGCCGTCGGGATCGTCGGCGACGCCCTGGCCCGGCTCGAGGAGGACACCGACATCGCGCTCGACCCCGAGCGCCGGGCGGCGATGACCTCGAACCTCCTGACCGTCATCGTCGGCGGCGCGGGCGTGCAGCCGGTCGTCAACGTCGGCTCGCTCTACAGCTGAGTCGGGCGGACACCGTGCCTCGCGAGCCGTCCGGCAAGCGCGAGCGGGCCCAGATCCTGCTCCGCATCGACCCCCGGGTCGCGGACGCCCTCCGGCGCTGGGCCGCCGACGAGATGCGCTCCACCAACGCGCAGATCGAGATGGCCCTGCGCGAGGCGCTGAGCCGCGCGGGGCGCCTGCCCGAGCAGGACTGACCTGCTCGGGCGGCGCGTCCGTCAGGCGATGCGGTCGATGACGATCGGGGACGGCTCGAAGGGGCCGTCCCCCACGTCGTACCCGCCCTCGAGGGCGGCCAGGGCGCGGTCGAAGCGCTCCGGGGTGTCGGTCAGCAGGGTGAACAACGGCGCACCCTCCTCGACCCGGTCGCCGGGGCGGGCGTGCCAGACGACGCCGGCGCCGGCCTGCACCGGGTC
>NZ_JBMCYY010000006.1:0-2223 GCF_048654585.1 Nocardioides sp. CPCC 205120 | reverse complement strand
TCACCGGCGGCGCAGATCACGGCGCCGTCCGACTCCAGCTGGGCCAGCATCTCCTCGTTGGACAGCGACGCGCGCCAGCCCGGGATCGCCTCCAGCTTGTCGAGCGTGCCGCCCGTGTGCCCGAGACCGCGGCCCGACAGCTGCGGGACGGCGACACCGCACGCGGCCACCAGCGGGGCCAGCGGCAGGGTGATCTTGTCGCCCACACCGCCGGTGGAGTGCTTGTCGCTGGTGGGACGCGAGAGCGAGGAGAAGTCCATCCGCTCCCCCGACGCGATCATCGCGCCGGTCCAGCGGGCGATCTCGCGGCGGTCCATCCCGTTGAGCAGGATCGCCATGGCGAGCGCGGACATCTGCTCGTCGGCCACCGCGCCCCGCGTGTAGGCGTCGACCACCCAGTCGATCTGGCTGTCGCTCAGTGCGCCGCGGTCGCGCTTGGTGGTGATGACCTCGATGACGTCGTGTGCGCTGCTCACCCGAGCACCCTACGCTCGCGCTCCGGCCGGGCGGCCTAGGCCCGTGCGAGGTCGTCCGGACCGAACGCGTCCGGCAGCACCTCCGCCATCGGGCGCACGCCCGACACCGTCCACACGAGCAGGTCGGGGCCCCCGTGCTCGAACAACAGCTGGCGGCACCGCCCGCACGGCATGATCACCGCGCCGTCGCCGTTCACGCAGACGAAGTGGGTGAGCCGTCCGGCCCCGCCGGCGTGCAGCGACGACACCAGCCCGCACTCGGCGCACAGGGTCACCCCGTACGCCGCGTTCTCGACGTTGCACCCCACGACGACCCGCCCGTCGTCGACGAGCGCCGCCGCACCGACGCGGTAGCCGCTGTACGGCGCGTAGGCCCGCCCGGCGATCGCGTGGGCCTGCGCCCGGAGGCCCTCCCAGTCGAACTCGTCACCCGGCACGGTTCAGTCGCCCTTCGCGTAGTGCTGGCCGCTGGCGGCCGGTGCCCGCACCCGTCCGACGAGCCCCGCCACGGCGATGATGGTCGCGAGGTAGGGCAGCATCGAGATCAGCTCGCCCGGGACCTTCTCGTCGAGAATGCTGAGCTGGTCGCGCAGGTTGCGCAGGAACGCGAAGGCGATCGCCGCCAGGGCCGCCCAGATGGGGTGCCAGCGGCCCATGATGACGGCCGCGAGGGCGATGAAGCCCAGGCCCGCACTCATCTGGCTGGTGAACGCGCCCGTGCTCAGCGTGAACGCCGAGCCGCCCAGGCCGGCCAGGACGCCGCCCAGCAGGAGGGCCTGCCAGCGGATCTTGACCACGTCGATGCCGACGGTGTCCGCGGCCTTGGGGTGCTCGCCCACGGCACGCACGCGCAGGCCCCACCGCGTCTGGAAGAGCAGGAACCACACGCCGGGGATGGCCAGGTACATCAGGTAGACGAGCAGGGTCTGGTCGAACATGGCCTGCCCGACGTACGGGATGTCCGCCAGCAGCGGGATCTCGACCGGCTCGAGCTGGTAGGGCCGGTTCAGGTTCGCCGCCTGGTCGCTCGGGATCTGGCCGCGCAGGAAGCTCGTGAGCCCGTAGCCGAACGTCACCAGCACGACGCCCACGACGACCTGGTCCACGTGGTAGCGCAGGGCGAAGAACCCGAGCAGCGCCGCGACGAAGACGCCGGCGAGCGCACCTCCGGCCATGCCGATCACCGGGGTCCAGAACAGCGGGACGCCACCCAGCGAGGTGACGGCGACGCTGCACGTCACCGAGGCGAAGAAGGCGGCCATGATGAACTGGCCCTCGATGGCGATGTTCACCACGCCGGCCCGCTCGCAGACGACGCCGGCGAGCGCGCCCAGCACCAGGTACGTCGCGACCAGCAGCGTCCCGCCAAGGGGGTTGGTGATCGCGATCGGCAGGTCGCTGTCGGCGTAGGCCCACATCAGGAACGCGCCATAGAACCCGACGCCGACGGCGACCGCCAGCACCACGCCGCCCCAGCCCTTGGGGTACTTGTCGGCCAGGGCGAGGACCAGCGCGACGGCGGTGAGCGCGACGGCGCCCCACGAGACGAGGGAACCGTCGAAGAACACCGGCTGGTTCTCGGCGCTGCGCGGTCCCTTGAGGAGGTGCGACACCTCGGGGTCGTTGATCGCGAGCTTGAACCACACCTCGACGGCGAGCAGCAGCGCCAGCACGACGACGAGCTTGACCCGCCGGCGCACGTCGGCGCGGTCGCGCACCTGCGGCTCGTCGGTGCCACCGGGCAGGT
>NZ_JBMCYY010000005.1:0-2350 GCF_048654585.1 Nocardioides sp. CPCC 205120 | reverse complement strand
GAAGAGCAGGCCGGCGAGGACCGTGCCCAGAGGAGTGGCGCGGCCCAGCAGCGCGACGGTGATCGCGTCGAAGCCGACCGAACCCATGACGTTCTCGGTCACGGACTGGCTCAGGCCCAGCACGGTCATGCACGCGGCGAGGCCGGACAGCACGCCGGCCAGTGCCATGGCCGCGACGTACACCTTGGCGACGCTCATGCCGGCCGTCCGCGCCGCCTCCGGGTTGGCGCCGACGGCGCGCATCTCGAAGCCGAGGCGGCTGCGCTCGAGCAGCCACCACACCCCGACCGCGGCCAGGACGGCCAGCACGATGCCCAGGTGCAGGCCGAAGACCTGCGGGAAACGGGCCGACTCGGCGACGACGGGCGTCTCGAGGTTGTTGCTGCCGGGACGCTGGAACGCCTCCTTGGCGAGGAAGAACAGCACCACGAAGCGCGCGACCTGGTTGAGCATGATCGTGGTGATCACCTCGTGCGCACCGGTGCGCGCCTTCAGCAGGCCGACCACCCCGCCCCACAGCCCCCCGGCGAGCAGCGCGGCCGCGACCGCGGCGCACAGGTGGACGAGGAACGGCAGGTCGAAGGTGAAGCCGACGTAGCCCGCCGCAAGGGCGGCCACCAGGGCCTGACCCTGGGCACCGATGTTGAACATGCCGGCGCGGAACGCCAGCGCGACGCCCAGTCCGGCGCAGATCAGGGGCGCCGAGCGCTCGAGCGTCCGTTCGAGCGAGGAGGCGGAGCCGACGGAGCCGAGGACGAGGGCCGAGTACCCGTCGTAGACCGCGGAGGCGGAATGCCGCACGAAGTCGCCCGCGTAGACCAGGAAGGAGCCGGGGTGGGTGAAGATGTTGCCGACGGCCTCGACGACCTCCTCGTCCGACACCATGATCAGCAACGCGCCGACGGCGAAGGCCAGGACGATCGCGACGAGCGTGTCGCGGACCGTCGGCAGCCAGCGGGCCAGGTCCCGGCTCGAGCGGTCGCCCGACGGCTCGGGAACCACGGACTCGGTCTGGGGTGTCAGGGCGCTCACGCGACAGCTCCGTCCGAGGTCGGCGCCTGCGCCGGACCGGCACCGGCCATCAGCAGGCCCATCTGCTCGCGAGGCGTGTCGGGTCCAACCACGGCGACGATCCTGCCGTCGTACATGACGGCGATGCGGTCGGAGAGGGCGTAGATCTCGTCCAGCTCGGTCGAGACGATGACGACCGCGGTCCCGCTGTCGCGCGAGGCCACGATCCGACGGTGGATGAACTCGATCGAGCCGACGTCCACGCCACGGGTGGGCTGGGAGGCGATCAGGACCTTGAGGTCGCGGGCGAACTCACGGGCCACGACCACCTTCTGCTGGTTTCCGCCGGACAGCGAGGCGACCGGCGTCTCGGGCGACTCCGTGCGGATGTCGAACTCCTCGATCCGCCTGCGCGCGTTGTCGGCGATCGCGCCGAGCCGCAGCCGGGGGCCGGACGAGAACTCGGAGGAGCGGTACAGGTCGAGCACGAGGTTCTCGCGGACGCTGAAGGCGCCGACGAAGCCGTCGTGCGAACGGTCCTCGGGGATGTAGCCGATGCCGTCCTCGAGGCTCTGCCGCGGACCGTGGCGGGAGATGTCGCGGCCGTCGAGCTCGATGCGCCCGGCGTCCGGGCGGACGAGGCCCAGCAGGGACTTGATCAGCTCGGTCTGCCCGTTGCCCTGCACGCCGGCGATCCCGAGCACCTCGCCCGCGCGGGCCTCGAACGAGACCCCCTTGACCACCATGTGGCCGCGCGGGTCGATGACCGTCAGGTCGCGGACAGACAGGACGGCGGCGCCGGGCTCGGCCGCCTCCTTGTCGACGACGAGGCTGACGGAGCGGCCCACCATCAGTTCGGCGAGCTCCGCCTCGGAGGCGTCGGGGTCGGCCGTGCCGACGACCTTCCCGCGCCGGATCACGCTGATCCGGTCGCCGACGGCCTTCACCTCGCGCAGCTTGTGGGTGATGAAGATGATGGACGTCCCCTGGGCCTTGAGCTCGCGCATGATGTCCATGAGCTCGTCGATCTCCTGCGGCGTGAGCACCGCGGTCGGCTCGTCGAGGATCAGCACCTCGGCCTGGTTGGCCAGCGCCTTGATGATCTCGACCCGCTGCTGAACGCCGACCGGCAGGTCCTCCACCAGGGCGTCGGGGTCGACCTTGAGGCCGTAGCGCTCCGACAGCTCGCGCACCTTCGCCCGTGCCGCCGCCCGATCGAGGACGCCGCCGACACGCGTGGACTCATGACCGAGCATCACGTTCTCGGCGACGGTGAAGACGGGGACCAGCATGAAGTGCTGGTGGACCATGCCGATGCCGGCGGCGAGCGCGTCGCCCG
>NZ_JBMCYY010000004.1:0-5667 GCF_048654585.1 Nocardioides sp. CPCC 205120 | reverse complement strand
ATGTCCGGCGGCGTCCTACTCTCCCACGACCTCCCGGTCGCAGTACCATCGGCGCTGAGAGGCTTAACTTCCGGGTTCGGAATGGGACCGGGTGTTTCCCTCTCGCTATGACCGCCGTAACTCTATTGACTTACACATTCCCCGCATCACGTCCCCACCGGTCAAGTGTGGGGGCAGCGGGATGGTGTGTTGTCTCAGACACCAGACAGTGGACGCGAACAATAACAAGCAGCATGACGTGTACGGGTTCAGTAGAGACCCAGACGCACAACAGAAGTGTTTTGTGATGTTGAGGCTTGTATGACAAGCCCTCGGCCTATTAGTACCGGTCGGCTAGGCATCACTGCTGTACACCTCCGGCCTATCAACCCAGTCATCTACTGGGGGCCTTAACCCATAAAGGGTGGGAAACCTCATCTTGAAACGTGCTTCCCGCTTAGATGCATTCAGCGGTTATCACTTCCGAACGTAGCTAACCAGCCGTGCCCCTGGCGGGACAACTGGCACACCAGAGGTTCGTCCATCCCGGTCCTCTCGTACTAGGGACAGCCTTTCTCAAGTTTCCTACGCGCGCGGCGGATAGGGACCGAACTGTCTCACGACGTTCTAAACCCAGCTCGCGTGCCGCTTTAATGGGCGAACAGCCCAACCCTTGGGACCTACTCCAGCCCCAGGATGCGACGAGCCGACATCGAGGTGCCAAACCATCCCGTCGATATGGACTCTTGGGGAAGATCAGCCTGTTATCCCCGGGGTACCTTTTATCCGTTGAGCGACGCCGCTTCCACATGCCAGCGCCGGATCACTAGTTCCGACTTTCGTCCCTGCTCGACATGTCTGTCTCACAGTCAAGCTCCCTTGTGCACTTACACTCAACACCTGATTGCCAACCAGGATGAGGGAA
This sequence comes from Nocardioides sp. CPCC 205120, assembly GCF_048654585.1. Classification (NCBI taxonomy): domain Bacteria; kingdom Bacillati; phylum Actinomycetota; class Actinomycetes; order Propionibacteriales; family Nocardioidaceae; genus Nocardioides; species Nocardioides sp. CPCC 205120. The sequence continues at coordinate 4,763 of NZ_JBMCYY010000004.1, read as the reverse complement.
CCTTTGAGCGCCTCCGTTACATTTTAGGAGGCAACCGCCCCAGTTAAACTACCCATCAGGCACTGTCCCTGATCCAGATAATGGACCTAGGTTAGACATCTAGTACGACCAGAGTGGTATTTCAACGTTGACTCCACCCCAACTGGCGTCGAGGTTTCACAGTCTCCCACCTATCCTACACAAGCCGAACCAAACACCAATACCAAACTATAGTAAAGGTCCCGGGGTCTTTCCGTCCTGCCGCGCGTAACGAGCATCTTTACTCGTAGTGCAATTTCGCCGAGTCCACGGTTGAGACAGCGCCCAAGTCGTTACTCCATTCGTGCAGGTCGGAACTTACCCGACAAGGAATTTCGCTACCTTAGGATGGTTATAGTTACCACCGCCGTTTACTGGGGCTTAAGTTCTCCGCTTCGGCATTGCTGCCTAACAGGTCCCCTTAACCTTCCAGCACCGGGCAGGAGTCAGTCCGTATACATCGTCTTACAACTTCGCACGGACCTGTGTTTTTAATAAACAGTCGCTTGGGCCTGGTCTCTGCGGCCATCACCGCTTCCCCCAGCAAGTGGGTTCACGGATCCGGCCCCCCTTCTCCCGAAGTTACGGGGGCATTTTGCCGAGTTCCTTAACCATGGTTCGCTCGATCGCCTTAGTATTCTCTACCTGATCACCTGAGTCGGTTTGGGGTACGGGCGGCTCATAGCTCGCTAGAGGTTTTTCTCGACAGCATAGGATCATCGGCTTCCCCAAAAAAGGGTCCCCATCAAGTCTCAGGATCGTGATCCAACACAGCCACCCGGATTTACCTAGGAGGCTCCCTACACTCTTAGCCACGGAACTACCATCGCCGTGGTCCGACTACCTTCCTGCGTCACCCCATCGCTTGACTACTACCAGCTCGGGTCCCACGCTACGCACCCCAGCCCACACCCCGAAGGATGTGGATCAAAGAGGTGTTTCGGATGGTTAGCATCACCAGGTTCGTCATGGGCGCTACTTCGCCGGTACGGGAATATCAACCCGTTGTCCATCGACTACGCCTGTCGGCCTCGCCTTAGGTCCCGACTTACCCAGGGCAGATTAGCTTGACCCTGGAACCCTTGATCATTCGGCGCACGTGTTTCTCACACGTGATTCGCTACTCATGCCTGCATTCTCACTCGTGTCGCCTCCACACCTGGATCACTCCGGCGCTTCACCGGCGACACGACGCTCCCCTACCCATCCACACACCTGAACCAACCTCAAGGGCGGCTTAGCTAACGTGTGAATGCCATAGCTTCGGCGGATGACTTGAGCCCCGCTACATTGTCGGCGCGGAATCACTTGACCAGTGAGCTATTACGCACTCTTTCAAGGGTGGCTGCTTCCAAGCCAACCTCCTGGTTGTCACTGCGACTCCACATCCTTTTCCACTTAGTCACCGCTTAGGGGCCTTAGCTGATGGTCTGGGCTGTTTCCCTCTCGACTACGGAGCTTATCCCCCGCAGTCTCACTGCTGCGCTCTCACTCAACGGCATTCGGAGTTTGGTTAACGTCAGTAACCTGGTCGGGCCCATCGGCTATCCAGTGCTCTACCTCCGCTGAGAAACACGCAACGCTGCACCTAAATGCATTTCGGGGAGAACCAGCTATCACGGAGTTTGATTGGCCTTTCACCCCTATCCACAGGTCATCCCCTCCATTTTCAACTGAAGTGGGTTCGGTCCTCCACGCAGTCTTACCCACGCTTCAACCTGCCCATGGATAGATCACCCCGCTTCGGGTCTTGATCGCGCTACTCAAACGCCCTATTCGGACTCGCTTTCGCTACGGCTTCCCCCCACGGGTTAACCTCGCAACGCAACACAAACTCGCAGGCTCATTCTTCAAAAGGCACGCCATCACCCCCACAAGGAAGGCTCTGACGGATTGTAGGCACACGGTTTCAGGTACTATTTCACTCCCCGCCAGGGGTACTTTTCATCTTTCCCTCACGGTACTTGTCCGCTATCGGTCACCGAGGAGTATTTAGGCTTAACGGGTGGTCCCGCCAGATTCACACGGAATTTCAGGGGTTCCGTGTTACTTGGGTACACGCCAACACAGCTCGAGCCTTACGCCTACGGGGCTATCACCCTCTACGGCCCCACTTTCCAATGGGCTTCGACTTCAACTCGAGTTTCTTACTGTGCGACCAGCCGGCAGACTGGCCAAGACATGCCCCACAACCCCACGCACGCAACCCCTGCCGGGTATCACACGCACGCGGTTTAGCCTGTTCCGCTTTCGCTCGCCACTACTCACGGAATCACTATTGTTTTCTCTTCCTACCGGTACTGAGATGTTTCACTTCCCGGTGTTCCCTCCACACGCCCTATATATTCAGGCGTGGGTAACTGGACATGACTCCAGCTGGGTTTCCCCATTCGGAAATCCCCGGATCAACGCTCGGTTGCCAACTCCCCAGGGCTTATCGCAGGCTCCAACGTCCTTCATCGGCTCTCGGTGCCAAGACATCCACCATGTGCCCTTAACAGCTTGCCAAACAAACCACAACACGACAAAACACAACGATTTCGTCGCGCGTTAAGGATCTCTACATAAACTCGCATCAAGCACTTATTAATAAGATGCTCGCGTCCACTGTCCAGTTCTCAAACAACACACCCACCAACCCAGCAACCACCCAACAGAGCGGCCACCACAAAGGAGGCACCAGAGCAAACCACGCAGTATCGCGTGATCCCTCAGGACCCAACAGTGCGTCACACACAACCCATCCACCACCACCAGCCCCGCGTTCCACACCACCACAACCCCCCACCCGAAAGCGAGAAGACTGCGACAGCAGTACTAACAAACACCAGCAGCAACAACACGAGCTGCTTCATCGACGGTTCCACAAAGAAGCCGCCAGACACATATAGGGCAACCCACGACATGTGGACCCAACGCCTGACTGATTAAAGCTCCTTAGAAAGGAGGTGATCCAGCCGCACCTTCCGGTACGGCTACCTTGTTACGACTTCGTCCCAATCGCCAGCCCCACCTTCGACGGCTCCTTCCACAAGGGTTAGGCCACCGGCTTCGGGTGTTGCCGACTTTCGTGACGTGACGGGCGGTGTGTACAAGGCCCGGGAACGTATTCACCGCAGCGTTGCTGATCTGCGATTACTAGCGACTCCGACTTCATGGGGTCGAGTTGCAGACCCCAATCCGAACTGAGACCGGCTTTTTGGGATTCGCTCACCTTCACAGGATCGCAGCCCTTTGTACCGGCCATTGTAGCATGCGTGAAGCCCTGGACATAAGGGGCATGATGACTTGACGTCATCCCCACCTTCCTCCGAGTTGACCCCGGCAGTCTCCTATGAGTCCCCACCATTACGTGCTGGCAACATAGGACGAGGGTTGCGCTCGTTGCGGGACTTAACCCAACATCTCACGACACGAGCTGACGACAGCCATGCACCACCTGTACACCGGCCAAAAGGAGGCCACATCTCTGCAGCTTTCCGGCGTATGTCAAACCCAGGTAAGGTTCTTCGCGTTGCATCGAATTAATCCGCATGCTCCGCCGCTTGTGCGGGCCCCCGTCAATTCCTTTGAGTTTTAGCCTTGCGGCCGTACTCCCCAGGCGGGGCGCTTAATGCGTTAGCTGCGGCACGGAACCCGTGGAATGGATCCCACACCTAGCGCCCAACGTTTACGGTGTGGACTACCAGGGTATCTAATCCTGTTCGCTCCCCACACTTTCGCTCCTCAGCGTCAGGTAATGCCCAGAGAACCGCCTTCGCCACCGGTGTTCCTCCTGATATCTGCGCATTTCACCGCTACACCAGGAATTCCATTCTCCCCTGCATACCTCTAGTCTGCCCGTATCGGAAGCAAGCCAGGTGTTAAGCACCTGGTTTTCACTCCCGACGCGACAAACCGCCTACGAGCCCTTTACGCCCAATAATTCCGGACAACGCTCGGACCCTACGTATTACCGCGGCTGCTGGCACGTAGTTGGCCGGTCCTTCTTCTCTCACTACCGTCACTTGCGCTTCGTCATGAGCGAAAGAGGTTTACAACCCGAAGGCCGTCATCCCTCACGCGGCGTTGCTGGATCAGGCTTTCGCCCATTGTCCAATATTCCCCACTGCTGCCTCCCGTAGGAGTCTGGGCCGTGTCTCAGTCCCAGTGTGGCCGGTCACCCTCTCAGGCCGGCTACCCGTCGAAGCCTTGGTGAGCCACTACCTCACCAACAAGCTGATAGGCCGCGAGCACATCCCCCACCGCTAAACACTTTCCACACGACCCCATGCGGGACCGTGTCATATCAGGTATTAGCCGCAGCTTCCCGCGGTTATCCCTGAGTGAGGGGCAGATTACTCACGTGTTACTCACCCGTTCGCCGCTCGAGTACCCCCGAAAGGGCCTTTCCGCTCGACTTGCATGTGTTAAGCACGCCGCCAGCGTTCGTCCTGAGCCAGGATCAAACTCTCCATCGAAAACAAAACCCCAACCAACCCTTGCGAGCCAGTCGAGTTTCAACAATGAAGCCTTCATCCCAGACAGAAAACAAACCCCGACATCTTGCGACATCGAAAATCCGTCTCCACCAAAGAAACATCAACCCACCAACCAACCAGACCCATCCGAAGATAGAACCAGTCACCGGCGAGCCGACGAGGCAAAAACAAACAAACTAATCCGTCGACTTATATGACACACTGTTGAGTTCTCAAGAATCACACGCGCACCGCTTGGCCGGTATCTCTCCGGCCCCTCGGGGC
>NZ_JBMCYY010000003.1:0-539807 GCF_048654585.1 Nocardioides sp. CPCC 205120 | reverse complement strand
TCCGACTTGGGGGGCGCTGGGCGCGGACGGGGCGCCCGCAGCCGGGGCCGCGGGGGCGGCGGGGGCGGCGGGCGAGGCCGGACGCGGGCCACCCGGCTTGGGGCCGGGGGCGCCGGGACGCGGACCGGGCGAGGTGGGACGCGACGCCGGGGCGGCGGGAGCGGCCGGGGTGGCCGGTGCAGCCGGGGCGGCGGGACGTGCGGCGGGCGCCGCAGGCGTCGCAGGGGCGGCCGGCGACGCGGGACGGGCCGCGGGGGCGGACGGACGCGGTGCGCCGGGGCGCGGGGCGGACGACTCGGCGGGGGCGGCCGGGGCAGCGCCGCCGGCGGCCTTCAGCTCGGCGCCGAACTGCTTCTTGAAGCGCATCTCGACAGGCGGCTCGACGGTGGAGGACGCCGACTTGACGAACTCCCCCATCTCCTTGAGCTTGTCGAGGACGAACTTGCTCTCGACGCCGTACTGCTTGGCGAGCTCGTGAACTCGGGTCTTGGCCACGTTTCTCCTTCTGGCCCGTGACCCGGTTCGGGGGTCTCAGACCGTTGGTGGGTGTTGCAAACTCATCGCGAGGTACTCATCGAGTGCTCATGAGCTGCGTGCTCCAGCTTCTGGTCGCGGTCGCCCGGGGCGGGCGACCTCGTCGGTCGGTCAGGTCGTGGTGCTGCGAGCGAGTCCAGGTGCTCGGCCACGGCGTCGACGGGCAGTGCTCCCCCGCGCCGCAGGGCACGGGTGAAGGCCTTCCGCCGGACCGCGGTGTCGAAGCACTCGCGTGTGGGGTGCAGGTGTGCGCCCCGCCCGGGTGCGGACGACGACGGGTCCGGGGCGACGACCTCGCGGCCGTCCTCCCCGAGCCGCACGGTCACCCGCAACAACTCGTTCTTCGTGGCCCGTGCCCGGCACCCGACACAGGTCCGGACGGGCCCCTCCTCCGCGAGGGAGGTGGTGGGGGTGTCCGGACCCGCGGCAGACTTCCGCGCGCGAGCCACTCGTCACACTCTACTCCCCGCAGGGCGGGACGCCGAACTCAGGCCTCCGGGGCCTCGACGTCCTCCTCGTCGGAGCGGATGTCGATGCGCCAGCCGGTCATGCGGGCGGCCAGGCGGGCGTTCTGCCCCTCCTTGCCGATGGCCAGCGAGAGCTGGAAGTCGGGGACGACGACCCGCGCCGCGCGCGCCTCGGCGGAGACGACGGTGACGCTCGTGACCTGCGCCGGGGACAGCGCGTTCGCCACGAGGCGGGCGGGGTCGTCCGCCCAGTCGACGATGTCGATCTTCTCGCCGCTGAGCTCCGACATCACGTTGCGCACGCGCTGGCCCATCGGGCCGATGCACGCGCCCTTCGCGTTGACGCCGGGCACCGTGGTGCGCACCGCGATCTTGCTGCGGTGCCCCGCCTCGCGGGCGATGGCGGCGATCTCGACGGTGCCGTCGGCGATCTCGGGGACCTCGAGGGCGAACAGCTTCTTCACCAGGTTGGGGTGGGTGCGCGACAGCGTGACCTGGGGGCCGCGCATGCCCTTGCGGACCGACACGACGAGGCACTTGATGCGCTGGCCGTGCTCGTAGCGCTCCCCGGGGACGCGCTCGCCCGCGGGCAGCAGCGCCTCCAGCCGGCCCAGGTCGACCATGACGTCGTCGGGGTTGCGGCCCTGCTGGATGATGCCCGAGACGATGTCGCCCTCCTTGCCGGAGAACTCGCCGAACTTGATGTCGTCCTCGGCGTCGCGCAGGCGCTGCAGCATGATCTGCTTCGCCGTCGTCGCCGCGATGCGCCCGAACCCGGCAGGGGTGTCGTCGTACTCCCCGACCTTCGCGCCGTCCTCGTCGAGCTCGGCCGCGAGCACCCGGACGTGGCCGGACTTGCGGTCCAGCTCCACGCGGGCCTGCTCGCTGGCTCCCGGGCTCTTCTGGTACGCCGTGAGCAGCGCCTGCTCGATGGCCTCCAGGAGCACGTCGAGCGGGATCTCCTTCTCGCGCTCCAGCATCCTCAGGATGCTCAGGTCGATGTCCATCAGGCGTCCTCCTCCCCGGCGGAGCGCCGGTTGAACTCGATCTGCACGACGGCCTTGGCGACGTCGGCGTAGGCGATGCGGGTGGCGACCTCGCCCCGGGTCTCCGGGTCGATCTCGACACCGGTCTCGTCGCTCGCCCCGATGCGGCCGGTGACGGTGCCGCCCTCGACCAGGGTGATCTTGACGAGACGGTCGGCGTTGCGGCGCCAGTGGCGGGGGTGCACGAGGGGCCGGTCCACGCCGCGCGAGGTGACCTCGAGCGTGTAGGGCTGCTCGCCGAGCACGCCGGAGTCGTCCAGCACCTCGGAGACGGCCTTGGTGGCGGCGGCCACGACGTCGAGGTCCACGCCCCCGTCGCGGTCGACCGCGACCCGCAGCACCCGACGGCGGCCGGCAGGGGTCAGCTCGACCGACTCCACGTCGAGGCCCAGCGCGCTCAGCGGCCCGGTCAGCGCTGCCTCCACGGACTCCACGACGGCGTCCTGCCTGCTGCTCACGGTGCTCGCCTCCTGTGCTGTTGTCGACCTGCGGCGCGCATCGCCTCTCCGGCGGCGCGCCGGACCACCATAGCCCGCGGCGGCGCCCGCACCACAACGCCGACGGCGCCTCCCGACCCGGGCGCGGGCCGGGCGTGACGGGGCCCACGCGCGGGCGGCGAGAGGCCCGTGGCGGGGGCCACCGGTGCCGTTCCGGACCGCCCGCCGGGCCGCGCTAACCTCTGCGGGTGCGCGTGCCGACCTCCCCGCCGACCACGGCGTCGCACCCCTCCCCCGACCTGGTCGAGACTCCCGGGCCGCGCCCCGTGCCGCAGCCGGGTCCGACCCTCGCCAGCCGCCGTGCCGTCCTCGCGACGCCGGCGCTCGGGCTGCTCCTCGTCGCGTGCGAGGGCGGGGTCGGCGACCTCGGTGGGCTCGGCGGGCTCGGGGACGACGGCCACGCCGCGACGGACGCCGACCGCGGCCGGGTCGACGCCGCCGTGGCGGCGCTGCAGCAGGGCCGGGAGGCCGTCCGCGCCGCAGTCGACGGGCAGCCGGCGGCGCAGGTGCCCGCGGCGGGGCTCCTGGCGCTCCACGACGCCCAGCTCGCGCTGCTCGACGGCGCCCCGTCCACCGACGGTCCCTCCGGCACGCCGTCGGCCGGTGCCCCCTCCCCCGGCACCGCACCCGGCACCGCGCCAGGCACCGCGCCCGGCGACGACCTCCCGACCACCCTCGCCGCCGTCCGCGCCGCCGCCACGGTCGTGGCGACCACCCTGCTGGACCTGGCCGTCGAGGCCGACAGCGGGCTGCTGGCCCGCACGCTCGGCTCGATGGCGGCCGCCGTCGAGCAGCACCTCTCCGTCCTGCCCACGGGGGCGGCGTGAGGACGCGGGCCGAGACCGGGCCCACCGGCACCGCGAGCACCGCGAGCACCGGGACCGCAGGGGTCGAGGAGCGCGAGGCGCTGGCCACGACGCTCGCGGCCGAGCACGCCGCCGTCTGGCTCTACGGCCTGCTCGGCGCCCGGGTCTCCGCCTCCGCCGAGCCCGTCCTGCACGCGGCTCTCGTCGCGGCGTACGGCGCCCACCGCGGTCGGCGCGACCTGCTGGTCGCCCTGGTGCGCGACGACGGCGACGAGCCGGTGGCGGCGGCCCCGTCGTACGTCGAGCCCGGCCCGCTCGACGACGCCGCCCAGGTGCGGGCCGCGGCGCAGGACGCCGAGGCCGCCAGCGCGGTGACGTGGGGCGTGCTGGTCGCGAGCACGAGCGGTGAGCGACGTCGTACCGCGCTCGCGGGGCTGCGCGACGCCGCCGTGCGCCACGTCGGATTCGGCGGGGCGCCCAGCACGACGGGCGAGGGGCCTGCGGCGCCGGCCTGACCTGCTCCACCTCACGGACGTCCGGAAACGCGAGGAGCCCCGGCCTGGTGGCCGGGGCTCCTCGTGACTCGCGGCCCGATCCGCGAGATTCACCCGAGAGGTGCAGCGACGGACTCGGCCCCTCCGAGGAAGTCCCGAGATCTCCCTCGAGGGAGTCGAGTCCGGCGCTGCTGTCGAAACGCTGTGTCAGTTCGTTCCGTCCTGCACGAGTTTGTAGCCCGGACCCCTCGCCCGTAAACAGGAGGCCGTCTGCAGGTTCCTGCATTGCGAGAACCTGAGGGGGCCGCACCGCCCCGGGTGCGGTCCGGCTCACATGTGGCCGGTCTCCAGGTAGGACAGGTGCCAGGCGAACGCCTCGCCCAGCAGGTGCGGCGTGTGGCGGGCGTTCGGGCGCTCCGCCTTGGCCCGCTCCACGTAGTCGGTCAGCCGGTCGCGGTAGTCGGGGTGGGCGCAGTGCGCGATGACGCGCTCGGCGCGGTCGGTCGGCGACAGCCCCCGCAGGTCGGCGAGGCCCTGCTCGGTGACCAGCACGTGCACGTCGTGCTCGGTGTGGTCGACGTGGCTGACCATCGGCACGATGGAGGAGATCGCGCCGCCCTTCGCCGTCGACGGGGAGACGAAGAAGTTGAGGTAGGCGTTGCGGGCGAAGTCCCCGCTGCCGCCGATGCCGTTCATGATCGCCGAGCCCATGACGTGGGTGGAGTTCACGTTGCCGTAGAGGTCCGCCTCGATCATCCCGTTGATGGCGACGACCCCGAGGCGGCGCACGAGCTCGGGGTGGTTGGAGATCTCCTGGCTGCGCAGCAGCACCCGGCCCTTGTAGGAGCCCGGGTTGTCGAGGAAGCGGCGCACGCCGACCGGCGACAGGCCGAAGGACGTGGCCGACACCGCGGCCAGCTTGCCGGAGTCGAGCAGGTCGAGCAGGCCGTCCTGGATGACCTCGGTGAACGCGGTCATGCCCTCGAACTCGGCGTCGAGGAGGCCCTCCATCACCGCGTTGGCGACATTGCCGACGCCCGACTGCAGCGGCAGCAGGCTGGGCGGCATGCGGCCCGCCGCCACCTCGTGGCGCAGGAAGTCGACGAGCAGCTCGGCCATGCGGCGCGAGGCCTCGTCCGGCGGGTCGAAGGGGCTGTTGCGGTCGGGGGCGTCGGTCTCGACGATGGCGACCACCTTGGCGGGGTCCACCCGCAGGTAGGGGTCGCCGATCCGCTGCATGGGGTGGGTCAGCTGGATGGGGATGCGGTGCGGCGGCAGGGCCGTGCCGTGGTAGACGTCGTGGAAGCCCTCGAGGTCCCGCGGCTGCCAGCTGTTGACCTCGAGGATCACCTTCTCGGCCTGGTCGAGCCAGGTCTTGTTGTTCCCGACCGAGCTGCCCGGCACCAGCAGCCCGTTGGGCAGCACGGCGGCCACCTCGACCACGGCCACGTCGAGCGGCCCGTAGAACCCGAACCAGGCCTGCTGCGCCGAGTGCGACAGGTGGGCGTCGACGTAGTCGACCTCGCCCGCGTTGATGAGCCGGCGCAGCGTCGGGTCGCCGTTGTAGGGCAGCCGCTTGTCGAGGCCGTGCACGTCGGCGAGGCGGCCGTCGACCTCGGGCGCCGTGGAGGCGCCCGACCACAGGCCGACCCGGAACTCCTCGCCGCGCGCGTGCGCCGCCTCCATCCGCTCGGCCAGCGCGCCCGGCACGGCCTTGGGGTAGCCGGCGCCCGTGAACCCGCTGATGCCGACCGACATCCCGTGCTCGACGTGGCGCGCCGCCTCCTCGGCCGTCGTGACGCGGTCGACGAGGACGGGGCAGGTGATGCGACCCGCGGCAGCCACGGCCCTCAGCCCCGCACGACCTGTGTCACGCGGGCCACGACGTCGTCGACCGCGACGTCCTCCCGCTCCCCGCTGCGCCGGTCCTTGACCTCGACGACGCCGTCGGCCAGGCCCTTGCCGACCACGACGATGGTGGGCACGCCGAGCAGCTCGGCGTCCTTGAACTTCACGCCCGGGCTGACCTTGCCGGCGCGGTCGTCGTACAGCACGTCGAGGCCGGCCGCCGAGAGCCCCTCGGCGACCCGCTCGGCCGCGGCGAACAGCTCCTCGCCCTTGCCCGCCGCGACCACGTGGACGTCGGCCGGGCTGATCTCGCGCGGCCACACCAGGCCGGCGTCGTCGTGGTTGTACTCCGCGATGACCGGCACCGCGCGCGAGACGCCGATGCCGTAGGAGCCCATCGTCACCGTGACGAGCTTGCCGTTCTCGTCGAGCACCTGCAGGCCGAGCGCCTCGGCGTACTTGCGGCCCAGCTGGAACACGTGGCCCATCTCGATGCCGCGCGCGAGCTCGAGCGGCCCGGAGCCGTCGGGGGCCGGGTCGCCGGCGCGCACCTCGGCGGCCTCGATGGTGCCGTCGGGGGTGAAGTCGCGCCCGGCGACGAGGTCGATCACGTGCTGGCCGTCGACGTTCGCGCCGGTCACCCAGCGGGTGCCCGTCACGACCCGGGGGTCGACGAGGTAGCGGATCCCGGTCTCGGACTCCTCGCCCAGCACGGTCCGGCCGCCGTGGGCGGGGCCGATGTAGCCCTTCACCAGGGCCGGGAACGCCTTCATCTCCTCGTCGGTCATGGGCTCGACGGTGGTCGGCTCCAGCTGGCCCTCGAGGCGCTTCTGGTCGACCTCGCGGTCGCCGGGCACGCCGACCGCCAGGGGCTCGCGGCTGCCGTCGGGGTGGGTGAGCACCAGCAGCACGTTCTTGAGCGTGTCGCCGGCCTCCCAGGGCCGGTCCTCGCGGGGAAACGCCTCGTTGAGGTGGTCGACCAGCGTCGCGATGGTGGGCGTCGCCGGGGTGTCCTCCGCGTGGGCGGCGGGAACGTCGTCGTACGGCAGCGGCTCGGGGGCGAGCGTGGTGACCGCCTCGACGTTCGCGGCGTACCCCCCGGGGCTGCGGACGTAGGTGTCCTCGCCGACGTCGAGGCGCGCGAGGAACTCCTCGCTGCGCGAGCCGCCCATGGCACCCGAGGTCGCCTTCACGATCGCGTAGTCGAACCCGAGGCGGTCGAAGATCCGCACGTACGCCGCGCGGTGGGCCTCGTAGGACCGCTCCAGGCCGGCGTCGTCGACGTCGAAGGAGTAGGAGTCCTTCATGACGAACTCGCGCCCGCGCATGAGGCCGGCGCGGGGACGCGCCTCGTCGCGGTACTTCGTCTGGATCTGGTAGAGCCAGACCGGCAGGTCCTTGTAGGAGGAGTAGAGGTCCTTCACCGCGAGGGTGAACATCTCCTCGTGCGTGGGGCCGAGGAGGTAGTCGGCGCCCTTGCGGTCCTTGAGGCGGAAGATGCCGTCGCCGTACTCGGTCCAGCGGTTCGTCGCCTCGTAGGGCTCCTTGGGCAGCAGTGCGGGGAACTGCAGCTCCTGCGCGCCGATGCCGTCCATCTCGTCGCGCACGATCTGCTCGACCTTGCGGTAGACGCGCAGGCCCAGCGGCAGCCACGTGTAGATGCCCGGCGCGGCGCGGCGGATGTAGCCCGCGCGGACCAGCAGCCGGTGGCTCGGCACCTCCGCGTCGGCGGGGTCGTCGCGGAGCGTGCGGACGAACAGCTGGGACAGGCGCAGGATCATGCCCCGAAGGCTAGCGGGGCACCCGCGCCCGGCTCGCGGGGGTTTGCGGCCCCGCTGGGCTCAGCGGCCCCGACGACCCCGACGGCCCCGACGGGCTCAGCGGCCGGCGGCGCGCAGCGCGATGCGGATCAGCGGCAGCTGGAGGGGCAGGCGGGCGACGGTGCCCCAGCGGTAGGCCTGGTTGCGGCTGCGGCGGGCGCGCCACGCCATGGTGACGTTGCCCGGGAAGACGCCGACGAGGAGCGCGGCGCTGGCGAGCCCCGCGGCGGGCCGCGTGCGCGGGTGGAGCAGACCGGCGGCGCACACGAGCTCGGCGACCCCGGAGCCCTTGATGAGCGCCGTGCGGGCCGGGAGCGCACGCGGCACCAGCGGTTCGAAGGTCTCCGGGCGCACCAGGTGCACGACGCCGGAGACGGCGAAGCCGGTGGCGAGGCCCGCGGCCCCGAGGGTGAGCGGCGGCGCGTCGGTGGAGGTCGTCATGGCGCGAGGCTACCGCCGGGTACGACGCCCCCGCCGCCCGCGGGCGGCCTCACATCATGACGGTGGTGAACCGGGCGGTCTCGACGAAGCCGACCCGCTCGTAGGTGCGGCGAGCCGCGGTGTTCCAGTCGTTGACGTAGAGGGAGACCACGGGCGCGACGTCGGCCCGCACCGCCGCCACGACGGCGGCCATCCCGGCCGCCGCGAGCCCGGTGCCGCGGTGCTCCGGCGCGACCCACACGCCCTGCACCTGGGCGGCGTGCTCCGTGGCGCAGGCGACCTCGGCCTTGAACACCACCCGGCCCCGGTCGTCGAAGCGCGCGAACGACCAGCCGCGGGCGACGAGCTGGGAGACCCGGGCGCGGTAGAGGTCCGCGCCGCCCCCGCGTTCCGGGGAGACGCCCACCTCCTCGGTGTACATCGCCACGCACGCCGGGTAGAGGGCGTCGAGGTCGCCGCGCGTCGTACGGCGCACCGCGGGGTCGGGCGCGACGTGCGGCGCCGTGCGGATCTCGAGGTGGGGCTGGCCCGCGCGCACCTCCCGGGCGCGGCCCCAGCGGCCCCGCACCTCCTCCCAGAAGGTGTCGACCGCCACCCGGGGGCCGACGATCGTCGACACCGACCGGATCCGGTGCTGGGCGTGCTCCGCGAAGGCGACCGCGTCCTCGGCGCCGGCCTCGACCGGGACCAGGTTGGCCGCGACGTGGCAGGCGGCGACGAGCTCGCCCCCGGCGTACCGGCCCCAGACCTCGCCCCCGAGCCAGCGCGGCTGCAGGTGGGTGGTGCGCGCCCGGTGGGCGGCGAACACGTTGACGACCGGGTCCCGGTCGACGAGGCGCAGGAACTCCTCGACGTCGCCCGGGCCGAGCACCCGGATGCCCTGCCTCGTCGTCACCACGGACCGAGCCTAGTAGGCCGCTCGGTGGTGAGCGCGTTGAGCGGCGCGGTGAACGGTCGGCTCAGGAGACGGAGACCTGGGCCCCGGCGCCCTCGACGGGCTCCATGGACTCGGCGATGCGCATGGCCTCCTCGATGAGGGTCTCCACGATCTGGCTCTCGGGCACGGTCTTGACGACCTCGCCCTTCACGAAGATCTGGCCCTTGCCGTTGCCGGAGGCGACGCCGAGGTCGGCCTCGCGGGCCTCGCCGGGACCGTTGACGACGCAGCCCATGACGGCGACGCGCAGCGGCACCTCGAGGCCGTCGAGTCCGGCGGTGACCTGCTCGGCCAGCGTGTAGACGTCGACCTGGGCGCGGCCGCAGGAGGGGCAGGAGACGATCTCGAGGCGGCGCGGGCGCAGGTTGAGCGACTCGAGGATCTGCAGGCCGACCTTGACCTCCTCCACCGGCGGGGCCGACAGGGAGACGCGGATGGTGTCCCCGATGCCCTGGCTCAGCAGCGCGCCGAAGGCGGTGGCGGACTTGATGGTGCCCTGGAACGCCGGACCGGCCTCGGTCACGCCGAGGTGCAGCGGCCAGTCGCCCTCGGCGGCCAGCTGCTCGTAGGCGCGGACCATCACGACGGGGTCGTTGTGCTTCACCGAGATCTTGAAGTCGCGGAAGCCGTGCTCCTCGAAGAGCGACGCCTCCCACTTCGCCGACTCGACGAGGGCCTCGGGCGTGGCCTTGCCGTACTTGTCGAGGATGCGCTTGTCGAGGCTGCCGGCGTTGACGCCGATGCGGATCGAGGTGCCGTGGTCCTGCGCGGCCCGGGCGATCTCCTTGACCTGGTCGTCGAACTTGCGGATGTTGCCGGGGTTGACGCGCACCGCCGCGCAGCCCGCCTCGATCGCTGCGAAGACGTACTTCGGCTGGAAGTGGATGTCGGCGATCACCGGGATCTGCGACTTCCGGGCGATGGCCGGGAGCGCGTCGGCGTCGTCCTGGCTGGGGCACGCCACCCGCACGATGTCGCAGCCCGAGGCGGTGAGCTCGGCGATCTGCTGGAGGGTGGCGTTGACGTCGGAGGTCAGCGTCGTCGTCATCGACTGCACGGAGATCGGGTGCTCGCTGCCGACCCCCACCGAGCCGACCTGGATCTGGCGGGTCGTGCGACGGGGCGCCAGGACCGGCGGCGGGGCAGCCGGCATGCCGAGGGCGACAGTGCTCATGCCCTCGATGCTACGCGGGGGCGGCGAGCGCTCAGGAGTACGGGCTGAGCGGCACCACGAGGTCGCCCACGATGAGCACCACGCCCATCACCAGGATGGCCGACCCGACCACGTAGGCCACCGGCAGCAGCTTGGCGACGTCGACGTGCCCGGGGTCGGGGCGGCGCCGCAGCCGGGCGAGCCCGCGGCGCAGCGCCTCGTAGAGCGCGCCGGCGATGTGGCCGCCGTCGAGCGGCAGCAGCGGGATGAAGTTGAACATCCCGATGAAGAAGTTGAAGCCGGCGATCAGCAGCAGCAGGAAGACCACCTTCTCGGTGACCGGGAAGTCCTCGAGCGCCGTGGTCTCGCCCGCGATCCGACCGCCGCCGACGATGGACACCGGGCTCTCCGGGTCGCGCTCCTGCAGGCCCACGATGGCCTTCGCCACGCCGTACACCTTGACCGGCAGCTCGCCGAGCGCCTGCACGGTGCGGACGGCCATGCCGCCCATCTCCTCGAGCGTGTAGAGCACACCGCCCGTGGCCAGCTCGGTGCGCGGCGTGATGCCGAGGAACCCGACCGGCTCGGTGACCGCGGGGTCGTCGGTGGTGGGGCGGGGCGTGACGAGGGTGTTGGTGGTGAGCGTCATCCGCTCGCCGTCGCGGACCACCTCGATCGCCGCGACGCCGTCGGAGTTCTCGCGGATGAGCGTCTGCAGCTGCTGCCAGTCGGTCACCTCGGCGCCGTTGAACCCGACGATCTCGTCGCCCTGCGCCAGGCCGGCGGCCTCCGCGGGGGTGTCGGGGTCGCCCGCCTCGCACACCCGGCCGGTCTCCTCGGCCGGCACGACGCACGGCGAGACCGCCTGGACCGTCGTGGTGGTCCGCACGTCCTCGACGTTGCCGTAGGTGGCGAAGAGGCCGGCGAAGATGCCGAAGGCGATGAGGATGTTGACGCTCGGTCCGGCCGCCATGACGACGACCTTCTTCCACCACGTCAGCTTGTAGAAGAGCCGGTCGGCGTCCTCCGGCCCGATGGTCTCCCACTCGGCCGCCCGGGCGTCGCTCACCAGCTGGGTGAACATCCCGGTGTTCGACTTCCGCACCCGGTAGACCGGCCGGCCGTCGGGGTCCACGCCGACCTGGTCGGCGTGCTCGTCGCCGCCCGGCGGCAGCATGCCGACGATCTTGACGTAGCCACCGAGCGGGATGGCCTTGACGCCGTACTCGGTCTCCCCCACCTGCTTGCTCCACACCGTGGGGCCGAAGCCGATGAAGTACTGCGTCACCTTCGCGCCGAACGCCTTCGCCGGGACCATGTGGCCGAGCTCGTGCAGGCCGATCGAGACGAGGATGGCGACGACGAAGACGACGACCCCGAGGGTGTAGAGCAGCACTTCGGTCATGCGGGGTCCTTCAGTGGGCGGGGCGCTCGGAGGGTGCCACCAGGGCGGCGGCGGACTCGCGTGCCCAGGCGTCGGCGGCGAGGACGTCGTCGACGGTGAGCGACTCCGTCGAGAGTACGTCGTGCTGCCCGAGCACGCGCGCGACCGTCGGCACGATGTCGACGAACGGCAGGCGGCCCGCGAGGAACGCCTCGACGCACACCTCGTTGGCCGCGTTGTAGACCGCCGGGGCGGTGCCGCCGGCCGTCCCCGCCTCGCGGGCCAGCGCGACGGCGGGGAACGCCTCGTCGTCCAGCGGGGTGAACTCCCACGTCTCGGGGCGCGACCAGTCGACGGCCGGCGCGGCACCGGGCACGCGCTCGGGCCAGCTGAGGCCCAGCGCGATGGGGATCGTCATGGTGGGCGGGCTCGCCTGCACCAGCGTCGAGCCGTCGACGAACTCGACCATGGAGTGCACGACGCTCGTGGGGTGCACGACCACGTCGATGCGCTCGAAGGGGAGGCCGAACAGCAGGTGGGCCTCGATCACCTCGAGGCCCTTGTTGACGAGGGTGGCGGAGTTCACGGTGATGACCGGGCCCATCGCCCACGTCGGGTGCTGCAGCGCCTGCTCGGGCGTCACGTCCACCAGCTCCTCGCGGCGCCGGCCCCGGAACGGCCCGCCGGACGCGGTGAGCACGAGGCGGCGTACCTCGTCGGGAGTGCCGCCGCGCAGGCACTGGGCGACCGCCGAGTGCTCGGAGTCGACGGGCACGACCTGCCCGGGCGCCGCGGCGCGGGTGACGACGGTGCCGCCGATGATGAGCGACTCCTTGTTGGCCAGCGCCAGCGTCGACCCGGCCTCCAACGCCGCGAGGGTGGGACGCAGCCCGACCGCGCCGGTGATGCCGTTGAGCACCACGTCGGCGGCCATCCCCGCGGCCTCGACGGAGGCCTGCTCCCCCAGCCCGGCGTACGCCGGCGACAGCTCGTCGACCTGGGCGTCGAAGAGGTCGGGGTTGGACCCGCCGGCGGTCAGGCCCACCACGCGGTAGCGGTCGGGGTGACGGCGCACCAGCTCGATGGCCTGGGTGCCGATCGACCCGGTGGAGCCGAGGATGACGACGTCGCGACGGGGGTGGGTCACCCGGGAAGTGTGGCAGCCCGGGGGCCGGCGCCGCCCCTCGCCCCGCGCGGCTGGCGGGGCGCGGCAGGATGGCGGGGCACCCGTCCGCGACCGACGCCCCAGGAGGCCGTCTTGATCTTCATCACCGCCGTCTTCCCCGTGAAGCCCGAGCACGCCGACGACTGGCCCGAGCTCACGGCCGACTTCACCCGCGCCTGCAACGCCGAGCCCGGCTGCAAGTGGTTCTTCTGGTCCCGCTCGGTGGAGGACCCGAACGAGTACGTGCTGGTCGAGGCGTTCGCCGACGGCGACGCCGGCGCCGCGCACGTCGGGTCCGAGCACTTCCGCACGGCGACCGCGACGCTCCCGCAGTACCTCTCGGCGACGCCCCGCATCGTCAGCCAGAGCGTCGACCAGGACGACTGGTCGGAGCTCGGCGAGATGGCCGTCCCCGGGGCCTGAGCCCGAGCCGCGGCCGGGCCGGTCCGAGCCGGTCCGGGCCTCAGCCGACGAGCCGGACCGTGCGCCCCCCGAGGAGCGCGCCGAGGCGGCGCCCGACCTGGGTGCCGGCCTCGGGCACCTCGGGGAGCAGCACGGCCCGCTCCCCCACGACGTACGCCGTCGCCGTCGCGGCCGCCGCGTGCGCGTCCGGCTCGGCGCCCGGCTCCGGCTCGTCCGCGCGCGACGCCGGGGCGGGGTCGGTGCGTCCGGCTCGCAGGGCCAGGTCCCAGTCGAACTCGACCTGCGGGTCCACCGGCTCGGGTCCGCGGTAGAGGACGGATGCCGGCCGGTGCACGTGGCCGGGCCACTCGTGCGCCGTGACGACGACCTCCGGCCGGTGGCGCACCGCCAGCGTGGCGGCCGACGGGTGGTGGCCCGGGGCGTCGACGGCGCCCGCGTGCACGCGGTCGACGAGCACCGGCAGGGCGCGCAGCCGCAGCGTGGCGAGCAGGGCGAGCAGCTCGTCGTACTCGTCCGTCAGCGCGACGAGCACCGTCGATCCGGGCACCGTCCCGAGGGCGCGCAGCGCGCCCGCCAGCGCGGCGACCTCCTCGGTCAGCGTGGCGAAGTCGACCGTGCGGGTCGGCGTCTGGACCGCCGGCTCGGTGGCGCGGCCGCGCACGACGTGCAGGTCGAGGGCGTCGAAGGCGAGGTTCGTCACGCGGGTGAGCCTACGGCCACGGTGGGGTCCGTGGACGTCGCCGGGACGTCGCCCGGGACGGATGGGGTGGTCTCAGGCCGCGCGGGCGGCGTCGGGCGCCCGGCGGGCCGCCACGACCTCGCGGTAGTGCCGCACCAGCAGGGCGTTCACGGCCGCCCACGAGCGACCCTCGACGCTGCGTCGGGCCGCGAGGGCGACGCGCCGGCGCAGGGCAGGCTGCTCGGCGAGGAGCGCGACGTACGACGCGAGCGCCGCCCCGTCACCCGGCTCGTAGAGGAAGCCGGCGGTGCCGTCGTCGACGACGTCCACGGGGCCGCCGGCGCGCGGGGCGACGACCGGGACGCCCGAGGCGAGGGCCTCCTGCGCGGCCTGGCAGTAGGTCTCGTGGCGGCCGGTGTGGACGAAGACGTCGAGGCTGGCGTACGCCGCGCCGAGCTCCTCGCCGTGGAGGACGCCGAGGAACGCTGCGTCCGGCAGCAGGGAGCGCAGCCGGTCCTCCTCCGGGCCCCCGCCCACGATGACCACCCGGACGCCGGGGAGACGGTCGACGTGGGCCAGGAGCTCGAGCTCCTTCTCGGGGGCGAGCCGCCCGATGTAGCCGACGAGCACCTCGCCGTTCGGCGCGAGGCGCGCCCGCAGCTGTTCGTCACGGCACGCGGGGTCGAACTGCGTGAGGTCGACCCCGCGTGGCCAGTGGCCCAGACCGTCGACCTGCATCTCCTCCAGCTGGCGCAGGCTCGCGGTCGAGGGGGCGAGCGTGCGGTCGACGCTCGTGTGGATGCGGCGCGTGAGGTAGGCCATCGCCCGGGTGCCGCCGGCGATGCCGTAGCGGTCGGCGAACCCGACCAGGTCGGTCTGGTAGATCGCGACGGTCGGGATGCCGAGGTCGTTCGCGGCCCGCGCGGCCTGGTAGCCGAGCGTCGCGGGCGACGCGATGTGCACGACGTCGGGGCGGTAGCGCTCCATCGTGGCGCGCAGCCGGCGCCGCGTCTCCAGGCCGATGCGGAAGTCGCGGTAGAACGGCAGGTGCGCCCCCCGGCAGGTCGTCACGGGGAAGCCGGCGTACGTCGCGGGCCCGGTCGGCGCGACGAGCTCCGCGTCGTGCCCCTCGGCCGCGAGGTGCTCGAGCACGCGGCGCACGGAGTTGGTGACGCCGTTGATCTGCGGGAGGAACGACTCGCTGACGACGAGCACACGCAGGCGACCGCCCGCGGGAGCCGGCGTGGGCAGGGCCGTGACGCTGCCGTGGCGACGGAGGGTACGGCGGGACGCCCCGCGCGTGGGCCGGCGTCGCGACGGTGCCGGGACCTCGGTCAGCCCGACCCCGGCGAGTCCGCTGTCTCCGGCGGGGGCCGTCGTGCCGACCGGCCGGCGGACGGAGGCGGTGGTGAGGCTGCGTCGCATCGCACGTCCCTTCGCACGCGAGGCCCCCCGGGCGCAGGCGTCGCCGCCGCGGGGAGTGCTGTCACGACGGGACGCTAGGCGCGTCCGCGAACCGCGGGGGTGGACCGCGGTGGACGCGAGTTGAACCGGGCGGGAACCTCGGCCACGGGCGTCGACGGGCCGGCCACCGGGCGTTGGCCGGGCGGTCGCCGCCCGTTCAGGCGGCGCGGTGGCGTGAGGCCCGGGCGAGCGGGCCGGACTGGGCGAGCGGGCCCGGACCGGGCGTGCGGCTCAGTCCTCGGCGGCGGCGAGCTGGCCGCAGGCGCCGTCGATCTCGCGCCCGCGGGTGTCGCGGACGGTCGTCGGGATGCCCTTGGCGACGAGGCGCCGCACGAACTCGCGCTCGTCGGCGGGGTCGGAGGCCGTCCACCGCGAACCGGGCGTCGGGTTGAGCGGGATGAGGTTGACGTGCACCCAGCCCCAGTCGCCGTGCTCCCGCAGGACGTCGGCGAGCAGGTCGGCACGCCAGGCCTGGTCGTTGATGCCGCGCATCATCGCGTACTCGATGGAGACCCGGCGCTTCGTGCGCGCGGCGTACTGCCACGCGGCCTCGACGGTCTCGGCCACCGAGGAGCGGGTGTTGATCGGCACCAGCTCGTTGCGCAGCTCGTCGTCGGGTGCGTGGAGGCTCAGGGCCAGCGTGACCGGGATGCCCTCCTCGGTGAGCTGGCGGATGCGGGGCACGAGGCCGACCGTGGAGACGGTCACGCCGCGTGCACTGAGGCCGAGGCCGGAGGGCGACGGCTCGGTGAGGCGGCGGACGGCGCCGATGACCGCCTTGTAGTTGGCGAGCGGCTCGCCCATGCCCATGAAGACGACGTTCGACAGCCGGCCCGGGCCGCCCGGGACCTCGCCGCGCACCATGGCCCGCGCGCCGTCGACGACCTGGTCGACGATCTCGGCGGTGCTCATGTTGCGCTGCAGGCCGCCCTGGCCGGTGGCGCAGAACGGGCAGGCCATGCCGCAGCCGGCCTGGCTGGAGACGCAGATGGTGGCGCGGTCGGGGTAGCGCATGAGGACCGACTCGACCAGCGCACCGTCGAAGAGGCGCCACAGGGTCTTGCGGGTCGTGCCCTTGTCGGCCTCGAGGGTGCGCACGGGGGTCAGCAGCTGCGGGAAGAGCGCGGCCGCCAGCTCGTCGCGCTGCCCGGCGGGCAGGTCCGTCATCTCCGCGGGGTCGCTGGTGAGGCGGGAGAAGTAGTGGTTGCTCAGCTGCTTCGCACGGAAGCCCGGCAGGCCCGACTCCTCGAGCAGCGCCTTGCGGCCGGGCTCGTCGAGGTCGGCGAGGTGCCGCGGCGGCTTGGCGCGCCCGCGGGGCGCCTCCATCACGAGCGGGAGGGCGCGGGCGCCCTCGGGAGGCGCTACGGGGGTGGGGGTGTCATCAGCCATCGCCCCTCGATCATCGCACCCGTGGCTGCGGGCGCCCAACCGACGCGGGCCGGTGCGGGCGCTCGGTCAGGCGTCGAGCCGCATGAGGCCCCACAGCACGAGCGCGGCGACGCTGACGACCACGACCGCGGTCACCGCGAGCCCGAGCAGCACGTAGAGACCGAACCGGCGGGTGCGGGGCAGCGCCACGAGCACGAGCGGGACGACCAGCAGGAGGAGGCCGTAGGGCGCGACCCGGGCCGCGGTGCCGGCGTCCGCCGGGTCGCCGGACTCGAACACCCAGCTCACCAGGGTCAGGTAGAGCACCGGCACGACGAGCATGCAGGCCATGCCGACGTAGAACCCCGCGAGCGCCGCGCCGGTCCCCCGGGGCCGGTCGTCCTCGTCGCCGTCGGCGGCGGCGTGGTCGTCGCGGCGGTCCGCGCTGTGGCCGGCGCGGTGGTCGTCGAGCCCGTCGGGAGCGGGGGTGAGGTCGACGACCAGGTCGGGCTCGCGCCGGTGGGCCGGGGGCCGGGTCGGCTCGGGCTCGGGCTGCGCCACCTGCT
Organism: Nocardioides sp. CPCC 205120; assembly: GCF_048654585.1. NCBI lineage: Bacteria > Bacillati > Actinomycetota > Actinomycetes > Propionibacteriales > Nocardioidaceae > Nocardioides > Nocardioides sp. CPCC 205120. The sequence continues at coordinate 522,715 of NZ_JBMCYY010000003.1, read as the reverse complement.
CGGGCTCGGGCTCCGCCGCGGGCACGACGGGCTGGGGCGTGGTCGGCGGATCCGGGTAGAGCGCGGCCGGCTCCGGCTCCGGCTCCGGCTCCGGTACGACGGGCTGGGTCTGCGGTTCCGGTACGGCGACCGGCTGGGTCTGCGGTTCCGGTACGGCGACCGGCTGGGTCTGCGGTTCCGGTACGGCGACGGGCTCGGTCACCGGCTCGGGCACGACCGGCTCAGGGGCCCGCTCCGGCGCCGGTGGGACCGCCGGCGCCGCGGGGGCGGGCGGCGTCGTACCGACGGGTGCGGCCGGCGCACCGGCGGGGACCGCGGCGCGGCGCGCCCGACCCGCGACGTACGTCGCCGCACCGGCGGCGAGCGCCGCCGTGACCCACTTGCCTCGCATCAGGCGACCTCTCCACGCACGACGGGGGAACTCAGAAGACCAGGTAGTGCAGCAGCAGCCAGATCGGGGCGACCGTGGCGAGGAGGGAGTCGAGGCGGTCCATCAGGCCCCCGTGGCCGGGGACGACCTGGCTCATGTCCTTGAGGCCGAGGTCCCGCTTGATGACCGACTCGCACAGGTCGCCCAGCGTGGCCATGACGACCGTGATGAGGCCGAGGCAGATGCCGACCCACCAGTCGCCGTCGAGCAGGTAGACGACCAGGACGAGACCGGCGACCACGCAGAAGACGGCCGAGCCGGCGAAGCCCTCCCACGACTTCTTCGGCGAGATGACGGGGGCCATGGGGTGCTTGCCGAACAGCACGCCGGCGATGTACCCGCCGATGTCGGAGGCGATCGTGACCACCACGAACGCGATGACGCCGCGCACGCCGTCGTCGAAGGAGTCGAAGCCGGTGGCCCCGCCCTCGGCGAGCAGCAGCGCCACGAACGACCCGAGGAACGGGACGTAGATGAGGGCGAACACCGCGGCGGAGGCGTTCCGGACGTAGCCGTCGACACCGCGGTGGAGCAGCCAGAGCATGATCGCCAGCGCGGTGACGGCGGTCGCGGTCACCAGCGCCGGGGGGCCGAAGAAGTAGGCCACCACGACCATGACGACGCCGCCCAGCATGAGCGGCTGCTCCGGCAGGTCGATGTCCTTGGCCAGGAAGCCCCGGCGCAGCTCCCACACCGCCACCACCACGGCGACGGCCACGATCACCATGAAGGCCGTCTTGTAGACGGCCAGCGACGCCGCGATGGCGGCGAGCAGCAGGATCGCGGACGCGACCGCGGCCGGGAGGTTGCGCCCGGCGCGGCCGTGGTCCTTGACCGGCGGTGTCGTGGGTGGGTTGGTGGTCACTGGTCGTCCTCGGGCTGCTCAGACCTCGAGCAGCTCGGACTCCTTCGCCTTGAGCATGTCGTCGATCGCGTCCACGTGCTTCTTGGTGAGGCCGTCGAGCCGCTTCTCGGCGCCGGTGACGTCGTCCTGGCCGACCTCGCCGTCCTTCTCGAGGCGCTCGAGGCTCTGCTTCGCCGTACGACGCAGGTTGCGGATGGCGACCCGCCCCTCCTCCGCCTTGGTGCGGGCGACCTTGATGAACTCCTTGCGGCGCTCCTCGGTCAGCTCGGGGAAGACGCAGCGCAGCATGCGGCCGTCGTTCGACGGGTTCACACCGAGGTCGGAGTCACGGATGGAGCGCTCGATCGCGCCCATCGCGCCCAGGTCGTAGGGCGAGATGAGGATGACCCGGGCCTCGGGGGCGGTGAAGGACGCCAGCTGCTGCAGCGGCGTCGGCGACCCGTAGTAGTCGACGAGGATCTTGCTGAACATGCTCGGGTGGGCGCGGCCGGCGCGGATCGCGGCGAAATCCTCGCGGGTCGCCTCGACCGACTTGTCCATCTTGCCGTCGGCCTCGTTGAGGACGTCGTTGATCACTGCGGGCTCCTTCGTTGCTTCGGCGACACCGGTTGCGCGGTGTCACGTGTGGGGCGTCGGTGCTTGGGAGCGGTCAGCTCTCGGCACTGACGAGCGTGCCGATCCTCTCACCCCGCACGACCCGGAGGATGTTGCCCTCGGGCTCCATGCCGAACACGACCATCGGCAGCTTGTTCTCGCCGCACAGCGCGAAAGCCGTCTGGTCCATGATGCGCAGGCCGCGGCTGATGGCGTCCTTGTAGGTGACCGCGTCGAGCTTGACCGCGTCGGGGTTGGTGCGGGGGTCGTCGGAGTACACCCCGTCGACGCCGTTCTTCGCGACGAGCACCACGTCGCACTTGCTCTCGAGCGCCCGCTGCACGGCCACGGTGTCGGTGGAGAAGAACGGCATGCCCATGCCGGCGCCGAAGATGACGACGCGGCCCTTCTCCATGTGGCGGATGGCGCGGCGCGGGATGTACGGCTCGGCGACCTGGCCCATGGTGATGGCGGTCTGCACGCGGGTGTCGACGCCGAGCTTCTCCAGGAAGTCCTGGAGGGCGAGGCAGTTCATGACGATGCCGAGCATGCCCATGTAGTCGGCGCGCACCCGGTCCATGCCGCGCTGCTGCAGCTCGGCGCCGCGGAAGAAGTTGCCCCCACCCGTCACGACGGCCACCTGCACCCCGGCGTTGGCGACGGCCGCGATCTCCTGGGCGATCTTCTGCACGACGTCGGGGTCGACGCCCACGCTCCCCCCGCCGAAGACCTCGCCGGAGAGCTTGAGCAGGACACGACGGTAGGCGGTCACGGGGTTCCCTTCGATCGGACGACGTGCGGGCGGACGCCGCGCGGCCCTCGGCCCGAGGGCCGGGGACGCGGGGGCGCCGGGCACGACGAAGGCCGGCCCGTGACGGCGGGATCGCTCCACGTCACACGGACCGGCCTCCTTCGTGCGGTGGCGGGGAGGTCCCCGCCGGGTCGGGACGCTGCCGGGGCAGCGGCCTCACCCTACTGGCCGGAGAGGCCTCAGGCGCCGACCTCGAAGCGCGCGAAGCGCGTGACGGTCGTGCCGGCGGCCTCGAGGACCTGCTTGACCGACTTCTTGTTCTCGGTCACCGACGGCTGCTCGAGCAGCACGATGTCCTTGAAGAAGGAGTTGAGGCGACCCTCGGCGATCTTCGCCGCGACCTGCTCGGGCTTGCCCTCCTCCTGCGCCTGCGCCTGGGCGATCTCCCGCTCCTTGGCCACGAGGTCCGCGGGGACCTCGTCGCGCGTCAGGTACTGCGGGCGCATCGCGGCGGCCTGCATGGCGGCGCCGCGGGCGGCCTCGGCGTCGCCGGTGTACTCGACCAGCACGCCGACGGCGGGCGGCAGGTCGGCGGAGCGACGGTGGAGGTAGACGACGACCGGGCCGTCGAACACGGCGACCTGGCCGAGCTCGATCTTCTCGCCGATCTTGACCGCGAGGGCCTCGACGAGCTCGCCGACCGTCTGGTCGCCGACCTTGACGGCCTTGAGCGCCTCGGCGTCGGCCGGCTTGGCCTCGGCCGCGGCGTCCGCGATCTGCTGGGCGGCGGCGACGAAGTCGTCACCCTTGGCGACGAAGTCCGTCTCGCTCTTGAGCTCGACGAGGGCGTTGCCCGAGGTCGCGACGAGACCGGCGGAGGTCTCGCGCTCGGCGCCGCGCGCGGCGGCCTTGGCGGCACCCTTGACGCGGAGCAGCTCGACGGCCTTGTCGAAGTCGCCGTCGGTCTCGGTCAGTGCCTTCTTGCAGTCCATCATGCCCGCGGCGGTGAGCTCGCGGAGCTTCTTGACGTCAGCGGCAGAGAAGCTGGCCATGGTCTCTTCTTCCTCTGGCTTCCTGGGGATCGGTAGGTGGTCCTACGGCGCGCCGGGCCCGCGGAACGAGAAGTCCGCGGGCCCGGCGCACCGGTGCTGGAGAGGCTCAGGCCTCGGAGGGAGCGGCCTCGGCCTCGGGGGCCTCGGTCGCGGCCTCGGCGGTCGCAGCCTCCGACGGGGCGGCGTCGGCCGGGGCGGCCTCGGCAGCGGCGTCGGACGCGGCGCCCTCGGAGGAGGCGCCGGTGGCCTCGCCCGCCGGGACGTCGCCCGCCTCGCCGCCGGTGGCGGCGACGGCGGCCTGCTCGGCCTCACCCGTCAGCAGCTCGCGCTCCCACTCGGCCAGCGGCTCCTGCGCGGCCGCGGCGTCGCCGGACTTGCCACCGGAGCGCTCGATGAGGCCCTCGGCGACGGCGTCGGCGACGACGCGGGTCAGCAGGCCGACGGCGCGGATCGCGTCATCGTTGCCCGGGATCGGGAAGTCGACCTCGTCGGGGTCGCAGTTGGAGTCGAGGATGCCGATGATCGGGATGCGCAGCTTGCGCGCCTCCTCGACCGCCAGGTGCTCCTTGTTGGTGTCGACGATCCACACCGCGGAGGGCGTGCGGCTCATCTCGCGGATGCCGCCCAGCGTCTTGTCGAGCTTGTCACGCTCGCGCTTGAGCTGGAGGAGCTCCTTCTTCGTGCGACCGGAGCCGGCCACGTTGTCGAAGTCGAGCTCGTCGAGCTCCTTGAGGCGGTTGATCCGCTGGTGCACGGTCTGGAAGTTGGTGAGCATGCCGCCCAGCCAGCGCTGGTTCACGTAGGGCATGCCGACGCGGCGCGCCTGCTCGGCGATCGCCTCCTGCGCCTGCTTCTTGGTGCCGACGAACATGATCGTGCCGCCCTTGGCCACCGTCTCCTTGACGAAGGCGTAGGAGCGGTCGATGTAGGCCAGCGACTGCTGCAGGTCGATGATGTAGATGCCGTTGCGGTCCGTGAGGATGAACCGCTTCATCTTGGGGTTCCAGCGACGGGTCTGGTGCCCGAAGTGGACGCCGCTCTCGAGGAGCTGGCGCATGGTCACGACTGCCATGATGTTCTCTTCTCCGGGAGACGCACCCGTGCCGCCCGCCCTTGGCACGGCGCGGGCGCCGTGAGGTGCGGACCGGGAGCGGAGCTCCTGATCGATTCCCAGTTGTCGCGGCCGGCGGTTGCCGGTCGCCCTGACGCCTGCGCGCGGCCGGACCGGCCGACGGCCGGACTGAGGACCGCACCCGCGGACGGCCACCGGGGTGGCGCCGCGGACTGCGAGCGTGCGAAGTCAACCCACGAAGGGCTGCGCGGCACAGCGTAGTGCGACGTGACGGTGGGAGCCAATCCGAGCGGGTCCGGGTCCGGTCCGCGCCGCTCCCCGTCCCCAGGCGGGTCCGACGGCGCCCTCGTCCACAGCCGCCGACGGCACCGGCCCGGCCCCGCGCCGCCCGTCGGACAGTGGCCCGGTGAGCATCCTCCCCCGGCGGCGCGCCCGCCGTACCCGCACCCTCCCCCGGCCCGGCTCCCGGCCCGGCTCCCTCTCCGGTTCCCGCTCCGGCCCGCGGTCGGCGGTGGTCGGCGCCGCCCTGGTCGCCGCGCTCGTCGTGCTCGTCGGCCCGGCCCCCGCCTCGGCCGCCCCCGAGCCGGTGCCCGTCGGCACCTGGCCGCTGTCGCCGGAGCCGGAGGTCGTCCGCGGCTTCGACCCGCCCGAGAACCCGTACGGCGCCGGTCACCGCGGCGTGGACCTCGCGGGGCGCCCGGGCCAGACGGTGGTGGCCGCGCTGCCCGGCCGGGTGTCGTTCGCCGGGCCGCTGGCGGGCCGCGGCGTGGTCGTCGTCGACCACGGGACGACCCGCACGACGTACGAGCCGGTGACCGCGGCCGTCACGGTCGGCGACGAGGTCGCGGCGGGTGCACCCCTGGGCGCCCTCGAGGCGGGCGGGTCGCACTGCCGGCCGCGCACCTGCCTGCACTGGGGGTGGCGCGAGGGCGACACCTACCTCGACCCGCTGCTCCTCGTGGGCGCCGGGCCGGTGCGGCTGGTGCCGCTCGCCGGTCTCGCCCGCCCGACCGGGGCGGGGGTGGGGGCGCGCCGGCCGTACGACGGCTGGTCACCGCCGGTGGCCCACCCGGCCGTGCTCACGGCGTGGCGCACGGCGGCCCTCGCGGTCGGGAGCGCGCTCGGCGGGTGAGGCCGCGCCTACGCGCGGGGGTGGGCCTGCCGGTACGCCGCGCGCAGCCGGTCGGCGCTCACGTGCGTGTAGATCTGCGTGGTGGCGAGCGAGGAGTGGCCGAGCAGCTCCTGGACCGTCCGGAGGTCGGCGCCTCCCTCCAGCAGGTGGGTGGCCGCGGAGTGGCGCAGCCCGTGCGGCGCGATGTCCGGGGCGTCCGGCACCGCGGCGATGCGCCGGTGGACGGTCGTGCGCACGGTGCGCGGGTCGATCCGTCCCCCGCGGGCGCCGAGCAGGAGGGCCTGCCCGGAGCGCTCGGTGGCGAGCACCGGGCGGACGGCGAGCCACGCGTCGAGCGCCCGGGCGGCGGGGACGCCGTAGGGGACGGACCGCTCCTTGCGGCCCTTGCCGAGCACGCGCAGCACGCGTCGCCCGGGGTCGGGTGCGTCGAGGTCCAGCGCGGTGAGCTCGCCGACGCGGATCCCCGTCGCGTAGAGCAGCTCGAGGACCGCGACGTCGCGCACGGCCACGGCTCGGGCCACGGCGTCGTCGGCGTCGTCGGCGTCGTCGGCGCCGGGGGCGCCGGGGGCGCCGGGGGCGCCGCCCTCGTCGTCGACCTGGTCCTCCGGACCGCCGCCGCCCGTCGTGGCCAGGGCGTGGCGTGCGGCTGCGTCCAGCAGCGCTCGCGCCTCGTCCTGCGTCAGCACCGCGGGCAGGGTGCGGTGCGGCCGCGGCGACGCCAGCGAGGCGCCGACGTCGGTCGGCACGCGCCCCGTGCGGGTGAGCCAGGACGTGAACACCCGGGCGGCGGTCGCGCGGCGGCCGATGGTGGTGCGGGCCCGGCCGGTGGTCTGCTGCCGGGCCAGCCAGCTGCGCAGCACCCGGAGGTCGAGGTCCTCGACGCGGGTGACGCCCGCGCGCCCGGCGTGCTCGAGCAGCCCGGCGACGTCGCCCAGGTAGGCCCGCACGGTGTGCTCGGTCAGGTCGCGCTCGTGCTGCAGGTGCACCTCGTACTCCCCCAGCAGCCGGGCGAACCCCTCCGGGAGGTGCGCGGCATCGTCCGCGGCCCCGTCGGACGCGGCGGCGGTGCGGGGCGAGGTCACCCCGCGAGTGTAGGAACGCCGCTCTCTCGCGCCCGGGTGCCACGCGGCCCGGACGGCCGCCGCACGTCGAGGTGCCGGGGTCAGGCGATCGCGCGCTGCGCCAGGCGCCAGCCGGTGCCGCCCTCCTCGACCAGGCCCTCGCGGCGCAGCACCCGCAGCTCGCGCTCGGTGACGTCGACGGCGATGCCCGCCGTACGGGCGACGGCCTGGGTGCTGGCTCCCCGCACCACCGGCACCGCGTCGAGCACCTCCTGCTGGCGACCGGTGAGGCCGTCCCGGATGCGGGGCGCCTCGCGCAGCGGTGGCAGCAGGGCGTCCCCGGCGTCCCCGGTGACCTCGCGGACGTCGGCCCCGCTGGTGACGAGCAGGCCCGCCCGGGTGCGGATGAGCTCGTGCACCCCCTGCGACAGACCGCTCGTCACCGGCCCGGGGACGCCCATGACCACGCGGTTCAGCCGTTCGGCCCACCCCGCGGTGTTGAGGGCGCCGCTGCGCACGGCGGCCTCGACCACGACCGTGCCCCGGGAGAGGGCGGCGATGAGGCGGTTGCGGGCCAGGAAGCGGATGCGCGTCGGGGCGCCACCGAGCGGCGCCTCCGACACGACGGCGCCGCGGTCCCCGATCATCTCCAGCAGCGCCTCGTGGGCCGACGGGTACGCGCGGTCGACCCCGCACGCGAGGACTGCGACGGTGTCGCCGCCGGCGGCGAGGGCGCCGCGGTGGGCGGCCTGGTCGACGCCGAACGCGGCGCCCGAGACCGTGCACCACCCGTTCGCCGCCAGGTCGGCGCCGAGGTCGGAGGCGACGGTGCCGCCGTAGGTCGTCGCGGCCCGCGAGCCCACCACGGCGACCGAGCGCCGGGTGCGGTCGAGGCGCAGCGGACCGCGCACCCACAGCCCCACGGGCACCTCGGCCCGGCGGTGGAGGGCGGCGTGGTCGGCGAGGTCGTCGAGCGGGGCGGGCCACTCGTCGTCGCCCGGGACGACGAAGCGCGCGCCCTGGCGGTGCGCCTGCTCCAGGCGCCGCTCGGGGCGCACCCCCGCCAGCCGGGTGGCCACGTCGCTGAGCGTGCCGTCGAGGTCGCGCTCGGCGAGCAGCGCGTCGTACAACGCGACGGCCCCCATCGTGCGCGTCAGGCGCAGCAGGCGCGGGTCACCGGGCTCGGCCAGGTGGCTCAGGGCCACCCGGGCCACCCGCTCCGCGTCGTCGACGCTCATCCGACGCGCTCCACCACGGCCAGGCGCAGCGGACCGCCGGTGCGCAGCTGGAGAGCGGTCTCGACCTCGTCGAGCCCGGGGCGGTCGAGCCCCGCGAGGTCGGCCACCGTCCACGCCAGCCGGTGCACCCGGGTGGCGCCCCGCCGCGTGAGCACGCCCGCGACCACCGCGTCCTCGAGCAGGGCCCGTGACGGGTCGTCGAGCGGCCAGGCCTCGCGCAGGGCCGGGGCCGGGGCGTGGGCGTTGAGGCGCCAGCTGGTGCCGGCGTACCGCCGACGCTGCCGGTCCCGGGCCGCCGTCACCCGGGCGCGCACCACGGCCGTGCTGTCGCGGCGGGCGAACGGGTCGGCGGCGCTGTGGGGCGACGGGGGCTCGAGGCGGCGCACGATGTCGATGCGGTCGGCGAGCGGGCCGCCCAGCTTGCGCTCGTAGGTGCGCAGCCGGTGGGGCTCGCACCGGCACGTCGTCGCGGCCGTGCCGCTGCCCGCCTCGCCGCACGGGCAGGGGTTGGCCGCGAGCACGACCATGCCGCGCGCCGGGAACGTGGCCGACTCCTCGCCGCGGGCGATGGTCACCTCGCCGCTCTCGAGCGGCTGGCGCAGCGCCTCGATGACGTCGGCGTTGAAGAGCGGGAACTCGTCGAGGAAGAGCACGCCGCCGTGGGCCCGGCTGATCTCGCCGGGCCGCACGCGCCCGGTGCCGCCGCCGAGGAGGCTCGCCGCGCTCGCGTTGTGGTGGGGCGCGAAGTACGGCGGGCGCCGGAACAGCCCGCCGGCGGGCGGCAGCGCCCCCGCGAGGGAGTGGATCGCCGTCAGCTCGAGCGCCTCGTCGGGCTCCAGGTCCGGCAGGATGCCGGGGATCCGCTCGGCCAGGGAGGTCTTGCCCGCGCCCTTCGGGCCCGTCAGCAGCAGGTGGTGACCGCCCGCCGCGGCGACCTCGGCGGCGAACAGGGCCTCCGGCACGCCGACGAGGTCGGCCAGGTCGCCCTCGTCGAGGCGTTCCTGCCCCCGCCAGGCCAACAACGGGCTCGTGGAGTCGGCCGCGACGGGCGGGGCCTCCGGCACCTCGACCCCGCGCAGCTCGGCGACGACCTGGGCCAGCGAGCGCACCCCGAGCACCGCCATGCCGGGCACCAGGGCCGCCTCCGCGGCCTGCGGCTCGGGCACGAAGACCCGGCGCACGCCCCGCGAGGACGCCGCCATCACCATCGGCAGCACCCCGGGGACCGGCCGCAGCCGCCCCTCGAGCGTGAGCTCGCCGATGAACACCGCGTCGTCCGTCGGGATGGGACCCTCCTTCGCGGTGTCCACCGACGCCGCGAGCACGCCCACCGCGATCGCGAGGTCGAAAGACACTCGCGGCCACGCATAGAAGTGCCCCGCTGGATGTCCGTAGCAACCAGCGGGGCACGAGCAACCTAACCCCGAGGAGCGCACATGAGTACGACAACCGCAGCAGCGCCAGCAACCGCCGACGAGTCGCCCATTGCCAGCGAGCTGCCCACTGTCCTTGCCCGGGCCGCCCAGATGCAGTGGGAGGCGCCCGAACTCCGCACCACCTTCGTCGCCGACGGCGACAGCGACCCCGACTGGTTCACAGGCTGCCCGTCGTGGTGTCACGGAGGGACGGGCCACGAGTCCCCCCGCCCCATGTACGGCCAGCGAGAGCACCGAAGTGCCTCGCTGCGGGTGCGACAGGACGAGGCGGGCGCTTACCGCGAGGAAGGAGACGACGGCGTCACCATCGGTCACCTCGAGTGCCACCTGGTGATGCCCTCGCGGAGCACGACCCCGCAGATCCAGGTGCGGGCTCGCTACGGCCATCCGAAGGACCTGGGCCGGCGCGACTTCCTCCTCGCCCCCATGCACCCCGACGAGACCCGGGAACTGATTGCGGTCCTTCAGCACCTGCTCAAGGTGGGGACCGAGTCGTGATGAGTGCGGGGATTGACCACCAGCACCCGCCCTGGTGCACCGACCACGCCGGCTTCGACGACGGTAGCGACGACTGGCACAAGAGTGCTGACGTCGTCGTCGGCGACCACACTTTCTACGTCTCGACAGGGACCCACACCGGGGCCCCCGAGGTGTTCATGCGCCGGGCTGCCAGCGAGGGCACGAGCCTGGACGACGCCGAAGCGCTCGGCCGCGCTCTGATCACCGCGGCTGGTGCGGCGCGCGAGGACGCAGCGCAGTGAGCGGCGACTACGGCGCCGACCTCGTCGACCTCTCGCAGGCAGCGTCCTGGCTTGCGGTGCGGCCCTGATGTTCCAGTCCCACTACCCGCCCGGGCGCTCCCCACCAAGCTGCCACCGGCACGGGACGGTGACTCGACCCCGCCTCTCGTGCCGGTGGTACTGCCATCCCGGCGCGCTGAATGCCCAGGAGGGCGGCACGCCGCGGCGTTTCGTGCCGCCCTCGGCAGCGCGTTCGCCCCTTCGCCGCCCGCCTTGCAGCGCACACCGCCAACCGACAGGACCCCATGCCCGAGCGCCCCGAGTCGACCACGGACGAGACCGAGACCCGGTCCCCCGTCGCCGAAGTCCTCGACGTCACCCCACAGATGGCCCGCGACTGGCTTGCTCGCAACCCGAGCAACCGCAGCGTGCGCCGCCACCTGGTGGAGTCCTACGCCCGCGACATGCGCGCCGGCCGCTGGGCCCTGAACGGCGAGACCGTGAAGATCGCCGCCGACGGCAACCTGCTCGACGGCCAGCACCGCCTCAGCGCCGTCGTCCTGGCCGACCGAATCATCCCGATGGTGGTCGTGCGCGAGGTCTCCGCCGACCACATGCCCACGATCGACACGGGCGCGAAGCGGACCTACGCCGACGCCCTCAAAGTGCTCGGCGAGGAGAACACGAGCGTCCTGGCCGCCGTGTCCCGTCGGGCGCTGCTGTGGCACCGCGGCCACCGCACCCGCTGGGGATCCCTGCACGCCACCGCACTCGAGCTCAACGAGTTCATCGCCGAGCACCCGCAGATCCGCAACTCAGCCGACGTCGCCACCAAGCTCGCCTCGAAGGCGCTCTTACCGGCCAGCACGTTCGGCCTCGCCCACTGGCTGCTCTCGGCCATCGACCCCGACGACGCCATGTGGTTCCTGGCCCGCGTCGCGGACGGGGACGCCCTGCCCACCAACCACCCGGTCGCGGCGCTGCGAGATCGCATCGTGCGCATGCGCGTAGGGGGTGGGCGCATCAACGAGACCGACGCCATCGCCCTGCTCATCCTGGCGTGGAACGCCTACCGGGCTGGCGGGACGCGGACAAAGCTCCAGTTGCCCAAGGGCGGGCTGACGAACGAGAACTTTCCGATGCCTCGGTGAGCAGTCGTCAGGCGGGGACCAGCAGGTCCGCCAGCTTTCGCTCGGCTGACGACGTTGAAGCGAAGTCGACAACCTCGCTTGTCCGCTCAAGAAGTCTCATCTGCTTCAACTGCTGGTCGCGATCCGTGGACCCAGTCCGCACCAGCGCGATGCATCCGACGTCACGGGCGTCATCCCGCGCTGAGCCCTCCAGGAGGCGCGTGAAGGTCCAACTGGCGGCGTGCACTTTGTCCCACGTGCGCCGATCTGCGGTCGCGAGGTTGACTCGCTCCATCAAGCGCTCGCGCGAATCGGCGCGGTACAGGTAGTCGAAGTGGAGAGTGTCGAAGGTGTCGCCTTCGACCTGGACCTGTATCTCCTTGTCGATCTCCACGCTGGTGTCCAGCGCGAGGTGCTTGAACACGCCCTCCACCTGGTCCTTGAGTGACACGACTTCCTCGCGGTCTTCAGCGACCAAGGATGCGAAGAGGTCCCCTGCCAGGTCTCCCAGGTCGACATCGGAACCGAACACCCGCTCCATACGCGGAGAGAGGAAGTAGTTGTCTCCTGGGCGGACGCGAATGGCTTCGAGCTCCTCACATGACTGCGTTGTCGCAACGCGACGCCAATGATCCACCCAGAGCTTGTAAGTCTCGACGGAGTTGATCCGCCCGATGTTCCGGCCGTCGATCGTCCCGTCGGCCCGTTCACCGAGAAACTTCGTCACCGTCTCGTCGTCCTGCTTGACCACCAGGCCAACGTTTCGCGGCTCGTCCCGCATCAGATCGGCCACGTACTTGACCGTGAACCACGAGGTCGTCATCACACCAACCCCCAATCGTCGTCTGAGATGCCTGTGAACTTCGCCCGGTCCCGGATGACGAAGTCCCGCAGAGCCTTGCTTCGATGGATCAGCACTTCGACCAGTTTGTCTCGCTCGGCCTTCGTGCACACCCCCAGCCCGGATAGGGGCCGGCAGATCTCTCGGATCGTCGTCTCGCGGATGCCTGCGATCTGCCCCGCGATGGACTCGAGGTCAGTCGTCTTCTTGAGATGAGCGACGAGCGCGCCGTGGCCCAGGTGCGTATCGTCGATCAGTGCCGTCAGTCGGTCAACAGCTTTGCCCTTGTGGATTCCAAGGAGGCAGTGGCTGTGGTCGAAGACGCTGACGAGGTCCCGGGACGGGGGGATGTAGGCGATGTTGCCGGAGTGGCGGTCGGCGTTGAGGATCCAAGCGTCGAACAGCACGATGCCGGCGGCCAGGTAGGGCCTGTGTGCGACGAATGCCGCAGCATCCATCGGAGGCGGGCTGTCGCCCGCGAGTCCAAACTTCATCATGGCGTAGCCCAGATCGCCGTTCTTGAGCTTCACGACGGTCCCGGGCGGCACGGGCAGGCCCAGCAAGAGCGCCAACCGACTGGCGACGTACTCGTTCGCGACCGTGTAGGCGGCGCCAGCCGTGTCTACCTTCAGGATGCCGCCAAGTTCGCAGTAGGCGGCACCCGTGACGCCGACGCCCACTGGCGACTTGATCGCCGTCACCTCATAAAAGCCCGGTTCCATGTCCCCCGCCCGCCTGAAGTTGGCGCATGCCTGCCCAACGATTGGCAGCAGTGATACCACGCCTCGCTGGACGGACTCGGGAAGGCCCGCGTAATCACCTGCGCCGGCTGGACGGGCGAAGGTGTCATTCTCAAGGGCGTTGAGGGCCATGCGGGGCCTCCTAGGCCCTGATGAAGCAGATCGCCGAGCGTGCAGATCGCGCGGTCAGGCCCGCGCTTCTTGGAGCGCCTCGCGGAGGTGCGCGATCGCCTTGTCGCGCTCCTCGATGGCCCGCGCCGCGTCTGCGAGCTTGGCCCGCAGGTCGGTGATCGTGTGGCCGGCGGCGTCGAGCATGGTCACGAGTCCCTGGCCGTCGATCATGCGGGCACCGCCGCGAGCCAGTACTTCGTGCCGTTCTGGTCATACCAGGGGACGCCCCGCGTCGCCGCTGCTGGGGCGGAAGCGAGCATGTCGGCCGAGAGTCCGAACAGCCGGCCATCGACATTGAACCCGCCGCGCTCGGTGCCGTCCGAGCCTTGTGCCGACACGGCCCGTCGGCCCGTCGAGGCGCGAGCGTTGACCGCCCCGAGCGAGGTGCCGACCGACGGCCCCGCTCCGAGCACGGACGCCTTGGCGATGGTGCCGAGGTCGAGCGTGAAGGCGGCGGTGCGCTGGATCGTCACGTCGCCGATTGCCAACGACTGGCCGTTGGCGATGGTCAGCCCGGCACTGAAGGTTTGCCGGGCGGTGAAGGTCTGCGCGCGGCCCAGCGAGGCAACCGAGACGGTCGACCCGGGCGCCTTGGTGCCGATCACCTCGTAGATCGCGCGGGCCAGATCGCGGTATCCCTTGAAGCTGGGGTGGTAGGCGTCGCCCATGAGCCCCGCGGCGTTGGCCTCCATGTAGGTGCCCCAGCGCGCGCGGATGTTGAGCAGAGCGCAGTCGTACTCGTCGGCGAGCTGGTAGAGCGCGGTCTCGTAGTCGCTGAACGGATAGGTGCCGGCCTCGTTGCTGATCGGCGGGACCACGATGAGCACGTCGCCGGTCTGCTTGGCGCGCTGAATGATCGCGGCCCACCGCGCCTTGAAGGTCGCCACGGGCAGGTCGGCGTTGAGCCAGTCGTTGACGAGCTCGAGCAGTACGGAGAGGTCGGGGGCGGCCTGGTCGAACACGGCCTCCATCGACTCTTCGGTGCCGATGACGCTGTTGGTGGTCGACCCGGACAGGCCGGCGCGCGTGACTCGCACGCCGGTGCGTCCGCGGCGGGACTCGACGCCAGTGATGTAGGCGTAGCCCGTGGCGGGCGCCGTGATGGTGATGACATGCGAGGTGTCGGTGAGCGCGGTCCCGCCCGCGCTGGTCGCGGCGGTGTTGACGATGGTGTGCGACCCGAGTCCCGTGCCGGAGCAGTCGATGGTCGCCGCTGCGCCGCCGTCGACCTGCACGCTCATGGTGCCGCCGTCGGCTGCGCGAGCGAAGTAGACGACGAACTCCGTGCCGACGTCGGTGTAGGCGAGTTGGTTGGTCGCACCGGTCGCCCGGATGCACCCGGCGGCGAACGCCCCTCGCGCGACTGCTGCCCACGTGCCGATCCGGTTGATGCGGTTGTCGACGGCGTTGCTGCCGTCCTGCTGGAACCACGACGGCGTGACCATGTGGATGACGCCGGACCCGGCCGGGGGCAGTTCGCGCTCGAACATGGCGGCGAGCTGCGACGGGGCGGAGGCGGAGACGGCGTTGAGACCCGCGCCCTGGATGATGCTGTTCCACCCCATGACGACGCGCGCCGAACGCTGGGTGTTGTTGTTCATCGCCTCGGCGCCGGACAGCGCGGTGCGCCACCGACGGAGACTCGTCGTGGTCACGTTGTACGCCTGGTCGCCGCGTGAGAACTGGCTGGTCAACACCTTCTCGGTGGCCGTGCCGGGCGTCTCGGCGTAGGTCGCCACGGCCTCGTCGGCGGGGATGGCGTCCGGGCCGGGAAGACCCTGGGGACCGGGCTCGCCCTGGGGGCCAGCATCACCCTCCGGGCCAGCCGGACCCTGCGAGCCTGGCTGCATCCAGTATCGCGGCCCGCTAGCGCCTGCCTGCACCCACGCCCCAGCAGCGTCCCCGACCTCGACGCTCACCTTCGGGATGTGCCCGTAGGACCCGGCGCGCACGGACTCGACGGGAGCGCCGTCGACCTGCACGTCGGTCAGTTGCGTGCCGCCCACCTCGGCGGTCCAGAACGTCAACACCGCCGGACCTGCGTTGCGGTGGGCGCCCGAGGTGACGTCGATCAAGAAGTCGGACGGTCCGCCGCCCAGGTTCATGCGTGCCATGTAAGTGGTCCTTTCGCGAAGGGGTGTCGGGGATCAGGCGAACTCGAGCGCTCCGCGGGAGCCCCGCAGGTGGAGCTCTGTCGCGGTTCGGTCGCTCAGGGTGAGGTAGTTCGGCCGTCGTGACATGGCCTCGGCGAGACGGTCGTAGTCGAGCGAGGCAGAACCGCTCACGCCTGCGCCGCCCGCGCCCGCGCCTGCGGTTGCGAGCTGGCCGATGCGCGGGGCGCTGACGTGGGGCGCCGGGTAGCCGAAGGACGGCGTGGCCGCCTGCGCGAGCGACACTGCGGCACCACGGACCACCCCAGCGCCGTCCTCCATGCCGACCGCGAGACCCATTGCGACGTAGCGCCCGAGCTGGGCCGTCACCCTGGAGGGCGAGCGCATTCCGAGCGCGCTGGCGATCGGGTCGGGGATGGCGTCGGTGATGAAGCTGGTCAGCTTGTTGATCAGCCAGTCCTTCATGTCCTTGATGCCGTTCCACAGGCCGCGGACGATGTCGGCGCCCTTGTTGTAGAGCAGGGTGCTGACCGCGCCGATGCCAGCGCTGATCGAGCCGGGTAGGCCGCGGATCCAGTCCACCATCTCGGTGAACTTGGCGACCGCGCCGTCCTTGATGGAGGCGAAGAAGCCGACGACGCGACCGACGACGGCACCGATGCCGACGACGGTCCTGATGACGTCGGCGACGCGGCGGCTGACCCACGCGGTGATGGAATCCCAGGCACCCGAGATCTTGCGGGTGATCCAGTCCCAGACGCGGGCGGTGACGGCCTTGACCTCGTCCCACTTCCAGATCACCAGGGCGACGAGGCCCGCGACGGCAGCGATCGCCCAGCCAATGGGGCCCATGGCGACGAGCCAGGCGGCTGCCATCCGGCCGGCGGCGATCATCGACTGAGCGGCCATGAACAGCCAGCTGACAACGACCTGGAGAGCGCTACGCGACTGCACGGCGGCGCTGGTCGAGGAGGCCGTCGCCGTGGTGAACCAGGCGATCGTGTTGGTGACGGCCGCCTGGGTGGCGCGGGTGGCCCAGACGGCGAACGCTGCGACAAGTACGCCGGAGATCAGGCCGGCCATGACCTCGACGGTGTTCTGGTGCTCGGCGAGGAACCCAAAGACCGCCTCAGCAGCGGGCATGACGTCGTCGCGCATGAACCCCGCGGCGTCGCTGAGGGCGGGCCCGAGCTTGTCGGCCAGGAATGCCGCGACGTCACTGACGATCGGCAGCACCTGCCCGCCCATCACATCGACGAACAGCTGCTCGACGTCGCGCTTGAACTCGACGAGGTTGGTGGCCGCGTTGTTGTTGAGCGTCTCCCCCAGCCGGGCAGCAGCGCCGTCGACCTCGCCCAACGTCGAAACGGCCTGCGAGGGGTCGAGTGCCAGGAGGGCGTCGCCGAAGTCGCCGTACTGCGTGCCGATGAGCTCAGTAGCGAGTCTGCTCCGCTCCAGTGGGTCCTCGGTGTTGCGCAGGGCGTCGAGCACCATGTCGAGGGCCGCAGCGGCACCCTCTCCGCCCTCTAGGAAGCCGCTACGAATGCCAGCGGCGTTCAGACCGAGGTCGGACAAGGCCGCCATCGACTCGTCCGCGCCCTCGCCGACGACGATCCCCAGCTCACGGATGGCGTCGGCGGCGAAGTCGGCATTGGGGATGCCGGCGGCGATCGCCTGGTTCATCAGGCCGATGGCCTGCTCGCCGTCGAGGCCGACGCTCGCGAAGGTCGAGCCGTACTCGCCAATGACGTCGAGCAGGTCGCCGCCGAGGTTCGCGCTCGACTGCATGCCCTTGGTGATCATGTCCAGGGCGGTCTGCGCGTCGGGGGCCAGGCCGTTGCGCATCAAGGAACTGACGCCCGCCGTGACCTCGGTGAGATCCGTTCCGAAGGCGGTCGAGAGGTCCAGCACGGATGCGGTCACGGACTGGACGTCGGCGCTGGAAGCCGTCGACATCCCCGAAATGCTCGCCACCACGGACTCCACTGCGGTCGTGACCTCACCGAACGAAGCGCCGTAGGCATCGCGGTACAGGTCACCAGCCACGCCACCAAGCCGCTTCGACTCAGCCGGGGACAGCCCGAGAGCGGCGGCCATCCTGTCGGTGTCCTTCTCGCGGCCGATGGCCTCTGCGAGGCCGGCACCCGCCGCGGCGCCGGCAGCCAGAAGACCAGCGGTGAGGATCTTGCCGAGGTTCTTCGACGCGCCTTGCATCTGGCCCGAACCCTCGCGCTCGATCCCCTGCTGGAAACCCGACATGCTCGGAAGCAGGCTTACGAAAGCGCTCGCAATCTCGCCACCCATCAGAGGTCACCTCCCCGCAGGTCGGCACGGGCCACGATCGCCTCGGCCTGCGTGACCACGACGTGCTCGTGCTCGACCTGGTCGGCGCACGTCAGCAGCGCCGTTCGCAGCTCGCCGGGGTCGTCGTCGACCATGCGGCGCAGCAGCTCGCGGGTGCCCGACAGCAGCATGGCGGCGGCCCAGCGCACCTCGGACTCGCTCGCGGCGTTGAGCACCGCCAGGGCTCGCTCGTCGCTCTCAGCGAGCTCGCGGATGGCGCGGGCGGCCACGGTGAGGCCGGCGTGAATGTCGGCGGTATCGGTCATCAGATGCTCCTGGGGTCGAACGGCACGTCGGGCCACTTGGTGTCGGGGTCGGCAGCTGGCGGCTCGCCGGTCTCGCGGTTGTAGGCGTCGCGGGCGTCGTACCAACGCTGCGGCTGCCCGTCCCACTCGGACGAGACGTAGCGGCGCAGGCGCAGCGGGGTGCCCCTCTCGTCATCTGGCCTGATCCGGCGCCTCACGAGACCACCCCCTGCACTCCGTAGGGGCCACGGACGCCGCTGCGGGCCTGCGAGCGCTCCGGCTCCTCGCCCACCGGAAGTCGCAACGCCGCGAACAACCTCGCCAGCGTGATCCGCTGCTGGCGGAGCTCGACGAGGGCGGGGTGGACGCGCGGGCCCTGCGACGTGGAGGACATGAGGCCCTCGTTGTCGAGCAGCGTCTGCAGGTCGTCGATCGAGTCAGCGGTGCGGCACGCCTCCCGCAGCACTGTCGACTCGTGCTCGGTCAGCTCGAAGTCAGTCACGACGGCCTTCCACAGCTCACGGCCACTGGCGCGCAGCCCGCGGGGCGGTCTGGGAGCACTCATGGACACCTCCGAAGGGGGCAAGGGCCATTGGTTTCAGCTCCGTGTGTGTAAGCGGCGCTATGCCGAGAGGTCGCCGCCGGGGTGGAGGGAGGGGGACCTCCCCCACCCCGGCGAGCGCAAGACGTCGCGACCATCAGAGGTTGGCGTCGCCCATGTAGTAGGTGCCGGCGCCTGCCGCCTGGAAGAACGACGCGCCTTGCTTCTCATCGCTCGGCGCGACCTGCGCGATCTCGTCGATGCTGTCGTCGCTCATCAGGGCCAGCTCGCTGGGCTTGAAGGCACCCATCAGCATCGTGGTTCCGAAGGTGCCGTCGTCGGCGCGCTCGGCGTTCCACAGTCGCTCGGCAGCCTCGTCGAGGTCGGGGCGGTCAGCGACGAACTGGTGCATCGTCGTCGCGTCCGCTTCACGCACTGCGCGCTCGGCTACCGCTCGAGCCAGTACCTCGTCCCCTGAGCGGGTGGCCTGTCGCAGCAGGGCCCGGAGCTCCTCGCGGCCCTCGACCCGCTCGACACGGTCAGCAGCGTCGCGTCGGGAGATCGTCAGGCTGGCCGCGTCACCTGCGATCCCCCTAGTGCCGAACACCCGCTCGGCGTCATCGCGGTCGGTGCCGGTGACCTTGCGCGCCTCACGCTCGAGTGTCTCGGTCAGCTTTCGGTTGGCCCGCGTGTAGATCAGCGCCAGCTCGTACTCCTTGCCGGAGTCGCTGAGCGTGTCCTTGGCGCGCACCATGTCGTAGCCGCGTGTCGCCTGGTCGACGGCCTCGCTAATGATCTCCTCAGCCCGCTTGCGCTTGCCGCCTCGTGCGAGCTCACGGATGGCTTCCTGTCGATTCATGCCACGTCCTCCCGTCGTGCCGCTCGCGCGGCTACCCAGTCCTCAAGTCCTTGCGGGCTGACGAACCACCGGCCGCCGACCTTGCGGGCATCGACCTCCTCGTCGCGACATGCCATCGTCACGCGACGCTCGGAGATCCCCATCCGGTCGGCGACCTGCGCCGCCGTCAACCACCGCTCCGACTCTGCGCCCACGGGCTCGAAAACCGTTTCCGTTTCCGGACTCGGCAACGAGGGTCGATACGACATCGCGACCTCGCGTAGATCAAGCAGCTCCTGCGCTACTCGGGGGTTGCGCCCACGGGCCCGCACGCGCAGCTCACTCACGTTCAAGTAGCGCTCGAGGTAGTAGGCGGTCTCAGCCGAGATGACCCCAACAAGACCGTCCTTGCCGGCGATCACGAGACACCGCTCTGCTGGTCGTCGACATTGGCTAGCACTGCCTGCTCGGCGGCGTGTAACCCCATCAGAAAGCTGCCTTCGCCCCCTGGGGAGGTGCCCCCCGCCCCATGGGTAGCGGCCCCCTCTTGGCATAGGGCCGATCTCTCCCCGGCTGTGGAAAAAACCCGTAGGGGGTCGACGCCTATGCAACGAGGGGCGACGTGCCCGCGCTCGGGGTGGCCCTCCCCGCCCCGCGAGCACTTATGGCAGAAGGGACAAGCAGGCCCGCGCGAAGACTGTCGGTGCCCGCGGCCAGCATCCGGCCCATGACTGGACTCCTGCACTTCGGCGCCTTCTGCGTCGCGATCGGCAGCACCATTCAGGCGCTTCGTTGGATTAGCGCGGCCGTGGACGAGGGCCTCGAACGGCGTAAGCGCGCGAGGACCCGGACGGACCATCTCGGAGTGCGCCGATACGGCAAGCAGGTGCAGATCGACTGGACAGCTTGGACCTTCATCGCCGTCGGGGCATGGGCCGTCGCTCTCGGCGGACTGTGACCCCGAAATCCCCTGGGGACGAGGGACGAGGTGGAGCCGCTTCCAGGAACCCCCACTCCAGCCTCGTCCTCGTCCCCCCTTAAGGAGGGGGACGAGGGACGAGGGGGTTGGAGCGTCGTCCGGGACGAGGTGGGACGAGGTAGGGACGAGGGGACGAGAGTCATGCATTCGAGTCGCCCCCATCCCACGGCTTGAGGAGTTGGAAAGGCGTCTTGTCGGTGATGTAGCCCTCCACCTCGAGCAGCGCACGAGCCTGTCGGATGGTCGCGGCCTTGCCCTTCACCAACGCCTCGATCTGGGCCCCTGAGAGCGGCTTGCCGGCCTTCGCCAGCGCCTCGCAGATCGAGCCCATGAGGTGCGTGGGGCGGAAGTCCCCCGCTTCCTTCTGCTCAGGCACCACCACCTCGACCTCGGCGAAGTCCTCGTTGTGCGAGGTGAGGACGAGGTCGCCGAACCAGTGCAGTCCGGCCGCCGCGGTCAGCGCGTGCTTGCGAAGCTGCCCCGGTCGGTCCTTGGCGATCTTCACTGACGACTTGCCCGTGATCCCGACACCGAAGGCGGTGCGGTTCTCGAGGACGTAGGCCGCGCCGTCGAGGGCGTTGAGCTTGTGCACGGCGCCGATGGAGTAGCGACCGCGGTTCTCGGCCGTCTTGGTGACGTGGTCGAGAGAGACGCACGCTGCCCCGGTCTCGGCGAGCTTGCGCGGGAGCATCCGCCCGAACTTCGCTGCGTCGGCGTTGTCGAGCGGATTGAGCCCGTGCAGCGTCATCGCCTCGGTGACGCCGTCCAGGACCGCCAGAGACGGCCTCACGTCACCCAGGAGCGCCCGCAGGTCATCGGCGTGCGTGCCGCTGCCCATCGGCCCCTCAGGACGCACGTAGTGGAACTGCTCGCGGATCACCTCACGGCCGGTGCCGAGGGTCAGTAGGCGACCGACGAGCGGGCCGGCGTCGTCCTCGAAGTCGAGGTAGACGACGTGACGGCCGGCGATCAGCTCGTCTTGTACGGCCGAGAGCGCGAACCACGTCTTGCCGCCCTCAGACTCGCTGGCGACCGTGTGGGTCTTGCCCGGGTAGAAGAGCCCGACACCGTCAGCACGGCGCCCCACGGTTGGTTGCGGCACCGTCCACGACCCGTCGAGCACGTCGCCCAGGTCCACGGGACGCCACGACCGACGGAACGGTGTCTCGTCGGGCTGCGACTCCTTGCCCCACGGGTCGAAGTTGATGGCCGTCATGCGGCATCACCGCCGTCGTGGCTGGAGATCCCGCGGCGTTCGAGTATGGCCATGAGGTCCGGTAGGCGGGTGGCCTCGATCACCCAGCCGCCCACAGAGCCGACGAAGAGCGGCTTGGCGCCGGCCTCGCGTGCCAGCTCGGCCGCCCTCCACCCGCGTAGGACGACTTGGCGGCCTCGCTCCTCGATGGTGATGCGTCGGCGACTCATGGGCGCACCTCCGCCACGTGCTCACGGACAGCGGCGAGCCACTCACGCACCGCGGCCACCTCGCCCTCGACGTCGACGACCAAACGGTGCTCGTGGGCAGCGACATGCCACGTGAGCGACGGCTGCGGCATGAGGCGCCCCACGCGCAGGACCACGCGTACACCGTCGGGCGCCTCGACGAGGCCAGCAACGCAGTGACGACGTCGCTCAGGCTTCGCGGCGGCCAGGTCCAACACGACGGTTCCGGTGATCATGCCGCCACCTCCCCGCCGGGGGTGTGCGAAGCCTGCACACCCTTCTCGGGGACGACCGCAGCAACGTCGGCGTCGATCCGGTCGTGAGCCCGAGCGGCCTGGGCGCGAGCACGACAGGCCGTCACGATGTCGATCAGCTCGCGCACCTTCTCGGCCTGGCGCTCACGGGTCTGCTGATGGCCGCGGAAGTCACCCGGGCGAGGCAGGGCGGCCTCGAACAACGCCGCACGACGCTCCCAGGTAGCCGCCATGCCGTAGTTGATGGCGTCCTGCAAGACGCGAGCACGGAAGTGCTCCGCGTTGACGTCGAGCCCCATCACGCCACCTCCTCGGTGACGCGCCGGCACACCGGGCCGAGCTCGAGATCGACCGACTTGGGTGCGGTCAGGGCGTGTCCGCAGCGCGTGCACCTGACGCAGTCGTCGGTCAGCGCTACGCTGGTCTCGTTGCCGTCAGTGATGACATCCGAGGCCGCTCGGTTCGCCCCCGGGCGGCCTCTGTCGTTGTCAGGCAGCATGGGCGCCACCGCCGCCCTGTCGGAGCAGGAGCGCGAGACGCTCACACTGCTCAGGCGTCAAGGGTGGCGCCGCGCTGACGACGCTCTTGATGTAGTCCTCAAGGCGTTCTGCCTTGAGCTTGCGCCTCAGTTCAGTGACGTCAGCGGCGGGGTCATGGCGCTTCGCGTGTGCGATCTGCGAACGGGTGTGGGTCCAAGCCACGGTTTGCCTCCGGGCAGCAGAATTCCGCTGCCACCGTTGGGAGGCACTACGTCGAGAGAGTGAACGGCCAGCTCGACATGACCGGCAGTGCTATTGCTAAGAGACTCTAGCGGAAAGCTCCGTCGAGGGCGGACAGGTCTAACCGCGGCGTGTCGGAGGCCGCGAGACCGATGGCCAATCGTCGGAGGGTCTCCCGTTTCAAGGGGACGTTGCGCTGGGGCGTGCACCGCCGGCAGATGAAGGACTTCGTGACGAGGGTGATCTCGTGTTCTAGGTCGACGCCTCCAAAGTGCTCCTCCGCCTCGAGACGATCGGCCACGAGACGGTCGCCGTCGAGAACTTGCACCGTTCCGAAGCTGACCTCCCGATGGGTCCCCTTCCCTGTGCATACGACGCGCACGGTGACTACGGCGTCGCCAAGTACAGACGGTTTCTTGGGTGTCCGACGTCGACTCATACGTCGCCCTTCCACTCGATCACGACCGTCTCTGGACGGAAGTAGGACTCCCCTGGCTTCCACCCAGCCGGCCGCCCACGTCCAGATGGCGCCAGCGTGACAGTCATGAGCGCATCGAGCACGAGGCGCTGGAGATCTAGGCCAGACGAGAGCCACCTAGCACCCGGGTCTGGCGATCCGGCTACGTCAGCCAACGCAGTGCCCGTGTAAGCCCCAGCGATCTGCTCCCGGACTTCGGCTAGCTCGGCGTCTAGCCGGCGCGTACCCGCGACAAGCTGACCCTGGTCGATGCCGCCATCCGCGAAGATCTCCGCGAGTTGTCGTCGTCGCGTCTCGAGCTCGACCGCTCGGCGTTCCAACGGCTCGACATCCACGCCCGCGCCTGACCCGTCGGCCAGCAACTCGCCAAGGTCGGGCTTGCGCAGTCGTTCGGCAATGACGGCGGACACGAAGTCGTCCACTTCCTTCTGGCCGCGAGTCACATGCGAGCCAGTCTTGCAGCGATAGGTCTGCTTACCCTCGCGCGCTTTATCAGCGCGCACGACGTCACCACAGATCCCGCAGCGGAACAGCCCGCTTCCGAGCCAACGGACGGCGCTGTTCGTGTTGTTCGTGCGTCGACTGGGGTCCTCAAGGAGGCGGACGACTGCACGCCACTTCTCGACCTCGAGGATGGCCGGCCAGCCCGCCTCGCCGATCACCTCGCCGCGGTGCTCCATCAAGCCTGCGTTGCGGGGTCGCAGGAGCACCCTGCGTGGCCCGTGGAGCTCCCAGGGCTTCCCGGTGGTAGTCGTGGACCCTGACTCGTTCCAGGAGCGCGCAATGGCCCGGATCGCCACCCCGGCTAGTACCTGGTCAGCGGCGTCCCGGATGAGGGCGGCCTCGCTCTCGCGGATCGTGATGCCGTCGGCCTCGTACCCGAACGGCCGGCGCCCGCCCTTCCAGCGGCCGGAGTCGGCGCTGCGCTGCTTGGCGCGGTGCATCCGCTCTCGCGCGTGGTCGATCTCGTAGCGAGCGACAGCCCCGAGCTGGCGGGCCACGAGCTGGCCGGCGGGGGTCGACAGGTCAATGGGCCCCGCCTTCACTGTGTACGTCCGCACTCCTCTGGGCTCACAGGTCGCGATGTAGGACTCGAGCTCGGATGGCGAGCGGTGCAGGCGATCGGTGTGCCAGACGAGCACCGCATCGACCCGGCCACCCTCGACGTCAGCAAGCAGGGCTTGGTAGCCCGGCCGCGGCTTGCCGCTGTAGGCGCTCACGTCGTTGTCGGTGCGTACCGACACGATCGTGGCGCCGAGCTCAGCCGCCAACGCACGACAGTCCGACTCCTGGGTGCCGACCCCGAGGCCCGCGCCCTCGCGATCTTTCGAGATCCGGCAGTACACAGTTGCCCGCATGTGCTTAAGTATCGCATGATGTGACCACCGAGAGGTCGAAGTGCGTGCCGCGCTTCGGCAGGTCGGCCGGCGAGAGCAGGATCGTGGTGCGGCGCGTCGTGGGCCACTGGAAGCCCGAGTTCGACACCGCCATCCGGCACCGGTCGCGGGCCTCGCTCAGGGCGGCGTCGGGCCGCCCGACCAGGACGGTGGTCACCAGCCCCGGGGACACGTCGACCTGGATGTCGATCAGGTGCCCGACGGCTCCCTGCAGGGCGATCGTCTGGGTCGTCGCGACGGGCATCAGTCGGCCCTCGGGGCGGGCGTGGGTTCAGGACTCATGGGTCACCTCCGACCACGAGCCTGGGCCCGCGCCGCCTCCCGCGGTGCGGCGTGCCCCGCCCCTGTGGAGGACCCGCGGCACCGCCGCGGCTGGGGACGGGAAGTGGCCGGTGGCGCGGCGGGCTCAGCCGATGCCAGCGACGTGCTCCACCGACCCGGGCCCCGTGCGCGGGCGGAGCACGCCGACCATGTCGATGCGGACGTGCCGGGCGCGCACGTCGTGCTCGGCCACCCACCGTGCGCCGAGGCGCCGCAGACGGTGCAGCTTGGTCGCGGTGACGGCCTCGAACGGCGAGCCGTAGGCGCTCGACGAGCGCGTCTTCACCTCGCAGACGACGAGGACGGCGCCGTCGCGCAGCACCAGGTCGATCTCGCCCAGCTCGCAGCGCCAGTTGCGGTCCAGCAGCACCATGCCGGCGTCGACGAGGTGGCGCGCCGCCACGTCCTCGCCGTAGCGGCCCAGGCCGAGGTGGCGGCTCCCCCGCGGTGCGCTCATGACGACCTCACCCCACGAGCGTCGGTCATGGGGGCGCGCGGCGCACCTCCGCGACCGGCGGCCTGTGGACGGAGCGCGGGCTACTGCTGCAGGCGCGGCGTGCCGCAGCCCGGCTCGCGCAGGGCGAAGACGCGCGCGCCGCCCAGCTCGAGCCCGAGCAGGTCGGACAGCGGCGCCGCCACGGCCGTCTCGAGCGCCGCGACGACCGGCGCCGCCACCTGGGCGAGCACCAGGTCGAGCACCGGGTCGAGGACGTCCGCGAACAGCGCCGCGGTCGCGCCGGTGGGCAGCACGTCCCGCTTCTTCCACGAGCCCCCGATGCCCAGCAACCCGGGGTCGTAGTAGTTGAGGACGAGCCCGACGGAGCCGGTCGTCCGTGCGGTCGGCACCGTCAGCAGCCGACCCGACCCGCTCCCCACCGGCACGTCGTAGCTGCCGGGCAACGGCAGCGTGACCGATCGGTCGAAGCCGGTCGCGTTCGCCCCTGCGCCGATGGCCAGCCCGGCGTCGAGGGTGAGGTAGGGCGCGCGCGACCCGCCGAGCAGGTCGATGCCGAGGAGGCTCCGCAGGAGCCCACCGACCCCGGTCAGGAGGCCGCCGACCGGGTCGATCCGCGCCGTCACCCGCGTCGACGCCGCGACCTCGACGTCGCCGATCACCGCGGAGCGCAGCGCCACGGTCAGCGCCTCCGGACCGGAGGGGCCGCAGCGGACCCCGCGCAGCTGCGCCACCGCCTTGCCGAGGTCGAGCGCGAGGCGGACCTCCGTGGGGGCCAGTGCCACCGTCCCGACCAGCGGCACGGCGAGGGAGCGGCCCTCCACCCGTGCCGAGAGGTCCAGTCGCACCTGGGCCGTCGACGCCTCGACCGACTCGCCCACCCGGGCGCACGCCGGCTGCGGGGGCTCGACCACGGTCAGGGTGGTCGAGGTCGTGGCGACCGACGGCAGGCCGATGCTCAACCCCTCGACGGCGACCGTGTTGCCCGCGTTGACGAGGTAGGCGGTCCCGCTCACGAGCTCCAGCACGTTGAGCCCCGCGGTCAGGGCCGCCTGGTTGCCCGGGGCCGCGTTGACGAGGTCGGCGACGGCGATGGTGGGTGTCCCCACGCCGAGCGCGAGCATCCTCAGGACGTCGGCCTGGGCCGCGTTGCCCTGGGCGTCCAGCACGTTGGCGGACGCCACGAACAGGTCGGCGACCGACAGCGCCGGCAGGGCGAGCAGCTCGCTGACGCTGCCGACCCGCAGGCCGCCCACGTCCACCAGCTCGAGCAGCGAGACGCTGGCGCCGGCCAGTCCCCGGTACGACACCGCGTCGAGACTGACGGTGCTCCCCAGCAGCGCCGACAGGATCGGGTTGAGCAGCGCGCTGTCGGCGGTGTCGAGCGAGGCCAGGTAGGACCCGACCCGGAAGCACGCCGACTGGTCGGCGGTCGCCACGGCCCGCCGCGACACCTCGCCGGTGCCGACGGCGAACAACCGGTCCACGGACCCCGTCGTCGTCACCGCCACGGCGTCGGGCGCGACGTCGGCCGCGATCGACTCGAACGCACCGCCCGGGCCGACCCGCCCCAGCTCGTAGCTGAAGTCCTCGGGCCGCGCCCCGAGACCGTCGGCGTTGCGGCGCAGGCTCTCGGCGAACGCCCGGTCGAGGGCGGCCACGGCGTAGGCACCCTTGACCTGGCCGTCGAGCTGGCGGGCCATGTCGAGCGACACGAGGTCGGCGACGGCCTGGGCATCGCGACGGGCGACGCGCTGCATCCCGAGGTCGACCGCCATCGCCCCGAGGAGGAGGAACAGCACCATCATGCCGGCGACGACGACGGCGACGGCGCCCCGCTGGTCGTGCTGCCCCCCGCGGGCCATCAGCTGGTCCTGGCCGACGCGCCGTACGAGATGGTGTCGGGCATGACCGCGTCGACGAACGGCAGCGGGATGAGCGGGTGGGCGTCGTAGTCGTAGGACAGGTCGACGACCGCGCACTGGGTGGCGCAGTCGGCGGTGGCCTCGACGAGCCGGTAGTCGCAGGACATGCCCGGGTCGCCGCAGGACACGCCGTACGCACGGAGGGCGTCGTCGACCGCCCGCATCGCCGCGGTCTCACGGTCCGCCGCGTTGACGTTGACCGCGGCCTCGCGCGCCCCCTCGGCCGCCGCCTGGCTCATCGACCCGCGGAAGCTGAGCATGTAGCCGTAGGCGATGATCCCGAACACCAGCAGCAGCAGGATGGGCAGCACGAGCGCGAGCTCCACGGCGGCGGCGCCCCGCTGGTCGCGGCCGGTGCGACCGTCCCGCCGGCGCGTCGCGCCCGTCGATCCACCCATGTGACTCCGCCTCGATCCGGGGACGCACGTCTCCCCTCCTGGCGGAAGGTTAGGTCCCCGTGCGCCCGCCTGTCCGGCGTTTGGCCGCCGAACCCCCGGGATCCTCGAGTTCCCCCGTCGCGGTCTCAGCCCTTGGGCGGCTCGAGGTCGCTGGCCGCCAGCTCCTCGACGTTGACGTCCTTGAACGTCAGCACCTTCACGTTCTTCGCGAAGCGCGCGGGGCGGTACATGTCCCACACCCACGCGTCGGTCATCGTGACGTCGAAGAACACCTCGCCGTGCTCGCTGCGCGCCCGCACGTCCACCTTGTTGCACAGGTAGAACCGGCGGTCGGTCTCCACGACGTACTTGAAGATCTTCACCACGTCGCGGTACTCGCGGTAGAGCGTGAGCTCCATCTCGGCCTCGTAGCGCTCGAGGTCCTCGGTGCTCATGGCGACTCCTCCTGCTCGGCGGGCACGGCGGGCTCCGCGCCCCCGGGTACGGCGGGGTCCCCGTCGTCGGGCGGCGCCGCCCCCGGCGAGCCTAGCGACGGTTCGAGGCCGGCGGCACGGCGGACGTTGACGAACCGCATCCGGTGCACCGGCGACGGGCCGTGGGTCTCGAGGCGTTCGGTGTGCAGGTCGGTGATGTAGCCCTTGTGCACGTCGAAGCGGTACTCCGGCCACCGCTCGTGCATCCCCAGCATCAGGCGGTCGCGGGTCACCTTCGCCAGCACCGAGGCGGCGGCGACGCAGGCCGCGACCCGGTCGCCCTTCCAGACCGCGAGGCCCGGCGCCGGCAGGCCGTCGACGGGGAACCCGTCGCTCAGCACGTACGACGGACGCACCCCCAGGCGCGCCACCGCCCGGCGCAGCGCCTGGACGTTGGCGACGTGCATGCCGAGGCGGTCGCACTCGGCCGCGTCGACCACGACGACCGACCAGGCCAGCGAGCGGCGCACGACCTCGTCGTACGCCCGCTCGCGGGCCCGGGCCGTCAGCAGCTTCGAGTCCGCCAGGCCCGGTACGACGCCCGCCCGCCCCGCCGGCAGGATCGCGGCGGCCGCGACGAGGGGGCCGGCACAGGCCCCGCGCCCGGCCTCGTCGGTGCCGGCCACGTGCTCGAGCCCGACGCGCCGCAGCGCGCGCTCGTAGCCGTACAGGCCCGCGTCGCGCCGGACGGTCGAGCCCCTGGGGAGCTGCGTCACGCCTCGCCCACCGCCCCCGGTCAGTCGGGGTCGGGGACCGACGTGAACGTCTCGGGCCGGGTCAGGCGGTCCCAGTGGTCGCGCGGCCACACCACCGCGAGCACCTTGCCGACGACCAGGTCGGTGTCGACGAAGGCGCGCGTCGGCGAGCAGGCGTTGGTGTCGTTGGGCGGGCACAGCCGGGCCGCCGAGTCCTCCGACTGGGCGCGGTTGTCGCCCATGACGAACATGTGGCCCTCGGGGATCGGACCGGTCTCCCAGCCCACCTCCCCCGCCGCGACGCGGGTGCAGACCTCCGCGTCGAGCTCGGGTCCGTTGCACTGCAGGCCCTCGGCCAGGTAGGGCTCGTCCAGCGGCTGGCCGTTCACCGTGATCCGGCCCTGCTCGTCGCAGCACGCGACGACGTCACCCTCGAGACCGATGACGCGCTTCACCAGGTGGCCGCCGCTGGGGTAGAGCCCGATGCGGGCCAGGACCTGCGCGGCGGGGTTGGCCGGGCCTCCCGACGCGGTCGGGCCCAGCCACTCCCCCGGGTCCTCGAAGACGACGACGTCCCCGCGCTGCGGGCCGTTGCCGCCCCAGTAGGAGACCTTCTGCACGACGATCCGGTCGTCGACCTGGAGGCCGGGGACCATGGACACCGACGGGATGTAGAACGCCTGGAGGAAGAACGCCTTGATGACGTAGGCGAGCACCAGCGCGATGACGAGGAGCAGCGCCGTCTCCTGCCACAGCGGCATCTGCTTGCGCTTCCGGCGAGCCGTGCGGCCGCCCGCGGCCGCGGTGGCCCCGGTGGCACCGGCACTCCCGGCGGTGTCGTCGCTCCCGGAGGCCACGGACGACGACGCGGGGGCCTCGGCGTCGGCGGCACGCGCAGGGGCCTGGAACGACGACGACCGCGGGCCCGGCCCCTCGTCGAGAGGGGCGGCGGACTCGCGGTCGTCGGACGTCACGGGAGGAGACTAGCCACCCGTGGGGCGCCCCTCGGCGAGGGGCGGTGGCCGGTCGCCTCAGGCGTCGCGGCGCTCCTTGATCTTGGCGGCCTTGCCGCGGAGGTTGCGCAGGTAGTAGAGCTTCGCGCGACGCACGTCACCGCGGGTCACGACCTCGATCTTCTCGAAGATCGGGGAGTGCAGCGGGAAGGTGCGCTCGACGCCGACGCCGAAGGAGACCTTGCGGACGGTGAACGTGCGGCCGATGCCGGAGCCCTGCACGCGGATGACGACACCCTGGAACACCTGGACGCGGGAGCGGTTGCCCTCGACGACCTTGACGTGGACCTTGACGGTGTCACCGGCGCGGAAGGCCGGGATGTCGTCGCGCTTGGCGGCCAGCTCGAGCTGGCTGATGACGTTGGTCATGATGATCTCCTCGCGAGTGCCACAGGTCAGCCGCGGTGGGTCGGTTCCGAATGGGTGCGACGGCGGTCGACGGTTCCCCTGTGGCAGAAGCGTCCGCGCGTCGCGACCAGGCATGTTCGCACAGGAGGCCCGCCCCGGGCGAATCCGGGACGGGCCTCCTCGGGTGGTCGACGACCGCGCCCCACCGCGGCCGTCGAGCTGGGGGCGTCAGTCGAACGCGTACGCCTCACCGTGCTGCAGGTCGACGCCGGCGACCTCGTCCTCCTCCTTGACCCGGAAGCCGATCGTCTTCTCGATGAGGATCCCGATGACGAAGGCGACCACGAACGAGTAGGCGATGACGGCGACCGAGGAGACGAGCTGTGCGACGAGCTGGTCGATGTTGCCGCCGTAGAACAGACCGGTCTCCGGCTCGAAGGAGAAGAACCCGAGCCAGATGCACCCGATGAAGCCGGCGACGAGGTGGAGGCCGACCACGTCGAGGCTGTCGTCGAAGCCGAGCTTGTACTTCAGGTCGATCGCGAAGGCACAGACCGCACCGGCGACGAGGCCGAGCACCATGGCCCAGACGGGGGTGATGTGGGCGCAGGCCGGGGTGATGGCGACGAGGCCGGCCACGATGCCCGAGGCGGCGCCGACCGCGGTCGACTTCCCGTCGCGGAACTGCTCGACCACGATGAAGCCGATCATGGCGGCGGCCGGGGCGGCGATGGTGTTGAGGATGATGAGGCTCGTCTGGCCCTCGTCGGCGCCGAAGACGCCCGCGTTGAAGCCGAACCAGCCGAACCAGAGGATCGCGGCGCCGATGAGCACGAGGGGCACGTTGTGCGGCACGGCCTCCTCCTTGGTGAAGCCCACCTTGCGGCGGCCGAGCACGAGCGCGAGGGCCAGGGCGGCGGCGCCGGCGTTCTGGTGGACCGCGGTGCCGCCGGCCCAGTCGAGGGTGCCGGTCTCGCCGAAGTTGTAGATCCAGCCGTTGTCGGCGTTGAAGACCCAGGCCTGGACCGGGAAGTAGGCGAACACCGCGAAGAGCCCGGCGAAGATCATCCAGGGCCAGAAGCGGGCGCGGTCGGCGATGGCGCCGGAGATCAGCGCGATCGTGATGACCGCGAAGGTGCCGCCGAAGGCCGCCGACGCGAGCGTGGCGTCCGTGGCCTTCGTCGCGTCCAGCAGGCCGACGTCCTGGAACGGGTTGCCGAAGAACTTGGCGAGGCCGCCGTCACCGATGGCGCCGATGCCGCTCGCACCGACGAGGATCCACAGGACCCACACGACGCCCATCGCGCCGAAGCTGAGCATCATCATGGAGACGACGCTCTTGGCCTTCACCAGGCCGCCGTAGAAGAACGCGAGCCCGGGGGTCATGAAGAGCACCAGGGCCGTACAGATCAGGGTCCACGCGAGTTCGGTCGACATCACTACCTCGTTGTTCTGTCTCGGGAGAGAGCGGGCGGGCGGGCACCGTTGCCGCCAGCACGACGCTGCGTGATGCTTCCGAGGTCGTGTTGCGCCGAGGCCGCGCGGATGTTTCCGCGGCGTAACACCCTCGCCGGGTGTGTGACATCCGAGGACACACGCCCGTCACCGGGGTCTCAGGAACCGCTCAGGCGCGGGTGGCGCGCTTCTCCAGCAGCACGGCGCCGGGGTCGCCGGGGCCCACCGCTCGGTAGCCGGCGCGGCGGTACATCCGCAGGTTCCGCTCGCTCCCGGCCCCGGTCTGCAGCCGGTACGTCGTCACCTCGCCGGAGGCGACCAGCGGCGCCGCCAGCTGCTCGGCGTACCCCAGGAGGCGGCGGCCGAGGCCGCGTCCCGCGAGGTCGGGGGCGACCATCAGCCGGCCCAGGTGCCAGGCGTCGCCCTCGCGCCGACCGCGCACGGAGCCGACGAGACGGCCCGCCGCGCGCACCACGACGGTGTGCCACTCCCCCAGCGAGGCGAGCACCTCGTCGAGCGACTCGGTGACCGCGGGGATGTGCACCCCCGGGTTGTCCTGCAGCTCGCCCAGCCAGCAGGCGCGCGTCAGCGTCCACAGCTCGCCCGCGTCGGCCGGGGTCGCCGGCACGACCGGCAGCTCGTCGCCGTCCAACGCGACGGCAGAGGGGGCGAGGAGGTCGGGACGGCGCTCGGCCGTGCGACGCTCGGCCTCCGCGCGCCGCCAGCGGGCGATGGCCGCGTGGTCGCCGCTGAGCAGGACGGGGGGCACGTCGTAGCCCCGCCAGCTGGCGGGCTTGGTGTAGACGGGGTACTCCAGGAGCCCCGCGTCGCCGTGCGACTCCTCGACGAGCGAGTCGGGGTTGCCCATGAAGCCCGGGAGCAGCCGCACCACGGCCTCCACGACGGCCAGGGCGGCCACCTCGCCGCCGTTGAGCACGTAGTCGCCCAGCGACACCTCGCGCACCTGCGCGCCCGCGGCCGCGGCGTGCGCCACGACGCGGGCGTCGATGCCCTCGTAGCGCCCGCAGGCGATGACGATCCGGTCGAGGCCGGCCAGCTCGGCCGCCACCGACTGGCGGAACACCTCGCCGGACGGCGTCGGCACCAGCAGCGTCGCCCCGGCCACGTCGAGGTCGTCGAGCGCCTCGCCCCACGGCTCGGGCCGCATCACCATGCCCGCACCCCCGCCGTACGGGGTGTCGTCGACCGTGCGGTGGCGGTCGTGGGTCCAGTCACGCAGGTCGTGCACGCGCAGGTCCAGCAGGCCGCTGCGCTGCGCCCGGCCCGGCAGCGACAGGTCGAGCGCGCGCAGGTAGTCGGGGAAGATCGAGACGACGTCGATCCGCACGTCTCAGGCCTCGTCCTCGTCGGGGAACGGCGCGACGAGCCCGGGACGGTCGGCGACGACCACCCGGCCGGCGGCGAGGTCGACCTCCGGCACCAGCGCGGCGACGAAGGGGACGAGGGCGTCGCGGCCGTCGGGCGTGCGCACGCCGAGGATGTCCTGCGCTGCTCCGTGCAGCACCTGCGTCACCTCGCCGATGCGCTCCCCAGCGAGATCGTGCACCGCGAGGCCCACCAGTTGGTGGTCGTAGAACTCCTCGGGGTCCTCGGGCTGCTCGTCCTCGTCGAGGGTGACGTGCATGAGGAGACCGCGCAGGGCCTCGGCCTGCGTGCGGTCGGCGACGCCGGTGAAGCGCACCAGCAGCACGCCCTGGTGCCACTTGGTGCTCGCGACCTCGAGCTCGGCGACCGGGGCGGTCGTGCCGCGCGGGGCCTCCACGCGGAGGCGGGCGCCCGGGGCGAAGCGGCGGTCGGGCTCGTCGGTGCGGACGTCGACGGTGACGTCGCCACGGATGCCGTGGGGCTTGCCGACCCGCCCGACGAGGACCTCCACGCTGCTGCTCACGAGGGGTGAGGGTACGGCGCGCCGCACCCGCCCGCGAAACGCACGACGGGCGCCGCTCCCCGGCCGGAGCCGGAGGACGACGCCCGTCGGGGCGAGGTGGGGACGCTCAGCGGCGTCGGTCCACGTCCACGAAGTCGATGCGCGCACCACCGCGGCCGGCGAGGGCGCCGACCACGGTGCGGAACGCCGTGGCGGTGCGGCCGTTGCGGCCGATCACCTTGCCCAGGTCCTCGGGGTGCACGCGCACCTCGAGGACCGAGCCACGGCGCAGCTGCTTGTCCTGCACGGACACGTCGTCGGGGTGGGCGACCACCCCGCGCACCAGGTGCTCGAGCGCATCGGCCAGCATCGCGATCAGGCCTCGGCGGTCTCGGCCTGCGCGTCGGCGGCGGGCGCCTCGGCGGGCTTCTCGGTCGACTCCTCGGCGGGCGTCTCCGCCGCCTCGGCCGGCTTGTCGGCCGACTTCTTGGCCGACTTCTTGGTCACCGCGTCACCCTTGGGCTCGCTCTGCGCGTCCTTGAGGGCCTGGTTGAAGACCTCGAGCTTGTCGGCCTTGGGGGCCGCGACCTTCAGCGTGCCCTCCTCGCCCGGGAGGCCCTTGAACTTCTGCCAGTCGCCGGTGATCTTGAGGATGGCCTCGACGGCCTCCGACGGCTGCGCGCCGACGCCCAGCCAGTACTGCGCCCGCTCGGTGGTGACCTCGATGAACGAGGGCTCCTCCTTGGGGTGGTACTTGCCGATCTCCTCGATCACCTTGCCGTCGCGCTTCTTGCGCGAGTCGACGACGACGATGCGGTACTGCGGGACCCGGATCTTGCCCAGGCGCTTCAAACGGATCTTGACGGCCACGGTGGGTGGTGTCTCCTCGAAAATCAGTGTGGATGGGGCTCGGTTCCGGGGTGGGGACCCGTTCTCCTGCCCCGATGGGCGGTCGGCACGCGGGTGAGAGGGTCCGCGAGCCGCACGACTCGACCGGCCATGATGCCAGACCCGGGACCCGCGGGGAAATCGCCCCGTGCGGCTCCCGGACCGCGTCGGCCGGCCGCTCGCGCCGAGGTCAGCTGGCCGGCTCCTGCGCCTCGAGCAGGGCGTCGCGGCGCTCGCGCCGGGCACGCTGCTCCTCGGGGTCCGGCACGGGTACGGCGGCGACCAGCCGCTGCGTGTAGGCCTCCCGCGGCTGGGTGCAGATCTGCGCGCTCGTGCCGAGCTCGACGAGCCGGCCGTGGTGCATCACGGCGATCCGCGAGGCCAGCATCTCCACGACGGCGAGGTCGTGGCTGATGAAGAGGCACCCGAACCCGTACTCGCGCTGCAGCTCCTGGAACAGGTCGAGCACGCGGGCCTGCACCGAGACGTCGAGCGCCGAGGTGGGCTCGTCGGCCACCAGCAGCTGCGGCTCGAGCGCCAGGGCGCGGGCGATGCCCACGCGCTGGCGCTGCCCGCCCGACAGCTCGTGCGGGTAGCGGTTGCGCATGGCCCGCGGGAGGTGCACCTGGTCCAGCAGCGCCTCGACCCGGCGGCTGAGCTCGGTGCCCCGCACGCCGGTGTGGAGGCGCAGCGGCTCGCCGATCGACTCCCCCACGGGGATGCGCGGATTGAGCGACGACCCCGGGTCCTGGAAGACGATGCCGACGCGGCGGCGCAGGTCCGCCAGGTCGCGCTTGCGGGCGCTGGCCATGTCCACCCCGTCGACGCGCAGGCTGCCGCCCGCGACCGGCAGCAGGCCGACGGCCGCCCGCCCGATCGTCGTCTTGCCCGAGCCCGACTCGCCGACGAGGCCGACGACCTCGCCCTTGGCGATGGTGAACGAGACGCCGTCGACCGCACGGAAGACCGGCTGCGAGCCCCGCTTCGGGTACTCCAGCACGAGGTCCTCCAGCTCGAGGACCGGGCCGCCGAGGGCCACGCCGTCGACGACGGTGCGGTCCTTCTCGTTGACGACGGTGCTCGTGTGCCGCCCGAAGTGGGGCACCGCCGCGAGCAGCTGCTGGGTGTAGGGGTGCTGCGGGCGCGTGAACACGTCGGTGGTCGCGCCGCGCTCGACGACACGGCCGTCCTTCATGACGATCATCCGGTCGGCCATGTCGGCGACCACGCCCATGTCGTGGGTGATGATCACGATGCCCGAGTCGATGCGGTCCTTCAGGTCGGTGATCAGCTTGAGGATCTCCGCCTGCACCGTCACGTCGAGGGCCGTCGTCGGCTCGTCCGCGACCAGCAGCGTGGGCTCGCACGACAGCGCCTGCGCGATCATCGCGCGCTGGCGCTGGCCGCCGGAGAGCTGGTGGGGGAACGCGTCGAAGCGGCGCTCGGGCTCGGGGATCTCGACGAGCCGCAGCAGCTCGAGCGCGCGCTCCCGCGCGGCCGCCGGCGACATCGAGAAGTGCGAGCGCAGTGCCTCCACGATCTGGAAGCCGATCGGGTAGACGGGGTTCAGCGCGGTCATCGGCTCCTGGAAGATCACGGCGATCTCCTTGCCGCGCACCTTGCGCTGGGCCCCGCCGCGCAGGCCGAGCACCTCGCGCCCGTTGAGCTTCGCGCTCCCCCGGGCCCGGCCGTTCGGCGGGAGCAGGCCGAGCAGGGACATCGACGACTGGGTCTTGCCCGACCCGGACTCGCCGACGATCGCCAGCACCTCGCCCGGCGCCACCGAGTAGGAGACGTCCTGGGCGGCCGGGATCCACTGGTCGTCGACGAAGAACTCGACGGTCAGGTCGGTGACCTCGAGGACGGGCGGGCGGCCCGCGGTGTCGTCCCGGGGCTTGTCGAGGCTGGTCACTGGGCACCTTCCACGGTGGTTCGGCGGTCTGCGAGGCTGCGGTCATGACGAGTTCGACCGCCGGAGCCGGCGCCGGCAGTGGCGGCCCCACCCCGTACGTCCAGGTCTACCGGCCGGGCTTCGCCCGCGCCCTGGGCGGGACGCTCGTCGCGCTGGCCGTTGCCGTCGTCGTGCTGCTGGTCATCACGGGAGGCCCGGACGCCCTGCTGCGCTACACGGGCGGCGTCGCGCTCGTCGGGCTCGTCGGCTACCTCGGCTACTGGCGTCCCCACGTGCTCGTGGACGAGCACGGCGTCGAGGTGCGCAACCCGCTCCGCTCGGTGCGGGTGCCCTGGACGGCCCTGCTGCTCGTCGACGGCCGCTACGGCCTGCGCCTCGTCACGGCCGAGGGCCGGTACGACGCGTGGGCCGCCCCGGCGCCCACCGGCATGGCGCGCGCCCGGCACCAGACCAGCGCCTGCGCCACGATGGTCACCCGTCGCTGGGAGCGCGAGACCGGGCTGGCGGACCCGGCCGGCCGCGCCCGCGCCGCGGACGCCCCGGTCGGCGCCTGGGACCGCGACGAGGCCGCGACCGGCGCGGCCGCGGTGCTGGCCGCGCTGGCCGTGCTCGGCCCGCTCCTGGCCCTCCTGGTCTGACCCGACGGCCGCCGTCACGAGGCGGCCCTCGCGTCCTGGCGCGCCATGCGACCCGCGGCCCGGGCCATCTTGCGGGCCGAGGGGATCTTCTTCTGCCGCGGGTCGAAGGCGTCGCGCAGTCCGTCGCCGACGAAGTTGATCGACAGCGCCAGCGCGATGACGAACAGTCCGGGCCACCAGAAGAGCCAGGGCCGCGTGTTGAAGGCCTGCTCGTAGTCCGAGATCATCTTGCCCAGCGACGTGCCCGTCTGGATGCCGAAGCCGAGGTAGCTCAGCGACGCCTCCAGGATCACCGCGGCCGCCATGAGCAGCGTCGTGTTGACGATGACGACGCCCATCGCGTTCGGGATCATGTGCTTCACGATGATCCGGAAGTCGCTGGCCCCCGCCACGCGTGCGGCGTCCACGAACTCCCGCTCGCGCAGCGACAGGAACTCGGCCCGCACGAGCCTGGCCAGCGTCGTCCAGCTGACCGCGCCGAGCACGACGGCCAGGATGAACGGCCCCGCCGCTCCCACCATCTTGCCCAGCACGGCGCCGATCACGATGAGCGGGAACGTGATGATGAGGTCCGTCAGGCGCATGAGGGCCTGGTCGGTCGCACCGCGGTAGAAGCCCGCGAGCGCGCCGATCGCCATGCCGAGCATCGCGGAGACGCTGCCGACCACGATCATCACCAGCAGCGACGTCTGGGTGCCCTGCATGGTGCGGGCGAAGATGTCGCGGCCCAGCTCGTCCTGGCCGAACGGCGCGTCGCCGAAGGCGAGCCCGTCGCCCCCGAGCCACGTGGGCAGACCCATGGTGGGTGTGCCCTGCGGGTTCACGAGGGGGTTCTGGTCGCTCGGGGCGTGCTTCCACCAGCCGGGGAGCGGACCGACGCCGATCGAGGTGACGGCCAGCAGGGCGATGAGGGCGATGGCGGCGAGCCCCGCCATCGCTCCCCGGTGCCGCAGGAAGCGGCGGCGGATGATCTGGCCCTGCGACAGGCCCGCGACGTCCTTGAGCTCGATCGCGTTCTCCGAGCGCTCCTCGGGGATGCCCGAGGGAGGGGTGTCGATCGTCATGCCGTCGCTCCTTCCGCTGCGGCCTGCGGGGTGGTCGTGCGCGCGTCGCTCATGCCGCCACCCGGATCCGCGGGTCGAGCACGGCGTAGAAGAGGTCGGCGACGAAGTTCGCCACCACCGCGAGGATCGCGATCACGAGCAGGTAGCCCATGATCGGGTCGATGACGTTCGCATCGAGGTAGTTGGCGAACAGCCAGCCCATGCCCCGCCAGTTGAAGATCCGCTCGGTGATGACCGCGCCACCGACGAGCGTGATGATGTCGACCGGCACGATCGAGGCCAGCGGGATCAGCGCGTTGCGGAACGCGTGGCGCATGATCACGGTGCGCTCGGTCAGGCCCTTCGCCCGCGCCGTGCGGATGTAGTCCTGCCCCAGCACCTCGAGCGTGCTGGCCCGCGAGTAGCGCGAGTACGACGCGAACGAGATGAGCACGAGGGTCAGCGTCGGCAGCAGCAGGTGGCCGAACAGGTCGAGGGTGTTGAGCCAGAAGCCCGAGTCGAAGCCGGGCGTGCGCCGCGACGCCGTCGAGATGGGACGCCCGCGGATGAGGCCGTGGTCGACGTAGTTGTCCCACGAGCTCATGAGGCGGTCGACGAAGAGCAGGCCGGCGACGGGCAGGGCGGTGATGGCCGCCGTACGGGCCACGGTCCAGCGGTCCGGACCGCCCCAGGCCAGGCCCACGCCGAGGCCGACGAGCACGGCCAGCACGCCCAGCCCGAGCACGATCGGCCACGAGGCGTCGACGTAGTACCAGAGGTAGAGCACCGGGTAGTAGAGCGCGACGCCCAGCGCCGCCACCGTCAGCGAGGCGTAGAGCGAGCGCCGGTCGCTGAGCCCGGTCGACAGGGCGGTGATGCCGAAGGCCATGCCGACGCCGAGGACGGCGACCAGCACGATGCCGAGGCCGGGGGTCACGAGGAAGTCGGTGAGGTCGACGTACAGCATCACGGCGAGGCTCACGAGGGCGGCGATGCCGAACACCCGCAGGCGGCGCGCGACGGTCCCCCCGACCGCGGCCATCACGACCGTGGCCGTGCCGAGCACGACGAGTGCGTGGAACCACCAGGCGATCTGGGGGTCGTCGAGGAAGTCGTTGAACTTGATGGCCAGGAACTGCTTGAGCAGCACGGCCACCCAGAAGGTGGGCAGCGAGTAGAGCACGAAGGACACGAAGGTCAGGCCGTAGTCGAAGCCCGAGTACTGCCGCAGGGCGCTCACGATGCCGACGAAGACGCCCAGGATGATCGCGAGCAGCGTCGCGACCGTGACGAGCTGCAACGTGGTGGTGACCGCGCCGGACAGGAGCTCCGTCGTCGGGGTACCGGTGCGCCAGTCACGGCCGAGGTCACAGCTGCCGATGAGGCAGCGGCTCGCGCCGGAGAGCCAGTCCAGGTACCGCAGGAGCACGGGCGAGTCGAGGTCGAGCATCGCCGTCCGGGCCGCGATGCGGTCCTCGGCACCGGGGCGGGTGTCCGTCCGCAGGTCCTCGAGGGGATCGATCGCGATGTCGACCAGGACGTACATGACGACCGTCGAGACCAGCACGACGAGGACCGACGTCATCAGCCGTCGGGCCAGGAACATGAGCATGCGTCACACCTTCGCAGAAGGGTCGGGCACGCAGCCGGGCACCACCGAGGGCCTCGTGCCGCGCGGGATCGGGGCAGCGCGCGGCGCCGTCACGTCCGACAGGACGTGGGCGCACAGGGGGCGGGGACCGTCGGTCGTCGACCGACGGCCCCCGCCCTTCGTTGCGCAGCCGGAGCTGTCAGTCGACGAGCGACCAGTTCCAGTAGCCGTGGAAGATGGTCGGGCTCAGCGGAGCCGGCTCGACACCCTCGAGGCGCTCGGAGTTCCAGGCCGCCACCGACGGGAACTGGAACAGCGGCAGGCCGTACGCGTTGTCGTACAGCATCTGGTCGATCTGCGTCTGCAGCTCGACCTGGCGGTCCTCGTCCGTGGTCACGGACAGCTCGTCCCACAGGGCGTCCATGGCCGGGTCGGTGTACCCGGTCAGGTTGTTGAGGCCACCCGTGTAGTACGTCGCCTGCGACTCGGTCACACCGGTCGAGGTCGACTGCCACGCGAAGAACGCGGCGTCGTAGGTGCCGTCACCGAGCTTGGAGCCCCAGTCGACGTTGCGCGCGTCCTCGATCACGAAGCCGGCCTCCTCGAGGGCGGGCTTGATGATCTCGAACTGGTTCTCGCGACGGACGTTGTCGGCCGCGAACATGATCCGCACGGTCGGGGCGGACACGCCCACGCTCTCGAGCAGCGCCGCGGCAGCAGCCGGGTCGGACTCGGCGTACTCGTCGGAGCCGTTGCCGCCGACGATCTCGTCGTACGTCGGGGAGCCCGGCGTCACGATGAAGGAGTCACGCGTCTCGGCGCCCTCCTCGAGCGGCGCGATGAGCCGGTCGATGATGTCCTGGCGCGGGTACGCCGTCAGGAAGGCCTGGCGCACGGTGCGCGCGGTCTCGGCGTCGCCGTCGTAGGTCGCCGGGTCGAACGGGCCGCCGTTGTCGACGACGAGGTCGACGTGCTCGTAGCTGGCCTCGACGCCGGTCTCGACCTCGGTGCCGTCGATGTTCTGCAGGGCCTCGACGATGTCGGTCGTGGCCTGCGGGCCGACCAGGTCGATCTCGCCGTTGGCGAGCTGCTGCGCCTGGGCGTTCGGGTCCTCGTTCCACTGGACCGTCACGGTCGGGATGGAGGCCGGGCGGTCACCCGTGTACTCCGGGTTCTCCTCGAGCGTGGCGTACTGGCCGTCCTCCATCTCCGTCAGCACGTAGGCGCCGCTGGAGAGGTAGAGGGACTCGTCCTCGGGGAGGCTCTTGAAGTCGAAGCCCGAGTTCCAGAACGACGACACGGGACCGAGCACGGCCGGGTCGTTCTCGAGGACGGCGTCGATGAGGGCCTGCTTGGCCTCCATCGGGTCCGCGATGTCGAGCGCGTTCATGACCGTCGCGTGGGCGGCGACGCCGCCGCCGTCGATCTGGAGCTCCCAGTCGGCGAAGGGCTCGCTGTAGGTCAGCGTCATCGACTTGTTGTCGTCGGAGATCTCCGGCGTCTCGGTCAGCGGGAGACCCGCGGACGAGCTGTCGAAGTAGACCTGGCCCTCGCCGAGCACCGGGACGTTGTTGTCGTCGGTCTCGACCTCGGCGGCCTCGATGGTGTTGACCTTGCCGCTGCCGGCGGCCCAGGCGAGGAGGAGGTCGGCGGCGTCGACGGGCGTGCCGTCGGACCACTTCGCGTCGTCCGCGACGGTGTACTTCACCGTCAGCGGGTCGTCGCTGACCTTCTCGTAGGTGCCGAAGGACTCGTCGGTCTGCAGCTCCTGGTCGGCGTCGTAGAAGTTCATGGTCGAGCGCGTCAGGTACACCAGGATGGCGTTCGCGGTCGCGTTGCCGTTCGACGTGTCGTCGTTGTACGAGAAGAACGGCTGGTTCCACCCGACGGTGATGCGCTCGGCACCACTGTCGCTGTTGCCCTCGTTCTCGTTCTCGTCCTCCGGCGGCGCGCATGCGGCCAGGGCCGCGCCGAGAGCCACTGCAGTCGTCGCAGCAGCGATCTTCCTGAGTCTCACGAATCCTCCAGGTGTAGGTCAGATGCACAGCCCCGCGCCGTTCCGAGACCTCCCGGACGGCGCCGTGCCGCGGAAACGTAACCCGTGGGCAGGAGGGCGAACAGGTCCCGGCATCGTCTAGACCTCTATCGTTACGCAAGCGAGACTTGCGGCCGACCGGCCCACCGGGCCCCAGGACGGCGGCCGAGGCGGCCTCCCCACCGGAACCTGTCCGGCCGTTCGCTCAGGAACCGGAGACGATCCGGCCGCGCAGCACGACGGCGACCGGACGGTGCAGGGTGGCGAGGTCGACCAGCGGGTCGGCGCGCGTCACGATGAAGTCCGCTGGCGCGCCCTCCTCCAGGGTCGCGTTCCACCCCAGCCACTCGCGGGCCCGCCACGA
Organism: Nocardioides sp. CPCC 205120; assembly: GCF_048654585.1. Classification (NCBI taxonomy): domain Bacteria; kingdom Bacillati; phylum Actinomycetota; class Actinomycetes; order Propionibacteriales; family Nocardioidaceae; genus Nocardioides; species Nocardioides sp. CPCC 205120. The sequence goes on along the minus strand of NZ_JBMCYY010000003.1, from coordinate 480,673 downwards.
GGCCGCGCCGAGGGCGTCGCGCACCGGCAGGCCGAGCGCCGCGAGCGCCACCACCTCCCCGACGATGTTGCCGTGGCGGGCCACTCCCCCGCCGTCGGACCCGGCGTACATCGGGACACCGGCCTCGAACGCGCCCATGAGCGTGTCGCGCCGCCGTACGTGCAGGTCCGTCATGGTCGAGGCGTACGCCGGGAACCGCGCCGCGCCCGCCGTGGCGTGCTCGGGGAACTTGTCGAGCTGCATGACGGTCGGCACGAGCGCCGTGCCGGCCGCGGCCATGCGCTCGACCAGGTCGGGCGTCAGGCCGGTGCCGTGCTCGATGCAGTCGATGCCGGCCTCCACCAGCCCGGGCAGCACCTCGTGGCCGAAGCAGTGGGCGGTGACCTTCGCGCCGTTCTCGTGCGCGGCCGCGATGGCCGCGGCGAAGGCCTCCGGCGGGAACGACGGCGTCAGGTCGCCCGCCTCGCGGTCGATCCAGTCGCCGACGAGCTTCACCCAGCCGTCGCCGCGCCGGGCCTCGACCGCGACCTGGGCGGCCAGGTCGGCCGGCTCGACCTCGGCGGCGTACCCGCGGATGTAGCGCCGGGTGCGGGCCACGTGACGCCCCGCCCGGATGAGGCGCGGCAGGTCCTCGCGCTCGTGCATCCAGGAGGTGTCGAGCGCGGACCCGCAGTCCCGGATGAGCAGCGCTCCCCCGTCGCGGTCGGCCACCGCCTGCGCCTCGGCCTCGGCGTCGTCCACCGCCCCGTGGTCGTCGAGACCGATGTGGCAGTGGGCGTCGACGAGACCGGGGACGATCCACCCCTCGGCCGCGGTCTCCGCCCCCGCCTGCGGCTCGTGGGTGACGTGGCCGTCGACGACGTAGAGGTCGCGCACCTCGCCGTCGGGCAGCACCGGACCTCGGAACCTCTGCACGGTCATGGACCGCACGCTAGCGGGGGTGCGGCGCTCGAGGTGCTGGGGATTCCCCGCCTAAGCGGGGAATCATGTGCTCTGCGGCCAATGCCTGGATCGCAGAGCACATGGTCAGGACGCAGAGTTCAATCGCAAGCGCCGCCGTGCACGACCCCGTTCGAGGGCCGTGCGGATGCGTTCAGCGGTGGGGCCCGGCGCCGCGAGGTCGACCCACGTGATCCGGATGCACTCCCACCCGGTGGCCGCCGCGATGCGTTCTTGTCGACGCTTCTCCCGGAGGACCACGTCGGCCACGGTCTCGCCGGGCCGCAGCAAGGTCGTGTACTTCACCCGGCCGTCGAACTCGACGAAGACCCCCGCGTCGGGAAAGGCGAAGTCGACCCGCCCGAGCAGGCGTCCTCCGTCACGCACCTCGTGCTGCGGAACGGCTCCCCTGATGCCGTGGCAGTGGAACAGGTACGCCGTCCGGGACTCGCCGACCGTCTCCACCCGACGATCCGCCAGGGACAGCAGCACGGGTGCCGCCAGGGTCCCGGGCCAGTGCTGCGCCTGCTGCGCCGAGGCGGCCAGGTCCTCCGGAGTCATCAGCCCCCGGTGCAGGAAGTCGTTGGCGACGCAGAGGGCCGTCTCGACGCCCGCGGTCGACAGGACCTCCAGTGCAGCGCGCGCCGGTGCGGTGTGGGAGAGGCCGCGGGTGGTCTCGAGCTCCTCCTCCTGCACGACGACACGGTGGCGCCGCACACCGGCCTCGGCCCGGCCGCTCCGCGCGTCCTGGCGAGCGACGTGCACCTCGCCCAGGTCCACCCCCCAGTCGGGCCCGCCGTGGAGGACGACACTCGTCGCGTGGGAGAACGCGACCTGCGCTCGTGCGGCGCGGCGCACGGCGCAGGCGGAGAGCACGTGGCGTTCGCGGTCGTCAGCCGCGTCCCACACCGGGGCCGCGACTTACGCCCCGTGCCGCACACGACGCCACCGGCCGCTGCGCAGCTCGCGGGCGATCGCGTTGTCGTCGTACCCGGCCGCCACCGCGTCACGGCGGAGGAAGACTCCATGGTCGGACGCGACCAGCGCGAGGTCGGGATGCAGTTCGGACATGCGAGGAGGTTGCCCGCCCCAGACGCCTGGGAGCCGGCTGCCGGGCGCTTCGGTGGACGGACGTCGGCACTCCGGACGCTGTGGACGAGATCCGGCCCCGGAACACGCGCAGGATCACGGGGCCACCGACTCTGCGACCGAACCATGTGCTTTGCGGCCCAGGCATCGACCGTAAACCACATGGTTCCCCGCTTAGGCGGGGAAACTTTGAGACCTAAATCCGGTCCAGCAGCCAGGTCGGGCCGACGGCGACGGCGCCGAGGTGGGTGACGCGGGCCTGCAGGGCGCGGTCGGCGGTGACGACGGTGACGCGGGTGCCCACGGCCTCGGCGGCCTCGGCGACCTGCCGCACGATCTCGGCGTCGCCGTCACGAGCGGCGTGCACGGTGCGGACGTCGCCGTCGCGCCCGGCGCGCACGCCGGCCTTCGCGCCGCCCTCGAGCACCAGCACGACCTCGTCGGCGTCGACATCGGCCGTCATGAGGCCCTCGTGCAGGCGCCGCGCGGCGCCGGCACGGTCCTTCCACCAGCCGTCGGGGCGGGCGCCGACCACGTTGGCGCCGTCGACGACCAGCACCCTTCGCACGTGCACGACCCCCCCGACCGCGGTCAGCGGGTCACTTGAGGAACTTGGAGAAGTCGGCCGGCAGGTCCAGCGCCGCGGCGGCCTGCTCGTAGTCGACCGGGCCGTCGGCGTTCCCGAACGGGTTGCCCGGGGCGGCGGCGGCCTTCTCCTTCGCCGCCTTCGCCTGCTCGGCGGCCTTGGCCGGGTTGCCGGACCGCTTCGCGCCCTTGCCCTTCTTCTGCTGGGGCTTGGCCTTGCCGCGCTTGGGGCCGCCCATGCCCGGCATCCCGGGCATGCCCGGCATCCCCGGCATGCCACCGCCGCGCGCCATCTGCTGCATCATCTTGCGCGCCTCGAAGAAGCGGTCGACGAGCTGGTTGACGTCGGAGACCTGGCGGCCCGAGCCCTTGGCGATGCGGGCCCGGCGCGACCCGTCGATGATCTTCGGGTTGGCGCGCTCGGCCGGCGTCATCGACTGGATGATCGCCTGGATGCGGTCGATCTCGCGCTCGTCGAAGTTCTCCAGCTGGTCGCGGAACTGCGCCATGCCGGGGAGCATCCCCATGATCTTCGACAGCGAGCCGAGCTTGCGGACCTGCTGCATCTGCTCGAGGAAGTCGTCGAGGGTGAAGTCGCCGCCCTGGCCCGACAGCTTCTGCGCGGCCTTCATCGCCTGCTCGGCGTCGAAGGTCTTCTCGGCCTGCTCGATGAGGGTGAGCACGTCGCCCATGTCGAGGATGCGCGAGGCCATCCGGTCGGGGTGGAACAGGTCGAAGTCGGTCATCTTCTCGCCGTTGGAGGCGAACATGACCGGCTTTCCGGTGATCGAGGCGATCGAGAGCGCCGCGCCACCGCGGGCGTCGCCGTCCAGCTTGGTGAGGACGACCCCGTCGTACCCGACCCCGTCGAGGAACGCCTGGGCGGTCGTCACCGCGTCCTGGCCGATCATCGCGTCGACGACGAAGAGCACCTCGTCGGGGCGCACGGCGTCGCGGATGTCGGCGGCCTGCTGCATGAGCTCGGCGTCCACGCCGAGGCGGCCGGCGGTGTCGACGATGACGACGTCGTGCAGGCGGCGCTTGGCCTCGTCGATGGAGGCGCGCGCGACCTGGACGGGGTCACCGACGCCGTTGCCGGGCTCCGGCGCGAACACGGGTACGCCGACCCGCTCGCCGTTGACCTGCAGCTGGCGCACCGCGTTGGGGCGCTGCAGGTCGCACGCCACGAGCAGCGGCGACTTGTCCTGCTCCTTCAGCCACAGCGCGAGCTTGGCCGCCAGCGTCGTCTTGCCCGCGCCCTGGAGGCCGGCGAGCATGATGACGGTCGGGCCGTTCTTCGCGTAGCGCAGCCGGCGGGTCTCCCCGCCGAGGATGGCCTGCAGCTCCTCGTTGACGATCTTGACGATCTGCTGCGCCGGGTTGAGTGCCTGCGACACCTCGGAGCCGCGGGCCCGCTCCTTGACCGCGCCGACGAACTCCTTGACCACGGGGAGCGCGACGTCGGCCTCGAGCAGCGCGATGCGGATCTCGCGTGCGGTGGCGTCGATGTCGGCCTCGGAGAGCCTGCCCTTGCCGCGCAGGTTCTTGAACGTGGCCGACAACCGGTCGGAGAGTGTGGCGAACAACCTGGTCCTCGGGCTCGTCTCGGGAGAGGGCCGCGCGGCGCGCGCGACCGCAGGGGGTACGACGTCCCAGGGTAACCGGCCCCGCCCCCGCACGACGCAGCCGCGGGACCCGCGGCGGGCCCGGAGGGGCTCAGGCGCGCCGTACCGTCGCGGTGAGCACGTCGCGCAGGGCGTGCGCCGCCTGGGCGGCGCGCTCGTCGGACAGGGCGCCCGCGGCGTCCTCCTGCACGTAGAACACGTCGACGGCCTGCGGCCCCAGGGTCGAGATGTGGGCGGAGCGCACGGACACGCCCAGGTCGGCCAGCGTGCGGCACACCAGGGCGACGACGCCCGGGCGGTCGTCCATCCGCACCTCGATCACGGTCGCGGTGGTCGACGCCTCGGGGCGCACCACCACCGACGGGTCGCGGCGCGAGGTGACCTGGCGCGCGATGCGCTCGCGGGGGTCGAGGCGGCCCTCGGCGATGGCCGCCACCTGCTGGCGCAGCACGGCGACGTCCACCTCGTCGGCGGTCTCCCACACCGACACCGCGAACCGGTCCTGCGACCACGCCCGCGCGGCCCGCACCGGCACGCGCTGCACGGCCAGTGCCGCCGCCACGTCGGCGAGCACGCCGTTGCGGTCCGCGGCCACCGCGGTGACCCGGGCGCCGTCGCCGACCCGCTCGACGTCGACCGCGACCGCCCGCCCGTCGGCGTGCACCTCGACGGGCACGACCCACTCCTGGTCCGGCCCGCGGGGCGCGGGCGCACCCGTCGCCTGCGCGAGCAGGGCGGCGAGGGTACGGCGGGACAGCTGCCGCACCAGCCCCGCCCGCCACGTCGACCACGCCTTCGGCGAGGTGGCCCGGCAGTCGGCCTCGGTCAGCGCGCCGAGCAACGAGAGCGCCTCGGGCGTGCGGAGGTGCTCGGCGACGAGCGCGACCGTGGCCGGGTCGTCCGGGTCGCGGGTCGTCGCGGTCTCCGACAGCAGCAGGTGCCAGCGCACCAGGTCGCCGACGAGGTCGACCTCGTCGGGGGCGAACCCGATCCGCTCCGCGACCGCCCGCGCGATCGGCTCCCCCGCCACGCTGTGCTCGGTCAGCCCGCCCTTGCCGATGTCGTGGAGCAGCGCCGCGACCATGAGCACGTCGGGCCGGGCCACGGTGCGGATGAGTGCGCCGGCCTCGATGCAGGTCTCCACCACGTGGCGGTCGACGGTGAAGCGGTGGATGGCCGAGGCGTGCGGGAGGCTCCGGATGCGCGACCACTCCGGCAGCAGGCGGACGACGACCCCGGTCTCCTCCAGGGTCGACCAGACGTCGAGCAGCCCGCGCCCCGACGCGAGCAGGCGCACCAGCAGCTGCCGGGCCTCGGCCGGCCAGGGTTCCGGCAGCGGGGCGGACTCGCGGGCCAGGCGCGCCGCGGTGGCGGGCGCGAGGAGCACGTCGCGCTCGGCCGCCTCCGCGGCGGCCCGCAGCACGAGCACCGGGTCCTGCGCGGGGCGCGCGCCGCGGTCCAGCACCACCTCTCCGGCGGCCAGCGCCACGCCGGGGGCGATGCGCTGCAGCCCGGGCGTGCGGGGCCGGGTCGGCACCCGCTCCTGGGCCAGCACGGCGTCGACCCGGCGCCAGGTGGTGCGCGAGATGTGGTCGATGCGCCGCCCCAGGTCCCGCACGTGCACCTGGGCGGCGACGGCGTCGGGCAGCTCGAGGTGCTTCGCCAGCTCCTCCCACGCCTCCGGGGCGATGCGGTCGGTGGCCCGGCCGGCGAGGTCGTGCACGTGGTCGCGCACGTCGAGCAGCGCCCGGCGGGCGTGGGCGAGGTCGGTGTGGGGGATGTCGACGAGCCAGGTGGCGACCAGCGCCTTGAGGACCGTCGCGTCCCGCAGTCCGCCCTCGGCCTCCTTCACGTCGGGCACGGAGGCGTGGGCCAGCTCGCCGACCAGCTCGTGCCGGGCGCGCACCAGGGCGCGCAGGTCGACGAGGCGCTCGCGGGCGCCGCGCCGCCACTCGGCGAGGAGCAGGGAGCGCAGCCGCAGGGTCAGCCCGGGGTCGCCCGCCAGGTGGCGCACGTCGAGCAGACCGAGCGCGACCTTGAGGTCGGCCGCCGAGGCCTCCGTCGTGCCGCTGACGCTGCGCACGGAGTGGTCGATCCTCGCCCCGGCGTCCCACAGCGGGTACCAGACCCGGCTGCCCAGCTCGCCGGCGTCGACCCCGTCGTCGTGCACGAGCACGACGTCGAGGTCCGAGTACGGCGCGAGGTCGCCGCGGCCGTAGCCCCCGACGGCGACCAGCGCCGTACCCGTGTCGCCACCGCCCGAGGCGGCGTACGCCCGCGCGCACAGCGCGTCGGCCTCGGCGGTGCGGCGCGCCCGGTCGCGCGCCGTCACCGCCGCTCCCCCGCCGGGGGACGACCCGTGGAGGTCAGATCGCCGCTCCGTCGCGGTCCCCGGTGCGGACGCGCACGACGGTGTCGATGCCGGAGACCCAGACCTTGCCGTCGCCGATCCGCCCCGTCTGGGCGGTCTTCACGATGATGCCGACGATGTCGTCGGCGTCCGCGTCGTCGACCACGATCTCGATGCGGATCTTGGGCACGAGCGCGATGTCGTACTCCGCGCCGCGGTAGACCTCCGTGTGGCCCTTCTGCCGGCCGTACCCGCTGACCTCGCTGACGGTCATCCCGGTGACGCCGAAGGTCTCGAGGGCCTCCCGGACGTCCTCCCACTTGTGCGGCTTGATGACTGCGGTGACGAGCTTCATGGTCACGCTCCTTCTGCGAGGTGGTGGGTCCCGCCGATGCCGCTCCGGGCGCCGACGAGATCGTAGGCGGACTCTCCGTGCTCGAGGCCGTCGATGCCCTCGATCTCGTCGTCGCCCTCGATGCGGAGGCCGACGACCATCTTGACGAGCAGGCCGACCGCGAGGGTGGCGAGGCCAGCCCAGACCATGGCGAAGACGGCCACGGCGACCTGGACGACGAGCTGCTTCAGCCCGTCGCCGTAGAGCAGGCCGCCCGAGGTGGCGAGGAACCCGATGCCGACGGTGCCGATGAGGCCACCGACCAGGTGCACACCGACCACGTCGAGCGAGTCGTCGTACCCCAGGCGGTACTTGAGGCCGACGGCGAGGGCGCAGACGGCGCCCGCGACGAGGCCGAGCACGATGGAGCCGACCGGCGAGAGCGCACCGCAGGCCGGGGTGATGGCGACGAGGCCCGCGACGACGCCGGAGGCGGCGCCCAGCGAGGTCGCCTTGCCGTCGCGCATCTTCTCGACGAGCAGCCAGCCGACCATGGCGCCGCACGTGGCCACGGTGGTGTTGAGCCAGACGAGGCTGGTCTCGGAGAGCCAGTAGGCCCCCGCCTCGTCCCCGGTGAGGTCGCCGGGGATCCACGAGCCGACGTTGAAGCCGAACCAGCCGAACCACAGCAGGCCGGCGCCGATCATCGTCAGGGGGAGGTTGTGGGGCCGCATGGGCTCGCGGCCGAAGCCGAGGCGCTTGCCCAGCAGCAGCGCGAGCACGAGGCCCGCGACGCCGGCGTTGATGTGGACGACCGTGCCGCCCGCGTAGTCGATCGGCGCGACCTCCGCGCCCCCGTCACCGGCGAAGATCATGTCGGCCAGGCCGCCGGCCGCGCCGCTGAGGAAACCGCCGCCCCACACCATGTGCGCGAGCGGGAAGTAGGACAGCGTGACCCAGATCGGCACGAAGACGAGCCAGGCCGAGAACTTGAGGCGGTCGGCCACCGCGCCGCTGATGAGGGCGGCGGTGAGGACCGCGAAGGTCAGCTGGAAGCCGACCGTCAGGTACGTCGCGCCCTCGACGTCGCGCAGCCCGAACAGCTCGAAGGGGTTCGCGAAGAGCATCGCGACGTCCTGCGAGCCGTACGACATCGACCAGCCCCACAGCACGTAGACGATGCCGACGACACCCATGGCGGAGAACGACATCATCATCATGTTGAGGACGGACTTCGAGCGGCTCATGCCGCCGTAGAAGAGTGCGAGGGCGGGCGTCATCAGCAGCACGAGCGACGCCGAGGCCAGCATCCACGCTTGCAGGCCGTAGTCCATGGGACCTCCAGGATCGGGCGTGCCGTGGGGGTGGCGCGCGGCACCCGGTGTGTCCCGCAGCCCCACGGCCGTGGCGGCAACCCTCGACCCCTGAGGTTTCCCCGCGTCCTCGCCCGTGTTTCGGGCAGGAAACACGACCCCGCCGCGTGTTACTTCCCGATGACGGCGGGTCCCTGGTGCGACCGGGCCGGGCTCGGCCCGGGCGGTCAGCCCAGCAGCGCGTCGACGAAGGCGCCGGCGTCGAAGGGCGCCAGGTCGTCGGGGCCCTCGCCCAGGCCGACCAGCTTGACCGGCACGCCGAGCTCGCGCTGCACGGCGACGACGATGCCGCCCTTGGCGGAGCCGTCGAGCTTCGTCAGCACGATGCCCGTCACGTCCACGACCTCGCTGAAGACGCGGGCCTGCACCATGCCGTTCTGGCCGGTGGTGGCGTCGAGGACGAGGAGCACCTCGGTGACGGGAGCCTGCTTCTCGATGACGCGCTTGACCTTGCCGAGCTCGTCCATCAGGCCGGCCTTGTTCTGCAGGCGGCCGGCGGTGTCGACGAGGACGGTGTCGACGCCCTCGTCGACACCCTGCTTGACGGCCTCGAACGCGACGCTGGCCGGGTCGGAGCCCTCGGGGCCCCGCACGACGGGCACGCCGACCCGCTCGCCCCAGGTGCCGAGCTGCTCGACGGCGGCCGCGCGGAAGGTGTCGGCCGCGCCCAGGACGACCGAGCGGTCCTGCGAGACGAGGATGCGGGCGATCTTGCCGACCGTCGTGGTCTTGCCCGCGCCGTTGACGCCGACGACGAGCACGACGCCGGGACGGCCGTCCTCACCGGTCACGTTGAGGCGGCGGTCCATGTCGGGACCGACGAGGGTGACGAGCTCCTCGCGCAGCACCGTGCGCGCGTCGGGGGCACCGCCCTCGACCCGGAGCCGGGTGCGCAGCGCGTCCACGAGCTCCTGGGTGGGCGCGACGCCGATGTCGGCCGTGAGGAGCGTGTCCTCGATGTCCTCCCACGAGTCCTCGTCGAGGCGGTCGCGGGACAGGATCGCGAGCAGGCCGCGTCCCAGCGCGCCCTGCGAGCGGGAGAGCCGCTGGCGCAGCCGGACGAGGCGGGAGGCCGTGCCCTCCGGGCGGTCGAGGACCGGCGCGGCGGGCGCCGCGACCTCCGGCTCCTCAGTGTCCGTGCCCTCGAGGTCGGGGTCCGCCGTGCCGGGCCCCCCCGGGGGCGCGTCCGCGGGCGGGGCCGGGCGCTCGGGGGCGAGGACGTCGCGGTGCTCGACCGGCGGGGCCGAGCGCCGGCGGGACCCGCCGACCAGCAGCCCGCCGAGCAGGAGGACGGCTGCGACGGCGACGCCGATGACCAGGTAGAGCCACTCTTCCATGGGGCCCATCCAACCACCCGCCGTCCGTGACCCGGGGGTCGGGAGCGGCGGGCCGGGAGGAGCCCCGGTGGTCGGCGGCCCGCGCCTCAGCGGCGCAGGTGCAGGTCCTCGTCCTCGCGGATCACGGGCAGCTCGGGGACGGCGGCGCGGACCCGCTGCACCCACGGGTGGGTCGGGGCGTCGGACGCCTTCGCCGAGCTGGCGGCCAGCACGACGACGGCTCCGGCGACGACGAGGATGACGAGCATCGACAGGGCGACGACGAGCAAGAGGAGCCTCCGGGAGGACAGGGAAGGACACGCGTGGGATTCATGGTGGCACGACCGGCCAACAACCCTCGCAACGCCGCGGAGGCCCCCCGCCGCGGACCCCGTCAGGGGCGCAGCAACGGCTCCACGGCGGCCCGGATCTCGGGCGGGAGCGGGGCCGTCGGCCGGTTGCCCGCGCCGTGCGTGTTGTCGACGTACACGTGGACGAAGCGGCCCTCGGCGGCCGCCTCCTCCTCGGGTCCGCCGTCCGGCCCCTGGAACAGGCCGATGCGGTAGACGACCGACGACGTCCCGATGCGGTCGACCACGAGACCGGTGTCGATGGGGTCCGGGAACCCCAGCTCGCGGAAGTAGCGGCAGGACGTCTCGGCCACCACCCCGATCCGGGGCAGCGCCCGCACGTCGACGCCGGTGGCCTCGTACAGGTGGGCGTTGACCGCGGTGTCGAACAGCTCGTAGTACGTCGCGTTGTTGAGGTGGCCGTAGGCGTCGTCGTCCCGCCACCGCGTCGTGACCCGGCGCCAGGCGACGAAGTCGGCCCGCGTCGGGCGGGGTGCGCGCTCGCTCATGCCCCCACCACCTCGTTCGGCTGGTCCTGCCCGGCCCGCTCGGGGCGCTCCCCGTCCCGCAGCCGCTGGCTGATCACCGTCGAGACCCCGTCGCCTCGCATCGTCACGCCGTACAACGCGTCCCCGACCTCCATCGTCCTCTTCTGGTGGGTGATCACGAGGAGCTGCGAGCTCTCCCGGAGCTCCTCGTAGATCTGGAGCAGGCGCCCCAGGTTCGTGTCGTCGAGCGCCGCCTCGACCTCGTCCAGGATGTAGAACGGCGAGGGCCGCGCCTTGAACAGGGCGACGAGGAAGGCGACCGCGACGAGCGACCGCTCGCCGCCCGACAGCAGCGACAGCCGCTTGACCTTCTTGCCCGGCGGGCGGGCCTCGACCTCGACGCCGGTGGTCAGCAGGTTGTCGGGGTCGGTGAGCAGCAGGCGACCCTCGCCGCCCGGGAACAGCCGCGCGAACACGTGGTCGAAGGCGGCCCGCACGTCCTCCCACGCCTCGCCGAACACCTGCTCCACCCGGGCGTCCACCTCGCGCACGATGTCGAGCAGGTCGCGCCGCGTGCGTCGCACGTCCTCCAGCTGCTCGGTGAGGAACTGGTGGCGCTCCTCGAGCGCCGCGAACTCCTCGAGGGCCAGCGGGTTCACCTTGCCCAGCTGGGCCAGCGCCCGCTCGGCCGAGCGCAGCCGCTTGGCCTGCTCCTCCCGCACGTACGGCGTGGTGCGCGGCGCCGCCGGCTCGCCGCCCTCCCCGGCGCCGTCGGTCTCGTCGGTGTCACCGGCGCCGGGCACGGTCTCGTCCGGGGGCAGCGGGACGGGTACGTCGGGGCCGTACTCGGCGACGAGCACGTCCGCCTCGACCCCGAGCTCCTCGATGGCCCGGTCCTCCAGCTGATCGATGCGCATGCGCTGCTGGGCCCGGGCCATCTCGTCGCGGTGGACGCTGTCCACGAGCTGGTCGTGCTCGCGACCGAGGTCGCGCAGCCGGGCCCGCACCGCCAGCAGCTGCTCCTCCCTCTCCCGGCGCGACTCCTCGACCTGGGTACGGCCGACCGCGGCCTCCGCGACGGAGAGCTCGAGGCGGGCCAGCGCGACGTCGGCGCCCGCGACGACCGCGCGTGCGGCGGCGGCCTGGCGGCGTACCCGCTCGCGGCGCTCGGCGGCCCGGGCCCGGGCCTCGCGCTCCTGCCGGGCCTGGCGCAGCAGGCTGTCGGCGCGGCCGGTCAGGGAGCGGGTGCGCTCCTCGGAGGTGCGCAGCGCGAGGCGGGCGTCCATCTCCGCCTGCCGGGCGTCGCGGGCCGCGGCGGCCAGCTCCTCCCGGTCGGTGGTGTCGGGCTCCTCCTCGGGCGACGACTCGGCGCGGGCGAGCCGCTCCTCGAGGTCGGCGAGACCGGCGACGCCCTCCTCGCGGGCCCGCTCGGCGGCGGCGATGGCGGCGCCGAGGCGCTCCGCCTCTCCCCGCGCGGCGCGGGCGTGGGCGCCGTGCTGCGCCAGCTCCTCGGCCACGGCGGCGAGGGCGGCGTCGGACTCGTGCAGCCGGGCCAGCGAGACGTCCACCCGCTGGCGGGCGGCGGCGCGCTCGGTCTCGGCGGAGCGGAGCGAGAAGGTGAGGCGCTCGACCTCGGCGCTCGCGGTCACGAGGGCCTCGGCGGCCTCGTCGACCGCGGCCTGGACCTCCAGCAGGCTCGGCTGGGCCTGGGACCCGCCGACCGCGTGGTGACCGCCCAGCACGTCGCCGTCGCGCGTCACGGCGACGAGGTCGGGGGCGTCGGCCAGCACGGCCGCGGCCTGCTCGAGGTCGGCCACGACCACGACGTCCGCGAGCAGCCGGTCGACCGCGGCCCGCACCTCGGCCGGCGCCTCGACCACCTCCCGCGCCCAGGTCGCGTCCGCGGGCAGCCCGGGCAGCGCGGGCGCGGGGTCCGCGGCGCGGGGGGCGTCGGGCCCGCCCGCGACGACGAGGCTCGCCCGCCCCGCGTCGTCCTGCTTGAGCAGGTCGATCGCGGCGAGCGCGGCGTCCCTGCCGCTCACGACCACCGCGTCGGCGGCGGCGCCGAGGGCGGCCGCGACCGCGGTCTCGAACCCGGCCCGGACGGCGAGGACCGACGCGGCCGGGCCCAGCACACCGTCGACCCGGTCGCCCGCGGCGAGCAGCGCGCCCGCCGCGTCCTTGCGGGTGAGGCCCAGCTCGAGGGCCTCCTTGCGGGCGACCAGCGCGGCCCGGTGCTGCTCGGCCTGCTGCAGCGCGGCCCGCACGCCGGCGATCGTCTCCTCGACCTCGGCCAGCGCCTCGCTGGCCTCCTCGTGCTCGGCGTCGAGGCCCTCCTCGCCCGCGTCGAGGCCCGCCACCTCGGTCTCGAGCGCGGTGAAGTCGCGCTGCGCCTGCTCGGCGCGGGCGACCGCGTCGGCGCGGGCCAGCACGAGCCGGCCCACCTCGTCCTCCGCGGCCCGCGCCCGCGAGCGCACGGCGTTGACCTGCCCGACGAGGCGCGCGAGGCCCTCGCGGCGGTCGGCGGCGGCGCGCTGCAGCGCCGCGATCCGCCGCTCCTCCGCCGTGGCGGCCTCCTCGGCCTCGACGCGGCGCGCGACGGCCCGCTCGAGGGCGGCCGCCCGCTCCGCGACCTCCGCGGCGCCGCGCTCCTCCTCCTCGCGCGCCCGGGCGGCGTCGGCCTCGAGGCGGTCGGGGTCGCGTCCCGTGCCGACGGGCCCCTCCCCCACCTGGGAGGTGCGCACGCGCTCCGCCGCGAGCGAGCGGGTGCCCTGGAGGCGGTCGCGCAGGCCCGCGAGCGCGAACCACGTCTCCTGGGCCGCAGCGAGCGCGGGCAGGTCCTCGCGCAGTGCGGCCTCGACGCTCGCCTCCTGCGCGCGGGCGGCCTCGAGCTCGGCGGCCACCGCTGCGCGGCGCTCGAGCAGGACGGTCTCGTCGGCGATCTCCTGCGCCAGTGCCGTGCGGGCGGTGACGAGGTCGTCGGCCAGCAGCCGGGAGCGGGCGTCGCGGGCGTCGGCCTGCACGGTCTGGGCGCGCCGCGCGACCTCGGCCTGGCGCCCCAGCGGCTTGAGCTGGCGGCGGATCTCGCTCAGCAGGTCGGCCAGCCGGTTGAGGTTGCCCTCGGTCGCGTCGAGCTTGCGGAGCGCCTTCTCCTTGCGCTTGCGGTGCTTGAGGACGCCCGCGGCCTCCTCGATGAAGCCGCGCCGGTCCTCGGGCGTGGCGCGCAGGATCGAGTCGAGCTGGCCCTGGCCGACGATGACGTGCATCTCGCGCCCGATGCCCGAGTCGCTCAGCAGCTCCTGCACGTCGAGCAGCCGGCAGGCGGTGCCGTTGATCGCGTACTCCGAGCCGCCGTTGCGGAACATCGTGCGGCTGATGGTGACCTCGGCATACTCGATGGGGAGGGCGCCGTCGGTGTTGTCGATCGTCAGCTGCACCTCGGCGCGGCCCAGCGGCGGGCGGCCGGAGGTGCCGGCGAAGATGACGTCCTCCATCTTGCCGCCGCGCAGGCTCTTCGCCCCCTGCTCCCCCATCACCCACGCGAGCGCGTCGACGACGTTGGACTTGCCCGACCCGTTGGGGCCGACGATGCAGGTGATGCCGGGCTCGAGCTGCAGGGTCGTCGAGGACGCGAAGGACTTGAACCCCCTCAGGGTCAGGCTCTTCAGGTACACGCGCGCCCTCCTCGCCGGCCGCCGCCGCGGACCCTCGCGGGCCCGTGCGTCGGGCCAGGCTAGTACGCCGCACCCCCGGCCCGCGGGCGGAGACCGGCCCGCGGCGCCTACTCGCCCGCGTGCGCGATGTGCGGCAGCTGGCGCCAGATGAGGGCCAGGATGAGCGCCGAGCCGGCGAAGCCGAACCACAGCGTGGCGCGCACCCCGCCGTACTGCGCGAGCACGCCGCCCAGCAGCGCCCCGACGACGAGGCCCGCCTGCATGCCCAGAAGGTAGACGCTGGTGACGCGCCCCTGCACGTGCGCCGGTACGGCGCGCTGCCGCACCGTCGTCGACGTGGTGCCCCAGATCGACGCCTGCACCCCGAACGCGCCGAGCACCAGCATCGCCACGGCCGGCCACGTCGTGAGGGCGAGGATGCCGTGGGTGGCGGTCTCGACGACGAGCCCGACGCGCATCATCGCGCTGAGCGAGAAGCGGCGCTCCAACGGCCCGTAGGCCAGCGCCCCGACGATGCCCCCGACCGCAGCGCAGGCGGTGAGCAGGCCGAAGCCGAAGCCGCCCAGTCCGAGGCGGTCGTCGGCGTACACGACGAGCACCGACCACGTGGCGCCGAAGGTGATGTTGAACGTGAGGATGGTCAGCGCGAGTGTGCGCACCGCCGCGTGGCGCGCCAGCCACGCGACGCCGTCCGCGACGTCGCGGAACAGCGAGCGCTCCCCCGCCGGAGGCACGAGGGACGGCAGCCGCAGGCGGGCGACCTGCAGCACGACCAGGGCGATGCAGACGCCCTGGGCGACCACCGGCCACACCGTCCCCGCGACGAAGAGCGCGGCCCCCAGCGGCGGGCCCGCGAGCTGGTTGATCGTCATCACGCCGACCATGACGCGGGCGTTCGCGATGCCGAGGTCCTTCTTCTCGACCAGCATCGGCATCAGCGTCGAGGCGGTGGTGTCGCTGAAGCACTCGGCCGTGCCGAGCAGGAAGAGGCTGACGAGCACCCAGGTGACGCTGACGACATCGGTGGCGATCGCCGCGCCCAGCACGGCCACCACGCCGAGGCGCACCAGGTTGGTGCCGAGCATCAGCAGGCGGCGGTCCACCCGGTCGGCCACGACGCCGGAGTAGAGGCCGAACAGCACCCAGGGCACGCGCGGCGCCGCCGCGCCGAGGGCGATGAGGAAGGGGTCGGACGTGAGCGAGGCCAGCAGCAGCGGCCCTGCCGCGATCATCACGCCGTCGGCGAGGTTCGCGGTCCAGAAGGCGAGGACGAGGTGGCGGAACCCGGGCCCGAGACGCGCCGGTGCGATGAACTCCCAGATCCGACCCACGGTCGGAGGAGGCTACGCCGTGCGCGCCCCCAGCGGGAATCGGCCGGTCAGGCCGGCTGGAGCTGGTCCTGCGACTCCTCGATGTCGAGGAGGACGGCGGCGTGCGCCGCGGTCAGCCGGTCGTTCTCCGCCTGCAGGCGCAGCACGAGCTGCTCCAGGTCGCCGATGCGGGCGCGCAGGCGGGCGTTGTCCACCTCGAGGCGGGAGGGGACCCGACGGTCGCTGTCCAGGTAGCCGATCAGCGCCTTGGCCATGGAAGATCCTCCGGAGCACGTGCAGGGGTGTGGGGCCCGGTCCGGGCCGTCGTCAAATGTCTCACCCGTGCGAGCGGGGGTCAATCCGACGCGGGACCCGGGCGTTTCGGCGCGGCGGCGGGCCGGGACGGGCGGGCCGTCCGGGGCGCGGGCTGGCACCGGGGGCACCAGAACGACGACCGGTTCATGAACGCGGTACGCCGGATCGCCGCCCCGCAGCGGCGGCAGGGCCGCCCCTCCTGGCCGTACGCGTCGAGGGAGCGGTCGAAGTAGCCCGACTCCCCGTTCACGTTGACGTACAGGGCGTCGAACGACGTCCCGCCCTGGGCGAGGGCCTCGGTCATGACGGCGCGCACGTTCGTCAGCAGGGTGCGCACCTCGACCGGGCGCAGCCGCTCGCCCGGGCGCTCCCCGTGCAGCCGGGTGCGCCACAGCGCCTCGTCGGCGTAGATGTTGCCGACCCCCGAGACGACCTTCTGGTCGAGCAGGATCCGCTTGACCGCGGACGCCCGGCGACGGACGGCGGCCACGAACGCCGCGTCGTCGAAGGCGGGGTCGAGCGGGTCGCGCGCCACGTGCGCCATCTCGGGGGGCAGCTCGGCGCCGCCGAGGCTGACGGCGAGGCCGCCGAACATCCGCTGGTCGACGAAGCGCAGCTCGCGGCCCTCGTCCGCGCCCTCGAGGCGCAGGCGCACCCGCAGGTGGCGCTCGTCGGGGGCGGACGGGGGCTGCACGAGCATCTGCCCGCTCATGCCGAGGTGGGCGGTCAGCGCGTCGCCGCTGTCGAGCGGCAACCACAGGTACTTGCCGCGGCGGCGGGCGCCGAGGAGGGTGCGGCCGCGCAGCGCGGCGACGAACCCGTCCGGGCCGCCGGGGTCCCGCCGTACCGGACGGGGGTGGAGGACCTCCACGTCCACGACCCGCGCGCCCACGACGTGGCGCTCCAGGCCGGCACGGACGACCTCGACCTCAGGGAGCTCCGGCACCCGGGGCGTCCGCGGGAGGCGTGGCCGGCTCGTCCGGGGCCGCCGGGGCCGCCGGGGCTGCCGCCGGGTCGGCCTCGGCGATCTCGCCGTAGGCGGTCTGGGCGGCCAGCTGCTCCGCCTCCTTCTTCGAGCGGCCGACGCCGTGGCCGTACACGCCCTCGCCCACGCGCACGCGGGCGGTGAAGGTCTTGAGGTGGTCGGGGCCCTCGTCGGTGATGAGGTACTCCGGCACGCCGAGGGCCCGCTCCGCGGCGAGCTCCTGCAGCGACGTCTTCCAGTCCAGGCCGGCGCCCATCGCGGCGGCGGCCTCCATGACCGGGTCGAAGAGGCGGTGGACGACCTCGGAGGCGACGGTGATGCCGCCGGAGAGGTGCACGGCGCCGATCACGGCCTCGAGGGTGTCGGAGAGGATCGACGGCTTGTCGCGCCCGCCGGTCGCCTCCTCGCCGCGCCCCAGCTTCAGGTGCTGGCCGAGCCCGATCGTGCGGGCGACGTCGGCCAGCGCGCGGGCGTTGACGACCGCGGCGCGCAGCTTCGCCAGCCGGCCCTCGGAGAGGTCCGGGTGCTGGGTGTAGAGCGTCTCGGTGACGACGATGCCGAGCACGGAGTCACCGAGGAACTCGAGCCGCTCGTTGTGCGGCAGGCCGCCGTTCTCGTACGCGAACGAGCGGTGGGTGAGCGCACGCTCGAGCAGCTCGGGAGCCAACGAGGGGCTCCCGAGCGCTGCTCGGAGGTCGGCGTAGTCGGTCAGGACGTACGTCGGGTCGTGCGCGGTCGTCGCGTCGCCGGTCAGAGGACCTGGCGACGGCTCGCCTTGGCGCCGTACTGACCGCACGTGCCGCACGCGCGGTGCGGGAGGTGCTGGGCACCGCAGGCGGGGTTGGCGCAGGTCACCAGCGAGGGCACGGACGCCTTCCAGGCCGAGCGACGGTGACGGGTGTTGCTGCGCGACATCTTCCGCTTCGGGACAGCCACTTTTCTTCTCCTCGAATCACGCCGGCTGGCGCCGGCCGTTCCACACCCACCGGGGAACCGGTGAGCCCCCGGGTGGGGACGTTCAGTTGTCGTGCGTCTGCGGGGCACTCGTGCCCGGCGTTCCGTCGCTGCCGGACCCCAGCGCCTCGGTGAGGCCGGCCCACCGGGGGTCGATCGCCTCGCCGTGCGTGTGCCCCGGGTCGTCCGCGAGCCTGGCGCCGCACTCGACGCACAGGCCCGGACAGTCCTCCGAGCACAGCGGCTGGAACGGCAGTGCGAGCACCACCGCGTCCCGCAACGACGGCTCCAGGTCGACCAGGTCGTCCTCGAGCCGCCGGACACCGAGGTCGTCGTCGTCCTCGGTCCCGTGATCGGCCTGCCCGTCGTCGTACACGAACAGCTCCTGGAAGGTCGCCGACGCGTCGTCGGTGATCTCCTCCAGGCACCGCACGCACTCGCCGACGAGCTCGACGTGCGCCGTTCCCGTGACCAGGACGCCCTCCATGACCGCCTCCAGCCGCAGGTCGAGTTCGACCGGCGAGCCTTCGGGGACACCGAGGACCTCGATGCCGAGATCTGCCGGTGCCGGCACCGTGGTGACCACCTCGTGCTGGGACCCTGCTCGGCGGCCCAGCTCGCGGGTGTCGATCACGAGCGGCGCTCTCGGGTCCAGGCGGGTCAGAGGATCACTTCCGGTGCTGGGGCAGGACAGAACCGGGAAAGACTAACCACCCACGCCGGACTGGGCCAAACCGTGCGGTCCCCGACGGGTCCGCGACGGGCCGCGCGGCGGCCCTCACGCCTGGTCGGCGCGGGCGCGGCGCTCGGCGAGACGCGCCAGCAGCCGGTCGTGGACGGCCGGCGAGAGGAACGGCGCGACGTCGCCGCCGAGCGACGCCACCTCCTTCACCAGGCTCGAGGAGACGTGGGTGAGCTCCGGGCGGGCGGCCACGAACACCGTCTCGACGCCGCTGAGGTGGTCGTTCATCCGCGCCATCGGCAGCTCGTACTCCAGGTCGCCCGCCCCTCGCAGGCCCTTCACCAGCGCCGCGGCGCCCTGCTCGGCGCAGAAGTCGGTGAGCAGCCCGGAGAAGCCGGCGACGCGCACGTTGGGCAGGTGCGCGGTGGCTTCGGCGAGCATCTCGAGGCGCTCGTCGTCGCTGAAGAGCCGCCGCTTCGAGGCGTTGACCCCGACCGCGACCACGACCTCGTCGAACAGCCGCGCCGCGCGCGCGACGATGTCGACGTGGCCGAGGGTGACCGGGTCGAACGAGCCGGGGCACACGGCGCGGGTCATGGGGTCTCCTCGGGCTCGGCGGAAGCCGCGCGACCGTACCAGAGCGTCGTCTCGCCGTAGCGCTTCGAAGACTCGCGCTCGAGGCCGTCCGGCCACACCGGCTCGGGGCTGCGCGAGGAGCGCTCGACGACGACGAGCGCGTCGGGTGCCAGCCACCCGCCGGTCACGAGCGCGGCCAGGTCGGCGGCGACCGCCGCGTCCGCCAGCGGGTACGGCGGGTCGCTGAACACGACGTCGTAGGCCTGCGGCGGCGGCCCGGCGAGGGCGGTGGCGACGGTGGCGCGCAGCACGGTCGCGGCCGCGCCGGCCCCCACCTCGCGGGCGTTGGCGCGGACGAGGGCGTGGGTGCGCTGGTCGTGCTCGACGAGGAGCACCGACGCGGCCCCGCGCGACCACGCCTCGAGCCCGACGGCGCCCGAGCCGGCGTACAGGTCGAGGACCGCGGCGCCCTCCAGCGAGCCCAGCCGCGACTCCAGGGCCGAGAACAGCGCCTCCCGCACCCGGTCCGAGGTCGGCCGGGTGGCGTCGCCCCGGGGCGTGCGCAGCCGGCGCCCGCCCGCCCGGCCCGCGACGATCCGCGTCACGACCGCTCCAGGTAGGCCGCGCCGGCCGAGGTCTCGAGGTCGACGACCGCGGCGGCGAGCTGCGGCAGCGCACGCAGGTCGGGGTCGTCGGCGAGCAGTGCGGTCGCCACCTCGCGGGCGGCGACGATGGTGCCCTCGTCGCGCAGCACGCGGAGGGTCTGCAGGCTGGAGCGCCGACCGGACTGCGAGGCGCCCAGCACGTCGCCCTCTCGGCGCTGCTCGAGGTCGACGCGGGACAGCTCGAACCCGTCGGTCGTCGCGGCGACGGCGTCGAGGCGCTCGCGGGCCGGGGTGCCGGCGGAGGCGTTGGTGACGAGCAGGCACAGGCCGGGCAGGCCGCCGCGACCGACACGGCCGCGCAGCTGGTGGAGCTGGGAGACGCCGAAGCGGTCCGCGTCGAGGAGCACCATCGTGGTCGCGTTCGCGACGTCGACGCCGACCTCGATGACGGTGGTCGAGACGAGCACGTCGACCTCGCCGGCGGCGAAGCGCCGCATCACCCGGTCCTTGTCGTCGGGGGCCATCCGCCCGTGCAGGGCCTCGACCCGCAGGCCCGCCAGCGGCCCCTCGCGCAGCAGCGCGACGACCGTCTCGACCGCGGCCGGGCGCGTGGTCGGCGGGGCCACCACCTCGCCCTCGGCGTCGAGGTCGACGGCGTCGCTCTCCCCCTGCTCGGCGGTCTCCTCGCTGATGCGGGGGCACACGACGTAGGCCTGGTGGCCCTTCTCGACCTCCTCGCGCACCCGCTGCCAGGCGCGGTCGAGCCAGCGCGGCGCCTCCGCCAGCGGGACGACGTTGGTCTGGATCGGGGCGCGCCCGGCCGGCAGCTCGCTGAGCACCGACGTCTCGAGGTCGCCGAAGACGGTCATCGCGACGGTGCGCGGGATGGGGGTGGCGGTCATGACGAGCACGTGGGGCGGCTTCTCGGCCTTGTCGGTCAGCGCGGCGCGCTGCTCGACGCCGAAGCGGTGCTGCTCGTCGACCACGACGAGGCCCAGGTCGGCGAACGAGACGCGGTCCTCCAGCAGCGCGTGCGTGCCCACGACGACGCCGGCCTCGCCCGAGGCGATCCGCAGGAGCGCCTCGCGCCGCTGCTGCGTCGTGCTCGACCCGGTGAGCAGCGCGATGCCCGTGGCCTCCTCCGCCCCGCCGAGCATCCCCGGCTGGGCGAGGTCGCCGAGCAGGCGCCCGAGCGAGCGGTGGTGCTGCTGGGCGAGCACCTCGGTGGGCGCGAGCAGCACGGCCTGGCCCCCGGAGTCGACGACGCGGAGCATGGCGCGCAGGGCGACGAGGGTCTTGCCGGAGCCGACCTCGCCCTGGAGCAGCCGGTTCATCGGGTGGCCGGCGGCGAGGTCGGCCTCGATCTCGGCGCCGACGGCCACCTGGCCCGCGGTGAGCTCGAAGGGCAGGCGGGCGTCGAACGCGGCGAGCAGCCCGCCCCGGGTGCCGTCGGGCCGCTCGCCCGTGCGGGGTGCGGCGGCCACGGCGCGCAGGGCGGCCCGCCGGCGGGCCAGCACGAGCTGGGTCACGAGCGCCTCGTCGAAGCGGAAGCGCTGCAGCCCGCGGGTGACGTCGGCCCAGGAGTCCGGCTGGTGCACGCGCTCGAAGGCCTCGCGCACCCCCACGAGACCCTGCTCGTCCCGCAGCCGCTCGGGCAGCGGATCGTCCGGCTCGGCGAGCACGCTCAGCGCGAAGGCCACCGCGGCCTGCAGGTCCCACGACTCGACGCCCGCGGTGGCCGGGTAGACGGGGAAGAGCGCCCGCATGCCGGCGACCGCCGCGCGGGCCGCGTCGTCACCGGGCGCGGCCGGCGCCGGGCCCTCCAGCGGCACCATCGTGGGGTTCGTCAGCTGCCACTCGTCGCGGAACCGGTCGACCTTGCCGATGAACACGCCGAGCGTGCCCACCGCGTGCCGGTTCTCGAAGTGGGTCGCGATGCCCTTGTTGCGGGCGAAGTAGGTGAGCCGCAGCGACGGGCCGTCGGTGTCGAGGCGGACCTCGAGCCGGTACGCCGTGCGCTGCGTGCGGCGGTCCTGGTAGCTGCGCAGCCTCGCCTCGCCGACCCGGCCGACGATGCTGATGTGCTGACCGGGGGCCAGGTCGGTGACCGTGCTCGGCTCGTCGACCTTCAGGTAGGTGCGCGGGAAGTGGCGCAGCAGGTCACCGACCGTGCTGATGCCGAGCTGCTCCTTGACCTTGCCGACCTTCTTCGCGGCCCCGCCGAGCACCGTCTCGACCGGGGAGTGGAGGGTGATCACGCGACCACCCCCGCCCGTGCGCCGCCCACCCGGCTCACTCCACCGAGACCAGCAGCGCGTAGCGCGGCTGGCCCCCCTCGTAGGTGACGACGTCGACGCCCGGGTGCTCCTGCTCGACGTGCGCCGCCAGGTGCGCGGCCAGGTCGCCGGAGCCCGCGCCGGCGACCACGGTCACCAGCTCGCCGCCCACGGCCAGCAGCCGGGTGACGACCTCGACCGCGACCGCGAGGCGGTCGTGCCCCACCACCGCGAAGTCCCCCATGACGACGCCCAGCACGTCGCCCGCCTCGCAGGGGCCGGCGGTCGTCATCGCGCGCCGCGACGCCTCGGTCACCGCGCCGTGGCGGCAGTGGCGCGCCGCCGCGGTCATCTCCAGCACGTCGGGGCCGAACGCGCGGCCCGGCTCGTGCACCGCCAGCGCGGCGAGGCCCTGCACCTGGGCGCGGCTGGGCACGACGGCCACGAGGACGTCGCCGTCCTCCTCCGCGGTGCGGGCGGCGACCTCCGCCGTGCGCACCGAGTCGGGGTCGTTGGGCAGGATCACGACCTCGGCGGCCCCGGTCCGCCGTACCGCCTCGAGCAGCATGCCCGCGGACGGGCGCTCCCCCGGGCCACCGGGCACCGCGACCGCGCCGGCCTCCTCGAACACCGACGCCAGGCCCGGGCCCGCGCTCACCGCGACGACCGCGCGACCCGTGCGGCGGTGCGGCACCGGGGCGGCGGTCTCGTCCTGGCCCGCCTCGGGCTCCTCGACGCCCCCGGCGTGCCCCGACCCGCGCCCGTGCCCGTGCCCGGGGCCGTCGTGGTGGGCGGGGTGGGCGTGGCGGGCGTGGTCGCGGAGGTGCGTCACCCGGATCTGGTGGGGGCGACCGGCCGCGACCCCGGCCTCGATGGCCGCGCCCGCGTCGTCGACGTGCACGTGCACGTTCCACAGCCCCTCGGCGCCGACGACGACCAGCGAGTCACCGATCGCGGAGAGGCGCTCCCGCAGCTGCGCGACGGCCGCGTCGTCGGACTGGTCGAGCAGGTACATGACCTCGTACGCCGGGGTGTACGCCGCGGCACCCGCCGCCGGCCCGGCCTCGTGCGCCCCGGACGCCGCCACCGGGATCGTGTGGTGGCCCAGGCGCACCGGGACCGGCAGCGGTCGGCGTCCCGTCAGGGCCGTCTCGGCGGCGTCGAGGATGACGCACAGGCCGCGACCACCGGCGTCCACGACACCGGCGGCCGCGAGGGTGGGGAGGAGGTCGGGGGTGCGGGCCAGCGCCTCGCGGGCGGCCGCGGCCGCGGCGACGTACACGTCGCGGGACCGCGGGCGCTCCGCCTGCGCGGCCCGCTCGGCGGCCTCGCTCGCGGCACGCGCCACGGTGAGCATGGTGCCCTCGACCGGCTCGCCCACCGCGGCGTAGCTGGCCCGGGTCGCCTCCGTGAGGCCGCCGGCGACGAGCACGGCGGTGCGCCGCCCGTCGGGCGCGGCCCCGAGGTGGGCCGCCACGGCTCCGAGCATCTGCGCGAGGATGACGCCGGAGTTGCCGCGGGCCCCCAGGAGCGCGCCGCGGGCCAGGGCCCGCAGGACGGTCGCGAGCTGCTCGGGACCGACCTCGGCCGCGACGGGCCGACCGGCGTGGGCGTCGTCGGCGATGCCGGCGAGGCCCACGGCGTCGAGCGCCTGCACCATCGCCTCGCGCGCGGCGGACATCGTGAGGAACATGTTGGTGCCGGTGTCGCCGTCGGGCACGGGGAAGACGTTGAGGGCGTCGATCTCCTCGCGGGCGTCGGCGAGGGCGTCGGTGGCGATGTGGACGAAGCGGGCGACCACCTCGAGCCGCACGGGCTGACCGGCACCGCTCATCTGGCCCCCTCCGCTCCGTGCTCCCGTGCGCTCACGCTCGTACTTCCCGGCACGTCGTCCCGCGGGGGCGGGCGACGCTGCGAGGAGTGGCAGGATGCCACGTTAGCGGCGGCGTGGGGTGCCGCGACCCGTCCGTCCACCGCCTGCCGCCGTCGATTGGCCTGGTCCGCGCGGGATCGGCTACTCTCCTCCGGTTGCCTACGTGAACGCCGCCGCACCTCGTGCGGAGCCCACGTCGGCGTACGACTCGAACTGTTCTCGACTTCAGGAGTACCGGTGGCTGCCGTCTGTGACATCTGCGCCAAGAAGCCCGGCTTCGGCAACAACAGGCCGTGGTCGCGGAAGATCACGAAGCGTCGCTTCAACCCGAACATCCAGCGCGTCCGCGCCAAGGTCGGCGGCACGCCGACGCGGCTGAACGTCTGCACCGGCTGCCTCAAGGCCGGCAAGGTCACCCGCTGACCTGAGCGCACCGACGCCCGAGGGCCCGTCCAGCACTGCTGGGCGGGCCCTCGTCGTCTTGTCTTCCCCGCTCCCCCGCTCGCGCGGTACGACGGAGCCGGGGCACGACGCGGTGGGTGCCCTCAGAAGTGCTGCCAACCGGTCGGGCCCTCCGGCGCGACGCCGTCCACGGTGACGGGCGCGAGCGGCGCGGCCGGGTCCTGCTCGTGCACGCGACCGACCACGGTCCAGCCGTCCGGCAGCGCGGCGTCCGCCGGGAAGGTGGCGACCAGGGCGTGGTCGTCGCCGCCGGTCAGCACGAAGCCGAGCGGGTCGGCGCCCAGGGCCGAGCCCACGGCGTGCAGCGGCTCGGCCACGTCGAGCGCCGCGGTGTCCAGGTCGATGCGCACCCCGGAGGCGACGGCGACGTGGCCGAGGTCCGCGAGCAGCCCGTCGGAGACGTCGACCATCGCGGTGGCCCCGGCCTCGGCGGCGGCCGGCCCCGCGTCGTACGGCGGCTCCGGGCGCCGGTAGGCCTCCACCAGCACCCGGGGCGAGCGGAAGCCGCGTCCCAGCACGGTCAGCCCCGCCGCCGCCCAGCCCTGCCGCCCGCACAGCGCGACGACGTCGTCCGGACGGGCGCCGGAGCGGAGCACGGGACGCTGGGCCACCGACCCGAGCACGGTCACCGCGACCACCACGGCGTCGGCCCGCGTCACGTCGCCGCCGACCACGACGGCCCCGACGAGCCCCGCCTCGGCGACGAAGGCGTCGGTGAACTCCTCCACCCACCGCAGCGGCAGGTCCTCCGGCAGGGCGAGACCGAGGGTCAGGCTGGTCGCGCGACCGCCCATCGCGTTGACGTCGGAGAGGTTCTGCGCCGCGGCGCGGTGGCCCACGTCGGCGGCCGAGCACCAGTCGCGCCGGAAGTGCCGGTCCTCGACGAGGAGGTCGGTCGAGACGACGGCGTGCCCCCGCCGGATCCGCAGCACCGCCGCGTCGTCCCCGGGGCCCACCAGCACGTCGTCGTTGCTGCGGAGGCGGGAGACCACGGCCTCGACGACGCCGAACTCACCGACGGCGGAGAGGGGGGTGTCGGCTCCGGTCGCGCGCGGCGGGCGGGGGTTCTCCATCCCCCCATCCCACCAGACCCGCTCCCCCGTCCCGGCTCGACCCGCCCCGCCCGGCCGGCCCGCCCCACCCGGTAGGTTGACCCGGCGCACGGCCCCCACGGGCCCCGTCCGCACCCGCCCGTCCCGCCCGGCACCCGCCCGGCACCCGCCCGTCCCGCACCGCCCCGGAGGCCCGATGCCCGCCGCCCGCACGCCTCGCGCGCCCCGGGCCCTCGTCCTGCTGGCCGGGGTGCTGGTGGCGCCGGCGGTCCTGGCCGGTTGCTCGGCAGCGCCTGTCGAGGTGCGGGGCGCCTCGCTCCTCGACGACCTGCCCGCGGGGCAGCGCGAGGCCTGCGCCGCGCTGCTGGCGGACCTGCCCGACGAGGTCGGCGGCGAGGAGGAGCGCGACGTGGCGCCCGAGGGGGTCGCGGCCCGCGCCTGGGGCACCCCGGCGACCGTGGTCGTCTGCGGCGCCGAGCTGCCGGCGTCCTTCACCGACACGTCCGACTGCGAGGTCGTCGGGGACGTCGGCTGGTACGCCGAGCCCGCGACGTACCAGGACCAGACGGTCGACGTCGTGGTCACGACGATCGGTCTTGAGCCCACCGTGCAGCTGCGCCTGCCGGCCGAGCGGCGCCCGCCGGTCGAGGAGGAGATCGACGTGGCCCCGGCGATCCTGGCGAACACCGAGCTCGTCGACCCCTGCTTCTGAGGGCGCGCCCGTGGGCGGAGGGGTCAGCGCAGGCCGGTGTCGCGGGCCAGCGCGCCGCGCACGAGCCGGTCGACCAGGCTCGGGTAGTCGATGCCGCTCGCGGCCCACATGCGGGGGAACATCGACAGGCTCGTGAAGCCCGGCATGGTCTCGACCTCGTTGAGCACCACGGCGCCGTCGGGCATGACGAAGAAGTCGACCCGGGCCAGGCCCTCGCAGTCGAGCGCGTCGAACGCGGCCACCGACAGCTCGCGCACCCGCGCGGCGACCTCGTCGGGCAGGTCGGCGGGCACGTCGAGGGCGGTGTTCTCCTCGGGCAGGTACTTCGCCTCGAAGTCGTAGAACGAGTGCTCCGCCGTCACCCGGATCTCGGCGAGCGCGCTCGTCGCGTGGTCGCCGTCGCCCTCGCCGGCCAGCACGCCGCACTCGACCTCGCGCGCGCCGACCGCGGCGGCCTCGACCAGCACCTTGGGGTCGTGGCGGCGAGCCTCGTCGAGCGCGGCGTCGAGGTCGGCGAGGTCGTCGACCCGCGTGATGCCGAAGCTCGACCCGGCCCGGGCGGGCTTGACGAAGACGGGCAGGCCGAGGGCGGCGACGCGCTCCCGCACGCCCGCCTCGTCGCGCGCCCAGTCGCGCGGCGTGATCGCGACCCACGGCAGCACCGGCAGCCCGGCGGCCTCGAAGAGCCGCTTCATGTAGATCTTGTCGGTGCCCACCGCCGACGACAGCACGCCGGCGCCGACGTAGCGCACGCCGGCCATCTCGAGCAGGCCCTGCAGCGTGCCGTCCTGGCCGAAGGGGCCGTGCATCACGGGGAACACGACGTCGACCTCGCCGAGCACGCGCGGCACGTCACCGGCGTCGCTGACGACGAGCTCGGGCGAGGAGCCGGGCAGGAGCTGCACGGCGGCGTCTCCGCGCACCTGGGGCAGAGCGCCGCCGGGCCCCAGCTCGAGCCGGTTGGTCGACGGGTCCTCCAGCACCCAGCGGCCGTCCGTCGCGATGCCGACGGGCACCACGTCGTACTGCTCCGGGTCGAGGGCCGCGATGACGCTGCCCGCTGAGATGCACGAGATCGAGTGCTCCGCGGAGCGGCCCCCGAACACGACGGCCACGCGCGGACGACGGGGGGCGGAGTCACTCATGGCGCTCGACCCTACCGGCCCCCGCCCCCGCTCCCGCGCACCCCGCGCGGCGACGGACCGAGCAGCCCCACGCCGTAGGCTGGCGGGCATGCCCGAGCAGCCCTCCTCCCCCGTCCCCGCCGGCTCCGACGGGCTCCGTCCCGCCACCCGTGCGGTGCACGCCGGCCGTCCGGCACGCACGCCCGACGCCCCCCTCAACACGCCGCTGACGATGGCGGCGACGTACGTCGGGGGCGGCGACGTGGAGTACGGGCGCTACGGCAACCCGACGTGGCTGGCCTTCGAGGAGACGCTCGGCAGCCTCGAGGGAGGGCGCGCCCTCGCCTTCTCCTCGGGGCTCGCGGCCGTCGCCGCGCTGCTCGACCTGGTCGCGCCGGACGGGGTCGTCGTCGCGCCGCAGCACTCCTACCAGGGCACGCTGGGCCAGCTGGGCGACCTCGAGCTGCGCGGGCGGGTGCGCACCCGGCTCGTCGACATCGAGGACGTCGACGCGGTCACCGCCGCCTGCGAGGACGCCGCGCTGCTGTGGATCGAGTCGCCCACCAACCCCGCCCTCGAGGTCGCGGACATCCCGGCGCTCGCGGCCGCCGCCCACGCGGCCGGCGCGACCGTGGTCGTCGACAACACCTTCGCCACGCCCCTGCTCCAGCAGCCGCTCGACCTGGGCGCCGACGTGGTGCTGCACTCGGCGACGAAGTTCCTCGCCGGGCACTCCGACGCCCTCCTCGGCGCCGTCGTCGTGCGCGACCCCCAGCTGTACGACGTGGTGAAGGGCCGCCGCGACCTGCTCGGCGCCGTGCCCGGCACCCTCGAGGCCTGGCTCGCGCTGCGCGGCCTGCGCACCCTGCACCTGCGGGTGGAGCGGGCCCAGGCCAACGCCGCCGAGCTCGTGCGGCGCCTCGAGGCCCACCCGGCCGTCTCCCGCGTGCGCTACCCCGGCTTCGGCGCGATCGTCGCCATCGAGCTCACCGGCGGCCCGCTGGCCGCCGACCTGCTGTGCCGCTCGACGAGCCTGTGGGTGTTCGCGACGAGCCTCGGGGGTGTGGAGTCCACGCTCGAGCGCCGGCGCCGCTGGAAGACCGAGGCGGCGACGATCCCGGAGTCGCTGGTGCGGCTCTCGGTCGGCGTCGAGGACGTCGACGACCTGTGGGACGACCTGGTCGCCGCGCTCGAGGCCCGCTGAGGCGTCAGTCCGCCTCGGCCTTGGTCTCGCGCGCCACGAACGCCGTCATCATGTCGCGCGCGGTGATGGTGCCCGCGACGACCTCGTCGACGTGCTCGGCGATGGGCACGTCGACGCCGGTACGGCGCGCGAGGTCGCGCAGCGAGCTGCAGGACTTCGCGCCCTCCGCCACCTGGCGGGTCGAGGCGTAGATCTCCTCGGTCGTCATGCCCGAGCCGAGGCGCTCGCCGAAGGTGCGGTTGCGGCTCAGCGGCGAGGAGCACGTGGCGACGAGGTCGCCGAGCCCCGCGAGACCCATGAGCGTGAGCGGGTTGGCGCCGAGCGCGACCGCGAGCCGGGCGGTCTCGGCCAGGCCGCGGGTGATGACCGACGCCGTCGTGTTGTCGCCGAAGCCGAGGCCGACGGCCATGCCGACGCTGAGGGCGACGACGTTCTTGTAGGCGCCGCCGATCTCGCAGCCCACCACGTCGGTGCTCGTGTACGGGCGGAACGCCGGGGTGTGGCACAGCCGCTGGAGCCGGCGCGCGGTCTCCTCGTCCTCGCACGCGACCACCGAGGCCGCGGGCTCGCGGCGGGCGATCTCCTTCGCGAGGTTCGGGCCGCTGACGACGGCCACCTGGCGCGACGGCACGTCGAGCGACTCCGCGATGACCTCGCTCATGCGCTTGACCGTCCCGAGCTCGACGCCCTTCATGAGCGAGACGGAGACGGCGTCGCGCGGCACGAGGTCGCGCCACTGCTCGAGGGTGCCCCGCAGCGTCTGCGACGGCATCGACCACACGACGACGTCGGCGCCGGCGAGGGCCTGCTCGGGGTCGGTGGTGGCGTCGACGCTGCCCGGGAGCTGGATGCCCGGCAGGTAGTCGGCGTTCTCGTGGCGCGTGTTGATGCGCTCGACGACCTCCTCGCGACGTCCCCACAGGGTGACGTCGCCGCCGCCGTCGGCCAGCACCAGGGAGAACGCCGTGCCCCACGACCCGGCGCTCAGCACCGCCACCTTCGTCATGCACCCTCCCCGTCACCGGTCGGACGGCCACCCGGCTCGCCCGGCTCGTCGTCCGCGCGCGGCTCCACCGCGCGGGGGCGACCGTACTCGCTCACGCCCCGACGGCGGGGGTCGAACGGCTCGGCGGGCGGCTGCTCGCCGCGGATCTCGGCCAGCAGGCCGGTGATCGCCGCCATGATCCGGCTCGTCGCCTCGACGGCGGAGCGCGCGTCCGTGCGCCCGACCAGGTCGTCGAGGGCGACGGGCGCACCCGCCCGCACGGTGACGTGCTTGCGGGGCAGCAGCCGGGGCCGCGACGAGTACGGCGCGAGCACGTCCTGGGCGCCCCAGTGGGCCACCGGCACGACCGGGCAACCGGTGGCCAGCGCGATCCGCGCGGCGCCCGTCTTGCCCGTCATCGGCCACAGGTCGGGGTCGCGGGTGATGGTGCCCTCGGGGTAGACCACGACGCACTTCCCGGCCCGCACGGCGTCGACGGCGGCGGCGTACGCCGAGGCGCCCGCGCTCTCGCGCTCGACCGGGATCTGGCCCGCGGCCGTCATGAACGTGGCCATCGCGCGCGACTCGAAGAGCCCCGACTTCGCCAGGTAGCGCGCGATGCGCCCGTGGTCGTAGAGGTAGTGCGCGGCGAAGAGGGGGTCGACCTTCGTCACGTGGTTCAGCGCGACGACGACGCCGCCGGTCGCGGGGACGTGCTCGCCGCCCTCCCAGGTCCGGGAGGTCGCGGCCGTCAGGGTCGGCTTCAGGATCGTCGCCGCCACCGTGTACGCCCAGCCCCGGCGCTCGCTCAGCTTCCTCGTCGCCAAGGCCCGTCCCCTCCCTCACGTCCTGCACCGGTCCGGTGCCTCGGCACCGCAGGGCAGGATAGGCGCTGCCGGTCGCCGACGACGGCAGCGCGGTCGGACCGCCCTCCCCGCGCCGCGCGCGGGCTGGGAGCATGGGCCGGGTGAGCACGTCCCCGTCCGCCGCGATCCTGCTGCCGGTCAAGCCGCCCGCCGTCGGCAAGTCCCGCCTCGGGGAGGGCCGCGCGCCGCGCTCCGAGCTGGCCGCCGCCTTCGCGCTCGACACCGCGCGCGCCGCCCTGGCCACGCCCGGTGTCGTGGGCGTCCTCGTGCTCACCGACGACCACGTCTTCGCCGACCACCTGGCGCGGCTGGGCTGCACCGTCGTGCCGGACCCGGTCGACGGCGACCTCAACGGCACCCTGCGCCAGGGCGCCCGGGAGGCGGCCCGGCGCTGGCCCGACGCGCTGCCCGTCGCCCTGTGCGCCGACCTCCCGGCGCTGCGTCCCGCCGACCTCGCCGACGCCCTGGCCCGGGTCCTCGACGCCGACGGCCCGGTCTTCGTCAGCGACGCCGCGGGCACGGGCACGACGCTGTACGGCGCGCCCCTCCCCCTCTTCGACCCGCGCTACGGCCCGGGCTCGACGCGCGCCCACCTCGCGGCGGGCGCCGTACCGATCGAGGGGGCGCTGCCCACCCTGCGCCACGACGTCGACGACGCCGCCGCACTGGACGGCGCCGTCGACCTCGGGCTGGGCCCGTGGACGGCGGGCCTGCTGGCCCGCCACCCCGGCTAGGAGCGGTCGGGACCCCTCGGTCAGGCCGGGGGCTCGGTCTGCGCCGCCGGGGAGTTCTGCGACGGCGTGCGCGGACCCCCGTCGTCGGCCTGATCGGCGACGGACGTCGTGGCGGTCGTGCGCGCCACCGGCGGCGTCGCCCCCGGCTCGGTGCCGGCCGCCGCCCGCGTCGCGGCGTCCCTCGTGGCCGTGGCCTTGCTCGCCTTCTTCGCGGGCGCCTTCTTCGCCGGGACCTTCTTCGCCGGGGCCTCCTCGGCCGTGCCCTTCTCGGCCGTGGCCTTCGTGGCGGGCGCCTTCTTCGCGGGCGCCTTCTTCCCCGGCGCCTTCTCGGCGGGCGCCTTCTTCGCGGTGGTGCCCTCGGCGGGGGCCTCCGCGGCGGCGGAGGGGGTGACCGGCTCGTTCGCCGACGTCACGGGGCCGGTCGACGGCGCCCGGGGCACGTCACCCTCGGCAGCGGGAGAGGCCGGCGTGCCGGCGTCCGGCGGCACGTCCACCGGCGTCTTCGCCACAGCGGTCTTCTTCGCGGGGGCGCCTGCCGACGGCGACTTCTTCGCCGGGGCCTTCTTGGCGGGGGCCTTCTTCGCGGGAGCCTGCGTGGCAATGCTCTTCTTCGCCGGCGTCTTCTTCGCAGGGGCCTCGGTGGCGGGGGCCTCGGTGGCGGGGGCCTCCGCG
Organism: Nocardioides sp. CPCC 205120; assembly: GCF_048654585.1. Lineage (NCBI taxonomy): Bacteria > Bacillati > Actinomycetota > Actinomycetes > Propionibacteriales > Nocardioidaceae > Nocardioides > Nocardioides sp. CPCC 205120. Next base: position 449,163 of record NZ_JBMCYY010000003.1, on the reverse strand, counting down.
GCGGTGGCCTTCTTCGTCGGCGCCTTCGGGGCGGGGGCCTTCGTGGCGGGGGTCTTCTTGGCGGGGGCCGTCTTCACCGTCGTGCGGGTGGCGGGGGCCTTCTTCGTCGCCTTCGTGGCGGGAGCCTTCTTCGCCGGGGCCTTCTTCGCCGCGGCCTTCTTCCCCGCCGGCGCCGTGCCGAGCACCTGCTCGATCGACACCTCGGAGGTGCTGACGGTGGGCTCCGCGCCCTCGGCGGCGTCGCCGTCCGACGTACCGGACCGGCGCGTGCCGCCCTTGCCCGTCACCTTCGCGACGACGGCGCTCGCGGCCTCGCCCGCCGCGCCGACGGTCGCCGCCGGCAGCTGCTTGGCGCCCGAGATGACGTTGCGCAGGTTGGCCGCGGGGGTGAACTTGGGGACGACCCCCTTGGCCGCCTCCGCGCGCTTCTCGAACGCGCCGAACCCGGTGATGGCGACCTTCTCGCCCCGGGCGACCTCACGGGTGATGGTGTCGACGACGGCGTCGAGGGCGTGGGCGGCGGCCTTCTTGTTGCCCTCGAACCTCGACGACAGCGCCTCGATGAACTGCGACTTGTTCACTGGTGTCCTTCCGGTACGTCCCGGTGCGGCGCCTGCCCCACGGGTGTCTCTCCGCACGCTAGGCGCGCGGACGGGCCACGACAACAGCGGCGGGCCCGACGTGGCGCGCCGGTACCCACGCGCGGCGGGAGGACGCCACCGGCGGTGACGCCCCGGCCGTGAGGTCGCTCAGCGGCCCAGGAACTCCAGCAGGGCGCCGTTGAGCTCGGCCGCGTGGCTGACGTTGAAGCCGTGCGGCGCGTCGTCCACCACGACGTACGTCGCGCCCGCCACGGCCTGCGCGGTGCGCTGGCCCGAGACCTCCACCGGCACGATGGCGTCGCCCGAGCCGTGGACGACGAGCGTGGGGACGGTGATCGTGGCGAGGTCCGAGCGGAAGTCGGTGCGCGCGAACGCCTCGATGCAGCCCCTCAGCGCGGCGTCCGCGGCGGGTGCCTGGAGCTCGAGCGCCTTCTGGCGCTCCTCCTCGCTGACCCTCAGGGTGCCGGCGACCGAGAAGAAGCCGGTGGTGAACCCGTCGAGGAAGCCCTCGCGGTCAGTGCTCACGCCGTCGACCATGCCCTGCACGTCCTCGTCGGCGAGCCCGCCGTCGGGGTTGTCGTCGCTCTTCAGCAGGTACGGCGGGACCGCCGCCGCGAAGACCGCCGAGCGGACGCGGGCGTCGCCGTACGTGCCGAGGTAGCGGGCGACCTCGCCACCGCCCATCGAGAAGCCCACGAGGGTGACGTCGGTGAGGTCGAGCTCGGTGAGCAGGCCGTCGAGGTCCGCGGCCAGCGTGTCGTAGTCGTAGCCGGTGTCGGGCTTGTCCGAGGCGCCGAAGCCGCGGCGGTCGTAGGTCAGGACGCGGTACCCGGCGCCGGTGAGCGCGGGCACCTGGTGCTCCCAGGAGGCGCCGCTGAGCGGCCAGCCGTGGATGAGGACGACGGGGCGACCGTCGCCGCCGGTGTCGGTGTGGTGGAGCTGGACGCCGTTGGCCGAGATGGTGCTCACGCGATCTCCTCGTCGTCGACTCCGGGCGCGCCGGTCGGCCTCCCGGTCGCTCACGACGGTAGTTCGGCGCTGGTCGCGGGCCGGGGACACGTTGCGGGCCGGGGCACGCCGTGGGACGCCGACGGCCCCGCGCCGACCGGGGGTCGGGGCGGGGCCGTCGTGGTGACCGTCGTGGTGACCGTCGTGGTGACCGACGTGGGGGCGGTCGGCGGCGGCCGTCAGGCGCGCTGCGTGACCGGCTTCCACCGGGGGCGGGCGGCCTCGTACGCCGCGATCTCCGTCTCCCGGCCCAGCGTGATGCCGATGTCGTCGAGGCCCTCGAGCAGGCGCCAGCGCGTGTAGTCGTCGATGTCGAACGAGTCCTCGACGGCGTCGACGCCCTCACCCGCCCGCACGGTGCGGCTCTCGAGGTCGACGGTCACCGTGGCGCCCGGCTGCTCCTCGAGGATCGTCCAGATGCGCTGCACGACCTTCTCGTCGACCTGCGCCGCGAGGAGACCCGCCTTGCCCGAGTTGCCGCGGAAGATGTCCGCGAAGCGCGGGCTGATGACGGCCTTGAACCCGTAGTTCTGCAGCGCCCAGACCGCGTGCTCGCGCGAGGAGCCGGTGCCGAAGTCGGGACCGGCCACGAGCACGGACCCCGCGGCGTACGCCGGCTGGTTGAGCACGAACTCGGGGTCGTTGCGCCACGCGGCGAACAGCCCGTCCTCGAACCCGCTGCGGGTGACCCGCTTGAGGTAGACGGCCGGGATGATCTGGTCGGTGTCGACGTTGCTGCGTCGCAGCGGGACGCCGACGCCGGTGTGGGAGGTGAACTTCTCCATGTCGGCTCCTGGTCAGCTCGCGGCGCCGGCGGCGGCCGGCTCCAGGTCGGCGGGGGACGAGAGGGTGCCGCGGACCGCGGTGGCGGCGGCGACGGGCACGGAGACGAGGTGCGTGCGTCCGCCCTTGCCCTGCCGGCCCTCGAAGTTGCGGTTCGACGTCGACGCGCTGCGCTCGCCGGGGGCGAGCTGGTCGGGGTTCATGCCGAGGCACATCGAGCAGCCCGCGCCGCGCCACTCCGCGCCGGCCTCCTTGAAGACGACGTCGAGGCCCTCCTGCTCGGCCTGCAGGCGCACGCGCACCGATCCGGGCACGACGAGCAGGCGCGTGTCGTCGGCGACGCGGCGGCCCTTGATGATGTCGGCGGCCACACGGAGGTCCTCGATGCGCCCGTTCGTGCAGGAGCCGACGAAGACCGTGTCGACCTTGACCTCGCGCATCGGGGTGCCGGCGTCGAGACCCATGTAGGTCAGCGCGCGCTCGGCGGCGACCTGGTCGCTCGGGTCCTCGAACTCGGCGGGGACGGGGACGGTCCCGCCCAGGGGCACGCCCTGGCCCGGGTTGGTGCCCCAGGTGACGAACGGCGTCATCGTCGAGGCGTCGAGCACGATCTCGCGGTCGAACTCGGCGTCGTCGTCGCTCACCAGCGTGCGCCAGTGGGCGACGGCCTCGTCCCAGTCGGCGCCCTTCGGCGCCTCGGGGCGGCCCTCGATGTAGGCGAAGGTGGTGTCGTCCGGCGCGATGAGCCCGGCCTTGGCGCCCCACTCGATGGACATGTTGCAGATGGTCATCCGCGCCTCCATCGACAGCTCCTCGATGGCCTGGCCGCGGTACTCCACGATGTAGCCCTGGCCGCCACCGGTGCCGGTGTGCGTGATGAGGGTCAGGATGAGGTCCTTGGCGGTGACGCCCTCGGGCAGGGAGCCGTTGACGGTGACCGCCATCGTGCGCGGCTTGGCCTGCGGCAGCGTCTGCGTGGCCAGCACGTGCTCGACCTCGGAGGTGCCGATGCCGAACGCGATGGCGCCGAACGCGCCGTGCGTCGAGGTGTGCGAGTCGCCGCAGACGATCGTCATGCCCGGCTGCGTCAGGCCCAGCTGGGGGCCGACGACGTGCACGATCCCCTGCTCGACGTCGCCCAGCGGGTGCAGCCGGACGCCGAACTCCTCGGCGTTGCGGCGCAGCGTCTCGACCTGGGTGCGCGAGACCGGGTCCGCGATCGGCTTGTCCCAGTCGAGCGTCGGGACGTTGTGGTCCTCGGTCGCGAGCGTGAGGTCGGGCCGGCGGACCCGGCGCCCGGCGAGCCGGAGCCCGTCGAACGCCTGGGGCGAGGTGACCTCGTGGATGAGGTGCAGATCGATGAACAGGAGGTCGGGTTCGCCCTCCGCGCTCCGGACGACGTGCTCGTCCCAGACCTTCTCCGCCAACGTGCGGCCGCCCGTACGGCTCATGATTCCTCCAACAACGCCACAGCTGTCTTCTGACAGCAACGGAGCCTACCTCTTGCGTCCCACGAACTGAGACGTCAGTATTGCCATATGGACAAGGGAAGTGGCGTCGGCGTTCTCGACAAGGCGGCTCTGGTGCTCACGGCGCTCGAGGCCGGGCCGGCGACGCTGGCGGGCCTGGTGGCGAGCACGGGGCTGGCCCGGCCGACGGCGCACCGTCTCGCGGTCGCGCTCGAGCACCACCGCCTCGTGGCGCGCGACATGCAGGGCCGCTTCGTGCTCGGGCCGCGGCTCGGCGAGCTCTCCGCCGCCGCCGGCGAGGACCGCCTCCTGGCCGCCGCCGGCCCCGTCCTCGCCCGCCTGCGCGACATCACCGGCGAGTCGGCGCAGCTGTGGCGCCGCCAGGGTGAGAACCGCGTCTGCGTCGCCGCCGCGGAGCGGCCCTCCGGCCTGCGCGACACCATCCCCGTCGGCTCGCAGCTGACGATGCGGGCGGGCTCCGCCGCCCAGGTGCTCCTCGCGTGGGAGGACCCCGACCGCATGCAGCGCGGCCTCCAGGTCGCCGCCTTCTCCGCCACCGCGCTGTCGGGCATCCGGCGCCGCGGCTGGGCGCAGTCCGTCGGCGAGCGCGAGCAGGGCGTCGCGTCGGTCTCCGCCCCCGTCCGCTCCCCCAGCGGCAAGGTCATCGCCGCCGTCTCGGTCTCCGGCCCCCTCGAGCGACTCTCGCGCCAGCCGGGCCGCATGCACGCCCCGGCCGTCCTGGCCGCCGCCGAGCGCCTGTCCGAGTCGCTGCGCCGCGCCGCCGCGGAGTAGCGGCCGCGCCCCCCGCGGGGGCTCAGCCGCCCGGCGTCGGCCCGCCGGCGACCCGGCCCTCCGCCACGGCGGCGAGCAGGAGCGCGGCGAGCGTCTCGCCGTCGGGGACCTCGCCCGCGGCGACCATCCCCAGCAGCTCGGCCCACGGCACGGCGCGCACCTCCGAGATGCCCTCGACGGCCTGCTCGACACGCTCGGGCGCCGGGCGCAGCCCCCGGGCGAGGAAGACCCGGCCGGGGGCACGGCAGACCCCGTTGAGCGAGGTGACGGGGCCGAGGTCCCGCCAGTGCTCGGCGACGAGCCCGGCCTCCTCCCCCAGCTCGCGGCGGGCCGCGGTGAGCGGGTCGTCGTCGTCCGCGCCGCCGGCGGGCACCTCCCAGCCGGGGCCGGTCGTGTAGCGGTCGCAGCGCACCAGCACCACCTCGTCGTCGTCGGTGATCGCGACGACGATGACGGCGGGGCTGCGCAGCTCCACCACGCCGTACGTCCCGGGCGTGCCGTCCGGGCGCACGACCTCGTCCTGCGTCACCACGATCCACGGGTTCTCGTGCACGACGCGGCCGGACACGCGCTGCCACCCCCTCGTCGGGCCCGGCATCAGAACAGCGCCCCCTGCTCGAGGTCGAGCAGCGCCTGCTTGCGCTCGACGCCGCCGGCGTACCCCGTCAGCGACCCGTCCGCGCCCACCACCCGGTGGCACGGCACGACGACGGGGACGGGGTTGCGCCCGTTGGCCAGGCCGACGGCGCGCGAGCCGTGGCCGGTGAGCCCGAGGGCGCGGGCCACGGCGCCGTACGACGTCGTCGCGCCGTAGGGGATCTCGGCCAGCGCGGCCCAGACCTTCTGCTGGAACGGGGTGCCGACGGGGGCCAGCGGCAGGTCGAAGCGGGTGAGGTCGCCCGCGAAGTACGCCGCGAGCTGGGCCGCCGTCTCGACCAGCACCGGCCGGTCGTCGTCGCGCCCGGGCGCGTCCTCGGGCGCGTCCTCGGGCGCAGCCCCGGGTGCCGCCCCGTCCGGCCGGGGCGGGCGGACGACGGCGGGGAACGGCGCGAACTCGATCGCCGTCACCGCCCCGTCGTGCTCCACCAGGCGCAGCTCGCCGATGGGCGAGTCGACCACGGTCCACATCTCAGGGTCCTTCCTGGCCGGCGTGCACCGGCGGCATGAGGGTGTTCCACAGGTGGAGCAGCGCCGAGGAGCGCCAGGGCCGCCACGCCGCCTCGACCTCCGTGGGCACGACGGCCGGGTGGCCGCGCGCCAGCAGCACGCGCCGCACGCCCACGTCGGTGGGCAGGAAGACGTCCGGGTCGCCGAGGGCCCGCATCGCCACGTAGTCGGCCGTCCACGGCCCGATGCCCGGCAGCGCCAGGAGCGCCGCCCGCGCCGCGGCCCGTTCGGCGCCGCGGTCGAGGCGCACCTCCCCCGTGGCGAGCGCCGTGCCGAGGGCCACGAGCGCGCGCCCGCGCGCCCGGGGCATCGGCAGCTCCTCGGGGTCCAGGGCCGCCAGCGCCGCGGGGTCGGGGAACAGGTGGGTCAGCCCCGGTACGACGCCCCGCAGCCCCGCGGGCAGCTCCCGGCCGTGGGTGGCGACCATGCGTCCGGCCACGGTGCGGGCGCCGGCGAGGCTGACCTGCTGGCCGATGACGGCCCGTGCCGCGACCTCCGCCCCGTCGACGGCGCCCGGCACCCGCAGGCCCGGGGTCGCGTGCACGAGGTCGCCCACGACGGGCGCGTCGGCGAGGTGGGCGTCGCTCGCCACGGGGTCGGCGTCCGCGTCGAGCAGCCGGCGCACCCGCTCCAGCGCCGCGGTGGTGTCGCGCAGGTCCGTCAGCCAGACGCGCAGGGGCACCTCGGCGACGGCGCCGGGGCCGCCGGGCACCGGGGACAGGTCCACGGCGAGCACGGCATCGCCGTGGGGCAGCCGCAGCGTGCGCGCGTAGGTCGCGCCGTGGACGACCTCGACGCCCGGCACGAGGTGGGCGTCGAGGAAGCCGAGCAGCTCGGGCGCGGCGTACGGCGTGCGCACCGCGACGCGCAGCCGCAGGGGCTCGACGACGCCGTCACCGCGGGGCCCGCCGGCGCCGGCCTCATCGGGACGCGCGCCCCGCGCCCGCCCCCGGCCGCGCAGCTCACCGGGCGTGGCGGCGTACACCTCCCGCACGGTCGCGTGGAACTGCCGCACGCTCGAGAAGCCCGCGGCGAACGCGACGTCGGTGACCGGGAGGTCGGTGGTCTCGAGCAGCACGCGCGCGGTGCGGGCCCGGCGCGCGCGGGCGAGCGCGAGCGGACCGGCACCGAGCTCGGCGTTCAGCAGGCGCGTGAGGTGCCGCGGCGTGTAGCCGAGAGCGGCGGCCAGGCCCTCGACCCCCTCGCGGTCCACCACCCCGTCGCCGATGAGCCGCATGGCCCGCCCGGCCACGTCGGCCGCCACGTCCCAGCCCGGGCTGCCGGGCACCGCGTCCGGCAGGCAGCGCTTGCAGGCCCGGAAGCCGGCCCGCTGCGCGGAGGCCGCGCTGGGGTGGAAGGACACGTTCCGGTACGCCGGGGTCCGCGCCGGGCACGAGGGCCGGCAGTAGATGCCCGTCGAGTGGACGGCCGTGAAGAACATGCCGTCGAAGCGGCCGTCCCGGCTGCTGGCCGCGCGGTAGCAGACCTCGGGGTCGAGGCCGGCGGGGGCGGGGCGGTCGGTCGGCACGCCCTCCATCCTGCCGCAGCGCGCCGACCCCGGCTGGCGGGAATCGGACACGGCAGCGGCCGCGCGCGGACGGTCAGGCGGAGCGCAGGCGCGTGTCGAGGTTGGCGAGCAGCTCGCCGTGGATGCGCTTGAGCCCGGCCGGCGCGAAGGTCCGCTCGAAGAAGCCACCGATGCCGGTGGCGCCCTCCCAGGTGGTGGTGGCGACGACCGCGCTGCCGCCGGCGGCGGGGGTGACCCGGAAGGTGGTGACCAGCGTCGAGTTGCGGTCCTTCTCGACGACCGTGTCGGCGGTGGTCTCGACGTCGGCGACCACGTGGCGCACGCGCTTCTTCGTGGCGTGCAGGTGCCAGGTCGCGACGGTGCCGGCGCCCGTGCCGCCCTCGGTCACGGCGTAGTCCGTGTAGTGCTCGGTGAGGATCGCGGGGCGCGTCTCCCGGTAGTCGGCGAGGGCCGCGAGGACGGCCTCCGGCGGGGCGGCGACGGTCGACTCGGCGGTGGCGGTGACTCGGGACACGGGGACGCACCTTCTCGTTCGTGACGGGGACGGACCGCGCCAGCCTAGTAGCGGCGCCGAACGGTTCCGGAGGTGACGAGAGGCCCGGGAACGGCGAAGGGCCCGGTCGGATGACCGGGCCCTTCGTGCCTGACGTACCCCCGACCGGATTCGAACCGGCGCTACCGCCTTGAGAGGGCGGCGTGCTAGGCCGCTACACAACGGGGGCGTGTCCTTCGGTGAGCCTCGCGGCTTCCCTCTGGCGACTCGGAGACTCTAGCGAAGCCTTCGTCTCACTCAAAATCCGGGCCCTGCGGCCCGGATCTCGCTGGGATACTAGGACTCGAACCTAGACTAACTGGACCAGAACCAGTCGTGCTGCCAATTACACCATATCCCATGGTCAGGCCCCTGATGGGGCCGAGGAGAGACCATACACGCGACCCCGGGACCTGATCAAAACGGCCGAGTCCGCGGCGCGTGCGAGCCCCATGCTGCGGTGCACCAGCACGGCCAGGCCGAGGTAGACGAGGGTCTGCGTGAGGGTGATCGGCAGGGTCAGCCAGCTGCCCCCGGTGGGCGTCAGCACCTCGTCCATGTCGCCCGCCGCGAGCGCGAGACCGAAGGCGAACCAGTTGTTCATCACGTGCATCGCGATGGCGGCCTCGAGGCCTCCGGTGCGGATCACCAGGTAGCCCGCCATCACCCCGAAGGCGAGCCGGTCGAAGAACACCGGCGGGCTCTGCGCCCCGTGGGCCAGCGCGAACAGCACCGCCGGGACGACGATCGCCACCGCCGTGGCGACCCGGGCCGAGGAGAACAGGCCCCCGACGACCTGGGTGAGGTAGCCGCGGAACAGGTACTCCTCCCCCGCCGCCTGGAACGGGGTCACGAGGAGCACCACGAGGAGGAAGTTCCGGGTGGTCTCCGTGAAGGCGTTGAGCGAGCCCGCCTCGGTGCCGTCGGGCACCGCACCCGGGTCGAGGGCGGCGACGAGCACGGAGACGAACATGCTGGCCAGCAGGGCCACCACCGACAGGCCGGCGCAGGCCAGGAAGTAGCCCCACCGCATGCGCGGCGCCACCGACGTCGTCCAGCGCGGCCTGAGCCCGTGCAGGTAGCGCGTCACGAGCCACACGACCGGCGTCAGCAGCGCCAGCGTCGAGAGCAGGTAGGCGAGCGAGAGCGGCGTCACCGCGTCGAGCGACAGCATCTGGTCGACGCCGTCCCCCACGTCGGCGCCGACCACGGCGAGGCCCAGCGCGAAGAGCGCGAGCGTCACCATCGAGAGCACGAGCACCATCGAGATCGCGGCGACGACCACGCCGACGACCGGGCGCCACCAGCCGCGGTCACCCGCCCGGTGCAGCCGGTGGTACTCCAGGGGCGGGTACGCCGCGGCGAACTCCTCCCCCGACAGCGTCCTCGCCCCCGCCGGGGCGGCCGGACCGGTGACCGGCACCGACGCGCCCGAGCCGGGCTCCGGCCCCGACGGGTGGGGATGCGGGTACGACGGGCCGGGACCCGGGGGCGGCGGACCCGGGGGCGGCGACGGGTGGCTCATCGCTCCAGCGCGCTCCGCAGCCGTGCGAGGCCGCGCTCGCGACCCAGCAGCTCGAGCGACTCGAACAGCGGCGGGGAGACGCGGCGTCCGGTCACGGCCACCCGCACCGGGCCGAAGGCGTTGCGGGGCTTGAGGCCCCGGCCCTCCACGAGGGCGAGGCGCAGCGCCTCCTCGATCGCGACGGTGGTCCACTCCTCCAGGGGCTCGAGGGCGTCGTACGAGGCCTGCACGACCGCGAGGCCGTCCTCGGTCAGCACCTTCTCGACGTCGGCGGGCTCGCGAGTGAAGGCGGCCTCGTCGACGAGGAGGAAGCCGAGCATGTCGACGACCTCGGTCAGCTTGTTGATCCGCTCGGCCACGAGCGGCATGGCGCCGGCCAGCAGGGCGGCCTGCTCGGGCGTGGGCGGGTCGGCGACGAGCCCGGCCCCGACGAGGAACGGCACGCACCGCTGCGTCACCTCGGGCACCCCGAGCATCCGCAGGTGGTCGCCGTTGATGGCCTCGCACTTCTTCAGGTCGAACCGCGCGGGGTTGGGGTTCACCCGGCTGATGTCGAACGCGTCGACCATCTCGTCGAGCGTGAAGACGTCCCGGTCCTCCGCGATGGCCCAGCCCAGCAGCGCGAGGTAGTTGAGCAGGCCCTCCGCGAGGAAGCCCTGGTCACGGTAGGCGAGCAGGTGGGCCTCGGGGTCGCGCTTGGACAGCTTCTTGTTGCCCTCGCCCATCACGTAGGGCAGGTGGCCGAAGCGCGGCGTCGTGCCGTTGCCGACCCCGACGGCGGCGAGCGCGTCGTACAGCGCCACCTGGCGGGGCGTCGAGGACAGCAGGTCCTCGCCGCGCAGCACGTGGGTGATCTCCATGAGCGCGTCGTCGACCGGCGCGACGAGGGTGTAGAGCGGGTCCCCGTTGGCCCGGCACAGGGCGTAGTCGGGCACGAACTCGGTTTCGAAGGTGATCTCGCCGCGCACGAGGTCGTCGAACGTGATCGAGCCGTCGGGCATCCGGAACCGCACGACGGGGGCCCGGCCCTCGGCGCGGAACGCCGCGACCTGCTCCTCGGTCAGCTCGCGGCAGAACCCGTCGTACCCCATGACCTTGGACCCGGCGGCCTTGCGGCGCGCGGTGACCTCGTCGCCTTCGCAGTAGCAGTCGTAGGTGTAGTTGCTCGCGCGCAGCCGGGCGAGGACGTCGCGGTAGATCTCGCTGCGCTCGCTCTGGCGGTACGGCGCGAACGGGCCGCCGATCTCGGGGCCCTCGTCCCAGTCGAGGCCGAGCCAGCGCAGCACCTCCAGCAGCGAGGTGTAGGACTCCTCGGTGTTGCGGGCGGCGTCGGTGTCCTCGATGCGGAACACGAACGTGCCCCCGGCGCCGTGGCGGGCGTGGTGGCGCGCGAACGCCCAGTTGAAGAGGGCCGTGCGGGCCAGGCCGACGTGCGGGCTGCCCGTCGGCGACGGCGCCATGCGCACGCGGACCGGGCGGTCGCTGGCCAGGGCGGGGGTCGTGCTCATCGGGAGACCACCTTGTTCGTCAGCGCGCCCAGGCCGTCGACGACGACCTCGACCTCGTCGCCGGGGAGCATGGGACCGACGCCCTCGGGGGTGCCGGTGAGGATGAGGTCGCCGGGCAGGAGCGTCATGACGCTGCTGACGTGGGCGACCAGGGCGGGGATGTCGAAGATCATGTCGGCCGTCGACCCGTCCTGCACGACGTCGCCGTTGAGGAAGGTGCGCACGCGGCGGCCCTGGCTGAAGTCGTGGGGGTCGAGGTCGGTCTCGACCCACGGGCCGACCGGGCAGAACGTGTCGAAGCCCTTGGCCCGCGTGAACTGCACGTCGCCCTTCTGCAGGTCGCGCGCGGTCACGTCGTTGGCGATGGTGTAGCCGAAGATGACGTCGGTGGCCTTCTCGGCGGGCACGTCGCGGCAGATGCGCCCGATGACGACGGCGACCTCGCCCTCGTACTGCACGTTCGTCGACTGCGACGGGTAGGCGATCGCGTCGCCCGGGCCGATCACCGAGGTGTTGGGCTTGAGGAACATCAGCGGCTCGCTCGGCACGTCGTTGCCGAGCTCGGCGGCGTGCGCGGCGTAGTTGCGCCCGATGCCCACCACCTTGCTGCGGGGCAGCACCGGCGCGAGGAGTCGCACGTCGGCGAGCCGGTGCTCCTCGTCCAGGAGCTTGATGCCGACGTAGAGCGGGTCGCCGGCGAGGGCCACGATGGTGGCGTCCTCGGCCAGCTGGCCGTGCTCGTCGAGGTCGCCGGTGACGACGCCGTACTGGGGGTCTTCTGAGGCTGCGAAGCGGACGATGCGCACCCGGTGAGCCTAGCGAGGTCGCGCGGGCGTGCCGCACCGATGCCTCCCGACCCCCGGCCCGCGCCTACCCTGGCTCCTCGTGGAGGTGCTGGACCCGGACGAGCTGGCCCGTCGCCGCGCGGCCCACGAGGCCCGCGTCGACGCGTTCACCGCTCCCCACCTGGCCCGGCGGGCGGAGCGCGTGAAGCACCCGGTGCACGACTTCCTCTTCACCTACTACTCCCAGCGACCGGCGCAGCTGCGGCGCTGGCACCCGGGCGCCGGCACGGCCGTGGTCGCGGCGGCGGGTGCGCCGTACCGGGGGCTCAAGGGGTACGGCGAGCTCGACGTCCCCGGCCACCCCGGCGCCCTGGGGGTCACCGCCGACCACGTCGCGGGGCAGCGTCCCCTCCTCGAGGGGCTGCTGCGGCTGCTCCGGGCGACGGCCGCGCGCCCGCCGAGTTTCGGCTGCTTCGGGCTGCACGAGTGGGCGATGGTCTACCGGCTCACCCCCGAGCAGGTGCGGCACGCGGACTGGCCGCTGCGGCTCGGCGCGGCCGGCACCGACGCGGTCGTCGAGGGGCACAAGGTGGCGTGCTCCCACTTCGACGCGTTCCGGTTCTTCACCCCGTCGGCCCGGCCGCTCAACCAGCTCTCCCCCGCCGCCGACGACCGGCCCGCGTTCGAGCAGCCGGGCTGCCTGCACGCGGGGATGGACCTCTACAAGCACGCGTTCCGGCTGAGCCCGATGATCTGCTCCGACCTCGTCGCCGACTGCTTCGAGCTGGCCCGCGACATCCGCGAGCTCGACATGCGCGCCGCCCCCTACGACCTGCGCGACCTGGGCTTCGAGCCCGTGCCGATCGAGACGCCCGAGGGCAAGGCGACGTACGTCGCGGCGCAGCGCGCCTTCGCCGAGCGCGGAGCGCCGCTGCGCGCGCGGCTCATCGAGGAGTGCGAGCGGCTGCTGGTCCTCGACACGAACGCGGGTGCGGACGACCGCGCCCGTGCGTAGCGTCGGTGCCGTGCCCCCGCCCGGCCTCTCCTCCCCCGCGGACCCCGCCGACCGGGGCCTGCAGCAGTTCCACGCCGACGACGCGTTGGTGACCCGGGACGCCAGGCGCTACTGGCGCTCGGGCGGCTCCGTCGACGTCGGCTGAGCCGGGGCCGGGCCCGGGAACAGGGCCGCCGGGGATCAGGGGACGGGGAGGATCCCGTCGTGCCAGCCCTCGAGCGGCCCGTCGGCCGCCAGCACCCGCACCAGCAGGGACGGGTCGGCCGGGCCCGGCTCCGGCACGAAGGTCCACTCGGTGCGGGCGAACGCGTCGACCAGGCTGCCGCCGGGCGCGCTGGGCAGGTGGAGCGCCGAGGCCCAGACCTGGCGCACCAGCTCGGTCGCGGCCTCGTCGCCGACGTACGGCGGACGCTCCGGCCCGGTGAGCACCAGCTGCACCCCGGGGGTCCCGCCCCGGACGAGCCGGGCCAGGGTCGTCAGCGCCGGCGTCTCCCACCCGGTGGTGGCGTCGGTGAGCACCACCACGACGGGGCGCAGCACCTGCTCGTCGAGGGCGTCGAACGCGCCCGCCTCGCGGGCCGCGTCGACGAGGGCGGTGCGCCGCTCGAGGTCACCGAGCAGGCGCGTCAGGGCCTGCGGGGTCGTCACCGGCGGCGCGGCGAGACCCGCGGGCAGCCCGAACGAGCCGCGCGTGCGGGCGAGGTCGACGAGGACGAGGCGCGGGCGCCCGGTGCGCATCGCGAGGGCCGCGCGCACGCCGAGGAGCGCCGCCACCCGGTCGGCCGCGCCCTCGCCACCGTCGTCGGTGGTCACGAGCACGGGCCGGGCGGGGACGGGGAGCACCATCGGCAGCGCGAACTCGACGTCCGGCAGGCCCGGGACCGTGAGGTGTCCCGCGCGGTAGGCCCGGGCGGAGACCCGCGGCCCCGGGGGCCGGGCCGCCACCACGTCCCAGCGCGCGAGGGCGGCGGGGAACGTGCGCTCGAGCCCCTCCACCTCCGTGCGGAGGGTCGCGAGGTCGCGCACGTGCGCCTCCCGGGCGCGGGCGACGAGGTCGTCGCGCCGGGCCTGCGCCGCCGCGCGGGCGGCGTCACCCGCGGCGGACAGGCGCAGGGTCGGGTCGCCGACGATGCGCTCCAGCTCGGCCCCGAGGGTGCGGTCCGCGAAGTCCGTGCTCGACTCGTACGACGCGCGGCTGCGGGCCGTGTCCTCGAGCACCATCCCGACCAGCTGCGCCGCGCGGTCGGGTTCCAGGAGGTCGCCGGCGGGCGGAGGGGCCGGCGTGAGGGGCGGGGCCGCGGCGACCGGCGCGGGCGGCGGAGGCGGGACCGATGGCCGGGCCGCCGGGGCAGCCGGCGGCGCGACGGCCCCGAGGTGGGCACCGTGGAGCGCCTCGACGGCGGCGGGGCCTCCGCCGTACGCCCGACCGAGGGCGCGGACCTTCCACCCGCCGTCGCGGCGGTAGAGCTCGACGAGCGCCACGGCCGCGCCCGCGCCGACCGGGGCCGGCACGAAGCGGACGGCGACCACCCCACGCCCGTCCAGCAGGTCGACGGGCGCGTCGACCCCGTCGAGCGAGGCCACCATCACGGTGGTCACCGCGGCCGGCAGCGCCGTGAGGTCGAGCCCCACCGTGCTGCGCCCCGAGCCGACCGCCTGCCCGGGCACGACGCGACCGTCGGGCCCGAGCGGGAGGGCGACCAGGAGCGCGCCGGCCACCTCCGTGGCGCACCACGAGGAGCCCCAGACGGCGTTCTGCCCGGCCACCAGCGTCTCGGTCACCCCGGTGCTCCTCGGTGTCGTCGGGCCCGCGGGCGGGTCAGAGGTACTTCGTCAGGCTGGGGATCGCCTCGCCCGGCACCTTCGCGTTGAAGCCGTCGCCGATGGCCTGCATCTTCCAGCCGCCGCCCTCGCGGAACACGCGCGCCATCGCCATGGCCGTGAACGGCATGCCACCGGTCAGGGTGAAGCGCGCGAGCTCGCCGTCGGCCTGGTCGACGAGCCGGCAGAACGCGTTCTGCACCTGCTCGAAGGTCTGGCCCGAGTAGCTGGTGACGATGAAGACCAGGTTGTCGACGTGCACCGGCACCCGGGTGAGGTCGACCAGGATCGTCTCGTCGTCGCCGGAGCCGTCACCTGTGCGGTTGTCACCCTGGTGCTGCACCGAGCCGTCGCGGGTGACCAGGTTGTTGTAGAACGCCAGGTCGACCGGCTGCTGGCCGGCGAAGAGCACCACGGAGGCGTCCAGGTCGATGTCGACCTCGCGCGAGCCGAAGATGCCGCCCTTCTTGATCGGGTCCCAGCCCAGGCCCATGCGGACCACCGTCAGGGCCTGCCCACCGTCCTTCGTCAGCCGGACGCGCTGGCCCTTCTGCAGCGAGACCGGCGCACCCTTGCGGAGGCTGACCTCGCCGCCCTGGCCGCCGGTCGGACCGCCCTGGCCGCCCTGTCCGGGCTGGCCGGCGGGCTGGCCGCCGCCGTACGCCGGCGCGGGCGGCGGCGTCGGGGACCCGCCGTACGCGGGAGCCGCCGGGGGCGGGGCGGGCGGGGTGGTGGGCGCGCCCCACGAGGGGGCGGCCGGCGGGGTGCTGCCGCCGAAGGCCGGGGCGGGCGGCGGGGTGCCGTACGACGGCGCCGCGGGCGGCTGCTGCGGGGCGGGGGGCGCAGGAGGCGCGGGCGCAGCGGGAGCGGCCGGTGCGGCGGGTGCGGCCGGGGCTGCGGGCGCGTCGTCGACGCTCACCCCGTGGTCGGCGATGAGGTCGCCGAGGCCGCCGTCGTACCCGCGACCGACGGCCCGGACCTTCCAGTCGGTGCCCCGGCGGTAGAGCTCGAGGGCCACGACGATCGTCTCGCGGTCGAGGCCCGTCATCGGGAACTCGGCGACGGGGCCGGTGTCGGCCGAGACGCGCGCGACGGGCTGGCCGACCTGGCCGAAGACCTTGCCGTCGTCGTCGAGCGAGGTGACCAGGCGCACGGCGTGCACGTCGGCGGGCACGGCGGCCAGGTCGACGTCGACCCGCCACTGTCCGCCCCCGGTCGGCGGCACGCAGGTCACGCCCGGGCCGCTGGGCTGGTTGTAGAACACGAAGTCGGCGTCGGTGCGGACCTTGCCCGCCTCGGTCACGAGGAGGGCCGAGAGGTCGGCCGCAGCGGCGACGTCGACGGTCACGGAGACGCGGGACACGGCGAGCGGCGCGTT
The DNA here is from genome assembly GCF_048654585.1 of Nocardioides sp. CPCC 205120. Taxonomy (NCBI): domain Bacteria; kingdom Bacillati; phylum Actinomycetota; class Actinomycetes; order Propionibacteriales; family Nocardioidaceae; genus Nocardioides; species Nocardioides sp. CPCC 205120. The sequence continues at coordinate 433,250 of NZ_JBMCYY010000003.1, read as the reverse complement.
CCCGCCCTTCGTCAGAGTGATCACGGAACGCGAATGTATCCGAACCCGGCTGATCTCAACCCTGCTCGGACGGATCCGTCAGGCGGCGCTGCAGCTCGACGTCCCGCTCGACGACCCGGAACCCCATCTGCTCGTTGACCGCCAGCATGGGGGCGTTGTCCGCGGCGTTCCAGGTGACGACCTCGGTCGCGTCCGGCCACACCTCCTGGGCCCGACGCAGGTTGGCCACCTTCACGGCGACCCCGAGGCGGTGACCGCGGTGGGCGGCGTCGACGATCGTGCTCCACTGCTGCAGCTGGTCGCGCCCGTCACCGCGCCAGAGCTCGGTGATCGCGACGACCCGTCCGCCTGCGTCGACGGCCGCGGTCGAGACGTTGCGCCGCCCCTGGCGCTCCGACTCGGCCTCGCGCTCGCGCCAGACCTCGACCGCCGGGGTCCGCGCCTCCACCTCGAGGCTCCCGCTGGGCGCCTCCACGTCGACGAGGGCGTCCATCCGCGCGTACCCCGCCACGAGGTCGTCGGGGACCGGCCCCTCCCAGGTGCGCAGGGTGTACGCCGTGTGGTGCGGCGCCGCGTCGGCGACCAGTCGGCCCAGGAGCGCGGGGTCCACCGGGAGTGCCACCCTGCTCTGCAGCCCGGCGAGGGCGACCTCGTAGCCGCGCGCCCGGGCGAACGGCAGCCCGCCGAGCGCGGCTTCCGCAGCCGCGTCGTCGCCGGTGTGGGCGTCGGCCTGCAGGACGTGGCGCCCCAGGTCGCGCACCGCGTCCTCCTGGGCCGCGGCGAGCGCCGTGCCGACGCCGTGGCGCCGCCAGCGGGCCGGCACCCACACGGAGACCGACGCGGTGTCGCGGTTGTCGAGCAGCGGGAGGGTGAGCAGGCCGGCGCCCACGACGGTGCCCGCCGGGGTGCCCGGGAGGGCGCCCTCACGGGCCCGGGCCGCCCAGGCGGTGCGCCGGGTGTGGGACGCGTCCGCGGTCAGGCTGACCACGAGCTCGTCGAGCCGCCAGGGGTTGGCCGTCGCCGCCCGCAGGTGCCGGGCCACCTCGTCGTACACGGCGTGCCACGCGGCCACGTCCTCGGACCAGGTGGGGGCGGTCGGGTCGAGGGGGACGACCTCGACGGCAGCGGCGCGCGTCATGGCCCGGGAGCCTAGGACGCGCGCCGCTGCGGGGTCGACGGGTTTTCGCCGGTCTCAGGCCCCGACGCCGCGCACCGTGACGGGGACGTTGCCCCGGGTCGCGCGCGAGTAGGGGCAGACCTGGTGCGCCTGCTCGACGAGGTCCTGCGCGGTGGCGTCGTCGACGCCCGGGATGGTGGCCGTGATGTCGACGGTCAGGGCGAACGACGTGGCGTCCGGACCGAAGCCCACCGCGATGTCGAGCGTCGAGCCGGAGGCGTCGACGCCGGCCTTCTTCGACACGAGCCCGAGCGCGCCCTGGAAGCACGCGCCGTACCCGACGGCGAAGAGCTGCTCGGGGTTGGTGCCCGTGCCCGGCCCGCCCGTCTCCTTGGGGGCGGTGAGCTCGAGGTCGAGCACGCCGTCCTCCGAGCGCGCGTGGCCGGAGCGGCCGCCGGTGACGGTGGCGCGGGCGGTGTAGACGATCTTGTCCGGTGTGTTGGTCATGGTGGCGACGCTACGGACCGACCGGTTGGGTGCGGGCGCACCCGGTGCGGCACCGGCCCGCCGGGTGCGGCACCGTGACCCCCATGACCACCGCGCGCCTCGTGCCCGTCACCACCGAGATGGACGGCGACGAGCTGGACGCCGAGGACGCGTTCCACCTGCTGCACCGCGTCGGGGTGCGCCGGCTGCTCGTCGACGCGTTCGTGCGGTTCCGGTACGGCGACGGGTTCAGCAGCAGCCGGGCCCTCGCCCTCCAGGCGACGCTGGCCGTGGTGCCCTTCCTGCTCGCCCTGACCGGGCTGGCGGCCGACCTGGACGCCGAGCGGCCCTCCCGGGTGATCGCGGCGACCGTGGACGCCGTCTCCCCCGGCGCCGCCGGGGACGACGCGCTGGTCGACGCCCTCACCCAGGCCGACGACGCCGACGGCGGTGAGGACCGGCAGGAGCTGGCGGGCGAGATCGCGCTCGGCGGCGGCCTGGCCTTCGCCCTGTTCTCGATGACCGTCGCGATGGCGCAGGTCGAGCGGGGCACCAACCGCATCTACGGCATCCGGCGCGACCGGCCCGCCCCCGCCAAGTACGGCCGCTCGGCCCTGCTGACCGCCTGCCTGGCAGGCCCGGTCGGCATCGGGTTCCTGCTCCTCGTCACCGGCCCCACGTTCGTGGAGGCGATGGCGACCGAGTACGGCTGGAGCGAGGCCGCGCAGACCACGTGGAGCGTCGGGCGCTGGCCCGTGGGGATCCTACTGCTGGTCGTCACCATCGCGGTGCTCCTCGAGCGTGCGCCGCGGCGGCGCCAGCCGGCGCTGTCGTGGGTCGCGTTCGGCTCGGCCGTGACGGTCGTGCTCGTGCTGGTGGCCTCCGGCGGCCTCGCGGCGTACGTCGGGGCGACGGGCTCGTTCAGCACCGTCTACGGGCCACTGACCGGCGTGATCGCCCTGCTGCTGTGGGCGCTGATGTCGGCGGGCGCGCTCTTCTACGGCGCCGCCGTCTGCGCGCAGATGGAGGCCTACCGCGCCGGCGAGCCCGAGCCGGCGTACGACGACCCGGGGCGTCCGCACGGCACGGTCGTGGCCGACTCGGACTGAGGTCCCTCCCCCGCCCGGACGCGCCGACTCCGGGCCCCCGTTCGGCACGGGGACCCGGAGTCGGTGGGTCGTCAGGTGCCTGCGGGCACCGGACGGTGGGTCAGCTCGTGGTCTCGGACTTCACGTTCTGCGCCGAGGACGCGCCTTCCTCCTGGACGTGCGTGGCCGCGTCCTGCGCGGTCTGGCGGACCTCCTCGACCGAGGAGGCGGCGCTGTCGCGCAGGCTCTGGCCCATGTCGGCGGCGGCGGCCTTGGCGTCGTCCACGAGGGGCGCCGCCTGCTCCTTCAGCGTGTCCGTGACCTGCGCCGCGGCGCGGGCCTCGACCTTGCTGGCCGGGATCAGCGCGGAGATGACCATGCCGAGGCCGAAAGCAGCCACACCCGCGGCGAGCGGGGCACCGTCGTACCGCTGCTGGGCGGTCTCGGCCGCCTGCGACGCGGCGTTGGAGGCGGCGTTGCCGGCGTCCTCCGCCCCGCCCGCGACCTTGTCACGGGCGTCGTTGGCGCCGCCCATGACCTTCTCGCGCACGCCCAGCACGCGCTGTCGGGCCGCGGCCTTCTTGCGGTCGACGATGGCGCTCGGGCTCACCTTGTCCTGCAGCTCGTCGAGGTCCGTGGCGAGGGCGCCGCGGGTCCGGGCGATCTCTGCGGTCAGCTCTTCTGGGCTCTGGCCCATGATGCGTCCTCCTTGAGGGTCTGCTGCGTCTGCGGCAGCTGGGGGTTGGCCTTCTTCAGCTCCGAACGACCGAGCGACGCCAGCACGGCGGCCGCAACGGCCCAGAGCAGGGTCGTGATGAGCGCGGCGAGCTCGATCGGCATCCAGTTGTCGAGCAGGAACATGAGCGTCAGGGACAGGAACACCAGCACGAGGTGACCCGCGACGGCGGCGCCGCCGAGCATCCCGGCGCCCTTGCCGGCCTGGGTGGCCTCCTGCTTCAGCTCCGCCTTGGCGAGGTCGAGCTCCTGCTTGACCAGCGTGCTGAGGTCCTGCGAGACGTCGCTGACGATCTCGCCGAGGCTCCGCTCCCCGCCGAGGCTGCGCTGGGCCGCGGGATCGTGGGGCGGGGGGTTGACGGGGGTGCTCACGCGGGCCCCTCGAGGCCGTCGCGGCGGCCGTAGCCGGCGGCGTTGGTGCCCATCGGCCCGTCGTCGTCGAGCGCGCGGCCCGGGTCGACCGTGCCGGGGGTCTCACCCGGCAGCGGCGGGAGCGGCGGGAGGCCCTGGCCGGGGTCGGCCACGTGCTGCGGGCGGGTGTCGCCGCCCAGCGGGTCGCTGCCGTAGTCCGGGCCCGTCACCGGGGTCGGGCTGACCGGCGGCGGCGGGTAGGAGCCGACGGCGCCGGGGGTCTCCCCGTAGCCGGGGGCCGCGTAGCCGGAGCCGTAGCCCGAGCCCGAGCTGTAGCCAGACGTGGGCGCGGCCACGGGAGCGACCGGCGTCGAGGGGGTCGACGAGGTGCCGGTGGAGCCCGCGTCGGGGGCGTCCTTGGCCCCGCGCACCACGCGGCCGGCGACGACGCCGGCGACCAGCGCGCCGAAGAGGAAGACGCCCGGGCGGCGACGGGCGAAGTCGCGCGCGTCGCCGAGGAGGTCGCTGGGCTCCCGACCGTCCAGGTAGGACTGCAGCGACCGCGTGCGGTCGGCGACCTCGCGGGCCGCCTGGACGGCGAGGCCCGAGCTGTCGCTCCGCTCGGCCATCTGCGACAGGTCGTCGCTGAGGGTGCCGAGGGTGTCGACCAGCTTGTCCCGCTGCTGCCGCGACTGGTCGTCGAGCTGCTGCGCGATCTGCTGGCGGGTCTCGCCTGCGAGCTGGCGCGTCTGGGCGGAGACCTCGGAGGCCACGTTCTGCGCCTCGTCCTTGGCGACGCCCGTGACGTGGCGGCCCTCGTCGACCGCGGTGGAGGCCGCGGCCTGGGCCTTCTCGGTGGTGGATGGGTCGGTCATCTGTTCCTCCTGGGTGGTGGACACATTCGGTTCCTGCCCTGCGGGGCGGTGGTGCTCCTCCGCAGGTGGGTGGGCGACGTCCTGTCGGAGGTCGTCACCCGGGGAGGCGGCGTCGCGCGTGCCGCGATTCGAGCTGGGTGTCAGTGCCGGACGACGGCCCGGTCGACGCGGTCGTGGTAACGGTGGCCGACCTTGCCGCCGAGGAAGGCGGCCAGCAGCGTGCCGAGGACGACCGCGAGCGCGGTGATCACGGCACCGATGCTGATGTCCTGCGTGGAGATGGGGATACGCGGCAGGTCGACGCGGTCGAGGATGTTGTACTGCGAGCCGAACACGGCGCCGGCGACCACGGCCGCGATCGTGACGACCAGGCCGATCACCCACACGCCGATGCCCTGGCGACCGCCGTCGAAGCGCGACATGCGCCCGGCGACGTAACCGCCGGCGTAGTAGCCGATCAGCAGCACGACCAGCAGCACGATCGCCGCAGCCACCCCGATGGTGCCGCTCTCGCGCTCGGCCTCGGTCTGCGTGATGCCGGTCGAGGACCCGACGGCCGCGACGACGGCGCCGACGATGCTGGTGAGCAGGATGGCCACGGCCACGGCCACCAGCCACCCGAAGAAGCACGCGCCCAGGTTCAGGCCCGCGAACCGCTCGCGCGCAGCGGAGTCGTCGACGGCGGTGCGACGCCGCTCCTGCACGGCGTCGAAGCTGGTCGCGCCGCCTGCCTCGGCCTGCCGTTCGTGCTTGTGGTGTCGTGTCACGTCGTACTCCTTCATGGATGCCGAGACACCTACCGGTTACCCGTTCAGCGCGGTTCAGCCGATCGGCCACCCGTTTCGTCCGTGTTTCGAAAATCCGTGCGGATCCCGTTCCGGCCACGGGGCAGGGGTACCGGGCCCGGTCAGCAACGGGGACCTCGGATCAGGAGAACCAGATGCTCAACGAGAACCAGGCACGCGACGCCATCGGCACCACCGCCTACACGCGCGACGGCGACAAGATCGGCAAGGTCGGTCAGCTCTTCCTCAACGACGCCACGGGCCAGCCGGAGTTCGTCACCGTCAACACGGGGCTGTTCGGCATGAAGGAGTCCTTCGTGCCGGTCACCGACGCGACCCTCGACGGCGACCGCCTGACGGTGCCGTTCACCAAGGACCAGATCAAGGACGCCCCCTCGATCGACGTCGACGGCGGCCACCTGGACGAGGCCGAGGAGGCCCGTCTCTGGCAGCACTACGCGGGCCACAGCGGCGGACACGCGGGCCACAGCAGCGAGCACGCGGGCGACGGCGGCGAGCACGCCGGCCACGCGGACACCACCCGGACCGCGGACACCGCCGCGGGTACGGCGGGCACCCACCACGACGAGACCGCCGTCCGCCACACGGGCGGTCACGACACCGACGCCACGACGGGCCGGGGCGCGGTCGGCCACGACACGTCGGGACGCACCACCGACGAGGCCATGACGCGCTCCGAGGAGCACGTCGAGGTCGGCACCACCACGCAGCAGACGGGCCGCGCGCGGCTGCGCAAGTACGTCACCACCGAGCACGTCACGCAGACGGTGCCGGTTCGCAAGGAGCACGCGGTGCTCGAGACCGAGCCCATCACCGACGCGAACGCCGGTCAGGCCCTCGACGGCCCGGCCATCTCGGAGGAGGAGCACGAGGTCGTGCTGCACGAGGAGAAGCCCGTCGTGCAGAAGACGACCGAGCCCGTCGAGCGGGTCCGCCTCGGCACCGAGACGGTCGTCGACGAGCAGACCGTCACCGAGGACGTCCGCAAGGAGCACGTCGAGGTCGAGGGCGACGTGGACGACCGCCGCCCCTGACCGCCCCCCGCACGAACCACAGGTGCCCCCGTCGGTCCGACCGACGGGGGCACCTCTGCGTGCGGCTGCCGGGTCCGGCGGCCGTCGTGCGGCTAGGTCAGCGACAGGCGCCGACGCACGACCTCGGCGAGCCGGTCCGCGACGTCGCGCGCCTCGGCGTCGGTGGTCGCCTCGACCATGACGCGCACGAGCGGCTCGGTGCCGGAGGCCCTCAGGAGGATGCGGCCGGAGTCGCCCAGCCGCTCCTGCTCCGCGGCGACCGCCGCCTGCAGCTCCTCGTCGTCGGTACGTGCCTTGTCCACGTCCGGCACGTTCACCAGCACCTGCGGCATGCGGGTCATCACCCCGGCGAGCTTCGCGAGGCTCTCCCCCGTGACCGCCATCCGCTGGGCGACGTGCAGCGCCGTGAGCAGCCCGTCGCCCGTCGTGGCGTGGCGTCGCATGACGACGTGGCCCGACTGCTCGCCGCCCAGCACACGACCGGCGGCGTTCATCTCCTCCAGCACGTAGCGGTCGCCCACCTGGGTGGCCGAGACCGCGATGCCGTGCTCGGCGAGCGCGCGGGTGAAGCCCAGGTTGCTCATCACCGTCGCCACCACGGTGTCGCCGGCGAGCTCGCCGGCGTCCTTCAGGGCGACGGCCAGGACGGCGAGGATCTGGTCCCCGTCGACGACCTCGCCGTCGGCGTCGACCGCGAGGCAGCGGTCGGCGTCGCCGTCGAGCGCGAACCCGGCGTCGGCGCCGTGCGCGAGCACGGCGGCGCGCAAGGGCCCGAGGTGCGTCGAGCCGCAGCCGTCGTTGATGTTGAGCCCGTCGGGCGAGGCGTGGATGGCCACGACCTCGGCACCGGCGGCGCGCAGCGCCGCGGGACCGACCTCGCTGGCCGCGCCCTCGGCGCAGTCGAGCACGAGGCGCAGCCCGCTCAGCGACGTGCCGAGCGTGCCGGCGAGGTGCGCGACGTACTGCTCGTGACCGCCCGGGTACGGCGTCACGCGGCCGACCGCGGCACCCGTCGGGCGCTGCCACGGCTCCCGCAGGCGGGCCTCGATGGCCCGCTCGAGGGCGTCGTCGAGCTTGACGCCGCCGCGCGAGAGGAACTTGATGCCGTTGTCGGGCATCGGGTTGTGGGAGGCCGACAGCATGACGCCGAGGTCGGCGTCGAGCGCGTCGGTCAGATGGGCCACCGCAGGGGTCGGCAGGACGCCCAGGAGCAGGACGTCCACGCCGGCCGACGCGAGGCCGGCGACGACCGCGGCCTCGAGGAACTGCCCCGAGACGCGCGTGTCCCGGCCCACGACGGCCAGCGGTCGGGACCCGTCGCGGTGGGAGAGCTCGCCGGACTCGGCGAGCACGTGGGCGGCAGCAACGGAAAGGTCCAGGGCCAGCTCAGCGGTGAGCACACCGTTGGCCAGGCCCCGGACCCCGTCCGTGCCGAAGAGTCGCGTCACGAAGGAAGACGCAGGACCGCGATCAGCGCTTGCTGAACTGCGGAGCCTTGCGGGCCTTCTTGAGACCGGCCTTCTTGCGCTCGATGACGCGCGCGTCGCGACGCAGCAGACCGGCCTTCTTCAGCGAGGCGCGGTTGGCGTCGACGTCGACCGCGTTGAGGGCGCGGGCCACGCCGAGGCGCAGGGCGCCGGCCTGACCGGTGATGCCGCCGCCGTGGATGCGGGCGATGACGTCGAAGCGGCCCTCGAGCTGGATCGTCGCGAACGGCTCGTTCACGACCTGCTGGTGCAGCTTGTTCGGGAAGTACGAGTCGAGCGTGCGGCCGTTGATCGTCCAGACGCCGGTGCCCGGCACGATGCGGACGCGCGCGACGGCCTGCTTGCGTCGGCCGGTGGCCGCCGCCGGGGCGATCGTGGCGATGCGCTCGGGAGCGTCGGCGCTGGGGGCGCTCTCGCTGCTGTAGGCGATGCCCTGCTCGTTGACCTCGAAGGTCTCCTCGACCTCGGTCTCGGAAGTGCTCACGGTGTTCCTCACTGATCCTGGGAAGTACGGGGGTGCGCGATGGCGGTGTCGGTGGAGGCCAGCGTCACTGCGAGATCTGGGTGATCTCGAAGGGCTTGGCCTGCTGGGCGCTGTGCGGGTGCTCGGGGCCGGAGTAGACCTTGAGCTTCTTCAGCTGCTGCCGGCCGAGGCGGTTCTTGGGGAGCATGCCCCACACCGCGTTCTCGATCGCCTTGCGCGCGTCCTTCTCCAGGAGCTCACCGATGGGGGTGGCCGTGAGGCCACCCGGGTAGCCCGAGTGACGGTAGGCGACCTTCGTCGTCTTCTTGTTGCCGGACAGCGCGACCTTCTCCGCGTTCACGATGACGACGAAGTCGCCCGTGTCGGCATTGGGGGCGAACTGCGGCTTGTGCTTGCCGCGCAGGAGGTTGGCCGTCTGGACGGCGAGGCGGCCGAGGACCACGTCGGTCGCGTCGATGACGTGCCACTCACGCTGGATGTCAGCGGGCTTCGGGGCGTACGTACGCACGATGAGCCTTCTTCTCGTTCGTCGGTCCCCGGCAGGACGTCCCTGCCGGGTGGGTGGAACCACGTCCTCTGACGAACACGGCCCGGCTCGACCCACGCAGGTGGGCCGTCCGGATCTGCACCGGGGTCGTCGTTCCCGGACGGATCCGGGCGACCTCGACGCGGCAGGGGACGCGACCGACAAGAATACGCAGCCCCGCGGGAGGGGGTCAAAACGACCGCGACCCTCCGTCGTACCGGTCGGTAGCCGACCCACCCCGACGGGCGTGGGGAACGAGGGCTAGGTTAGGCGACGATCCCATCCGGCAGGGTGCACCCCCGGGCGCGCCCGCCCGACCCGACGAGGAGTCGACGTGACCGACGCAGGAACTGCGGGCGCCTCCCTGACCATCCGTGACAACCGCACGGGTCAGGAGTACGACGTCCCCATCGTCGACGGCACCATCCGCGCCGCCGACCTGGGCAAGATCAAGACCGACGACGAGCAGCCCGGCCTGGCGGTCTACGACCCCGGGTTCACCAACACCGCCTCGTGCCGCAGCGCGGTGACCTACATCGACGGCGACAAGGGCATCCTCGAGTACCGGGGCTACCCCATCGAGCAGCTGGCCGAGAGCTCGACGTTCCTCGAGGTCGCCTACCTGCTCATCCACGGCGAGCTGCCCACCAAGGAGCAGTACGACGCGTGGGAGCACGAGATCACGTTCCACACGTTCGTCCACGAGAACGTCAAGTCGCTGATGCAGGGCTTCCGCTACGACGCGCACCCCATGGGGATGCTGATGTCGTCGGTGGGGGCCCTCTCGACGTTCTACCCCGCCGCGCGCGACATCGCGGACCCGGCGAACCGGCACATGCAGATGGTCCGCATGATCGCCAAGATGCCGACGCTGGGCGCCTGGTCGTTCCGGCACGCGCAGGGCAAGCCGTACGTCTACCCGGACAACGACCTGTCCTACACGGCCAACTTCCTCTCGATGCTCTTCAAGATGAGCGAGGTGAAGTACGAGCCGGACGAGCGCCTGGTGAAGGCCCTCGACGTGCTGTTCATCCTCCACGCCGACCACGAGCAGAACTGCTCGACGAACGCGGTCCGCTCCGTCGGCAGCTCGCAGGTCGACCCGTACTCGGCCGTGGCCTCCGGCATCGGTGCGCTCTTCGGCCCGCTGCACGGCGGCGCCAACGAGGCGGTGCTGCGGATGCTCAAGCGCATCGGCAGCAAGGAGAACATCCCGGCGTTCATCGAGGGCGTGAAGAACGGCAACGAGCGCCTCATGGGCTTCGGCCACCGGGTCTACAAGAACTACGACCCGCGCGCCCGGATCATCAAGAAGGCCGCCGACGACGTCTTCGAGGTCACCGGGGTCAACCCGCTCCTGGAGATCGCGCTCGAGCTGGAGAAGATCGCGCTCGAGGACGAGTACTTCGTCAAGCGCAAGCTCTACCCCAACGTGGACTTCTACTCGGGCCTCATCTACGAGGCGCTGCAGTTCCCGCCGGAGATGTTCACGGTCCTCTTCGCGATCGGCCGCACCCCGGGCTGGCTCGCGCAGTGGGACGAGCTCGTGCAGGACAAGGAGCAGAAGATCGCCCGCCCGAAGCAGGTCTACACGGGCGACCGCGGTCTCACCTTCACCCCGCGCCACGAGCGCTGGGCCTGAGGCTCCGGCACCACCAGCACCCCACGGACGCCGTGCGGGGGCGGGCCACGGCCCGTCACCGCACGGCGTCCGCCGTTCCCGAGGGGGTACGGCGGAGCGCCTGCGGGCCGGCGGGGCGGGGCGGGCTCAGACCGGCGGGGCCGGCAGGGCCGGGAGCTCCGCCTCGGTGAGCCAGGCGTAGAGCAGGACGCCGACGTCGGCCCCCGTCGAGGCGGACGCGTGGGCGAGGAAGTCCTCCGTCGTGACGGAGCCGCCCCGGTGCTCGGCGACCCAGGAGCGCAGCAGCGCGAAGAACGCCTCGTCCCCCACCGCGCCGCGCAGCACGTGCAGCGCCAGGGCGCCGCGCTTGTAGACGCGGTCGTCGAACATGAGCTCCGGCCCCGGGTCGGCGAGCACGAGGTCCTGGTCCTGCTCGGCCAGCCGGGCGTGGTGGTGCTCGGCCCACCACGTGGCGCTCTCGTGGCCCGACTCCTCCGACCACAGCCACTCGCTGTAGCAGGCGAAGCCCTCGTGGAGCCAGATGTCGCGCCAGCGGGCGAGCGTCACGGCGTTGCCGAACCACTGGTGGGCCAGCTCGTGGGCGACGAGGCGCACCTGGTCCCAGTCCTCGGAGACGAAGTTCTTGCCGAACGTCGACAGGCTCTGGCTCTCGAGCGGGATCTCCAGGTCGTCCCCGGTCACCACCGCGGCGTAGGAGGCGAACGGGTAGGGCCCGAACCACCCCTCGAACGCGCGGACCATGTCGGCCTGGCGGCCGAAGCCCGCGTCGTACGCCGCGCTGCGCTCGCGGGCCGTGCCCTGGGGCACGGCGGAGACCAGCGGGACGGGGGCGTCGTGCTCGACGATGTCGTAGCGCCCGATCTGGACGGTGGCGAGGTAGGTGGCCATCGGCGCGTCCATCTCGTAGGTCCAGGACTCCCCGCTCCCCCGACGGCGCCGCTCCACCAGCAGGCCGTTGGACACGACCGTGTAGCCGGCGGCGGTGGTGACGGTGATGCGGTAGGTGGCCTTGTCGTCCGGCCGGTCGTTGCAGGGGAACCAGGTCGGGGCGCCGTGGGGCTGGCCCGCGACGATGACGCCGTCGGTGAGCTCCTCCCACCCGGCGTCGCCGTGGTGCTTCTCGACGAGGGGCTTCGGGCGGCCGCCGTACTTGACGACGAGGGTGAGCGTCGCGCCCGCCTCGACGTCGTCGCGCAGCTTCACCACGAGCCGGTCGCGCCGGGTGCTGAACTTCGCGGGCGGACGGCCGTCGACGCTGACCTTGGCGACGTCGAGGCCGGCGAGGTCGAGCACGAGCCGGTCGGTGGGCTCGAGCACCTCGACCTCGATGCGCGCCTCGCCGTCGAGCCGGTTGCCCTCGAGGCCGTAGGTCAGGTCGAGCGCGTAGGACCGCGCGCCCCAGGACCGGTCGCCGTGGCCGGGCAGGTAGTCGTCGGCGCTGGGCAGGCTGCTCACGCGCTCACCGCGGCCGGCTCGGGCACGCCGCCCGCGCTCGGGGCCGGCGGCTCGGCCCAGGGGCCGATCGGGTTGCCGATCCAGACGGTCCCGCCGGGGACGGACTCACCACGCATGACCAGTGACACGGGACCGACCGTAGCGTGGCGGCCCAGCTCGGCCGCGGGCAGGATCACGCTGTTCGGCCCCAGGGTCGCGCCCCGGTGCAGCACCACGCGGTCCATGGTCAGCACGCGGTCGTGGAAGAGGTGGGTCTGCACGACGGTGCCGGCGTTGACGGTCGCCCCGTCGTGCAGGTGGACGAGGTCCGCCTCGGGCAGCCAGTGGGTGTCGCACCACACGCCGCGACCGATGTGGGCGCCCATCGAGCGGAACCACAGGTTGAGCAGCGGCGTGCCCGTCACGGTGCGCGCGAACCACGGCACGGCGAGGGACTCCACGAACGTGTCGGCGAGCTCGTTGCGCCACACGAACGAGCTCCACAGCGGGTGGTTGCCGGGGCGCATCCGGCCGACGAGCAGCCACTTGGCGCCCGTCGCGACCACCGCCGCGACGAGACCGCCCACGGCGAGCACCGGGCCGACGAGCAGCACGGCGAGGGCCACGCCGGCGACGGGGTGGCCGGTGTCGAGCACCGCCCCGAGGGCGACGACCACGCCGACGGTGAGGGCGACCGAGACCATCACGGGCACGAGGCGGCACAGCTCGACGAGGGCCCGGAAGACGTGGAGGCGCCGCGGCGGGGCGTAGGTGCGGCTGGCGTCGCCCTCCGCCGCGGTACGGCGCAGCGGGGCCGGCGGGCTGCCCAGCCACGAGGCGCCCGAGCGGGCCGTCTTGCGGCGCGGCGCGGCGGACAGGACGGCGACGAGCGAGGCCTTGGGGACCTTGCGGCCCGGGGCGGCCATGCCGGAGTTGCCGACGAAGGCGCGCTTGCCGATCTTGACCCGCTCGGCACGCAGCCAGCCGCCGCCCAGCTCGTAGCCCCCGATGAGGGTGTCGTCGGCGAGGAACGCGTGCTCGTTGACCTGCGTCAGCGACGGGATCATCAGCACCGTCGAGGCCTCGACGCCCCGGCCGATGCGCGCGCCGAGCGCCCGCAGCCACCACGGCGTCAGCGACGAGGAGTAGAGGCCGAACAGCCACGTGCGGGCCTCGTCGAGCACCCGCATCGTCGTCCAGACCGCGAGCGCCGGCCCGCTGCGCACGGGGTGGACGCCGGTGCGCACGCCGAGCGCGCAGACGCGCACGACGACCCAGACGAGCGCGGCGAGGACGAGCAGGCCCGCCAGCACCCCCAGGGGCACGCGCCACAGCAGGTGGGCGAGCAGTCCGCCGTACCCGTCGACGTCGCCGATCCCCGGCAGCGCGACGAGCAGCCCGACGAGCACCGCGACGGCCGGCAGCGTGCCGACCACGGCGGCGCTGACGGCGTACGCCGCCACCCAGGCCCGCGAGCGCGCCGGCCGGTCCTGCCACGGGCCCCGCGCGGCCTTGCGGCGGCGCCGGGCGGGCGAACCGGCCCAGAACTCCCCCGCGGGCACCGCACCGAAGACGGCGGACCCGGCGGCGACCTCGGCGTCGGCCCCGACGCTCGCGCCGGGGCACAGGGTGGAGCGGGCGCCGACGCGGGCGCGGGGGCCGACCTCGATGCGGCCGACGTGCACCACGTCGCCGTCGATCCACCAGCCCGACAGGTCGACCTCCGGCTCGACGGAGGCACCGCGGCCCAGGCGCAGCATGCCGGTGATGCCCGGCAGCGAGTGCAGGTCGACGTCGCGGCCGACGTCGGCGCCCAGCAGCCGGGCGTACCAGGTCATCAGCGGGGCCCCGGCCAGCGCCGTCGCCCCGATCTCGTCGGCCAGCCGGTCCGCCAGCCAGATGCGCAGGTGGACCTTGCCGCCGCGCGGGTAGGTGCCCGGCTCGACGCCCCGCAGCAGCAGGCGCGCCTGCCCGGCCGACAGCAGCATCCGCCCGGGCGGCGTGAGGGCCGCGAGCCAGACGAGCACCAGCACCCACCAGGGGTACGACGGCAGCCACCGCAGGTCGGCGACCTCGGCGAGCACGGTGGAGCCGATCATGGCCCACGCCACCCACCGCAGCCCGCCGACGGCGCGGGCGAGCAGGGTGCCGAGCACCTGGCCCCGCTGGCTCTTCGCGGGGATGGGTCGCACCGCGCGGTCGGTCGTGGTCGCGGACGGGCCGGCGAGGGTGTCGAGGTGGGCGGCGAGGACGCCGACCGTCGGGCGCTCGTAGACGTCGCCGACCGTGACCTCGGGGAACCGGGTCCGCAGGCGGGAGACGATCTGCGCGGCGGTGAGGCTGCCGCCGCCGAGGTCGAAGAAGTCGTCGGTCGGGGCGGTGACCTCGGCGCCGAGCACGTCGAGCCACAGCTGGGCGATCCACGACTCGGTGTCGGAGAGGTCCGCGCCCGCCCCGGCTCCCCCGGCCGCCCCCGGCAGCGGCCAGGGCAGGGCGTCGCGGTCGACCTTGCCCGACGTGCGGGTGGGGAGGGTGTCGACGACGGCGAGCCGCGGCACGAGCGCGGCGGGCATGGCGGCGCGCAGCCGGTCGAGCGCGGACGGCAGGTCGAAGGAGGGGTCGACGGCGACGTAGCCGACGAGCAGCTGGTTGCCCGCCGCCGTCCGACGGACCGCGGCCGCCGCGCCGTGCACACCGGGCAGGGCCAGCAGCGCCGAGTCGACCTCGCCGAGCTCGATGCGCCGCCCGCCCAGCTTCACCTGGTCGTCCGCGCGCCCGGCGAAGAGCAGGCCGGCGGGGTCGTTGACCACGACGTCGCCCGAGCGGTAGGCGCGCTCCCACCCGAGGGTGGGCATGGGGGCGTACTTCTCGGCGTCCTTCTCCGGGTCGAGGTAGCGGGCCAGGCCGACGCCGCCGATGATCAGCTCGCCCTGCTCGCCCTCGGCGACGGGCTCCCCGGTCGCCGGGTCGACGACCGCGAGGTCCCACCCGTCGAGGGGCAGGCCGATGCGCACCGGCGCCTCACCGGTGAGCTCGCAGCCGCAGGCCACGACGGTCGCCTCGGTGGGTCCGTAGGTGTTCCACACCTCGCGGCCCTCGCGCACGAGGCGGGCGGCCAGCTCGGGCGGGCAGGCCTCGCCGCCCATGATGAGCAGGCGGACGCGCTCGAGCGCCTCCGCCGGCCACAGCGCGACCAGCGTCGGCACCGTCGAGACGACCGTGACGCGGTTCGCGACCAGCCACGGGCCGACGTCGACGCCGGAGCGCACGAGCGCGCGGGGCGCGGGGACGAGGCACCCGCCGTACCGCCACGCGAGCCACATCTCCTCGCAGCTGGCGTCGAACGCGACGGAGAGCCCGGCCATCACGCGGTCGCCGACGCCCAGGGGGGCGGCGGTGAGGAACATCCGGGCCTCGGCGTCGACGAACGCGGCGGCGTTGCGGTGGGTGACGGCGACACCCTTCGGCGTGCCGGTCGAGCCCGACGTGAAGATCACCCAGGCGTCGTCGTCGGGCGTCGGCTCCTCGCGCTCGCGCGGCGGGGCGTCGCGTCGCACGTCGACCACGAGGTCGTCGCCGACGACGGCCGCGACCCGGGCCTCGCCGAACACGAGGCGGGCGCGCTCCTCGGGGTCGTCCGCGTCGACCGGCACGTAGGCGGCCCCGGCCAGCAGCACGCCGAGGATCGCGACGTACAGGTCCGTGGTGCCCGACGTGACGCGGATGCCGACCTTGTCGCCGGGCCCGATGCCCAGCCCCGCGAGCTCCTCGGCGAGCCCGTCGGCCGCCTCCTCGAGCTCGGCGTAGGTCAGCACCCCCGCCCCGGCGTCGACGGCCGGCTCCTCGGCCGCCTGGGCCGCGGTGTCGCGGAAGACGTCGACCAGGGTGCGGGGCGCGGGTGCGAGGTGGGCCCGCCGCAGCGGGTCGTGGAGGAGGTCGCTCACCCGGGCATTGTCCCTGTGCCGGGTGAACGGCCGGTGCCCCCGGCCTCACACGATCGTCGAGGTCCGCCCGTCCCAGTACGGCGCCCGCAGGTCCTTCTTGAGGATCTTGCCCGTGGGGTTGCGCGGCAGGGCCGGGAGGACGTCGACGCTTCGGGGGCACTTGAAGTGCGCGAGCCGCTCGCGGCAGAAGTCGACGATCTCCTGCTCCGTCGCCTCCGTGCCCGGCCTCAGTGCGACCACGGCCTTGACCGTCTCGCCCCAGCGGTCGTCGGGCACCCCGATGACGGCGCACTCGAGCACCGCCGGGTGCTCGGCCAGCACCCGCTCGACCTCCGGGCTGTAGATGTTCTCCCCGCCCGAGATGATCATGTCCTTGATGCGGTCGTGCACGTAGAGGAAGCCGTCGGCGTCCAGGCGGCCCACGTCGCCGGAGCGGAACCAGCCGTCGGCCGTGATGACCTTCGCGGTCTCCTCCGGCCTGCCGAGGTAGCCCTTCATCACCTGCGGGCCGCGCAGCCAGATCTCGCCGTTCTCCCCGACCCCGACGTCCTCCAGGGTCGCCGGGTCGACCACCCGCACCTCCATCTCGGGCAGCGGGACACCGGCCGAGACGAGCCGCTCGGGGTGCTCGGCGTCGCGGTGGTGCTCCGGCATCAGGTGCGTGGCGACGCCCGCCACCTCGGTGAGGCCGTAGACCTGGATGAAGTCGGTGGCGGGCCACGCCTCCATCGCCGCGCGCAGGAGCGGCGGCGGCATCGGGGCCGCGCCGTACGTGTAGCCCGTGAGGGCGGAGAACAGCTTGATCGCGTCGGGCCCGGACTGCAGCACCTGGGCGAGCACCGCCGGCACGAGGAACGTCTTGTTGGCGCCGGCCATGATCGCGCCGGCCAGCGAGGCCCCGTCGGGCTCGCGCGTCATGATCGACCGGATGCCGTCGTGGATGCCGAACAGCACGTACGACGAGCCGCCCACGTGGAAGAGCGGCATCGCCACCAGCGACACGTCGTCGGGCTCGAAGGTCCAGCCGTCGTGGCCGTTGACCGTGTGGCTGACCATGTTGCGGTGCGTCAGCATGACGCCCTTCGGCCGGCCCGTGGTGCCCGAGGAGTACATGACCAGGCAGGTGTCGTCGGGCTGGACGGCGGGGTCGCGGGGCCGCGGGGTCGCCGCGGCGAGCCACGCCTCGTACTCGTCCGGCTCGCCCGACGCCAGCACCCCGTCGGGCGTGACGACCACGATCTGCTCGACCGCCGTCAGCCGGTCGCGGATGGAGGCGATGGTGGGCAGCAGCTCCTCGCCGACGACCAGGAGGCGGGCGCCCGAGTCGTTGACCGCGTAGTCGACCTCGTCGCCCGCGCTGCGCCAGTTGACGATGGCGTTGGCCGCGCCCAGCGACGCCGCCGCCAGGGACAGCTCCACGCAGGCCGGGTGGTTCTTGTCGAGGAACGAGACGACGTCGCCGCGCCCGATGCCCGCGGCCGACAGCGCGCCGGCGAGCCGCCGGACCCGCTCGTCCCACTCCGCCCACGTCCAGGTGCGCTCGCGGTAGGTCATCGCCGGGGCGTCCGGCGTGTGCTCGGCCCACCAGGCGAGCCGGTCGTCGACCAGCACCGGCGCCGGCGCGTCCGCCGGGTCGCCGAGCACGGGGATCGGGGCGGTCGAGGTGCGCGAGGTGCTCGAGGTGCTCGAGGCGGTCGAGGCGGTCGGGGTCGTGTCCCCGGGTGCGGCGGTGGTGCTCAACGGGTGTCCCTCCGGCGTGGCCGCCGCCGGCGGGCGACCGTGTCGCGATTGTGACCGCGATCACACCTCACGGCAAGGCTCGGGCGGCCTCCCGGCGCAGGGCGCGGGCCTGCTCGGCGCCGACCCGCAGGGGCGGGCTCCACCGCTCGAGCACCCACAGCTGCGTCCCGGGGGCGTACGACGCGCGGCACCGCCCCGCCGCACCGTCGGCGTGCAGCACGACCAGCGCGGAGCCCTCCGTGCGGCGTACCTGCGACCCCCGGCCCGCCAGCAGCTCCTCGAGCCGCTCGGCCGCGGACGCGGCCTCCCCGGCCGGCACCGTGCGGGCCACCCGGGCGTGCCAGCGCACCGCGTCCGCCCGGCCACCCGCGAGCAGCCGCAGCGCCGGCTCGTCCGGCAGCAGCACACCGAGGCCCGCCGCCTCCAGGAGCCGCGGGACGTCGAGCGCGGTGCGCTCGCGCTCCTCGGCCACCGCCGCGGCGTCGAGCAGGTCGGCCCCGGCCTCCGGGCGGTCGGCCTGCTGGCCCTCAGCGGGGTCGGCAGGCCCGGCGGGGCCGGCGGGGCCGGCGGCCCGGGGGCGCAGCACCACGTCCATGGTCGGGTGGCGGCGGCGCACGAGGTCCCAGAACAGGTCGCCGGTGGGGGTGCCCGGCGCCACGACCCTCACCGGAACAGCTCCGGGTCGAAGGCGTCGCCGAGCCAGCCGGTGTCGGAGTGCGGCACCCGCTCCACGTCGTCGCCGCGCCCGCCCGTGATGAGCCCCAGGTTGTCGAGCGACTCGGACCCCTCGTCGAAGTACGACGTGTGGTGGTCGAGCGGGTTGGAGCTGCCCTCGGAGCGCTCGGCGCCGAAGCGCTGCGCCCCGAACGCCTCGCTCGTGGGGTCGGTGCCGAGCTGGCCCTCGGAGTCGGGGTAGAGGCCGGGCAGGTCGTCGCGCGGGTCGTGGTC
This sequence comes from Nocardioides sp. CPCC 205120, assembly GCF_048654585.1. Taxonomy (NCBI): domain Bacteria; kingdom Bacillati; phylum Actinomycetota; class Actinomycetes; order Propionibacteriales; family Nocardioidaceae; genus Nocardioides; species Nocardioides sp. CPCC 205120. The sequence continues at coordinate 414,553 of NZ_JBMCYY010000003.1, read as the reverse complement.
CTCCCAGAGGTCGTCGATGGGGTTGATCTTGTCGATGAACTGGTCGACCGGGCCCTGCTGCAGCGGGCCGAGCGGGTTGGTGGGGTTGGGCAGCACGTCCAGGGGGTCGACGTTCGGCAGGATGCCGAGCCCCGGCGGCCCGAGCCCGAAGGGGCCGAGCTGGAACGGCAGGCTGGCGCCCCCCTCCCCCAGCACGGCGACCGGGTCCCGGCTGTCCTTGCCGGCCCACACGTTCTCGCGGTCGGTGTTCACGTAGTCCCCCGCGTCGTGGTCGTCGCCCCCGTCGCCGGGGCTGCCGAGGAAGACGAGCTCGTCGGTGTCGATGTGGTGGTCCTCGGCGGCGATGCCGACGGTCGTCGACCCGTAGGAGTGGCCGATCGTCGTCAGGTGGGTCTCGCCCGGCCCGGTGTAGGTGGCGCGCAGGCCGTCGATGGTCGAGGCCAGGCGCTCCGCGCCCCGGGCGGCGGCACCCTCGTCCCGCACGTTCACCATGTCGGAGTCGGACGGGGCGTCGTACCCGATCCACGCCACCGTCGCGACGCTCTCGTCGGCGCCGACGGCGCCCCGGGTGGACTCGTAGAGCGCCCAGGCGTCGTCGTGGAACCCGTCGATGCTCGCGCCCGTGTTGGTGATGCCCGGCACGACGACGCCGGTGTGGTCGGCGGTCGCGAGGTCGCCGTACGCCACGGCCGCCGCGCCGTCGCCGTCGAAGGCCGTGGGGTCGTAGACGAGCAGCGACGCCGGCACGGGGTCGCCCGTGACCGGGTCGGTGCGTTCGTCGGCCAGCGCCGACTCGGCGGCCTCGGCGTTGCGGAGCATCGCGCGCTCCGTGTCGGTGAGCTGGTCGTCGTCGAGCTCGCGCAGCGCCGCGAGGTCGCGGGTCAGGCGCAGCCGGTTGGCCTCGTCGCGGACCGACGGCGGCACGCCGTCGAGGTTGCCCACCGAGCCGGGCGAGGCGGCGAGGATCGCCTGCTGCTCGGCCGTGCTGAGCCCGGCCCACCAGTCGGCGACCTCCTCGGGGTCCGACCCGGGCGGCGGCATGCTCGCGAGCGCGGCGTCCGCAGGGTCCTCGACCCCGCCGTACAGCCGGTCGACCTGCTCGAGGTCCTGCACCCGGGCGAGCTCGGCGGTGTAGGCGGCCTCCTCGGCGTGGAGGTCGCGGTGCCAGGTGTCGATCCCCAGGTCGAAGACCTGGACCCACCGGGTCAGCCGCCCCGCCTCCTCGGCGAGCGCGACCGCGGCCGCCTCCGCCGCGTCGGCGGCCTCCGGGGTGAGCTCGACGCCGCGGGTGCGGACCAGGAGGGCGTTCACCCGCTCGGAGAGGTCCCGGATCTTGGCGACGAGCTCGGCGCGCTCGGCCTCGGCCGCGGTACGGCGCACCTCCAGGTCGCGCAGCACGTCGGCGTGCTCGTCGGTGCGGCGGCCGACGTGCCGCAGGGCGAGGCTCATCGCGTCCGCCTGCCGGCCGTACGGCGGGAGGCCCGCGTGGTACGACGCCGCCGTCGTCCCCTGCCACCCGTCGACCCGGGCCTCGCCGGCGGCGAAGGAGCCGACGTCGTCCACCTGGGCCGAGGCGGCGAGCAGCTCGACCGCCTGGGCGGCGACCCCGTCGGGGTCGGCGTCGAGGGTCGGCACGGTGCGCGGCAGCGGCGGCAGGACGATGGTGGTCATCGGCGCTCCTCGAGGGCGCCCCGCAGCACCATCGCCGCGGGGTCGAAGAGGAAGGTCGTGGCCTCGTCGGACTCGAGGTAGTCCCGGATCGCGTCGCGCATGCCGTCGGCGCGCTCCTCGGCGCCGGCGGCGAGCTCCTCGACGTGCCGGGTCCAGGCGGTGCAGAAGGTCGACACGGCACCCCGGACGGCCGGGGTGAACGCGGCGGTCGCACCGCCCACCCCGTCGACCTGGCCGCCGGCGGCCCGGAGGTCGACCGCCTGCTGGTCCCAGTCGCGGGAACGGCTCGCGACCTCGAGGTAGGAGACGTCAATCGTCACGACCGGCCCCCGTCCGCGAGGGGGACGGCGCGACCGGGCTCGCCCCGCCAGGGCAGGGGCTCGGCGGGCGGCACCTCGGGCCTCGTGTCGTCCCACGGCAGCGGCTGGGGCGCGGGCGGCACCTCGGGCGACGGGTCCCAGGGCAGCGGGCCCCGGTCGCCGGGCCCGGGGTCGGACGGGCGGAGCGGGGGCCCCGGCCAGCGCGGCTCGTCGTCGTCGGTGCGGCCGGGTCGGCGCGGGCCATCACCCGGGCCACCCGGGCCACCCGGGCCACCCGGGCCACCCGGGCCGGTGGGCCCCGTCGGGCCGACGGGGCCGTCGGGCACGTCGGTGAGGACCCCGTCGAGCACCTGCGCCATCCGCCGCTCCTCGGCGTACACCTCCTCCCACCAGCCCTGCACCCCGGCGTCGAACGCCTCGACGTCGCCGCGGTACGCCTCTACGACGGGCAGCAGGGTGGGCAGCAGCAGGGGCGAGGTCGCGAGCAGGTCGGCCTGGCGGGCCAGCAGGCCCTCACGGCGGGCGACCAGCTCGTCCCGGGCGCTGCGCAGCCGCTCGAGGCGGGCGCCGTGCGTCGTTGCCTCCTCGCCCAGCCGGCGCAGGGCCGCGGCCAGCGTCGCGGCCTGAGCCGCGATCGGCCCGTTCGCGTCGTGGTACGCCTCCGAGCCGCGACCCTGCCAGTCGTCGACCCGGGCTCCCCCGCGGGCGAAGTCGGCCAGGCCGTCGGGCTCCGCGGTGGCGGCGAGGTGCTGCTCGCCGTACGTCGCGACCGACGTCGGCTCGGCGTGCAGGACGGGGACCTCGACGGGCGTCGGCAGGACGATGCTCATCGCTCCTCCTCCAGCGGCTCGGCGCTCGCCGTGGCGGGCTCCCACTCGAGGCGCTCAGCGCTCGGGGTGGCCGGCTCCCACTCGAGGCGCTCACCGCTGGCGGTGGCCGGCTCCCACTCGAGGCGCTCACCGCTGGCGGTCGCCGGCTCCCACTCGAGACGGGACGCGAAGGCCGCACGGCCCTCACCCGACGGGGCGCCACCGGAAGGGGCGCCACCGGAAGGGGCGCCACCGGAAGGGGCGCCACCGGAGGGCGGGGGTGGTGGCACCGACGGGCTGCCGCCGCCGGGGGCGTCGCCGTACCGCGAGCCCTCCCCCGCGTCGGTGCCGACGAGGTCGTCGCTGAAGGCGTCGAGGCCGTCGGCCTGGACCCGGGCGCGCGAGGCGAGCCGGACGAGCGCGGCGGCCAGCGCCTCGGCGCACGCCGCGGCCTGTCCCTGCAGCGCCGGGGTGAAGCCGCCCGCGGGCGCTCCCTGCACCGTGCCCGACGCGACCAGCTGGCGGTCGGCCTGCGCCCGCCACTCCTGCGCGAGCGGCGCCAGCCGCTCCGGTCCGTTCACCACTGCCATCGCATCCCCCTCGAGAAGAAGGAGCGCCCGCGCCCGGCGAGCACCCGCCCGTAGGGGTCCCCCCGTGTGACCGGGGTCAAACGCGCGGGGAGGTGGTGTGCGGGTGGGTCAGTCGGCGAGCGCGGGGAACCAGAGCGCGATCTCGCGCTCGGCCGACTCGGGGCTGTCGGAGCCGTGCACGAGGTTCTCGCGGTTGGACAGCGACAGGTCGCCGCGGATGGTGCCCGGCGCGGCCTTGCGGCCGTCGGTGGCGCCGTTGAGCGCGCGCACGACCTCGATGGCCTCGTCGCCCTCGAGCACCGCGGCGAGCATCGGCCCGCTCGTGACGAACGTGCGCAGCGGCGGGTAGAAGTCGCGCTCGACGTGCTCGGCGTAGTGGGCGTCCGCCTGCTCGGCGTCGATGGTGCGGAGCTCCAGGGCGACGATCGCGAGGCCCTTCGCCTCGAAGCGGGAGAGGATCTCCCCGACCAGGCCCCGGCGCACGGCGTCGGGCTTGAGGAGGACCAGGGTGCGCTGCGTCATGGCGCTCACCCTAGCGAGGGCGCGCCACGGGTGCTCAGGCGCCGTCGGCCGCGTCGTACTGCTGCCAGGCGGCCGCGCGCTCGCGGTCGATCTTGCGACCGAGCAGGTCGGCCGTCGCCCACAGGCCCGCGAACAACCCGCCGAGGAAGAGCATGGCCGGCACGAGCACCGCGAGGCCGACGGCGCCGACCTGCAGCGCCCACCCGACGGCGTAGCCCCACGGGCGCCGCAGCAGGCCGCTCACGAGGAGGCACGCCAGCGCGAGGCCGCCGCCGAGCGCGGCCGCGACGCCGGGGTCGACGTCGGTGAAGCGGATGATCACCGGCACGGTCAGCGCGAGGGCGATGGCCTCGAGGAACAGGACGGCCGCGCACATGCCGCGACGCGGCGACTTGCCGCGCTCCGGGTCGTCGGGGGCCCCGGCGGGCACGAGGCGGGGGCCCTCCTCCGGCGTCGCGCTCACCTGGGGCCGCCGAGCAGCACCCGCGCCTCGCCGACCGTCACGACCGAGCCGGTGACGAGCACCGCGCCGGACCCGATGGACGCCCCGCCCTCGCCCGCCTCGGCGAGCGCGGCGGCCTGGTCGATGGCGTCGGCCAGGGTGTCGGCCACGGTCACGCGGTCCTCGCCGAACACGGCCCGCGCCTCCGTGGCCAGCGCCTCGGGGTCGAGCGAGCGGGGGGTCGAGTTGCGGGTGCACACCACGTGCGCCAGGTGCGGCTCGAAGGCGGCGAGCAGCCCCTCCAGGTCCTTGTCGGCCATGACGGCGAGCACGCCGACGAGCGGGGAGAACGTGAACGAGTCCTCCAGCGCCGCGGCCGTGGCCTCGGCACCCGCGGGGTTGTGGGCCGCGTCGAGCACGATGGTGGGGCTGCGGCGGATGATCTCCAGCCGGCCGGGCGAGCTGACGTCGGCGAACGCCGCGCGGACCACCTCGTCGTCGAGCGGGCGGTCGCCCACGAGCGCCTCGACCGCCGCCAGCGCGACGGCCGCGTTCTGGGCCTGGTGCGCGCCGTACAGGGGCAGGAACAGCTCGGAGTACGTCGCGTTCGCCCCCCGCAGCGTGACGACCTGGCCGCCGACGGCGGGGGCCCGGTCGACGACACCGAAGTCCACGCCCTCCGCGACGACGCGGGCGCCCACCTCGAGCGCGCGGGCCAGGAGCACCTCGGCGACGTCCTGCTCCTGGGCGGCGAGCACGACGACGGAGCCGGGCTTGATGATGCCGGCCTTCTCCTCGGCGATGGCGGTGGTCGTGCCCCCCAGGTACGCCGCGTGGTCGAGCGACACGGGGAGCACGACGGCGACGTCGCCGTCGGCGACGTTCGTGGCGTCCCAGGAACCGCCCATGCCGACCTCGACGACCGCGACGTCGACGGGCGCGTCGGCGAACGCGGCGAAGGCCATCCCCACGACCGTCTCGAAGAAGGAGAGCGGGTGGGGCTGGTCGGCGTCGACGAGGTGGGTGAAGGCCGCGACGTCGTTGAAGGCCCGCACGAACGCCTCGTCGTCGAGCTGCGCGCCGTCGATGCTGATGCGCTCGGTCATCCGCTCGACGTGGGGGCTGGTGAAGCGCCCGGTGCGCAGGTCGAGCGCACGCAGCAGGGAGTCGACCATCCGGGAGGTGGTGGTCTTGCCGTTGGTGCCCGTCAGGTGCACCACGCGGTAGGCGTGCTGGGGGTCGCCCAGCAGCTCGGTGAAGGCGCGGATGCGGTCGAGCGAGGGCTCCAGCCGCGTCTCGGGCCAGCGGGAGAGCAGCGCGTCCTCCACCTCGGCGTAGGTCCTCGCGGGGCGGGCGGCCGGGGAGTCCCCGGGAACAGAGTCAGTCATCGCGCGGACGAGTCTAGGCGCGACCCGCCCGCGCGCCGACTCACGCGTCGTCGCGGCTCGCGCCGTTGCCGCCGGCCTCGAGCCGGCGGGAGATGGCGGCCGCGCGGTTGACCAGGTGGTCGAGGGCGGCGAGGTCGTCGTCGTCGAGCTCGGTCGACGCGCCGGTCACCTTGCCCACGCCGTACGGGTTGCCGTCGGTGAACTTCAGCGGGTCCGTGTAGCCGGGCGCCACCACGATGCCGCCGAAGTGGTAGAAGCTCGTGTAGAGGCTGAGCAGCGTGGACTCCTGGCCGCCGTGCCTGGTCTGGCTGGCGGTGAAGCCGGCGTACACCTTGTCGGCGAGCTTGCCCTGGGCCCACAGCGGGCCGAGGGTGTCGATGTAGGCCTGGAGCTGGCTGGTGACGTGCCCGTAGCGGGTCGGCGAGCCGAACAGGGCCACGTCCGCCCAGTCGAGGTCGTCGGGGGTCGCCACCGGCTCGTCGGCGACGTCGCGACGGTGCTGGACCCACGCCTCCTGGCTCTGGATGGCCTCCTCGGGCGCGAGCTCCGCGACGTGGCGCAGGCGGACCTCGTGACCGGCCGCCTCGGCCGTCGCAGCCACGCGGCGCGCCATCGCGTCGACCGTGCCCGTCGAGGAGTAGTAGATGATCGCGATCTTCGTCATTCCACGTGCCTTCCGTCGTGTCGTCTTCTGGCTCCACCGACGGTAGCCAGCGGCCACGAACCGCACGGGCGGGCGACGCGCCGCACCCGTCCGCACGACACGCCACGCGACCAGCACGGATGCGGCGTCGTCCGGCGCGCCGCCCTTCCGTAGCATTCCGCCCATGACCGAGACCCAGAACGCCGAGCAGTCCCCGACGACGCCGGAGCCCCCGGCCGTCGTCGTACCGGACAAGCCGGCACTCGAGGGCCTCGAGGCCAAGTGGTCGCAGGTGTGGAAGGAGCAGGACACCTACGCCTTCGACCGCACGCGCCCGCGCGAGGACGTGTACTCCATCGACACGCCCCCGCCGACCGTCTCGGGGTCGCTGCACGTCGGGCACGTCTTCTCCTACACCCACACCGACGTCGTGGCCCGCTACCAGCGGATGCAGGGCAAGACCGTCTTCTACCCGATGGGCTGGGACGACAACGGCCTGCCCACCGAGCGCCGCGTGCAGAACTACTACGGCGTGCGCTGCGACCCCTCGCTGCCCTACGACCCCGACTTCACGCCGCCGGAGAAGCCGGACCCGAAGAAGCAGGTGCCGGTCAGCCGCCCGAACTTCGTCGAGCTCTGCTCGACGCTGGTCGAGGAGGACGAGAAGGTCTTCGAGTCGCTGTGGCGCACCCTCGGCCTCTCGGTCGACTGGTCGCAGCAGTACACGACGATCGGCCGGCCGGCGCAGACCGTCAGCCAGCGCGCGTTCCTGCGGAACCTGGCCCGCGGCGAGGCCTACCTGCAGGAGGCGCCCACGCTGTGGGACGTCACCTTCCAGACCGCGGTCGCGCAGGCCGAGCTGGAGGCGCGGGAGTACCCCGGCGCCTACCACCGCGTCGCCTACCGGCTGCCGTCCGGCGAGCCCCTCCACGTCGAGACCACCCGCCCCGAGCTGGTCGTCAGCGCGGTCGCCCTCATCGCGCACCCCGACGACGAGCGCTACCGCCACCTGTTCGGCACCACCGTCACCTCGCCGGTCTTCGGCGTCGAGATCCCCGTGCTCGCGCACCCCGCCGCCGAGCCCGACAAGGGCGCCGGCATCGCGATGTGCTGCACCTTCGGCGACCTCACCGACGTGCAGTGGTGGCGCGAGCTGCAGCTGCCCGTGCGCACCGTCATCGGACGCGACGGCCGCTTCCTGCGCGAGACCCCCGAGTGGCTGACCACGGACGCCGCCCGCGCCGCGTACGACGACCTGGCCGGCAAGACCGTGCACTCCGCCCGCGAGGCGACCGTCGCGAAGCTGCGCGAGAGCGGCGAGCTCGACGGCGAGCCCAAGGCGACCCAGCGCATGGCGAACTTCTACGAGAAGGGCGACAAGCCGCTCGAGATCGTGGCCACCCGCCAGTGGTACATCCGCAACGGCGGCCGCGACGCGGGCCTGCGCCGCGACCTGCTGGCGCGCGCGGAGGAGATCACGTGGGTGCCGACCCACATGAAGCACCGCTACGACAACTGGGTCGGCGGCCTCAACGGCGACTGGCTCGTCTCGCGCCAGCGCTTCTTCGGCATCCCGTTCCCCGTCTGGTACGCCCTCGACGCCGACGGCGAGCCCGACTACGAGCACCCCATCGTGGCCAGCGAGGCCGAGCTGCCGGTCGACCCCTCGACCGACGCCCCCCGTGGGTACGACGAGGCGCAGCGCGGCGTGCCCGGCGGCTTCGTCGGCGACCCGGACGTCATGGACACCTGGGCGACGTCGTCCCTCACCCCGCAGATCGCCGGCGGCTGGGAGTCCGACCCCGACCTGTTCTCCCGCGTCTTCCCGATGGACCTGTGCACGCAGGGCCACGACATCATCCGCACCTGGCTGTTCTCGCGCGTCGTGCGCGCCCACTACGAGTCGGGCGTCGCGCCGTGGTCGCACGCGCTGCTGTCGGGCTGGGTGCTCGACCCCGACCGCAAGAAGATGTCGAAGTCGAAGGGCAACGTCGTCGTCCCGACCGAGATCCTCGAGAAGTACGGCGCGGACGCCGTGCGCTGGCGGGCCGCCATGGCCCGCCCGGGCCTCGACTCGCCCTTCGACGAGACGCAGATGAAGGTCGGTCGTCGGCTGGCGATGAAGGTGCTCAACGCGTCGAAGTTCGTGCTCGGCAGCGTCGGCGCCACCGAGCTCAGCCGCTTCGAGGTCTCCGAGCCGATCGACTGCGCCATGCTCGGCCTGCTGCGCGAGACCCTCGCCCGGGCGACCGACGCCTTCGCCGCGTACGACTACGCCACGGCCCTCGAGACCGTCGAGCGGACCTTCTGGGAGTTCTGCGACGACTACCTCGAGCTCGTCAAGGAGCGGGCGTACGGCGAGGGCACCGGCGCCGCGTCGGCCCGCGCCACGCTCGCCATCGCCCTGCACGTGCAGCTGCGCCTGCTCGCGCCGTTCCTGCCCTACGTGACCGAGGAGGTCTGGTCGTGGTGGCAGGAGGGCTCGGTGCACCACGCCGCGTGGCCCGTCGAGGCCGACCTGGGCTCCGCCGCCGCCGCCTCCCCCGCGACGCTGCGCGCCGTCGCCAGGGCCCTCGCGGGCGTGCGGGGCGCCAAGTCGCAGGCGAAGGTCAAGATGCGGGCGGCCGTGGCGCGTGCCGAGGTCACGGGCCCCGAGGCCGAGGTCCGCGCCGCCGAGGCCGCCGCCCCCGACCTGCGGGCCGCCGGGGCGATCACCGGGGACCTGGTCTTCACCCCGAGCGAGTCCGGCGACCTCGCCGTCGCGGCCGAGCTCGCGCCGGTCGAGGACGAGCAGCCCCAGGGATGATGTCGGGCTGACGCCCGGCGCACCGCGCACGACGAAGCCCCGGTCCTCCTCGCGGAGGGCCGGGGCTTCGTGGTGTACCGGGGGGGGCGGACCGGTGGGCGCGGCGCGCCCTCGGCTCAGGCGGACTTCTTCTTCTTGGCCTCGGCCTCGCGCAGCACCAGGGTGGGCGGCACGTCGTGGAGCACCGACTCCTCCGTGACGACGACCGTGGCGACGTCGCCGCGCGACGGCACGTCGTACATGGCGTGGAGGAGGGTCTCCTCGATGATGGCGCGCAGCCCACGGGCGCCGGTGCCGCGCTCCAGCGCCTTGTCGGCGATGGCCTGCACGGCCTCGTCGGTGAACTCCAGCTCGACGCCGTCGAGCTCGAAGAGCTTCTGGTACTGCTTCACCAGCGCGTTCTTCGGCTCGGTGAGGATCTGCACCAGGGCGTCGTTGTCGAGCTTCTTCACGCTCGCGATGAGCGGGAGACGACCGATGAACTCGGGGATGAGCCCGAACTTCGTCAGGTCCTCCGGACGCACCTGCGCGAGCAGGTCGTCGGCCTCGCGCTCGGACTCGCCGCGCACCTCGGCGGTGAAGCCCAGCGACTTCTTGCCGACCCGCTGCTCGATGATGTGCTCGAGGCCGGCGAAGGCGCCGCCGACGACGAACAGGATGTTCGTCGTGTCGATCTGGATGAACTCCTGGTGCGGGTGCTTGCGCCCGCCCTGCGGGGGCACCGACGCGGTCGTGCCCTCGAGGATCTTCAGCAGCGCCTGCTGCACGCCCTCGCCGGAGACGTCGCGCGTGATCGAGGGGTTCTCCGCCTTGCGGGCCACCTTGTCGATCTCGTCGATGTAGATGATCCCGGTCTCGGCCTTCTTGACGTCGTAGTCCGCCGCCTGGATCAGCTTGAGCAGGATGTTCTCGACGTCCTCGCCCACGTAGCCGGCCTCGGTGAGCGCGGTGGCGTCGGCGATCGCGAACGGCACGTTGAGCATGCGGGCGAGCGTCTGCGCGAGGTAGGTCTTGCCGCAGCCGGTCGGGCCCACGACGAGGATGTTGGACTTCGCGACCTCGACCTGCTCGTCCTTGCTGTGCCGCCCGGAGGCCGAGCCGGTGGACTGCACCCGCTTGTAGTGGTTGTAGACCGCCACCGCGAGCGACTTCTTCGCCTGCTCCTGCCCGATCACGTACGAGTTCAGGAACTCGAAGATCTCACGGGGCTTCGGCAGCTCGTCGAGACCGACCTCGGCACCCTCGCCGAGCTCCTCCTCGATGATCTCGTTGCACAGCTCGATGCACTCCGTGCAGATGTACACGCCGGGACCGGCGATCAGCTTCTGCACCTGCTTCTGGCTCTTGCCGCAGAAGGAGCACTTCAGCAGGTCTCCTCCGTCACCGATGCGTGCCACGGGTGATCATCCTCCGGTCGTGCCCGGGGCGGTGTGCCCCGGACGGGTGGTGCGTCGTTCGGTCGCGGCGTCCGGGCCGCGGGGCCGATCGGCTGGTCGCCGAGGGCCGTCTGCGACGGTACCCCGCGCCGGACCGCTGCGCGGTCCGACACGGGGGCCCGTCCCCGCCGTTGTCGGCGGGGAGCCCTCAGACGAGGAGCGCCGCCTTGCGCGAGTCGAGCACGGCGTCGATGAGGCCGTACTCCACCGCCGCCTCCGCGGTCAGGATCTTGTCGCGCTCGATGTCGCGGCTGACCTGCTCGCGGTCCTTGCCCGAGTGCTCCGAGATCATGGTCTCGAGCAGCTCCCGCATGCGCAGGATCTCGTTGGCCTGGATCTCGATGTCGGAGGTCTGCCCGAAGGTGCCCTCCGTGTAGGGCTGGTGGATCAGGATGCGGCTGTTGGGCAGCGCCAGGCGCTTGCCCGGGGCACCGGCCGCGAGCAGGATCGCCGCCGCCGAGGCCGCCTGGCCCAGGCACACGGTCTGCACGTCCGGCTTGATGAAGCGCATCGTGTCGTAGATCGCCGTCAGCGCGGTGAACGAGCCACCGGGGCTGTTGATGTAGATCTGGATGTCCTGGTCGGGGTTCATCGACTCCAGGCAGAGCAGCTGCGCCATGACGGCGTTAGCGACGTCGTCGGAGATCGGCGTGCCGAGGAAGATGATGCGGTCCTCGAAGAGCTTGCCGTAGGGGTCGATGCGGCGGAACCCGTAGGAGGTCCGCTCCTCCCACTGGGGGATGTAGTAGTTCATCAGTCCAAGCCCTTCGCTCAGTCGTTCTTCCGGGCCGGACGGCCCTCGTCGGCGGCCTCGCGGGCGCTCGTGATGACGTGGTCGACCAGGCCGTAGTCCTTCGCCTCGGCCGCGGTGAACCAGCGGTCACGGTCGGCGTCGGTGGTCACCTGCTCGACGCTCTGGCCCGTGTGCTCGGCGATGAGCTCGAGCAGCACCTTCTTGATGTGCAGCGACTGCTGCGCCTGGATCTTGATGTCGGAGGCCGAGCCGCCCATGCCGGACGACGGCTGGTGCATCATGATCCGCGCGTGCGGGAGCGCGTAGCGCTTGCCCTCGGCGCCGGCGCACAGGAGGAACTGACCCATCGACGCCGCCAGGCCCATGCCCACGGTCGCGACGTCGTTCGGGATGTAGTTCATGGTGTCGTAGATCGCCATGCCGGCGTCGACCGAGCCACCCGGCGAGTTGATGTGGAGGAAGATGTCCGCCTCCGGGTCCTCCGCCGAGAGGAGCAGCAGCTGGGCGCAGATCGCGTTGGCGTTCTGGTCGCGCACCTCGGAACCGAGGAACACGATCCGCTCGCGCAGCAGCCGGGAGTAGATGTGGTCGTCGAGCGGGTTGAACCCCGCGGCACCGTTCATCTGTGGGTTCTGGTTCACGCTCGCGACACTAGCCCGGAGCGCTGACAGTTCCACGGGTTTCGGGGCCCTGTTCGCCGACAGCGGATTCGGGCGCCGGCCGGGCGCGACGAGCCGCCCCCGGTCCCCGCCGACCGGCCGCTCACGCGAGCCACCGGGCCAGGGCGCGGGCCACGTCGGGGTGGTTGACGAGCGCGAAGTGGTCGACGCCCCCCACGTGCAGCGTCTCGACGTCGGCGTCCGCGAACACGTCGTCGGCCCCCCTGCGCCGGCCGTAGGCCGAGTGCTCCCGCACGAGCAGGTCGCCCACGAGGCGCCCCAGCGGGTGCCGGGGCGAGCGGGTCAGCGTCGCCGACACCAGCCGGTAGCGCGCGTGCGGCAGCAGCGGGACGTCGTGGCCGAGGCCCTCGACCAGGTCGCGGATGCCCACCGACCGCTCGTCGAGGACCCGCCCGAACGCCCCGGTCTCCGCCAGCCCGCCGAGCAGGGAGCTGCCGTCGCCGACGAGGCCGGCGAGCGGCGCGCCCCGGTGCGGGGTGCCGAGGGTGACCACGTCGGTGACCCGCTCGGTCCAGTCCCGCGAGCCCGGGGCGTCCCCGGCCCCCGCGGCCCCCGCGGCCCCCTCGGCCCCCGCGGTCCGCACCGCCGACGCGGCGCGCACGACCAGGCCGCCCATCGAGTGCCCGACGAGCGCCACGCGCTCGACCGGCACCGGCCATCCCTCGACCAGTCGCGCGAGCAGCGCCGACAGGGCGACGCCGTTGACGCGCAGCCCGAGCCCCGTGTTCATCCGCAGCAGCACCGGGGTCCAGCCGGCGGCCGCGAGCTCCTCGGGGTACGTCGTGCCCCGCGCCTCGCGGCCCAGCGTCCAGATCGCCTCACTCTCCCCCAGCCCGTGCAGCAGCACCGCGACCCGGGGCTCCGCGTCCGGGTACGCCGCCGCGAGGGCCGGGCGCGTCGGCTCGACGTCGCGCCCGTCCACGCGCACCGCGAGCGGGATCGCCATCCGCCGGTCCTCGGCGGCCAGGCGGTCGCCGATGAGCCCGTTGACGGCGGCACGTAGGTGGCGCCCGGCCGGGTGCGCCTCGATCGCGGGACCCCGACCGCCGGCGGCGAGCGCCGTCGTACCCCGGGCGGCGGCGCGCAGGCCCGCGCCGATCCCGCCGTACACGCCCCCGGCGATGCCGTCGTGCAGGAGGCGGGGGCCGTCCGCGGCGCCGAGGGTGAGGCGGGCGGCCAGGCCCTGGGCGCGGTCGGCGACCGCGCGGTGGGTGTCCCGGGCGCCGCGCACGACCAGCTCGTCGGCGACCTCGAGGAGCAGGGCGAGGGCGTCGAGGACCGTCGGCTCGCGCGAGGCCGCCGCCGCCCGCTGGGCGGCCAGGGGGGACCGGCCGAGCCGCGGACCGGCGGGCAACCGCTCCGCACCGGTCACGGAGGCGGGGTCGGGCGACGGGACGGTCATGTCCCCAGGGTCCGTCGGGCACCGGTCGCGGTCAAGAGATCCAGTGCACACCCGTTCACCGAGAGGGGTCCCGCAGCCGCCACCAGGACGTCATTCCGCGCTCGGCCTGCGTTCGGACGCGCTGTGGTTGGATCGCACCCATGCTGCGCGTGACCCTGCGAGGGGCGGGACTCCCCACCGTCACGCTCGGGTCCGGCGAGACCCTCTTCTTCGGACGCTCCCCCGACCGCGCCGTGCCCGACGACAGCCCCGAGAACGCGCTGCGCGTCACCGCCATCGCGCTCCCCCGCTGCGCGCCCCACGTCTCCCGGGTCCTCGGCGAGCTCATCGTGGGCGAGGAGATCGCCCGCCTGCGCTGGCACGGCTCGGGCGAGACCCAGGTCTCCAGCCTGTTCGACGCCCCCGGGGGCGCCCGCCGGGTGACGCTCGCCGAGGGCATGTCGCTGCTGCTCGACGAGGGCGAGAACCAGCTCGTCGTCATGCGTGGCCGCCACGGCCCGGGCGGGGAGAGCACCTACGACGACCTGGCGGTCAGCATCGAGGTCACCCCGAGCGGCACCGGGCCCGTCGTGCCCCGGCCCCGGCCCGACGAGGACGACGTCGACGGCGGCGCCACCGCACCGGCTCCGATGCTGCCGCGCCTCGGCCGGGAGTGGTACGTCGCGCTCGCCCTCGCCGAGCCGTGGTTGACCGGCACCGACGACTACCCCCGGCCGCCGTCCAACCGCGAGATCTACGAGCGGGTGCTGCACTGGCACGGCTACGCCTGGAACCTCGAGCGGGCGCAGCGGGTCGACGACGCCATCCGCTCGATCTCGGCGCTGGCGTTCGGCCCCCGCGACGACCCCTTCCGCGCCGGCAGCGGCCGGGCCCAGAACGTGCGGTTCGCCATCGGTCGGCGCACGGCGGAGGTCCGTCTCGTCACCGCGGACGACCTCGCCGAGGTCGAGCGGGCCGCCGCGCGGCGGAACGTTCCACCCGCGCAGCCCTAGGCCGGCCCCGCCCGCGGTCCCTAGCCTCGGTGGCCACGACGCGCACCGCCCCGAGGAGGACACGTGAGCAGCAGCATGCAGGGCATGGACACCGAGTACGCCCGCCAGGTCGGCCAGAACATGGGCGAGCACGCCGGCCAGGTCGCCGGCGTCGTCTCCAGCATCACCGCCATGATCAGCGGCCTGAAGTGGCAGGGCCCCGACCGCCAGGGCTTCGAGTCCGACTGGACGGGCTCCTTCGCCCCCAGCGCGAACGCCGCGTCCGAGTCGCTGTCGGACCAGGGCCGCGTGCTCTGCGTGCACGCCGACCGCCAGGACGAGGCCAGCCGCTGACACCCGCCTGACGACCACCTCCACCGCCGAGCCGGCGGCCCCGCACGGGGCCGTCGGCTCGCTGCGTCCCGGGGCTGCCGGCGGGTCGCCGTCACCCCGGGCGGGCGGCCTCGACGGGGCGGAACCTTCCACCCGCCCGACCCTCGACCGGGGTGGACGGGCCGCCCTAGCGTCCTCGGCGCGACGACCCGACGGACGCCGCGGCCCACCACACGAGCAGCACCCGGCACCAGACAGCAGGAGGAGGGGACATGGCCCTGATCGGAGCGGACACCGACGAGCTCCGCGAGGCCGCGCAGATGTGCCAGGACGGCAAGGAGGTCACCGACCAGGTGATCACGTTCGTGAAGGCGCTCATCGCGCTGCTGCGGGCGGCCTCCTTCTTCACCGGCGGTGCCAGCGCGGCCTACGCGACCTTCCTCGAGACCCAGGTCCTCCCCTGGCTGCAGAAGATCTCCACCGCCCTCGGCATGTTCGCCCGGGTGCTCGGCGCGAACGCCGAGGCGCAGGACCAGATCAGCGCCGGCGAGACGGTCGACCTCTCGAAGCTCCCCACCTACACCAGCCCGCTGCAGACCGAGCAGTCGCGGGCCCCGATGACGGGCTGGCAGGGCGGCTCCATCGCCCCCACGCAGCCGCTGCTGCCCGGCACCCCCGGCACCACCACGACGACGACCTCGACGACCACGACGGGCGCCGACGGGGTGACGATCCCGGGCACCACGACGACCACGACCACGCCGATCGGGGCCAGCCCGGCCAGCACCTCGCCCACGTTCGGCGTGCCCTCCCTGGGCGCCGGCTCCGGGCTGGGCTCCGGGGTGGGCTCCGGGGTGGGCACCCCGGCCCCCGTCAGCGCCAAGCCGGAGATCGGCGGACTCCTGCCGGGGTCGACGTCGGGCTCCGGCGCCGGCTCGGGCTCGACCCCGGGCCTCGGCTCCGGTGGCGCCCTGGGCTCCGGCGGCGGCCTCGGCCAGGCCAGCGGCATCGGCGCCACGCCCACGGGCGGCGGCACGGGCGGCGGCACGGGCGGCGGGGCCCCGGCGCTCGGCGGCGGCAGCATCGACGGCGCCTCGGTGCCGGCCGGCGCCCCCGCCCCCTCCGACGTCACCCCGGCGAGCAGCACCACCCCCGGCGCCGACTCCCTCACCTCCGCGGCCCCCGCCCCCACGGGCGACTCGGTCACGAGCTCGGGCGACCGTCCGTCGTACGGCGCGGCTGCCGGTCTCGCCGGCGGTGCGGCCGCCCTCGGGCTGGGCGGCGCGGCCCTCGCGAGCCGCGGCTCCGGCGGCGACGCGGCCATCGAGAAGCTGGTCGGCGAGAACGGGCGCGGCAGCCGCGGCGAAGGCGTCCGCGAGCTGCAGCAGCGCCTCACGGCGGCCGGTTACGACACCCGCGGCGTCGACGGCCAGTGGGGCGGCAACACGCAGGCCGCCTACGAGGCCTGGCGCGCCGACCACCCGCTGGAGGTCGCGCAGGGCACGGGCTTCACCTCGCCCAGTGGCTACGACTACAACCAGATCCAGGGCGTGCAGGGCAACCGCAACGTCACGCCCGAGTTCCTCCGCGAGGTGGAGGCCGTGGCCGGCCGCGTCGGCGCGGCCCCCGAGCACCTGCTCGCCACGATGAGCTTCGAGACCGGCGGCCGGTTCAGCACCGACGTCGTCAACCCGCGCAGCGGCGCCACCGGGCTCATCCAGTTCATGCCCGACACCGCGGCCGGGCTGGGCACCTCCACCGAGGCCCTCTCCCGGATGACGCCGACCGAGCAGCTCGCGTACGTCGAGCGCTACTTCGAGCCGCACCGGGGACGGCTCGACACGCTGGAGAACGTCTACACCAGCGTGCTCGGCGGGCGCCCGATGGAGCCCGGCCAGACGATGTTCACCGAGGGCACGCAGGCCTACCACCAGAACCGGGAGCTGGACGTCGACCGTGACGGCCGCATCACCGCGGCCGAGGCCACCTCGCACGTCCGCTCGCGCATGGGCGGCTGACCCGCGCACCGGGCCCGCTCCCCCACCGACCGCACGACCCGCACGGCCCGCTCCACCGCAGGACCCCACCGCAGGACCCCACCGCAGCACCCACCGCACCCGAGCAGGAACACACGAAAGAGAAGGAGAACCGCCATGGCCATGAAGGGTATGGACATCGAGGGTGGACGTCAGTCCGCGCAGCAGATCACGCAGGGCGCCGGCGAGCTCGAGCAGCTGACCGGCCGTCTCACCCAGTCGCTCGAGAGCTTCGAGTGGGTCGGCCCCGACGCCGAGCGCACCCGCACGTCGTGGAACTCGGAGTACCGCGCGATGCTCACCCAGGTCGTCGCGCAGCTCAACGACTTCGCCACGCTCATCAACAACCAGGCGCAGGAGCAGGAGCAGGTCTCGGCCTGACCGACCTCCCCCGGGTCGCCCGGGACCGCGGGGCCGCCGGCACGTGCCGGCGGCCCCGCGGCGTACCCCCATCCGGCACCCACCCGGCACCCACCCGGCACCCGCCCGTCACCCGCCCGTGGGGTTCGGGTGGCCGCCGACGGGGAACGTCGCTCCCCGGCCCGCTCCCCACCCCGACCCGATCCCGACCCGCTCCTCGCCCCGACCCGCCCCGCCGACCCGGAGGACCACGACCGTGCAGCAGTGGACGCTCTCGCTGAGCACCCCGCCGGAGTCCGGCCTGCCGTCGGTCGACGTGACGGTGCACGCGAAGGACGACGCCACGGTCGCGGACCTCGCCCGGGCCTTCGGGCGCCACCTCGCGCCGCACCAGGCCAACCTCCTGCTCGTGCCCGTCGACGGCGGCCACCCCTGGCCCGCCGACCGCTCCGTCGCCGAGTGCGGCCTGCGCACGGGCGACCTGCTCGACGTCGTCACCGCGCCCGCCTCGTGGCTGCACCGGGCGAGCAGCACCGCCCGGCCGCGCGCCGTGCTGCGGGTGGTCGACGGCCCCGACTCCGGCCAGCGCCTCCACGTGCGCTCGAGCGCGCTGACCGTCGGGCGCGGCGCGACCTGCACCATGCGGCTCTCGGACCCGCTGGTCTCGACCCAGCACGTGCGGGTCGTGCTCGGCACCCGCCCCACCGTGTACGACGCGGGCTCGGCCAACGGCACGACGGTCGCCGGCGAGCAGGTGACCACCGGCCGGGAGGTCGACTGGGGCACGCCGATCCACCTCGGGCGCACGACGGTCGTCGTCGACCCCGGCGAGGTGCCCGTCGACGACACGGCCGTCTCGGTCTTCCGCCCGCCACGCTTCGGGGAGCCGCTGCTCGACGAGGTGCTCGACGTGCCCTCGCCGCCCAACCGCAACCGGCCCTCGCCGCTGCCGTGGGCGATGCTCGCGCTGCCGATGATCATGGGGCTGGCGATCTTCGCGCGCTCCCGCACGTCGTACGCGCTCGTCTACATGCTGGCCTGGCCGGTGCTCGGCTACCTCGGGTGGCGCCAGCAGCAGCGCGCCGCGCGCAAGCAGTTCGAGGAGGAGGCCGCGGAGTGGCGCACCGACGTCGACCAGCTGCTCGCGACCATCGACGACCAGGCGAGGCGCCAGCGCGAGCAGTTCCACGACGACTACCCCGACGCCGAGACCCTGCGCACCCGCGCGGCGCGCCGCGACCCCTACCTGTGGGCCCGCAGCGAGACGCGCCAGGCGTTCCTCCACACCCGCCTCGGCATCGGCACCGTGCCGGCCCTGCTGCGCGGGAGCATCAAGGACGGCGGTGACCGCCCCCTGCGCCGCGAGGCCGCCGCCGACCTCGCGCAGCGCGACACCCTCCCCGACATGCCGGTCGTCACCGACCTGACCGCGCACCCGCTGGTGGCGATCACCGGCCAGGAGGGCCAGGTCGACGACCTCGTGCGCGCCCTCGTGCTGCGCCTCGCCTTCGACCACTCCCCGGCCGACGTCACCGTCGCCGCCTGCCTCGGCCGCGGCCGCGCCCACCACGAGACGTGGCTGCGGTGGCTGCCGCACGCGACGGCCCGGGTGGGCGGGGAGCCGCCCGTGGCGGTCGGGCCCGGCGCGGCGACCGCGCTGCTCGACCACCTCGCCAGCGAGGACGGCGCCCGCGGCCACACGCTCTGCCTCGTCGACGAGGGGGCCGGCATCCCCCGGCGCACGCTCGAGGCGGTGGCCGGCGTGGCCGCGGAGCGCGGCCTGCACCTCGTGTGGCTCGGACGCAGCCGGGCCGAGGTGCCGGCGGCGACGAGCCTGCTCGTCGACCTCGCCGACGGCAGCGTCAACGTCGGCGACCGCGGCGGCGTCACCCGCGTCGACTCCCCCGACGCCGTCTCGCTGGCCCACGCGTGGCGCAGCGCCCGCACCATGACGGCGTACGTCGACGAGGCCGCAGTGCTCCCCGCCTCCACCTCCATCCCGGCCGTCGTGCGGCTCCCCGAGGTCAGCGGCGACCTGCAGGACCTCGACGACTCCGACGCCGTGCTGCGCCGCTGGAGCGCGAGCCGCGGGCTGCGGGCGCAGATCGGGGCGGGCATCGACGGGACGGTCACCATCGACCTGCGCGACGACGGCCCCCACGGCCTCGTCGCGGGCACCACCGGCTCCGGCAAGTCCGAGCTGCTGCAGACCCTCATCTGCTCCCTGGCGCTCAACAACCCGACGAGCCGCATCAGCTTCCTGCTCGTCGACTACAAGGGCGGCGCCGCGTTCCGCGAGTGCGCCGACCTGCCGCACACGGTCGGCTACATCACCGACCTCACCCCGGCCCTCGTGCAGCGCGCGCTCACCTCGCTCGGCGCCGAGATCACGGCCCGCGAGCACCTCCTGGGGCAGCACGGCGTCAAGGACCTCACCCAGCTCGAGCGCGAGCACCCCGAGGCCGCGCCGCCGAGCCTGCTCATCTGCGTCGACGAGTTCGCGGCGCTCACCGCCGAGGTGCCCGACTTCGTCGACGGCATGGTCAACATCGCCCAGCGCGGCCGCTCGCTCGGCATGCACGTGCTGCTCGCGACGCAGCGGCCCGCCGGCGTCGTCACCGGCAACATCCGGGCCAACACCGACCTGCGCATCGCGCTGCGCGTCTCGGCCCCCGACGACTCCCGCGACGTCATCGACGCCCCCGACGCCGCGCACATCTCCCGCCGCACCCCCGGCCGGGCGTGGCTGCGCCGCACCGGGCACGGTACGGCGGAGCTCGTGCAGTCCGCGTGGACCGGCGCGCGCCAGCCCATCGACGGCACGGGGGCGGCGGTGACCGTCGGGGCGTTCACGGCCGCGAGCGCCGCCCGCGCCGACACCACCACCGAGGCGCGCCTCGACCCCCGCACCGACCTCGAGCGCTGCGTCAGCACGATCGTCACCGCGTTCCGCCGCTCCGGCGTGCCCGCGCCGCCCAAGCCATGGCTGCCCCCGCTGCCGGCCGAGCTGCTGCTCGACGCCGACGAGCTCGTCCGCGAGGCCGCGACCCGGCCCTCGGGCCACCTCCACCTCGGCGGCATCGACGACCCGGCCCACCAGCGCCAGCCCCGCCTCGACCTCGACCTGTCCGCGGTGGGCCACGTGCTCGTGCACGGGGCGTCGGGCTCGGGCAAGACCGAGCTGCTGCGCACGGCCGCCCTCACCGCCTCGCTGGGGGACGCGGCGAGCACGCACGGGGTGGCGCCGTACGTGTACGCCGTGGACTACGCGGGCGGCGGCCTGTCGGCGCTGGCGGGCCTCCCGACGGTGGAGGCCGTGGTCGGCGAGACGCAGCAGGGGCGCGTCCTGCGCCTGGTGCGGCTGCTGCGCCGCACCGTCACCGACCGCAGCGCCGCGCTCGCCGCCAACGGGTGCGCGGACCTCGAGGAGCTGGCACGCGCCGGGCACGTGCTGCCCCGGGTCTACCTCCTGCTCGACAACCTGCCGTCACTGCTGGAGTCGTTCGAGAAGGCCGGCGGCCTGGCCCGCGACCACGTCGAGCACCTCCAGAACGTGCTGCAGAACGGCCGGCGTGTCGGCGTGCACGTCATCGCCACGGCCCCCGGCCGCACCGGTGTCCCCACCGCGATCGCGGCGTCCTTCGGTCGCCGCGTCGTGCTGCGCATGACGACGAGCGACGACTACCTGATGCTCGGCGCCCCCGGCAACGTCCTCGACGCCGAGACCACCCCGGGCACCGGGCTGCTCGGCAAGCAGGTCCTGCAGGTCGCGACCACCGGCGGGGCGGGCACGCCGCAGCAGGCCGACCTCATCCGCGCGGTCGCCGACCGCCTGGCCCCGGCCACCGCCGGCCGCGCCGGAGCGGCGGTCCCGCCGATGCCGGGGCACCTGCCCTCGGGCGCCCTGCCCGCGCCCACCGGCGCCCGGGTGCCGCTCGCGGTGGACGCCGACGCGGTCGCCGTGCTCACCGTGGACCTGCTCTCGGGACCCGTGCTCGTCGCCGGGCGCGCCGGCACCGGGCGCACCAGCGCGCTGCGCGGGGTCGTCGAGCTGGCCCGACGCTCCGACGTACCCCCGCGGGTGGTGTGGTGCGACGACCTCCTGGACGGCGTGGCCGGCGTCGAGGAGGCTCTCGCGGAGGCGGGCGCGGCCGCTCCCGGGGCGGAAGGTTCCTGGGTGCTGACCGTGGTCGACGACGTCCAGCGGTGGGACACTGCCTGCACGGACGACGCCCGCAAGTCCGCCCGCACCCGGTTGCTGGAGCTGCTCGAGACCTCCGCCGGACGGGTGGCCCTGGTGGCGTCGGTCGACGTCGCCGAGGCACGACGACCCGGTCTCCAGCCGGGCCTGGTCACGGCCCTGAAGCAGCGTCGCCGCGGGTTCCTCCTCCACCCGGAGTGGAACGAGGGCGACGTGCTCGGGGTCTCCGTGCCGACGAAGACGTTGGAGCCGCTCGCGGGCCCGGGCCGAGGCCTGTGGTGCGAGGGCGGGGCCGCGACGGTCGCGCAGCTCGTGGCCGGCGATGGTGACGAGGAGGGACGGGGATGACGTCGCAGCCGACACCGGGGACCGACCCGGGCCCGGGCGGGTCGCTGCTCGACCGCGCGCGCCGCCTCCTGCCCACCGGCCGACGCCGCCCGGACGGACGCGGGTCCGCCCGCCGCGGCTCGCGCGGCAGCGCCGAGCTGTCGGTGGTGGTCGTGGCCGCCTCGCTCGTGGCCGGGCTCGCCTTCGGCGAGGGTCTCTCGCGCACCGTCGTCGACATCACCGACGGCCTCACCTGGATCAGCGACGACCCGACCGGCGAGGTCATCCAGGTCAACCCCGCGACCGGCCGGCCCGAGAAGCGGCTGGCGGTGGGCGCGCCGGGCGAGGACCTCGACGTCAGCCAGGCCGACGGTCGCCTCTTCGTCACCAACCGCACGACGGGCGAGGTCTTCTCGATCGACCTGGCCTCGGTGCTCGTCTCGGGGCAGCGACGCGTCGTCACCGGCAACGCCTCCGACCTCCTCCTCCACGACGGGGCCGCCTTCCTCGTCGACCGCGCCAACGGCACCGTCTCCCGCATCGACCCCTCGACCACCGACGCGATCGGCGAGCGCTGGGTCGCCACCGAGGGCCTCGCCGACGCGACCATCGACGGCGAGGGCATCGTCTGGGTCATCGACACCACCGGCCGGCTCTCCCAGCTGCGGTGGTCGGACGGCGAGCGGCGCTTCGTCACCGAGGACAGCCGGCAGGTCGAGTACGCCGGCGACGGCTCCGTCCTCGTCGCGCACCCCGCCGGCGTCACCGTCTTCGGCCCCGACGCGGGCATCGTCGTGCAGGTCGGCACCGGCAGCGACGTCGTCGCCGACGCCCCCGCCCTCAACGGCGCCCTCCTCGCCCCCGACGACGCCCCCTCCGACCTCTCCCCCGTCGCCGCGCCGCAGACCGGATCCCTGGTGATCGTCGGCTCCGGCGAGCTGCGCGAGGTGGACCTGCGGGGCATCGGCTGCGGCAAGCCGGGCCGCCCGGCCGTGCACCGCGCCCTCGTCTACGTGCCCTGCGACGGCGACGGCCGCATCGTCGTGCTCGACCGCACCGGTCAGCGCGCCGCCCGCGACATCCCCGTCCCGGGCAACCGCGACGCCGAGCTCGTCGTCGACGACGGCAACCTCGTCGTCAACGTGCCGGGGGCGCAGGCCGGGCTCGTGGTGCGCGCCGACGGCCGCATCGACGACCTCACCCGGTACGACGAGCGCGTCGCCCCCACCCGGCTCGCGACCACGCGGCCGCCCGCCACCGCCACCGGCGCACGGGAGGCGGCCGACCGCGACCGCCGTCCCCCGGCGAGCGGGAACCGCCCCACCCCGCCGGCCGCCCCGCCCGCGCCGCCGACGGGCCGGGCCACCGGCGCGCCCACCGACCTCCCGGACCTGCCGGCGGACCCGCCGGCCGGCCTGCCCACGGGTCCGCAGACCGCCCCGCCGCCCGGTGGGGCGCCGGGCCTCCCGGGCGGACCCGGCGGCGGTCCGGGTGGCGGCCCGGGCGTCGGGGGCCCGGGCGCGACCCCGGGGACGCCCGGCACGCCACCCGCGAGCGGGCCCTCCACCCCGCCCGTGACCCCGCCGTCGACCCCGCCGTCGACGCCGCCGTCGACCCCGCCGGTGACCCCGCCGTCCACGCCGCCCGCCGCCGCCCTGCAGGCCCCGACCGGGGTGAGCGCGACCCTCGTCGCCGACGGCGTCGCGGAGGTGCGGTGGGCCCACGCCGGGCCCGCCGCCACCGCCTTCGAGGTCTCCGTCGTCGGCAACGGCACCCTCTTCGCCAGCGTCGGCGGCAACGAGCGCGCCGCCCGGCTGACCGTCCCCCTGGGCCAGCCGGTGCAGTTCGTCGTGACCGCCGTCGGGGACGGCGGCCGCCAGGCGTCCGCACCCTCGGCCCCCGTGACGGCGAGCAGCCCCCCGGGCGCACCGACCGCCGTCGGCGGGTCCGTCGCGACGGGCGCCCACGACGCCGGGTCCGTGACCGCGACCGTCACCTGGGGCGAGGCCGAGGCGTACGGATCGGCCGTCACCGGCTACACCGTCGTGCTCTCCAGCGGCGGGGCAGGCGGCGCCACGCAGACGCAGCGGCTGCCGGCCGACGCGCGCTCGGCGACGTTCACGGTCCCGTGCACCGACACGGGCGGCGAGCAGTGCGACCCCGGCACCACGAAGGCGAGCGTGCACGCGACGAACGCCGTGGGCGACGGGCCCGCGGCGACCGCCACCATCGGCGAGGGCGGATCGGGCGCTGCCCGCCTGCCGGGCGCGGGCCGCCAGCACGTCACCGGCCACACCGGGGGCGACATCACCTACGAGGGCTTCGGCGAGGTCACCCTGACCCTCGCGCCGCCGGCCGACTGGGCCGGGTTCGGGGGCGCGTGCAGCTACACGAGCAGCGACGGGACGTACGGCCTGCCGTGCGGCGAGACGTCGCTGACGATCCAGTACAACGAGCCGATCGCCTACGTCGAGTGCGGCCGCCCGGGCACCGGCGGGGGCAGTCAGCAGCAGCCCGTCACCCGCCAGCACCAGGTCGTCTTCACCGCCTCGAACGGGCAGACGGAGGCGAGGAGCGCGACGTACACCTGGACCACCCGGCAGGCGACGTGGTGCCGGGGCACCCCGCTCCCGTGACCCCGCTCCCGTGACCCCGCACCGCTCCGCCCCGATCCCCAGCCCCGAGAGGATCCACCCGTGACCGCCACCGCCGAGGGCCGGGCCCACCCGTCCCCGACATCCGTCTCCGAGGCCGACGTCGCCGAGTTCCGCCGCCTCCACCAGCGTCTCGGGGACGCGGTCGAGAGCGCCGTCCACGGCAAGCGCGCGGTGGTCGACCTCGTGCTCGTCGCCGCCGTGGCGGGCGGGCACGTGCTCCTCGAGGACGTGCCGGGCACCGGCAAGACCACCCTGGCCCGGGCGGTCGCCCGCGCGCTGGGCGGGGAGATGCGGCGCGTGCAGTTCACGCCCGACCTGCTGCCGAGCGACGTCACGGGCACGACGGTCTTCGACCCGGCGTCCGGGCAGGTGCGGTTCCGCCCCGGCCCGGTGTTCTCCCACGTGGTGCTGGCCGACGAGATCAACCGCGCGGCCGCGAAGACCCAGTCCGCGCTGCTCGAGGTGATGGAGGAGCACACGGTCACCGTCGACGGCTCCACGCGCGCCGTGCCCGACCCGTTCCTCGTCATCGCGACGCAGAACCCGATCGACCTCGACGGCACCTACCGCCTCCCCGAGGCGCAGCTCGACCGCTTCCTGCTGCGCACCTCGCTGGGCTACCCGGACGCCGAGCACGAGATCGACGTGCTCCGCCCCGGCAGCACCGCCGGGCGGGTGGGCGACGTACCGGTCGTGGCCTCCCCCGGCGAGGTCGCCGCAGCCGGTCGCCAGCTGGCGTACCTGCACGTCGCCGACCCGCTGCTGCGTTACGTGCGGGAGATCGGCGTCGCCATCCGCACGGACCCCCGGGTGCGCCTCGGCGCCTCCACCCGCGGGCTGCGCGCGCTGGTGCGCTGCCTGCAGGTGTACGCCGCCTCGCAGGGCCGGCACTACGTGGTGCCGCACGACGTGCAGCGCCTCGCCGAGCCCGTGCTCGCCCACCGCACGGTCCTGACCCGCGACGCGCTGCTCGCGGGCCACCGGCCGGTCGACGTGGTGCACGAGGTGCTCGACGGCGTCCTGCCGCCGCAGCCCGACCAGGGCTGAGCGTGGCCCGGCCCGCCCCCGCCGCCTGGCGGGCGCTCACGCCCCGTGGTCGGGGCACCGCCCTGCTCGCCGTCGCCGTGCTGGTCGTCGGTGTCGTGGCCCGCTACCCGGTCCTCGCCGGCCTCGGCGCCTGCCTGCTCGCGCTCGTGGTCGTCGAGCTCCTCGCCGTGCTGCGCCGCCACGCGCTCGCGCTGCGCCGTACCGTCGAGCCGGCCGTCGTCGTGCGGCACGAGCCCTGCCACGGCACCCTGCGGGTGGCCGGGCGACGACGCCGCGGCCTGGTGCGCACCGAGGCGGTCGACACCGTCGACGGCGTCCTCCACCCCGTCCGCATCCCCGACACCGACCGGGCGGAGGAGGTGCGCGTCGCGTACCCCGTGCCGACCCGGCGCCGCGGCGTCGTGCCGGTCGGCCCGCTGCTGCTGCGCCACCACGGGCTCCTGGGCCTGGCCTCCCACGGCACCGAGCACGGCGAGGTGACGAGCGTGCGGGTGCTGCCCCGGCGGGTGCCGCTGAGCCGCACCGCGCCCGGCACCCGGCGCGCCGTCGTCGGCGCGACCGAGGCCGTCGACGTCGGGGGCACCGACCTCGTCGGGCTCCACGAGTACACGGCCGGCGACGACCTGCGCCGCCTGCACTGGGCGACGAGCGCCCGCTCGGGGACGCTGATGGTGCGCGAGGACGCCGAGCCGGCCGAGCCGCACGTGTGCGTGCTGCTCGACGACCGCTCGGTCAGCTACCCCTCCGAGGAGCGCGACGACCTGTTCGAGGACGCCGTCGAGCTCGCCTCGGCGTTGTGCCGCGTCACCGTCGCGGCGGGCCAGCCGCTGCGCTTCCGGGTCGTCAGCGGGCGGTACGCCGTCGACGTGCCGGCGTCCCCCGCCGGGCTGCCGCGCCCCGAGGGCGACGAGATCGAGCTGCTGCTGGCGGAGATCGGCGCGGTCGGACCGGACACGGCCCCCGTGGACGTGCGCGGCGTGCGCGACGCCGACGTCGCCGTCGCCGTCTCGGGCGCCCGGGCCGACGACCGCGAGCTGGCCCTGCTCCTGGGCGACGGAGCCCGCCGGGTCGTGCTCTCCCTCGACCCCCGGCCGCTGGTGTCGTCGGGCCAGGTGGGCGACGTGCTCGTGCTGCGCGGCGGTGGGGCCCTCGGCCTGGCCGAGCAGTGGGACGTGGCGGTGGGCGCGTGAGCGGCCCGCGCCCGGCGGCGCCCGCACCCCGGGACCGCGCGGGCCTGCCCAGCGCCGCGGCGCTCGTGTGGAGCGCGAGCCTGCCGGCCGCCGGCGCGCTGTCGGTGGCGACGGCGTGGGGCGGGTGGCGCATGCCGCTGATCGTCGTGGCCGCGGTCGTCGTGCCGTTCGCCCTGCTGGTCACGGTGGTGCGGCTCGGGGTCGGCCGCTGGGCGGCCACCGCGACCCTGACGGCCCTCCTCGTGCTCGTCGCCTACGTGCTGGGCGCGGGAGCGGGCACCACGCTCGTGGGCACGGTGGGCGACGCCGTGCCCCTGCTCCTCACGGAGCCGCAGCCGCTCGCCCTGCGTGCGGACCTGCTCGTCGCGCCCGTGCTCGCCTGCGGGCTCGTGGGCCTCGCCGTCGGGCTGCGCTCGGTGCGCCCGACCCGGCTCGCGCCGCTGGTGGGCGGCCTCGTGCTCTACGCCGCGGGCGCCCTGCTCACCGGCGGCCGCGGGGACCGCGGCGGCATCGTGGCGGCACTGCTCCTCGTGCTGGCCGTGCTGGGCTGGTGCCTGCTCGACGAGATCGGCGAGCCGCGCCGCCGCCGCCTCGTGCTCGCCGGGCCCGTGCTCGTCGTCGCGGTCGGCGTCGTCGCCTCGAGCGCCCTCGTGCCCGTCAGCGGGGCGTTCGACCCGCGGACGGTCGTCGAGCCGCCCGTCGTGCGCACCGACGTGTCGAGCCCGCTGCCGCAGCTCGCCGCGTGGGCGGCGAACCCGGACGTCGAGCTGTTCACCACCGCCGGCGACACGGGCCCCACGCGCCTGGTGGTCCTCGACGAGTACGACGGCACGCAGTGGCGCGCCGCCACCCGCTACGGCCCCTTCGGCGCCACCGCGGACGACGTCCTGCCCGCCGGCGACGAGCGCCGCCGCTCCACCATGGCCGTGCGGGTCGCCGAGCTCGGCGGCAGCTGGCTGCCCGCCCCGGGCACCCCCACGGGCATCGCCGGGACCGACGCCCTCGTCGACCCGCGCACCGGCACCCTGCTCGAGCCCGCTGGCGCGGCCGACGCCGACTACGAGGTGACCGCCGAGGTCGACGACCCCGACCCGGCCCGCCTGCCCGAGGCCACGCTGCCCGACCCGTCCGCCGACCTGCCGCTGGAGCGCTACCTCGAGCTGCCCGACGTACCGACCGACCTGTGGGTGTACGCCGGCCAGGTCACCGCCGGCGCGACCACGCCGTACCAGCGGGCCGTGGCCGTCGAGGAGGCCGTGCGGGGCCAGCGCCGGGTCGCCGAGCGCGCCATCTCGGGCTCGGCCCTGTGGCGCGTCGAGGACTTCCTGCTCGGCGAGGTCGGCACCGCGGGCGCGCAGGAGGGCACCTCGGAGCAGTTCGCCACCGCGTTCGCCCTCGTCGCGCGGTACGCCGGCCTTCCCACCCGCATCGTCGTCGGCTTCGAGCCCGGCGACGAGCAGCCGGACGGCACCCGGGTCGTGCGCGGCGAGCACGCGCTGGCCTGGCCCGAGGTGTACTTCGACCGGCTGGGCTGGGTGGCGTTCTCCCCCACGCCCGACGCCGACCTCGGCGGTGAGCGCCCCGAGGCGCCGCTGGACCCGCCGACCGCGCCCCCGCCGGTCCCCACGCCCACCGCCGACCCGGCTCCCGAGCAGGTCGACGGCCACGCCGGGGACGACGCCGGCGGGTTCGCGCTGCCGCCCCGCGCCGGGTGGTACGCCGCCGCGGCGCTGCTCCTCGCCGTACCCCTCGCGCTGCTGCTCGCACGGGCCCTGCGCTCGTGGGGCCACCGGCGTCGCGGGGCGCGCGGCGCCTGGGCCGAGGTGCTCGACGCGCTGGTGCTCGCCGGCCGCCCCGCGCCGCGCAGCACCCCGGCGCCGGTGGTCGCCGACGGCGTCGCGATGCGGTACGGCGCGCCCGCCGCCACGCGCCTCGCCCGCGCGGCCGACCGGGCGGCGTTCGCGCCGGAGCCGGGTGGCGGGGCCCGGGGAGCTGGGGAGCGCGGGGCTGACGAGGGGTCCGACGCCCGGCGGGCGGTGCGCGAGGTACGCCGCGCGGTCCGCCGCAGCGTGCCGTGGTGGCGTCGCGCGTGGTGGTACCTCGACCCGCGGGTGCTCCGCCGCCGCTGACCCACCCGTTGACCCGCCGCCGCTGACCCGCTCGTCGTGGGCGGCGGCCTCAGGGCGTGGGGGCGGTGATGCAGCGGACCTCGGAGAGGCCGACCGGCCCGGTCGGCATGACGAGGAGGATGGCGTAGCACTGCCGTCCCCCCGCGGCGAGCGCCCCGGGCAGCACGACCTCCCGGGTGCCCGGCGCCAGCTCCGCCTCGTAGGAGACGACCGACCCCTGCGGGCCGGACGTGCGCGCGACGAAGAAGCGGGCCGTGCCCTCGCTCGGGTCGGTCCACGCCAGCTCGAGGTCCAGCCCGGAGGCGTCGAGGGTCTGGAAGACGACCGCGAGCTCGGGGTCGGGCCGCGGGTCGAGGGGCGGGTCCGCCGCCGGGGGCGTGCTGGCCGTCGGCACGTCGCCGACCGTCGGGGTCTGCTGCGGGCGCTCGGCCTCGTCGTCCCCGCCGCGCAGGCCGAACCCGACGACGCCGAGGCCCAGCCCCGCCACGAGGGCGAGGACGGCGAGCACGACCAGGGACCGGCGCCGTCGGGGCTCGTGCGGGTCGACGGGGCCGTCCTCGGCCGGTTCCCGGCGGTCCCGGCGTCCCCGTCTCCCGCCGCGGTCACCCCGGCCCCCGCCACCGTCGCCGCGGCCGGGCTCGCCGTCCGCGGCTGCCGGGCCGGTCGCGGCGGCGGGTGAGGCGCCCGTGCTCGTCGGGGCGGCGTCGGGGGTGGTGTCCACGGGGGCGTGGGCGAGCGCGGAGAGCGCCAGCGGCTCGGGATCGGCGGACGCGCCGGGCGCCCACCCGGGCTCGACCGGGGCCGGGGCGACGACCGGGGGCACGGTGGCCGGCGCAGCGGGGGGCGCAGCGGGGGCGGCCGGGACCGGTGACGGTCCCGAGCCCCCGTGCGGGCGAGGAGCGGTCGGGGTCGGGTCCGTCGGTCCGGTGGGCGCCGGGGCCGGCTCGATCGGCTCGATCGGCACGGCGGGCCCGGCGGGGCGGGCCGGGCCGGCAGGCTCGACCGACGGCAGCCAGGCGGACGTGCGCAGGGCGCCGAGGGCGTCGCGCAGCTCACCCGCGGTGGCCCAGCGCTCCTCGGTGGGCTTGGCCAGGCACCGGTCGATGATCCCCGCGAGGCGTTCGGCGCCGGGCACGTCGAGGGTGCGGTGGGGCTCGGTGCGGGCGCGGCGGATGTAGGCGAGCGCGGAGTCCTCGTCGGGGTCGTCGCTGGCGAACGGCGGGCGCCCGTCGAGGAGGGTGAAGAGCGTCGAGCCCAGCGACCACAGGTCGTCGGCGCGCGACGGCTTCATGCCGTCGAGCACCTGCGGCGCCGCGTGGCGGTAGGTGAACGTCTCCACCGAGGACGTGTGCTCCGAGCCCGCCATGCGGGCGATGCCGAAGTCGGCGAGCACCCAGGAGGTCGGCAGCACCAGGACGTTCTGCGGCTTGACGTCGCGGTGCAGGACGCCGCGCTCGTGGGCGAAGGCGAGGGCGTCGGCGAGCACGTAGCCGAGCTCGACGACCTCGTGGACCGGGAGCGGGCCGTGCGCGCGGAGCCGGTCGTGGACGGTGCCCGCCTCGACGAAGTCCATGACGAGGTAAGGGCGGCCGGCTCCCGTCGTACCCACGTCGAGGAGGTTGACGATGTTGGGATGCTGCCGGCCGAGCTCGATGGTGATCTCGACCTCGCGGCGGAAGCGCGCGGCGCGGGTGGGGTCGTCGGTGCCGAGCACCTTGATGGCGACGACCCGGTGGGGCGAGACCTGGCGGCCGCGGTAGACGACGGAGTCGCCACCGCGGCCGACCTCGGTCAGCTCGACGTAGCCCGGGACGTCCTCGGGCTCCGTCGTGGGTGGACGTGCCGGGGAGGCCGGAGGGCGCCAGGCGCCGTCCGTGCGCTCCTCCCCGGTCATCGCGTCACACCCGGTGGGGCATCAGCTCTTCGCCGCGTCGCCCTCGGCGGCCTCGTCGGCCGTGTCGTCGGCGGACCCGGCGTCGTCACCCTCGACGGCGTCGACGGTCTCGTCGGCGTCGGCGGCCGCGTCGGCCTCGGCGGCGTCGTCGCCCTCGGGCTGCGGCTCGCCGATGGTGCCGTCGGGCAGCAGGTTCTTCAGCTCGACCGGGTTGCCGGACGCGTCGGTGACGACGGCCGACTCCACGATCGCCGCGAGCGCCTTGCCGCGCAGGATCTCCTGCACGAGCTCGGGGATGTGGTTGTGCTCGAACATGTGGTTCGCGAACTCCTGCGGGTCCTGGCCGGACTGCTGGGCGCGACGCACGATGTGCTGGCTGAGGTCCTGCTGCTCGACGCCGAGCTCCTCCGCCTTGGCCACCTCGTCGAGGAGGAACTGGGCGGCGACGGCGTCACGCACGCGGCGCTCGAGGTCGGCCTCGAACTCCTCGATGGTCTGGCCCTCGTCCTCGAGGTACTTCTCCATCGTGATGCCGGCCATCGCGAGCTGCTGCTCGACGCCCTCGCGACGCGAGTTGAGCTCGTCGGCCACCAGCGTCTCGGGCAGCGGGATCGACACCTTGTCGAGGAGGGCCTCGAGGACGGCGTCGCGAGCGGCCGCGGCCTGCTCGAGGCGCTTGCCCCGGGTGAGGCGCTCGCGCACGTCGGCGACGAGCTCGTCGACGGTGTCGAACTCGGAGGCCATCTGGGCGAACTCGTCGTCCAGCTCGGGCAGCTCCTGCTCCTGCACGGCGGTGACGGTGACCTTGACCTCGACGTCCTCGCCCACGAGGTCGCCCCCGACGAGCTGGGACGTGAAGTCCTTCGAGTCGCCGGCGGACAGGCCCTCGATGGCCTCGTCGAGGCCCTCGAGCATGCCGCCGCGGCCGACCTTGTAGGACATGCCGGCGACCTCGGCACCCGGGACGACCTCGCCGTCCTTGGTGGCCACGAGGTCGATGGTCACGAAGTCGCCGTCGGCGGCGGGGCGCTCGACGTCGATGAGGGTGCCGAAGCGCTCGCGCAGGTTCTGCACCTGCTCCTCGACGTCCTCGTCGGTGACCTCGAGGTCCTCGACGGAGGCCTCGATGCCCTCGTACTCGGGCACGGTGATCTCGGGCTTGACGTCCACCTCGGCCGTGAACTCCAGGAGCTCACGGTCCTCCAGGCGGGTGACCTCGATGTCGGGCTGGGCCAGGGGCTCCAGCGAGTTCTCGCGCAGCGCCTCGACGTACACCTTCGGCAGGGCCTCGTTGATGGCCTGGTCGAGGACCGCCCCGCGGCCGACCTGGCGGTCGATGACCGCCGCCGGCACCTTGCCGCGGCGGAAGCCGGGCACGTTGATCTGCTGGGCGATCGTCTTGTAGGCCTTGTCGAGGCTCGGCTTGAGCTCATCGAAGGGCACCTCGACGGTGAGCTTGGCCCGGGTGGGGCTCAAGGACTCGACGGCGCTCTTCACAGGTGGTTCTCCTCGTCGGTCGACATGCTGCAGGGTTCGGATCAGTCGGGGCGACAGGACTCGAACCTGCGATCTCCTGCTCCCAAAGCAGGCGCGCTAGCCACTACGCTACGCCCCGCCAAGAGGGCCTCCGACATCCCGGCCGCAGGCGTCTGACCTGCGGCGACGGAGCTGTCGTCGACCACACTTGGAGCGGATGACGGGAATCGAACCCGCGTAGCCAGTTTGGAAGACTGGGGCTCTACCATTGAGCTACATCCGCCTGCGCGCCGCAGCGCCCGGACCACTCGCCCGGGCGCAGACACGCGGACGTCATGGTGCCACACGCCGCCCACGGCGCCCCAACCCAGGTGCCGCGCGGCCTCAGGTGCGCCGGAGCACGAGCAGGGCGCAGTCGTCGGCCCCGGGACCCAGGTCGGCCACG
Organism: Nocardioides sp. CPCC 205120; assembly: GCF_048654585.1. Taxonomy (NCBI): domain Bacteria; kingdom Bacillati; phylum Actinomycetota; class Actinomycetes; order Propionibacteriales; family Nocardioidaceae; genus Nocardioides; species Nocardioides sp. CPCC 205120. Next base: position 382,024 of record NZ_JBMCYY010000003.1, on the reverse strand, counting down.
ACCCGGTCCCCCAGCCCCACCAGGCCCGCGGGGGCGTGGCGCAGCAGGTGCTCGCTCAGCAGCGCGATCCCGTCGTCGATGTCGGTGCCGCCGTCCTCGACCAGCCCGTCGGTGTAGAGCACCACCGCGTCGTCGACGTCCAGGTGCAGCCGGGCCGGCGGGTAGTCGGCCCCCGGCACGACGCCGAGCAGCGGGCCCGACAGGTCGACCCGCTGCACCTCGCCGCAACGACGGATGACCAGGGCCGGCGGGTGGCCGGCGGTGAAGACCTCGACGTCGCCCGTGCGCAGGTCGACCGAGAGGTGGACCGCGGTCGCGAACCCCTCCGTCCAGCCCTGGCGCAGCAGGAACTCGTTCGCGGCCGGGACCAGCTCGGCCGGCGGCACCGCGGCGACGAGGCCGTTGAGCGCGCTGGAGAGCTGCAGCGCCCGGGTGCCGGCCTTCACGCCCTTGCCGGAGACGTCGACGAGCACGACGTCGAGCCGGTCGCCCGCGTCCGTCGCGGAGAAGCAGAAGAAGTCGCCACTGAAGGCCGTGCCGTCGGCGGTGCGCACCATCCGGTCGGCCGCCCAGCCCTCGGGCAGCTCCGGCAGGCGGCCCTGCGCCTGGATGCGGTCGCGCAGGTCGAGGAGCATTGCCTCGCCCTCGGCGCCGCCGAGGCCGAGCCGCACCCGGCGCAGCGACGTGACGAGCACGAGCAGCCCGATGGTCGTGTAGACCGCCACCGACGCCCACAGCCGCGGCGTGTACGACGACTGCTGGGTCAGCGCGAGGCCCATGACGGCCATGGCGAACACGATGTAGCCCGCGAGGTGGCGCGGGCGCAGGAAGAGGGTCGAGGCGACCATCGGCACGGTCAGGATGTTGAGGGGGAAGTTGTCCGGCCAGAGGGCGATCAGGCAGCCGACCACCACCGTCGACACCACGAGCGCGACGAGCGCCCGGTGTGCGACGAGGTAGCGGCGCGCGTCACGGAGCACGAGGCTCCGGGGGCGCCGGGGGCGGCCCCTACCTTCCGTCCGAGACGACGCGTGCAGAGCGGTCATCGTGCCCTTCCACGTCGGATTCTCCCGTCACTGTACGCCCCGCGGCACGTGGCGCCGTTGGCAGCGACCGCACCAGTAGAGGTTGCGCTGGGCGAGCTCGGCCCGGCGCACCGGAGCGCCGCAGACCAGGCACGGCCGGCCGTGGCGCCGGTAGACGTAGACCTCGCCGCCGTGGTCGTCGACGCGCGGCGCGCGCCCCATCGCCTCCGGCGTGTGCTCGGGGCGCACCGTGTCGATCCGGCCCGTCCGGACGCCCTCGCGCATGAGGTCCACGAGGTCGGCCCACACCTCGTCGTACCGGCGGCGCCGCAGGCTCTCCCCCGGGCGGTAGGGGTCGAGGCGGTGCCGGAACAGCACCTCGGCGCGGTAGACGTTGCCGACCCCCGCGAGCACCTTCTGGTCCATCAGGAGGGCCGCCAGCGGGGCGCGGCTGCGCCCGATCCGCGCCCAGCCGCGGTCGGGGTCGGCGTCGGCGCGCAGCGGGTCGGGGCCGAGGCGGTCCGCCACGGCACGCACGCCCTGCCCGGTCACCAGCTCGCAGGCGGTGGCCCCGCGGAGGTCGGCCCAGGTGGCGCCACCGTCCTCGCGGCCCGCGACCAGGCGCAGGCGCACCTGGCCCACCGGGGCCGGCACCTGCTCCGGGGCCGCGGCCGCGCCGAGCACGAAGGTGCCGTAGAGGCCGAGGTGGACGTGGACGAAGCGGTCGGCCCCGAGGTCGAGGAAGAGGTGCTTGCCCCACGCCTCGGCGCCGCACAGGACGGCACCGTCGAGCCCGGCGGCCTCGGTGGCGAAGCGCCCCTGGGGGCTGCTGACCCGCACGACCCGGCCCGCGAACGCCTCGCGGAGGTCACCGGCCAGCCGGTGGAGGGTGTGGCCCTCGGGCATGCTCGCCCGGTCCGGTCAGGAGGCGCCGGCGCTGCCCGCGTCGTACCCGGGGAGGGCCGAGGCCGGCAGCGGCGGGAGGTCGCGGGTGACCTCGTAGTCGCCCAGCTGGGCGATGCGGCGCACGTGGCGCTCCTCGTCGCTGAACGGGGTCGTGAGGAACACCTCGACGAAGCGGGTCATCTCCTCGAGGGTGTGCTGGCGCCCGCCCACGGAGATCACGTTGGCGTCGTTGTGCTCGCGCGCCAGCACCGCGGTGGCCTCGGACCACACGAGGGCGGCGCGCACGCCGATCACCTTGTTGGCGGCCATCTGCTCGCCGTTGCCGGAGCCGCCGATGACGATGCCCAGGCTGTCGAGGCCCTCGGCCTGGTCGGCGGCGACGCCCTCCGCGGCCCGCAGGCAGAACACGGGGTAGTCGTCGACGGCGTCGAAGACGAAGGGGCCGTGGTCGACGGCCTCGTAGCCGTTGTCGGCCAGCCAGTTCAGCAGGTGGTCCTTGAGCTCGAGGCCGGCGTGGTCGGAGCCGAGGTGAACGCGCATGGCGGCAGTCTCTCAGGCGTGCTGGCGCAGGAAGCCCGCGACCTGCCACATGAGCGGCTCCGCGGCGTCGTACGTCGCGGTGTGGCGCCAGAAGCCGTGCAGCTGGCCCAGGTAGCGGGTGCCGACCACCTGCACGCCCTCCTCGGCGAGCCGGGCGGCGAGGTGCTCGCCCTCGTCGCGCAGCGGGTCGTGCTCGGCGGTCACGACGAGCGTCGGCGGGAGGGTCCCGAGCCGGTCGGAGCGCAGCGGCGCCAGGTCGGGGTGGTCGAGGTCGGCGGGGGTGGCGGCGTACTGCTCCCAGTACCAGGCCGCCTCGCGCGGGTCGAAGCCGTGGGTCTCGGTGGCGAACGAGCCGAAGCTGCCGTGCGGGTCGAGGAAGGGGTAGATGAGCACCACCGCGGCGAGCCGACCGGGGTTGCGCAGCGCGGCCACCAGGGCGAGGTTGCCGCCGGCGCTGTCGCCGTGCACCGAGACGGGTCCTGCGATGCCCTCGGCCTCCGCGTGGGCCCCGAGCCAGGCGAGCACCGTGTCGACGTCGTCGGGCGCGGCCGGGAACCGGTCCTCGGGCGGTCGCCGGAAGTCGACGCTCAGCACCGCGACGCCCGCGCGGTTGGCGAACATGCGCACGGCGGCGTCGTGCACGTCGACGTCGTTGAGCACGAAGCCGCCCCCGTGGAGGTGGACGACGACGCCCGGGCGCGCGTCCGCCGGGCGGTAGAGCCGGCAGGGCACCCCGTCCGCGTCGACGTCGCGGACCTCGGCGACGTCCTCGCGCGGCTGCGCGAGCGCGGCCTCGCGGTCGGCGGCCCGGGCGGCCACGACGTCGAACCCGGGATCGATGACCGACTGCTCGTCGGCCGAGGACTCGAGGGCGCGCCGCGCCTGGGGGAACAGCATGGCGCCAGCCTACGGGCGCTCAGACGCCGAGGCGGGCGAGCTCCTCGTCGACGATCGCCGGGTCGAGCTTGGTGAAGACCGGCGTCGGCTTGGCGACCGGCGTGCCCACCTCGACCGGGGTACGCCGCCACGCCCGTGCCGCGGCGTACTCGCCCGTGATCGTGGGGTAGGACCGCGACGGGTCGTCGAGGTCGTCGACCTCCTCGATGCGCGGCATGGGCTGGACGTCGCCCGCCCCGCCGAGCACCCGGTCGACCTCGTTCGCCGAGAACGGCAGGAACGGGGACAGCACCGTGTTGAGGTCGGCCACGCACTGGGTGAGCACGTGCAGCACGGTGCCGAGGCGCTCGCGCTGGTCGTCGCCCTTGAGGGTCCACGGGGCGGTGTCGGTGACGTACTTGTTCACCTCGCCGACCGTGCGCATGGCCTCGCCGATCGCTGCCTTCTGGCGGTGGCGGCCCAGCAGGTCGCCGACCGTGGTGAAGGTCTGCTCGACGAGGTCGAGGAGCGCGGCGTCGCCCTCCTCCAGCGGGCCCGCGGGCGGGATCGCGCCGAAGTTCTTGGCCACGAGCGTCGCGGTGCGGTTGACCAGGTTGCCCCAGCCGGCGACGAGCTCGTCATTGGTGCGGCGCACGAACTCCGCCCAGGTGAAGTCGCTGTCCTGGTTCTCCGGCCCGGCGGAGGCGACGAAGTAGCGGAACGCGTCGGGCTGGTAGCGCTCGAGCAGGTCGCGCACGTAGATGACGACCTTCTTCGACGAGGAGAACTTGCGGCCCTCCATCGTGAGGAACTCGCTGGAGACGACCTCGGTGGGCAGGGCCAGCTCGCCGTACTCCCCCGGGCTGCCGCCCTTGTCGCCCCTCCCCGCGTAGGCGAGGAGCTCGGCGGGCCAGATCTGGCTGTGGAACGTGATGTTGTCCTTGCCCATGAAGTAGTAGGCGAGCGCGTCATCGCCGCCCTCGGGCGCCGGGTTCCACCACGCGCGCCACGCCTCGGGGTCGCCCGTGCGGCGCGCCCACTCGATGGAGGCGGACAGGTAGCCGATGACGGCGTCGAACCAGACGTAGAGCTTCTTCGTCGGGTTGTCGCGCCAGCCGTCGAGCGGCACGGGGATGCCCCAGTCGATGTCGCGCGTCATCGCCCGCGGCCGGATCTCGCCCAGGATGTTCTTGGAGAAGCGGATGACGTTAGGGCGCCACGTGCCCGAGGCCTCCCGCTCGTCGAGCCACTCCCCCAGCGCCTCGGCCAGCGCGGGCAGGTCGAGGAAGAAGTGCTGCGTCTCGACGAACTCGGGCACCTCGCCGTTGATGCGCGAGCGGGGCTCGAGCAGGTCCGCGGGGTCGAGCTGGTTGCCGCAGGCGTCGCACTGGTCGCCGCGCGCGCCCGGCGTGCCGCAGATCGGGCAGGTGCCCTCGATGTAGCGGTCGGGCAGCGTGCGGCCCGTCGACGGCGAGATCGCGCCGTACGTCGTCTGCTCGACGAAGTAGCCGTTCTCGTGCACCCCGCGGAAGAGCTCCTGGACCACCGCGTGGTGGTTGCGCGTCGTCGTGCGGGTGTAGAGGTCGTAGGAGATGCCGAGCGCGGCCAGGTCCTCCACGATGAGGCGGTGGTTGCGGTCGGCGAGCTCCTGGGCGCTGACGCCCGCCTCGTCCGCGGCGATGAGGATCGGGGTGCCGTGCTCGTCGGAGCCCGAGACCATGAGGACGTCGTGGCCCGCCATGCGCATGTACCGGCTGAACACGTCGGAGGGCACGCCGAAACCGGCCACGTGGCCGATGTGGCGCGGGCCGTTGGCGTACGGCCAGGCGACGGCGGACAGCACATGAGTCATGGGGGCGATCCTAGGCGTCACCCGTCGCCGATCCGGCGGAGGTAGGCGTCGCGCGACGGCTGCAGGTGCACGGTGCACAGCTCGACGAGCCGGGGCGTGTCGCCGTCGCGCAGCGCGCGGATCATCCCGCGGTGCTCGTCGCGCGCCCGGCGCAGGTGGGCGTCGTCGGTGACGGTGATGGAGCGGATCGGCGAGGCCATGCGGGCGTGGCGGCGGACGGCGTCGACGAGCACCTGGTTGCCGGCCAGCCCGAACAGCACCTCGTGGAACGCGAGGTTGGCGCGCAGCGCGCCGCGCCGGTCGCCCGCGTCGACGGCCCGGTCGTGCTCACGCTGCACCTCCTCCAGCGGGGCGAGCACGTCGTCGGCGAGCGGGACCTCGATGGCGCGGGCGCAGCTGACCTCGAGCAGCTCGCGCACGTCGTACAGGTCGCGGACCTCCTTCGCCGAGTACGAGCGCACGAAGGCGCCGACGTTGGCGCGGCGCTCGACGGCGCCCCGGGCCTCCAGGCTCGCCAGGGCGCTGCGCACCACGTGCCGCTTGGCGCCGAAGCGCTCGATGAGGGTGTCCTCGACGAGGCGCTCGCGGGGGTGGAGGCGCCCGAGGGCGATGTCCTCCTCGAGCTCGCGGGCCACGTCCTCGACCATCCCGGCGGAGCGCTGGCGCAGCACGCCGTCCCCGCCCCGCGGGCCGCCCTCCCGCGTGTCCCCGCTGCCGGTCGCCTGCGCCACGATCGCCCTCCCTCACCGCCGGACGGGATGCTGCCACACCGACCCGACGGTCCCGGTGGGTGTTGCGCGCGTCTCACCCGTGTGGTGTGATGCCGGTCGCACCCGGATTATCAATAAAAAGGATGATGACACGTGAGCGACGAGACGCCGACCGGCCTCCGGTCGAACCTGACCAGCTACGGCGACCCCGAGTTCGCCCTGTTCCTGCGCAAGGCCTTCATCAAGGGCGCGGGCTTCAGCGACGACGCGCTGGACCGCCCGGTCATCGGCATCGTCGACACCGAGAGCGGCTTCAACCCCTGCCACGGCAACGTGCCGCAGCTCATCACCGCGATCGAGCGCGGCGTGATGCTGTCGGGCGGCCTGCCGCTGACCTTCCCCACCATCTCGGTGCACGAGAGCTTCGCCCACCCCACCAGCATGTTCCTGCGCAACCTGATGGCGATGGACACCGAGGAGATGCTGCGCGCCCTGCCCGTCGACGCGGTCGTCCTGATCGGCGGCTGCGACAAGACGGTGCCGGCGCAGCTGATGGGTGCGGTGTCGGCGGGCAAGCCCGCGATCCAGCTCGTCACCGGCTCCATGCTGACCGGCTCCCACCGCGGCCGGACCGTCGGCGCCTGCACCGACTGCCGCGCCTTCTGGGGCCGCTACCGCGCCGAGGAGATCGACACCGAGGAGATCACCGAGGTCAACGGCCGCCTCGTCGGCAGCGTCGGCACCTGCTCCGTGGCGGGCACCGCCAGCACCATGGCGGCCGTCAGCGAGGCCATGGGCATCGCGCTGCCCGGCAGCGCCACCCCGCCCGCCGTGACCGCCGACCGCATGCGGGTCGCCGAGGCCACCGGTCGCCGCGCCGTCGGGATCGCCACCGAGCGCCTCACCCCCGACCAGGTGCTCACCCCCGCCGCCTTCGACAACGCCTTCCGCGTGCTCCTGGCGATGGGCGGCTCCACCAACGCGCTCGTGCACCTGGCGGCCGTCGCCGGCCGCTGCGGCTACCCCCTCGACCTCGAGGCCTTCGACCGGATGGGCCGCGAGACCCCGGTGCTCGTCGACCTCAAGCCGTCCGGAGACCACTACATGGAGGACCTGCACCGCGCCGGCGGCGTGCAGCGCCTCCTGCTCGAGCTGCGCGACCAGCTCGAGCTGTCGGCCCTCACCATCACCGGCCGCACGCTGGGCGAGGAGCTCGAGGACGCGCCGGCGCCCTTCCCCCAGGACGTGATCCGCACCCGCGAGGACCCCATCCACAGCGGCGGCAGCATCGCCGTGCTGCGCGGCAACCTCGCCCCGGCCGGCGCCATCGTCAAGCAGTCGGCGGCGACCCCCGCCCTGCTCGAGCACCGCGGACGGGCGGTCGTCTTCGAGGACGCCGCCGACATGGCCGAGCGCATCGACCGCGACGACCTCGACGTCGACGCCTCCGACGTGCTGGTCCTGCGCAACATCGGGCCCGTCGGCTTCCCGGGCATGCCGGAGGCCGGCTACATCCCGATCCCCCGCAAGCTGGCCCGCGCCGGCGTCAAGGACATCGTGCGCATCTCCGACGGCCGCATGTCCGGCACCGCGGCCGGCACGATCGTGCTCCACGCCTCCCCCGAGGCCGCGATCGGCGGGCCCCTCGCGCTCGTGCGCACCGGTGACGTCATCGCCCTCTCGGCGAGCGCCCGCACCCTGCACCTCGAGGTGGACGACGAGGAGCTCGCGCGCCGGGCCGCCGACGTCCCCGAGCGTCCCCGCCCCGCCCGCGGCTACGCGAAGCTCTACGTCGACGAGGTCACGCAGGCGGAGGAGGGCTGCGACTTCCGCTTCCTCCAGGCCGTCGAGACCCGGGAGAGCGTGCCGACCCGCCCCGACCGACCCAGCGTCGGCTGACACCGTCCCCGTCCACCCACCAGGGAAGCCACCACCATGAGCCATGAAGCCTGGGTCGTCCTCGCGGCCGTCCTCGCCGTCGGCGTGCTCCTCGTCCTCATCATCGTCGCGAAGGTGCAGGAGTTCCTCGCGCTGCTGCTGACGACGATCGCCTTCGGCCTCGCCGTCGGGAACACCCCGCCGGACCTGATGGAGCTGATCGTCGCCGAGATGGGCGACTCGCTGGGCCAGCTCGCCATCGTCATCGCCCTCGGGGCGATCTTCGGCATGGTCCTGCAGCGCGCCGGCGCCGCCGAGCGCATCGCCGTGACGCTGGTCGAGAAGTACTCCGACCGCACCATCTCCTGGGGCCTCGGCGCCGCCGGGTTCCTCGTCGCCACCTCGGTCTACATCGACGTCGCGATCGTGATCCTCGTGCCGATGCTGTACGGCGTCGCGCACCGCTCCGGGAAGTCGCTGCTGCACTACGGCATGCCGCTGTGCGCGGGCCTGAGCGCGGCGTACACGTTCATGCCGCCGGCCCCCGGGCCGCTCGCCGCCTCGGAGATCATGGGCGCCGACATCGGTCTCGTCATCCTCTTCGGCGTCGTCTGCGGCATCCCGGCCGTCGCCGTCGCGGGTCCCCTGTTCGGGCGCTGGATCGCCAAGCGCATCCACGTCGTGCCGCCCGCCCCCGCCGTCCCCACCGGGCCGGGCTCGGCCGTCGGGTCGTCCGCCACGCCCGCCGCGGGCGGTCCCGCCGGCTCGGCCGGTCCTGCCGGCTCGGCCGGTCCCGCCGGGTCGGCCGGTCCCGCCGGGTCGCCCGGCGACAGCACCGTGCCGGGCGCCGTCGACACCGAGACGCGGGTCGACACCTCGCACCTGCCGAGCTTCGGCGCCGTCGTGGCCGCCCTGCTCATGCCGCTGCTGCTCATCCTGGTCGGCACCGCCGGCCGGCTGCTGGGCGGCGACTCGGCGGCGGTCGAGCTGCTGACCTTCGTCGGCCACCCGGTCATGGCGCTGCTCATCACCGTGCTCTACAGCATGTGGGCCTTCGGCCTGCGCCGCGGCGTGGGCCGCGACGAGCTCCAGCAGCTCGCCAGCACCGCGCTGGGCCCGGCCGGCAACATCATCCTCGTGACCGGCGCCGGCGGCGTGTTCGGCGGCGTGCTGGTCTCCTCCGGGCTGGGCGACACCCTCTCGGGGGCCATGGAGGACGCCAGCATCCCGCTCGTCGTCTTCGGGTTCGTCGTCTCCGCGACGATGCGGATCTCGCAGGGCTCCGGCCTCGTCGCGATGATCACCGGCGCCACGTTCAGCGCCCCGCTGGCCGAGTCGCTCGGCGCGAGCCCGGCCACCGTGGCCCTGACGTGCATCGCCATCGCCTGCGGCGGCGCCGGCTTCTCCCACGTCAACGACTCGGGCTTCTGGATGGCCAACCGCTACTTCGGGATGAGCGTCGCCGACACCCTCCGGTCGTGGACGGTCATGAAGTCGCTGGTCGGCCTCACCGGCTTCGTCGTGGTGCTCGCGCTGAGCCCGTTCGTGCCCTGAGGCACCCCGCCGCACCCGCGGCCCCGTGACCACGGCCCCGTCGTACCGAACCCCCCCACCGGTACGACGGGGCCGTGCCACGTCAGCGCTGCTGCACCGTCCAGGTCGCGCGACCGGTCGAGGGCCGGCTCGTCGCGGTGCCGAAGTAGGTCACCTGCACGGTGTGCACGCCGACCGCCGGTCGCATCGTCAGCCCGAGCGTGCCGTAGCCGTCGACCAGCGTCGCGTCCTGCACCCGCACCCCGTCGACCGCGACCCGCACGCGGCCCTCGGCCGAGGTCCCGTCCGTGTTCGCCACCGCGAACCGCACCCGGTTGACGCCGCCGCGCAGCGTCGTCGGCGCGTCGAGGCGCACGTAGGTGCGGGTGTCCTGCACGCGGGCGGCGTCGATGCGGTCCTGCGTCTGGCGACGGATGCCGTCCATCGACGCGTACACGTGCCGGCCCGGGCAGGCCGTGTCGTTGGTGTCGCGGTGCCCGTCCATCGCGGGCAGGCGCACCGTGGTGCCCGCCGGGAACTTGTCGCTGCCCTCCGACACCACCTCCACCTCCGCGAGGGGGCTGAGACCCGCCTGGTCCAGCTTGTACGCCGCGAGCGAGGTCAGCTGCGTGATCGCCGCCGCGCTCGGCCGCGCGCCCTCGTGGTTGCCGATGAGCGCGATGCCGCAGGACGTCGCGTTGAACCCCAGGGTGTGGGCGCCCCGCACGAGGCGCTTCACGCCGCCGGCCCGCCCCTCGAAGGCCCGCCCGAACTTGTCGACGAGCAGGTTGTAACCGATGTCGGACCAGCCGAGGGTCTGGGTGTGGTACGCGTACATCGCCCGGATGATCCGCGGCACGTCCTCCGCGCCGTACCCGTTCGCGCCGGCCGTGTGGTGCACGTGCACCTGCTCGAGCCGGTCGCAGTAGCGCAGCGAGCCGTCGCGCAGGGACTCGTCCGCGCCCCAGTCGGCGCGGGAGTGGACGAAGGACATGGGGGCCGTGCGGTCTGTGCGCCGCACCGGCACCGCCTGGGCGTCGGCGTCCAGCAGCTCGAGGGCCAGACCCGTGACCGGGCCGTCGGCGGCCACCTCGACCGCGTCCGCGTCGCCGACCCACAGCAGGTCGCTCGCCCAGGTGCGCCGGGCGGCGCGGCCCTCCTCGCTGTCGGGGCTCGGGCCGTCATGGAGGTGGCCGACCGCCTGCCAGCTGCCCCAGGCGCCGTCGAGGCCGCGCACCCGCACCGAGAGGGCGGGCGAGCCGGTCGCCCACGTCAGCGCGACGAGGGCGAAGCGGTCCCCCGTCACCGTCGTGGACCGGGGTGCACCCCGCCCTGCGAGCGCGAGCGGCACCCGCGCGCGGCGCACCCCGCCCGCGCCGAGCCGCTGCAGGCGGGCCGGCGGTGGGCCTGCCGGTACGCCGGGGGCCGGGCCCTGGGGAGCCGCGCCGGAAGCGACGGCGGGACCGGCCGTGAGCGCGGTGGCAGCACCCGCAGCGAGGCCGGCGCCCAGCAGGAGGGAGCGCCGGGAGGGGACGGGCCGCACGCGGCCGGCGTCGATGTCCGAGACCATCGCACCATCGTGGACCACCCCGCCGACGACCGCGGAGGTTTCCGCGAGGTCGTCGTTGAACCGGCCCGACGGGCGCGCTTCGATGGGGCGCATGACGCTGATCGCGGAGGACCTCCTCCTGCTCCTGCTCGACGACGAGGACGGCACCCTGCTGCAGCAGTCGTTCCTCGACCAGGCCCTCGCCGGAGCGGTCCTGGCCGAGCTCGCCGCCGAGCGGCTCGTCGAGCTCGGCGAGGAGCGGCGCTGGGGCGCGAAGCCGCACGTGCTGCCCGTGCGGGGCGCGCGCACCGACGACCTGGTGCTCGCCACGGCGCTGGAGCGGGTCGCGGAGAAGCCGCGCGACGCCCAGGGGCTGCTCCACCCGCTCGGCAAGGGCCTGCGGGACACGCTGCTCGAGCGGCTCGCGGAGCGCGGGCTGCTGCGCCGTGAGGAGGGCCGGGTGCTGGGGCTGTTCCGCCGCACCACGTGGCCCGCGGTGGACTCGGCGCACGAGGAGCAGGTGCGCGACGAGCTGGAGGCGACGCTGGTCCACGGGCGCCCGGCCGCGCCCCGCGCCGCGGCGCTCATCGGCCTGCTCCACGCCATCGGGGTGGTGCACCGCGTCGTCGACCGCGAGGGCGTGTCGGCGTCCGAGGTGAAGCGCCGCGCGAAGGCCGTCGCCGAGGGCGAGCTCGCCTCGGAGGCCGTCGGCTCCGCCGTGCAGGCGATGTACGTCGCGATCTGGACCGCGACGCTCGTGCCCGTCATCACGACGACGTCGAGCTGAGTGGCGGGTTCCCCCGGTGCACCGGGGAACCCGCCACTTACAGCGCGAAACTTCCCACCGGAAGTGGTGGGTTCCCCGGTGCACCGGGGAAACCGCCACCCCGGCTCAGCTGAAGTCGAGGTCCCCGGTGCGGGTGCGCTTGAGCTCGAAGAAGTAGGGGAACGACGCGACGGTCACCGAGGCGTCCCACAGCTTCCCGGCGTCCTCGCCGCGCGGGATCTTGGTCAGCACGGGGCCGAAGAACGCGGTGCCGTCGATGGAGATGACCGGCGTGCCGACCTCCATGCCGACCTGGTCCATCCCGGCGTGGTGGGAGGCCTTGAGGGCCTCGTCGTACTCGGTGGAGTCGGCGGCGTCGGCGAGCTCGAGCGGCAGGCCGGCCTCCTCGAGCGCCTCCTCGATGACCTCGCGCGTGAAGTCGCGCTGGTTGAGGTGCCGGCGGTTGCCCAGCGCGGTGTAGAGCGGCAGGAGCGCGTCCTTGCCATGGGCCTGCTCGGCGGCGATGCAGACGCGCACCGGGCCCCAGCCGGTCGAGAGCATCTCGCGGTAGTCGTCCGGGATGTCCTTGTCCTGGTTGAGGTAGGACAGGCTCATCACGTTCCACGACACCTCGATGTCGCGCACCTTCTCCACCTCGAGGATCCACCGCGAGGTGATCCAGGCGAACGGGCAGAGCGGGTCGAACCAGAAGTCCGCGCGGGACCTGTCGGCGGTGGGCACGGCTGCGGCTGCGTCGGTCGTCATGCCTGCGGCAACCTCCGCGGGGCTCGCTCCATTCCCCCGCGCCGGCCACGGACCGGCCGCCGCCCGCGCGTCCCGGCCCCCGCCGTACCCGGGTCGGTGGAAGGATCGGTCCATGCCTGGAACCAACCTGACCCGTGACGAGGCCGCCACCCGCGCGGCGCTGCTGTCCGTGGAGTCCGCGAGCGTCGAGCTCGACCTGACCGTCGGTGACGAGACGTTCGCGAGCACCACCGTGCTCCGCTTCTCGAGCACCACCCCCGGGGTGACGACGTTCGCCGACCTGGTCGGCGCGACCGAGCTCTCCATCACGCTGAACGGGGGCGAGCTGGACCCGGCGGAGGTCTACCGCGACAGCCGCATCGAGCTGGTCGGGCTGCAGGAGACGAACGAGCTGCGGGTCACCGCGCGCCTGCCCTACAGCCGCACCGGCGAGGGTCTGCACCGCTTCGTCGACCCGGCCGACGGGCGCGTCTACCTCTACAGCCAGTTCGAGGTGCCGGACGCCCGCCGCGTCTACACGACCTTCGAGCAGCCCGACCTCAAGACCGTCTTCACGTTCACGGTGCGGGCGCCCGAGGCGTGGAAGGTCGTCTCGAACGCCGTGACGCCCGCCCCCGAGCCGGCCGGCGACGGTGCCGCCACGTGGGCCTTCCCGCCCACCGAGCGGATGTCGACGTACATCACCGCGCTCGTCGCGGGCGAGTACGTCGAGGTGCGCGACACGTACGCCGGCAGCCACGGCGAGATCGACCTCGGTCTGTTCTGCCGCGCCTCGGTGCAGCCCTACCTCGACGCGGACGAGCTCTTCGAGCTGACGAAGCAGGGCTTCGCGTTCTTCGAGGAGAAGTTCGACTTCCCCTACCCGTTCGGGAAGTACGACCAGCTGTTCGTGCCGGAGTACAACATGGGCGCGATGGAGAACGCGGGCTGCGTGACCTTCCGCGACGAGTACCTGCCGCGCTCGCGTCAGACCCACGCGTTCTACGAGCAGCGCGCCAACACGGTGCTGCACGAGATGGCGCACATGTGGTTCGGCGACCTCGTGACGATGAAGTGGTGGGACGACCTCTGGCTGAACGAGTCGTTCGCGGAGTGGGCCAGCCACTGGGCGCTCGTCGAGGCCACCCGCTACACCGAGGCGTGGACGGGCTTCACGAACGCCCGCAAGAACTGGGCCTACCGCCAGGACCAGCTGCCCTCCACCCACCCCATCGCGGCCGACAACCACGACCTCGAGGCCGTCGAGGTCAACTTCGACGGCATCACCTACGCCAAGGGCGCCTCGACCCTGAAGCAGCTCGTCGCGTGGGTGGGCATCGACGGGTTCCTGGCCGGCCTGCGCGCCTACTTCAAGGCCCACGCGTTCGGGAACTCCACCTTCGCCGACCTGCTCGCCGCGCTCGAGCGCGAGTCGGGCCGCGAGCTCGGCAGCTGGGCGCAGGAGTGGCTGCAGACCTCGGGCGTCAACACCCTGACGCCGGTCGTGACCTCCGGCGAGGACGGCACCATCACGGCGTTCTCGGTGCGCCAGAGCGCGGCGGAGGAGTACCCGACGCTGCGCCGCCACCGCCTCGGCATCGGCCTCTACGACCTCGTCGACGGCCGGCTCGTGCGCCGCGCGGCGGACGACGGTGTCGGGGGGTACGTCGAGATCGACGTCCGCGGGGAGGAGACCGAGGTCGCCGAGCTCGTCGGCGTGCGGCGTCCCGACCTGCTGCTGCTCAACGACGGCGACCTGACCTACGCCAAGATCCGCCTCGACGAGGTGTCGCTGGCGACCACGGTGGCCCACGTCGACACGATCGACGACACCCTGGTGCGCGCGCTGCTGTGGGGCGCGACCTGGGACATGACGCGCGACGCCGAGATGGCGGGCAGCGACTTCGTCGAGCTCGTCCTGCGCGGCCTGGCGACGGAGACCGACATGACCGCGGTCGGCCGGCTCCCGACGTACGCCGGCACCACCGTCGCCTACTACACGGACCCGGCGCACCGCGCGGCCGTGAAGACGCGCTGGGAGGAGGGCCTGCGCGGGCTGCTGGAGTCGGCCGAGCCCGGCTCGGACCGCCAGCTGGCCTTCGCCCGGGCCTTCGCGGGCGCGGCGCACTCCGACGCCGCGCTCGACCTCGTCGCGGCGCTGCTCGACGGCAGCACCACGGTCGAGGGCCTGGTGGTCGACACCGACCTGCGGTGGGCCCTGCTGACCTCGCTGGCCGCCTCGGGCCGGGCCGATGAGGACGAGATCGCGGCCGAGCTGGAGCGCGACACCACCATCTCGGGCCAGGAGCGGGCGGCCGCCGCACGCGCCGCCCGGCCGACCGCGGAGGCCAAGGCCGCCGCGTGGCGCGACGCGGTGGAGCGCGACGACGTGGCGAACGAGACGCAGCGGCAGGTGGCCTACGCGTTCTGCCGCTCCGACCAGGCGGACGTGCTGGCGCCGTACCTCGAGCGCTACCTCGAGACCGCCGAGCACATCTGGGAGTCCAAGGGCGTGCAGCGCGCCTCGACCGTGCTGATCGGCATGTTCCCGCTCCCCCTCGTCTCCCCGGAGACGCTGGCGCGGGTCGACGAGTGGCTGGCGTCCTCGGGCGCGAACCCCGCGGCGAAGCGGTACGTCGCGGAGGGCCGCTCCGACATGGCGCGGGCCCTGCAGGCCCAGGCGCGAGACGGCCAGGCGCGGGACGGCCAGGCGGTCAGCGCCGGCTGAGCCGAGCGGCGCCGGACGGCGCCGGAACGCGACGCGCCCCGTGGGTCGGACCCACGGGGCGCGTCGTACGTCTGCCGGCTGCCGGAGCCGGAGCGGGGCTCAGACCCGGTTGTCGCTGTCGAGGTCGGGCTCGGCACCCGCGGCGGGGTCGCCCGCCGCCGCGGACCGGCCGGCCTTGGCGGCCTCCGCGAGATGGGTGATGCCCCGGTTGATGCCGCCGACGACGTCGCCGTCGGCGAAGGCGGACTGCATGGCCGCGACGGTGCGCAGCACGACGGTGTCGTCGAGGACGACGCGCACCTTGCCGCCCGTCACGATCTCCAGGACCCGCTCGGTCGGGTCGACCATGATGAGGATGCTCTTGGAGGGCACGACGAGCGAGTTGTGCAGCTGCGTCGCGAAGGAGCGGGGGTCACCGTTGACGTGACCGACGTAGACGGAGAACTCGAACCGGCACAGCTGCTCGGCGGCGCGGATCGTCGCGTCGACCTGCTGGCGGTCGTGCTTGGAGAAGACCTCACCACCGGCCACTTGCGCCACCCGCCTGCGACTCCTCGTTGTCGGGCGCGGCGAGCTCCTCGGGGGCGCGGCGCGGGCCGCCGAACCACTCCGCCTCGACGGCGTGGGCGGAGCCGGGGCGCACGTCCTTGCCGCGGGCGATCGCGGGCAGGTAGACCGCCGCCGCGATGAGGAGGATCAGTCCGAGCGGGATGCCGACGAGCAGCCAGAGGACGTGGAGCGGGTCGACCGACTCCTGCGCGGGGTCCCAGCCCAGCGGCACGTCGGCGTGGGCGGGCCCGGCGGCCAGGAGCACGGTCAGCGCCGGCGCCGCTGCGAGCACGGCGACGCGACGGGCGGTGCCTCGGGAGGTACGTCGAGCGGGGCGGAGCTCAGGGTGCGCAGTCACGCACCCGAGGATATCGGTGCGGAGCGCCCCACCGATACTGGGCACCATGTTCTCCGTCCCGCTCCCCCTGGTCGAAGACGTGTCGCAGTGCGCCCCCGAGCAGACGATGTCGTGCCGCCTGACGTGGCAGGTCACCGAGAACGAGGTCGTGGCGGACGTGACCAGTGCGGTGGTCGGCGGCATCCTGGCGCTCGGCGGCATCTTCCTCATCGCGTGGGTCGCGCGGTGGCTGGCGCACCGGGCCATCGACCGGATGGTGACGCGCGCCGCCTCCGGCGTGCTGCCGACCGGCCTGGGCCGGCTCAGCAAGGGCGACCGCACCACCGGGGCGAGCGAGAGCAGCCCGATCGCGACCTCCCGGCGGGCGCAGCGCACGCGGACGACGGGCTCGCTGCTCAAGAGCATCGTCAGCGCCATCATCGGCACGATCGTCGTGATCATGTCGCTCTCGGAGCTGGGCTTCGACGTGGCCCCGCTCATCGCCAGCGCCGGCGTCGTGGGCGTCGCGCTCGGCTTCGGCGCGCAGAACCTCGTGAAGGACTTCCTCACCGGCGTCTTCATGATCTTCGAGGACCAGCTCGGGGTCGGCGACGTCGTCGACGTCGGCACCGTGTCCGGCACGGTGGAGGCCGTCGGCCTGCGCATCACGCGGCTGCGCGACACCGACGGCACGGTCTGGTACGTCCGCAACGGCGAGATCCTGCGCGTCGGCAACAAGTCGCAGAACTGGGCGCGCGCCATCATCGACGTCGCCCTCCCCTACGCCACCGACGTCCACCAGCTCACCGAGGTGCTCCGCGCCACCGGCCACGACCTGTGGGAGGACGACGACTTCCGCGGCGTCCTCATCGAGGAGCCGGAGGTGTGGGGCGTCCAAGAGCTCACCCACGACCTGCTGACCGTGCGCATGACCGTCAAGACCGCCCCGCTCGAGCAGTGGCGGGTCTCCCGCGTGCTGCGCGAGCGGATCAAGGTCCGCCTCGACGCGGCGGGCATCACCGGTACGCCGCTCCCCTGAGCCCGACGCCCGCCCGTCGGGCAGGATGGACACGATGACTTTCTACGACGAGATCGGTGGCGAGGCCACGATCACGACGATCGTGCGCCGCTTCTACGAAGGCGTGGCAGAGGACCCGCTGCTGCGTCCCATGTACCCCGACGAGGACCTCGGCCCCGCCGAGGAGCGCTTCCGGCAGTTCCTCGTGCAGTACTGGGGCGGCCCCACGACGTACTCCGACGGCCGGGGCCACCCCCGCCTGCGCATGCGCCACGCCCCGTTCGCGGTGACTCCCGCGGCCGCCGAGCGCTGGCTCGTGCACTTCCGCGCGGGCCTCGACGCCGTCGACCTGACCCCCGAGCAGGACGAGAAGTTCTGGGGCTACGTGACGCACGCGGCGCAGTTCATGGTGAACAAGATGGAGGACGTCACGCCCTGAGGGCGTGGGGGTCGCGGTACGCCGGCGGTCGGGGTGGCCGCGCTCTTCCGGTGGTTGAGGTGGCCGCGGTACGCCGGTGGTCGAGATGGCCGCGGTACGCCGGTGGTCGAGGTGGCCGCGCTCTTCCGGTGGTTGAGGTGGCCGCGGTACGCCGGTGGTCGAGATGGCCGCGGTACGCCGGTGGTCGAGGTGGCCGCGCTCTTCCGGTGGTTGAGGTGGCCGCGGTACGCCGGTGGTCGAGATGGCCGCGGTACGCCGGTGGTCGAGGTGGCCGCGCTCTTCCGGTGGTTGAGGTGGCCGCGAGGTACGCCGGTGGTTGAGGTGGCCGCGCCTCGCCGGTGGTTGAGGTGGCCGCGCTAGCGGCCCTCGAAACCACGATCGTCGGCCCTGACAGATCCGACCCGAGGTCGCTCGAAACCCCTCAACATCTCTTTCCCCAGCCCCCGGCTTCGGGCCGAGAACTGTCGGTGGTCGCCCCTAGCGTTGTCCGTATGAACCACCCGAGCACCGCAGTCGTCGAGGCCCCGCCGGCCCTCGACACGACGGCGCTGCTCGCGACGGCCCGACAGGCGGCTGCGGCGCAGATGGCCGCCGAGGTGGCCACTTTTGTCGCCGTCGCGGACTGGGCCGACGCCCACACCGAAGGCGCCGTGGGCGACCCCGTCGGACCCCTCGGCCTGTGGCACGAAGACCCCCACGCGGTCCCCGGCGGGGACCGGTTCCTCGAGCTCGGCGGACCCGGCGCACCACTGGTGTCGGAGTTCTGCCTGTACGAGATCTCCGCCGCCCTCGGCCGCTCCGTCTCCTCCTGCCGACCCTTGGTCGGTGACGCCATCGAGCTGCGCCACCGACTTCCCCGCCTCTGGGCGCGCGTGCTTGCCGGCGCCGACCCGGCGACGCAGAAGCGGGCACTGCCGGTATGGCGGGCCCGCAAGATCGCCGCCCTCACCCGCAGCCTCCCGGCGGAAGGCGCCGACTTCGTCGACCGCAATCTCGCCCCCGTCGCGCACCGGGCCACCATGCCGACCGTCGAGCGGCTCGTCGCCGAGGCCATCGCGCGGTTCGACCCAGAGAACGCCGAGCTCGACCGCGCCGACGCCGACGCGAGCCGGTACTTCACCATCGAGACCACCCCGGTCGACGCAGCATCACCGTGGACCGGTGTCGTCCCCGTCCACGGCACCCTCGACCTGGCCGACGCCCTCGACCTGCAAGACGCCGTCCAGAGGGTCGCGGCCGATCTCGCCGCAGCCGGTTGCGACGCAGACCTCGACGTCCGCCGCTCTATGGCCGTCGGCGAGCTCGCGCGCCGCCAGACCGCCCTCGACCTCGGCGGCGTAGACCCGACGAACGGTGGAGCCGGCGACGTGGCGCGAGCCGACTCCACCCGGACGCCCGCGCGACAGGTCGTGCTCTACGTCCACCTGTCCGACGCCGCCATCACCGCCTACCGATCCGGCCCCGGCATCGACCCAGCCACCGGCGCCACGGGCATCGACCTCGCCCGCCTCGAGAACACCCGCAGTCTGATCACCGTCGACCAGGTTCGCGACTGGTGCAGGACACCCGGCACCAACGTCGTGGTCAAGCCCGTCATCGACCTGGCCGAACACATCGCGGTCGACGCCTACGAGGCTCCCGACCGCATCGCCGAGAGGGTCCGGCTTGACCGACCCAGCTGCGCGTTCCCCTACTGCGGGCGACCAGCCAGAGGCCTCGACCTAGACCACATCGAGCCGTATCGGTCGAACGCAGCACCGGGCGCGGCGCAGACCTCGACCGACAACCTCGCCCCGCTTTGCCGGGGCCACCACCGCGTCAAGACCCACCCATCACCGACCGGCGTCAGTCCACCCGATGTCCTCGGTGATCCAGACCCACCCGACCGGCGATGGCGCTACCACCGCGACCCGCTCGGCACCTATGCCTGGATCAGCCCCCACGGGCTCCGGTACGCCGTCGACCCCACCGGCACGACGCCGCTGAACTAGCCGCAGCCACCCGCAGCATCGCCGACCCCGCCACAGCACCACCGTGTCGGGGCCACCGGCATGCCCCGGCGTGGTTTCGAGGGCCGCTGGCGCGGCCACCTCAACCACCGACGTACCAGCGCGGCCACCTCAACCACCGACGTACCAGCGCGGCCACGACATCGGTGGTTGAGGCGGGTGCGCTAGCACCCCTCGAAACCAGCCAGAGCTCGAGCGACACGAGGTCGCGGTGCCAGCGGTAGTCATCCACTACCGCTCCTACCGCGACCCGACCCACATCAGCGTCTCAGCGTGGTTTCGAGGGCCGCTGGCGCGGCCACCTCAACCACCGACGTACCAGCGCGGCCACCGCAACCACCGACGTACCAGCGCGGCCACGACATCGGGGGTTGAGGCGGGTGCGCTAGCACCCCTCGAAACCAGCCAGAGCTCGAGCAACACGAGGTCGCGGTGCCAGCGGTAGTCATCCACTACCGCTCCTACCGCGACCCGACCCCACACCGCGTCTCGACGTGGTTTCGAGGGCCGCTGGCGCGGCCACCTCAACCACCGACGTACCAGCGCGGCCACCTCGACCACTGGCGTACCGCACAGCCCACGAGAACCAAGCGCACGGGGTCGCGGTGGGGGCGGTAGTCGTCGACTACCGCTGATACCGCGACGGGCTCACGCGAGCAGAGCGCAGGCTCAGGTGCGCAGGTTGTCCAGCAGCGCCTGGCGGAACTCGGGGGGCGGGGAGGCCGCGCGCTGGGTCGTCGCGTCGAAGGCGACGAGGGTGCAGCGCGAGCGGGCGAGCAGGGTGTCGCCGTCGCGGATCTCGGCGGACACGTCGTACGACGACGTGCCGACCCGGGAGATCCAGCTCCACGCGTCGTAGGGCTCGGGGCGGAAGAGGATCGGCCGCTTGTACTCGACGTCCATCTGGGCGACGACGACGTTCAGGCCGTGGTCGGCCTTCATGTCCGCGAACAGGCGGTCGAAGACGACGATGCGGGCCTCCTGGAAGTACTCGAAGTACTTCACGTTGTTGACGTGGCCGTAGACGTCGACGTCGGAGAACCGCACCGGCACCGCCCAGTGGCCCGACGGGTCGAGCTGGGACGGCGGCAGGGACAGGCGCTGCGCGGGCTCGCCCGGCTCGAGGAAGCGGGTGAGCACGGTGCGCTCGGCGTCGGTCAGCCGGCGCGGCCGCTCCTCCGCGAAGACGAACGGCGTCAGCAGCGACGTCGCCCGGAGGTAGACGATGCGGTCGCCGTTCTCGTCGGTGTCGAAGACCTCGTAGGCGAGCGTGAACGACGCCGCCCGGATCTCGGTGACCCACACCTCCACCGCGACGCTCTCGCGCAGCGTCAGCGGCCGGAGGTAGGTCACCCGGTTGCTCGCCACGACCACGCCCTCCGCCAGGGCGTCCGCCCGCGGGTCCGGGCTGTGCGTGCGGAGCATGTCGACGCGGGCCTCCTGGAGGTAGTCCACGTAGATCACGTTGTTGACGTGCCCGAGCATGTCGAGGTCGGCCCACCGCAGCGGGCACACGTAGAGGTGGCGCACCTGCGTGATGCTGCCAGAGCCCGCGCCCGGGCGCGCGGCGGCGGCCGTGACACCCGTCACCCCACCCGTCCGCGCCGCCCCGGCCCTCGTGCGGGCAGCGGCGCGACGACCGACGACCCCGCCCGGGCCTGTCGGCTCGGACCGCACCACCCCCGCCGTGCCGTCCAGCGCGATCCGCACACCCCGGACCGGCGCGGAGCAGGGCCTCGTAGGATCGGGGGCGTGACGGAGGAGCTCGCGGACGAGACACGCTGGCTCGCGCCCGACGAGCAGCGGTCCTGGCGGGCCCTCCTCATCGGGACGACCCTGCTGATGGACCAGCTCGACGAGGAGCTGCGCTCGGAGTTCTCGCTGTCGCTGACGGAGTACGAGATCCTCGTGCGCCTCTCCGAGACCCCCGAGGGCTCGATGCGGATGGCGCTGCTCGCCGACGCCGTGCGCCACAGCCGCAGCCGCATCACCCACACCGTCACGCGCATGGAGAAGGCGGGCCTCGTCGCCCGCAGCACGTGCGTCGAGGACGGGCGCGGGGTGCTCTGCGTCATGACCGAGCACGGCTGGGACGTGCTGCGCCGCGCCGCCCACGTGCACGTGCGCGGCGTGCGACGCCACCTCGTCGACATCGTCGACCCGGCCGACTTCGCCGCCATGGGCCGCGTCATGGACGCCGTCGCCGACGCCCTCATCGGCGCCCGCCCCGGCCTCGAGATCCGCTGAGCCGGACCCGCTGATCCGGGCCCGCTGAACGCTCCCCCGCACGCGCCGAGGGGCCGTACGGCGGGTGCTCCCCGCCGTACGACCCCTCCGGTCGTGTGCCGCGCGCAGCTGGGCGCGGCGGCTCAGTCGCGCGTGAGGCGACGGTGCGTCACGCGGTGCGGACGCGCGGCCTCGGCGCCCAGGCGCTCGATCTTGTTGGCCTCGTACGAGGCGAAGTTGCCCTCGAACCAGAACCACTTGGCCGGGTTCTCGTCGTCGCCCTCCCACGCCAGGATGTGGGTCGCGACGCGGTCGAGGAACCACCGGTCGTGGGACGTGACCACGGCGCAGCCGGGGAAGTCGAGCAGCGCGTCCTCGAGCGCCGACAGCGTCTCGACGTCCAGGTCGTTGGTCGGCTCGTCGAGGAGCAGCATGTTGCCGCCCATCTTCAGCGTCAGCGCCAGGTTGAGGCGGTTGCGCTCACCACCGGAGAGCACGCCGGCCTTCTTCTGCTGGTCGGGGCCCTTGAAGCCGAACGACGCGACGTACGCCCGCGAGTTCATCTCGAAGTTGGCGACCTTGATGAAGTCCAGCCCGTCGGAGACGACCTCCCAGACGTTCTTGTTGGGGTCGATGCCGCCTCGGCTCTGGTCGGCGTAGGAGATCTTCACCGTCTGGCCGACGGTCAGGACGCCGCCGTCGGGCTCCTCGCTGCCCGTGATCATCCGGAACAGCGTCGTCTTGCCGACGCCGTTCGGGCCGATCACGCCGACGATGCCGGCGCGGGGCAGCGTGAAGGAGAGGTCGTCGATGAGGGTGCGGCCCTCGAAGCCCTTCTCGAGGCCCTTCGTCTCCAGCACGATGTCACCGAGGCGCGGGCCCGGCGGGATGTTGATGTCGGAGGTGTCGATCTTGCGGGCGCGGTCGGCCTCGGCCGCCAGCTCCTCGTAGCGCGCCAGTCGCGACTTGCTCTTCGTCTGGCGGGCCTTGGCGTTGGAGCGGACCCACTCCAGCTCCTTCTCGAGCATCTTGGCGCGCTTCGCGTCCTTCTGCCCCTCGATCTTGAGGCGCTCCTTCTTCGTCTCCAGGTACGTCGAGTAGTTGCCCTCGTACCCGTGGATGCGGCCGCGGTCGACCTCGGCGATCCACTCGGCGACGTTGTCCAGGAAGTACCGGTCGTGGGTGATCGCCAGGACGGCGCCCTTGTAGGACTTCAGGTGGCCCTCGAGCCACTGCACCGACTCGGCGTCGAGGTGGTTGGTGGGCTCGTCGAGGAGCAGCAGGTCGGGCGCCTGCAGCAGCAGCTTGCACAGCGCGACGCGGCGGCGCTCACCACCGGAGAGGTTGTCGACCAGCGCGTCCGGCGGCGGGCAGCGCAGCGCGTCCATCGCCTGGTCGAGACGGCTGTCGAGGTCCCACGCCTCGGCGTTCTCGAGGTCGGTCTGCAGGTCGCCCATCTCGGCCATGAGGGCGTCGAAGTCGGCGTCCGGCTCGCCCATGAGCTCGCCGATCTCGTTGTAGCGGTCGAGCTTGCCCTTGATCTCGGCGACGGCCTCCTCGACGTTCTCGAGGACCGTCTTGCCCTCCGTCAGCGGGGGCTCCTGCTGGAGCATCCCGACCGTCGACTCGGGGTCGAGGAAGGTGTCACCGTTGTTGGGGTGCTCCAGGCCCGCCATGATCTTGAGCAGCGTCGACTTGCCCGCACCGTTCGGACCGACGACGCCGATCTTGGCGCCCTTGAGGAACGACTGCGACACGTTGTCGAGCACGACCTTGTCGCCGTGGGCCTTGCGGACGTTGCGCAGGGTGAAGATGAAGTCGGCCATGACGGCGAGCCTAGTTGAGGTGCCGCCCGGCGCGCGCCTCGGTGTCCCCACCCCGCGCCCGTCCCCGGCGCGCCGGCGCAGCGCTCACGCAGCGCGCTCGGTCGCCCCCGCGGCCGGCTCCGCGCCCGCCACGACGTCGGTCGCCGCGTCGGTCCCGACGTCGGTCGCCACGTCGGTCCCGGCGTCGGTCACCGCGTCGACGGCGGCAGGCCGCTCGCGGGCGGGCGACGAGCGGTGGAACCGCGCCGTGCCCTTCGTCAGGTCGTGGCCGAGCGCCGTGGCCTCGATGACGTGGCGCGTCGCCGTGCCGCCCTCCTGGCGCTCCCAGGTCTCCACGACGAGGCGGCCCGTGACGACGACCGGCTGGCCGCGCAGGACGGAGTCGGCCACGTGGTCGGCGGTGTGGCGCCAGGCCTTCACCGTGTACCACGCCGTCTCGCCCGACTGCCACGACCCGTCGCGCGCCTGGCGCTGCGGCGTCGACCCGAGCCGGAAGGAGGCCACCGGCGTGCCGCCGGCGGACACGGAGTGGTTGACGTCGCTGCCGACCCAGCCCTGGACCGTGATGTAGGTGCTGCTCACGGGTGTTCCCCTCTCGATCGCGCCCGGCCCCGTGCCGGGCGACGCGTCGAGCCAACCGCAGGGTCCGCCGTACGCGTGGGGGCGTCGACGGGCCTGGGGACGGGCGGACGCCAGGGGCGTCCTGGGGACGGGAAGTGGCGCGCTCAGCGGCGGCGCAGCTGCGCGGCGGTGACCCGCTGGCGCACCCGGCGGTACGCGTCCAGCTCGTCGCGCACGGGCGACAGCACGTGCCGCTCGACCGCCTGGTCGCTGGCGCCCCGCAGGTCGTCCTCGACCTCCTCGGCGGCCCGCCGTCCCGCGCCCGCGGCCGCGCTCCGGCCGACCAGCGCGAGCACGACCGACAGCACGAGCGCCACCACGGCGAGCAGGAACCCGGCCGGCACGCCGCCGACCTCGGGCGAGGCGACCGCGCCGGCGAGGTCCAGCACGCCCCAGACCAGGCCGCCGAGGGTCGCGAGGAGGAGGAGCCACTGCGCGACGCGCGCCGCCTTGGCCCAGCCGGGCAGCCGGCCGGTGCGCAGGTCGCTGCGCCCGAGGGCGCCGTCGATCTCGGCGACGAGCTCGTCGACCTGCCCGGTCGCGGCGTGCTGCACCGACTCGGCCCACGCGGGCACGAGACCGTCGGAGACGCGGTCGCCCAGCGAGCGGGCGGCCATCTCGACGCGGGAGCGCTGCACGGTGCCGGCGGCCGGGGCACGGTCGCCGGTGAGGAGCGCGGCGGCGTCGCCGAGGTCCACCTCGACGCGGCGCAGCGGGTCGCGGCCGAACCAGGCGACGGGCGGCCAGGCGGTGGCGCGGCGTACCCGGCCGGTGACGACCGTCTCGACGCTGCCGACGAGCGCGGGCACGCCCGCGGCGGTCGCGACGGCGGTCTGGATCTCGTCCACCGTGGCGCCGGACAGCTCCGGGGCGGGGGCGTCACCGGTCGCCGCGGCCAGCTTGTCAGC
Source organism: Nocardioides sp. CPCC 205120 (assembly GCF_048654585.1). NCBI lineage: Bacteria > Bacillati > Actinomycetota > Actinomycetes > Propionibacteriales > Nocardioidaceae > Nocardioides > Nocardioides sp. CPCC 205120. Next base: position 356,984 of record NZ_JBMCYY010000003.1, on the reverse strand, counting down.
GGCCTCGACGATGTCGGCGTCGATGCGGGCGACCATCGCCTTCTTGGCCTCCACCCGGTCGACGATCTCGGCGCGCAGCTCGTCGACGCCCCAGCCCTCGCGGGCGCTCATCGGCAGCACCGGGACACGCGTCAGCCCGTCGTCGTCGAGCAGCTGGCGCACGTCGGCCAGCATCGCGTCGCGCCGGTCCTCCGGCACCGCGTCGATCTGGTTGAGGACGACGAGCATGACGTCCTGCTGCGCGACGTACGGCTTGAAGTAGCGCTCGTGGATGGCGGCGTCGGCGTACTTCTGCGGGTCGAGCACCCAGATGAGCAGGTCGGTCTTGGTGACGAGACGCTCCACCTCGAGGTGGTGCGAGACCTCGGTCGAGTCGTGGTCGGGGAGGTCGACGAGCACGACGCCCTCGAGGTCGTTCGCCTCGCGGCTGGAGTCGAGCATCGAGTCGCGGCTGGTCTGGTGGCGCGGCGGGATCCCCAGCCACTCCATGAGCTCCTCGGCGCCGTCGGCACCCCAGATGCACGCCGTGGCCCACGACGTGGTCGGGCGGCGCACACCGACGGAGGACAGCTCGAGCCCCGTGAGCTGGTTGAACGTCGAGGACTTGCCGGAGCCGGTCGCGCCGGCGATGCCGACGACCGTGTGCGCCGCCGAGAGCCGGATGCGCGTCGTGGCGCGCGCCGCGACCTCCTCCACGTGCGTGACGAGGGCGTCGTCGAGGCGGCCGCGCGCCGTGGCGGCGGCCTCCTCGAGCGCGGTCACGCGGGCGCCGAGGTCGGCGGCGGGCGTCGACGGGCCGGAGGAGGTGGTGGGGGGAAGGGGCGAGCTCATGATCTCCCTCGGGCGGGTGGTCTCGAGGTACGGCGGCGGGCGGGCCCCACCCTAGGGCACGGGCCGTTCAGCGCCGGGTCGCCTTCAGGGCACCGCGGTCGGCGAAGCGCAGGTCGTCGACCCGCCGCGAGGCGGAGCGGACCCGCGCAGCGGCGTCCTCGCTGACCTCGAGGCGGTCGACGACCCCGGCGTACCGGGCCCGCTCCCCCTCGAGCACGACGCGGACGCGCTCGCGCAGCGCCGTCGTCGCGGACTCCACGAGCCGGGCGGTGGACTGCGGGCCCAGCACGGCGTCGAGCAGCTGGCGCCCCGGGGACGTGGGGTCCCCGGAGAGCACGACGACCGCGAGGGTCGCGCCGATGCCGTCGACGCCGAAGGCGAGGAAGCGGGCGGACGTGCGCTTGTCGCCGGACTCCTCGCGCACCAGGTCGGTGACCTCGCGCTGCCACTCGCGGACGGTGCGCTCGGCCTGGCGGGCCACCTCGCGGGCCGGACGCTCGAGGCGGTCGCCGTCGCGCACCAGCCCGGCTCCGGCCTCCGACTCGCGCCAGCGGGCGACGAGCGCGGTCGTCGCCCGCTCCGCGTGGGCCACGACCTCCGAGCCCACCGTCGAGGCGACCGCGGCGGCGACCTGCTCGGCCTGCTGCGGCTTGCCCTTCACGGCGTTGACGATGCGGTCGCGGATGAGGCCGACCCGGGTCTCCAGCGAGCGCAGCAGCTCGCCGTTGCCGACGAACTCCTGCCAGCGGGCCTCCAGCTCGCCCGCGACGAGGGAGCCGTCGGTCAGCGCCTGCTCGGCCTCGAAGACGACCTCGTCGAAGACGCTGTCCACGCAGAAGCGGAGCCGCCGGGCCTCGTCGACCTGGACCTCCGCGGCGTCGGCGATGCTGTGGCTGCTCAGCGACAGCGTGCGCACCGTGCCCGAGAGCGTCTGGCGCACCACGGCCTCGCGGGCCTTCTGGTCGGCGGCCAGGCTGGCGAGCCAGGTGACGACGTCCCCGACCTCGTCGGGCGCCAGCACGCCGTCAGGACCCACGTCGCCCTCGTGCACGATGAACAGCGGCGAGTCCTTGAGGCCCCGGCTCGCGAGCATGCGGGCGAGGTGCGCGGCGACGGTCTCGACCGCGTCGGCCGGCGTGCGGTCGAGCACGATCGCGACCGCGGTCGAGCGCTCCCCCGCCTCCTTCAGGAACTCCCACGGCACCTGGTCGGCGTAGCGGGCGGCCGAGGTGACGAACAGCCACAGGTCGGCCGCCGCCATGAGCTGGGCGGCGAGCTCGCGGTTGTGCTTGTCGACGGAGTCCACGTCGGGGGCGTCGAGGATCGCCAGGCCCTTGGGCACGGCGTCGGTGCCGACGAGCTGGAGGCAGCCGGGGTCGGTCGTCGGGTCGGTGACGCGGCGCAGCTCGGGCAGCAGGCGGTCCGGCCCGAACCACGAGCCGTCGTCGGGGTGGTGCACGAGGACGGCCGAGCGCGTCGTGGGCCGCAGGACGCCGACCTCGGAGACCTTGTGCCCGACGAGCGAGTTGACGAGCGTGGACTTCCCGGCGCCGGTGGAGCCGGCGACGACGGTGAGCAGCGGCGCCTCGACGGCCATGAGCCGCGGGATCGCGTAGTCCTCGAGCTGATCCACCATCTCGGCGCGGGCGTCGCGCGCCGTCGCCACCCCGGGCACGTCCAGCGGCAGCGCCACGGCCTGCAGCGCGCTGCGCAGCTGCACGAGCGCGGTCAGCATCGGGGCGTTGCCGCTCTCGCCGAGCCCGCCGGCACCCCCGGACACGCTGCGGTTCGACCGCGAGCCCGCGGTCGGGGAGGACCCGTTGTCGGGAGGAGTCATCGAGCGGTCACCACCTGTGGAGGGATCGGGATCTGCGGGCGGGTCGCCGTCATGCGGCGCAGGTGCGCCTGTCCCCGCCGGACGTAGTCGTCGGGTGCCGTGCCACGGAGGACACGGTGGTGCAGGAACCCCAGCTCCACCGCCGCCTCCTGATACTCCCGCACCACGCCCTCGGCCACGACGCCGCCTCCCCGGCGGGCGTCGCGCCGTACCTGCCGGCGCAGCCGGAGGTCCGCGATCCAGGGGATGTCGGAGGCGGGCAGCAGACCGCGGGCGGCCGCGTCCTGCAGGGCGGTGGTCAAGACCCTCCGTTCCGCCGAGCGGCACCACACGGCGGCCGCGACGAGGGCGAGGAAGGCGGGGAACATGAGCAGGGTGTAGGTGCCGAGGAAGCCGACCGGCAGGGCGCTCGAGGCGTTCCACAGCGCGTGCCACCCCACCGCGACGGCGTACCCCACCAGCGGGGCGGCCAGGCGCACGAAGCCCGAGCGCGACCCGACCGCGACGCCCACGCCGATGCCGATGAAGGCGGTGAAGAAGGGGTGGGCGAACGGGCTGAGCAGGCAGCGGACGACGAACGTGCCGGTCAGCGCGACCACGCCGCCCGGGCCGACGTCGGCTCCCCCGTCGTACGCCGAGGCGAGGTAGAGGATGTTCTCGGTGAAGGCGAAGCCGACGCCGACCATCCCGGCGTACACGATGCCGTCGAGCACGCCGTCGAGCTCGTGGCGGCGCCACCACAGCAGCAGCACGAGGAAGAGACCCTTGGTCGCCTCCTCCGTCACCGGCGCCACGAGCACCGCCGAGGCCACGCGGTCCATCGGCGCCACGAGGCCGCCGACGCCGCCGAGCACCACGGCGGCCGTGGTGGCCACGAAGGCGCCCCACAGCAGGCCCGCGACGAGGAGGTTGCGGGGCTCGGGCTCGTAGCGGTCGAGCCACAGGTAGACGGCGACCACGGGGCCGACCGGTACGGCGGCCAGCACCGTCGCCAGCAGCAGGGTGTCCGGCGCGCCGGAGAGCGCCAGCAGGGCGAGCACCGCGAGGGCGCCCAGGCCCACGAGCGACCACACCACCACCGTGAAGGCGACGTTGTCGCGGTGGCGGGTGGGCATGCCCGCAACCCTATCCGAGCAGGGGCCCCGCGCGCCGGGCGTGGAGAACGCCCCTCCCCAGGTCAGCGGGCGGGTCGGCGGCCAGGTCAGCGGCCAGGTCGGCGGCCGGGTCGGCGGCCGGGTCAGCGGACCAGGTCATCGGTCCGGGCGCCCGGCCGCGCGTACCCTGGCCGCCATGGGTGAGGACAGCGCACAGGGCCCCGACGTCACGACCACCGCCGAGCAGGGCGAGGACCTCAAGGTGGAGTCGCACGACCCGGCGGTTCCGGAGGCCTACGCCGCCTTCATGCGCACCGGCTGGGCCGACGTCGAGCGCGAGCTGCCCGCGCACCCGGTGGTGCCCCGGGCGGGGCTGCGCCGCGCCCGGCTGGCCGAGGCGTTCCCCGGCGAGCGGCTGGTGCTGCCGGCGGGCACGTTCAAGGTGCGCTCGAACGACACCGACTACCGGTTCCGTCCCGACACGGCCCACACCTACTTCTGCGGCAACCAGACGACCGACGCGGTGCTGGTGGTGACCGACGGCGAGCCGGTGCTCTACGCCCGCCCCCGCTCGGGGCGCGACTCCGACGAGTTCTTCCGCGACCGGCAGTACGGCGCGCTGTGGGCCGGCGAGCGCCCCTCGCTGCGCGAGCTCGAGCAGTCCCTGGGCCTGCCCGTGCGCCACCGCGACGAGCTGGAGGCCGAGCTCGCCCGCACCGGCACGAAGACCCGCGTGCTGCGCGGCCTCGACGCCGAGGTCGACGCCGGCACCGCCCCCGACGAGGCCCGCGACGCCGAGCTGGCGCGGGTCGCCTCCGAGCTGCGCCTGGTCAAGGACGCGTGGGAGGTCGACCAGCTCCAGGAGGCCTGCGACATCACCACGCTCGGCTTCGAGGACTCGGTGCGCGAGTGGGACCGCGTCCGCGAGTTCGGCGAGCGCTGGCTGGAGGGCACCTTCTTCCGCCGGGCGCGGGCGATGGGCAACGACCTCGGCTACGACTCGATCGTCGGCGCCGGCTCGCACGCCACGACGCTGCACTGGATCGACAACACGGGTCCCGTCCTGCCGGGCCAGCTGGTCCTCCTCGACATGGGTGTGGAGAACCGGAACCTCTACACCGCCGACGTCACCCGCACCCTCCCGGTCGACGGCACGTTCACCCCGCTGCAGCGCGACCTCTACGAGCTGGTGCTGGCGGCGCAGCAGGCGGGCATCGACGCGGTCCGCCCGGGCGTCGCGTTCACCTCGATCCACCAGGCGTCGATGACGGTCCTCGCCCACGGCCTCGGTGACCTCGGCCTGCTGCCCTGCTCCCCGGAGGAGGCGCTGGCCCCGGACAGCCGGGTCTACGCGCGGTGGACGCTGCACGGCACGAGCCACATGCTCGGCATGGACGTGCACGACTGCGCCCGCTCCGCGCCCGAGGTCTACCCGCGCGGCGACCTCGCGGAGGGGATGTGCCTGACGGTCGAGCCCGGCCTGTACTTCCAGGCCGACGACCTCCTGGTGCCCGAGGAGCTGCGGGGCATCGGCATCCGCATCGAGGACGACGTGCTCGTCACCGCCGACGGCAGCCGCAACCTCTCCGCGGCCCTGCCGCGCACCGTGGCCGACGTCGAGGCGTGGATGGGGTCCCTGCTGCCCTGACGACCCCTCCCGCCCCCGGCGGGGGTACGGCGGGCTCAGGCCAGGCCGCGGGCCAGCGTGCAGAAGCGGCCGACGGCCAGCTCGCAGGCCCGCGCGAGCTGGTCGCGCGTGCCGGCGTCGAGGCCGGGCTCCGCGAGCCCGGTGAGCACCGACGTCGCCCAGGCCGAGCGGCGGGCCACGTCGGGCTCCGTGGAGACCTCGGCGTCGTCACCGACCACGTCGCACGCCAGGGCGCCCTCGACGCAGAGGTCGACGAACCGCGACCGGGCGGTCGCCACCGGTCGCACGAGCTCGTCGACGGCGCGGGTGACCTGCTCGACGAGCAGCACGTGGAGGGCGATCGCGTCCATGCCCGCCCCAACGAGGGACGCGGCCCGACGTCACCGCCCCGTGGGCGGCGTCCGCGTCACACGCCCGGTGGCCGGGCCGGCCGCACCGGGCCGGCCTCACCGGGCCGGCCTCACCGGGCCGGGGTCACCAGGGGCTGGGCTCGTAGTCCTTGAGGAAGCAGCCGAACACGTCCTCGCCGGCCTCTCCGCGCACGATCGGGTCGTAGACGCGGGCGGCGCCGTCGACCAGGTCGAGCGGCGCGTGCCAGCCCTCGGCGGCGATCCGCAGCTTCTCGTGGTGCGGGCGCTCGTCGGTGATCCAGCCGGTGTCGACGGCGGTCATGAGGATCCGGTCGGTCTCGAACATCTCCCCCGCGCTGGTGCGCGTGAGCATGTTGAGCGCCGCCTTCGCCATGTTGGTGTGCGGGTGGCCCGGGCCCTTGTAGCGCCGCGAGAACTGGCCCTCCATGGCGGAGACGTTGACGACGTACGCGCGGCGGGCGCCCCGCCGTACCGCCTCGCGCATCGCGGGCCGCAGCCGGCTGATGAGCAGGAACGGCGCGACCGAGTTGCAGAACTGCACCTCGAGCAGCTCGAGGGGGTCGACCTCGTCGACGACCTGGGTCCAGGAGTTGTTGGTCTGCACGTCGGGCAGCAGGCCGCCGGCGTCGACGGCGGTGCCGGCGAGGTGCGCCTCGAGGCTGGCGTTGCCGGCCTTGAGCGCGAGCGCCGTCATCGTCGCGGCGCTGTGGGCGGCCAGGGCGTGCTCGGTGGACTCGCCGTCGTGGTGGGCGACCGCGACGTCGGCCAGCGCGCCCGCGATGGCCGCGGGGTGCGCCTCGGAGACGCGGTCGAAGGTGACCATCTCGGGCAGCACGCGGTCGGTGGGCAGCGGGGCCTGCTCCATCTCGACGAGCTGGGAGTAGGCACCGGGGCTGCGCCGCACCGTCTGGCAGGCGTTGTTGACGAGGATGTCGAGCGGCCCGTCGGCCATCACGTCGTCGGCCAGCGCGAGCACCTGGGTGGGGTCGCGCAGGTCGATGCCGACGACCTTGAGGCGGTGCAGCCAGTCGTCGGAGTCCTCCAGCGCCGCGAACCGGCGCACGGCGTCACGGGGGAAGCGGGTCGTGATGGTGAGGTGGGCGCCGTCGCGCAGCAGGCGCAGCGCGATGTACATCCCGATCTTCGCCCGGCCGCCGGTCAGCAGCGCGCGGCGACCGGTGAGGTCGGTGCGCTGGTCGCGCTTGGCGTGGCTCATCGCGGCGCAGCGCGGGCACAGCCAGTGGTAGAAGGCGTCGACGAGGGTGAAGTCCTCCTTGCAGATGTAGCAGCCGCGCGCCGTGATGAGCTCACCGGCGAACGCCCCCTTCGCCGTCGAGACCAGCGGGATGCCGGCGGTCTCGTCGTCGATCCGCATCGCCGACCCGGTGGCGGTGCTCTCGATGATCCGCTGGTCGTGCACCTGGCGGGTCATGCGGATCTCGGCCCGGCGGGTCTTCTTGATCAGCTTGTACATGTACGACGCCGCGCGCTTCACCGTCGTCACGTCGGGGTGGTCGGGCGGCAGGTCCGCGACCTGCTGCAGCACCCGCAGCGCGGTCGCCATGTCGGCGGGGTCGATGCCGGCAGGACCGGCACTGGGTACGGCGTCACTCACCGGAGGATGGTAGGGCGCCGGGCGCCGACGGGAGGAAACGGCGACTCAGCCCCGCGCCACGCCCCGCAGCGAGCCCTCGACGAGCTCCTCGCTCGAGGCGAAGCACGCCACCCGGCGCTCGCCCGCCTCCCAGGCGTCCTCCGTCGGGGGCACGAACGCCGGCCACGTCGTCTCGGCCCCGGCGTAGTTCGCCTCGCCGGCGTAGGCGTAGTAGAGGTCGTCGCAGTCGACACCGACCTCGTCCCACAGCGTGTCCTCGTCGGGGTAGTCGTCGCCGTCGACCTCCACGAAGCCGGTCAGCTCGGCGTCGTGCCACCCGGCACAGTCCACGGTCGCCGCGACCGTCGTGAGCGGGTCGCCCCACCACACCTGGTAGTTCAGCTCGGGGTCGAGCACGCAGGCACCCACGGCGAGGTCGACGACCGCGACGTCCGCGGCCAGCGGCTCCACCGAGGCCCGCTCCTCGGCGTCGCCGAGCTCGGAGGGGTCGAAGTCCTCCTCGAACCCCGCACCGAAGCCTTCCTCGAACCCGAGGCCCACCTCGTCCAGCTCGCCCTGCAGGTCCCGCAGGTCGCCCTCGAGGCGCTCGACGGCCGCGTCGCGCCGGGCGGTGTCCGCCTGCTGCACGAGCAGGAGGGTGCCGACGACGGCCGCGGCGGCGAGCCACGCCGTACCGACCACGAGGGCGGCCACCGCCATCCCGCGACCGGCCCGCCCCCGCGGGCGGGAGCCCAGGCCGATGGCGCCGAGCACCACGCCGAGCAGGTTGGTGACCACGAGCGGGACGCACGCCAGCGCCAGCGCCAGCGTCGGCACGAGGCCGGCGTCCTCGCGGGCGGGCTGCTGCCACGGCAGCGGGTACGGCGGCTGCTGCGGGTACGGCGGGTGCTGCTGCTGCTGCGGCTGCTGCTGCGGGCCCGGCGCGGTCGGCTGCTCGGTGCTCACGCGGAGCCCCCGCCCGCGAGGGAGCCGACCTCGAGCTCGTCGGTGGCGCCCACGCAGACGACCTCGCGGTCACCCGCGAACCAGGACTCCTTCGTGGGCCAGTAGAAGGTGATCCACACGTCGTGGTCCCAGGCGCGCTCGCCCGCGTACTCCTCCAGCATCGTCCAGCAGCGCTCGTCCAGGTCGGCGAAGAACTCGTCGTCCTCGACGGGTCGCTCGGTGAGGTCGAAGGCGCCGATGACCTCGAGCGGGTGCTCGTCGGAGCAGGCGACCCGCTCGACGTCGAACGACTCCGTGAGCTCCCCGTCGGTCTCGTACGGGCCGTCGAAGAAGCAGTCGCCGACCGCGAGCTCGATCAGCTCGACCGTCTCGCCGTCGACGTCCGTCGCGTACCAGGGGTCGCTCGTCTCGCTGGTGACGCTCGCGGTCTCGAGCTCGAAGGACGAGAACGCGAGGCCGACGCCCGCGACGACGAGCCCGAGCACCGCGACGCCCGCGACGACCAGGCCCACGACCAGACCGGTACGACGGCGCCGCGGCGGGGGCGGCACGTGGGGGCCGGGGTACGGCGCGCCCCACCCCCCGGCGTACGGCTGCTGCGGGTGGAACGGCTGCGGGAACGGCTGCGGGGCCTGCTCGGGCGGCAGCGGGCGCGCGGGCTCCGGGGCGGGTCCGGGCGGCGGGTACTGCGGCTCGTCGGGCATGGGTCGTCGGTCCCCTCGGCTCGTGGTGCGGTCGTACGAGCCCCTCCGGCGTCGCAACGCCCGCATGCTGCCACCCGGCGCGGGCGCGCGCGGGCGGAACCGGGGAAGAGGTCGGGCCGGTGGCGGTGATCCGCGCGACAGCCCTCAGCGCAGGACGACGGTGCCGCGCGCCCGGCGCGCCGGCTCCCACCAGTCGCGCAGCCCGGAGAACGCGACGACGAGGAACAGCGCCACGCCCACCGCGAACACCACGACGCCCCAGCCGGGGCCGACGTCCTCGGCCGACAACGAGAGCAGCGCGAAGATCCCGGCGACGACGGTGCCGACGACGAGCAGCGTCGCGGTGACGCCGATGACCCGCTGGGTGCCCTGCGTGGCGGAGCCGGAGGCGATGAGGGACAGGAGGTAGAGGGCGACGACGGTGACGAGGAGGAGGCCGAGGAAGCCGATCCCGGCGGCGATGGAGAACCCGTCGGTCTCGCCCTCGCTGTCGCGGAAGGCCAACGCGCGGAAGCCGGCTGTCAGCAGGCTGGCCATGACGTCCTCCTCGTCGGAGTCCTCGTTGACGGGGATGAAGGGCAGCAGCTGGCCCAGCACCAGGCAGAGCGCACTGGCCCACGCCACCGTCCTCACCACCAGGCCCTCCAGCCGCTCGACCCGCTGCCCCAGCAGGCGCAGCTCGCGCTCCACGATCGTCTCCACCGGCTCCACCCCTGTCGTCGCGGCCCCGGCACGTCCGGGCCGCGCGTGCCCCTACCCCGCGGGCGACGTGCCCATGCCGGTCCCGCCCACGCGGTCGTCCGCGGCCCTACACTGCTCCCGGATCGGCACCCCGGCCGGCGGACCCCTCGGTCCCGTCCCGGACACGATCCCCGCCTCCGTAGCTCAGCTGGATAGAGCAGCGGCCTTCTAATCCGCCGGTCACAGGTTCGAATCCTGTCGGGGGCACCGCTTGACCTGGGCGTTCGGACGCCCGGCCCGCCTGGACACCCGGCCGTGGGAGCAGCTCGGGAGCAGCTCGCTCTCAGGTCGCTGCGGACCCGGCGACGCTCACTCAGGCGCCCTCGGACCAGTCGAGCGCCGACTGGTCCTCCTCCCCCACCTGGTCCATGTGACGGTTGAAGGCAGGCAGGCCCCGCACGTCGCCGTACGCGTTGCGCGACCAGGTCCCGTCGTCCTCGTCGTCGTCGAAGTGGCGGGCGATCGCGTCGGCGACCTGCTCGCGGGCGATCGCCACCCGCTCCTCGTGCTCCTCGACCGCGGCTCGCACCTGGGCCTTCGTGAGCTTCCCCGTGTCTCTGCTCATGGCCGGCGAGCGTAGGTACGACGACCGACGGTCTCGGCCGATCGGCTCATGCGCTCGGTGACCACACGCGGTCGAGGCGCGCCTCGATGTAGCGGAGCTCGGCGAGCGTGAGGTTGTCGATCCGGTCCCACAGGACGTCGACGTCGACGTCGAGCTCGTCGGCGGCGTCGGACACCCTGCGCTGCGCCCAGGCGAGCGCCTCGCCGATCGCCACGACGTCGGGCAGGAGCTGCTGAGCCGTCCCCCGGCGAACGGCGAGCTCCTCGCGCTCGACGAGGTTGTCGAGCGTGGGGCCCCGCTCGGCGTGGATCACCTCGTGCAGGAGCGTGCCGTCGTACTCGACCCGGAGCAGGTCGTCACGCAGGCTGATCACCCGTTCGTCGTGCAGCGTGATGCCCATGGGGCCGCCGCGGTGGCGCGCGAGGATCCAACCGCCCAGCAGGCGGAAGCGTCGGATCGGGTTCGGGCGCCCCATGGCGGTCACCGTAGGGATGGCGACCGACATCTCAGACCTCGTCCGGGCGCGACTTCTTCTTCGCCGTGCGCGCCGCGGCCGAGGTGGACTCGGGCACCGGGGTGCGCTTCGGGAAGGCGACCACCGTGCCGGCGTCGGCGGCTTCGCGGGCTCGGCGCACCAGGTCGGCCGGGTCGACCTCGAGCGCGCTGCAGATCGCGGCGAGGTCGCGCACGGTGAGCGTCACGCGCTTCCCGGTCTTTGAGCTGCCGCCATCGAGCCGGTCGGACATGTACGCCGACGACTTCCCGATGAGGCGCCCGAGCGCACGAGATGACAGGTCGCGCCTGCCCGCTTCCGCCTTGATCTCTGACACCAGCGCGTCCGAGAACCGAGCCGCTGCGGCTTCGATGGCCGCCACGCTGGTCGAGGTATCCATACTGCGCAGCCTGACAGTTGCATGGATCAGCGTCAAGATGCATGGAATTCTTGACAGTGGCAGAGCCACATGGGACCTTCTGTGCATGGAAAACCATGCAGCTTCCGCGGAGCAGGTCGCGGACCGCGTTGCCGCCTCGATCCGGGCAGCGATGGCGTACCAGAAGAAGAAGCCGGCTGACCTCGCCGCGGTGCTCAACCTCACGCCCCGCACCGCCGCGAAGCGCCTCGACGGCGAGCTGCCCGGCTTCGGTGTCATCGAGCTCTACCTGGTTGCCGCCTGGCTCGGCACGACGCCCGAGGCCCTGCTCGTCGGCGACTCGCACAGCGAGCGGGTGGCGGTGTGAGCCTCACGCAGACCGCGGAGTCGCTGCAGGAGACCGCCGACGAGCTCCGCTCCATGCTCACCCAGCTCGCCGCGGCGCGCTGGAGCCAGACCCAGCAGGGCGCCGAGCCCCCGCGGATGCTCTACGGCTACGCCGAGGCCGCCGACGCGCTGTCCGTCTCCGCGAAGCAGATCGAACGCCTGGCCGCGGCCGGCTACCTCGAGACCGTCCCGCTCGGTCGACGCCGCCTCATCCCCCACTCGTCCCTCGACGAGCTCGTGAAGCGCCTGCTCGCCGGCGAGCCCATCGCCCTCTGACCTACGCCACCCACCACCTTGAGGAAGGCCCCACCTCATGACCACCACCACCGCCCCCGCCCCCGTCGCGACCACCGACGCTGCCCGCCGGCTCCTGGCCGCGGCGCTCGTCGAGTTCGCCGACCGTCACGAGGCGGCGCTCGCCTCGCAGATGACCGACGAGGCCCGGCTGCTCGTCCAGGCTGACGTCGCGCTCGCGCGGTCGATGGCCGCCCACACCACGGGCTGGACCCACACGACCCGGCTGCGCGAGTTCCTCGAGTCGGCCACGGCCCGCGAGGAGGTCGACGCGCACGTCGACGCGCTCCCGGCCGGCCCGACCTCAAGGATCACGACGCCCTTCTCGCTGTACCTCGAGGTCATCAGCGCGGTCGCGACCGACGGGGAGGGCCACTACTGGGAGAGCGCAGAGGCGGAGTTCCGCAGCAACGTCGACCTCGAGCTGCTGCACCCCGAGCAGGGCGCCCGCGCACCGATCGCCGAGCTGGACCTGCTCCGGGCCGCGGTCCGGGTGGCCCAGGCCCAGGGGCACACCGTGCCCGAGCGGGCCCTCGCGGCGGTGTCGGCGTGAGCGCGGCGGCCGCCACGGCGCCCGAGCCGAGGACGCCCGGGATGGTCGACCTCGCCGGCGGCGTCAGCGTCGTCCCCGAGATGGTCCGCGTCATCGCGGCCCACGGCGCCGGCACCCGCGTCTACCTGCGCGGCACGGTCGCGCCGGACGTCGAGCACGAGCTGCTTCACGCCGACGCCCACGGCCCCTTCCTCGAGGTCGACCTCCCTATCGCGGACGTGATGAAGGCCCTGAACCCCGCCACCTGACCCACCCCTGCTCGACGGCCGCCCCAGCCGACCGCCCCCACCACCCCAGGAGGACCGATGTCCACCAGGTTCCGGACGCTCCCGCTCACCGAGCTCACCGTCCACCCGAAGAACCCGCGCCGCAGGGCCACACCCGACGACGAGCTCGTCGCGTCCATCAAGGAGCACGGCCTCGTGCAGCCCCTCGTCGTCGCGCCGGCGACGTCGCCCGGCGACGGGTTCGTCATCATCGCCGGCCACCGCCGCCACGCAGCCGCGAAGAAGGCCCGGCTGAAGGAGCTACCCGCCGTGGTGCGCGAGGACCTCGACACCGAGGCCGCGCAGATCCAGGCGATGATCCTCGAGAACAGCAGCCGGGTCGACCTGTCCCCGATCGAAGAGGCCGAGGGCTACCAGACCCTGCTCGAGCTCGGGCTGAAGCAGAAGGACATCGCCCGGGTCACCGGCCGCGCCCCCAAGACCGTCAGCGCCCGCCTGCGGATGCTCAAGCTCGCCGCGTCGACGCAGAAGAAGGTCCACGCCGGCCAGATCACCATCGACGACTCGATGGCGCTCGTCGAGTTCTCCGACGACCCCGACCTCACGAAGAAGCTCGAGAAGTCCGCGGGCACCTACAACTTCAGGTACGAGCTCCAGCAGGCCCGCGCCGAGCGCAAGGCCCAGGCCGAGGCCGCCACCAAGGCCGCGGCGCTCGAGCAGGACGGCATCACGAAGGCGTTCGACGCCACCAAGGGCCGCAGCTGGTGGGACGAGCTGCGCGAGCACGGCGTGATGGAGATCCTCGAGGAGAACCTCGCCGACCACCCGGAGTGCGCCGCGTACGCCCTGCGGCCGCCGGCCTACGGTCACGAGGTCACGCGTTTCGCGCTGCTGTGCACGAAGCCGGACTCCCACGTCGACGTCGACCCCGACGAGGCCGAGCGTGCGGCCGAGATCGCGCGGCGCCGGGAGGAGCAGGAGCAGCTGCGCGTGGCCCGCGCTTCGGCGCGCACCGTGCGCCTCGACTCGGTCGGCGAGGACGCCGCGGTGGCGCTCGCCGCGCTCACCCCGGCGGGCCTCGCGTTCCTGCACGCCACCCTTCCTGCGCTCGGCCAGGCGCTCACCGCGCACTCCCAGGTCGACCCGGCGGCGTACGCCGAGCGGCTGGGCCTGCCCGGCGGTACGTACAACCAGCACATGGCCGCGGGCGAGCGGGCCTGGTTGGACCACTTCGACGACCTGGCGGACGCCTCGCCGGCGCGGATCGCTCGCGTGCTCGTCGACCTGCTCGCGATGAACGCCGACGCCCGCTTCACGAGCCCCGGCTACACCGGCGCGGTCGTCGCGACTGCCGCCGCCCGTCCGTACGTCGAGCTGCTCGAGGAGCTGGGCCACGAGTGGCAGGACGTCGAGACCGAGTACGTCGACCGCGTCCGCGCGACCGCCGCCGACGTCGAGACCACCGAGGACCAGGACGGTGCGGCGTGATGGACCCCAAGCTCGACCGTCCTAGCGACGACGTTCGAATCCAGGTCGACGGGCGACCCACTGTCGCTGGCGGCGACGCCACCAACCTGCTCATCAGCATCTGGTTCTGCGCCGTCGCCAACGGCATCGCCATCGGGCTCCGCAAGCCGGAGCGTGCGTCGACCGACAGCGAGGCGTGGACCGAGGCCATGTACCTGACGCGACACCTCGAGGCGGACCCCGTGCGCGTCGAGCAGGCACGCGATCACGTCACCCTCCACCTCCTGCGCCTCATCCCTGGCGGTGCGCTGTGAAGGCCCGCGTCAGCGCCACCACAGCGCTCGGCGACGCCATCGGGTACGCCGCCGGCGCGCTCCGCCCGGGCGCCACCGTCCGCCTCACCGCGGCGGAGGGCGAGCTGGTCATCAGCGGCCGCGAGCCGGGCATCTCCCGCTCGTTCACACTCGCCGCCGACGTCGACGACCCCGGCGAGTGCGTCGTCTCCGCGCGGGCCGCGTCCGCGGTCCTCACGGCGGCGGCGCACATCGGCGTCGACCTGGTGCTCGAGCCGGAGGACCAGCGCCTGTGGGTCACCGCAGCCGACCACGTCGGCGCCGACCTGTCGATCGACGTGGCCGAGCCGTACGCCGTCGTGCCCGGCCCGGAGGTCGAGTGGATCTCTCACGGCACGGTCACGCCCATCCTGCTGAACGCCGCGGTGGCGGCGGTGGGCAGGCTCGCCGAGGTCGACGGCATGCACGCGGTGCTGGGAGGCGTGCACCTGGTGATGGCGGACGGAGCCCTGACCGCCACGGCGAGCGAACGGCACCTAGTCGGCAGGCGCACCGAACCGCTCGCTGCGGACGCCGGCGCGCCGCTCGACCTGGTGCTCCCCGCCCGCGAGCTGCAGCAGGCCGTGGGCGCGATCCACCGCCACACGGTGCGCGGTGCGCCGACGTACTCGAGCGTGCAGGTCGACAGCGCGGTGGTCGACCGCGCTACCTGGCTGCGCCTCACCACGGAGCACGCCTCCGTCACGCTGCGCGCGATCGACCAGCCGTACCCGACGATCCCGCCGGCGCCCGCGCCGGTCGACCACACCACGGTCGTGATCGCCACCCTGCTCGCGGCGCTCGACAACGCGGCCGCGGTCAGCCCGCACGTCGCGGTCAGCTCGGTCGGCGCCGGAGTACTCCTCAAGGCGCAGGGCCCCGCCGGCACCCTCGCCCAGCTCGTCCCCGCGACGTCCTGGTCGGTCCCCGGCTCGGTCACCGTGACCGTCGAGCACCTGGTGCTCGCGCTCGAGTTGTTCGAGGACGACATCGAGCGGGTCGTCCTCGCGGCCACCGGCCCGACGAAGCCGCTCGTGCTGTCCGACCAGGGCCCGGCCGGCCCGTGGACCGTCACGGTCGCCGCGCGACGGGACCTGCAGCGATGAGCGGCACGTTCCGGGCCATCTGGCCGATCGTCGACGAGTCCCGCACGTACGCCGCGTTGTGCCGCGAGGCCGCACGCGAGGTGCCCGAGATCGCCGCCCGCTCCCGGGCGCGCCTGACCGGCCCGGGCCGCTTCTCGGTCGCCCCGTCCGAGTCGGTGCCTGGATCGGGCCGGCTCACGGACTCGGTGCTCGTGTACGAGGCGCCCGCCGAGCCCTCGCTCCGCCCGCTCCTCGGTCCTCAGCGTCTCGAGGTCGCGTCATGACCCAGGCCGACAAGGAGTTTCTGGTGTGGCTGCTGCTGTGCGGCGTCGTCGTCTCGGCGGCCGCGCTGGTGATCCACGACGTCGTCATGTCGGTCCTCGAGACGCGGCTGAAGCGCTACCGCGACGAGCGCGACGGGTCGCGGCCGTGACCCGCCGCGCCCGCCCGGGCCGCACCCGCGTCTCCGCGCTCATCGACACCGCGCTCTGCGCGCTGTTCGGCCACGAGGACATCCACGTGCCCGGCCGGCAGTCCGAGTGCGTCCACTGCGGCCGCCTCGACGGCCACACCCGGAAGAGGCGATGACCCGATGCCCCCGATCGAGACCCGCAGCCGCGTCGAGCGCCTGCAGGCGTTGAAGGCCCGCACCGAGCACGAGCTGGCCAGCGCACGGCGCCGCGAGGACCCGCTGGAGGTGAACCGCCTGCGCCAGCTGCTCGACGAGGTGAGGCACCAGCTCGCCACCGTCCCCGACCCGAACCACGTCCCTGCTGAGGAGCGGCCCGTGCTCTCCGTCGCACCCCCCATCCCGACGGACCCTCCGGTCCCGTCGACGACGCCCGCGAGTTCCACGCCGCGGCCGCCGGCTCCGTCCCCGGCCCGCGTCGCCGCGGCTGCCGCGACCCGCCCGGTGCTCGTCGACGTGCCGCTGACCGAGCTGCACCCGGACCCCGACAACCCACGCGAGGACGTGGGCGAGGTCGCCGAGCTCGCCGACTCGATGGACTCGGTCGGACTGCTGCAGCCGATCGTCGCCCGTCGCGACGACGAGGGCCGCCTGGTCGTCGTCGCCGGCCACCGCCGCCTCGCGGCCGCGCAGCACCTCGGCTGGGCCAGCGTCGCCGTGGTCATCCGCCGCGACCTCGCGCCCGACCAGGTCCTCGCCGCGATGCTCATCGAGAACAGCCACCGGCGCGACCTCGACCCGATCGAGGAGGCCCGGGCGCTGTCGAAGATCTCCACCGACCACGGTGCCCGGACGCACGCCGAGCTTGCCGCGCTAGTTGGCCGCACCCAGGTCCACGTGTCCCGCCGTCTGTCCCTGCTGTCGCTGCCCATCGAGGAGCAGGACGCGATCCGCGCCGGCGCGATGAACATCAGCGACGGGGTACGCCGCGGCCGCCTCGCCTCGGGCCGGGTGCGTGAGCTCGGGTCGACCGGTCACCCCCACCTCGGCGTCGAGCACGACCTCGCCTCGCGGGCCCGCGCCCGCTGCAAGCGGCTGCAGCACAGGGGCCGCGGTCGCAACTCGGTCGGCGGCGTCGCCTGCGGGGAGTGCTGGGAGTCCGTCATCCGCGCCGACGAGCGCGAGCACCTCGAAAAGACGTCCAACGAACGCGGTCGCTGCGTGCTGTGCGACACCGCCCAGGAGGGCCGCCGATGATCACGCACGCCGTCCCGCGCGCGCTGGAGAGCGACTGGCCCGCCGAGCGCGCCATCGTCACCAAGGTCCTCGTAACCGAGCTCCGGTGGCCCGCCCCCCAGGCGGCCGGCCTCGCCGGCGAGGTCCTCCTCGCTCTCGGCATCGACGAGTGCCGGGTCTGCCGCTGCACCGACGCGAGCGCCTGCCAGGGCGGCTGCGCCTGCCACGCGCCCACCGACTCGATCGGAGAGCACGCATGAGCGGCCGGCCTCGAGGCCTTCAGCCCTTCCGCTGCATCGCTGAAACGATGAACAGGAGAAGCGCGGAGATCGCGACCCCCGCGAGCCCTCCCCAGTACACCCACCAGGCCGCGTTCTGGTCGCTGTTGATTCCAATCACGACGTCGAGGGCTGAGGTCGAGTACGCGCTCGCTCCGATCATGGCCAGCCACCCGGCGGTGATCCCCAGCCGGCAGCGAGACGCGAACTCCTCGAGCGGGTCTGCCCTGTGCCGGTACAGGTTCGTTGTGAGAAGGAGTTGGTCCTCCCACCGCTCGCGCGTGACCGATCCCGGCTCGAACAAGTCGCGAACCTCGACCTCCTCGCGAACCTGTCGGCGCAGGCGTGCCTTCGAGCTGCTGAACGCGCCCGCTGACACCGCGGCAACGAGCACGCCTCCGAGCGTCGAGATCAGCACGGTCCACATGGACGCGAATCGTACGGCGCTCGTCGCCGCCCGAGCAGGCAATCATGGCTGAGATCCGACCGTGTTGGGGCGGTGGCAACGGCTGCGCGGGTCCCGTGCGGACGTTCAAGGACGGGCCGGCGTGCGAGCTGGTCCACTCGCCGGCGGCGCTCGCTGGCCGCACCGTCCCGGTGCCCGACCCGGCTGTGACGATGGCGGGCCTGCTCGCCGCCGCGGCGGCCGCTCGGGAGGCCGCCAGCGCGCCCCTGGCGGCCCCTGAGCCGATCCCGGCACCCGCGACCGACCCGTTCGTCGGACGCGGCGCTCAACGGACCTACGACGGGCGCCCCGGCCGCCTGTTCACCGGCGAGCAGGTCGACCAGCTGCGCGTGCGCAAGGCGATGGCCCGGGTGGGTGGGGAGATCCGCGAGGAGCGCGCTGCAGCGCGCTCGGCTCGTCGCGCGGAGCGGGTGATGTCGTGAGCCCTCGTCGACGTCGCGGCAGTCCTGGCCCGCCCCGCTGCCAGGACTGCCGGGCCCCGATCACGTTCTTCGGGTCCCCGCACACCGGCGCCGGTCGGCCCTTCGACCCGCGGCAGCTGTCCGGTCGCGACTCCGTCTCGGCCGCGGTCGGGTTCCCGGTGTTCGGCGGCCGCGCCTGGCGCGTAGTCGACCTGGTCGCCGAGCTGATGGTGCAGCGCTCCTGCTCGTCGGCCGAGGCCGAGTCCGAGATCCGCGACCTGCCCTGGCACCGCCCCCACCGCTGCCCCCCTGCCCCCAGCACGACCGAGGAAGGCCCCACGCAGTGAGCATGCACCTCGTCGAGTGCGTCCGCGCTCTCGACCTCCCACCCAGCCACAAGCTCGCGCTGGTGGCGTTCGCCGACTCCGGCGACACCGACAGCCGCCTGGCGATGCCTGGCTTCGACGCCGTCCAGCAGTGGGCCGGTGTCTCCCGCAGCCGCACCTTCGAGCTGATCTCCGACCTCAAGGAGTGGGGCTACGTCCGCCAGGAGTCGGCGGGCCGCAGCGGCCGCCGGGCGACCTACACGGTGTTCCCGACGGGCTGCTGCGAGCTGCACCGCGAAGTCCTCGAGGAGATCTCCACGAACCCCGACGAGTCGCTGCAGGCGGCCCTCGCCGCGCTCACCGCGTCGGGTGTCGAGCTGACCGACGAGCAGCGCCGCGCGTTCGTCACCGCAGGGTCCGGCACGTCGGACCCTGACGACCGGGGCGACCACGAACCCGCAGGTCAGGACGACGACTCCGCCGCCAGGGTCCAGCCCGCCGGACCCTACCCGCCCACCGCTGCCCAGGGTCCGACGCAGGGTCCGGCCCAGATCGGACCCTCCGCGTCCGGAGGGTCCGATCAGGGTCCGGCCCAGGGCGGACCCCTTCCTAGCTTCAAGAACATCCCCCTAACCCCCAGCGAGGCTGGGGGGACCGAGCCGCTGGCGGCGAAGTGCCCGAAGCACCCGGCAGGCGACGGCGTCCGGTGCCGCCCCTGCGGCACGACCCCGCGCCAGCTCGCCGCAGCCGCGAAGAAGGCCGCGGCCGCCGAGCGCCGCCGACGCCACCTCGAGGACCAGGCCCGCGCCCAGCAGGAGCGGGAGGCCAAGGCCCGACGCACCGACGACGTCGACCCCGCCGTCCGCGAGACGCTGCGCGCCAGCGTCCGAGCCGCCCGCACCGGCACCGAGCGGGCCGCGTCGTGAGCCCCCTCGAGCGCCGTACCCCGAAGCGCGCCGCCCGACGCCGCGACACCGGCCCCGACACCGCGGTCCGCGCGATCGTCGACCAGCGCTGCGGCGGCCGCTGCGAGCTCTGCGACCGGCCCCTCGCCGGCACGCCCTGGTCGCGGCACCACCGCCACCCACGCCGCATGGGCGGCACCACCCGGCTGTGGGTCAACGCCCCCTCCAACCTGCTCGTCATCTGCGGCACGGGCACTACCGCCTGCCACGGCGTCGTCGAGGCCAACCGCCGGGTGTCGCTCAAGGCCGGCTTCCTCGTCCGCGACGGCGTCGACCCCCGCACCGTGCCCGTCGAGCTCGCCCGCGGCCTCACCTGGCTCGACGACGACGGCATGTACCTCGACCAGCCCCCCGCCCCGCTTCCCCACGCACCAGGAGCACCGTGACCCGCAAGCAGGCCCCTCGCGTCCCCCGCCCCGACGACGTCGAGCAGCCCAGGACCCGCGCCGAGCAGCTCGAGGACCTGCTGCTCGAGGCATCCGTCCTCCTCGGCCGGATCCGCGCCCAGGCCGACCTCATCGAGCACCTGGCCCTCACCCGCCAGCCCCGCACGCCGTACGTCGCCCACTCCACCCGCGAGGCGGCCGGCACGGCGTACGCCGCCCACAAGCGCGACGCCAAGGTCGCCCAGGCCGCCGGCTTCACCGCGCTCCCGGAGGCCCCGGCACCGGGCAACTTCGGCGGCTGGGCCACCGCGGCCGAGATCGACCTGCTGCTGCGCGACCAGCTGCGCCGCCTCGTCGACGCCCACATGCGCGCCGGCGTGTGCCTGCTGCCGTCGGTGACGTCGCCGGCGACCCGCGGCGTCGACGGCCGACCGCACACCCGCGTGCTCGTCGACGTCGTCCGAGAGGTGACCTGGTCGCTGCCGAGCCTGCCGGCCGCCGAGCGCCTGGTCCGCGACCTGCAGCACGCCGTTCAGCTCGGCACGCACCTCCTCGACGGCGAGGACAAGCTCGACCTCGGCGCGCCCTGCCCGCACTGCGAGCGCCGCTCCCTCGTCGTCTACCTCGAGACCGGCGTCATCGTCTGCGAGCGCCCCAAGGGCCCGGACGGCACCCGCCCCGTGTGCCAGTGCAACCGCCCCATCTGCCTGTGCCGGGAGGAGCCCCGGCACGAGCACACCTGGCTGCGCGACACCCGCCGCCACGAGGACTCTTGGCAGGCGCTCGCCGGCCGCCTCAACGTCACCACCCTCGCCCGGAAGGACCGCCGCTCATGACCGCCACGACCACCATCCCGACCTCCGTGCTGTACGCCTGCGCCCACGCCGCCCTCGACGGCCAGGCGGTGCTCGTCGTCGGCCCGGGCGCCGACGTCCAGCCCGCCTTCGACACTTCGGTGCAGCTGACGCCCACGGTCGACGTGTCGAAGATCGTCCGCGTCCGTGGCCGCCAGGAGATCTCCTACCGCAGCGGCGGCCGCGTGCTGTTCCGGCACAGCGAGCTCGGCGCCCGCGGCTTGACGCCGAACCTCACCGTCACCACCTTCACGAGCGAGTACGACCTCGCCTCGCTCGAGGCCGGACTCGTCAGCTCGGGGACGCTCGTGTCGGTCCGCGGTGGTGCAGCGTGAGCACCGCGGCCGCGCGCCCCGCCGGCGTCGAGCGTCAGGCGCTCGCCGGCTCCGCCTACGAGTTCGCCCGCAGCATGGGGATGACCGTCCTCGAGGACCCCGAGCTGACAGCCGGTGAGGTGCGGTCGTACCGCGAGCGCGACGACGCTGGCCGGCCCGGACGCCTGGTCGTCGCGATCGGCACCCGCCCCGAGACCGAGCTCGCGTTCGCCGGCCGGTGGGTCCGGTGGCACGTGCGCCGCGGCTACGCCCGCCACGGCATCCTTGCCTGGATCGGCGAGGCGGGCCTCGACGGGCCCGAGCCGGTCCGTGGCGACCTCGAGCAGCGCGTCGAGCGCATGACTGGCTGGACGCTCGGTGGCGACGACTGAGGCCCGCGTGCACGACCTCCCGCCCCGCTGGGACGGCTTCCCGGTCGTGTGGGGTGAGTGGACCGACGAGATCCCGTCGACGTACCGCCTTCACGCGGAGGACCTCGGCGCCTGCGGCCGATGCGGGAGCCTCGCGCCCATGGAGCACAGCCGCGGCACCGTCGACGTCCCGGACCGCCGGCCGCTGGCCCTCTTCGTCACCAGGTGCACGGACTGTCGGCACGACGTGGTGCTGGATGCCGACGACGTCGCCTGGGACCTTGAGCCCGCCGACTACACCGACGGGGGCAGTGAGCGCCCCGCCGGCCCGCCCCCGGCACCTCGGCGGTTCCCGCCGCGCCGACCCGCACCACCGCCGCCCGCTCCTCGGCCGACCGGCCGACCGCTGCCCGCCGACAGCACACCGTGCGGCCGCTGCGGTGCCCGCATCGTGTGGGCCATCACCGTCGCCGGACCGAACGGCCGCGGCGGCAAGTCCCAGCCCCTCGACCCTCACGAGCACCCCGACGGCAACGTCGCCGTTTCGTCCCCGCGCCGTGGCAGGCTCCTCGCCCGCGCACTGATGGCCGACGAACAGCACGACCCGCACACCGAGTTCCTCGCCATGCCCCACGCCGCGACCTGCAGGAGGACGACGTGACGACCATCTTCGAGCTGCGCGCCGCCGAGGCCGCGACGCTCCCCACGCCACTGCCCGGCCTGGTGCTCACCACCGACGACCTCACGGACCAGCACGGCTTCCGCGACGGGCAGACCCCGACCGACTACCTCGACTGGTGCGACGACCACAGCACGCCGTACCCCGACCGCCGCATGTGGAACGACGTGCTGCGCGTCGCCGTCCGTCGAGTACTTCTCCCGCGCCTCGAGCCGTCGCTCGTCGAGGTCCGCGACGTCGACGCCATCGTGCACACCCCGCTCCGCCTCGAGCGCGTCGACGGCCGACCCGTCACCTGGCAGGGCCGCCGCTGCTCGCCCGGCCTGCCCGACGTCGAGGTCACCATCCCGTGGGTGAAGGTCGCCGAGCTCGTCAGCCGCATCGACCGCGGCGACGTCGCCGGCGAGGGGTGGACGCTTTGAGACCGGTCGAATTGGTCACCATCTCTGAGGCCGCGCGACGGATTGGCATCCCGCGCACGACCGTACGGAACTGGGCGACGCGAGACGGTCTGTTGAACCCGCGCGGGCTCGACCGTGACGGCATGAGGTTGTACGACCTTGCGCTCATCAGAGACGTTGCGGCAGCAAGAAGGTGCGCCGAGCGCCCGCGCACGGGGTGATCCATGCTCTAAGGTCGACCGCATCTCTGCCGATGGAAGCGACACAGGGGGCCCCACGCGTGGCGAAGCCGGAGCGAGAGGTCTCGTTGACGCGCAAGGAAGCAGCGGATCTCCACAGGTACAAGGTGTTCACCGACGCCGAGCACAAACAGCAGATGATCCAGTGGGCGGGCCGCGTGGCCGTAGCGCTGGCGCTCGCGGTCCCGCTCTGGGTACTCGGCTTCCTGGTAGAGGACCTGGCTGGGAAAAACACCGATGTAACTATCTCCATGACGATTACGATCGCGATTAGCGTTGTTATCGGCGGTGCATACTGGAACCAGGTCAGGAAGAACAAGGCGCAGGCGACCGAGCTGACTCGGCTGCGGGGGCGTCTCGAACAGATCGACAGCGGTCGATCTGGTACATCACCAACTTCATCGTGAGAGGGCGTCGGTCATGGTCGTCTCTACGTCGGTGCTGATCCTGCTGCTCGTGGCAGGCCTTGGCCTGTCTGCCGTTGCATTCCGGAGCTCCTTGTCCTCGCTGGCGATCGCTCGGATGCGGTTCAAGATGTGGGCCACACACGACGACATCATCGATGCGCTCGTTGAGGGGCGCTACGCCAGGCCTGACCTGGCTGAGGGGCTTCTCAAGAGAGTGCGGGTGGGCATCGACGGCGCGCCCGAGTGCACTTTCTACCGGGTGGTCAGCCTCTACTACTTCGCGCGCGCAGACTGGGATGAGCTGCAGGAGGGCCTGGAGCCTACGTTCTACGACATCGACGCTTCGGATGACCCCGTTCTCGCCCAGCACGTCCACGACTATCAATCGGCAGTCGTGTACGGCACGTTCCGAACCAGTCTTCTGGGTCGCATCGCGCTGGTCGCGCTGCCGCCCGCCGTCTGGCTGGTGGGTCGTCTCAAGGGCCGACAGACCGACCTGAGGGAGCCCGAAGATATCGCGGTGGGGTTGGTGACTGTCGACGTCGAGGCCGAGTTCTACAACTACCTCGCGCGCTACCCGCGTGTGGGGCGTGGCAACCTGGCTTCAGCCGCCTGCTGAGATCGGGGGCCCAGCACCCGTCGTCGCTACCCGCCGTGGCCACTGGCCTTGGCAGGGGGCAGGCGCTGCTGAGGGTGGCCTGCGGCTCAGCCCTCGTCGTCGATCTTGATCCTCGTCCACAACGGAGCCCACTCACCGCTGTCGTCCACGTAGTACGAACCGCCCCACTCGACCATGTCGACGAACAGCGTCTCGGCCTGCTCCGCCAGCGCTTCGAGCCTGTCGGCAGTTGCATCTAGGTCCTCAGCTGTGGCGTGCAGGTCGACCTCGTCGTCCGACATGCCGGTCCGCTTGCGCGTGTAGATCGCTGGCACCAACCCGTCGTCGCCGAAGGAGACCATCCACTCGCCGTGAAGCAGTTTGTTGCGCTCACGCATCGCGGCCCTCGCTGCGTCTGCCCACGTCTTGTACAACGGCCAGGCGCCGCCTGGGCGCTTCAACTCGACGAGCTTCCCAACGGTCTCGAGCTTCGCCTCGAAGCGGGCGGCGCCCAACAGAACGCGAACGACGTTGGGGTCGGAATGAACGACCGCCTCGGCCATCTCGTGAAGCCTGCCCTCGAGGCGGCCGGCGGCGACGGTGATCCGTCCCACCGCCATGAGGTGCTCGTCTGACAGGTCGCCCACGTCCACGACGGGTCATCTTTCCACGGGTGCTGCGCTGCTAACTCCGGATGTGATGACAGGAGCGCCACTCCCGCGCGACACTCGTTCCCCGAGCTAACACCACCGATCAGGGGGACGACATGGACGCATGGCGCGAGGTCTGGCAGCGCGAGGACAGGAAGTGGGCGTGGCGTCTGGTGGTCAACGGCCGCATCGTCGCAACCGACCACGGCCAGGGTTACGAGAACAAGAGTGATTGTGTCGACATGGCCGATCGGATCCTCGGGGGTCAGTTCAGCACGGTGAAGAAGTACGAGACGCCGCTCGACAAGTAGCCCCCAGCCTTGACAGTAGGGCTCGTTCTGAGCCACCCTCCTGTCAACATCACCTGACTTGCACCCGAACCCCGCTGGCCACTGGCCCGCGGGGTTCGCTGCATCTAGACCGCGTGGGGGCATGGGGCCATCCGCGCAGGACGCCGGTCGGCCCGGGCATCCCCCGTCCCGGGCCGACTGGTTCGTCGAGGAGGTGGTGCCTCGTGACCACCGCTCCGCTCGGCCCGCTCGAGGAGATCGACGAGGCCCTGGCCCACGCCGCGGCCAGTCGGCTCATCGCGGCCGCCAGCGGCGCGCTGAGCGCCCTCGCGGCCGTTTCGTCGTACCTCGACGGGCTGCTCGACCTGCGCCTCGCGTGCGCCGCTGGGAAAAATCCGGCGGTGCCCGGCGCTCTGCCTGACACCTCGCAGGGTCTCTCTCCCCGTCAGGGGGGCGGAGTTTCCGGGCCCGGGGCCGCGGCCGCCGGCGGTGCCGCCGAGGCCGGCGCTGTGGCGGTGGTCCCGGGTGCCTGACAACCCCCGCGGGTGGGAGCATCAGCAGGTCCGCGCGCGCCTCCTCCCGGACGCCTACGGCACGCCGTGCCCGCGCTGTGGCAAGCCGATGCTGAAGGGCCAGGACCTCGACCTCGGGCACACCGTCGACGTCGCCGACGGCGCGACCGGCCCGGGCGACCGCATCGAGCACACGTCGTGCAACCGATCGGATGGCGCGACCGCGCAGCAGCGGCGCTCGCAGTTCAACCCCTCGAGGGAGTGGTGAGCGTGCTGCTCGAGCAGCGCTACGAGCTCGCCGCCGTAACCGACCTGCGGCCGCACCCGGACAACGCGCGCCGCGGCGACCTCGAGGTCATCGACGGCAGCATCGAGCACAACGGGTTCTTCGGCGCGCTCGTCGCCCAGCGCTCGACGGGCCACGTGCTCGTCGGCAACCACCGACTCCGCGCGGCGATCGCGCGCGGCGCCGAGGTCATCCCGGTGCTGTGGGTCGACGTCGACGACGACCACGCGCGGCGCATCCTGCTCGTCGACAACCGCGCCAACGACGTCGCCGGCTACGACGGGGCCGCGCTGGCCGAGCTGCTCGAGGCGGTGCTCGAGACCGACGCTGGCCTCGCCGGCACGGGGTACGACGAGGCGGTCGTCGCCGAGATCCTCGCCGCGGCGCAGCCGACCGAGGCGCGCACGGACGTCGACGACGTGCCGGACGTGCCGGCCCAGGAGATCTCCAAGCGCGGCGACGTGTGGCTGCTCGGCCCGCACCGCCTGGTGTGCGGCAGCGCGACCGACGTTGACGACGTGCGCAGCGCGCTCGGCGACCGGGCCGCCGACCTGCTGGTGACGGACCCGCCGTACGGCGTGAAGTACCAGGGCGGCACCGCGGCGAAGCTGAAGATCGCGAACGACGACCTCGAGGCCGCCGCGCTGCGCGCCGACCTGCTCGCGCCGGCATTCGCCGCGGCGCAGCAGGTGCTCCGCCCGGGCGCCGGCTTCTACGTGTTCGCACCGTCGGGCGCGCTCGAGACGACCTTCCGTCTGGCGCTCGACGACGCCGGCCTGCAGATGCGCCAGCAGTTGGTGTGGGTGAAGGACCGGTTCGTCCTCGGCCGCTCCGACTACCACGGCCAGCACGAGACGATCCTGTACGGCTGGCAGCTCGAGGGCGAGCCGGCCGTCCCGCCGCACTTCGACGCCGGGCACGAGACGCTGCTCTACGGCTGGCAGGGCGGCGCGGCGCACCGCTGGGAGGGCGGCCGCAAGCAGTCGACGGTGTGGGAGCACGCGCGACCCGCGCGCTCCGACGTGCACCCGACGATGAAGCCGGTCGACCTCGTGCAGCGCGCGATCGAGAACAGCACCGGCGCCGGCCAGGTCGTGCTCGACGTGTTCGCCGGCTCCGGCTCCACGCTCATCGCCTGCCACCACGCCGCCCGCGTCGCCGCGCTCGTCGAGCTGGACCCGAAGTACGTCGACGTCATCTGTCGGCGCTACGAGGAACACACCGGGCTCTTGCCCGTCCTCGAGGCCACAGGTGACGAGGTCACCTTCCTCGAGGTGGCGTGACCACCGGCAACGGATCCCGGAAGGCCCGCGAGGCCGAGCGCGACGCGAAGGTCCTCGAGCTGCGGCGCGCCGGCCTGGGATTCGACACCATCGCCAAGCAGCTCCGGTTCCGCGACGCCGCCGGCGCCCATGCGGCGTACGAGCGGGCCCTGGCCGAGGCGGTGCCGCTGACCATCGACGACCGCCGGCGCCTCGAGCTGGAGCGCCTCGAGCGGCTGCAGACGCCGCTGTGGCCCAAGGCCATGAAGGGCGACCTCGCTGCGGTCGCCGAGCTCGGCCGCCTGGCGCGCGAGCGCATGGCCATCTCGCGCACCGACCCCCTGCCGCAGGACGTCGACCGGAAGCCCGGGCCGATCGAGGCCGCCACCCGCGAGGAGTGCGAGCGCCTCGCCAAGAACGCACCCGCCCTCGCCGCGGCCGCCCTCACGCTGGCCCGCTGCGTCGACGACGCCGGCGGCGACGCCGGCGCTACCGCGACCGCCGCCCGCGAGCTGCGCATGACCATGAGCCAGCTGCGCGGCCTCGCCGGGTACGCGCCCGCCGCCCAGAGGCCCGCCCCCGCCGACGGCGAGGACCCCGACGGCGGGGGTGGTACCAAGGGCAAGGTCGTCCCGGAGACCAAGCTCGACGAGTTGCGTCGCCGAGCGCAGGAGCGCCAGGAGCGCGGGTGAGCGCCGCCCTCGCCCCGATCGAGGTCATCCACGGCTCGCAGGAGCCGACCCACCGCTGCGACGTCAAGTACGACCACTCCTTCGGCGACCTTGCCATCGAGCTCGCCGAGAGCGCCGGCCTGCAGCTCGACCAGTGGCAGCAGGACCTGCTCGTCGCAGGCCTCGGCCAGGTCGACGGCCACGACGCCGCAGGCAACCCGGCACAGCGCTGGGCGGCCTTCGAGGTCGGCGTCGAGCTGTCCCGGCAGAACGGCAAGAGCGTCGTGTTCGAGGCCCGGGTGCTCGCCGGGCTCTTCCTGCTGCGCGAGCAGCTGATCATCTACTCCGCCCACGAGGGCGAGACCGCGATCGGCGCCTTCAACCGCATCGAGGCCCTGATCAAGGCCAACCCCGAGCTGCACGCCGAGGTGAAGAACGACGGCCGCTCGAGCGGCTTCCGGCGCACCAACGGTCAGAACTCCATCACCCTGACCACCGGCCAGGTCGTGAAGTTCCGCACCCGGACCAAGGGCGGCGGCCGCGGCCTCTCCGGCGACTGCGTCATCCTCGACGAGGCGCAGGACCTCCAGGACGACCACATCGCCGCGCTCTTCCCCGTGCTGTCCGCGCGGCCCAACCCGCAGCTCTGGTACGGCGGGTCAGCCGGCACGAAGAAGAGCACCGTGCAGGCCCGGCTCGTGCGCCGCGCCGAGCGCAGGTCGCCCCGGCTCGTGTACTGGCGCTGGGCGTCCCCCGACCACGTCGACCTCAGCGACCCGCACGCGATCGCGCGCGTTAACCCCGCCGTCGGGAAGCGGCAGAGCATGGAGTTCCTCATGAACGAACTGGAGGCTCTCGGACCCACCAAGTTCGGGCAGGAGCGGATGGGGATCGGCGACTACCCGCGCGAAGAGGGCGAGGACTGGGTCGTGCCCCGCGTGCGGTGGGACCGCGCCGGCGACCCGCAGTCGGAGATCGAAGGGCCGATCGTGTTCGTGCCCGAGGTGAAGTGGGACCGCACCCGCACGAGCATCAACGTCGCCGGCCGCCGCCGTGACGGGCGGATCCACATCGAGTGCATCGCGAGCGCTCCCGGGTCGCACTGGGCCGCGGCCGAGATCGCCCGGCTGCGGGCCAAGCACGAGACCCTCGCGGTGGCGCTCAACCCGGCCGGCGCCTCGAACGCCCTCGTCGGCCCGCTTAGCGACCTGGGCGTCGAGGTCGACCACCTCATCAGCGCCTCCGACGCCGGAGATGCCTACGCGCTGATGTACGACGGGCTCATGGGCGACGAGGACGTCACCTCGGACGCCAAGCCCGACGTCGTCCACCGCACGTCGACGATCCTGACGTCGGCCATGGCGGCAGCCGAGGTCCGCACCTCGAGCGCAACGGGCGCCACCAGCTGGCGCGTGACGACCGGCGCCGACTCCACCGCCATCATCGGCTGCAGCTACGCCGCGCTCGTGCTGCAGCTGCTCGAGAAGCCGAAGCCGCCCGGGCTGTCCCCGGTGGCGGTCAGCGACACCGACACCCCGGCCGAGCCGTCAGGCGCCGTCGGCGGGTTCAACCCGCTCACCGCTCGCTTCTGACCAGCCCGCCGCGACGTAGTCCTGCAGGGCGGCCACGATCACCGCCGACACGGTCAGGCCCTCGCTCTTCGCCTTCGCCTGAGCGGCGGTCCACAGGTCGTCGGGCACGCGCACGTTGCGTGAGGGCGTCTTCGGCTGGTTGGGCGACACCCGCGCATTCTCACCCCTGCGGCTCGGGTGCTTCGCCGTCAGCCTCCTCGAGGCGGGTCGCCACCTGGCCGTGCACCCGCGCGGTGATCTCGTGCAGCTCGGCTCGAGCATCGTTCCCGACGCGCAGTTGCCACTTCGCAGCCTCGCGGTGCAGGTCCCGCGCCAGCTCGTGCGCCTCCTGCGTCGACGTCGATGACGCGCTCTCCGACGCCAGCTCGGCGTCGTACGTCCGCCGGTCAGCGGTGCTCCGCTCGCTCGCCGTCACCGAGCCTCCTCAGCCCACAGGTGTAGGTACACCGCGCCACGGTACGACGAAGGGAGGCCCCAGCATGGTCGACACCACCGACGCCCCACCGCCCGCCGAGCCGCCGATCTCGCCCGTCTCCGTGCGCGAACGCGGGTACGCCAGCGACGCGTCCGGCTTCTGGTCCGTGATGGCCGAGGAGGAGACCCCCGACCTCGCCTGGCCGGCCAACATCCGGGTGTACGACCGGATGCGCAGCCAGGACGCCCAGGTCTCCTCGGTGCTGCGCGCGGTCACCTCGCCGATCCAGCGCACCCAGTGGTACATCGACGGCACCGACGTCGACGAAGAGGTCGTCGAGTTCGTCGCCGGCGAACTCGGGCTCCCCATCCACGGCCGCGACGCCGGCCCCGAGGCACGCACCGCGCGGCTCCGCGGCCGCGACCGCTTCTCCTGGAACAGCCACCTCCGCCTCGCTCTCACCTTCCTCGTGTTCGGCCACGCCTACTTCGAGCAGGTCTACCGCTGGGACGAGCCGCTGCAGCGCTGGCGCCTGCGCAAGCTCGCCTTCCGCCCGGCCCGCACCATCTCCAAGTTCAACGTCGAGCGCGACGGCGGGCTTCGCTCGATCGAGCAGGCCGCCAACGCCGACCTGATCATCACCGGCCCCCTCGCCGTCGGCCCGACCGAGCTCAAGATCAACCGGCTCGTCGCCTACGTCCTCGACCGCGAGGGCGGCAACTGGGCCGGCCGCTCACTGCTCCGGCCCGCCTACAAGAACTGGCTGCTGAAGGACCACGGGCTGCGCAGCTGGTCGGTCGGCGTCGACCGGCAGTCCAGCGGCCTGCCCGTCTACGAGGCTGGTGCGGATGAGACCAGCCTCGACGCCGGCCGCAACATCGCCAGCCGAGCCCGCGCCGGCGACAACGCCGGCGTGGCCATCCCGAACGGCGCCAACTTCACCCTGCAGGGCGTCCAGGGCTCGACGATCGACCCGGCGGCGTTCGTGCGCTACCAGGACGAGCAGATCGCCCGCGCGGTGCTCGCGCACTTCCTCAACCTCGGCACGCAGACCGGCTCGTGGGCGCTCGGCTCGACGTTCGCCGACTTCTTCACCCTCTCCCTGCAGGCGGTCGCCGAGGAGATCCGCGACACCGCCACCGCCCACGTCATCGAGGACCTGGTCGACCACAACTTCGGACGGTCCGTGGCCGCGCCCCGGCTCGTGTTCGACGAGATCGGCTCACGCGGGGGCATCCAGGACGAGCTCGCGGCCGTCCGGAAGGCCGCCGGCCTTGAGAGCGACGAGGACCTCGCTCGCTTCGTGCGTGAGCGCGTAGGCACCACCGGACCCGCCCAGGAGGCATCGTGACCAAGAAGAGCCCCACCACGCCGCCGACCCCGCCCGAGCCCCCGGCCGCCGCGCAGCTGCCGACCCCGCTCACCCCCGCGCAGGTACGCGCCGAGGCGACCATGCTCGCCGGCGCGCAGTCGCTCGTCGCCCGCGCGGCCCTCGAGGACGACGACACCGGCACGGAGACCGAGACCGGCGCCGTCGGCGAGCTGTGGCTCTACGGCGTCGTCGGCGGCTGGTGGCGCGGGTTCGACGCCGAGTCCGTCTCCGGCGCGCTCCGCAAGCTCGGCGACGTCGACACCCTCGTCGTGCGGATCCACTCCCCGGGCGGTCTGGCCGGCGACGGCGTCGCCATCGGCAACCTGCTGCGCAACTTCGACGCCACCGTCGTCGTGGTCGTCGACGGCCTCGCTGCGTCCGCCGCGTCGGTCATCGCGATCGCCGGCGACGTCGTCGTCATGTGCCCGGGCTCGCAGATGATGCTTCACGACGCCTCGACCGGCTGCTGGGGCAACGCGGGCGAGCTGCGCCAGGCCGCCGACTGGATCGACTCGCAGAGCGAGAACTACGCCGGCGTCTACGCCTTCAAGGCCGGCGGCACGTCCGCGACCTGGCGCGAGGTGATGCTCGCAAACAACGGCACCGGCACCTGGTACACCGCCGACGGCGCCGTCGCCGCCGGGCTGGCCGACGAGGTCGGCACCCGCACCGCGCGCAGCTCGCCGCCCACCGCGCCCGACGACGACTTCGAGGACGACGACGACATGTGGGCCAAGGTCCTCCACGACGTCGAGCTCCTCGAGCGGCACGTCCCTGCCGCCGCCCGCCTCGCCTGGCGCGCCGGCGCGAGCGCCGCCACCGGCGCCCCCAAGCCCCCGACCGCGTCCGCGGGAGGGTCCATCCCCACCACTCACGAGAGGAGCCAGCCCGTGGCGTTCAGCGACGAGCAGGTCACCCAGATGAGGCAGCACCTCGGACTCTCCGAGGACGCGGACGAGGCGGCCATCCTGGCGGCCCTCACCACGGCTGCCAACGCGCGCACGGTCCCCGAGGGGTTCGTGACCGTCCCGAAGGAGGACTGGGAGGAGACGCGCGCGGCCGCGAGCCGCGGCAGCGCCGCCGCCGAGCAGCTCCGCCTGTCCGAGCGCAAGGCGTTCCTCGACGCCAACCGCACGAAGTTCGCTGCCGGTTCCCGGGCCGCCTGGGAGAAGCAGTACGACGTCGACCCCGAGGGCACCAAGGCGCACTTCGCGTCCATCACCGAGGACCTCGTCCCCGTCACCGAGCTCGGTCACGGCGACGACGCCGCCGCGGAGGCCTCGGCCGCCGAGGCCGAGGTCGACAAGAACTGGAGGTTCTGACATGTCCGGCATCCCGCAGGTCCGCAAGACCGGGCCCCGCACCTACGTCCCCGCCGAGCTCATCCTCGGCGGGCAGGTCGTCGAGGCCCGCGCCGCCGGCCGCATCGGCCCCGCCGGTGCCGGCTCGGTGAAGACCCTCGGCGTGGCCGTCACGGACGCGATCAACCCCGAGGGCATCGCCACCGAGCCGACCATCGCGAATGGCCGGACGGTCCTCAACGCCGCGCCGCTGCCGACCGTCGTGGCCGTCGCCGACTCCGGCATCGAGGTGCCGGTCAAGTACGCGGCCGCGGCCGCGTTCGGGGACCGCCTCAAGGCGGCCGCCGCTGGCGCCGTCACGCCCATGCTCGCCGAGGACGACCCCCGGTCGTACGTCGGCAAGTGCACCCAGCCCGCCGGCGTCGCCGCGGGCTCCATCGGCCTCGTCACGACGGCCTGAGAGGAGAACGGACATGGTCGGAATCGTCTCCGCCACCGACGGGCCCGCCACCACGGTCAACGACCTGGTCGGTGCGCCCATGGTGATCCCCAAGCGGGTCATCAACCTGCTCGCGAACCAGTGGGTGGAGGACGTGCTCCTCCGCGACGCCGGGCCGAACACCAACGGTCTCGTGGGCTACAGCGAGTCCACCCCGCTCTACCTCGACTCCGAGGTGGAGGACGTCGCCGAGTTCGGCGAGATCCCCGTCGGGGCGGGCCAGATCGGTCTGCCGCGCATCGCCGTCGGCACGAAGAAGGGCCTCGGCATCCGCGTCTCGAAGGAGATGCGCGACGAGAACAAGCTCGACGACGTGAACCGCCAGATCACCCAGCTGGTCAACACGATGCTGCGCGCCAGCAACCGCGCGCTGCGGGCGCTGCTCGAGAACCCGGCGATCCCCACCATCGCCGCGGGCGCCGCGTGGGACACCGCCAGCGGCCGGCCCCGCCGGGACCTCGCGAACGCGCAGGAGGTGATCGCGGCGCAGCGTCCCGACGGTGCGCTGGCCGACGACGCCAACTTCGAGTTCGAGGCCGACACGGTCGTGCTCCCCGGGCAGATCACGCCCATCCTGATGGACAACGAGAACTTCCTCGCGGTCTACAAGGACGGGCTGTCCACCGAGGACATCCGCTACACCGGCAAGCTGCCCCGCGAGGTCATGGGCATGCTCGGCCTGCGCCCGCGCGGGTTCGCCACCAACAAGGTGCTCGTCGTCGAGCGCGGGACCGTCGGGTTCCGCTCCGACACCCGCGCCCTGCAGGCGACCGGCCTCTACCCGGAGGGCAACGGCCCCAACGGCGGCCCGACCGAGACGTGGCGCAGCGACGTCACCCGCAAGCGCGTCCTGGGCATCGACCAGCCCAAGGCCGCCTGCTGGATCTCCGGGGTGGTCACGCCGTGACCGACCTCAACGACATCAAGGCCGGCGAGTACGTCCTCGTCGCCCTGCGCTGGGACGAGATCACCAGCGAGCCGGGCAGGCCGCTTGACTTCACCCGGCACCGCCAGGGCGACACGGTGACGCTCAACGTCGGCGACGCGAAGCGGCTGTGGGCGGCCGGCGCCATCCGCAAGCCCGGCGAGAAGTCCGACCAGGGCCCCTCCACCGGGCCCAGCGTCGCGCCCGGCAGGTCGACGACGGAGCCGAGTTCGACGCCGAAGCAGACGCCGGCGAAGAAGGTCGCGGCGCAGAAGGTGGCCGACCGGGCCACCCCGCCCGCCGACGGCTCCACCCAGGAGCCCACCGCGGACGAGAAGGCCGACGCCGTCCTGGCCGACCC
Organism: Nocardioides sp. CPCC 205120; assembly: GCF_048654585.1. NCBI lineage: Bacteria > Bacillati > Actinomycetota > Actinomycetes > Propionibacteriales > Nocardioidaceae > Nocardioides > Nocardioides sp. CPCC 205120. Next base: position 322,950 of record NZ_JBMCYY010000003.1, on the reverse strand, counting down.
GTCCTCGTCGAGCGTCAAGGACGTCCTCGCGGCGCTCGAGCACCGCGGGAACGACGCCGACGCCGCGGCGAAGGTGCTCGAGCTCGAGCAGGCCGGCCAGAAGCGGCCCATGCTCGTGAAGGGCCTCGAGAAGATCCTCAACCCCTCCGGGGACGGGGACCAGGGCGGGGGTGACGCGTCGTGACGCTCGCCGCCACCACCCTCACCTACGTCCGCACCGTCGACGGCGGCACGGTCGCGCTCGAGGAGGGCGCGGCCGTGCCGGTCGAGGCGGACGAGGCGCACGTGCGCCAGCTGGCCGAGCGCGGCGCGCTCGCCGAGCAGACGCCCATCGTCCGGCCGCCGGCGCCCCAGCCGCCGACCACCCGGGCGACGGGCAAGGGCAAGACGACGGACGGCGCCACGGGTGCCTGACGAGGCCGTCACCGGGCTCGCGAGCGAGGTGAAGCGGGAGCGGATCCACTCGCTCCTCCTCGCCCGCGTCCCGAGCATCCTGCAGGAGGGCCACGAGCACGCGGCCCTCCTGCAGGAGCACCTGCGCTCGGTCACCTCCGAGGTCGTCGCCGTCGTCGGCCGCAACCCCGCCGAGGGTCTCCTGCGCGACCTCGCGATCACCGCGATCGCGTACGGCGTCGCAGCCGAGATCGAGTTCGCGCTGTTCCCCGAGCAGCAGCTCGGCGAGGACGCCCGCGGCCGCGAGCTCCGCAGGCGCTACGACACCTTCCTGACGCGCCTCGCCGCGGCCGCCGCAGCCGCGGCCCCCGCCGACCCGGACGCGCCCCTCACCTCGCCGCTCAGCCCCACAGGTAGCTTCCCCGCCCCGTCGCCGTACCCCGACCCGGCCGAGCCGGCCCGCCGGTGGTGGTCGTGGTGAAGCTCGGCATCGAGCTCGACGGCCGCCAGGCCACCGAGCTGCTCCACGGGATCGTCGAGCGCATCGAGGACGACGACAACCTCCTGCGCGCCATGGCGCCCGAGCTCGTCGCCTACGAGGCCGAGACGTTCGCGACCCAAGGCCACGGCGTCTGGGCGCCCCTGCGGCCCTCCACCGTCCGCGCGAAGGGATCCCCGCGGCCCCTCGTGCACACCGGCGCGCTGCTGAAGGACCTCACCGAGGAGCGCAACGTCCGCATGACCGGCGACACTGTCAGCCTCGTCACGAGCCACCCCGCGGCCCGTGCGCTCGCCGGCGGCGACCGCCGCCGCGACGTCCCGCCCCGTCACCCGTCACCGGCCCCCGCGCAGCGCGACGTCGACGGCTGGGCCCAGCGGCTCCTCGACAACTTCCTCGGGGAGGACTGATGGCCCGCCTCGTCACCGCCGACGACCTGTGCGTCGGCGTGCAGACCGTCCTGACCGACCACCTCGAGCACCTCGTCGAGCAGCTCGGCTGGCACGAGGGCGACAAGCCCCTTCTGCCCGTTACGACGTGGACGCAGCTGCCCACCCGGGAAGCCCTCACCACCGCCACCTTCCCCGCCGGCGCGATCGACAGCCCCGGCCTGGCCAGCACGCCCAGCCGACGCGGCCGCGGTGGCGTCGACGCCACCTGGCGCATCGGCGTGGGCGTCTACGACCGCGGGGCCGACCACGGCGACACCGCCGGCCGCGTGCGTCGCTGGGCCGCGGCCGTGCGCGCCTGCGTGCTGCAGCACCCCACCCTCGACGGGACCGCTTCGAGCGCCACCTGGGTGGGCGAGGAGTACGCCGAGATCCCGCTGCGGCAGGCCGCGCGCACCATCGGCGGCTGCGCCGTCGCGTTCGACGTCACCGCGACCAACGTCGTCGACGTCGACGACCTCCCCACCCGCCTCGTCGAGTCCACCCACCTGACCGTCTCCGGTCGCCTACCCGCAGGGAGCCAGTGATGTCCGCACCACAGATCGTCGTCACCGTCACCGGGGCGCTCGCGCGCCGCGGTACCGAGACGCCCACCGGAACCGCGTTCCTCGTCTACGCCGGCGCGACCGGGCCGACGGAGCCGGTCCGCTGCTACTCCTCGGCCGAGGCCGTCGCGGCCGAGGTCCCCGCCCCGATCGCGGCGTACGTCGACGACGTCCTGCGCCTCGGTGCGCCGAGCGTCTACGTCGTGCGCGCGGCCGCGGCCGACGCGGCCGCCGTCACCCAGCCCGAGTGGGCCACCGCGCTCGCCACCCTCAGCGGCGGATTCGGCGTCGGCCAGGTCCTCATCCCCGGCGTGGCCACCGCGGCCGCGCACGGGGCGCTGCTCGCCCACGCGGCAGCGACCGGCCGGACCGTCCTCCTCGACGCCGCCAAGGACGCGGCCGCGGCCTCGCTCGCCACCACGGCCGCCGGCCTCGCCGCCGCGGAAGGCGCGGACCGCGCCGGCCTCATCGCGCCCTGGGTCGAGATGCCCGGTCCCGCGGGCACCACCCGGGAGGTGCCGGGCTCCGTGGTCGCCGCCGGCCTCGCAGCGCGCGGCGACGCGGCCGTGGGTCACGCCAACCACGCGCCCGCCGGCGACCAGGGCCGCGGCGCCGGCACCGTCACCGCCGGCCGGGCCGTCACCGTCGCCTACACCGGCGCGGAGCGCGACACCCTGCACGACGCCGGCGTCTCGGTGATCCGCCTCATCGGCGGCGTCCCCACCCTCTACGGCTGGGTCGCGCTCAGCGACGACGCCACCTGGCGGCAGCTGTCGGCCGGCCGCATGGCCATGCAGCTGCAGAGCGGGCTCACCGGCGTCGCCGGCAAGTTCCTGTTCCGCCAGCTCGACGGCCGCGGGCTGCTGTACCGCGAGCTCGAGGGCGCGCTGCGCGGCTACCTAGCCCCGATCGCCGCGACCGACGCCCTGTGGGGCCCGGTCGCCGACGCGTTCGACGTCGACGTCGAGGGCGTCAACACCCCCACCACGGCGGCCGCCGGCGAGCTGCACGCCGCCGTCGCGGTCGCCCTCACCCCCCACACCGAGCGCGTCGTCATCAACGTCGTCACCTCGATCGCCGAAGGAGCCTGAGCATGAGCACCGCCAGCCAGTACGACGTCACCGTCGTCGTCGACCAGGAGCCCCTCGGGCCCTTCGACACCTCGAGCGGCATGGAGACCACCGCCGAGGTCAACAAGCGCCGCCAAGGCGGCATGCGCGGAGAGAAGGCCTACCCCGCCCACGCCACCCACGGCGACGCCACCGTCGGCCGCGTCTACGAGCGCGAGCGCGACCACGAGCTCGCCCGCAAGCTGCGGGGCAAGGTCGGGTGGGCCAAGGTCACCATCAGCCGCCAGCCCCTCGGCGACGACGGCGTCGCCTGGGGCACGCCGATCGTGTCGACCGGCACCCTCAGCGGCGTCACCATCCCCGAGACCGACGCCGAGTCCGACGACGTCGGCATGCTCGAGCTCACCGTCGTCGTCACGGAGGTGATCTGACGATGAGCGAGCACGAGCAGCCCGGCGAGGGCCTCAGCGTCCCGCGCGCCACGTCGTACGCCCCGGACGTCCCCGCCGCCTCCGACACCCCGCTGGAGGCCGTGCGCGGCCGCCTGCGGGACCGCCGGGCCAAGGCCGCCGACGGCCTCCAGCTCGACCTCCCCGTGCCGCGCCTCGAGCCGCCCATCTACGTGCGGTACCGGCCGGTCAGCAACCGCGAGATCAAGGAGGTCAACGCCCGGTACGCGAAGTCGAAGGACAAGGACCGCGAGGTCCTCGTCAACGCCTCGCTCCTGGCGCGCGCCTGCCTCGGGATCTTCGAGGAGGTCGAGGGCGAGCTCGTCTCGCCGCTCGACGGCGGCCCGGACTTCCCGAAGTTCGACGAGGCCATGGCCGCCGAGCTCGGCAGCAACAGCACGGTCGCCACCGAGGTCGTCCGCGCGCTCTTCCTCACCGACGGCGACATCATCTCCCAGGCCACGCAGGTCGCGCAGTGGTCCGGGTACGCCGACGAGCAGATCGAGCGCGAGGGAAACTGATCGAGGGCGACCCCGTCGTGCGCACGGCGGCGGTCGCCCTCCTCAACGGCTGGGCCGACCCGATGCGCCTCATGCGCCTGAGCCCGGACGACTGGCTGATCGCCAGCTCCGTGGTCATGGAGGCCCAGCGGCTCCGCACCGAGCGCGATCGCGCCCTGGCCGACTACGTCGCCGCCCACACCGCCCGGCAGACCGCGCGCCCCATCGTCAAGGCGCTCGCCCGGGTCAACAAGACGCTCGTCCAGGCCCTGCGCGCCCTCGCCGGCCCGCACGGCTGACCGGGAGGAGGTGCCATGCCCAACGGTGACATCGGTCTCCGGCTCTCCGTCGCCGGCCGCCGCGCGGCCGCGGCCGCGCTGCAGGGCGTCGAGGCCGGCATCAACACCGCCGAGCGGGCTGCGCAGCGCGGCTCGCGCGGCTTCGACCGCATGGGGTCCTCGGTCGCCGGCGTCGCCAAGCTGGGCGGGAAGACCCTCGTCGCCGGCCTCGCCGCCGGCACCGCGGCCATGGCCGGGTTCGCCGTGTGGACCGCGAAGGGCGCCGAGTCGCTCATGCGGATCCAGCGCATCGGCGCTCAGACCGACAACGTCATCCGCTCGACCGGCGGCGCCGCGAACGTCACCCGTGAGCAGATCGACGGCCTCGCAGGTCAGATCGAGGGCCTCACCGGCATCGAGGCGGAGTCGATCACCGAGGGCCAGAACCTCCTGCTGACCTTCACCAACATCCGCAACGGCACGAAGGAGGCCGACCGGATCTTCGACCAGGCCACCTCGACGCTCGTCGACATGTCGGTGGCCATGGGCAACGATCCGGCCGGCGCCGCGATCCAGCTCGGCAAGGCGCTCAACGACCCGATCAGAGGCATCTCCGCCCTGTCCCGGGTCGGCGTCGCGTTCACCGCCCAGCAGAAGGAGCAGATCACCGCGCTCACCGAGGCCGGCGACGTCATGGGCGCGCAGAAGATCATCCTCGCCGAGCTCAACAAGGAGTTCGGCGGCAGCGCGGAGGCGTTCGGCTCCACCGACATCGGCAAGATCGAGCGGTTCAAGCACGCCTGGGGCACCCTGCAGGAGACCATCGCCGGCGGCTTCGCGCCGTACCTCGGCCGGGTCGCCGACTGGCTGGTCAACAAGGGCGTGCCCGGCCTCGACGCGTGGGGCGCCTCCTTCAGCCAGAACGTCGTGCCGCAGATCCAGGCGGCCGCCGGCGTCACCCGCGAGCTGTGGGACGTCCTGCGCGCCGACGGCGTGCCCGGGGTCATCGCCCGCCTCGACGAGCTCACCGGCGCCGAGGGCCGTCTCGTCGCCGCGAGCGACTACCTGCGCGGGATCTTCGACGACCTGGTCACCATCGTCGTCGACGGCGTCGTGCCCGCCGTGGTCGACCTCGCCACCGGTGGCGCCGGCATCGGCGCGCTGTTCAACGACTGGGTCGACCCGCTCAGCGTGGTGCAGGGCAGCCTCGGCTGGCTCGCCGACCACACCGGCGTCGTCAGCACCGTGATCGTCACGCTGGCCACCGCGCTGACCATCGCCAAGGTCGCGACCATCGGCTTCGCGATCGCGCACGGCATCGCCTCCGCCGCGACCACCGTGCGCATCGGCACCACCGCCGCGCTGACCGGCGCCATCGCGCTCAACACCGGCGCCGAGATGACCAACCGGCAGGCGGCGATCGCCAACGGCATCATCCGCGCCCGCTCCATCGTCATGACCATCGCGCACACCACCGCCGTGGTGGCGAGCACCGTGGCCACCCGCACCGCGGCCGCGGGCCAGTGGCTCCTCAACGCCGCGCTCACCGCGAACCCGATCGGTCTGGTCGTCGCCGCCCTCGCCATCCTCGTCGGCGGCCTCGTGTTCGCCTACCAGAAGAGCGAGACCTTCAGGAACGTCGTCGACGGCGCCTTCGCCGTCGTGCGCATCGGCGCCGGCCTCCTCCGCGACGGAGTGTCCTCGGCCCTCGGGTGGGTCGTCGACAAGTTCAACGCCGCGAAGGGCGCCGCCGAGACTGCCGGAACCCTGATCCGCACCACCTGGGACGGCATGGTCACCTTCTTCGCCGGGCTGCCCGATCGGATCGGAGACGCCGTCTCGGGCATGTTCGACGGCGTCAAGGACGCCTTCCGCAGCGCCATCAACTGGGTCATCGACAAGTGGAACGGGCTGGCCGACACGATGTCGGTCAACATCCCCGGCGTCGGCGACGTCGGCCTGCCGCGCCTCGACCACCTCGAGGGCCGCGAGGACGGCGGGCCGGTCAACGCGGGCCTGCCGTACATCGTCGGCGAGCGCCGCCCGGAGCTCTTCATCCCCGACCGCCCCGGGTTCGTCATGCCTCGCGTGCCCGACATGGACGACGTCGACCAGTGGGTCGCCGACCAGTTCGGCGACGACGTCGACGTCCAGGTCGGCCCCGGCGCCGGCGGGCGGACCGTCGTCCAGCTGGTGCTGCCCGATGGCCGTGTCCTGGTCGAGTTCATCCTCGAGGAGCTCGAGCGGAAGATGGCCCGCGGATGACGACCGTCGACCCACGGGTCATCATCAAGGCGGTCAACCCCGGCGGGGCCCGTCTCGGGTTCGACCTGGTCGGCGCCGAGACGCGCGCCGGCGGCGCCGGCGGCTGGGAGGCGCTCGCCCGCCCCCGCCGTACCGCCACCGTCGAGTGGGCCGGCGTGCCGCCGCTGACGCTCACGCTGCCGCTCATGCTCAGCGGAGCGCAGCAGTCCGGGCCTCCGACGTCGATCGAGGCGCCGCTGCGGATCCTCGAGGACGTCTGGTGCAAGCCGCACCCCCGCACCCGGCGCCCGCCCATCCTGCAGGTCACCGGGCTGCCCTGGGGCGTGTGGCGGCACCTGTGGGTCATCAACGACGCCATCGGCTACGGCGACGTGATGCGCGGCGACAACGGCCACCGGGTCCAGGTCGAGTTCACCCTGTCGCTCCTCGAGTACGTCGCACCCAGCGTGCTGCGCCGGCCCACCGCCCGCGCCCGCGCCAACCGCTCGAGCAGCCGATGACGATCGCCGGCATCGACCCCGAGCCCCTGCAGTTGCAGCTCATCTCGCCCACCCTCGGCAGCGGCCTCGACATCTCCCAGGCCCTCGTCGCCCGGCCGACCGTCACCCGCACCATGGCCGGCGTCTCCACTTTCGACCTCAGCGTCACCGACGCCGACCGGCACATCCTGAGGGCACGCGAGCTGTCACACCGGCTGTGGGCGATCGTCGCCAACCTGCACTGGGAGCTCGTGCGGATCTCGAAGAGCGGCGACCGGCTCAGCCTCACCTTCGAGGACGCGGTCGTCGCCGAGCTGCGCCGCCAGACCAGCCGACTCACCATCGCCGCTGGCTCCACCACCCGCGCCGGCATCGCCGCGATGCTCGCCGGCGAGATCGACGTCCCGTACGCCGCGCAGCCGACCACCGCCCGGGTCGTCACCGCGATCGAGCGCTCCACCTCCGGGCAGGAGTCCAACAGCTGGGAGGTCCTCGGCTCCGACGTCGCCGACCCCGTGCGGTGGCGTCGCTTCTCCGACGGCCGCCGGCTCATCGTCGGCGGCGACGACTGGCTGCTCCGACGCTCTCCGGCGATCCACCTGACCGAGCACACCGGCCCCGTAGGCGCCGTCAACTTCGACCTCGACCAGGGCCGGCGCGCCGAGACCGCCACCGTCGACGTCGACCTCGAGGCCTTCGCGATCGACCCGGGCATCCCCGCGGTGTGCTTCGACTACGGCCCGGCACGCGGCACCTGGCTCGTCGAGGAGGTCCGCCAGGAGCTGGGCGCCTCCCGCGGCACGGTGAAGCTCACCCGCGGCCGCCGCGCCCTCCCTGAGCCCACCCGGCCGGCCGGTGGCAGCGGCGACGCGGGCGTCACCGGGTTCGTGCCCCGCGCGACCACCACCACCAAGTCCGCCGGCACCGCCGGCAGCTCCGCGAACGCCGCCCGTGAGCGGATGGTGCAGTACGCGCTGAAGCAGAAGGGCAAGCGGTACGTGTGGGGCGCCTCGGGCCCCAACTCCTTCGACTGCTCCGGGCTCGTGCAGGAGGCCACCCGGCACGCCGGCCGCGTGCTCGCGAAGCCGTCAGCGTCGCAGTGGACGACCGTGAAGCGCCGCGGCCGCGTCATCAGCGTCAAGGAGGCGTACCGCACCCGCGGCGCGCTGCTCTTCCGCGTCGGCCTCGGCGGCACGAACCACATCGCCATCTCGCTGGGCGACGGGTCGACCATCGAGGCGATGGGCTCGGCGTACGGCGTCGTGGTCGCCCGCGGCGCCGCCTCGAGGCGCTGGACCGGCGCGGGGATCTGGATTTGAGCGACCTCCTCCGCCAGCTCGCCTCCGGCCGGCCCCCGTCGATCGAGCGGCCGCCCTCGACGGGCGTCGTCGTGCGCTCCGACAGGTCCGGCGTCTGGGTCGCCCGCATCGACGACGACACCCGCGATCCGATCGGCCCCTGCCGCGGCGGCCGCCGGTACGGCGCCGGCGGCGTGCTCGAGCGGCTCCCCGTTGGCACCCCGGTCCTCCTCGTCTGGACCGACGAGCGGCCCTGGATCGCCGCCCACGACCTCCTCGACCCCTCCGACTAGGAAGAAGGTGAAGATGGCACAGCACCTCGCACTGCCCCTGCAGCTGCGCGGCTCCCGCCTCGCTGCCCTGCAGCAGGACAGCGCCCTCGAGGTCTCGCAGTCCGTCGCGCTGCTCGTCTCGACCCGTCCGGGCGAGCGCCGCAGCGTCCCCGAGTACGGCGTCAGCGACCCGATCTTTGGAGGCCTCGACGCCGGCGAGGTGACCGACGCCGTTCTCGAGTGGGAGGAGCGCGTCGACCCGGTCCACGTCGACGACGTCGCCACCGCGATCGTGCAGACCGGTCGGGTGTGGATCGAGCAGATCCTCCCGAGCGACGTCGTGTGGCCCGCGGCCGCGGGGGAGGTGGCCTGAGATGGCCTGGGAGCCCCCCGAGCTCGAGACCGACCCGGACGCCGCGACCGTCCGCATCCTGCAGGGCATGGCCGAGCGGATGCCCGGTTGGGTGCCCGTCGACGGCGCCCCCGAGGTCGCCCTGGCACAGGAGATCGGCCGCGAGACCGCCAACGTCGCACAGCTGGTCAGCACCTTCATGGACCTCGCGATCGCCGGCATCGGCGAGACCGTGTTCGGTGTCGTCCCGTACGCCGCGCAGCCGGCCACCCTGGAGGTGCTGCTCTACTCCGGCGGTCCGTACGGCCGGGTCGTGCCAGCTGGCTTCACCGTCGTCGGACGGAACCCTGTTGGTGAGGACGTCGCGTTCGTGACGACCGAGGACCACCAGCAGGACGTCGTCGTCGAGATCGTCACCATGACCGCGCTCGAGCCGGGCGCCCACGCGAACGGCGTCCCGGCCGACGACCAGCTGCGCATCGTCACCGCCAGCGACATCATCACCGGGGCGGCCGTGAACGAGCTCGGCGTGGCGACCGGAGGCGTCGACGAGGAGCCCCTCGAGGCGTACCTGACCCGGCTCCGCGACTACCTGCAGCTGCTCCACCCCGCCGGCGTCATCGGCCGCGACCTCGCCACCCTGCTGCGCGTCACCCTCCCCGGCGTGCACCGCGCGATCGCCATCGACGGCTGGAACGCCGAGCTCGGCACCGGCGGCCATGAGCGCACCGTCACCGTGTGGGCGGTCGACGAGCTTGGCTCAGCCGTCGAAGCCTCCGACCTCGAGGAGCACCTCGAGCCGTACCGCGAGACCAACCTGGTGCTCTACGGCGCCGAGCCGACCTACACCCCGCTCGTCATCGAGTTCCAGGGAACCGCCGTGCCCGGAGCCGACCCCGAGCTGGTGCGCGCGAACGTCGTCGCGGCGATCGCGCATCACCTCGACCCCGGCCGCTGGGGGGCGACCACCGACGAGCCCCGGGCGTGGACGCCCACGCCGGACGTCAACTACCTCCGCCTCGCCGGCGCCGCGGGCAGCGTGGCCGGCCTCCGCAGCCTCGACGGGCTACTACTGGGGATCGCTGGCGGCCCTCCGCCCGGCACCGACAGCGTGCGGCTCCCGGGAGCCATGCCGCTGCCGGCCCCAACCTTCGGGATGACCCCGACCACCATCACCGGGACCATCGCGTGAGCACCACACTGCGTACCCGGGTCCTCGATGCACTCGGTCCCGCGTTCCGTGAACGCGCCGGCGACCAGGTCGACGAGCTCGTCGACGGCCTGATCACCGCGCTCGTCGACGTCGACGCCCTCGCCCAGCCTGCCGCCGGCGGCTGGCCGACTGCCTTCGACCTGGCCACCACTCCGCAGCCAGCGTGGCTCGGACAGGCGACCGGCACATCCGTGCCGTCCGGCCTCCCCGCCGAGGCCCAGCGCGCACTCGTGCGGGACCGGTCCGGCAGCCGCCGCGGCACCCCGGCCGCACTGCGCGCCGCCGTCGCCGCCGAGCTCGTCGGCACGCGTCGCGTCACCCTCCTCGAGCGCTGGAACGGGGACCCCTGGGCGTTGGAGGTCCACACGTACGCCGCCGAGACACCCTCGGTCGACCAAGTGGCTGTCGCCCTGGGCACGCAGACACCTGTCGGCGTGCGCGTTCACCACCAGGTCCTCGACGGCGCCACCTACGACCACATCGCCGCCGAGCACGGCACCTACGCCGACGTCCTCGCGGACTTCACCGCGTACGACGCCGGCGTCATCGACGGCTCCACCCTGCTCAACCACGTGCCCGAACCAGGAACGGAGGCCTGATGGCCCGCACCACCTCACCCCGCGGCTTCAACTACCCCGAGCCCAGCACCGGCCCGGGAACCGGCGAGCCCGCCAACGTCCCCGCCGACCTGCAGACGCTGGTCAACGGCCTCGAAAGGTACTTCGACGAGGGCCTGCCCGCCGAGCTGCCGGACGTCACGTCTCCGATCGGCGCCGCCCTACGCGCAACCATCGCGTCGCGAATGACGGGCGCTCTAGTGGATGCGTTCGGGGCCGACCCGACCGGAGCCACCGACTCAACAGCCGCGTTCGTCGCCGCCCTCGCGTCGATGCCCACCACCGTCGTCCACAACGGCACCGCGAGCAAGACCTACCCGGTCGGTCGGCTCATGCTTGGCCACGGCAAGTACCGACTCGACGGGGACGTCGGCAACGTCGGCCCTTGGGTCGACGTGCTCGGCCCCGGCCACAACTCCTGCACCCTCGACTACCGCGGCAACGGGTCCTGCATCCGCGCGTGGAACGAGGTCGACCCCCGCTACCCGTCGAACACCTTCGACGTCATGTTCGACCAGGACAAGCCCCATGGCATCGGTGGGCGCTTCAACGGCTACACCATCGACGGCACCAACGCCGGCGCCGGCGCCAAGGGCCTCCACGTCGGCGACTTCGAGGGCGGCAACCTCGGACCCGAGCTGTTCATCAAGCACTTCAACAAGACCGGCTCCGTCGGCATCCACTTCGACAACCGCATCTCCTGGTCGGAAAACTGGCGCGGGTCCGCGTCGCTGCTCGACTGCAAGACCCACGTCCTGTTCTCGAAGTCCTCGATGTCGTACAACCACCTCGACTTCAAGATCTACGCCCGTCACAACCAGGACGGCATCGTCTTCACCGAGGGCGCCGCCTACTACAACGGCACCCTCAAAGCCACGGCGAACTTCGAGGTCGCCCCCACCGGCACCACCAACAACGCGGCCTACCTGACCATCGGCACCGGCCAGGACGACCCGGGCGTGCCCTCCCACGTCGGGTCCTGGCTGAAGAACACCCACCTCACGCTCCAGGGCGAGTGCGTCCGCACCGAGGTCAGCACCCAGAGCGCCGCCGTGCCCGCCGGCTGCCCCACCACTGTGCGCTTCGGCGACCTGACCAAGGACAAGCTCGACGGCTGCACCGGCATCATGAGCTTCGGCGGTCAGACGTGGAAGCAGTCGAACTGGGTCAGCAGCCTCGACAACCACCTGTCGTTCGACGGTGTGATCGCGGGCGACCAGACGCTGAACCCGGGCGTCCCATTCATGACGAACCCGTTCCCGGTCCGGGCACCCATCCTGCCGGTCTCCACCGTGCCCCGAACACTGAAGCGAGGCCACTACTACTCAGCGTCCTCGACCATCGACCTGCAGTCCGGCGACTACTTCGACCTCGGCGAGCTCGCGGCCGACGTCACGCTCATCTTCGGTAACCCCATCGCGAACGCACCCCGCCGCATCCTGATCCGCGCCCAGCAGGGGTCCCTCTTCCGCAACATCACCTGGCCCTCGGCGACGTCGCCGTCCATCAGCGCGCCCGTCGTCTACTGGGAGGGCGGGGTGCCGCCGATGCTCACCCGCGTCGGTGGCGCGATCGACGCGTTCGAGCTGTGGACCATTGACGGCGCGCGGTGGCACGGCCGTCAGCGGCCCGCGTTCGCCCTGCCGCCTCGCCTTCCCGTGGCCGCGTACCGCGGCCGCGCGGCGGCGAGCACGGCGACGGTCAACGTGACCCCGAGCGGGGAGGTGCCGGTCGGGCAGACGCTCGTCGCCTTCGTCGCGACGACGGCGGCCGGCGCGACCGCCACCCCCACCGTGACCGACGCGAAGGGCAACACGTGGACGGTCGACGCGACGACCGGCACCGACGGCGCGCGCGTCTGGGTCGCGCGAGCCGTCGTCACCTCCGCGCTGGCGACGACCGACGCCGTGACCGTCACGTGGAGCGCAGCGGTCGCCTCGCACGTCACGCTGATCGCGGTCACCAACCTCGGCGCGGCGCCCAAACTGGACCGCGTCGCCACCGTCGACCAGGCCGCCGCGAGCGCGTTCGTCGAGATCGCGCCGCCCGGCCCGACTCGACGTCCGGCGCAGATCGCGCTCGCCTTCGTCGCGACCTCGGGTGGCGGCACGCAGTGGACGGCATCTGGCGACAACCCGGTGCCGCTGGGGGCGTGGTCGCAGTCCACCGCGGGCGCAACCTCCGAGACGGGGCAGGCCGCCTGGCTCTCCCTTCCCGGGGCGGGTATCGAGCCGCAGGTCCGGCTCACCCCGGCTGCTGCACGCCGGTCCACCGCAGTGCTGGTGATCTACTCCGCGTGACCTCGCGAGCGCGTAGGTTCCTCCGCATGGAGCAGCGCTCAGCCAACCGTGCATGGAACCTGCTGGTCAACGGGCTGGCGGCGTCGCCCCACCTCACCGAGGAGCGACGCCGCCGCCTGTACCGGCGCGGAGGCATCGACCTGACCCGCGGCAGCATCCGCCCCGGCTGCTGGTTCTTCAGCTCGAGCGTCACCTTCGGGTCAGGCGGCATGGTGAACACGGGCTGCGTCTTCGAGAACCGCGAGCAGGTCACCGTGGGCGACGGCGTCTACTTCGGGCCGCAGGTGCTCGTCGGCACGTCCACCCACCAGGTCGGCGGCCCTGAGCAGCGGGCTGGCGACTACGCGGGGGCGCCCGTCGTCATCGAGGACGGCTGCTGGATCGGCGCTCGCGCGACCATCTTGCCGGGCGTGACCATTGCCCGGGGCTGCGTCATCGCAGCCGGGGCAGTCGTGACTACGAGCACCGAACCTGACGGCCTGTACGCCGGCGTCCCGGCCGTGCGCAAGGGCGACCTCTAGCACCACTCCACCCGCTCGCCTCAAAGCCCGCCCCGCATCCCCGCGCGGCGGGTTTTTTCGTGCCCGCCGGCACACCCCCGAGCCGCGCTATCTGCACGGTTGGTCCCGGCACAGCCCCCATCTCGACGGCCGCCCGGGCAGCACAGACGGGCGGTCGCTCCCGTCTCATCACCAGGAGGACCGCCATGCAGCCATGGCAGGTAGCCCGTCTCACCCGGATCGACGTCGTACGCCTCACCTGGCTCCTCTTCGCCCTCGCCCTGGTCCGCGGGTTCGACTACGTCACCGGTGACGACGCCCGCCTCGCCCAGCCGCCACCCGAGCCGCTGGGCACGGTGCTCGGCTACTCGCCCCGCAGCGCCCTGGTCGGCGTCGAGGCCGCCTTCCCGCTGTGGATCTGGGGCGCCCTCATCCTGCTCGCCGTCTCGCTTCTGGCGGTCGGTCTGCTCGGGAGGTGGCACCGCTACGTGTGGCTCGGCCACGTCGTGCTGTCCGCGGCCTACACCGGGCTCGCCATCGGCCTCGCGTACGGCTACTTCGAACGTCCCTGGCTCGACGGCATCCGCAGCGCTTCCGGCCTCGTCCTCCCCGCCTGCCTCCACACCCTGCTGTGGTGGCGGATGGGACCGAAGCCCATCGACCTCGAGATCGAAGAGGGAGGTGCCCGTGGTGCAGGGACTGCCTGACGTCAGCGGCGAGCGCATCGTCATCTACGCGGCCATCGGCGTCGTGCTGCTCCTGGCGCTGGCCACCGCCACCGACAAGGGGCTGGGCCCGATCACCCGCTGGTGGTTCAGCTTCGCCCGCGACCGCCGTGCGGCGGCGGCCGAGCTCCGGGCCGCCGACTACAACGAGCTGATGGTGCAGGTGCGCAACCTCCGCGCGCAGCTGACGTACACGCGCACCGAGCACAACCGCCAGATGGACGGCCAGCGCCGCGCGCACGACGAGCAGCTCGCCGAGGTGCGACACGAGGTCGCCGTCCTCCGCGCCGAGATCGGCCGGCGCGACCGGCTCGTGATGAGCCACATGCGCTGGGACCGGGAGGCCGCCCGCGTGGCCGCCGCCGCGGGCAACCCGCTCGAACCGCCGCCCGCGCTTTGGCCCGGCGCTGACACCACTTGACCGCCCACCCCCGAGCCCGCCTCGCAACAGCGAGGCGGGCTCTGTCGTACCCACCCACCGCCCAGGAGGCACCACGTGACCCGCTACTCCCGCGCCGACTGGCGCGCCGACCGGCCCACCGGCAGCCACGCCCTCGTCCCCAGCCAGGTCGTCGGCGTCGCCCTGCACTGGCCCGCCATGGGCAAGAAGCGCCTCGTCACCCGCGACGAGATCGCCCAGGCCCTCCGCGGCTGGCAGGACTTTCACCAGGGCAAGGGCTGGTCCGACATCGGCTACCAGGTCGCCGTCGACCAGAACGGCAACCGGTGGGACCTCCGCGGCCTCCGCGCCCGCTCCGGCGCGAACGGCACCAACGCCCTCAACCGCCGCTACGTCGCCGTTCTCCTCATCCTCGGCGAGGGCGAGCAGCCCACCGAGCAGATGCTCCGCGAGGTCCGCACGCTGCTCGGCGACATCCGCGACCTCTACCCCGGCGCGGTCTCCGTCGTCGGCCACGGCGACATCCGCCCTGGCGGCACCGCCTGTCCCGGTCCCGTCGTCGGCAAGCTCATCGACGCCGGCGCGTTCTACCCCACCGCGAGCACGGCCTACGTCCGCCAGACCGGGCCCAAGGTCCGCGCCGCGTTCGAGCGTCTCTACGCCACCGAGCAGCAGCGCAACGCCGCGCCGACCGGGATGAAGCGCCTGCGGCTCGGGCTGTGGCTGCGCATCGTCCAGTGGCGCTCCGAGCTCACTGTCGCCCAGTTGCGCGCCTTGCGCGCCGACTTCTCCGCCGACCTCGCCTACGCCATCCGGCGCGGCATGAAGAAGACCACGCTCGCGCTCGAGGCGCGCGTGCGTTACATCGATCGCCTCCTCACGAAGAAGGGCTGACCACCATGGCCGAGCACCGCGCCGACCGCGCCGACGCCACCACCCGCTCCGCGCGCACCCTCGCCCAGGGCCTCGCCGTCGACGTCCTCGTCGCCGTCGCCGTCGCGCTCCTGGCGTGGCTCCCCGACGCCGACATCACCACCACCGAGGCGTGGCTCGTGCTGGGCACCGCCGTCGCGAAGAGCGGCCTCACCGCGGTGGCGTCGTACGTCGCGCGCCTGGCAGTGCCGCCGGCCGCCGAGGAGCCGCTCGAGCACTGACCGGACTACAGCCCGCAGCGCCCCCGTCATCCCCCACGCAGGGGGTGACGGGGGCGTTCGTAGTTCATGGGACCTACGGCCAGACTGCCCGTAGCGTGCTCGCTATGAGCCCCCTGATGCCCGCTCGCTGTCAAGACTGCGGTCACGCGTTCTCTCCACCGCTCATCCACATCGAAGACTCCGTCCGGATCACCCTGAGCGACGTCGGCACCGTGTGTCCGCGCTGCGGTGGACCGGCCAACGTGATCGAAGGCACTGTCACCGTGGCCAACGGCGGCATCGAGTTGCTGCAGGGACCGCAGTGGTCGCAGGACCTCATCGACGAGTTGCGCCTCACACTTGTTCGGATCGTCACCGACCGCCCGGTGGATCCGATCGCTGTCCTGCGTGAGACGGCTCCCTCGCTGGCGAGCGAGGTGGAAGCCGCCACCGAGGGTTGGACCCGCGACCAGAAAATCGACCTTCTCTTCAAAGTCCTCATGGCAATTCTGGCGGCAGTCACGGCCGGGGCAGCCGTGACCACCGCCGTGCGCGCAGGACAGGGGAGCACCGACACACCGGACCTGCGTCAACAGGTGGTGGACATCCTTCGCTCTGCGCAGCTGCACGGCTCGCCGCCGACGGCCGCCCCGCTGCCCGGCCGCAACGAGCAATGTTGGTGCGGGTCGCAGCGCAAGTACAAGAAGTGCCACGGAGCGTGGCAACCGCCGGACTCAGGTGAGACCGCTGAATGACCCTCCGTCGCCAATCGGCTTCACCCACGAGAAGTCCGTCGGCGCCGTCGGCCCGTCCACCTCCCGGATGCACGCCGCCGGCAACCAGTCGAGCTTCAAGCGGGGAGATGAACCGTGGGCCCGGGCGCCGACCTCCACCCACAGCACGAAGCCGTACCAGCCGTCGGCGCGGTGGGCCCACATCATCAGCAGCCCGTGTCGGGCGGTGTCGATGCCCCAGCGCGCTGTGGGGTCGACCCACGCGTGCTTCGCTCTCGGCACCATAGCGAGCAGGGTAGAACGTATGTTCGAGCCATGCATCCGGGAGGATGGCTGCATGGACCAGGTCGACCATCCGTCCGTCGACGACCAGCCGCTCACCGATCGCCAGGTGCGGATGCTCGCGCTCGAGCAGCGCTGGTGGAAGTACGCCGGCGCCAAGGAGGCAACGATCCTCGACGAGTTCGACGTGTCGCCGGCCCGGTACTACCAGGAGCTCGACGCGCTGATCGACCTCCCCGCCGCCCTCGAGGCGGAGCCCACCCTGGTGCGCCGGCTGCAGCGGCTGCGCGACGCGCGTCGGCGCCAGCGGACCCCTCGGCCCGTCACCTAACCGCCTCGGCGTCAGACCCCGAGCACATGCGTCGAGTGCAGCAGGATGTAGCCACAGTTCTGGCAGACCAGCGCAACCGCCGGGACGATGGACTCGTTGAACTCCGGCGCCTTCGACGAATCGGTGAACGAGAGCGCGGCGTACTCCTCCAGCATCAGCCAGGTGTTCGTGTTGCAACGGTCGCAGGGGCCAAGGGCGCCCTTAGCCTCGAGAGCCGCGATCATCTTCGGCTTGTCAATCTCCATGGATCCTCCGCAGTTCGTTGGATTGAGGGTCGACATGTTAGTGGTGCGCCTCACACGCCCGCAGCCAGTTCCCGTTAGCCCCAGAGGGCGGAGCCCATCTTCATGGCTGCGTCACGGCGCATGTCCTCGAGCACGTGGGTGTAGCGGTCGACCATGGCTCGCTGCGACCAGCCGAAGATGTCCATGAGTGTGCGGGGGTCCACGCCCTGGGCGAGCAGGAGTGTCGCGGCGGTGTGCCGCGCGTCGTGGACCCGGGCATCACGCACGCCGGCGGCGGCGATGAGGTCCTTCCACTCCTGCCAGTCGGCCCGCGGGTCGATTGGCAGGCCGAGCGGTGTGGTGAACACGAGGTCCCACTCGTTGCCCACCCACTTGTCGCCGGCCGCCAGGCGCTCGCGGCGCTGCTGGGCGCGACGCGCCTTGAACTGCGCGATCAGCTCCTCGGGCAGTGCACCGTCGCGGTCGCCGGCCCGAGACTTCACCGGCCCGAGGACGAGTCCCTTGCCGGTCACTCGGGACAGCGCTCGGTGGACGCGGTAGCGGCCCTCGTCGAGGTTGAGGTCGGCCCAGGTGATGCCGAGCGCCTCTCCCTGGCGCCAGCCGAGCGCGAAGGCCGCCGACCAGCGCGACCCCAGGCGCAGCTCGCGGGCCGCCTCGAGGATCTTCTTCGCCTCCTCCAGCGTGTACGGCTCCACCTCAGCTGGCGCGGGCTGGGGTGCGTCGATGAGGGTCGCGACGTTGCGGCTCACCAGGCCACGCCGGTTCGCGATCTTCAGGGCGCGGGACAGGATGCGGTGGGCCTGGTTCGCGGTCGCCGGCGACAGCGGCTTGCGGTCCTTGTCCGACGCGAGAGGCGCCCCGACCTCGACGAGCTCGTGCCAGGCCGTCTCGACGTGCTCCGGGCGGAGCTTGTCGAGCCGGTGGTGCCCCAGGAGCGGCACGATGTACTGGGTGACCGACGTGCGGTAGCCACGTAGCGTCGAGGGCCGCACCTTCCGTGCCGCGATCTCCTCGAGGTAGTGCTCCATCCACTTCGCGACCGTGAGCGACGGGCCGGCCGCCAGCGTGCCTGCGTCGGCGAGCTCGATGGCCTTGCGGACCTTCGCGGCCGCGGCGGACTTGGTCGGCGCCGACACCTTCTTGCGCACCGGCTTCCCGTCGCGCCACCCGACGACCACGGACCCGACCCAGGGGCCCGAGCACCGGTGCGCTAGCCGCTCGTGCTTCGGCTTGCCGTTCTTCCCGGCGACCTCGATCGCCGGCGGGCAGTTGGCGCCGTGGCGCTGGTACAGCGAGCCGTCGCCGTCGGACCGCTTCGTCGATGCCATCGGTGGGGCCTCCGGGGCGGCGTCGGGCTGCTACCTGGGAGCAGCGCTGGGAGCAGCCCGCGACCGGGACTGACTCGAACTGTCGTTCGAGAGTAGCGTCTGACCTGCTGTTTGTCGCCACTGTCGGGCACTGTCTGAGCGGGTGGGCTGACTTCTAATCCGCCGGTCACAGGTTCGAATCCTGTCGGGGGCACCGCGCTCGACCCGGCGTCCGTCGACCCCCACGCAGGGTGGCGGGGGACCTTCGTCGTTCCCGGGACGCGGCACTCGCCGCCGTGGGATCGTGCTCCGTGACCTCGACGCCCACTCGCCGCACCGTCCTCCGCGCCACCGCGTGGACGGCCCCCGTCGTCGCGGTCGCCGCGGCCGCCCCCGCCTTCGCGGCCAGCACCGCGCCCACTGGGATCGCGCTGCGAGCCACCAACAACGCAACGGCGTTGACAAGCCGCTCGCGCCGGGTGACGTTCAACGTCACCAACCCGACCGCGTCGCCGATCGTCGCCACCATCTCGATCCCCGCAGTCGGACCGGGTGCGGCGAACCCCTACGCCTATGACCCTGAGTCCGGCTGGGTCCTCGGCACCGGTCCCGGCAGCTACACGCTCACGAACACGATCGCCCCCATGAGCGACACCCCATCGACGTACTTCGAGTGGTACTCCGACTCGACCACGCGCGAGACGGTCACGATCACGGCCTCCGCGAACTTCCAGTCGGCCGCCGTCACCGTGACGCTGCCGTTCGACGTGCCCAACGCGGTGGCCCGCCGCATCCCCAGCAGCGACGCCGGCCTCCTGCGCTGACCCCGCCAGTCGTCCTGCCCGCCCGGCCGGCTCTACTCCCGGATGATGGAGTAGACGAAGTGCCCCTCCGGGACCTGAGCCCGCGCGGCGTCGCGCGCCTCGACGTACAGCGCTCCGGTCGTCCCGCGTCCGTCGCCTCCCACGCAGGGGTGCCTGGCCCTTCGTTGTTCCCGGGACGCGGCACCTTCCGCCGTGGGATCGTGCTCCGTGACCTCGACGCCCTCTCGCCGCACCGTCCTCCGCGCCACCGCCTGGACGGCCCCCGTGGTCGCGGTCGCCGCGACCGCTCCCGCCTTCGCCGCCAGCACCGCACCCACCGGGTTCCGCATCAACGCGACGCCTTCTCGCAGGTACTCCTTCGAGAACGACGTGCGCGAGCTGGCCATCGGGGCAAGCAACCCCACAGCTGCTCCCCTCACCGTCACCGTGTTCATCGACGCGAACACCGTCGGGGGCGGCAGCGAGCCCTACCCCTACAACGTTTGGTGGGAGTCTTGGACCTGGAACGGCCACGACCCCGCCTCGGACACCTACAGCCTGTCCACCACGGTGGCGCCCTCGGCGGACTCGCCGACCTTCTACTTCGCCTGGTCTTGGTACAACCCCGAGCCGAGGAACGTCGCGCTGACCGCGACCGCGCCCGGCCTCGATGTCGCCACCCTCGTTGTGCCCCTGCGGTTCGACCAGCCCCTCCCGGCCGCTCGTCGCGTGCCCTCAACCTCGGTCCCGTCGGGCAGCCTGCAGCTCAACCGCTGACGCCCGCGTCGGCCGGTCGGCCCCCGTCATCCCCCTCACACGGGGGTGGCGGGGGCCCTTCGTCGTGGCCGACGTCGACCAGCAGGCGGTCAAGGGCCTTGCGCATTGCTGCTTGCCGGCGCTCCGCCGCGCGCGCGTCGCGTTCGCGGGTCGACCTTGCAACCACGACGTGCACCTGCACTGTGCTGTCGGCGTCGAGGCCGAACACCAACGTCCGCACGTTCCAGCCGAGTCGACGGCCGGCGACCCTGCCTGCGGCACGGATCGCCTCGACACGCACGCTGTCGCCGACGGGCACCGCGACGCTGTACTCGTGATCCAGCTGGAGCGCCGCAACCACCTCCGCGACGAGCTCCAGCCGGGCGGCGTCCGTCACCGGGTCGTGATCCGGGCAGTCACCTTCGTCGTGCCAGCGTCGGAGTCGCGCTCCACGCCCCACTTCTCGCTGATCGCGTGGACCATCATCAGCCCCCGGCCCCGTGGGGAGCCCGGGTCGAACTCGTCGGGCGCCTCGTGGGAGAACGCCGGCCCGCTCGTGGAGTCGGTCACCGTCACCTCGACGTGGTCGCGGCGGACCAGCCACCCGATCTGGATGGTCCCCAACGCGCTCGGCTGGCCGTGGTCGACCGCGTTCTCGACCAGCTCGCCGGCGACGATCAGCACGTCGGCAAGCGCCATCTCGGGCAGGTCCGCGCCGTCGGGGCCCAGGGCGGCGCGCAGCACGTCGCGAGCCTCGCGCCCGGCACCGCGTCCGTGCGCCAGGTCGACGGTCTCTGCGAGTCGCTCAGCCATGCGCATGCTCACCTGACGACCTCGTGCGGGACACCGCAGACCTCCAGAACCCGCTTGGGCACGGTCTCGGCGCGGGCAGCGAGGGTCACCGCGGCGCCGTTGCGCGCGGCCAGCGCTCGAGCGCGAAGAAGAGTGCCGACGATCGAGCTGGGCAGGAAGGTCACGGCGCTCAGGTCGATGAACACGTCGCGCTCGTGCCCACCGCTGGCCTGGCTGATGGAATCGAGAAGGTCTGCGTCGTGGTGCGCCTCGATGTCGCCGGCCAGCGTGAGGCGCCCGGGCGCGGCGTCGAAGTCCAGGGCATCGGGGTGCACCTCAGCAGCGTACGAATCCCGTGCAACCCCACACCCACCGGGGAAGGCGCAGAGCCCCCTTCTTGGGTCCGCCTCCTAGCGTTGCGATGCCGTACCGGTCCCGCTGCTCCTCTGCTGCAGCTGGGTCACGTTGAACGGCCCGGACCGGGAGCCTCTGCTCGACCCCCGGCCCGGGCCTACAGCGCTGGTTCCCACGACGCCCGAGGGTTAGTCGTCGTCGCGCGCCTCGACGTACAGCGCTCCGGTCGTCGCGCGCGCCCCGAAGGCGGGATCGGCCTCCTGGTCCGCCGGTCGCAGGTTCGCATCCTGTCGGGGCACCGCGCTCGACCCGGCGTCCGTCGACCCCCACGCAGGGGCGGCGGGCCCTTCGTCGTTCCCGGGACGCGGCACCCGCCGCCGTGGGACCGTGCTCCGTGACCTCGACGCCCACTCGCCGCACCGTCCTGCGCGCCACCGCCTGGACGGCTCCCGTCGTCGCGGTCGCCGCGACCGCCCCCGCGTTCGCCGCCAGCACCGCGAACACCTTCCGCATCAACACCGCACCCAGCTCGCTGGACAGCAGCAACGGGGTCAAGGGCCTGGAGATCGGGGTCCACAACCCGACGTCGTCCCCCCTGTCCGTCACGGTGTTCGTCCCCTACTCGACGGACCCGCGCCCGTACTCGGCCAGCCCGCGATCCTGGACCTTCGACAGCTCCAGCGATGCCTACTTGCTGACCACGGTGGTCCCGGCCCTCTCGGACTCGAGCACCTTCTTCTTCGGGTGGTACTCGGAGACCCCGACGGCCAAGGACGTCACGCTCACCGCGTCCGCGACGGGCCTCGACCCCGCCAGCACCGTCGTCACGCTCCGCTTCGACCAGCCCCTCCCGGCCGCCCGCCGCGCACCCTCCACGGGCGTGATCCGGCTCGACGGCTGAGCCCGCCCGCCCGTCGGGACCGGCGGTCGGCGCGGAGGTTTGACGGAGCCCACCCGAAGGTAGGGAGGGGGGCGGCGTCGCGGGACGTGACGCCGTACCCGAGCAGAGAGAGACACCCCATGCGCAAGCGCCAGAAGTTCGCCTCCGTCGCCGTGGCCGCCGTCCTCGCGGCCTCCCTGACCGCCTGCGGCGGTGACGACGAGTCGAGCGACGACGCCGAGAGCTCCGAGTCGAGCAGCACCGACGACGCGTCGGAGGAGCCCACCGACGAGGAGTCGTCCGAGGACGAGGAGTCCGAGGACTCCGACTCCGACTCCGGCAGCGGCTCGTCCGGCGGCGGCTCGTTCGACGGCGAGCTCACCGAGCCCGGCACCGAGCTGGCGCTCGGTGACACCGCGACGGTCCCGATGTCCTACGCGGGCGAGGACGGCGTCATCGAGGTCACCGTGACCGAGATCCGCGAGGGCGACCCGGCCGACCTCGCCGACGTCGAGAACTCCGAGGGCATGACGCCCTGGCACATCACCTACGAGATCGCCGGCGTCGAGAACGCCGAGGCGATCGGCGGCATGCTGCTGAGCCTCGACGGCCTCACCGCCTCGGGCGACTCCGCGGCCCAGCTCATCAGCTTCTCCGGCGGCATCGGCGGCTGCGACTCCGAGTCGGCCGAGTCCGACTGGGACGGCTCGTCCTTCGAGACCTGCAACACCGTGGTCTCGGCGGAGCCGGTCACCCAGGCCGCGTACGGCGAGGGCGACGACTACAGCCTCATCCTCGGCACGCCCGTCGTCTGGGAGTGAGCACGGGGCGGCCCGTCCGCCCGCAGGAAGCACGACGTACGACGCGACGCCCCGGGACCCGACCCCGGGGCGTCGTCTTGTCCCCAGGGGCACGATCGGGTGCATGGACATCGACCACACCCGACCCGACGGCGTCGACGACGCCACCGTGGAGGCCCTCGGCAAGCTGTCCGAGGCCCTCGAGGCCGTGGAGGAGGCGCGCGGTCACCTCTACGCCTTCCACCGCCGCTGCGGCACGGCCGACCTGACGCTGGGCGACGCCGTCGACCAGCTCCGGGCCGCGGGCCACACCGAGCTCGCCGACCGGCTGGACCGGGAGATGGTGGGGCGCAACATCATCCACGGCCGCTGGTCCTTCCAGGTGGTCGAGGACTACGACGACGGTTACTACGCGACGTTCAAGCGGCTCGAGAAGGACGCGCGCGACGCCCTGCTCGAGGGCCGTCGGCACGTCTACGAGTCGGAGATGAAGGAGGGGCGGCGCACCCACGGCGAGCCGGGGCACGAGTACCGCCCGTGAGCGCCCTGCGCACGGCGG
Organism: Nocardioides sp. CPCC 205120; assembly: GCF_048654585.1. Classification (NCBI taxonomy): domain Bacteria; kingdom Bacillati; phylum Actinomycetota; class Actinomycetes; order Propionibacteriales; family Nocardioidaceae; genus Nocardioides; species Nocardioides sp. CPCC 205120. Next base: position 299,370 of record NZ_JBMCYY010000003.1, on the reverse strand, counting down.
CCCGGCTGCTGCTCGGCTCGGCGATGGTGGGCGCGGGCGTCGCCCACCTCACCGTCGCCCGCGACGAGTTCCAGGCGCAGGTGCCGGCGTGGGTGCCGGTGGACGAGGACCTCGTGGTCGTCGGGTCCGGGGTCGTCGAGATCGGCCTGGGGGCCGCCCTCGTCCTGGCGCCGCCGGGCCGGCGCCGCCTCGTCGGCGGGCTGCTCGCGGCCTTCTTCGTCGCGATCTTCCCCGGCAACGTGGCGCAGTACGTCGAGGGCACCGACGCCTTCGGGCTGACGAGCGACCGGGCCCGCCTCGTGCGCCTGCTCCTCCAGCCGCTGCTCGTGCTGTGGGCCCTGTGGGTGGGCGGGTGGCTGCGCCGCGGGTCCGCCCGGCAGGATGAGCGTCCGTGACGTTCACCGAGGTCCTGTTCCCCGGGCGGCACCACGCCGTCACCGCGTTCCAGATCGACTACCTGCGCCGCCTGCTGGCGGGCGGGGGCCGGCACGCCGACGGCCGCCCCGTCGAGCTCGCCCCCGACGCGGTCGTGGTCTGGCCCGTCACCTCGGCCACCCACGCCTGGACGCGACGCAACCCGCTCCCGGGCCACCGCCGCGAGGCGCTGGTCGAGCGCGTGTCCGCCGCCGCCGGGCTGCCGAGCCTCGTCGTACCGGTCCCCGACGTGCCGCAGCACCCCCGCTTCGCGGCGCTCGTCGTCACGACGGTGGCCACCGCGCTCCCCCACCGCCCGGCGCCCGCGCCCGGGCACACGCTCGTGGCCTGCTCGACGCCGGCCGTCGCGGACTCCTACCGCCAGCTGGGCTTCACCGTCGTCGGGGTGGAGGACGCCGTCGAGGAGGCGCCGGAGGACCAGCCCGGCCGCCCCTGGGAGGTCGTGCAGCGCCTCGCCCACGGCGACGAGTCGTGGCGCCTGCTGGCCCACCCGGAGACCGTCGCCTTCTACGAGCGGTACGGCGTGCCCGACCTCGTCGTCGACCTGTTCTCCGACCCGGTGGTCTCCAGCGAGGGCGACCTGACCACGACGCGGGACTACCGCACGTACGCCGCCTCGTTCGAGACCGCGTCGGCCCGCAAGTTCGAGCAGGTCGGGCCGCTCCTGCAGCCCGGTCGCGTCGTCGACGTGGGCTGCGCGACCGGCGGGCTGCTGGAGCAGGTCGCGGCCGACCCGCGCTTCGAGGAGTCCGACCTCTTCGGCGTCGACGTCGCGCGCCCGCTGCTCGAGGAGGCCGAGCACAAGAAGGCCACCGGGGTCTTCGCGAACCCCAACATCTGGTTCGTGCGCGCCAACATCCTCAGCGGGCCCGTCATGCCGGCCCGCTCCGTCGACTCGACCGTCACCGTCGCGCTCACCCACGAGCTGTTCTCGTACGGCGCGGGCCGCGCCGACGTCGAGGCGTTCGCCCGCCGCGTGCACGAGCACACCCGCGTCGGCGGCGTCTGGGTGAACTCCGACGTGCTCGGCCCCGCCGAGCCCGACCGCGAGGTCCTGCTGCGGCTGCGCTCCGACGACGGCGCGACCCCGGAGCAGGCCCGGACCGACCTCGACGACCTCCCGGCCGAGGAGGTCGCGACGTACGTCGGGAGCCTGTCCACCGCCGGGCGGATGGTGCAGTTCGCCCACGACTTCCCGCGCCTGTCGGGCTCCGGCTTCACGGCCGGTCGCGAGCCGCTCGACGTGGAGCCCGACGGCACCGCCACGTGGCGGCTGAGGCTCGGGGACGCGATGGAGTTCCTGACGACGAAGGACTACGCCGACAACTGGCTCAGCGAGTGCCACGAGCAGTTCTGCGGGCTCTCGATGGCCGACTGGCGCGACCTGCTCACCGACGCCGGGTTCGAGCTCGACCCGGGCCACGGGGCGTGGCGCAACGACTGGATCGTCGAGCACCGGTTCGCCCCCGTCGCCGAGCTGCTCGAGCCCGCCACGGGCGAGGCGCTGCCGTGGCCCGACACCCACGTGCTGAGCGTCGCGCGGCGCCCGCCGGGCTGAGGCGGGCGCGGCCGCGGGCGCCCCGAGCGGGCGCCCGCACCCCGCCCGGAGGGCCCGTGCTGGGCCCTCGCTGGGCCCGGGAACGCCGAAGGCCCTCCCCGCTGCTGCGGTGGAGGGCCTCCGGTGGTGGTACGGCATCAGGGACTCGAACCCCGAACCCGCTGATTAAGAGTCAGCTGCTCTGCCAATTGAGCTAATGCCGCGCGGTGAAGCGGGTAGAACTGTACCTGCGAGTGACGAGGGAGCAAAATCGGTCCCTCACCCGCCCGGCACCGCCGCAGGTCGCGACGGGCCCCGGCGGTCGACGTCGGGCCACGTTCTGGTCGCACGGCCTGTCACCGCAGCGCCCAGCGGTCACAATGGCGCGGGTGGCCGACCGACCGGGCGGTCGGGACGGCGGGGACGGGAGGGTCGAGTGGGCACGGACGAGCACGTCACGACGCGCCCCGCGGCGCCCGCGTGGCTGCCCGCCGCCGTGCTCGTGGCAGCCCTCGTCGTCGGCGTCCTCGTCGTCCAGCTCGCCCACTCCTGGGTGGAGGCGTTCAGCGTCTCCCCCGTCGGCCTCGTCACGGGCGCGGCGCTGATCGCCCCCCGCTGGTGGCGGCTGCCGGTCGTCGTGGGCGGCGGCCTGGTCGTCGCGGCCACCCTCACCTCCGTCGACGCCCAGGACTCGACCGTCCTGGGGATGGCCCTCAGCGCCGTCCTCCAGGCCGCCACCGGTGTGCTCCTGCTCGGCCGCACCCGGCACGGGGGGCGCGCCGCGCTGCGCACCCAGCGCGACCTGGGGCACTGGCTCGCCGCGGGGTTGGTCGGCCCGCTCCTCGGCGTCGCAGCACTGGCCGGCGTGCTGGTGGCGGACGACCGCGAGCCCGCCCTCAGCACGCTGGCGCTCCTGCTGGTCGCCGCCGTGCTGTCCCAGCTGCTCCTCGTGCTCCTCTTCCTCGACCTCGGCGGCTCCCCCCGCCCGGCCAGCGACCCGGAGCGGGCCGCCCAGTGGGGGGCCGTCCTCGCCTCCACCGTGACGGTCTTCTCGCTGCAGACCGACGTCGCGTGGGCCTTCGTCGTCGTGCCCCTGCTCACCTGGGGGGCGCTGCGGCTGCGCCTGCGCGAGATGGTGCTGCAGCTGCTCGGCCTCAGCACCACGGTGCTGGCCCTGGCCGCGATCGGCATCGGCCCCTTCGGCCTGGCCCACACCGGTGACGCCGTCGTCGAGGCCACGCAGCTGCTCCTGTTCCTCCTCAGCGGCGTGCTCCTCGTGGTGCCCTACGCGCTGGTGGCGCAGCAGCTGCGCGAGCGCTCGGCCGAGGCCCACCGCGAGCGCGAGCTCGTCGGCCGGATCATGGCCTCGGCCACCCGGACCGCGATCATCGGCACCGACCGCGCGGGCCGCATCACGCTCTTCAACGTGGGCGCGGAGACGCTGCTGGGCTACACCGCCGAGGAGATGCTCGGCCGCTCCCCCGAGGTGCTCGTGCCCCGCGCCGAGCTGCAGAGCCAGGCCGACGCGGCCGGTGCGGCACCCCAGTTCGTGCGCGTGGCGCGCGCCCTCTCCAAGCAGACCAGCGAGCCGCGCGACTGGCGCCTGCGTCGCAAGTCGGGCGAGGTGCGCACCCACTCCCTCACCATCACGCCGATGAGCGACGAGAAGGGCGCGACCGTCGGCTACGTGTGCACGTCGGAGGACGTCACCTCCCGCGTCCAGCGCCAGGACGCCCTCCTCACGGCCCTGCTGACCGAGCGGGAGGCGGTCCAGCGCCTCGAGCAGGCCGACCGCATGAAGGACGCGCTGGTCTCGACGGTCAGCCACGAGCTGCGCACGCCGCTGACGAGCATCCTCGGCTACGCCACGATGCTGGCCGACGGCGACTTCGGCGACCTGCCCGCGCCGGTGGGCCAGACGATGGAGCGCATCCTCAACAACGGCGAGCGGCTGCGCTCGCTCGTCGAGGACCTCCTGGTGCTCTCCCGGGTCAACGCCGGGGCCCTCGAGCTCGACGCGCGGCCGACGGACGTGCGCGACGTGGTGCGCTCGGCGTACGACGTCGTCACCCCCTCGCTGCAGCGCCGCGAGCTCGACGTCCGTCTCGACCTCCCGGAGGACGCCGCCGTCGTCGACGGCGACGCGGGCATGCTGGAGCGGGTGGTGCTCAACCTCCTCACCAACGCCGTGAAGTTCACGCCCGACGGCGGCCGGGTCGACGTGTCGGTCAGGCTCGAGCCCGACGAGGTCGTGCTCGAGGTCAGCGACACCGGCATGGGGATCCCCGTCGAGGAGCAGGACCAGCTCTTCACCCAGTTCTTCCGCTCGTCGATCGCGAAGCGCGAGGCCGTCCAGGGCACCGGGCTGGGCCTGTCGATCGCGCGCGCCATCGTCGACCAGCACGGCGGGGTCATCGGCGCCACGTCCGAGCCGGGGACCGGGTCGACGTTCCTCGTCGTGCTGCCGCGCCTCGCCGCGCCGGTGCCGAACGCCGAGCCCGGCGCACGGGTCGACACGGTGCGGCCGGTCGACGCCCTCGGCACGAGAGGTTAGGGTCGCCTAAGTCGTCCCGTGCGGGGCGACGCGCACGGACGAGGAGGCGACGGGTGGAGCGGCTCGAGCGCGACGCCCACGGCATCCCCCACCTCACCGCCGACTCCCTCACCGGCTTGGCGCGCCTGCACGGCGTCGCCACCGCGCAGGACCGCACCTGGCAGCTCGAGCTCCTCCGTCGCCGCGCCACCGGCACCGTCGCCGCCCTCGTCGGCCCGGCGGGCACCGCGTGGGACACGCTGGCGCGACGCGCCGACCTGCCCGCCCTGGCCCGCCGCGCGTTCGACGACCTCGACGCCCCCACGCGCGACTTCCTCGCCGCCTACGCCACCGGCGTCACGTCGGCGCTGCGCGACGACACCCCCGAGCTGCTGGCGCTCGACGCCGCCCCCGGCCCCTGGGAGCCCTGGACGCCGGTCGCCGCCCTGCTGGGCCACAACGTCCTCTTCGGCACGTTCCCGCAGAAGCTGTGGCGCCAGCGGGTCGTGGACGCGCTGGGCGAGGAGGGGGCCCGCCTGCTGTCCGCCGAGGGCGTGGCGACCTCCGGCAGCAACGCGTGGGCGGTCGGCGGAGCACGCACGGCGTCGGGCCTCCCCCTCGTCGGCGGCGACCCGCACCGCGTCATCGAGGCCCCGGGCGTCTACCAGCAGGTGCGGCTCGTCCTCGACGGCGGGTCCGACGCGGCCGGGTTCGAGGCGGCCGGGTTCGACGTGGCCGGGTTCGACGTGGCCGGGTTCGCCTTCGTCGGCGTCCCCGGGGTGCAGCACTTCGCGCACGCCGGGGAGGTCGCGTGGGCGATCACGAACGCCATGGCCGACACCGAGGACCTGTACGCCGAGTCGTTGCGGCGCCGCGGCCCGCACGTCGAGGCCCGCGGCACGGACGGCTGGGAGCCGGTGCGGGTACGGCGGGAGTCGATCGAGGTCCGCGGAGGCGACCCGGCGGAGGTCGAGGTGGTGACGACGGCCCGGGGTGTCGTCGTCCACGAGGGGCCGGCCGCGGAGGGCGACGACGGCTGGACGACCGTCGCGGCCACGAGCCTGCGCACCGCCCCGTGGGTCGCGGGCCGGTGCGGCCTCGACGCGCTCCTGCCCCTGCTGCGGGCCCGCACCGTCGACGACGTCGACCGCGCCCTCGACGCCTGGGTGCTGCCCGTCAACAACGTCGTGGTCGCCGACGCGCGCGGCGCCGTGCGCTACCGCGTGGCCGGGCTCGTCCCGCGCCGCCCCGACCGCCACCGCCGCGGCGTCGTGCCCGCGTCGCAGGCGGGACCCGACGGCGGGTGGAACGGGTGGCTGAGCGACCTGCCCCGCCACGACGTGCCGTCCGGCGGCCAGGTCGTCACCGCCAACGAGCGCCGCGGCCCGGAGAGCGAGCCGATCGGGGCGTCGTTCGCGCCGCCCCACCGGGCGCGGCGCATCACGCAGCTGCTCGACGGGCGCACCGGGCTCGACGCCGACGACTTCGCGGCCGTGCACCGCGACACCCTGCTGCTCGCCGCCGCCCGCACACAGGCGGTGCTGGCCGCGCTCCCCGAGCCCGGCCCGGCCGGGGTGCCGGTGCGCGCCGCCGTCCTGGCGTGGGACGGCCACGCCGACGCGGGGTCGACCGGCGCGGCCGCGTTCGCCGCCTGGCGCTCCGCCCTCGTGCGGCTCCTGGTGGCCGAGCCGGTGTTCGACGCGCTGCGCGACCCCACCACGTACGGCGGGGAGCTCGCGCCGTACCAGTCCCTCACCGCCCGCCTCGCCCTCGCGCTCGACACCCTGCTGGAGGCCGACCGCCCGTTCGGCGTCGACGTCGCCGCGCTGGCCGTGCGGGCGTTCGAGGACGCCGCGGGCCACCCGGCCACATGGGGCGAGACCCACGTGCTCGACCCCGCGCACGGCTTCGAGCTGCTCGGCGTCGACCTCGACGCGCACCCGGTGCCGCTGGTGACGCCGCGCGTGGCCCTCTCGGGCGACGGCGACACGGTGCGGTGCACGGGCTCGCTGCCGGGCACCACCGACGCGAGCTGGCGCGGGTCGGTCGCGCGCTACGTGTGGGACCTCGCCGACCGCGGCCGCGGGGGCTGGGTCGTGCCGCTCGGGGCCTCCGGGCACCCCGGCCCCCACTCCCACGACCAGCTCGACCTCTGGGTGCGGGGCGAGCTGCTGCCCTGCCCCCCCGACCCGCGCCACCCACCGTCCCGAGGAGGACGCATGACCGCGCCCCAGCCCGAGCCACGGCCCGATGCCCCGTCCCCGGCTCGCCCGGTGCTCCACGAGCGGCGGGTGCCCGGCCTGGGCCACCTCACCCTCGCCGAGCTCGACCCGGCCACCGAGGCCGAGGTCGTGCACGCGTGGACGCGGGAGGAGCGCGCCCGCTTCTGGATGATGGGCGACAAGTCGCTCGAGGAGGTCCGCGACATCTACGCCTGGATCGACGAGCAGCCCACCCACGCGGCGTACCTCGTGCGTCTCGACGGCGAGCCGGCCGCCCTGTTCCAGACCTACGACCCGCGGGCGGAGGAGGTCGGTGACCTCTACGACGTCCGGCCCGGCGACGTCGGCGTCCACCTCATGACGGGGCCGCCCACCACGTCCCGGCCGGGCTTCACCCTGCAGGTGGCGGCGCTCGCCCTCGGCACGTGCTTCGCCGACCCGGCGGTGACGCGGGTGCTCACCGAGCCCGACGCCCGCAACGCGAAGGTGCAGGCCCGGCTCGACGCGATGGGAGCCACCCGTGGGCCGGAGGTCCGGCTCAGCACGAAGCCGGCCGTGCTGCGCTTCGTCGACCGCTCGACGTACGACGCCCTCGTCGCCGCGCTGGTCGACGCGCGGGGCTGAGGCCCGCGCGGGGGGACCGGGAAAAGGCCGGAGCCCCCGGCGCACGAGGCGCCGGGGGCTCCGGACGGTGGGGTGAGTAACGGGACTTGAACCCGCGGCCCCCTGGACCACAACCAGGTGCTCTACCAGCTGAGCTATACCCACCACGACCACGCGCACGGCTTGCACCGCGACGGGCCGGGAAGAAGTGTAGCGGCACTCAGGGGGTGCTCGGACCACCCGGGTCGGCGACGGGGGCGTGGAGGCCGGTGAGGGAGCCGCCGTGGCGCTTCGCGATCTCCTGGGCCTGGGCCGACGTGGGGCCCGGCGACGGCACGAAGACGGCCTCGCGGTAGTAGCGGAGCTCCTCGATGCTCTCCTGGATGTCGGCCAGCGCCCGGTGGTTCCCCCGCTTGGTCGGGGCCTGGTAGTAGGCCCGCGGGAACCAGCGGCGCGACAGCTCCTTGATCGAGGAGACGTCGACGATGCGGTAGTGCAGGAACCCCTCGAGCTGCGGCATGTCCCGCGCGAGGAACGACCGGTCGGTGGCGACGGTGTTGCCGGCGAGCGGCGGGCGGCTGCCGTCGGGGCAGTGCTGGCGCACGTAGGCGAGGACCTCCGCCTCGGCCTCCGCCAGCGGGAGCCCGCCCTCGAGCTTCTCGAGCAGGCCGGACTTGCCGTGCATGTCGCGCACGAAGTCGCCCATCTGCTCGAGCGCCTCCGCCGGGGGCTTGACGATGATGTCGACACCTTCCCCGAGCACGTTGAGCTCGAAGTCGGTGACGAGCGCCGCCACCTCGATGAGGGCGTCGGCCCCCAGGTCGAGGCCGGTCATCTCGCAGTCGATCCACACCAGTCGGTCCGTCACGACGGACCACCCTACCGATGCACCGGCGGGCCCGCGTCGCCACCGACGAGACCGGCTCAGGATGGGCTCAGGGAACCTCCCTAGGGTGGTGCGTCGCCACCACAGGTCACGAGGGAGACGAGGTCGACGAGGATGGGCAAGCCGGCGAGCAGCTCGACGGAGGGCGCGGCGTCGCGCGCGGCGAGGGCGGCCGCCGCCCGCCGCGAGGCGCAGCGCAAGGAGCGCCTGCGGGAGATCGGCATCGTGGGCGCCGTCGTGGGCGTGGTAGCCGCGGTCATCCTCGCGGTGGTGCTCCTCACCGGGGGCGACGACGGGGACGGCGGCGACGCGACCGCCCCGGGCGTCGGCAGCTCCTCCGGCCCGTCGAGCACCTCGAGCGACGCCGGGGCGAGCGGTGCACCGGGCGCCGGTGACGGCACGAGCTCGCTCACCGGCGAGGTGACCGAGGACTACGGGATCGCGTTCGGCGACCCCGAGGCCGAGCACCGGGTCGTCATCTACGAGGACTTCCTCTGCCCCTTCTGCGGCCGACTCGAGCGGGAGACGAACGACGACCTCACCCAGCTCGTCGACTCCGGCCAGGTCGTCGTCGAGTACCGCGCGTTCAACCTGCTGAGCCGCGTCGGCGACTACTCCGAGCGCGCCGCGAACGCTTTCGCGGTCGTGATGGACACCGCCGGCCCCGACGCCGCCAAGGCGTTCCACGACCTGCTCTTCGCCAACCAGCCCGCCGAGAGCGGCGCGCTGCCCGACGACGACTGGCTCGTGGACATGGCGGTCGCCGCCGGCGCGGACGAGGAGGCCGTGCGCGGCCCGATCGAGGACCTCGCGTACGGCGACTGGGTCGCCGCGGCCACGGACGCGGCGACGGACAACGGTGTGCGGGAGACGCCCACCGTGCGCATCAACGGGGAGGACGTGGACGGACGCACCGTGGCCGAACTGACCGACGCGACCTTCGCGGCCGTGGGTGGTCGCCCCTGAGCGCGACGTACGACGCACCCGGCGCCCGGTCGACCCCTGCGGTCGGCCGGGCGTCGGCGTTCAGGACGGCGAGGCGTCGGTGACGTCGGCGACCGTGGCGTCGAGCGCGCCGAGCATGGCCTCCGCGTCGACCGTCAGGCCCACGCCGTGCTCGCCGCCGCCGAGGGAGACGGCGCCGCCGCGGACCCGCTCGTCCGCGACGACGGACCAGGGCCCGTGGGGGCCGGGGCGCGCGCCGAAGGGCGTGATGGTGCCGCGCTCGTAGCCCGTCGCGGCCAGCGCCTCGGAGGCCGGGGGCATCGAGAGCCGCGTGACGCCGAGCAGCGCCCGCAGGCGGGGCCAGGCGATCGTGCGGTCGCCGGGCACCAGCACGAGCAGGTAGTCGTCCTCGCCCCGCCGCACGACCATCGTCTTCACGAGACGGTCGGGGCCGACGCCGCGGGCGGCCGCGGCCTCCGCCAGCGAGCGCACCGGGCCGTGGCGAGTGACCGTCACCTCGAGGCCGAGCGCCTGCGCCGCGGCGAGCGCGCGCTCCGCGCCGCCCGGGCCCGCCGCACTCACCCGGGGAACCCCGTGACGCCGTCGCCGCCGCCCGGTGCCCAGCCCAGCGCCGGGCCCAGCGAGCCCGCGAGGTCGGTGAGCACCTGCACCTGGTCGTCGAAGGAGAAGGTGAAGGGCAGCGCGACGACGACCTCGTCGACCGCCCGGAACCCGGCGTGCGCGCGCAGCGCGGCCACCAGCTCGTCGGTGGTGCCGACCAGGTCAGGCGCGAACAACATCCGCGCCGGGCCCTGCGGCTCGCGGGTGCGGGGCAGGCGGGACGCGGCGTACTCCTCGTAGCGCCGCCGCTGCTCGGGCGTCGCGCTGTCCGTCGGGATGACGACGAGGCCCTGCGAGACCCGGGCCCGGCCGGGGTCGGGGTGCGCCGCGCGGAAGGCGTCCACCTGGGCGCGCTGCACGCGGGCGAAGTCGGTGTCGTCGCCCTCGGCCCGCACCACGCTGCTGGTGAGGAACCCCAGGCCCTGCTCCCCCGCCCACGTGGCGGAGCGGAGCGAGCCCCCGCCGTACCAGACCCGGTCGGCGAGGCCCGGCACGTGCGGCTGCACCCGCTCGGAGAACTCCTCGATGCCCTGCCTGCCGCTGAACGTGCTCGCCGGCTCGCCGCGCAGCAGGCGCAGGAGCCGCAGCACCCGCTCGTAGGTGAAGTCCTCGACGTCGGCCGAGTCGGGGTAGAGCGAGTGGCGCACGTGCTCCCACTGCATCGGCGGCCCGACGCTGACGCCCGGCTGCAGGCGCCCGCCCGAGAGCACGTCGACGGTGGCGAGGTCCTCCGCGAGGCGCAGCGGGTTCTCCCAGCCCAGCGGCGTGACGGCCGTGCCGAGCCCGATGCGGGTGGTGCGCTGGCTCGCGGCCGCGAGGAAGGTGAGCGGGGAGGAGATGCCGTGCTGCAGGTGCCGGTGGCGCACGTGGGCGCTGTCGAACCCCAGCTCCTCGCCCAGCTCGACGAGCCGCAACGTGGCCTCGTGGCCCGGGCGGGGGTCGGCGGGGTCGAACAGCCCGATGGTCAGGAACCCCAGGCGGCGCAGCGGGCGCTGCGCGTCACCGCCGCCCGGCCCGCTCACGCCTCAGCGCACCGCGTCGAGGGCGGCGAACTCGTCGTCGCTCAGGTCGATGCCCGCGGCGGCGACGTTGGACTCGAGGTGGTCCACGCTCTTCGTGCCGGGGATGGGCAGCACCGCCGGGGAGCGGCGCAGCAGCCAGGCCAGCGCGAGCTGGGCGGGCTCGGCGCCGTGGTCGGCGGCGGCCTGGGCGAGCGGGCCGTCCTGCTTCGACAGCTCGCCCGTGGCCAGCGGGAACCAGGGGATGAAGCCGATCCCCTCGGCCTCGCAGTAGTCGAGCAGCGGCTCGGCGTCGCGCGTCGTGAGGTTGAACAGGTTCTGCACCGTCGCGATCTCGGTGACCGCCCGGGCCTCCTCCACCTGCGCGATGGAGACCTCGGAGAGCCCGACGTGGCGCACCTTGCCCTCCTCGCGCAGCTTCGCGAGCTCGCCGACCTGGTCCTCCAGCGGGTACGCCGGGTCCACCCGGTGCAGCTGGAACAGGTCGATGGCCTCCACGCCGAGACGGCGCAGGCTCAGCTCGCACTGCTGACGCAGGTACGACGGGTGGCCCAGCGGCACCCACGCGTCCGGACCGGTGCGCAGCAGGCCGGCCTTCGTCGCGATCACGACGTCGTCGGCGTAGGGGCGCAGCGCCTCCGCGATGAGCTCCTCCGCCACGGTCGGGCCGTAGGAGTCGGCGGTGTCGAACAGGGTGACGCCGAGCTCGACGGCGCGGCGCAGCACGGCCAGCGCGCCCTCCCGGTCGGCCGGCGGCCCCCAGACCCCCGGACCGGTCAGCTGCATCGCGCCGTACCCCAGCCGCACGACGGGCAGGTCGCCCCCGATGCGGTAGGAACCGGACGCCTGGGCGGGCTTCGCGTCAGTCACGCCGACCACCCTGCCACCGCGGTCAAGAGACGTCACGTGCCCCGCGGGGAGCCGTCCGCGACCTCCACCACGCCCTGCTCGGCGAGCTCGTGGAGGGCGGCGAGGGTGCCGCCCAGCGCGTCCCCGTCCGGCGGGGCGCCGAAGCGCTCCACGAGACCGGTCGCGACCGTCGGGACCGGCACCCACCCGTCCTCGCCCACGAGCTCGACCAGCGCGCCGGCCAGCGGGGACAGCACGAGCACGGTCGCGTCCACCATCACGGCGCACTCCTCGTCGCCGGGGTAGACGTCCCGCACCCGCCCGGTACGGCGGACCCGCCCGCTCACCGCGCGTCCTCCCCGCACCAGGCGTCGAGCAGCGGCGCCAGGGTCGCCGCCTCCCGGTAGCGGACCCGGCGCAGGCCGCCGGCCCGCTCCACCACCGCGGCGAGGCGGTGCAGCGGGCGCGGCGTGCGCGCCAGGTAGGACGTCTGCCCGGCCAGCTCGGCCAGCGCGCGCACCACGGTGACCTCCTCGACCTCGGGCACGTCGGGGCCCTCGGGGTCGCGCTCGAGCACGGCGAGCGCGCCGACGACCGGCGCCGCCGGCGGCCGGGCGAGGCCGAGCGTGTCCGGCGCGACCTGGTCCTTCAGCACGGCGCCCGGCGCGGGGATCACCGACAGCGGCTTCGGGTAGGCCAGCACGCGGCCGTCGGCGTCCACCCCGGCGGTCTCGTCGCTGAGGTAGCCCCAGCGGGCGCCGAGGGTGCGGGTCGTCGTCGTCTTGCCGGTGCCCGACGGGGCGACGAGCACGGCGACGCGGCCGGTGGTCGGGTGCGCGAGCGCGCAGGCGTGCAGCAGCACCAGCTCTCCCGCGCGCGCCTCGAGCAGGCGCTGGGTCACCGCCGGCGACAGGTGGTGCAGGAGCGTCGGCAGGTCGGTGGCCGCCGTCGCGCCCCGCCCCCGGGCCGCCACGACCACCTCGGGGCGCGGGTCGAGCACCACCTCGAGGTCGGGTGCACTGCCACCGGCACCGGCGGCGTGGTCCGGCTCGGCGGGCACGCGGCAGCGGGCCCACGCCTGCTCGACGGCGGCGTGCAGCGCGTCGCGGTGCGCGCCGCCCAGCCGCAGCCGCAGCGTCGCCCCGAGCCCCGCCACGACCACGTCCTGCCCCGGGTCCGCCCCCGGGTCCTCCCCCGGGACGTCCCCGGCTGGCACCATCACCGCGTGCACCTCGCCGACACGACGACCCTCGCCCGCAACCCGGCGACCGTCTCCGCCCGCATCGAGGAGACCGTGGTGCTGCTCGACGAGCAGCGGGAGCACCTCGAGCTCGAGGGCGTGGGGATCACGGTCTGGGAGGCGCTGGCCGCGCCCACCACCGTGGGCGCGCTGGTGCGGCTGCTCGCCGAGGAGTACGACGCGGACCCCGCCACCGTGCGGCACGACGTCGCGCCGTTCCTGGGCGAGCTCGTGCGCCGGGGCGTCGTGCAGGCGGACCCGGACCGGGTCTGAGCCCGGAGCCGGGCCCGGAGCCGGGCCCGGTAGCGCCCCCTCACGCCGTGCCGCCCGCGCGGAGCACCCGCCGTACCAGCGTGGCGACCGGGGGCACGGTGGCCGCCAGCTGGTCGGCGACAGCGGCGTGGACGCCGGCGTCGCGGCCCATCGGGTCCGGCACGTCGAGGTCCTGCTGGGCGACGGCGACGCGGCGGCCCGAGAGCGACCGCACGACCCGTCGTACCCCGTCGGCGGGGGCGGGCTCACCCACCTCGGCCTCGAGGGCGGCGAGCTCACGCAGGGTGAAGGCCCGGTGGAGGACGGCCGGGGCGGTGGCGACGGTGGCGGTGCGCACGTCCCGCGTCGCCGCGAGCACGAGGTCGGCGGCCCCCAGCAGGTCCGCCGTGGCCCGCCGCGAGCGGAAGCCGGCCGGGTCCCCGCCCAGCCGCGCCAGCTCGGCGGCGGCCAGGGCGTGCATCTCCCACCCGTCCTGGGCCCCCACGCCGACACTGCCGAGCGTCACGGTGCCCGCGGCCACCTCGGGGGCCAGCTCACGGGCCAGGAGGCGCTCGGCGAGGGGGGAGCGGCAGATGTTGCCGACGCAGGCGACGAGGATGTGCACGGGCGCAACGTTCGCACGACACTCGCCCGTTCTGCTGCGGAAGCGCGGCGACGCAGTGGACCATCGTCCGGTGGCACCGCCGGGGTCGCGCCACCGGACACGGAAGGTCATGGATGTCACTCGCTGACTACCTGCTCGCGCTGCGCAACCACTGGGTGGGAGCGGTCGCCCTCAGCCTCGTCGGGCTGTGCGCGGCGCTGGCGTACTCGTTGAGCCAACCGGCGGTCTACGCCGCCGACGCCAACGGGTTCGTCACTACCGGGGCCGGGGCCGGGTCGGGTGACAACGTCGCCCTCGGCTCGGTGGGCGACGCGCTGTCGAAGTCGCGGGCGAAGTCGTACGTCGACGTGGCGACGAGCCGCGCGACGGCGCAGCGGGTCATCGACCAGCTCGACCTCGACGCCTCCCCCAGCGGTCTCATCGGCCAGATCGAGGTGGAGCAGCCGGTCGACACGGTGCTGCTGAAGATCACCGCCCGGGCGTCCTCCCCCGAGCTCGCCCAGGGCCTCGCCGACGCGTGGGTGACCGCCCTGGCCGCCGAGGTCGAGGAGATCGAGAACCCCGACGCGGTCCCCGACGCCCAGGTGCCCGAGGTGCGCTCCATCGAGTCGGCGGCGCTGCCGTCGTCGCCCATCTCGCCGCAGCCGATGCGCGACGGCGCGCTCGGCCTCCTCGTGGGCATCCTCCTCGGGGTCGCGTACGCCGCGCTCCGCTCCCAGCTCGACCGCCGGCTGCGCACGACGCAGGAGGTCGAGCGGAAGTTCGGGGTCTCGGTCGTGGGCGCCGTGCCCGCCACCCGCGGGCTCGAGCACGAGCGGGGCGAGCCGGCCGAGCTGGCCGTCGCGGCCAGCGACGAGGCGGCCTCCTTCGCGGCCGCAGAGGCGTTCCGCAAGCTGCGCACCAACCTGTCCTACATGGACGTCGACGACCCGCCGCGCACCATCGTCGTCACCAGCTCGCAGCCCTCCGACGGCAAGTCGACGGTGTCGACCAACCTGGCGGCGGCCATCGCGACCTCCGGCCAGCCGGTCATCCTCGTCGACGCCGACCTGCGCCGTCCCGTCGTCGCCGCCACCCTCGGTCTCGTCGAGGGAGCCGGGCTCACTGACGTGCTCATCGGCCGCGTCGAGCTCGAGGACGTCCTGCAGGAGCACCCGCAGGTGCCGGGCCTGTTCGTGCTCGCCGCCGGCGGCACGCCGCCCAACCCGAGCGAGATGCTGGGCTCCCGCACGATGCGCACGCTGCTGGAGCAGATGGCGCGCGAGCACATGGTCGTGCTCGACGCGCCGCCCCTGCTCCCCGTCACCGACGCCGCGGTGCTCTCGACCCTCGCGGACGGCGCGCTCGTCGTCGTCTCCCACGGCCGCACCCTCGACGGCGAGCTCGAGAGCTCGCTGGCGAACCTGGCGGCCGTCAAGGGTCGGGTGCTGGGCGTCGTCTTCAACCGCGTGCCGCGGCGCAACTCCGCCGGGGGCTACTACGGCACCTACTACGGGCGGGACGACGCGACGGGCGGCCGCCGCCGCAGGGACCGGCGGGGTCGCTGGGGCCGGCGCGGGCCGAGGAAGTAGGGGGACCGGCGCGGCCCCAGGGGGTCAGAGGTAGAGGCCGGTGGCGGAGTCGCCGTACCGGGCGGCGGCGACGGCGTGCACGTCGCGCTCGCGCAGCACGACGTACGTCTCGCCGTGCACCTCGACCTCGGCGCGGTCCTCGGGGTCGAAGAGCACGCGGTCCTCGGGCTCCACCGAGCGCACCTGCGGGCCGACGCCCACGACGCGGGACCAGGCCAGGCGGCGTGCGCCCATGGCGGCCGTCGCGGGGATCACGATGCCGCCCGACGAGCGGCGCTCCCCCGCCTCGCGGTCGAGCTCGACGAGGAGCCGGTCGTGGAGCATCTTCACGGGGACGCCGTCCCCGGCCCCCACGCCCGTGAGGGCGCCGGTCACGAGGTGATCTTGCGGACGACCACGATGAACGTGACGAAGCCCGCGACGCCACCGGCGACCTTGAGGATGTTGTCGGTGCGGGGGGCACCGGTCTCGGCGTCCACGAAGTAGCCCTTGACCGTCGCCACCTCGCGGCGCGCGATCGTCTTCGGGCTGGTGCGGTAGAGCAGCTGGTCGATGGTCGTCGCGAGACGCTCGCGCGTCTGCTCGATCTCGTTCTCGAGCGAGCCGAGGTCGTTGCTCACGTGCACACCCCTTGGGGACAGAAGGACGGTCGGGGCGCAACGTTACCCGTCCCGCGGCGGGTCCGGCCGACGGGCGCGGGGCGACCGCGCTCGACTAGGTTGGGCGTCCCCGCCGGTTCCCTCGAGAGGTTGCGTGCCCGATGACCCAGACCCGTCTCGCCGTGGGCGACGTCGCCCCCGACTTCACCCTCCCCAGCGACACGGGCGAGGAGGTCACCCTGTCGTCGCTGCGCGGGCGCAAGGTCGTCGTCTACTTCTACCCGGCCGCGATGACGCCCGGCTGCACCACGCAGGCGTGCGACTTCAGCGACTCCCTCGACGCGCTGCGCGCGGAGGGCTACGAGGTGCTCGGCATCTCCCCCGACGCCCCGGAGAAGCTCGCGAAGTTCCGCGAGCGCGACCACCTCACCATCACGCTGCTCTCCGACCCCGACAAGACCGTGCTCACGCAGTGGGGCGCCTTCGGCGAGAAGAAGAACTACGGCAAGGTCGTGCAGGGCGTCATCCGCTCCACGATCGTGGTCGACGCCGACGGTCGCGTCGCGCACGCGGCGTACAACGTGCGCGCCACCGGCCACGTCGCCAAGCTGCGCCGCGACCTGGGGCTGGCCTCCGCCTCCTGAGGCGCGCCGAGCGCGCCGGGCACCGACCGGCGGGGACCTAGACTCCCCGCTGGCCGGCCGGAGTGGTGGAACTGGCAGACACGCAGGTTTTAGGTACCTGTGCCCCAGGGCGTGCGGGTTCGAGTCCCGCCTCCGGCACCCTCAGGCGAGGAGCGCGGCGACCTGCGGCGCGATCTCCCGCATCGCCTTGCCGCGGTGCGAGATGGCGTCCTTCTCCTCGCGGCCCAGCTCCGCCGTCGTGAGCCCGGGACGGTCGTCGGCGACGAAGAGCACGTCGTACCCGAACCCGCCCTCGCCGCGCACCTCCCGCGCGACGCGGCCGTCCATGCGGCCCTCGACGACGAGCTCGCCGCCGGGGTGGACGAAGGCGACGGCGCAGGCGAAGTGCGCGGTACGGCGCTCGTCCGGCACGTCGGCGAGCTGGGCCAGCAGGAGCTCGTTGTTGCGCGCGTCGCTCTTGGGCGGGCCGGACCAGCGGGCCGACAGCACGCCGGGCATGCCGTTGAGCGCGTCGACGCAGATGCCGGAGTCGTCGGCCACGCTCGGCAGGCCGGTGGCGGCCAGGCCGGCGCGGGCCTTGAGCAGCGCGTTGCCGGTGAAGGTCGGCTGGTCCTCCACCGGCTCGTCGTAGGGCTCCACGTCGTCGAGGCCCAGCACGCGCACGCCGGGCAGGTGCGCGGCGAGGATGCGCTCCATCTCGGCGAGCTTGCCGCGGTTGCGGGAGGCGAGGAAGACGGCGGGGACGCTCACGACGACAGCGCCTCGGTCTGCAGGCGAGTCAGGTCGGTGCAGCCCTTCTCGGCGAGCCCCAGCAGCGCGTCGAGCTCGGAGCGCACGAACGGGGCGCCCTCGGCGGTGCCCTGCACCTCGACGAACGCGCCCGTGCCCGTCATGACCACGTTCATGTCGGTCTCGGCCCGCACGTCCTCGACGTAGGGCAGGTCGAGGCGCGGCACGCCGTCGATGATGCCGACCGACACGGCCGCGACCGAGCCCGTGAGGGGCTCGCCCTTCAGCGCGCCCGTGGAGCGGAGGTGCGCGACGGCGTCGGCGAGCGCGACGTACGCGCCCGTGATGGCCGCCGTGCGGGTGCCACCGTCGGCCTGCAGCACGTCGCAGTCGAGCTGGATCGTGTTCTCCCCCAGCGCCTCGTAGTCGACGACCGCGCGCAGCGAGCGGCCGATGAGGCGGGAGATCTCGTGCGTGCGCCCGCCGATGCGGCCCTTCACCGACTCGCGGTCCGAGCGGGTGTGGGTGGAGCCGGGGAGCATGGCGTACTCCGCCGTCACCCAGCCCAGCCCCGAGCCCTTGCGCCAGCGCGGCACGCCCTCCGACGCCGACGCGACGCAGAGCACCTTGGTGCGGCCGAACTCGACGAGCACCGAGCCCGCGGCGTGGTCGAGCCAGTTCCGGGTGATCCGCACCGGGCGCAGCTCGTCGTCGGCGCGCCCGTCGGGTCGCGGGGTCGGGGTCGCGGAGGCGGGGGTGGTCATGGCGACGAGCGTAGGCGGAGCGGGCGCCGACCGCCGACGCGGCCTCGCGCCGTACCCTGGTGCCCGTGCCCCGCCCGTCCGCCCCTGCCGAGCCGCGCCCGTCGCGGCGCCAGGTCGGGCTCACCGTGGCGGGCGTGGCGCTCGTCGCGGTCGTGCTGCTGCTCGACCTGAACGAGGGCTTCGCGGAGCGCCGGACGGTGGGCATCGTGCTCGCCATCGTCGGGGCCGGGCTCGTCGCCGGCGTCATCTACTCGTTCTGGGGCGCGGCTCCCGTGCGCACCATCCGGATGCACGCGGCCCTCCTGGCCGCGATGGTCGGCGGCGCGACGGTGACCGCCGCGGCCACCTCGGCCGCCGAGGACGACGCCACCACCGTGTTCGCCAACGAGGTGCTCGGCGCGATCGGCCTCGCCGGTCTCGCCGTCGCCGTCGCCGGGCTGCTCGCCCAGGCGCGGGCGGCCGGGGCGCCGCCGACGCCGGGCGCACCCGCACGAGGAAGAGGGACCACCCGATGATCGAGCTGCTCACCCCCCGCCAGGTCGACGAGATGCGCCCCGCGGGCCGGTTCGTCGCCGAGGTGCTGACCCGTCTCGTCGAGGCCGCCGACGTCGGCGTCAACCTGCTCGAGCTCGACGCCCTGGCCCACGACATGATCCGCGCGCGCGGCGCCGAGAGCTGCTACATCGACTACGCGCCCTCGTTCGGCCGCGGCCCGTTCGGCAAGGTGCTGTGCACCTCGGTGAACGACGCGGTGCTGCACGGCCTGCCGCACGACTACGCGCTGGCCGACGGCGACCTCGTCAGCTTCGACTTCGCCGTCTCCGTCGACGGCTGGGTGTGCGACTCCGCGGTCAGCACGATCGTGGGCACGCCGCGCGCGGAGGACCAGCGCCTCATCCGCACGACCGAGGACGCGCTCGCCGCCGCCATCGAGGTCGCGCGCCCCGGCAACCGGGTCGGGGACATCGGCCACGCGATCGGCGAGGTGGCCCGCGCGGCCGGCTACTCGGTGAACACCCAGTTCGGCGGCCACGGCGTCGGCCGCACCATGCACGGCGAGCCCCACGTGCCCAACGACGGACGCCCCGGCCGCGGCTTCAAGCTGCGCCCCGGGCTCGTCATCGCCATCGAGCCGTGGCTGCTCGAGACGACCGACGAGATCAAGATGGCCGACGACGGCTGGACGATCCTGTCCCAGGACGGCTCACGCGGGGCCCACAGCGAGCACACCATCGCCATCACCCACGGCGACCCCGTCGTGATGACCGCCCGCGACTGAGCGGCGCCGCACCACCGGGCGCAGCGTGCGGGCCTCCGCCCACGCGGCCCGCGCCGCCCACGGCCCCAGGTCGCGCGCCCGCCGACCGACCCACGGCGCCCCCTCGGTGACCATCCAGGCCAGGTCGGTGCGCCAGCTCGGCACGTAGGTGCCGTCCGGCTCCGCCGCGGGCGGTACGACGGACATCCCCGCCGCCGCGAGCTCCTCGGCGAACGCCCGGGCCAGGGCGCGGTGCCCGCGCTCGGAGGGGTGGAGCCGGTCCACCGACCAGCAGTCGCGGCGCCGCACGTCGGCGCAGGTCGCGAGGTCGACCCGCACCCCGCCGTACCGCGCGTGCACCTCGTCGTAGACGGCGTTGACGACCTCGATGCGGCGCAGCATCGGGCGGCGCAGCAGCTGGGGCAGGCCCAGCACCTCGCCGTGGTCGTGGAAGCGCACCGTCAGGAGCAGCGCGCCGTCGGCGGTCAGTCGCCCGGCCGCGCCCAGGAGGTCGGCGCGCAGCGCGTCGGGGTCCCACGACGAGCGCATCGTGTCGTTGAGGCCGACGACGAGGGAGACGAGGTCAGGGCGGTGGTCGACGGCGTCGTCGAGCTGGCGCTCCACCACGTCCCGGGCGGTCGCACCGGAGACGGCCAGGTTGCAGAACGACACGTCGTACGACGTCTCGAGCGCCCGCGCGAGCAGCACGGCCCAGCCGCGCCAGGTGCCGTCGCGCCCGGTGGCCCCGGCGCCGAGGCCCCCGGGGTTGCCGGGGACGGGATCACCCACGCCCACCGTCGTGCTGTCGCCGACGGCGGCGAATCGGAGGTAGCTGCGGACCCGGCTCGTCGCACCCTGGACGGTCACGGAAGACGAGCGTGGCGGCGCAGCGAGAACGCTGCGCCGCCACGCGGGTGACGGGTCGGGCAGGACTCGGTGAACACTCCCCCGCGGCCTCCACGAAGGCCCGCCCGACCGGTCAGGCCGAGGTCACTTGACCTCGGCGCGCAGCACCCGGGTGATGCCGAGCACCAGGGGCAGCACGAACCAGATCGCGCCCGAGACGAGCAGATGGCCCCACTCGACGCCGTCGAAGCCGTTGGCCAGCGGCGCCTGGGCGGACACGAAGTCGATCCACGGGACGATGTCGGCGAACCAGTCGAAGTAGAACCCGGCGAGGTTGAGCAGGCCCGGGATCACGGTGAAGTAGGCGAAGAACACGACGATCGCCGCAGGCGTGTTGAGCAGCAGCGTGCCGAGCGCGAAGCCCACGAGCAGGCCGAGGACCTGCGCGATGGTGAACGCCGCGATGCCCTCGAGGTTGGGGTCCCAGTCGACGTCGGCGCCGAGCATCGCGGCGAAGCCCGACATGACGGCGCCGATGGCGACCGCCACCACGATGGACAGCACTGCGGCGAGGACGGCGGCGACGAGCTTGGCGGCCACCACCCGCTCGCGGTGCGGCTCGAGGGTGAACGTCGTCATGTTGGTGCGCTGCGACCACTCGCTGGTGACGGCCAGGATGGCCAGCACCGGCAGGAGGATGCCGGTGACGCCGCCGGCCACGCTGGTGAAGTCGAAGAACGCCACCTGGTCGTTGCGCACGGCCCACGCGAAGACAGCGCTGCCCAGCAGGACCAGGGCCAGCATGATGATCAGCAGCCAGCGACCCGAACGGGTGTCGACCAGCTTGCGCAGCTCCACCGCGACCAGGCGGGTGAACGGGGTCCGCGGGGTGCTCGCGACGTCGAACGTCGCGGGGCTGTGGGTGGTGGTGCTCATGCCGGGACTCCTTCGGTCTTCGACTCGCGCTGCGTGTCGGCGGTCAGCTGGAGGAACAGGTCCTCGAGGCCGGCGCCGTCGGCCGCCCGCAGCTCGAGGAGGGCGACGCCGGTCTCCAGGGAGGTCTGGCCGACGACCTGCGGGTCGGCGTCGGCGATGATGCCGAGGCCCTTGGCGTCGGGGCGCACGGCGACGCCCTTGGCCTGCAGCGCCGGCGCGAGGCGGGCGTCGTCGACCGAGCGGGCGAAGGTGCCCGTCGAGGTCAGCAGCTCCGCCTTCGTGCCGGACGCGACGATCCGGCCGTGGCCGATGACGAGCATCGTGTCGGCGATCTGCTCCACCTCGTGGAGCAGGTGGCTGGACAGGAGCACGGCGCCGCCGCGCTCGGCGTACCCGCGGAGCAGGCCGCGCATCCACCGGATGCCGGCGGGGTCGAGGCCGTTGGCGGGCTCGTCGAGGATGAGCACCTGGGGGTCGCCGAGCAGGGCGTGCGCGATGCCGAGGCGCTGGCGCATGCCGAGGGAGTAGTTGCGGATCCGGCGCTTCGACTCGGCGTCGGTGAGGCTGACCAGCTCGAGCATCTCGTCGACGCGCGAGGCGGGCAGGCCCATCGTCTTGGCGCCGAGCGTGAGGACCTCGCGGCCCGTGCGGCCGGCGTGCTGGGCCGAGGCGTCGAGCAGGATCCCGACGTGGCGGCCGGGGTTGGGGATCTGGCGGTAGTCGTGCCCGCCGATCGTCGCGACGCCGCGGTCGGCGCGGGTGAGCCCGGCCAGGATGCGCATGGTGGTCGTCTTGCCGGCACCGTTCGGCCCGAGGAATCCCGTGACCTCACCGGGTCGCGCCACGAAGCTGACGTCGTTCACGGCGGTGAACCCGCCGTACGTCTTCGTGAGTCCTTCGACTGTGATCATGCGGCCACACTGACGCACCCCGCGCCCCCGCGGCATCGGTCGCGAGGCCACCGCCTGCCGACCAAAGTAGGGGTCGGCCCGGGACGCGGGGCAGGGGCGCCGAGGACCCGTCGCGCCCTAGCCTGGGCCGGTGCCGCCCTCCGACGACTTCCAGCCGCGACTCGGCGTGTGGGGGCACGCCTGGCGGACGCTGGTGGTGCTGCTGATCAGCGTCCTGGTGTCCTTCGAGACCTACCCGGTGCTGTGGCAGCACCACCGCTGGTGGATCGCGGCCGACGTCGCGCTCGGGGTCGTCGCGCTGGTGGCGGTGCACTGGCGACGCCGGTGGCCGCTGGGCGTCGCGCTCGGCACCATCGCGCTCGCGACCATCTCGACGGCCGCGGCGGGTCCGTCCCTGCTGGCGCTGGTCTCGCTGGCGACGCGGCGCGTCTACTGGCAGGTCGCCCTCGGGGGCGTGGCGAGCGTGGCGTCGGCCGAGGTGTTCTACCGGGTCGTGCCGAGCACGAACCAGGACCCCGCCTGGGTGACCTTCACCGCGAACGTCGCGGTGGTGCTGGCCCTCCTGGCCTGGGGCCTGTTCATCGGCTCGCGCCGCGAGCTGCTGTGGACGCTGCGGCAGCGCGCCGAGCGGGCCGAGAGCGAGCAGGAGCTGCGCACCGGCAAGGCCCGTGCCGAGGAGCGGGCGCGGATCGCCCGCGAGATGCACGACGTGCTCGCCCACCGCATCAGCCAGGTGTCGATGCACGCCGGCGCGCTGTCGTTCCGCACCGACCTCGACGCCGACGCGCTGCGCACCGGGATCGGGGAGGTGCAGGTGCAGGCCAACCTGGCGCTCGACGACCTCCGCGGCGTGCTGGGCGTGCTGCGCGACCCCGTCACCGGGGAGGTGACGCACCGCCCGCAGCCGACGTACGACGACCTCGGCCCCCTCGTCGCGGCCTCGGTCGCCGCGGGGGCCCGGGTCGAGCTGGTCGACGAGCTGCCCTCCGCACCGCCGGTCGCGATCGGCCGCACGCTCTACCGTCTCGTGCAGGAGGGGATCACGAACGCCCACAAGCACGCCCCGGGCGCCCTGCTCACCGTCGAGATCACCGGCACGCCCGACGACGGGGTCGAGGTGCGGC
The DNA here is from genome assembly GCF_048654585.1 of Nocardioides sp. CPCC 205120. Taxonomy (NCBI): domain Bacteria; kingdom Bacillati; phylum Actinomycetota; class Actinomycetes; order Propionibacteriales; family Nocardioidaceae; genus Nocardioides; species Nocardioides sp. CPCC 205120. Next base: position 276,221 of record NZ_JBMCYY010000003.1, on the reverse strand, counting down.
TGCGCAACCCCTTCGGCTTCGGCAGCCCGGCCACCCCCGGTGCCGGTCTCGGCCTTGTCGGGCTCTCCGAGCGCGTGGAGCTCGCCGGCGGGCACCTGGTGCACGGCCGGGAGGGGGGCGCCTTCCTCGTCCACGCATGGCTACCGTGGTCCCCGTGACCTCACCCGTTCGTGTGCTCGTCGTCGACGACGACCCGCTCGTCCGATCCGCCCTCGGGCTCATGCTCGGCGGCCAGCCCGACGTCGAGGTGGTCGGCGAGGCCCGTGACGGGCGCGAGGGCACCGCGATGGCGGCGTCGCTGCGGCCCGACGTGATCCTCATGGACATCCGGATGCCCGAGGTCGACGGTCTCGAGGCGACCACCGCCATCCACTCCCGGCCGGACCCGCCCCGCGTCATCGTGCTGACCACCTTCGACGCCGACGACTACGTGCTCGGCGCGCTCGCCGCGGGCGCGGACGGCTTCCTGCTCAAGGACACTCCCCCGGCCCACATCCTGGCCGCGATCCGCCGCGTCGCCGAGGGCGAGCCGATGCTGTCCCCGTCCGTCACCCAGACCCTCATCCGTCGCGTGCGCCAGCACACCGACCCCAAGGCCGCCGACGCCGAGCGCCGCCTCGCCACCCTCACCGACCGCGAGCGCGAGGTCGCCGTGGCGGTCGGCCGCGGCCTGTCGAACGCCGACATCGCCGCCGAGCTGTACCTGTCGGTGCCGACCGTGAAGGCCCACGTCTCCCGCCTCTTCGACAAGCTCGGCGCCACCAACCGCGTCCAGATCGCCATCTGCGTCCACGACGCCGGCCTGGTCTGAGGCCGGCACGGATCGCGGCGATCGCGCTCCGACACGCCGCAGGGAGGGCCCTCGGGCGGCTGATCGCCGCGATCCGTGCCGCGGCCACCTCGACCACCGGCGGCGTCTCGGCGGGGGGCGGGCGGGTACTGGCGCCGGGTGAGCACCGCCGCCTTCGACGTCCTCCCCGAGGAGCACCTGCACGCCGCCGTCGACCTGCTCGTGCGTCTGGTCGAGGCCGCCGGAGCCGCCGTCATCTTCATCGGGGCCGTGATCGCCGTGATCCAGTTCCTGCGGGTGCTGCCCCGGCGCGACCCGCGCGAGTTCACGCGCGTGCGCCTGACCCTCGGCCGGTTCCTCGCGCTCGGGCTCGAGTTCCAGCTCGCCTCCGACGTGCTGCGCACCGCCATCGCCCCGTCGTTCGAGGTGCTCGGGCAACTGGCCGCCGTCGCCGCCATCCGGACCGCGCTCAACTTCTTCCTGGCCCGCGAGATCCGCGAGGAGCAGGAGCAGGTCGAGGCCCCGCCCCCGTGACCACCGTGCTGCTGACGGCCGCGGCCCTCACGGCGCTCGCCGCCGTCGCGGGCGGGGTGCTCGCCGCGGTGGCGACACGACGGGTCGGCGACGCCGTGGCGCTGCTGGTCGACCTGCTCGTCGCCGCCGCGCTGCTGCGCCTGACCGCGCAGCAGGACTGGCCGACCATCGGGGTGACGGGCGTGCTCGTGGCGCTGCGGTACGGCGTGGGGCGCCGGCTGGCGGGGCGTGGTTTCGAGGGGCGCTAGCGCGCCCACCTCAACCACCGGCGCGAGGCGCTAGCGCGCCCACCTCCACCACCGGCGCGAGGCGCTAGCGCGGAACGTCAGACGTCGTACGTGGCGCCGGCTACGGCGACGGAGGTCGGGCCGTCGTACCGCGCGACGGCCTCGGTGCGGGCGTCGTCCGGGTCGAACCACGCCGGGATGTGCGTCAGCACGAGCCGGCCCACGCCGCCGCGGGTGGCGAGGTCGCCCGCGTCGGTGCCGGTCAGGTGCACGCCGGGCGGGTTCTCGTCGCACTCGCGGAACGCGGCCTCGGCGAGCAGCAGGTCGACGCCGGCGGCCGCGCGGTCGAGGCCGAGGCAGGGGGCGGTGTCGCCGGAGTACGTCAGCGTCCGGCCGTCGGCGCTCACGCGCAGCGCGTAGGCCGCCACCGGGTGGAACACCTCGAACGGCTGGACGCTGAACGGGCCGATCTCGATCGCGCGCTGCTCCACGGCGTACTCGGAGAAGTCGAACTCCTCGTGCATGCCCGGGTCGAGGGGCAGGTCGTACGCCGTCGCCATCCGGTCCGCGGTGCCCTCCGGGCCCCACACGGGGATGCGCGGCTGGTGGCCGGCGGGGTGGTACTTGCGCAGCACGTAGTAGCCGCACAGGTCGAGGCAGTGGTCGGGGTGCAGGTGGCTCACGAAGACCGCGTCGATGCTCAGCGGGTCCGCGTGGTTGTGCAGCGCGCCGAGCGCACCGTTGCCGAGGTCGAGCAGGATCCGCCAGGTGCGCGTGCCGCCGTCGCCGTCCGGGCCGTCGGCCTCGAGCAGGTAGCAGCTCGCGGGCGACCGAGGCCCCGGGTAGGAGCCGGCGCAGCCGACGACCGTGAGCCTCATGCCGGACCTCCCGCGAACTGGCTCGCGAACGCGAGCTCGGGGCCGAGGAAGCGCCGGCCGATGCGCTGGAACTCGCCGGGCTCGCCCGTGGTGACGAACTCGTACGTCGCCTCGCCCGCGGCCCGCATGAGACCGCCCGTGGCGAGCATCTGGTAGACCGCCTTGGCGCTCTCCTCCGCACTGCTCACCAGCGTCACGCCGTCGCCCATGACGTAGGAGATGACGCCGGTCAGCAGCGGGTAGTGCGTGCAGCCGAGCACGAGGGTGTCGACGTCGGCGGCGATGAGGGGGTCGAGGTAGGAGTGCGCGGCCTCGAGCAGCTCGGGCCCCGAGGTCACGCCCTGCTCGACGAAGTCGACGAACCGCGGGCAGGCCTGCGTGACGAGCTCGACCTGGGGGGCGGCGGCGAAGGCGTCGTCGTAGGCCATCGACGTGGCGGTCGCCTGGGTGCAGATCACGCCGATCCGCCCCGAGCGGGTGGCCGCGACGGCGCGGCGGGTGGCCGGGTAGATGACCTCGACGACGGGCACGTCGTACCGCTCCCGGGCGTCGCGCAGCATCGCCGCGCTCGCGGAGTTGCAGGCGATGACGATCGCCTTGACCCCGCGGGCGACGAGGTGGTCGAGGCACTCCAGCGCGTACTCGCGGACCTCGCCGATCGGCTTGGGGCCGTAGGGCTGGCGGGCGGTGTCACCGAGGTAGACGATCGACTCGTGGGGCAGCTGGTCGATGACCGAGCGCGCGACGGTCAGGCCGCCGAACCCGGAGTCGAAGATGCCGATCGGTGCGTCGGCGAGGTCGTCCACCACAACGGGCCAATCTAGAGGTTACGAGCACGTGAAGCGACGCAGCGGCGGTGTCGTCACTCTCACGGCCGTGAGACGCGTCGCGCGCGTCCACCGGCGTCGCCCGGGCTCAGCGCTCGCCGGGCAGCGGCCAGGGGTTGAAGCGGCAGCCGTTCAGCCCCTTCGACTGCTGCATCATCACCGGCGCGCGGTTGCCCGGCGCGGAGCACCCGACGTGCCCGCGGCCCAGGAAGTGCCCGACCTCGTGGTTGACGACCATGTGGCGGTAGTCGCGCAGCGTGCCCCGGGCGGCGTTCCACGACGGCGACGCCTGCATCCAGCGCGTGTAGTTGATGATCACGTTGCGCCCGACGCGGCAGCTCCACTGCGTGCTGCACTCGCTGGAGTAGCGCGGCAGGCGGTCGGCGGTGGCGAGCACGAGGGTGAAGCTCGAGGGCGCCCCGCTGGCGGTGCGCTGGAAGTGGGTGCCGCCGGCCCGCCAGCCGCGGGGGTCGGCGAGCGTCTCGCCGGACTGCACGCCGAACTCCTCGACCCGGAACCCGGGGATGCTGCCGTCGACGCGCACGTCGTACGTCACCGTCCGGCGGCGCGGGGTGGCGTCGCCGACGACGGGCGTGGGCTGCGAGAGGTGGCGCGAGCTGGCGTAGCCCGCGCGGCCGACCGTCACGACGTACCGGATGCGGTGCCCCACGTCCTCGTGGGTGACGCGGTACGTCGAGCCCGTCGCGCCCGGGATCGGGGTGTAGTCGCGGTGCCACTGCACCTGCCCGGTCGTCGCGCGCGGCGTGCGCCAGGCGACGACGGCGGTGAGGGTGCCCTCGTAGCGGGCGGTCCCGCGGATCGTGTCCGGCCCCTGCGGGGTCAGCGTGGCCGCCGCGGCGGACGCCTGCACCCCCGGTACCGCGGACGGCAGCGTCGGGGTGCCGCTCGCCCCCGCCGGCGGCGCGACGGCCAGGCCGACCCCGGCCACGGCCGTCACCAACCAGGCGCCGAGACGCCCTCCGCGCACTCGCGGTCCCCCGTTCACGCCCACAGCTGCCCCTCCAGACGGTCCTCTGCCTCGTCGACGGTGCCCTCGTAGGCGCCGGTCGACAGGTACTTCCACCCACCGTCGCACACGACGAAGGCGATGTCAGCACGTTCCCCGGCCTTCACGGCCTTGGCCGCCTGGCCGAGCGCGGCGTGCAGGATCGCGCCCGTCGAGACGCCGGCGAAGATGCCCTCGAGCTCGAGCAGCTCCCGCACCCGGCGCACCGCGTCGCGGGGGCCGACCGAGAAGCGGGCGTCGATCAGGTCGGCGTCGTACAGCTCGGGCACGAAGCCCTCGTCGAGGTTGCGCAGCCCGTAGACGAGCTCGCCGTAGCGCGGCTCGGCCGCCACGATCCGCACCTCGGGCTTGGCCCGGCGGAAGAAGCGGGAGACGCCCATGAGGGTGCCGGTCGTGCCGAGCCCGGCGACGAAGTGGGTGATCTCGGGGAGGTCGGCCAGGATCTCCGGGCCGGTGCCCTCCTCGTGCGCGAGCGCGTTGGCGGGGTTGCCGTACTGGTAGAGCATCACCCAGTCCGGGTGCTCCTCGGCCATGCCCTTCGCGACGCGCACCGCCTCGTTCGAGCCGCCGGCCGCGGGCGAGGAGTAGATCTCCGCGCCCCACATGCGCAGCAGCTGGCGCCGCTCCTGCGAGGTGTTCTCCGGCATGACGCACACGAGCCGGTAGCCCTTGAGCTTCGCGGCCATGGCCAGCGAGATGCCGGTGTTGCCCGACGTGGGCTCGAGGATCGTGCAGCCGGGGCGCAGCAGGCCGTCGGCCTCCGCCTGCTCGATCATCCGCAGCGCGGGGCGGTCCTTGATCGAGCCGGTCGGGTTGCGGTCCTCCAGCTTCGCCCAGATGCGCACGTCGGGGCTCGGCGAGAGGCGCGGCAGACCCACGAGCGGGGTGTTGCCGACGGAGGCGACCAGGTCGTCGTAGCGCATGGTCGCCATCCTCCCATCACCGCAGGAACTGCTCCGGGTCGAACTCCTCCAGCGGGATGATCCGCACCCGCGGGAGCGGCACGTTGAAGGCGCGCACGTCGTCCTCGAGGTCGTGGATCCGCACGCCCATGTTGGTGAAGCCGGCGTTCGCGTACTCCCGCAGCGCCAGCAGCCCCACGCGGCGGTCGGGGTGGTCGACGAGCGGGCGGAGGTCGTCGAGGAAGTCGCCGTCGTGGCTGACGAGCAGCACGTCGGCGTCGTGGGACAGCACCGCCTGCAGCGTCCGCTGGATACCGAGGTCGACGACCTTCTGGTCGCCGCGGCCGGCCAGCGGTACGGGGCGGTAGCCGAGCGCCAGCAGCGCCTGCACGAACGCGCTCGGCAGCGAGCCGCCGCTCGCGTTGAGGAAGAACAGACCGGTGACCGGCTGGTCCCACAGCTGCTCGGCGTACGCCGTCACGCGCTCCCAGCGGGGCCGCTCCTCGGGCGTCGGGCGACGACCCAGGAGCGAGTTGCCCAGCGTGGCGTCGATGTTCTCGCCGTCGACGAGGACGAACGTGCGCCGCTGCGGCGCCACCAGCTCGGTCATGGGCGGCACTCTACGCACCGGGCAGGGACGCAGCCCGCCATCCTCCGATCGGCTGATGCCGACCGGAGCCCGTCCGCCGATGTGCCACGGCGGCCGGGCCACGAGGGTGGTGGGCATGATCGAGGTGCAGGACCTGCGCAAGCAGTACGGCGGGAGGCTCGCCGTCGCCGACGTGTCGTTCCGGGTCGCCGAGGGCGAGATCTTCGGCGTGCTGGGCCCCAACGGGGCGGGCAAGACCACCACCGTCGAGTGCATCGCGGGCCTCCGTGTCGGGGACGCCGGGTCGGTGCGCGTGGCCGGGCTCGACCCCTGGACGGACCGGGCCGGGGTGACGCGGGTGCTGGGCGTGCAGCTGCAGGAGAGCCGGCTGCAGCCCAAGCTGCGCGTGGCTGAGGCCGTGGAGCTGTACGCGTCGTTCTACGCCGACCCGGCCGACGGCCACGAGCTGCTGACGCGGCTCGGCCTCGCCGACCACCTCGACCAGGCGTACGGGAGGCTCAGCGGCGGCCAGCAGCAGCGGCTGGCCGTCGCGCTCGCGCTCGTCGGCCGGCCCCGCGTGGTGATCCTCGACGAGCTGACCACCGGCCTCGACCCGCGCGCCCGGCGCGAGGTCTGGGACCTGGTGCGCGAGGTCCGCTCCTCCGGCGTCACCGTCCTGCTGGTCACCCACTCCATGGAGGAGGCCGAGCACCTCTGCGACCGCATCGCCATCATCGACGGCGGTCACGTCGTCGCGCTGGACACGCCCGCCGGGCTCGCCGGCCGGCCCGACGGTGGCAGGGCGGCGGCCGGCAGGGCGGACCGCGGTAGCGCGGACGGCGCCGAGGTCACCGCCGCTGCGGCCACCGCCGTCGTCATGAGCTTCGTGCCCGACGGGACGCTCGCGACCGACGCGCTGCGCACCCTGCCCGGCGCCACGGGGGTGCGCCGGGAGGACGACCGGGTCGTGCTCACGGGGGACGACGCCACGGTGCTCGCCGCGCTCGACCACCTGCGCGCGGCCGGTGTGCGCCCCGGCCACCTGCGCGTGGCCGAGCCCGGGACGCGGCGCCGCAGCCTGGACGAGGCCTACCTGAGCCTCACCGGCGGACGCGCCACCGCGACCGCCGCGACGGACGCGTCGAGAGGCAGGACCCGATGAGCACCGCTCCCACCGCCCGCAGCGACGGCGGCGCAGCGCCGCGGAGCCGCCGACGCGGGGTCACGGCGACCGAGCTGCGACTGTTCGTCCGCGACCCCGGGACCACCTTCTGGATCCTGGGGTTCCCGACCGCGCTGCTGTGCATCCTGGGCGCCATCCCCAGCTTCCGCGAGCCGAACGCCGACCAGGGCGGCCAGAGCGTCGTGGACCTCTACGTGCCCGTCGTGGTGCTGCTGACGGTGATCGTGGCGTCGGTGCAGTCGATGCCCGCCACGCTCAGCACCTACCGCGAGCAGGGCATCCTCCGGCGGCTGCGGGCCACGCCCGTCAGCCCGGCCGCGCTGCTCCGCGCGCAGGTGGTGCTGCACCTCTCCGCTGTCGCGGTCGGAGCGGCGACGGCCGTGGCGGTCGCGCGCCTCGTCCTCGACGTGCCGCTGCCGCAGCACCTCGCCGGCTGGCTCCTCGCGCTCGTCCTGGCCGCCGCCGCCGCGTTCGCCCTCGGCGCCCTCGTCTCCGCCGTGGCCCCGACCGCCCGGGTCAGCCAGACGATCGGCACCCTCGTCTTCTTCCCGCTCATGTTCACCGCGGGCGTCTGGCTGCCGGTGCAGACGATGCCCGGCCTGCTGCAGGACGTCGTGCTGCTGACCCCGCTGGGCGCCGCGGCGCGGGGGCTCAACGACGCGGCGACCGGCAGCTGGCCGCAGCTGGTCGACCTGGCGGTGACGGGCGGCTGGGCCGTCGTGCTCACCGCGCTCGCCGTGCGGTGCTTCCGGTGGGAGTGACGGGTCGCCCCACTCCCCCGGCGGGGCGCCGCGTGGGAGGCTGCGGCTCGTGAGCACGACCCTCGTCACGCTGGCACCGGGCTGGGACCGCTGGTTCCGCGTGCTGCCGATGGCGCTGCTCGCCGGCGGCCTCGGGATCGGCTTCGCCACCCAGGGCTTCATCGGGGGCGGGGCGCCGGCGTACGCGGGCCTGGCCGGGCTGGGCGCCGTGAGCGCCGTCTGGATCTGGTGGTGGACCCTCAGCCCGGCCCACCGCGACGACGCGCCCTCCGACGGCGCCGTCTACTGGTGGGGACGCACCGCGCTCGCCTTCGCCCTCACGTGGGTCAACCCCTTCCTCGCCTTCTTCGCGTTCGCGGGCTACACGGACGCGTACGACGTGTTCCGCGGCCGCCGCGCCCTCGTCGCCGTGGGCGCCACCGCGGTCACGATGGCCGGGTCCCAGGCGGGTGGCCTGCCGCTGTCGACGTCCGCCGAGTGGGGGGTCTTCGTCGTGCTCGTGCTGGTGAACGCCGCCATCGCGACCGTCTTCTCCCACTTCCACACCTCCGTCACGCGGATCAGCGACCAGCGGGGAGAGCAGGTCACCGAGCTCGCCCGGCTGAACGCGGAGCTCTCCGCGGCGCTGCGGCGCAACGTCGAGCTCTCCGAGCAGGTGGCCGCGGTGGCCCGGGAGTCGGGGGTGCAGGCGGAGCGGCAGCGCCTGGCCCGCGAGATCCACGACACCGTCGCCCAGGGCCTCGCCGGGGTGGTCACCCAGCTGCAGGCGGCCGAGGACGACCCCGACCCGACGTCGGCAGCCCGTCACCGCGCCCGCGCCGAGCAGCTGGCCCGGGAGTCCCTCGCGGAGGCGCGGCGCTCGGTGCAGGCGCTCGCACCGGCGACCCTCGAGGACAGCACGCTGCCCGCGGCGCTCGACGGGCTGGTGAGCCGGTGGTCGGCGACGCACGACGTCGCGGCCGGCCTCGTCATCTCGGGCGAGCCCCGCGCGCTGCACCCGGAGGTCGAGGCCACCGTGGTCCGGGTCGCCCAGGAGGCGCTCGCCAACGTCGGCCGGCACGCCCGGGCCGGTCGGGTCGGCGTGACCCTGACCTACACCGACACCGAGGTCATCGTCGACGTCCGCGACGACGGCGTCGGCTTCGTGGTCGACGCCGAGCGGCCGCCCACGTCCTTCGGGCTGCGCGGCATGCGCCAGCGCGCCGAGCGGGTGGCGGGCCGGCTCGACGTGGAGTCGGAGCCCGGCGGCGGCACGGCGGTCTCCGCCCAGCTGCCGGCCGTGTGGGCCGGGGTGGTCGCCGAGCCCGCGCCCCGCCGTACCGGTGTGGAGCCCGCGGCGGCAGCCCGGTGATCTCGATCATCGTGGTCGACGACCACCCGGTGGTGCGGGACGGCATCCGCAGCATGCTCGCCGGGGTCGCGGACTTCGAGGTCGTCGCCGAGGCCGGCGATGGCGTGGCCGCGGTCGACCTCGCGGCCGCGCACGACCCCGACGTGGTGGTCATCGACCTGCGGATGCCCGGGGGCGGGGGCGTCGACGCGATCCGGGCGATGCGCCGGCGCGGGCTGCGCGCCCGGGTGCTGGTGCTGACGACCTACGACACCGACTCCGACACGGTCGCGGCGATCGAGGCGGGCGCGACGGGCTACCTCCTCAAGGACGCGCCGAGCAGCCAGCTGTTCGACGCCGTGCGCGCCACGGCGGCGGGCGAGTCCGTGTTGTCCCCGGCGGTCGCGGCCCGGCTGCTCTCCCACGTCCGCTCCCCGCAGCGCACCGCCCAGCTCAGCGCCCGCGAGCGCGAGGTGCTGGTCCTGGTCGCCCGCGGCACGTCGAACAAGCTCATCGCCCGCGAGCTGTTCGTGTCCGAGGCGACCGTCAAGACGCACCTGTCCCACGTCTACGAGAAGCTCGGCGTCACCGACCGCGCGGCCGCGGTGGCGACGGCGTACGACCTCGGCATCCTCGGCTAGCCGGGCAGCGACGAGGGGGCCGTCGGACCACGTGGTCCGACGGCCCCCTCGGGCGGTGCGTGGTGTCGCGGCGGGTCAGCAGCCCCCGGCGACGGCCGGCAGGACGACGACCTGGTCGCCGTCGGACAGACCGGCCTCGAGGCCGCCGATGAAGCGCACGTCCTCGTCGTTGATGTAGACGTTGACGAAGCGACGCAGGTCGGCGTCGTCGCCGTCACCGTCGACGAGGCGACCCCGGATGCCGGGGTGGTTCGCCTCGAGGTCGTCGATGAGCGCGGCGAGGGTGTCGCCGTTGGCGGACACGGCCTTCTCACCGTTGGTGTAGGTCCGCAGGATCGTCGGGATCCGCACCTCGATGGCCATCAGGACTCACTTCCACTGTCGGGGACTGTCGGGGCTGGTAGCTGCTCGACGACGTCGACCTCTTCCTCGGTCACCTCGCCGTCGACGATTCTGTAGGACCTGAACTCCACAGGTCCCTCGTTGTTCCCGTGCTCTCGCGTGCTGACGAGCACGTAGTGCGCGCCGGGCTCGCTGGCGAGCCCGATGTCGGTGCGGCTGGGGTACGCCTCCGTCGCCGTGTGCGAGTGGTAGACGACCACCGGCTCCTCGTCGCGGTCGTCCATCTCGCGGTAGAGCGCGAGCAGGTCGAGCGAGTCGAACTCGTAGAACGTCGGGCTCCCCGCCGCGTTCACCATCTCCACCAGGCGCTCCGGGCGGTCGGACCCGACGGGTCCGGCGACGACGCCGCACGCCTCGTCGGGGTGGTCCCGCTTGGCGTGGGCGACGATGGCGTCGCGCGTCGCGCGGTCGATCCTCAGCACGCGGCCCAGGGTACGGCGCCCCGCACCGCCCGCCCGCCGCCGCCACCATGCGGACCGGCCGGCCGCCCGAACGGCAGGATGGGGCCGTGAGCACCCTGACCGGCCTCGGCGCGTTCCCCCTCTCCCCCGTGCACGACGACGCCCTCGACCTGGCCGCGTTCCGCCGGCTGGTCGAGCGGGCGGCGGCGGCCGGCGCCGACTCGGTCGCCGCGCTGGGCTCCACCGGCTCCTACGCCTACCTCGACCGCGACGAGCGTCGCCGGGTGGCCCGCGCCGCCGTCGAGGCCGCCGGGGACACGCCGGTCGTCGTCGGCGTCGGCGCCCTGCGCACCTCGTGGGCGCGGTCACTCGCCGACGACGCGCAGGAGGCGGGGGCGAGCGCCGTCCTCCTCGCCCCGGTCTCCTACCAGCCGCTGACCGACGACGACGTGCTCGGCCTCTTCGAGGACGTCACCGCCGGTCTGTCGGTGCCGCTGGTGGTCTACGACAACCCCACGACGACGCGCTTCACGTTCGGCGACGACCTGCTCGCCGCGGTCGCCGCCCTGCCGCAGGTCGGCTCGGTCAAGATCCCCGGTGTGCCGACCGACCCGGCGCAGGCCCGGGCCCGCGTCGACGCGCTGCGCGCCCTGCTGCCCGCCCACGTGAGCATCGGCGTCTCGGGCGACGCGCTCGGCGTGGCCGGCCTGCTGGCCGGCTGCGACGCCTGGTACTCCGTCGTCGGCGGGCTGCTGCCGGAGCTCGCGGTCGGGCTGACCCGCGCGGCCCGGGCCGGCGACGCGACCACGGCCGAGGCCGGCGCCGCCCGCCTCGCACCGTTGTGGGCGCTGTTCGCGGCGCACGGGAGCCTGCGGGTCACCGCCGCGATGGCCGAGCACCTCGGGCTCGTCACCGCGCCCTCGCTGCCGCGGCCGCTGCGGGGCCTCGGCGACGCCGACCGGGCCCGGGTCGCCCGGGTCACCGACGAGCTCGGGCTCGCCGACTGACCGGCTGACCGGCTGACCGGCCCCGGGCCGGCGGCGCTCAGCCGATCGCGGCGTTGATCTCGTCGGCGATCCGCTGCACCGACGTGCGGTTCTTCCGGCCGCCGAGGAGAGCCTCGGGCCGGGCGCCACGGCGGCCCCGGGTCGCGACGATGCGAGGAGGCCGCTCCGACCACCCGTGCGGGGCGCGGAAGGTGCGGACGGACTCGTTCGCGGGGTACTGAGCGAGACCACGGTCGCGGGCTGGTCAGGTGCGTCACCACCACTGGAACCGCCGCCGGCGGTGTGCCACCGTGGGCGACGAGCCCGCGCCAGGTCGGGCTCCCGGACGAGGGGCGCCGTACCCGGTCGACGACAAGACGGCCCGTGGAGGCCTGTCGTGTCCTGGTTCCTGCTCGTCCTGTCCGGTGTCCTCGAGGCCGTGTGGGCGACCGCCCTCGGTCGCTCGGAGGGCTTCTCCCGCCTCGTGCCCACCGTCGTGTTCGGCGGCGCGCTCGTCGCCTCGATGGCCGGGCTCGCCCTCGCGATGCGCGACCTGCCGGTGGGCACGGCGTACGCCGTGTGGGTGGGCATCGGCGCCACCCTCACCGTCGTCTGGGCGATGGCCACGGGGACCGAGCCGTTCTCGCCGGCGAAGGCGTTGTTCCTCGTGATGATCGTCGGCGGCGTGGTGGGGCTGAAGCTGGCCCACTGAGGGCTCTACGGGACCGGAGCCGCCCACACCTCGGCGGTGCTGCGCACCGACCCGGACTCGTACGGCGAGGTCCGCCCGGTCGGCTCGAACCCCAGGCGCCGCCAGAACGGGCCGGCCGCGGCCGCGTTCGTGGCGACCACGGCGAGCTGGATCCTCGAGACCTCCGGCCACCCGCGGACCCGCGCCGCCACGGCGTCGAAGGCGCGCCGCCCGAGGCCACTGCCGTGGAGCCCGCCGTCGGTGACCAGCAGCCCGACGTGGGCGCTCTCCGGTGACGGCCAGCCCCGCAGCAGGTCCGCGAACCCGAGGAGCCGGCGCGGGTCGTCGTCGGCCCACAGGCCGACGGCGTGCTTCCGGTCGGCCGGCAGCCCGGGCGGGGCCGCGGTGAGCACGGCGTCCGCGTCGTCCTCCCCCGGTGGGCGGCCGGAGACGCGCTGCGAGAAGTCCGGCACGGAGGCGAGGAGCCGCGCCAGGGCAGCGACGTCGCGGGGGTCCGACCGGTCGAGGTCGCGCACGAGGGGCATCAGCGCACGAAGCGGGCGGCGACCTCGTCGGCCAGAGCCGCGTCGATCCGGCCCCGCATCTCCGCGCTCAGCGGCGGGAGGGCGTCGAGGGTGAACCAACCGACGTCGCTCGACTCGTCGTCGGCGACGTGCGCCTCCCCCTCGAGCCACGTGCACGCGAACGTCAGGTCGAGGTAGCGCGTGCGGTCCCCGTTCGGGTAGGTGACGAGGTCGGTCGTCGCGACGGACGCGAGCCGGTCGACGCGGATGGTCACGCCGGCCTCTTCGAGCGCCTCGCGCCGGGCGGCCACGGCCGGCTCCTCACCGGGGTCGATGATGCCCGTCACCGGGGTCCAGTCGCCGTTGTCGGCGCGCCGCACGAGCAGCAGCTCGACCGCACCCGGCGGCCCGTCCGGGGCCGGGCGGGTGACGACGGCGGTGGCGGCGGGGAGCCAGAGCTCGTCGGTGCCGACCTTGCGGCGCAGCGCGACGATGAAGTCCGGGATGGGCACGGGGCGATCCTCGCAGACGGGCGCGGTCGAGGCCCCCGGGCGATGGTTGTCCCTGCAACCCGCCACTTCCGGTGGGAAGTTTCGCACCGGAAGTGGCGGGTTCCCCGGTGCACCGGGGAACCCGCCACCCCCCGACGACTCAGCCGCAGGCGAAGGAAGCGGTCACGGCGAGCGTCTCGTCGGGGACCTCCATCTGGATCAGCTCCGCCTCGACCTCCGCGCCCGTGCCGTCGGCCTGGGCGACGAGGCCCGGCTCGCCAGGTGTGGAGACGAAGGAGCCGGCGCCGGTGTCGACGATGACGCCGGCGTCGAAGCCTTCGCCGGCGGCGTACACGGTCACGACGTACCCGTCCGGCGACGTGGTCTGGTAGGTGGCGGTGGGGCCGTAGTCGCCCTGCGCGGAGACCGCGCCCTCGCCCTCCCAGGTGGCGCTGACGGCGCCCTCGAGGGTGACGGTCGCGGGGCAGGCGGCGCCCTCGACGCCGGGCAGGGGCTCGCCGGTGGAGACCGACTCGGGCGGCACGACGACGGGCGGCTCGCTGCTCGTGGGCTCCGCCGACGCCGACCCCGACGCGTCGGCCGAGGCCGTGGTGGAGCTGGACGACCCGCCGTCGGCGTCGTCGTCGCTGCCGCCCCCGCAGGCGGCGAGGGGCGCGAGGGCCAGGGCGAGCACCGTCACCGAGATCGAACGCTGAGCACGCATGCCCTCCATTCGAGCACGCGGGTCCGAACGTGTCGAACGAACCGCGGTCAGCGGCTGAGCGCCCCGACCAGGGTCTCCTGGAGGTAGCCGACCCACTCGAAGATGTCGTGCGCCTGGGCCCGCGGGTCGTCGTCGGGCAGCGCCATCCAGCGCGCCTCGTCGCCGTCCTCGATGCCGAGGCGGGTGGCCAGCGCGAGGCGGATGTCGGTGAAGGAGCGCATCCACGTCTCTGCGACGGGCTCCTCGAGCTCGACGTCGATCATCAGGCCGTCCTCGGTGAGCTCGTCGGGCAGGCCCGCCTCCTCGAGGTCCTCGATGATCCGGCAGGCGGCGGCCGTCTTGCCGTCGCGCAGCGCACCCTCGGTGTAGCGGCGGAACTCGCCCGCCGCCTCCTCGTCGCCGGGGTACGCCGTGGGGAACAGCCGGGCGAGCACCGGGTCCTCCGGGGCCACCGTGGGGCCGGAGAAGTCGAGCATCGCCTCGAGGGGGTCGAGGTCGTCGCGCGGCTCGGCGGCCTCGTTGCGCAGCAGCTCGACGAGCTGGCCGGCCAGCGAGCGGAGCAGGTCCGCCTCGAACCCGGTGAAGTTGGCGATGATCCGGCGGCTGCGGCGGTGGCGGGTGAAGCCGCTCACTCCGCGCGCTCCATCGTGGCCCACAGCCCGTACTCGTGGAGGGCCTGCACGTCGCGCTCCATCTCCTCGCGCGACCCGGTGGACACGACGCTCTTGCCGTCGTTGTGCACCTCGAGCATCAGCTGCTCCGAGTGCGACTTCGAGTAGCCGAAGTACTTCTGGAAGACGTACGTCACGTAGCTCATCAGGTTGACCGGGTCGTCCCAGACGATCGTGACCCAGGGGGTCGCCGGGAAGGACGACTCCTCGGGGATGAGCGTCGGCTCGACCTCGACGGGGCTGGCAGCAGACACGTCCCCATCGTGGCACAGACCCGGCGAGGCCCGGAGCGGCCGTGTGCGCCGTACCCCTTGCCCCCGTGGCCGACCCGGTTTATATTGTCAGCATGACTATTACTCAGTCGGGCTCGACGGCGCTCCTCACGGACCACTACGAGCTGACGATGCTGCAGGCGGCACTGGCGTCCGGCACCGCCCAGCGGCGCTCGGTCTTCGAGCTCTTCGGGCGCAAGCTGCCCGAGGGCCGGCGCTACGGCGTCGTCGCCGGCGTGGACCGTGCGCTCGACGCGATCGAGCGCTTCCGCTTCGACGACGCCACCCTCGGCTTCCTGTCCGACGCGCGCGTCGTGGACGACACGACGCTGGCCTGGCTCGCCGACTACCGCTTCTCGGGCGACGTGCGGGGCTACGGCGAGGGCGAGGTCTACTTCCCCGGCTCCCCGCTGGTGGTCGTCGAGTCGACGTTCGCCGAGGCCGTGCTGCTGGAGACGGTGCTCCTGTCGATCTACAACCACGACTCGGCCATCGCGAGCGCCGCGTCGCGCATGACGTTCGCCGCCGACGGGCGCCCGTGCATCGACATGGGCTCGCGCCGCACCCACGAGGAGGCCGCGGTGGCCGCGGCGCGGGCGGCGTACGTCGCGGGATTCGACGCCACGAGCAACCTCGCGGCCCGCGCCCGGTACGGCGTGCCCTCGACCGGCACCAGCGCGCACGCCTTCACCCTGCTGCACGACACGGAGGAGGACGCGTTCCGGGCGCAGGTGACGAGCCTCGGCGTCGGCACCTCCCTGCTCGTCGACACCTACGACGTCGCCGAGGCCGTGCGCCTCGCCGTCGAGGTGGCCGGCCCCGAGCTGGGCGCGGTGCGCCTCGACTCGGGCGACCTCGGCCTGCTCGCGCAGGACGTGCGCCGCCAGCTCGACTCCCTCGGCGCCACCGGCACGCGGATCATCGTCACCAGCGACCTCGACGAGTACGCGATCGCGGCGCTCGCCGCCGCCCCCGTCGACGGGTACGGCGTGGGCACCCGCCTCGTCACCGGCTCGGGCCACCCCACGAGCGCCTTCGTCTACAAGCTCGTCGCCCGCGAGGACGCCGACGGCCGGATGCGGCCCGTCGCCAAGCGGAGCACGAACAAGGCGTCGGTCGGCGGGGACAAGCAGCCGGCGCGCCGGCTCGCGGAGGGCACCGCGGTCGCCGAGGTCATCGGCGTCGACCGCACGCCCACCCCCGAGCCCGGCACCGCCGACCGCCCGCTGCACCGCACGCTCGTCCACGCCGGCGAGGTCGTGGGGCGCGAGACCCTCGACGACGCCCGCGCCCGGCACCAGGCGGCGCGCGCCGAGCTGCCGATGGCCGCACGGTCGATGGCCCGCGGCGAGCCGGTCGTGCCGACCGTCTACGAGAACTGACCCACCCACCCGGCACCACGCACCTGAGAGGCTGATCCCATGACCCGCGCACTGATCGTCGTCGACGTCCAGAACGACTTCTGCGAGGGCGGCTCGCTCGCCGTCGCCGGCGGGGCCCGCGTCGCCGCGGAGGTGAGCGCGCTGCTCGCCGGTCCCCACGACTACGCCCACGTCGTCGCCACGAAGGACCACCACGTCGACCCGGGCAGCCACTGGTCGGAGAACCCCGACTTCGTCGACTCCTGGCCCGTCCACTGCGAGGTCGGCACGCCGGGCGAGGAGTTCCACCCGGCGCTCGACACCTCCTCGATCGAGGCGGTCTTCCTCAAGGGCGAGTTCGAGGCGGCGTACTCGGGCTTCGAGGGCGCGGCCTCCGACGGCTCCTCGCTCGCCGCGTGGCTGCGCGAGCGCGGCGTCGACGAGGTCGACGTCTGCGGCATCGCCTCCGACCACTGCGTGCGCGCGACCGTGCTCGACGCGCTGGGCGAGGGCTTCACGGTGCGGGTGCTCACCCACCTCGCGGTGGGCGTCGCCCCGGAGAGCACCGAGGCCGCGTACGCCGCGATGCGCGACGGCGGGGCGCAGCTTGTCTGAGGCACCCGCCTTCGCGCTCACCGTGCCCGGCGTCGAGATCACCCTCGACGCCGGGCTGCTGCGGGTCGTGCTCGACCATCCGGAGCGCTACAACGCGCTCGACGGCGCCATGATCGAGGCCTGCGCGGGGACGCTGGAGCGCTGCTACGGCCGCGCGGACGTGCGGGCCGTCGTGCTCACCGGCCGGGGACGGGCGTTCTGCTCGGGCGCCGCGCTGGAGGGCGACTCGCCCGTCGAGGCGTTCGACGACCAGGCCGTGGAGCGCGCCAACCGGCTGGTCCGGGCCGTCGTGGCGCTCGACAAGCCGGTGGTGGCGGCGGTCAACGGCGTCGCCGCGGGCGTCGGCTGCTCGCTGGCGCTGGCCGCCGACCTGCAGGTCGTCTCGGCCGCGGCGTCGTTCGCGCTGACCTTCACCCGCATCGGCCTCATGCCCGACGGCGGCTCGACGGCCACCGTCGCCGCGGCCGTCGGCCGGGCCCACGCCATGCGCATGACGCTGCTCGGTGAGCGGCTCCCCGCGGCCGACGCCCACGCCGCCGGTCTCGTCAGCCACCTCGTCGACCCCGACGGGTTCGACGCCGAGGTCGACCGCGTCGTCGCGACCCTGCTCGCCGGCCCGCCGCTCGCCCTGACCGCCACCAAGAAGGCGGTGAACGCCGCGACCCTGACCCAGCTGGAGGGAGCGCTCGACCGCGAGAACCGCGGCCAGGTCGCGCTCTTCCGCACCACCGACGCCGCCGAGGGCATGCGCGCCTTCGTGGAGAAGCGCACGCCGCGGTTCACCGGCGACTGACCCCCACCTCGTCACCACTCACCCGGCGCGCGCCCCGCAGCGGCGCGGCGTACCGCCGACGAGTGGATGCGTTCGGGCGATCGGCGAGCAGCCGCCGCCACCTCGTCACCACTCCCCCCGCCCGCGGCCCGCAGCGGCGCGGCGTACCCCCGGCGAGTGGATGCGACCGGGCGGGCAGCGCGACCGGCATCGCCACCTCGTCACCACTCCCCCCGCGCGCGGCCCGCAGCGGCGCGGCGTACCCCCGGCGAGTGGATACAACCGGGCGGCGGCTCAGGCGAAGGCGGCGAGGCAGCGGCGGACCCAGGCGCCGTCGTGCATCACCTGCTGCCACGTGAAGCGCAGCACCCGCCACCCGGCGACGGCGAGCACCGTGTGCCGCCAGCAGTCGGAGCGGAACGCGTCGGCATCGCCGTGGTAGGCCCACGACTCCGCCTCGACGGCCAACCGCCGCCCCGCGTCGCCGACGTCAGGGTGCAGCACCCGCCCCTCCACCCGCACGGCGAGCTGCGCGACCGCGTCGAGCCCCACCTCGAGCGCGTGCGCCCGCAGCACCGACTCGAACGGATTCGCCGCGCGGCCGTCGGCGTGGGCCGCGACGCGCCGCAGCTGCCCGGCGCCCCGCCCGCCCACGCGCTCGGTCGCGATCCGCAGCTCGAGGGGCTCGACGTCGCCGTGCCGCAGGGCCGAGTCCGCCACGGCGAGGGCCTCCTCGAACGGCAGGCGCCGCGCGCAGTCGAGGACCGTCCGCAGCGGGCGCGTCACGTCGTCCGGCTCGTCGACGAGGTCGGCACGGTAGGTGTGCGGCGTCCAGACGTCACGGCGCCGGCTGCCCCGCGGCACGGTGAACCACGCGTCCGTCGGCGGACGCGCCACCTCCCACCCGTGCAACACGGCAGCACTGAGGTGCGACGCGACCCCGCCGATGCGCCGGGCCAGCACGAGCGCCTCGTCGGCCTCGGCCACGCGGTAGCGCCCGTGGTCGCAGCGGCTCAGCTCGCCCCGACGGACCGCCTCCCGCAGCGCGTGGCGCGTCACCCGGGGCCGCAGGTCCGCCCAGCGGGCCACCCCGCCGAGGTCGCGCACCGCCTGTGCGGCGGGCACCCGGGGCTGGTCGGCGGTCACCCGGGCATCGTGCCGCGCCGGCGCCCCGGGCCGCGGCGCCCCTCCACAGGTGCCTCGTCGGCGCCCGGACATCACCACTCCCCCCGCGCGCGGCCCGCAGCGGCGCGGCGTACCCCCGGCGAGTGGATGCGACCGGGCGGCGGCGTGACCGGGCGGCCCCTCAGACCCGCGGTGCGCCCCCGGGCACGGCGACGAGGCCGCGCACGACGCGCATGCCGACCGACAGGCGAGCCAGGTCGGGCTCCTCGGCGCAGACCTCCTCGAGCGTGCGGGCGGCGCGGGCCACGACGGTCGCCTGCGTCTCCTCCCAGGCGGCGACGCGCGCCGCGGCGGAGTCGTCGTCGGCGGTCGCCGCGAGCACCTGCGCGGTGAGCAGCGCGTGCACCGAGTGGAGGTCGTCGCGCAGCGCGGCGCGGGCGGTGGCCTGCCAGCGGTCGTTGCGCGGCAGCGCGAGGATCCGCGTGAGCAGCGAGGCGAACCCGAGCCGCTCCCCCAGCGCGAAGTGCACCTTCGCCACCGTCTCGGCCGGCAGGTCGCGGCGGGCGGCGGTCTCGACGATCCCCAGCAGCCCGTACGACGGGGGCAGCGCCGCGATGCGGGCCGCGAGCCCCTCCGGCACGCCGTCCGCGCGCAGGGCGGCGAGCCGCTCGTCGTGCGCCACCGACTCACGTCCGGTCAGCAGCCCCGCGAGGCCCGGGTCGCCCTGCAGCACCTGCTGGATGCGCACGCCGAAGAAGTCGACCGTGCCCTCAGCGTCGGTGTCGGGGCGGCGCAGCACGAGCCACCGGGCGGCGCGCTCGACGAGGGTGCGCAGCTCGATCCGCATGCGGGTCTGCACCGCGGCGTCGAGCTGGTTGTCCTGGCTCGCGATCTCCTCGCGCAGCGCGGCGGCGCCATAGATCTCGTCGGCCACGAAGCTGGCGCGCGCCAGCTCGGCCGCGCTCGCCCCGGTCTCGTCGGCCAGGCGCGGCCAGAACGTCATCCCGGCCGTGTTGACGAGCCGGTTGACGACCTGGGTGACGACGATCTCGCGGCGCAGCGGGTGGTCGTCCATCCGCTCGCGGAACCGGTGCCGCATCGGGGTCGGGAAGTAGGCGTAGAGCTCGCCCCGCAGGTAGGGGTCGTCCGGCAGGTCGGTCGCCAGCAGCTCGTCGGCCAGCACGATCTTGGTCCAGCTGAGCAGCACCGAGAGCTCCGGCAGGGTGAGGCCCTGGCCGGCCTCGAGGCGCCGGCGCACCTCCGCGCTCGTCGGCAGGTCCTCCAGCCGGCGGTCGAGGTGGCCCTCCGCCTCGAGGCGGCGCATCCACCGCTCGTGCACGTGCAGCAGCGCCGGGGCGTTGGCCGCGGCGTTGGCCAGCGCGAGGTTCTGGTCGTAGTTGTCGGCCAGCACCAGCTCGGCGACCTCGTCGGTCATCGAGGCGAGCAGCTCGTTGCGCTGCTTGCCGGTCAGGTCCCCGGCCGCGACCAGGCGGTCGAGCAGGATCTTGATGTTGACCTCGCGGTCGGAGGTGTCGACGCCCGCGGAGTTGTCGATGAAGTCGGTGTTGAGCCGGCCGCCCGCGGCGGCGTACTCGATGCGCCCCGCCTGGGTGAGGCCGAGGTTGCCGCCCTCCCCGACGACCCGGGCGCGCAGCTCGCGGCCGTCGACGCGGATGGCGTCGTTGGCCTTGTCGCCCGCGTCCGCGTGGGTCTGCGTCGAGGCCTTCACGTAGGTGCCGATGCCGCCGTTCCACAGCAGGTCGACGGGCGCCTGCAGGATGGCGCGCATCAGCTCGTTCGGCGCGAGCCGGGTGACGTCGTCGCCGAGGCCGAGCACGCGGCGTACCGGCGCTGAGATCGGCACCGACTTCGCCGAGCGGGGGTGCACGCCGCCGCCCTCGGAGATCAGCGAGCGGTCGTAGTCGCGCCACGACGAGCGGGGCAGCCGGAAGAGCCGCTCCCGCTCGGCGAACGAGGCCGCCGCGTCGGGGTCGGGGTCGGGGTCGAGGAAGATGTCGCGGTGGTCGAACGCGGCCACGAGCCGGATGTGCGGCGAGCAGAGCATGCCGTTGCCGAACACGTCGCCCGACATGTCGCCGATGCCGACCACGGTGAACGGCTCGCGCTGGGTGTCGAGGCCCAGCTCGCGGAAGTGGCGCCGCACCGAGACCCAGGCGCCGCGCGCGGTGATGCCCATCGCCTTGTGGTCGTAGCCCACCGACCCGCCCGACGCGAAGGCGTCACCGAGCCAGTAGCCGTAGTCGGCCGACAGCGCGTTCGCGATGTCGGAGAACGTGGCGGTGCCCTTGTCGGCGGCCACGACGAGGTAGGTGTCGTCGCCGTCGTGGCGCACCACCCGCTGCGGCGGCACGACCGCGCCGTCGACCAGGTTGTCGGTGACGTCGAGCAGGCCCGAGACGAACGTCCGGTACGCCGCCACTCCCTCCGCCAGCCACGCCTCCCGATCCGCGGGGTCGGGGAGCTGCTTGGCGTAGAACCCGCCCTTCGCGCCCACCGGGACGATGACGGTGTTCTTCACCATCTGCGCCTTGACGAGGCCGAGCACCTCGGTGCGGAAGTCGTCGCGCCGGTCCGACCAGCGCAGGCCGCCGCGGGCCACCGCGCCGAATCGCAGGTGCACGCCCTCGACGCGCGGGGAGTAGACGAAGATCTCGAACGCCGGCCGGGGCGCGGGCAGGTCCGGGATCGCCGACGGCTGCAGCTTGAGCGAGAGGTGCGAGCGCACGCCCCCGGCGTCGGGGTGCTGGTAGAAGTTCGTGCGCAACGTGGCCCGCACGTGGGTGAGGTACGAGCGCAGGATGCGGTCGTGGTCGAGGCTGACGACCTGCTCCAGCGCGCCCGTGACCTCGTCGACGAGCTGCTGCTCGGCGGCCTCGCGACCACCCGCCCCCGTGGTCGCCAGGTCGGGGTCGAAGCGCGTCTCGAACAGCCGCACCAGCAGGCGGGTGATGTCGACGTTCGCGGCCAGCGCGTCCGCCATCGAGGTCGTCGAGAACGGCGAGCTGCCCTGGCGCATGTAGCGGCCGTAGGCGCGCAGCACCGTGACCTGACGCCACGTCAGCCCCGCCCGCAGCACGAGCGCGTTGAACCGGTCGACCTCGCTGTGGCCGGCCCACACCGCCCGCAGGGCGTCGGCGAACAGCTCGCGCTGGTCGGGTCCGGCCTGGGCCTCGGTGCGCAGCGCGAACTCGTAGACGAACGTCGGCTGGTCGAGGTGCTCCAGCTCGTAGGGGCGCTCGTCGAGCACCTCGACGCCCATCGACGAGATCATCGGCAGCACGGTGGAGAGCGAGAGCGCCGGGCCGACGCGGAAGATCTTGAGCATGCCCTCGCCGGCGGACGCGTCGACCGGCTGGTGCAGGGCGACGTCGAAGCCGCCGCGCGGGCCGGTCGCGGCCCGCACCGCCTCGAGTCGGCCGATGTCGGAGGCCGCCGTGCGGGCGTCGAAGTCCTCCTTGTAGGCCTCCGGGAACGCGCCGAGGTAGCGGCGCCCGAGCCGCGCCCCGTCGACCTCGCCGTGCTCGGCGAGCAGCGCGGCGTGCAGGTCGTCGCGCCACGAGCGGGCGACCTCGTCGAAGCGGTGCTCCAGCTCGGCGACGAACTCCCGGTCGGCCTCCCGGATGCTGAGCCCCTCCTGGGGGCGCACCACGAAGTGCACCCGCACCATCGCGGAGTCCGACAGCTGCACCGCGAACTCGACGGCCGAGGAGTCCAGCCGCTGGCGCAGCACCTCGGCGAACCGCTCGCGCACCGCGGTGCTGTAGCGGTCGTGCGGCAGGTAGACGAGCACCGACAGGTAGCGCCCGTAGGTGTCGCGCCGCACGAAGAGCCGCAGCTGGCGGCGCCGCTCGCGGGCGAACATGACGGCCTGCGCGATCGGCGCCAGGTCCTCCGTGGGGGTCTGGAAGAGCTCGTCGCGCGGGAAGTTCTCCAGCGTGTCGAGCAGCGCCTTGCCGGCGTGGCTGCGCTGGTCGAAGCCCAGCTGCTCGCGCACCGCCTCGGCCTTCTCGCGCAGCAGCGGGATGCGGGTCAGCGACTCCGTGTAGGCCGCCGAGGAGAACAGGCCGAGCAGGCGGCGCTCGCCGGTCACGTTGCCGTCGGCGTCGAACGTCTTCACGCCCACGTAGTCGAGGTGCACCGGCCGGTGCACGGTGGCGCGGCGGTTGGCCTTGGCGAGCACGAGGAGCACGGGCTCGCGCATCCGGTCGCGCACCTCGGCGGTGACCCGGGGTGCGTCGGAGCCGGCCGGCGGCACACCGGGGCGGTCGTCGCGCAGCAGCCCGAGCCCGGTGCCGGGGACGGCGGCCAGCTCGTCGCCGTCGGCCCCCTCCCGCAGCACGTACTCGCGGTAGCCGAGGAACGTGAAGTGGTCGTCGGCGATCCACTCCAGCAGGTCAGCGCCCTGCCGCACCTCCGGGTCGGGTACGCCGGCCGCGACCTCGGCGGGCCGCTCCCGCAGGTCGGTGGCCACCGCCGCCACGGCGTCCTTCATCTGCTGCCAGTCCTCGACGGCGACCCGCACGTCGGCCAGCACCTGGTGGACGCCCGCCTCGATGACGGCGGCCGTGCCGTCGTCGCCGTCGGTGCCCAGGCGGCCGATCTCGACGTGGATCCACGACTCGCGCATCGCGGTCTGGTCGGCGTGGTCCTCGGCCTGCACCGAGCCCTCGGCGATCGGGCCGACCGCGAGCAGCGTGCCGGCGGCGTCGCGCCGTACCCGCAGCTGGGGGTGGAGCACGGCGTGGACGTCGCAGCCGAGCCGGTCGAGCAGCATCGTCACGGAGTCGACGAGGAACGGCATGTCGTCGGTGACCACCTCGACGACGGAGTGGCCGCCGGCCGTCCAGCCGTCGTCGGCGACCGACGGCGTCAGCACCCGGGTCAGCACCTCGCCCGGCGCGCGGTGCTCGGCGAGGCGGCGGTGGGAGGCGGCGGCGCCGTAGAGGTCCACGGGGGTGCGGTCGAGGATGTCCTCGGGGGCCACGTGGCGGTAGTACGCCGACAGCACGGCCTCCGGGTCGGCATCACCCTCGGGGCCGGCCAGCGAGCCGTTGCGGCCCCGTGCCAGCGCGGCGGCGTCCGCCACCAGATCGGCCTTGCTGCGGTCCAGGTTCCTGCCGTCCAGCGTCGTCGCCACCCTCCCGACCCTAGGGGTCGCCCGGTGCCGCAACAACCCGACTCCCGGGGGTGCGCCATGATGATCGGCGGCGGGGCCCGGCGCCCCGTCGACCAGCACCCCGCACCGGGCCACCGCCCGTGCCGAGTCGGACGGAGATCCCCCCATGTCCAAGCGCGTCACCCACGAACTGACCTACGACGCCCCCCTCGCCGACGTGCGCGCGATGCTCCTCGACGAGGACTTCCGCACCGCCGTCGCCAAGGAGCAGCGGGCGCTGCGCTCGACGGTCTCGGTCGAGGGCGAGGCCGTGCGCTTCGAGACCGTCCAGCCCGCCGCCGGCATCCCGTCGTTCGCGAAGAAGTTCGTCGGCGACGAGATCGTCGTCGTGCAGCAGGAGACCTGGGGCGCCACGAAGGCCGACATCCACGTCACCATCCCCGGCAAGCCGGGCGAGATGAAGGGCACGGCCACGCTGCGCGAGACCGGCACCGGCACGACCGAGACGGTCGACCTCGAGGTGAAGGTGTCCATCCCGCTCGTCGGCGGCAAGATCGAGGGCCTCATCGCCGACATGCTCGTCAAGGCGCTGAAGGCCGAGAACCGCGCCGGCCGCGCCTGGCTCGCGAAGGCCTGACGCCTACGCACCTGGAACGCACCCGCGGGGCGGCACCGGTCCGGTGCCGCCCCGCGGCGCGTCGGGGCACGTCGGGGCACGCGTGCCCCTGCCGGGCGTCAGCCCATGTGCGGGTAGCGGTGCTCGTGCGGCGGCACGAACGTCTCCTTGATGGAGCGCGGGCTCGTCCAGCGCAGCAGGTTCGACGCGGCGCCGGCCTTGTCGTTGGTGCCCGAGGCGCGCCCGCCGCCGAACGGCTGCTGGCCCACGACGGCGCCGGTCGGCTTGTCGTTGACGTAGAAGTTGCCGGCCGCGAACCGCAGCTCCTCGGCCGCCCACGCCACGACCCGCTGGTCGCGCGCGAAGACCGCACCCGTCAGCGCGAACGGCGACGCGGACTCCAGCTGGCGCGTCACCTTCTCGAAGTCGGCGTCGTCGAAGACGTGCACGGCGAGGATCGGCCCGAAGTACTCCGTCGAGAACATCTCGTCGGTCGGGTCGCCGCCCTCCACGACGGTGGGGCGCACGAACCAGCCGACGCTGTCGTCGCACTCGCCGCCGGCGAGGATGTCGAGGCCGTCGGTCGCGCGGGCCCGCTCGATGGCGGCCACGTGCTTGGCGTAGGCCCGGTCGTCGATGACGGCGCCGAGGAAGTTCGACAGGTCCGTCGGGTCGCCCATCGCCAGGGCGTCGACGTCCGCGACGAGCTGCTCGCGGATCTGCTCCCACACCGAGCGCGCGACGTAGGCCCGCGAGGCGGCGGAGCACTTCTGGCCCTGGTACTCGAACGCGCCGCGCACCAGCGCGACCCGCACGGCGTCGGGGTCGGCCGAGGGGTGCGCCAGCACGAAGTCCTTGCCGCCGGTCTCGCCGACGAGGCGCGGGTAGCCCCGGTAGCCCGACAGGTTCTCCCCCACCGTGCGCCACAGGTGCTGGAAGGTCGGGGTGGAGCCGGTGAAGTGGATGCCCGCCAGGTCGGGGTGCGGCAGCAGCACCTCGGACGGCTCGACGCCGTCGCCCGGCAGCATCGAGATGACGCCCGGCGGCAGGCCCGCCTCGGTCAGCAGCTCCATCGTCAGCGACGCCGCGAGCTGCTGCGTGGGCGACGGCTTCCAGATGACCGTGTTGCCCATGAGCGCCGGCGCGGTCGGCAGGTTGCCCGCGATGGCGGTGAAGTTGAACGGCGTGATGGCGTAGACGAAGCCCTCGAGCGGCCGGTGGTCGGTGCGGTTCCAGATGCCCGGCGCGTTGCGGATCGGCTGCTCGGCGAGGATCTGGCGCCCGTAGTGGACGTTGAACCGCCAGAAGTCGATGAGCTCGCAGGCCGCGTCGATCTCGGCCTGGAACGCCGTCTTCGACTGGCCCAGCACGGTGGCGGCGTTGAGGCGCTGGCGCCACGGGCCGGCGAGCAGCTCGGCGGCGCGCAGCAGCACCGCGGCGCGGTCGTCGTAGCTCAGCGCGCGCCACCCCGGCGCGGCCGCGCGGGCCGCGTCGACAGCGTCCTGCGCGTCCTTGCGGGTGGAGGAGCGGAAGGTGCCGAGCACCCGCTGGTGGGCGTGGGGCTCGACCACGGCGACCTCGGCACCGCCGCCGGCCCGCCAGTCCCCGACGTACGCCGGCAGGTCGCGCGGGGCGCCCCGGAGCACCTCTACCTGCTCGAGCAGCGCCAGCCGCTCGGCGCTGCCGGGGGCGTAGGTCAGGTTCGGCTCGTTGACCGGTGCGGGGGGCAGCGTGATCGCGTCCATGCGCTCGATCGTGTCAGGCGGCGCCGACGGCCTCAACCGGCCCCGCCCCGGGCCGCTCGCCGACGGCTCCCCCTCGCTCAGAGGAGGTTGCGGATCTCCTGCGTGGCGAACCACGCGAGGTCGTGGTCGAGCTCGACCCCGTCGACGGAGTCGGGCAGCTCCTCGCCCGACAGGTACGCCGCGAGCGCGGCCGGCGGGAGGTCCACGACGTCGACGTGGGCGGAGGCGATCCGCTTCCACGGCACGTCGGCCTCCACCTCGACGAGGGTGGGCTCGGCCTCGTCGTCGAGCGGGCGGACCTGCGGCACGTCGGCGGCGAGCACGAGCCGCCGGGGCTGGTCGTCCTCGGTGCGGCGGGCCAGCGACTCCGTGCCGGCCGCGGCCTGCGCGGCGTACTCCCACTCCTCGGTCGAGCCGTCGGGCCACGCCTCCTCGAGCGCGCCCGTCACCGTGTGGGCGCGGAACGGGCCGGCGAGCCGGCCCTCGGCGACGACGCGGGCGAGCTCGGAGGAGGTGAGGGGCACGAAGACGCGGGTCGTCACGGGGTGGCTCCTGGGCCGTCGGCCGGACCGGTGGCGGGTCCGTTGGCGGGGCGGGGGCCGCTGCGACCGCGCGGCGCGCGGGGGCGGGTGTCGCTGGCGGTGTCGACCAGCTCGTCGAGGGCGTCGCGCAGGCACTGGGCGAAGATGTCGAGGTCGTCGATGGCGTCGCGGTCGCCGGTCACGCCGTAGTAGACGTTCCCGTCGTACGACGTGACACCGATCCCCAGCGCGTGCCGCGGCAGCAGCGGCGGCACCGGGTAGGTCGCGACCATGCGGGCGCCCGCGGCGTACAGCGGGAACTGCGGCCCGGGCACGTTGGTGACGGTGAGCTGGAAGCGCCGGGTGCCGAGCTCGTCCAGCGCCACCCGCGTGCCGAGGGCGTGGAACGTCGTGGGCGCGAAGCCGGCGATGCCCGCCAGGCGGTTCGCCGCCACGGCGCGGCCCGTCTCGCCGTGGGCCTTGAACGAGTACGACACCTGGTGCAGGCGCACGACGGGGCTGGCCTCGCCCACGGGGAGGTCGACGAGGTGGCCCTGGATCTGGGTGCCCAGCGAGGTGGCCTCGAGCTCGTCGTCGATGACCGACATGGGCACGAGCGCGCGGACCTTGCTCTGCGGGCCGATCCGCTGGTCGCGGGCCATCAGCCAGTTGCGCAGGCCGCCCGCCACCGTGGCGAGCACGACGTCGTTGACCGTGCCGCCGTGCACCTCCCGCACCCGGCGGTGGTCGGCCAGCGAGGTGCGCACCCCGGTGACGCGGCGCTGCTGCGACAGCGCGGCCGGGGTGATCGGCGACTCGCTCACCGGGGGCTGCACGGCCAGCGGGCCGCCCAGCGGCGCGAGCGGGCCCGCCAGCGCGGTGAGGCGACGGCGTACGCCGAGGGTGCGGCGGGCCACGGACTGGCCGAGGACCCGGCTGTTGACGAGCAGCGTGGAGGGCTCGGTGAGGGTGTCGCGCACCGCGTCGGCGACGAGGCCCGGGTTGGTCGGCCGGGGGGCCGGCTCCCACTCGTCGGGCTCCATCACCTTCGGCGTGGCCGAGACGTCGAGGAGCACCTGGCCGAGGTCGACCGTCTCGCGGCCGTCGACCAGGATCTGGTGGGACTTCGACAGCACGGCCACCCGGCCGTCCTCGAGCCCCTCGATGAAGTAGACCTCCCACAGCGGCCGCGTGCGGTCGAGCGGGCGCGACACGATGCGGGCCACGAGCTCGAGCAGCTGCTCCAGCGTGCCCGGGCGCGGGATCGCCGAGCGGCGCACGTGGTAGGCGAGGTCGAAGCGCAGGTCGTCGCTCCACACGGGCGTGGAGAGGTGGCCGGGGACCGTCAGCAGCCGCTGGCGGTAGCGGGGCACGAACGTGATGCGGTCGCCGATGAGGGCGACGAGGCGCTCGTGGTCGAAGCCGGACTCGCCCGGGTCGAAGATCTCGAGCGTCGCGTTGTGCAACGGCGACGTCGTGGAGTCGGTCGCCAGGATCGCCATGTCCCGGGAGCGCAGCCGCTCGCCCATCCCCCACCTCGCTCCCGCTCGACGCTGTACGTAACCTCGACGTGGATCATGTCATCCGCCCCCTACCGACACAGCCCCCTGCCGTGCCCGGGGGGCCGCCGGACCGGGCCGGCACCGTGTCGTCGTACCAGAGGAGAAGAGAGTCACCGTGTTCCGTCGCGCCCTGCGCCCGCTCACCACCGTCGCCGTCGCCGCCACCCTGGTCGTGACCGCCTCCGCCTGCGGGGGGACCGCCGACGAGGCCGGTCCGGAGGAGTCGACGTCGTCGAGCGGCTCGACCTCGGGCGGCGCCACCTCGGGCAGCGCGACGCCGGAGCCCGGCGTCGAGCCCGTGATGATCGACGTCGTCGTGGACGGTGACTCGGTCTCCCCGAACGCGAGCCGTGTCGAGGCCGCGGTCGGCCAGCCGATCGTGTTCCGCGTCTCCACCGACGTGCCGGCCGAGATCCACGGCCACACCGACCCCGAGTTCACGATCGACGCGCAGCCCGGCACCAGCGAGCACACCGTGACCATCGACCGGGCCGGCAGCTACGACGTCGAGCTGCACGACCCCGAGCGCCTGCTCGTGCGCGTCGACGTCCGCCCGTGACCCCGGACCCCGCCGACCAGGTCACCCTCGCCCACAGCGGGCTCGGCAACGCCGCCGACCTGCCGATCCCGCTCGAGGCGGTCGTCATCGGCTCGGTCGTGGCGCTGGCGGCGTCGTTCCTGGTGCTGGCGGTCGCGTGGCGCAGGCCGCGGTACGACGGGCCCGAGCCCGGCACGACGCGCATGCGGCCCTGGGCGCCGGGGGCGGTACGCCGGATCGGCGCCGTCGTCGACCACCCCGTCACGCGGGTGCTCGCCCGCCTGCTCGGGGCGGCGTTCTTCGGCTACATGATGTTCGCGCTCGTGGCCGGTCCCGACTACGCGACGAACCCCGGCCTCGGCATGTTCTACGTGCTGCTGTGGGTCGGCATCGTGCCGGCGTCGCTGTTCCTGGGCCGCTTCTACCGGGCCGTGAGCCCGGTGCGCACCATCAACGCCGGGCTGTCCCGGCTGGCCGGCACCGACCCCGAGCACGGGCTGCGCGACCTGCCGTCCTGGGTGGGCTACTGGCCGGCGGCGATCGGGCTCTACGCCTTCGTGTGGCTCGAGCTGGTCAGCACCAACGGCGTCGAGACGAGCGCCGTGCGGCTGTGGCTGGCGGCGTACTTCGCGCTGATGCTCGTCGGCGGCGCCGTCTTCGGCAACGTCTTCTACGAGCGCTGCGACCCGTTCGAGGCCTACTCGACGCTGGTCGCGCACGTGTCGGTCTGGGGCCGCGACGCCGACGGCACGCTGGTGGCGCGCAGCCCGCTCGCGAACCTGGCGACGCTGCGGCCCGCCGCCGGGCTGGTGGCGCTGGTGGCGGTGCTGTTCGGCAGCACGGCGTACGACTCCTTCCGCGAGTCGCTGCCGTTCGTGCGGTTCGTCAACACGAGCACGCTGGACTCCGACCTCATCCTCAACGTCACGCTGATCGGCGTCGTCGCGATCGTCGGCCTGCTGCTGACGCTGGCGTCCGTGGCCGTGCCGGCGCGCGAGGGCATCGGGCGCCGGGAGCTGCCGTCGCTGATGGCGCACTCGATCGCGCCGATCATCGTGGGGTACGTCGGGGCGCACTACCTGACCTACCTGCTCGAGTTCGGCCAGCAGGTCGTCATCTACATGAGCGACCCGCTCGCGCGGGGCTCGAACTGGCTGGGGACGGCGGACCTGCAGCCGTCGTACTTCCTCTCCGACAACATCGGGCTGCTCGCGTTCGTGCAGGTCTCCGGCGTGGTGGTCGGGCACATCGTGGCCGCGGTGGCGGCGCACGACCGGTCCCTGTCGGTGCTCCCGCGCCAGCACCAGCTGCTGGGTCAGCTGCCGATGCTGGGCGTGATGATCGCGTTCACCGGCGGCGGGCTCTACCTCCTCTTCGCCTCCTGACGGGCACCGCGGCCCCGGGTACGACGCCCGCGGCCGCGGCGGTCACGGCCCGGGCCAGCGGCCCGTCGCCCACGTCGAGCAGGGAGCGTCCCGTCACCAGCGCCCGGTCGGTGGCGGCGCGGTCGTCGGGCAGGAAGTGCAGCGACGCGGGCCGCACGAAGTCGGCGAGCATCGAGGTCACCTCGCGCTCCGACCAGCCGAGCGTGGACCGCATGCGGTTGACGACGACGTGCACCTCGCCGCGCCCCAGCTCGCGCAGGTCGGCCAGGCCGCGGGCGAGGCGGGTGAGCCCCACGGGGTCGGCCGTGCCGACCACCACGACCTCGTCGGCGATCTCGACCGCCGTGGTCGTCAGCTCGTTGCGGGCCGGGCCGACGGCGAACCCGCCGTCGTCGTGGTCGAGCGCGAAGCCGGTGTCGAGCACGACGTGACCCACCTCGCGGGCCAGGTCGACGAGCTGCTCCAGCGCCCCGGCGTCCACCTCCGCCCAGCGGTCGGCCCGCGGGAGGCCCGTGACCACGTGGAGGTGCCGGTCGAGCGACCGCACGGTGCCGAGCCAGCGCTCCTCGAGGTCGCCGGCGCCTGCGTGACGGGCCACGGCCAGCAGGCCCGAGACCTCGTCGAGCACGCCGAGGTGCTGGGCGACGGTGCCGCCCCACGGGTCGGCGTCGACGAGCAGGGTGGGCTCGCCCCGGTGGGCCAGCGCGGCCGCCAGGGCCGTGGCCACCGTCGTGCGCCCCGGCGCACCGGCCGGGCCCCAGACGGCGACGACCCGGCGCCGGGTGGCGGTCGTCTCGGGGGCGGGGTCCGGCGGGGCCTGGTCGTGGGGGCCGGGCGGGGCGAGCTGGGCAGCGGCCTGGGTGGAGGTCGAGGTGGGGTCGGCGGGCCGGTACGGCGACGCGGGCGGCGCCACGGGGCTCTGGCCGGGGCCGGGGGTACGCCGTACCGCCGTCGGGTCGGGCGGCGCGAGCACGGCCGCCACGAGGGCCGGGCCGTCGTCGGCCGGGACGAGGGAGCGGACGCCGAGGCGGGCCGCGCGGGCCCGCACCGTGTCGGGGCCACCCGTCTGGTGGGGCTCGACGACACCGACGGTGCGCACGCCGTGGCGCCGCAGGTGCTCGACCGCCGCGCCGTCGAGGCCGGGCGCCTCGAGGCCGACGAGGGCGACGTCGGCCTGGCCGAGCGTGGCGGAGGCGAGGAGGTCGTTGACGTCGACGCAGCGCCGGAGCACGGCGACGTCGTTGCGGTCGGCGAGCGCCGTGAGGGCGCCCTGCTCCCAGGCGGCGCCCGAGCCGACGACGAGGACGCAGATCACGGCTCAGCCCCGCTGGGCGACCGTGACGGTGCCGCTCGTCATGGCGGCGAGGGCGGGCCCGATGGCGTCGTGCTGGTCCTCCGGGACGGCGAGCACCAGCTGGCGGTCGGCGAGGCTGCCGATGCCGTCCTGCCCCGAGGGGGCCTCGACGACCCGGACCTCCTCGAGCAGCAGCACCGCGCCCGGCGCCGACGGGTCCGCGGCGCCCGTGCCCTGCTGGCCCTGCTGGCCCTGGCCGGGCTGGGTGGTCGTCGAGGTGCCGGTCGCGTCGATGGCCACCTCGGCGCCGGCCGCCCAGACGTCGACCACGCTGCCGGCGACGACACCGGGCGGCACGCGGGTCGCCTCGACCGCGACGGGCACGTGGCGCAGCCCCTCGTCCTCCCCCTCCCCCAGCGCCGCGGCGGGCAGCAGCTCACCGGCGCCGACGTCGCGGGTCAGTCGCGCGCCGTCCTCGGGCGCCTCGGAGGCGCGGAGGTAGGAGTCGAGCGACTCCCCGTCGCGGAAGCGCACGCGCACGGCCACGAGGTCGGCGCTCGAGAGCGTCGCCCCCGCCACGAGGTCGGCGTCGGCCGCCCAGACCTCGACCGTGTCGTCGGCCGAGCCGAGCACCCGCGCGCCCACCACGACGGAGACGGCGACGATGAGCAACCCCACCCACAGCCGCGGATCGCGCCAACCCGGCGCGGTCGCACGCGTCGCCCGCTGGGGAGGGACGGTCCCGAGATGTCCACTCACGCGGACATCATCACCACAACAGGCCCGTCCTCGCACGAGTCGATCCACAGGGTGGTGCGAGAGGGCGCGAGACGCTCACGTGCGTGACAAGTTCCGGGGGCGGGTGGGGGCTGGGGCCGTGGTTTCGAGGGCCGCCGGGGCGGCCACCTCAACCACCGGAGCGGGCCGCCGGGGCGGCCACCTCAACCACCGGAGCGGGCCGCTGGGGCGGCCACCTCAACCACCGGAGCGGGCCGCCACCGCCGGTGGTTGAGGTGGGTGCGCTAGCACCCCTCGAAACCACCACCCGGGTGGTTGAGGTGGGTGCGCCAGCACCCCTCGAAACCACCCGGGTCCGAGCGTGGTTTCGAGGGCCGCTGGGGCGGCCACCTCAACCACCGGAACAACGCGGCCACCTCGAACCACCGGGCCGCGGGGTCAGCCCAGGACGCCGAGGTGGTCGAGCAGGATGCGCAGGCCGATCAGCACGAGGATGACGCCGCCGACGAGCTCGGCCCAGGTGCCGAGGCGCTCGCCGACGCGGGAGCCGATGAAGACGGCGGCCAGCGACAGCGCGAAGGTGACGACGCCGATGATCACGACCGCCTCCATGACGGCCGCGACGCCCATGTCGAGCACGCCGAAGGTGACGCCGACGGCGGCGGCGTCGATCGACGTGGCCACGGCCAGGGGGATCACGAGGGCGAGCGTCAGCGGGGCGTACGCGGCGACGCCGCCTCCCGTCGTACCCGTGGCAGCGACCGCGCCGCCGGGCTCGTCCTCGTCGTCGTCGGAGAACGACTCCTTGATCATCAGCCCGCCGAGGACGGCCAGCAGGACGAACGCGATCCAGGGGGCGACGGCGCTCACGACGCCGGCGAACCAGAACGACAGCACCCAGCCGCCGAGCGGCATCACGGCCTGGAACAGGCCGAACGCCCCGGCCAGGAAGAGCGCGTCGCGCCAGCGGGGTCGGTACATCCGCAGGCCCTGCGCGACGGACACGGCGACGGCGTCCATGGCGAGGGCGAAGGCGAGCACGATGAGTTCGGCGATGGCCACCGAGGGGTTCCTCTCGTCGGGCTGGTCGAGGATCCGGGTACGCCGAGGCCTCGACCAGCATCAGCTGGTCGAAGGTCTCGTCCACCACCGGTTCCCCGCGTCCTGCGACGCGGGAGACCTCGGGCGGGACGGCCGGGTGACCACGTCGCCGCGGGCACCAGCATGTCGACCGTCCCTGCCGACGCGAGTCGGCCGGGCTACTCCCCTTCGACCCCGAACCCTAGGTCATCGCCGTAGTGTCGCAGCGAGCGGCTACGGTGAGCGCGATCACAGGCGGAGGGGACCCCGCGAGGGGTGGAGGAGGAACGCATGCGGTTGCACCTGACGGAGGAGGACGCGGCGTTCCGCGCCGAGCTCCGGGAGTTCTTCACGACGCAGGTCGACGAGGACATTCGCACGGCGATCCGCGACCGTGCCCACCTGACCCAGGAGCAGATCGTGCGCAGCCACCGCACGCTGCACGCGGCCGGCCTCGCCGTGCCGCACTGGCCGGAGGAATGGGGCGGCCGCGGCTGGAGCTCGCTGCGCCGCCACCTGTGGCACGAGGAGATGCAGCGCGCCTGCGTCCCGCCTCCGCTGGCCTTCAACACCTCGATGATCGGCCCGGTCATCGCCCAGTTCGGCAGCCAGGAGCAGAAGGAGCGCTTCCTGCCGGCCACGGCGAACCTCGACATCTGGTGGAGCCAGGGCTTCTCCGAGCCCAACGCCGGCTCCGACCTCGCCTCGCTGCGCACCTCCGCGGTGCTCGACGGCGACACGTGGGTCGTCAACGGCCAGAAGACGTGGACCACCCTGGGGCAGTACGGCGACTGGATCTTCACCCTCGTGCGCACCGACCCGACCGTGAAGAAGCAGGCGGGCATCTCGATGCTGCTCATCGACATGACGAGCCCCGGCGTCGAGGTCCGCCCGATCGAGCTCATCGACGGCAGCCACGAAGTCAACGAGGTCTGGTTCACCGACGTGCGCGTGCCCTCGGAGAACATGGTGGGCGAGGTCAACTCGGGCTGGACGCAGGCGAAGTTCCTGCTCGGCAACGAGCGCGTCGGCGTCGCCCCGGTGGGCGCCACCAAGCGGCTCCTCGCCCAGATCAAGGAGTGGGCGACCACGGTCTCCTCCCCCCACGGCACCCTGCTCGACGACCCGTTCGTCGCCGCCCGCATCGCCGAGCTCGAGAACGAGCTGACCGCCCTCGAGCTCACCGCGCTGCGCGTGGTCGCGCACTCGGCCGACGGCCGCCCGCACCCCGCCTCCTCGGTGCTCAAGCTGAAGGGCAGCGAGCTGCAGCAGGCGGTCTCCGAGCTCGCCATCGACGTCGCCGGCCCGGGCGCCCTGGCCTCCGGCGCCGACGACGAGACCAGCGACCTGCCCGCCTGGCAGCGGCGCGGCACCCCGGCGTACCTGAACCTGCGGAAGGCCTCCATCTACGGCGGCTCCAACGAGGTCCAGCGCCAGATCATCGCCGGCACCATCCTCGGGCTCTGACCCGCACGCGAGAGGACGAGACGTGGACTTCACCTACGACGAGGAGCAGGTCGCGCTGCGCGAGGCGGTGCGAGGGCTCCTCGGCCGGGCGTACGGCGACTTCGAGAACCGGCGCCGCGCCGTCGCGGGCGACCCGGGGTACGACGCGACGACCTGGGGCCGGATGGCCGAGATGGGGCTGCTGGCGCTGCCCTTCGCCGAGGACGACGGCGGCGTCGGGGCCGGCCCGATCGAGGTCGGCGTGGTGGCCGAGGAGATCGGCCGGGTGCTCGCGCCCGAGCCCTACCTCGCGGCCGTCGTGCTGGCGGGCGGCCTGGTCGCCGCGGTCGGCAGCGACGAGCAGCGCGCCGAGATCATCGGCGGCCTGGCCTCCGGCGAGCTCGTGCCCGCCCTGGCCCACGCCGAGCCGGCCGCCCGCTGGACCGACGAGGCCACCGCCGTCACCGCGCAGCAGTCGGGCGACGCCTGGACCCTGAGCGGGGTGAAGGAGCCGGTGCCGTTCGGCGCCTCCGCCGACCTCCTCCTCGTGACCGCGGCCCTGCCGGGCGGCGGCACCGGCGTGTTCGTCGTCGACCCGTCGGCCGACGGCGTCACCCGCGACGGGTACCGCACGCCCGACGGCGGCCGCGCCGCCCGGGTGCGCCTCGAGGGCGCGACGGGTACGCCGCTGGGCGAGGCCGGCGTCGACCGCACGGCCGCCGTCGCCGCGGCCCACGACGCCACCCGGGTCGCGGCCGCGCAGCAGGCGGTCGGGGCGATGCAGGTCGCGCTCGAGACGACGGCGGGGTACCTGAAGAGCCGCGAGCAGTTCGGCGTGCCGCTCAAGACGTTCCAGGCGCTCACCTTCCGCGCCGCGGACATGTACGTCGCGCTCGAGCTGGCACGCAGCCTCGCGCTCTGGGCGACGATGGTGCACGCCGACCCCGACGCCACCGCCGAGGAGAAGGCCGACGCCGCCCGCCGGGCCTGGGCCCAGACCTCCGGGGCCGGGCGCCACCTGGGCCAGGAGGCCATCCAGCTGCACGGCGGCATCGCCATGACGGCGGAGTACTCCACGGGCACCTACACGGCCCACCTCACGGCGCTCGACCACCTGCTGGGCGACGCCCGGCACCACCTCGGCCTGCTGGCGCTCGACGTCGCCGGCCACGGCGAGGTCGACCCGCTCCGCTGAACCACCCGCTCCGGTAGCCACCGATTCGTGGTGGCAGCGCCAGGCTTTCCGCGGCGCTGCCGCCACGAACTGCGTCCGGGCGGCAGTGGGCCGCTCAGCGCGGCAGCGGCACGACCCACTCCAGCAGCGTCCCGCCGCCCCGCTCGCTCATCACCCGCGCGGTGCCGCCGAGCGCCTCGGCGCGGCGCCGCACGTTGACGAGCCCGCTCTCGACCGCGTCGTCGAAGCCGACGCCGTCGTCGAGCAGGCGCAGCGCCACGATGTCGTCGTCGGCCTGCAGGTCGATCGTCACCGCGCTCGCCCCGGCGTGCCGCACCACGTTCGACAGGCCCTCGCGCAACGTCGCGAGCAGCTGGTCGGACTCGCGGGCCGGGACCGTCGTGTCGACGGGGCCGCGGACGTGCACCTCGGGGGTGAAGCCGAGCGCGTCGGCGTACTCGGCGGCGAGCTGCAGCACCTCGGCGCGCAGGGAGGTGCCCTGCAGCCGGCTGAGCTCGAAGATGGTCGTGCGGATGTCGCGGATCGTCTGGTCGAGGTCGCGCACCGCCGCGTCGAAGCGGGGGCGCGCGTCCGGCACGACCTGGCCCCGCAGGCCCTGCAGCTGCAGGCCGGTGGCGAAGATGCGCTGGATGACGACGTCGTGCAGGTCGCGGGCGATGCGGTCGCGGTCGGCGAGCACCATCAGCTCCTGGCGCTCCCCCACCGCGCGGATGCGGTCGATCGACGAGACGGCCTGCGACACGAACGACTCCAGCAGGTCGAGCTCCTCCTGCACGGGTGCGCGGTCCCCCGGTCGCAGCGCCACGCCCAGCACCAGCGGCTCGGCGATCTCGGAGCGGAACGGCACCAGCACGACCTCCGTGGTGCCCACGCGGGCCACGACGGAGCGGCGCGACCGGGTGGCGGCGTGCACGGCCTCGAAGACCGCGGCGCCGGGCGCCAGGTGCTCCGCGGGCACGAGGTGCTCCGTGCTCGACACGTCGTCCTCGGCCACCACGACGACGGAGTCCGCGACGAGCCGCACGAGCACCACCGACCGGGCGCGCAGCACCCAGCTGACCAGCTCGGTGACGTGCGCCAGGGCCGCCTCGGCCTCGATCGGGGGCTGCAGCAGCTCGGCGAGGCGCTGCGAGACCGTCAGCCACTCCGAGCGCCGCTCCGCCCGCTGCCGTGCCCCGGCGACCTCGAGCACGTGGGCGGCGCGGTCGGCCAGCCAGGCGAGCACCCGCTCGTCGTCCGCGGTGAACGGCTCCCGGTCGTCCTCGTCGCCGAGGTAGAGCATCCCCAGGCGGCGCCCGCGACGGTCGATCCCGACGCCGAGGAACCGCTCGATCGGCGGGTGACCGGGCGGGAAGAGGGTGGCCGACGGGTGGGCCGTGACGTCCTCGAGGCGCATCGGCCCCTCGGAGCGCAACAGGCTGCCGATGACCCCGCGACCGACGGGCAGGTCGCCGATCCGCTCCCGCTCCGGCTCGTCGAGGCCGTGCACGTGGAAGTCGCTGAGCCGGCCGTCGACGTCGAGCACGGTGAGGACGCCGTACCGGGCACCGATCAGCTCGCACGCGCCGACGACGACGTCCTGCAGCAGCACCGGGACCTCGCCGTCGTCGGTGAGCCGCTCGAGCAGGTCGAGGACGTACGGCAGCCGGTCGACGCCGACGATGCCGGTGATCGAGCGCGGGGTGGAGCCGGGGCTCGAGACCATGCCCGCCACCCTAGGTCGTGGGGCCGCACGCCGGGGCGCCCTGCCGCGCTGCCGGGTCGGTGCTGCGGGGGAAATAGGACGACCCGCAGGCGTGGCCCCTCGTGGGGGACCGTCTCCAGTAGGACAAGGTCTGGAGCGCCTGCGGGCCGGGTGACTGCCCTGTAGTGCCAGCGGCTGCGACGCCGCCGACTGCGTTCGCACCGACCGACACCTCGTCGACCGGGTCACGCAACTGGTGCGGAGCTGCTAGCGAGCAGCCACCTCACGCGTCCTGGAAGAACTCATTCTCCGGACCACCTCCTTTCCCGTGTGCCCCAGAACGTACGCCGGTGCCCGGGGGGTCTCAAGGGGTTTTCCGGCCCGTTCGCCGAGGGCGATCAGACGGCGACCAGACGGGGGTCACGGCGCCAGGCGCCGCACGGTCCAGCCGTCGCCGGAGCGCTCGTAGACGAGGCGGTCGTGCATCCGCCCGGTGCGGCCCTGCCAGAACTCGACGGCGTCGGGCACCACGTCGTACCCGCCCCAGCCGGGGGGCGCGGGCACGTCGTCGGTGTCCGCGAAGCGGCGCTCGGCCTCCTCGTAGGCCGCCGTCAGCTCGTCGCGGGAGGCGACCTCGGCGGACTGGTGCGAGGCCCACGCGCCGATGCGGGAGCCGCGGGGCCGGCGGGCGAAGTACTCCTCGACGTCCGCCCGCGGCACGGGTACGGCGTGCCCGTCGACCCGCACCTGCCGCTCCAGCTGGTGCCAGGGGAACAGCAGCGCGCAGCGGGGCTCGGCCGCGAGCCCGCGGCCCTTGCGGGAGCCCGTGTGGGTGAAGAAGCGGAAGCCGTGCGGGCCGAAGCCCTTGAGCAGCACGAAGCGCGACGACGGCGCGCCGTCGGGGTCGACGGTCGACACGACCATGGCGTTGGGCTCCCCGATCGCGGCGGAGGCGGCGTCGTCGTACCAGCGGGAGAACATCGACACGGGGTCCGGCGTCAGGTCGCCCTCGGCGAGCCCGCCGCTCGCGTAGTCCTCGCGCAGGTCGGCCAGGTCCCTCTCGTCGCTCATGCCCGCCACGGTACGGCGGACCACCGCTCGGACGCCCCCGTGGCGGGGCCGCGGAGCGCGCGGGCACAATGCGACGCGGCACACACGCCGCAGCACCGAGACGTGAAACGCGAGAACCGCGCCGACGAAGGAGTCGCCCCATGACCGAGGTCCACCACGGCTTGGAAGGCGTCGTCGCCTTCGAGACCGAGATCGCCGAGCCCGACAAGGAGGGCTCCGCGCTCCGGTACCGCGGGGTCGACATCGAGGACATCGTCGGCCGCGTGCCGTTCGAGAACGTGTGGGGCCTGCTCATCGACGGCGCCTACACCCCCGGCCTGCCGCCGGCGGAGGCCTACAACCTGCCGGTGCACACGGGCGACGTGCGCGTCGACGTGCAGGCGGCCATCGCGATGCTCGCGCCGGCGTTCGGCTTCGGCCAGACCTACGACATCAGCGACGAGCAGGCGCGGGACGACCTGGCGCGGGTGGCGGTCATGGTGCTGTCGTACGCCGCGCAGTCGGCGCGCGGGCTGCACCAGCCCGTCGTGCCCCAGAAGGCCGTCGACGAGGGCGCGACCCTGGCCGAGAAGTTCCTCATCCGCTGGAAGGGCGAGGCCGACCCGGCGCACGTCAAGGCGATCGACGCCTACTGGTCGTCCGCGGCGGAGCACGGCATGAACGCCTCGACGTTCACCGCCCGCGTCATCACCTCGACGGGCGCCGACGTGGCGGCCGCGTTCTCCGGCGCGATCGGCGCGATGAGCGGCCCGCTGCACGGCGGCGCCCCCTCCCGGGTGCTCGGCATGATCGAGCAGGTGGAGCGCCGCGGGGACGCGCGCGCCTACGTCAAGGAGCTGCTCGACGGCGGCGAGCGCCTCATGGGCTTCGGCCACCGCGTCTACCGTGCCGAGGACCCCCGCGCGCGGGTGCTGCGTCGTACCGCCCGCGAGCTCGACGCCCCGCGCTACGAGGTCGCCGAGGCCCTGGAGCAGGCGGCGCTGGCCGAGCTGCGCGAGCGTCGTCCCGACCGCGTGCTGGAGACGAACGTCGAGTTCTGGGCCGCGATCGTGCTCGACTTCGCCGAGGTGCCGGCGCCGATGTTCACGTCGATGTTCACCTGCGCCCGCACGGGCGGCTGGTCGGCGCACATCCTGGAGCAGAAGCGCACGGGCCGCCTGATCCGCCCGTCCGCGGTCTACACGGGCCCCTCCGCCCGCCCCGCCGACGCGGTGGACGGCTGGCAGGAGGCCTGGGGCGCCTGAGCCCTCTCCCCTCCTTCAGGAGCGGGTACGACGACGGGCGGGCCGGCAGCGATCGCTGCGGGCCCGCCCGTCCGTCGTACCGGGGCCTCAGCCCGTCGGTGGGCGGCTCAGCCGGTGTACCAGCTCGTGAGGCCGCGCGCGCCGGCCCAGCTGAGCGAGACGTGCACGTGGTCGACGTGGCGCAGCGTCGGCGAGCAGCCCGCGACGGTCGTGCAGTTCGCGTGCAGGTAGGGCTTCACCTGGAAGCCGTTCCAGGCCGACCAGATGCGGTCGTTCCAGATGACGTACATGACGCCCTGGCGCCGCGCGCGGGCCGCGACGGCGCCCGAGGAGTCGGTGGCCTGCAGCTCGGCGAGGAAGCGGTAGAACGCCTGGCGCTGGTTGGCGTTGCGGGCGTCGAGGTTCCAGTCGAGCGCGCGGCTCTCCTTGTGCTCCGAGCGACCGCCCGAGCTGCAGGCGCGGGTGATGCCGATGATGCGGCCGCCGTAGCGGGCGGTCAGCTGGCTCGAGTACGCCTGCATGCCGGGCATGATCCGCGACGTGCAGCCGGTCTGCGGCTCGTAGCGGGCGAAGGGGTCGACGGGCGAGGCGGCGCGGGCGTCGGCCGTCGTCGGCTGGGGGCCGATGACGGCGACGAGGGCGAGCAGGACGGCGCCGACGATCGTGAGCAGGCGCGGGTGACGCAGGGTCATGGGGGATCTCCTCCGGGTGGGACCGGGATAGACGTCGGCCCGACGGATCGCGACCTGAGCACCCGTTCGGGTGGTTTCCGGCGAGCCGGGCGTCCGCTCCGGCTAACCTGCGCGGCGTGAGTGCTCCGACCTGGACCCGGGAGGCCTCCGTGCGGGCCGTGTGGGCCCGCACCGGCGAGTCGGCCGAGTGGATCGCCGCCCGGCTCGACGACCTGGTCCGGCGGGCGAGCGCCCTGACCGGTGTGCAGGAGTGGCGCCTGTCCGACGACTCCGCGTGGCGGGGCGACCCCACCGAGCTCGCGGCCCTCGTGCGGCGCCACCCGGCAGGGGCC
Organism: Nocardioides sp. CPCC 205120; assembly: GCF_048654585.1. Taxonomy (NCBI): domain Bacteria; kingdom Bacillati; phylum Actinomycetota; class Actinomycetes; order Propionibacteriales; family Nocardioidaceae; genus Nocardioides; species Nocardioides sp. CPCC 205120. Next base: position 235,217 of record NZ_JBMCYY010000003.1, on the reverse strand, counting down.
GACCCGGCCGAGGGCTTCGTGCTGTCCGTCGCCGGGACCGGCCCCGACGAGGTCCACCTGAACCTGCTCGTGAGCGCCGGCGCCACGCACGTCGGTAGCCGCGAGCCGGCGCACCACCTCCTCCTGAGCACGCGCCCGCTGGGCGAGCACGGGCTCGACGTCGCCGTCGGCGACGGGCTGTGCCGAGCGGTCGCGGAGGCGTGGGAGCCCGCGGCGGTGAAGCTCACCAGCCGCGAGGTCAACCGCACCGCACGGCGTGGGGGGTGGCTGGCGCCGGTCGGTCACCGGGTGTGGCTCCACCGCGACGTCGCACCCCACGTCACCCCGGCCGCGAGCGTCACCGCGGAGGCCGTCGGGCAGGGCACGCTGCTCGCCGTCCCCGACGACTGGGAGGCACCGCAGGTGGTCGAGGCCGTCCTCGCGACCTACGAGGCCTCGGGCGTCGACACCATCCCCCACTGAGGGCCCCTCAGCCCTCCGCCGCCCCCGGATGCGGTACGACGCGCGTCGTCGCCGCGAGGTAGGCCCGGCCGCGCGGGGAGAGGTCGTAGCCCACGTCGAAGCTCTGCGTGAGCCCGAGCCCCTTGAGCTTGCGGACGTCGATCTTGAACGGGTCGCGCTCGCGCCCGACCTCCGCGGCGAGGTCGGGGGCGCGGGTGTGGGGGCGGCGGCGTACCAGGTCGAGGGTCTGCATCGTCCACGGCCCGTGGCTGCTGGCGCGGTCGAGCCGCTCGAGGCGGCGGTCGATGTCGGCGACGTCCTCGGCGGTGAGGTCGGCGGACTCGCGCAGCGCGATGCGGGGGTCCTCCCCCGCCCACTCCACGCCGACGCGGTAGACGGCGGGTTCGCCGGCCCCGGGGCGGGCGGCCTCCTCGACGGGTCGCAGGCGGCGGCGCAGCTCGTCGGGGTCGCGGAAGCCGGCGGCGCGGGCCTCGTCGGGGGTGATCACGTCCTCGTCGACGACGTCGACGCTGGTGACCCGCACGACGCCGGCGGAGGTGCGGAACTGCGAGCCGACGCGCACGTCGGGGCGCGCCCACCGGCGGAACGCGAGCGTCACCGAGCCGTCGGCGACGCCCTGGGCGACCTTCGGCGGGAGGCGCACGGGTTCAGCCCGCCTGCTCCAGCGGGCGCAGCCGCCGGCCGAGGTGCACCGACTCCGGGGCGCACTTGTAGTGCCCGTACGGCGTGACGGGGCCGTAGCCCGCCGCCGTGTAGAGCGCGATCGCGGTCGGCTGCATCGTGCCGGTCTCGAGCACGAGGGAGTCGAACCCGGCGGCGACGGCGTCGCGCTCGAGGTGGGCGAGCATCTGCTTGGACAGCCCGCGGCCGCGGTGGGAGGGCACGACGTACATGCGCTTGATCTCGGCGATCCGCCCCAACCCCGGCTCGTCGAGGTCGAGGTGGGAGCGCCAGGCGCCGGTGGCGACGGGCACCTGGGCGCCGTCCTCCTCGACGTACCCGACGAAGAAGCTGCCGGTCGGCGGCTCGAACATCTCGGGCTCGAGCGGGGTCTCGTCGGGGCCGCCGTAGAGGGCGCGGTACTCGTCCTGCACCTGGTCGATCAGCTGCCGCGCGTGCTCGTGGCCGTAGCCCACCCGCTCGACCCGCAGACCGCTCATCCCTCGTCCTCCTCGCCGTCCCCGATCCCGCCGGTGGGAGACTAGCCGGGTGACCCGCGCGCTCGAGATCCCCGCCGACCTGCTGCCCGCCGACGGACGTTTCGGCTCCGGCCCGTCGAAGGTGGCGCAGTCGTCGCTCGACGCGCTGGCGGCGTCGGGGCGCTCGCTGATGGGTACGTCGCACCGCCAGGCCCCGGTCAAGGACCTGGTCGCGCGAGTGCAGGACGGGCTCGCCGACCTGTTCACGCTGCCCGACGGCTACCGGGTGGTGCTGGGCCTGGGCGGGTCGACGGCGTTCTGGGACGTCGCGACGTTCTCGCTGGTGCGCGAGCGCAGCGCGCACGGCGTCTTCGGCGAGTTCGGCGGCAAGTTCGCCACCGCCAGCGCCGACGCGCCGTGGCTGGCCGATCCGGTCGTCGCGCGCGCCGAGCCGGGCTCGCTGGCGGTGCCCGAGGCGGTCGCCGGCGTCGACTTCTACGCGTGGCCGCACAACGAGACCTCGACGGGCGTCATGGCGCCGGTACGCCGCGTGCCCGGCGCCGACGCGGACGCGCTCGTCGTCGTCGACGGCACCTCGGCCGCTGGCGGCGCGGCCGTGGACCTGCGCGAGACGGACGTCTACTACTTCGCGCCGCAGAAGGGCTTCGCCGCCGACGGCGGCCTGTGGTTCGCGCTGATGTCGCCCGCCGCGCTCGCGCGGGTCGACGAGGTCAAGGCGTCGGGGCGCTTCATCCCGGCGTTCCTCGACCTGGCGACCGCGGTCGAGAACTCGGCGAAGCAGCAGACGCTCAACACCCCGGCGATCGCGACGCTGTTCCTCATGGAGCGCCAGCTCGCCTGGATGCTCGCCGAGGGCGGGCTCGACGCGATGGCGGCGCGCACCGCCGCGTCCTCGGCCGCGCTCTACGGCTGGGCCGAGGCGTCGTCGTACGCCACCCCGTTCGTCACCGACCCGGCGATCCGCTCGCAGGTCGTCGGCACGATCGATCTGGCGGCGTCGGGTTCGGAGGCCGTCGACGCGGCCCAGGTCGCGACGGTGCTGCGCGCCAACGGCGTCGTCGACGTCGACCCCTACCGCAAGCTGGGCCGCAACCAGCTGCGCGTCGCGATGTTCCCGGCGATCGACCCCGGTGACGTCGAGGCGCTGACGCGCTGCGTCGACTGGGTCGTCGAGCGCATCTGAGGTCCCGGCCGGCCCGCCCGTTGACGCCTGCCTCCACCTGCCCCGCCCGGCCCGGTCACCCGGGCGCCCGCAGGAGCCGGCCCGTGGTGGCGCCTCGCACCGTGCGTGCCGCCACCGTGGCCCACGCGCCGAGGAGGGCGAGGTAGAAGGCGACCGCGGCGACCGCGAGGAAGTGCGCGCCGGTGGTGACGGCCAGCGCCGACGTCCCCGTGACGACGGTGCCCACCGGGAAGGTGAAGGACCACCACGTCATCGTGAACGGCAGGCCCGAGCGTGCGGCGCGGAGCGTGACGGCGGTCGCCAGGGCGACCCACAGCAGGGCGAACCCCCACACGGGCGCACCGTAGACGAGGCCCACGGCCTCGAAGGCCTCGCCGTACGGCGCTGGGTACACCTGCAGCGCCGTCGCCCCGAGCGTGTGCGCCGCGGTGATCGACTGGCCGAGCGGGCCGAGCACGATCCAGAGCGTCGGCACGGCCGCTGCCGCCCCGACCTTGTGGTGCACCAAGCGGCTCCAGATCGTCGTGATCACGACCAGGCTGGCGATCAGGGTGAGCCCGAACATCATCGAGCACGCCAGCTGCAGGGACAGCTGCCACTGGCCGACGGGCAGGTGGGGCAGCAGGAGAGGGCCGGTGGCTGCGCTGACCATGGGCGGCACGACCGGCATGAGCCAGCCGCCGAAGGCCGCGTCCGGGGTCACGGCATGACGGGTGAAGGCCCGGTACGGGACGACCACCGCGGTGAGGAGACCGAGCAGCGTGCCGGCGCTCCACAGCACGGCGTCGACGCCGATCGCGGCGGCCCGACCGACGAGGGGTTGACCGACCAGCAGGGCACCCGCCCCGACGGTCATCAGCGCCATGGCCGGCGCGCCGTAGAAGTGCGCCATCACCGGGTCGTCGAGGTGCTCCCGCGCGGTGCGCGGGTGGCGCGCCCAGTGGATCGCGGTCGCCGTGCCGACCGCGACGAGCAGGAGCACCGCGAGCGCCCACACGATGCGGGCGAAGACCTCCAGCCCCGCGACCTCGACCGGGAGCGTCGCCGCCGCGTTCGCGACGATGCCGGTCCCCATCACCGACGCGAACCAGTTGGGCCCGACGTACCCGAAGACGGGTTGGCCGTGCAGCTCGGACAGGAGGCGACTGCGGACCCTCCGGGGCAGCTCGGTGGTGGTGGCGGCTCGCGTGGTCATGCGTCCACCCTGGAAGTCCCCGTCCGGGGCCGGTAGCCCGTGCGGCGTTGTGCCCCCACAAGCCGACCTTGTGACCGCGTACCGTTACGCCGTGTCCTCCCGTCACCTGCCCGACCTCGATGGACTACGGCTGCTGGTGGGCATCGCCCGGCACGGCAGCATCGGCGGCACCGCGCGAGCGGCCGGCATCAGCCAGCAGGCGGCCTCCGAGCGGCTGCGGGCGATGGAGGCCCTCACCGGCCTCACGCTCGTCCGGCGCGGGGCGCGTGGGTCGGAGCTCACCCAGGCCGGCGTCGTCGTGGCGGAGTGGGCCTCGCGGCTGCTCGACGTGGCCGACGAGGTGGGGGTCGCCATCGAGGGACTGCGCGGCGACCGTGGCCGGGAGCTCTCCGTCTGGGCGAGCATGACGATCGCCGAGAGCCTCCTCCCCCGGTGGCTGGTGCTGCTCCGCCAACGGCAGCAGGGGGAGGGGCATCGTCCCGCGGCGGTCAGCCTGACCGCTGTGAACAGCCGCGAGGTCGTCACCGGCGTCCGCGAGGGCGCGGCCGACGTGGGCTTCGTCGAGGGGGTCGACGCGCCGACCGGGGTGCGGTCGGTGACGGTCGCCGAGGACGACCTCGTCCTGGTCACGTCCGCCGGCTCGCCGCTCGCTCGTCGACGGACCCCCCTGACCCCGGTCGAGGTCGCTGGGCTCGCGCTGACCAGCCGCGAGCACGGCTCGGGAACCCGCGAGGTCCTGGAGATCGCCCTCGCCCGGCACGGCCTGGCTCCCGTCGAGCCGGAGGTGGAGCTCACCACCGCCACGGCCGTCCGTGAGGCGGTCATCGCCGGCAGCGGGCCGGCGTTCCTGAGCCGCCGCGTCGTCGCGCGCGACGTCGAGTCCGGCAGCCTGGACGTGGTAGCGGTCCGGGACCTGGACCTGCGGCGGTTCTTCCGTGCCGTCTGGGTCGGCAGCAAGAACCCGCCGCCCGGCGCGGTGCGCGACCTCGTGGCGATCGCGCGCACCTCGAGCGCCACCTAGGCCGGCGACGCCGGCCCGCAGCCGCGGGCACAATGACGCCATGAGGGCGGCCCGCTCAGACCCGCAGGACGACGTCGTCTTCATCGTCTTCGACGGCATGAAGATGCTCGACGTCACCGGCCCGGCGGAGGTCTTCGCCGAGGCCAACCGGCTCGGGGCCACCTACCGTCTCTCGTACGTCTCGGTCGACGGCGCGCCCGTGACGACGTCCGTCGGCACCCTGTTCCCCGTCGACGGGGACAGCGGCGCGCTGCCGACGGGCGGCACCGCGGTCGTCTCCGGCGGGGACGTGCTGGTCGGCACGCCGATCCCGCCCGGTCTCACCGACATGGTGCGGACGCTGGGGGGACGGGCGCACCGCATCGTGTCGATCTGCACGGGCTCGTTCATCCTGGCGGCGGCCGGTCTCCTCGACGGCCGGCGGGCGACGACGCACTGGCGCCACGCCGATCTCCTGGCTCGCGCCTACCCACGTGTCGCCGTCGAGGCGGACGCCCTGTTCGTGCGGGACGGCGACACGTTCACCTCGGCGGGGGTCTCCGCAGGCATCGACCTCGCCCTGGCGCTGGTCGAGGAGGACCACGGGGCGGACCTCGCTCGTGAGGTCGCGCGCGACCTGGTGGTCTTCATGCAACGTCCCGGCGGCCAGTCCCAGTTCTCCGCGCCCCTGCAGATCCGTCCGCCCAGGACCCCGCAGCTGCGCGCCGTGCTCGAGCTGGTCAACGCGCAACCCGCGCTCGCCCACACGGCCACGTCCATGGCGCGGGAGGCCGGGGTGAGCCCGCGCCACCTCTCGCGCTTGTTCGCCGCCGAGCTGCAGACGACGCCGGCGAAGTTCGTCGAGCGAGCGCGGATCAGCCACGCCCAGGTCATGCTCGACGCGGGCCACCCGGTGGAGGAGACGGCGCGCCATGCCGGGTTCGGGAGCACGGAGACGATGCGGCGGGCCTTCCTCGCCAGACTGGGGGTCACCCCCAGCGACTACCGGTCGCGCTTCGCGACGACCCGCACCTCGCGCCGAGGAGCGGACCGGATGTCCGGATCCGAGGGCTGACGGTCCGTCCTCGTCCGGACGTCACCGGCCGGCACGGGTCCACGATCGGACGGTCCCGGGCGCACGGCCCGGTCTCTTGGAGGAGGAAGCATGACTGCGACGATCGCGGGGATCCAGGTCCCCGACAGCCCGATGGCCAGGGAGGCGACGAGCCTCGTCCGCGAGGCGGCCGACGACGTGCTCTTCGACCACTCGCGGAGGGTCTTCCTCTGGGGCAGCCTCAAGGCACGCGCGCGCGGCATCGCGGTCGATCCCGAGCTCGCCTACGTCGGTGGACTCTTCCACGACCTCGGTCTCACCGAGACCTACCGGACGAAGCACCAGCGCTTCGAGATCGACGGCGCCGACGCGGCTCGCTCGTTCCTTCTCGACCACGGCCGCTCCGCCGCGGAGGCGCAGGAGGTGTGGCTCGCCATCGCCCTCCACACCACCCCCGAGGTCCCGCTCGGGCTGCCGGGGAACGTGGCCGTGGTGACGCTCGGCGTCGAGACCGACGTCCTCGGCCTGGACCTCCACGAGATCACCGACGACGAGCGGGAGGCGGTGACCGCTGCCCACCCGCGCCCCGACTTCAAGCGCCGGATCCTCCAGCACTTCTACGACGGCATGGCCGACCGCCCCGACACGACCTTCGGGACGATGAACGACGACGTGCTGGCCCACTTCGACGCGACCTTCGAGCGCGGCGACTTCGTCGGCGTGATCCTCGGCAGCTCCTGGCCCGAGTAGGTCCCGTCCCCGGTCGTCGCGCCCGCCACGCACGGCTCGACCCACCTGGCACGAGGCCACGCTCGTGCCAGGTGGGCCGCGGGGGCCGCGGGGGCCGTCGCCGACCGGTTCAGAGTCGCGCGGCGAGCCGTTGGAGGAGGTCCGGGACGCGCGCCAGGAGGGCTTGCTCGTCCGCATCGAGCTCGGTGGCGATGGCTGTCGCGAGGAGCGAACGCCGGCGCCCGAGCTCGTCTCGCAGGGTGCGGTGTCCCTCGTCGGTCAGTCCCACCAGGCGCGCGCGCCGGTCCCGGGGGTCCGGCGTGCGCTCGACCAGGCCCGCGCGTTCGAGCTCCACCACAGCGGTCTGCATCGACTGGTGCCTGACCTTGCGACGTTGGGCGAGCTCGGCCACGGTCAGGCTCCCCTCGCGCAGCAGGAACCCCAACGTCTGAGACTGGGCCTCCGGCATGGCGTCGGCGTGAGCACGGCTCGCTCGGACGAGCGCGCCGATCGACGCACGCAGCCGTTCCCCCAGGTCGTCGTCGTCCACGGAGGCAGTGTAACGAACGAAACACAGTCAATCTGTACAGGTCACCTGTATGCTTTGGCTCATGACCACCACCGAGCTCACCAAGTACGCGCACGCCTGCCTGACCTTGTCCCGCGGAGGACGGACCCTTCTCCTCGACCCCGGCGTCTTCACCCCGGAGGCTTCCGCGCTCCTGGGCGTGGCCGACGCGGTGCTCGTGACGCACGACCACCCCGACCACCTCGACGTCGACGCCGTGACCACCGCCCTCCGTGCCCGTCCCCGGCTACGCCTCCACGGTCCTGCGGCGCTCGCGGCGTCCCTGGACGACGACCTCGTCGACCGCCTGACCGTCGTGCAGCCGGGCGAGCGCCTCGACGTCGCCGGCTTCGACGTCCGGGTCTTCGGGGGCGACCACGCCCCCATCCACCAGGACATGCCGCCGATGGCCAACGTCGGATTCCTGATCGAGGGCGTCTGCCACCCGGGCGACTCCTACGAGCACCCGCCCGAGCAGGTGGACACCCTGCTCCTGCCCACTAGCGGTCCCTGGACCTCGGTCGGGCAGGCCGTGGACTTCGTCCGAGCCGTGGCACCGCGCAGGACGATCCAGATCCACGACGGCATGCTGAACGACGTGGGCCGCGGCTCCGTCGCGGGGTTCCTCGGAGCGGAGGGTCTGACCGGGGTCCCGCTGCTGACGCTGTCGTCCGGCGAGACCGTCAGCGTCTGAGGTCGGCCTGCGGGTCCGCACCTGCGCCCGAACGCGGACGCGGCGGGTTTCGGAGCACTGGATCGCCGTCACCCCTGAACGCGCGCGACGCAGCCGCCCACCCCGGGCGGGGCGAGCGGCTGCGTCGCGGACGAGGTACGGCGGGACTCAGCTGTCCTGCGTCGGGGCACCCTCGGGCGGCGTGCCGCCACCGGGGGGCGTGCCGCCGCCCATGCCGCCGCCCATGCCCGTCGACTCCTGCTGGGTGGCGCTGCCGGCGTAGTCGTTGGTCGGGTCGCGGTAGATGGTGTGGACGTGGCCCCAGCCCGACGTGGTGACGCCGTCGACGTCGGCGCCGGCGGAGCCCTGCTGGGCGGCAAACTCGACGTACGCCTTCGGGCCGGAGATCTGGAAGTAGATGCCGTCGCCCTGCGTCATGTCGTAGACGGTGGCGCCCGACCAGTTCACGTAGGTCTCGTCGAGGGTCGCCTCGATCTCGGCGAGCGCGGTCGCGGTGGTCTCCTCGTCGGCGAGGCCGACCCAGTTGGCGATGACGTCGAGCAGCAGCTGCTTCTGCTCGTCGGTGAGGTCGGCGCCGGAGAGGCCGGTGCCGGTGGGGTAGCTGCAGGTGCTGCCGGGCGCGCACACCATCGCGGCGAGCGACTCGCCCTGGTAGAGCGCGGCCTGCTGCTCCTCGGTGAGGCTGTCGTAGAACGCGAACGCGGTCTCGTAGATCGTCCCGAACGGCTGCACCTCCTCGCCGTCCTCGTTCGTGTACACCGCCGGCTGCACCCCGAGGTGGGTGGGCGCGAACGTGATGGCGTCGGTGCTGCCGTCGAGGGTGGCGTTGATGCCGAGGTGGTGGCCGCCGAACTGCACCTCGAAGGCGCTGGTGTCGGACGGCTCGCCGAACAGCGCGATGTAGTACTGCCCCAGCGACTCCTCGGTGCTGCTGCTGTTGTCGAGGAGGTACTGGTCGCCCGCCATGATCCCGGTGACCGTCGCGTAGCCCTCGTCGCTGAGCAGGGCCTCGAGCACCTCCATCGCCGCGACCTGCTGCTCCTCGGTGAGGTCGGCCAGGTTGAGGCCGGCGCGCTCGACGAAGGTGACCGGGAAGTTCGACCACGACGTCGTCTTGGTCTCGTCGTCGTAGTCGTAGAGCACCTGCTCGCGCTGCTCCTCGGACAGCGTCGCGAGGAACGCCTCAGCGGCCGCGGCGGTGTCGGTGATCGTCGCGGCGGTCGTCGTGGCGTCGACGGTCGACGTCGTACCGGCGACCGCAGCCGCCGAGGACGCAGCGGACGACGTGCCCGTCGCGGACGAGGTGGTGCCGCCGGCGCACCCGCTGAGGGTGAGGCCGATCGAGAGGGTGGCGGCCGCGATCCAGCGGGCGGTACGGCGGGGGCGCGGGGCGGCGGTCGCGCCGCCGGGTCGGGTGTTCTCGCTCATGACGGGGACGTTAGGAACCGAGCCTGTTCGTTCCCTGTGCGTCGTCTTTGCGTCCGCCACGAGCCCCGGCTCAGCTCAGTCGTCGGGCACAAAGTCCACCTCGATCAACGCGGCGGACGCCTCGAACCAGAGCGACGCCCCGGTGAGGACGAGCCAGAACGTCCACGCGTCGTCCCAGTCGAACAGCCCGACTTGCCACCGATCGCCGTCCTCCCCGTCGAGCCCGTCCGACAGGTCGCGCCACGCCCGGATGTGCACGTCCTCGAAGGTGTAGGTCACCCCCCGGGCCCCCGTCCGCCAGGCGGGATCGATCTCGAACTTCAGGGTCAGCCGCCCTGCGGACGGCTCGAACCGCACCTCCGTGCATCGAGCTTCGTGAAGTCGTACGTACGTTCCGGGCCGTGGCTCGAACTCGTAGAGGGAGTCGCCCCGGACGTCGGTCGCGTCCCACGCGATCCCCGCGACTTCTGCGCGCTCCCCGGTCCTCTTCCTCACCGGCACCGCTGGCCCGCCGAGGAGGAGGCCGTCCTTCAACTGGCGGGGTCCTGCCGCGAACCGGGGCCATCTGAGTCTGGGCATCACGAATCTCCTCCGCTCCGGGCCGCAGCCCGCCCTCCGCTCGGAGAACCGAGCAGGCTAGCCCACGCGGCGCTAGCCTGCGGCGATGCGGGCCGTCAGCGTCGTCCACGTCATGGCGGAGTACATCGCCTCGCCCCTCTGGGACCGCACCCCGGGCGGCCCGGGCGGCGACATCGAGCTCGACGAGCTGCCGATCAGTTCCGACCTCGCCGCCGCCCTCGAGGCGTGGAACGACGAGTTCAGCGCCGCGCCCGAGCTCGAGTTCGAGGTCGACCGGGTGGCGGGTTCATGGCGCTGGTGGAACGACGGTCTGCACCTCGCCCGCCGGCTCCAGGGCGAGCTGGGCTCCGAGGTCGAGGTCATCTATTTCCACGAGGAGCCCCCGCGCCGCTGACGCGCGTTGTGCTCTAACGCGGCGTCGAGCCAGAACCGCAGGCCGTCGTCGGTGGCCACCGCCTCGTCGTCGACGGCGATCCATCCCTCGCCCATCGACCGCCCGGCGCCCATCTCGGCCCGGCGGGCTCCGTCCACCTGCACGAGGTCGGCGTCCCGGTCACCGGAGACGCGCACGAGGAGCGCCCCTCCCCCGCTCGAGACGCAGACCACCATCTTGTCGGCGACCATGAACGCGAGGCCGCCGAACATCTTCACCTCGCGGACGTCCGTCTCGCCCGCCAGGGCACCGCGGACGCGGTCCGCGAGCTGCGCGTCGTACGCCATGTCGTCCTCCTCCGTCGTCAGCCGAGGACTCAGGCGATCCGGTCCCGCAGCGCCGCGACGCCGTCGCCGCCGAGGTGGTCGAGCGCCGCCGTACGACCGGTGATCGCCAGCAGCAGCGCCTCCGCGCTTCCCCGCACGACGGGGCCGTCACCGTGCGCCCAGTCGAGATCGTCCGCCTCGAACCGCAGCCCGTCGGCAGCACCCTTGGGCACGAAGCTGCCGTGCTGGGTGACGGTCAGGAACTCTAGCGTCGCGGTCAGCCGCTCCCCCGGTACGTCGCGCGCCAGCCCGAGCGGCCAGCGGATGTCGAGGCCGTGCACGATCAGGTCGGTGAGTGGTGCCTCCGGTCCCAGCCCGGGCGGAGTGAAGCGGGACTCGGCCCGGTCGCGCAGCACCCCCGCGAGCTCGGCCAGCGGCCGGCGGGCCTGCTCGCGGGCCAACCGCACGTTCGCCCGGTCGAAGCTCCCGCGGGCGGCCACCATGGCGACCGCGAACTTCGGGATGCTGACCTCGAGCGGGACGACCAGGTGGGCGGCCACCTCGTGCACGCTCCACTGCTCGCACAGGCTCGGGGTGCGCTGCTGCTCGTCCGTCAGGCCCGTCAGCAGGGCGGCGAGGGCCCGCCGCTCGTCGGCGATCGCCGCGAAGGTGTCCACGCGGACATCGTGGCGGCTGGGCCCGGCGCCGTCCACGTGTCGCGGTCCGGCGCGCCGTACCTCTCCGCTTGACGATCGACCCCGGCGGGCGGAAGCGTTGCCCCCGGTCGGTTGAGCGGCAGCCGGGGGTGACGGGGGTACGTGATGGTGCGCAGGACGTGGACGGCAGCGGCTCTGGTGGCGGCGGTCGCGGGACTCGGCTGGGCCCCCTCCGCCAGCGGCGCGGCCGCGGCCCCCACGATCGCGTTCGCGGACGCCCGCGGCGACGTGACCCTCGACCCGTACGCCAGCTCCGGCCCGTCGTTCACTCCGCGCATCGACCCGGCCGCCGTGGACCTGCACCGGGTCACGGTGACCTCGACGTCGCAGACCATCTTCGTGCGCATCGACCTGAAGAAGTTCTACGGCGCGGCGAAGGTCGCGAACCGCCAGCAGGGCGCCCAGTCCGTCGTCGTGGACCTGTACGACGGCACGTCCGCGTTCCTCACCGGCACCGCCATCTGGGAGGTCGGCGCCCGCCCGCAGGTCACCGCCACCATCTCCGAGCGCGACGGCGTCTGCCGGACCCCGGCCACCGCCACCACGTCGACCACCGACGGCTGGATCCTGCTGCGCCTGCCCGCCGCCTGCGTGCGCCCGGGCGCCACGCTGCGCGGCGTCGAGGTGCAGGCCTCGCAGGTGCTGGAGCAGCGCAACGGCGCCGGCACGGTCACCTCGCGGCGCGTGTACGGCGACGCGGCCACCTCGCCGGGACTCTGAGGGCGGGCGCGGGTCGGGGCCGATGCTCCGCCGCGACAGCCCGCCTGGATTGTCGACATGTACCTAGACCCGTGGGCATCCGATCGGGCGCAACCCGAAGACGAGGCTGGACGGGGCGCTCGGTAGTCCCTGACGTTTCCCGCGCGACACGCCGGGCGGGACGTCGAAAACGTCAGGGACTACCGCAGACCCCCAGCCCCACGCCGGCGCGGAACGGCCGACTGACCGCTCCCCCTCAGTCGATCGCGCTCGCCGCGAACTGCGACCGGTAGAGCGCGGCGTACGCGCCGTCGGCCTCGAGCAGCTCGCGGTGCGTCCCCTGCTCGACGATGCTCCCGGCTTCCATCACGAGGATGACGTCGGCGTCGCGGATGGTGGAGAGCCGGTGGGCGATGACGAACGACGTGCGGTCCTGGCGCAGCGCGCCCATCGCCTTCTGCAGCAGCAGCTCGGTGCGGGTGTCGACCGAGCTGGTGGCCTCGTCGAGGATCAGCAGCGCCGGGTCGGCGAGGAACGCGCGGGCGATGGTGAGCAGCTGCCGCTCACCGGCGGACAGGTTCTCCCCGTTCTCGGTGACGACCGTGTCGTAGCCGTCGGGCAGCGAGCCGACGAACCGGTCGACGTACGTCGCGCGCGCGGCCTCGAGGATGTCGTCCTCGCTGGCGCCCGGGCGGCCGTAGGCGATGTTGTCGCGGATGGTGCCCTCGAAGAGCCAGGTGTCCTGCAGCACCATGCCGGTCTGGGCGCGCAGGTCGTGGCGCGACAGCTCCGTGACGTCGACCCCGTCGAGGGTGATGCGCCCGGCGTCGAGCTCGTAGAAGCGCAGCACGAGGTTGACCAGCGTCGTCTTGCCGGCGCCGGTGGGGCCGACGATGGCGACGGTCTGGCCGGGGCGCGCGACGAGGGAGAGGTCCTCGATGAGCGGGCGGTCGGCGCTGTAGGAGAACGAGACGTGCTCGAACGCGACCTCCCCGTGCCCGCGGGGCGCCTTGGCCGCGGCGGCGGCCTGGGCGGCGACGACGGTGGCGTCCATCTCCTCGTCGGCGTCGAGCAGCTCGAAGACCCGCTCGGCCGACGCGACGCCCGACTGCAGCAGGTTCGTCATCGACGCGACGGTGGTCAGCGGCTGGTTGAACTGCCGCGAGTACTGGATGAACGCCTGCACGTCCCCGATCGTGATCGCGCCGGCGGTCACGCGGAACGCGCCGACGACGGCCACCACGACGTACGAGATGTTGCCGATCAGCATCATCACCGGCATGAGCAGCCCGGAGACGAACTGGGCGCGGTACGACGCGTCGTAGAGCGCGTCGTTCTGCTCGGCGAAGGTCTCCTCGGCCGCGGTCCGGCGGCCCATGACGGTGACGAGCGCGTGCCCCGAGATGGACTCCTCGACGTGGGCGTTGAGCGAGCCGGTGCGGCGCCACTGGGTGACGAACTGCGGCTGGCTGCGCTTCATCACCGCGCCGGTCAGCAGCAGCGAGACGGGCACCGCGACCAGCGCCACGACCGCGAGCAGCGGCGAGATCCACAGCATCATCACGAGGATCCCGACGACGGTGAGCAGCGAGGTGAGCAGCTGGCTCATCGTCTGCTGCAGGGTCTGGCCGACGTTGTCGATGTCGTTGGTGACGCGGCTCAGCAGCTCGCCGCGCGGCGCCTTGTCGAAGGTCGCGAGCGGCATGGCGTGGATCTTGCGCTCGACGTCGGCGCGCAGCTCGCGGATGGTCGACTGCACGACGTCGTTGAGCAGCCACCCCTGCAGCCACGCGAGCGCGGCAGCTGCGACGTACACGGCGAGCACGACGAGCAGCGCCCGCCCGACGGCCCCGAAGTCGACGCCCTGGCCGGGCACGAGGCCGCTCATCCCGGAGACGAGGTCGGCGAGGTCGCCCTGTCCGCTGGCGCGCAGCACCGTCTCGGCCTGCTCCGCGGTCTGGCCGCCGGGCAGCTGCCGGCCGATGTAGCCGGCGAACACGAGGTCGGTGGCGCGCCCGAGCAGCCACGGCCCGAGCGACATGAGGGTGACGCTGCCGATGGCCAGCAGGATCACGAGGGTGGCCTTGGCGCGCTGGGGGCGCATGCGGCGCAGCAGCCGGCGGGCCGACGGCACGAACGCCATGGCCTTCTCGCCCGCGCCCATGGCGCCGGCGGGCCCGGGCCCGCGCTGGGGTACGGCGATGCGCTCGGTCGCGCGCAGCCCGCCGTCCTGCTTCTCGTCGGTCGCACTCATGCCGCCTCCTCCGCGCTCAGCTGGGACGCGACGATCTCGGCGTACGTCGGGCAGTCGTCGACGAGCGTCTCGTGGGTGCCGGCGCCGACGAGGTGCCCGTCCTCGAGCACGAGGATGAGGTCGGCGTCGCGGATGGTGGAGATGCGCTGGGCGACCACGAGCACGCACGCGTCGGTGGTCCACGGCTGCAGCGCGGCGCGCAGCCGGGCGTCGGTGGCGAGGTCGAGCGCGGAGAACGAGTCGTCGAAGAGGTAGATCTCGGGGCGGCGCACGAGGGCCCGTGCGATGGCGAGGCGCTGGCGCTGACCGCCGGAGAAGTTGGTGCCGCCCTGGGCGACGACCGAGTCGAGCCCGTCGGGGAGCGCGGCGACGAAGTCGCGGGCCTGGGCGACCTCGAGGGCCTCCCACAGCTCGTCGTCGCTGGCGTCGGCCTTGCCGTGGCGCAGGTTGCTGGCGATGGTGCCGCTGAAGAGGAACGCGCGCTGGGGCACGAGGCCGATGCGCGACCACAGCAGCTCGGGGTCGACCTGGCGCACGTCGACGCCGCCGACGAGCACGCGACCCTCGGTGGCGTCCATGAGGCGGGGCACGAGGTCGACGAGGGTCGACTTGCCGGAGCCGGTGGAGCCGATGACGGCGACGGTCTGGCCGGGGCCGGCGGAGAACGAGACGTCGGTGAGGACGGGCTTCTCGGCGCCGGGGTGGGTGAAGCCGGCGTGCTCGAAGCGCAGCGTCGCGGATTCGGGCAGGCGTGTGACGGGCTGCTCGGGCGGGTGGACGCTGGAGGAGGTGTCGAGCACCTCGCTGATGCGGTCGGCGCAGACCGCGGCGCGCGGGATCTGCATGAGCATGAAGGTGCCCATCATCACCGACATGACGATCTGCATGAGGTAGGCGATGAATGCGGTCAGCTGGCCCACGCCCAGCTCGCCGGAGTCGACGCGGTGGCCGCCGAACCAGATGACGGCGACGCTCGCGACGTTGACGACGAGCATGACGAGCGGGAACAGGGTGGCCAGCCAGCGGCCGGCGCGGATCGAGACCTCGGTCAGCTGGGCGTTGGCGTCGTCGAACCGGTCGGTCTCCTCGCGCTCGCGCACGAAGGCGCGCACGACGCGGATGCCGGTGATCTGCTCGCGCAGCACGCGGTTGACGGTGTCGATGCGGCCCTGCTGGGCGCGGAAGCTCGGCACCATGCCGCGCACGACGATCGCGACGACCACGAAGAGGGTGGGCACGACGACCGCGAAGATCCACGACAACCCGACGTCGGTGTAGAGCGCCATGGCGATGCCGCCGAACATCATGATGGGCACCGACACCGCGATGCTGCAGGTCATCAGGGTGAGCATCTGCACCTGCTGCACGTCGTTCGTCACCCGCGTGATGAGCGACGGCGCCCCGAACTGCCCGACCTCGCGCCCGGAGAAGCCGGTGATGCGCCCGAACAGCTCCGCCCGCATGTCCCGCCCGACCGCCATCGCGGTGCGCGCCGAGAACCAGACCGCCGTCACCTGGCAGGCGATCTGACCGAGACAGATGAGCAGCATGAGCGCGCCGATGCGCAGCACGTGGCCCGTGTCGCCTCGGGTGACGCCCTCGTCGATGATCGAGGCGTTGAGGTTGGGCAGGAAGAGCATCGCCCCCGTCGACCCCAGCTGCAGCAGCCCGATGGCGAGCAGCTGACGGCGGTAGGGACGCAGGTGGTCACGCAGCAGGCGGAACAGCAAGTGGGCCTCGGTTCGAGCGGTGGGGTACGGCGGCAGTCGCGGTGGCGGCGCGTCTGCGGCGGGGCGCGAGGCCCGTCAGGCGGCGCGTCGCGCGCCGGTCGCCCACGATATCGGGGGTGGCCTCGCCGGGGCTTCCGACTTTCGGCGGGGTTCGGGCGTGCCTCGGGTACGGCGTGTGGGTGCGGCGCGCGACCCGCGTTCGCGGGACGCGGGCGGGCGCGGGGCCTACGGTGGCGCGCGTGGCGTACACGAGGTGGCGGACGAGCCGCGTCATCGCCTGGCCGGGGATGTTCCTGGTGCTGGCGCTGTTCCTGACCCCGGCGCTGGACCACCTGTCGTATCCGCTGCGGACCGCCATCGGTCTCGCCGCGCTCGGCGTGAGCGCGGCCGTGCTCGAGCGGGTGATCTACCGGGTGTGGACCGCGGTCGACGAGGCCGCCGAGCGGCGCGCGGGTGCCGCGTCGTCGTGACCGCTGTGGAAGACGAGCGACCCACGGTCGACATGCGCCACCTGGTCGCGGGCCTCTTCTCCGCCGTGCCCGCCCTGGTGACCGCCACCTTGTAGCTCGCCCCGAAGGTCGACCACCTGCACTGGACCCGGGAGCAGCCGCTGGTGTTCGGCTACATCATCGTGGTCGCGCTGACTCTCTACGTCCTCGTCTCGGCCGTCTGGAACGGAGTGGCCAGGGTCGTCACCCGGACCCGTCCTGCGAGTAACCGCGGCCGCGACCTGCGCTGACGCCGCTCTCCGTCACCGGCGCCGCGTGCGGGGTCAGTCGATGGCGAGGTCGCGCGACTCGCACTCGTCGGCGACGTCGTCGAGCGCGGTCGGCAGCTCCTCGATGTTCCGCGTCTGCAGGTGGCGCCACGCCAGGTCGGCCGCCTCGGCCAGCGAGCGGTAGCGCCGCCCGTCGGTCGCCGCCGCGTTGGCCAGGGAGGCGATCGCGGAGATCTCCCACGTCGTGGGGTCCTCCATCGGCGCGTCGTCGTCGAACGGGTCTTCCCGGTCGATGTCCGCCAGCAGGCTGCACGCCATGGCCGCGTTGCGCTCGTCGCGGTCGCCGCCGTACCCGTCCCCTGCCACCAGCAGCCCGATCGCGATGCCCGCACCGACGCCCACCAGGGCGGCGACGAGCGCGAGCACGGGCCAGGCGAGGCGGTGACGGGCAGGGCTGTGGGGAGGCTGCTGGCTCACGGGGCCCACGCTCCCCCGGTACGACGGCACGAAACGCCCTGCCCGCCCGCCGGCGGCCAGCGGTTCCTACTGTTCACGACGCGCTTTATAGTTCAGCGGTGGATGTAACGACGTCGATCGACGTGCTCGCCCGGTTCGGCCACGCGCTCAGCGACCCGACGCGGGTGCAGGTGCTGCTCGCGCTGGCGGAGGGGCCGGGCTACCCGAGCGAGCTGGCCGGCTCCATCGGCGTATCGCGGCAGGCGATGTCGAACCACCTCGCGTGCCTGCGCGGCTGCGGCCTCGTGGTCGTGGCCCCCGAGGGCCGGCGCAGCCGCTACGAGCTGGCCGACGCCCGCATCGCCCACGCGCTCGCCGACCTGCTCGGCGTCGTGCTCGTCACCGACCCGGCGTGCTGCGGCCCGGACGGCACGGCGACCCCCACCCCCGCCGCACCCGCTGCCGACGCGTCCGGCGCCACCGCGGGAGCGGCTCGATGAGCGTGGAGGCGGTGGCCCTCGGCCCGAGCCCCGCGCGCCGGGACGTGCTGGTGCGGCGCATCCGGCTCTTCGTCGCGCTGACGATCGGCTACAACCTCGTCGAGGCGGCCGTCGCGCTGTCGGCCGGGGCGGCGGCGTCGTCGTCGGCGCTCATCGGGTTCGGGCTCGACTCGCTCGTCGAGGTTGCCTCGGCGGCGACCGTGGCGTGGCAGTTCGCGGGCCGCGACCACGAGGCGCGGGAGCGGGTGGCGCTGCGGGTGATCGGTACGTCGTTCCTGCTGCTCGCCGCGTTCGTCTCGCTCGACGCCGTGCGCGCGCTGCTCGGCGGCCACGAGGCGGAGCACTCGAGCGTCGGCATCGCCATCGCGGCCCTGAGCCTGGGGATCATGCCGCTGCTGTCGTGGGCCCAGCGGCGGGCAGGGCGCGAGCTCGGGTCCCGCTCGGCGGTGGCGGACTCCCACCAGACGCTGCTGTGCACCTACCTCTCGGCGGTGCTGCTTGCCGGACTGCTGCTCAACAGCCTGTGGGGCATCAGCTGGGCCGACCCCGTCGCCGCGCTCGTCATCGCCGCCGTCGCGGTGAAGGAGGGCGTCGGGGCGCTGCGCGGGGACGCGTGCTGCGCGCCGTCGGTGCCGCGGGACCTCGGCGTCGACGGGTCGGACGAGGCGGAGGCGTGCGGCTGCTGCGCCTCCTGTTGAGGTACGGCGGTCAGCCGAGCGCGGCGGCGATCTCGTCGTAGGCGCGGCGGCCGTAGGCCACGAGCCGGGCCTCACGCACCTGCGTCGGGGTGGTGCGCAGCGTCTCGATCGCGCAGGCGATGGCGTCCTCGCGCGGCCACCCGTAGATGCCGGCACTGACGAGCGGGAAGGCGACCGTGCCCGCCCCGAGCTCGTCGGCCACCTCGAGCGCGCGGCGGTAGCAGGACTCCAGCAGCCCGCGGTCGCGCTCCCCTGCGGAGTAGTTCGGACCCACGACGTGGATCACCCACTGCGCTGGCATAGCGCCGGCGGTCGTCCAGCCGGCGTCACCCGTGGCGAGGCCGTCGGGGAACCGGCGCACGCAGTCGGCCGGCACCTCCGGTCCGCCCGCGGCATGGATCGCGCCGTCGACGCCGCCCCCGCCCCGCATCCGCCGGTTCGCGGCGTTGACGACCGCGTCGACTCGCTGCTGCGTGATGTCACCCTCGACGACCGTCACGTCGGCGTACCCGTCCACGGGACCTCCCTCAGTACGACGGTTCCTTGCCGCGACACTACGTCCGAGCGCCGTACCTCGGGACACCGGACACCACGGCGGACGGTGCGCCATACCGCCCAGATGAACCCTGTGCTGGTGTTCTCAGAGGGTCGAATCGCCCGCAGGTCGAGCTACAACCTGAGCCAATGGCCTTTGGTTCGGGACGCATCTCGCACCGCAGCGCATCTTGTCCTGCTCAACGACCGGCAACAACGCTGCACGCATCGGTCAGCTTCGGGTTGCCAGCGCCCTGGCGCGTCCGCCCTCTGCAAGCCGCCTAGATCTGATTATCTTGACCGGGACTGTCGGTACCTCGGTTCCGATTGACTGGGGGAGCAACCGGAAGGACACATGGAGTACAAGCGCCTGCGCCCGTCGCAGACCCTGCTGGACCCGCAGAACCCGCGCCTACCTGACGGTACTTCGAACGACAGAGAGGCCATCAATCGCCTGTTGACGGAGGGCTACACCCAGCTGCTCGCCCTCGCACGCGACCTATGCCACCGCGGCGAGGCGAACCCTACCGAGCTGCCTATCGCCTGGAAAGACGGCAGTAAGTACGTCGTGTTCGAAGGGAATCGACGGTTTGCGGCCCTGAAACTTCTCGCTGATCCGATGCTGGCTGACAACCCAGAGCACCAAGCGACATTCAAGCGACTCAAGGACTCTGGCAAGAAGCCGCCGACCACCATCTACTGCGCGATAACCACGAGTCGAGAGGAAGCCGATCCGTGGCTAACGTTGCGTCACACCGGAGCCAACGACGGCGTGGGCGTGCGTACGTGGAGTGCTCAGCAGACAGCCCTCCACCGCAAGCGGATGAAAGCACCCGTCGACAGCGGCACCGTGCGATCCATCGCAATTGCTGACGAACTGACCGAGGCGTACCAGGGGGACACCGAACTGATAGCCCTGATTAACACGGTACGCGCCAATAAACTGACGAATATCGGCCGCATGTTCACTGGCGTGACCCTCAGCCGGATGCAGTTTCTGATGAAGCAGGCTACGGACGGCGATCCGCAGACGCTCACTGCTCGGCACACCGCGAACCAGTTACACGACTACTTCGTCTGGGCTTTCAAATACCTTGTCGACAACTCGGTTGACGCGTTCAAGAACGACACGCTGCGTGGCGACCTGCTGAACAACGAGGCCGCGACTTTCCTGCCGAGCGCAGCCGACTCGCTTCCAAACCACGTCAGGCTGGCGGATCACCCATACTCACCTCAGATCCACGCGCCGGATGACGACGACTCGACGGACGAAGACTCGGCCGACGGCGCCAATTCGTCTGGCGACGACGCCGGCGCCACCGGCGACAACGGGGATGCTGTCGGCGGCGACAACGGGAAGGATTCGGACGATCACGACACGTCTGGCCCGGGCAGCGGCAGCAAGCGCGACAAGAAGCCCGAACGCTGCCTGTACTCCAAGGTCAATCTGCCGAGCTTGTCGCCCAACATACAGCGGCTGCTGCGAGAGGTGAAGACACTCCCAATCGATGAAAACTACGCGACCGCGTGTGTTCAGGCGCGAGTGATCCTGGAACTGGCGGTCTCTGACCCCAAGGTTCTTGCGTGGTCGGGCAAGAGGGAGAACGACAAACTCGCCCAGAAAATTCGCGGGTGCATCGTCAAATTGGACCCCACCATTGATACCCCTCAGAGAGTCCGTCAGGACCTTGTTCAAGCATTGATGGAGGTCAACGGCATCGGCGTTACCTATATGCACCAATTCATGCACAATCCATCGGCGCGAGCCGATCCTCATCTAGCGCGACGGTTCAGCGAGGCGTTTACACCGCTGCTCAACAGTATCAACGAGGCCTTGAGGTGAGCGGCCCCTCGTATCTTTCACCGCTTCGTTATCCCGGAGGGAAGGCCCGTCTTGCTCCCTATCTGGCGCGCGTGCTCGCGACCCAGTCTGCGGTCATCGACACGTACTGCGAGCCGTACGCGGGCGGTGCCGGCGCGGGCTTGCAACTGCTGTCAGACGGACACGTCTCTAAGGTCATCATCAACGACCTCAACCCCGGAATCGCCGCGTTCTGGCGCTCGGTGTTCTTTGACACTGAGAGACTGGCCGGGCTCGTGTCCGAGTGCGCCGTCAACATCGCTAATTGGCACGAGCAGCGGACTGTCTACCTCACGCCGGATGCTCGGGACGATCTCACGCTCGGCTTCGCTACGTTCTTCCTTAACCGCACGAACCGCTCCGGGATTCTCAGCGCTCGACCTATTGGCGGTCTCGACCAGACTGGGAATTGGTTGATCGATGCGCGTTTCAACAAGGCCGACCTCGTGCGCAGGATTTGCAATCTCAAACAATATGCATCTCAGGTCGACGTGCGAGAACAGCGCGCGGTCGAACTGGTCCGCACACTCAATAGGCGCACTAGGCCAGTGCTTCTCTACGTGGACCCGCCCTACGTGGTGCCGGGCGAGGAGCTGTACATGACCGACCACTCGTGGGGCGAGCATGAGCAATTGAAACAGGTGCTGACCAAGTCTCCTCACCCGTGGATCCTGACCTACGACGCAGACGAAAGAACGCGTGCGCTCTACGGGAACTTCCGCTGCTTGCGGTTCGGCATCTCTCACACAGCCCAAGTTCAGAAGGTAGGTCGCGAGTACATGTTCTTCAGTCGCCGCCTCCGAGTGCCGGATCTGCACGTCATGCGCGACGAGGGCGTATGGGTGAACAAGCCCGCTAACTAGACACTGCCAAGAGATCCCACCATGGGATACAGGTCGCGACACCAGTAACGATGGTGTGAACTGGCGTGGAGGCGGCGGGCCAACCATCTGCGCCGGGGGAGGGGCGCTTCAGCTTTCCAACGCCAGTCTAGGGACCGAGTCGACTCGCCACCGTGTGAGAGTCTTGGGCTATGGAGTACTGGCCCAACCCGGCCCACAAGCGGGAAACGACAGAAGCCGGACCGCCTCAGTGGCGGCCGACGAAGGCCCTTTGTCCTCAAGACATGACTGTGCAGGAGCGTGACGAACTTCTGGAAACTGCAGTGCCGCTACACGACGGTCCGTCCTCCCGCCGCTTCAACGTTCGCCGGTTGCCCGATGGAAGCCTTCAGATGTTCGATGCGAAGTGCCACGACCCTTCGGGTCCCGCCTTCCATGCTCATCCCGCGAGTTTCGTTCCCGCCAGAGTGCTTCGAGTCTTTCGCGACAGCGGACTCATCACTGATCCCGAGTACAAGCGACTGGTCAAGGAGTTCGGGCAACCGTGATCGGCAACTCGCAGACTTTTGGGATCCGCCTCCTGCCGGTTCAGCCTTCGTGGGATACGAGGTATGCACCAGAACGAGCCGGCTGGGCAGGGATGGAGATCTGGGTCAACGGAAACAACCTGTGTCGCCATGTCGTTAGCGGCGAGTCTGTGATCCGTGACCAGGTCTTCGTTCCACTCGCTCCGGTAGTGGATTGGCTGGTCAATTCTGCGACCCGGATCGCGTTCGAGGAACGCACGGGTCCCTACCCAGGGTCCGGAAAGTGGCACCTTGACAAAGTCCGCTGGGCGGACACCTCGCCGGAGCTGGGGCTGTCGGAGGACCAGTGGCTCGACGAGCGTGATGCTTGGTGGCAGGCGCATTTCTTGAGAGCCGGATCCGACGGTTCGCTGCTCCCCGACTTGGCAGTCGGGCGTGACGACGAGATGATGGTCCTGCAATGGGATGACGGGTCGCATTCAGTCGCTCGCTTCCCACTGCGCTTCATTACTCCTTCCGGCGCGGCGCGATTGCCGTGGAACACCGGTTTTGAGGTGCTGTCGGAGTTCGCCCGGCAAGTTGCTGCGTCCGTCTCGCACGTTGACGAATTGGGCTACGACTGGGTGTCGTCAAAAGACCCGATTACCGCTGGACCGAGAGATGACGCGTGGGCTCTCGAGATGTTCGTCGGCCAGTCACTCAGCAGACTCCGGAATTTGATGGACACCGATGGAGACGCCGCGGTGTACAACGCTCTGGGACTCGATCCCGGCTGGCACGACCCAGCCGAGAGCGTGTTATGCCAGGTCTTGCGAGACCTCACGCCGACTATCTCCGCCGATCTGCTTTCCTCCGTCTTGGATTTGGGGAAGGACCCGCGCGCTGGCGATACAAGCGTCTGGCGCGACCTGCGTGCTCGGGTCCACGAGGCTGTAAGGCCGGCCAAGAGCGGCATCGAAGCCGGCTACCTAGCCGCCACCGAGGTACGACGGCACTTCAGTAGCGATGCCCTCCCGGTTGGAGATTTACAGACCGCCCTCCTTGATCCCCTGAACATTTCGGTGCAGGACGCCGGGGTGCCCGGGCGTGGAAACGACATGGCGGTCGCTGCAAGCGAGACCAGTCCGCCCGTCATCCAACTCTTCAAAACGCCAAAGAACCAATCGTCTTGGGGACGCCGGTTTGAGCAGGCTCGCGCACTCGGACACGTGCTGTGCGACCCGGTTCGCCACGATCGAATTGGTGCGGGGTCAGGAGACTTCGCGCAGGGCATCCGTCGACGGCGGTCGGGCGCGTTCGCTGCGGAACTCCTTCTGCCGACTTCAGGTATCCGAGCGGTGCTGGGTGACGCGCCCGTCGAGCATGCGTTTCCAGAAATCTTGACCACGTACGGTGTTGGAGCGCGTACGGCGGCCTACCAGATGTGGAACCACGGCTTCCTCGCAAGTGAGGAACGTCGAGATGACCTCATCGACGCGTACGCGCGGTCCGACGCCTTTCGTTGACCTATCCAACGTTAGACACTGCGTTTAGCGACTCGTCCATTCTAAGAACTAAACACACCGCGCCCATCCGGACGCTGAAAGACCGACCTGATTTTCGCGGGCCAGGCCCGCTTGTCACTCTTGTTTCCGCAGTCATCACCAGCACGTCGAGCAACGTAGGCACCTTTCCGAATGCCCTAGTTCCCGTCCACGCCGCTAGGAGCGCGTTGCGACTCCCTGCCGGTAGTCGAAGCTTGGACTACTACCGCAAGCAGGAGCGCGCCCCAACGCCCGTCGACAGGGCCGGGTCGACTTCGGCTGTATATCGCCGTTAGCCATGACCATACTGGTGTCTCGGGCCGAGCCAGCACCGCAGCGGACCGCCGGGTGGAAGGGTCAACTGACTTCCAGCCGGCCGGAGTTCCATACGGTGCTGGCCCAGCGCACGCCGTTGTTGGGCACTCTATTGTCGAGACCCGCTCCACCGCTCGGGTGACAATCGCAGGCGTGACAGATTGAACCGTCTTCAGCCATCATCACTGCCTCGCGTCACGGAGATCATTTGGCGCCGTTGCAGTCGGGGTAGGCCGACCGCTAGGGCACCCACCACTGACGTGGCAGTCCCGCCGGCCGACAAGATGTTCGCAACAGTAGCTACAACGCCGTGCGCGGCCACCCAAAGCTTGACAACTACGGTGAAGCCTGCGAACGCGGCAATGAGAAGCCCGATGTGTTCTCTGAGCATTGCAAACACGTGCGAAGAGTAATCCGCGCGCAACGCTCCGGGACCGCTTCTTCTATCTTCCTACCTTCTGGCTCCGGCTCGTACCATTCAGTCCTGCGCCGAAGATCTCTGGCGGGCCTCGATAGTGTTAGGGCCGACAGCACGCCTGCCGGACTCACATCGCCCGGGGTGAGTTGCGGTGGCTGCAGTCCAGTCGTAGCGCTCACTAAGGGGTCTCGTCGTAGTCATCCACACCGCGGCGAGGCGGCAGCGGATGCCCTCAAGGCGGTGACGTCGTCAAAGGCGGCAGCGTGCAGCAGCGGGGTAGACGCGGTGGTCAACGCCCGAGCGGGGGATGCCGGACGGGGCGACGCCGAGAGCGATCATCACCGCGGGAGGCCGGGGCCGCTGGCCGACCAATTGCACCAGTTTCTGGACGCCCGCGCAACGCGTGGCGCGGGTGTCCGATCAGAACGCGACTTACATTTTGACAGAGAATCTAGTCAAAATTCGAACGCTCACACTTGGGCTCGACCAGAACGAACCCGCTAATGAAGAGGGGCGTCGTACTGGTGTGAAACCCCCTCACACCACCGACAGCGGCAACAGCTTTCGACCCGTCGGCCCCACCTGGATCTCGGTGCCCATCTCGGGGCAGACGCCGCAGTCGTAGCAGGGCGTCCAGCGGCAGTCCTCGACCTCGACGTCGCTGGAGCCGTCGGCCACGGCGAGCGCGTCCTCCCAGTCGGCCCACAGCCAGTCCTTGTCGAGGCCGGAGTCGAGGTGGTCCCAGGGCAGGACCTCGTCGTACTCACGCTCGCGGGTGGTGAACCAGTCGAGGTCGACGCCCGTGCCGGCCAGCGCCTTCTCGGCGGAGGTGATCCAGCGGTCGTAGGAGAAGTGCTCGCTCCAGCCGTCGAAGCGGCCGCCGTCGCGCCAGACCTCCTCGATGATCGCGCCGACGCGGCGGTCGCCGCGCGACAGCAGTCCCTCGATCGTGCCGGGCTTGCCGTCGTGGTAGCGGAAGCCGATGGCGCGACCGAACTTCTTGTCCTCGCGCACGACCTCGCGCAGCTTGCGCAGCCGCTCGTCGGTGGTCTCGTGGTCGAGCTGCGCGGCCCACTGGAACGGGGTGTGCGGCTTCGGCACGAACCCGCCGATGGAGACGGTGCAGCGCACGTCGTTGCGCCCCGAGACCTCGCGGCCCTTGGCGATCACCCGCTTGGCGAGCTCGGCGATCTGCAGCACGTCCTCGTCGGTCTCCGTGGGGAGGCCGCACATGAAGTAGAGCTTCACCTGGCGCCAGCCGTGGGAATAGGCGGCGGCGACCGTGCGGATGAGGTCCTCCTCGGTCACCATCTTGTTGATGACCTTCCGCATCCGCTCGCTGCCGCCCTCCGGCGCGAACGTCAGGCCGGAGCGCCGGCCGTTGCGGGAGAACTCGTTGGCCAGGCTGATGTTGAACGCGTCCACCCGCGTGCTCGGCAGCGACAGTGAGACGTTCGAGCCCTCGTAGCGGTCCGCGAGGCCCTTCGCGACCTCACCGATCTCCGTGTGGTCGGCGCTGGAGAGCGACAGCAGGCCGACCTCCTCGAAGCCCGACTTGCGGATGCCGTTCTCCACCATGTTGCCGATCGTCTCGATCGAGCGCTCCCGCACGGGCCGCGTGATCATGCCGGCCTGGCAGAAGCGGCAGCCGCGCGTGCAGCCGCGGAAGATCTCGACGCTGAACCGCTCGTGCACCGTCTCCGCGAGCGGCACCAGCGGCTTCGCCGGGTACGGCCAAGCGTCGAGGTCCATCAGCGTGTGCTTGCGCACGCGGTGGGGCACGCCGGGCAGGTTCGGCTCGTACGCCGTGATGGTGCCGTCCGCGCCGTACGAGACGTCGTAGAACCGCGGCACGTAGACGCCGCCGGAGACCGCCAGGCGGCGCAGCACCTCGTCGCGCGGGCCGAGGCCCAGCTGCGGGTTGCCCGGGCAGCCCTGGGTCTTCCACTCCTGCACGACCTCGGAGATCGCGAGCACGACCTCCTCGCCGTCGCCCAGCACCGCGGCGTCGATGAAGTCCGCGATCGGCTCCGGGTTGAAGGCCGCGTGGCCGCCGGCGAGCACGATCGGGTCGCCCATGTCGCGGTCGCGGGTGTGCAGCGGGATGCCGGCCAGGTCGAGCGCGGTCAGCATGTTCGTGTAGCCCAGCTCGGTCGAGAAGCTGAGACCGAACAGGTCGAAGGCCCGCACCGGGCGGTGGGCGTCGACGGTGAACTGCGGGATCGGGCCCTGCTCGTCACCGGCCCGCAGCACGGCCTCCATGTCGGGCCACACAGCGTACGTGCGCTCCGCGACGATCCAGTCCCGCTCGTTCAGCACTTCGTAGAGGATCTGGACGCCCTGGTTGGGCAGGCCCACCTCGTAGGCGTCGGGGTACATCAGCGCCCAGCGCACCGTCGGGCCGGTGCCGGCCTGCTCGCCGCAGTCCCAGTCCTTGACGGTCGAGTTCAGCTCGCCGCCGACGTACTGGATCGGCTTCGAGACGCCCGGCAGCTTCGGCTCCAGGCGGGGGAACACGGACTCGGGCCCGGTGGTGGTGGGCGCGAAGGACGGCACGAGGACACCTCGGTGGTCGGGGACGGTGGTGCAGCCTGGTTCCAGGCCAACGGCAAGGGTACGGCGCGAGCCCCGCGCCTGCCGAGTCTGCGGCCGCCGTGCCCGTTAGGTTCGGGGCCCCGCCACCGAGGAGGCCGCAGTGACGACCGCGCTCGTGCTCGACGACGTGCCGCTCACGGACGTCGCCGACGACCTGGTGCACCACCTCGTCGCCGCCGGCGAGGACGTCTCCCTCGTGCCGACCGCCGCGATCGTCGACCCCGGCCGGCCGTGGGGCGGGCCGTGGGCGGAGATGGTGCGCTCCCCCGACCTGCCGCCCGACCGCGCCGACGCCGCCGACGCCTTCGTCATCAGCACCGTCGTCGCGCTCGTGGCCGCCGGCACGCTGCGGGCGGTCGACGAGCCGGCCGCGCCCGACGCCGTACCCGACCTTGCATCCGACCCCGTCCTCGACGTGCTGCGCTCGGCACGCGAGCGCGGCGCCGACGTGCTCCTCCTCGTCGAGCCCGCGCCCGACGAGACCGACGCGTCGTGGGCCGCGCTCGCCGCCCGCTTCCCCACCGCCCACTGGCTCGACGCCAACACCGGCGAGGTCACCGCCCGCGGGGCGACCCCGCCGCGGCCCGCGCCCACCGCCGACGAGGCCGTCGGCGCCTTCGACGCCTCCCGCGTCGAGCCGTGGGCGTGGCTGGACTGAGCGGCCGCCTCAGGCCGCCCGGTCCGGCCGCATCGCCGCCGCGGTCGCGACGGCGACCTCGAGCGGGTCGGTGAGCGGGCGGCCGAGCAGCGTGGCGAGGTCGGGCCCGGTCGCGGCGAGGAACCCGTGCCGCACGCTGGACGCGATCGAGGCCAGCATCGGCGGCTGGAACGGCAGCAGGGCCGGGTCGGCGAGCAGCCCGGCGCGGTACTCCCCCAGCCCGATCCCCTCGAGCGGTACGCCGAGGCGCGCGGCCACGTCGCCCGCCGTGACCGGCTCGCCGACGAGGTCGTAGGTGCGCCCGGCGTGCTCGGCGGGCGCGGCCGCCACGACGGCCGCCGCCGCGGCGAGGTCGGCCCGGGCGACCGCCGCCACCGCCCCGTCGCCGAACGCGGAGCGCAGCCCGGCGGGCGTCCAGGTCAGCAGGGCGCCGACCAGCTCGGCGTACAACCCGTTGCGCAGCACCGTCCACGCCAGGCCGCTGGCCTCGAGGAGCCGCTCGGTGGCGCGGTGGGCCAGCGCGAAGCCGAGGTGGTCCCCCGCGCCCGTCAGGCTCGTGTAGACCACGTGCTCCACGCCGTCGCGGGCCGCGGCCTCGAGCAGGGCGCGGTGGCGCGCGACCACCTGGTCGTCCTCGGCGTACCCGGCCGACACGAGCACCACCGTGCTCACCCCCGCCAGGTCGATCGTCGCGGGGTCGTCGAGGTCGAGCCGCCGCTGGTGCGCCGCGGGGGTGCGCGTCGCCCCCAGGGCCGGCACCTCCCGGCGCGCGAGCTCGTCGAGCACGAGCGAGGCCAGCTGTCCGGTCGCGCCGGTCACCATGATCATCGGGATGGTTCTCTCCTCGGGTGGGGTTCTCTGCGGGACTACCGCTGCGATGCTCAGCCCGCCCGCACCACCCCCACAAGGAGGCACTTCCGTGTCACCCACGCACACCGCTGTGACCACCGGCGCCGCCGACCTCGACCCCTGCGGCCTCCCCGAGCACCCCGACTGCGGCATCCGCGACGTGCTCGACCGCGTCGGGGACAAGTGGTCGGTGCTCGTCGTCGTCGAGCTGGCCGGCGGGCCTCGGCGCTTCCGCGAGCTGCAGCGCGCCGTGCACGGCATCTCCCAGCGCATGCTCACCCTCACCGTGCGCCGCCTCGAGCGCGACGGGCTGGTGCTCCGCACCGTTTACCCCGCCGTGCCCGCGCAGGTCGACTACCGCCTCACCCCCACCGGCGAGAGCCTCACCCACCTCGTGAAGGCGCTGGCCGACTGGTCGCTCACCCACCGCGACGCCATCGCCCGCTCCCGCGAGGACTATGACCGGGAGCACCCCGACGACGC
Source organism: Nocardioides sp. CPCC 205120 (assembly GCF_048654585.1). NCBI lineage: Bacteria > Bacillati > Actinomycetota > Actinomycetes > Propionibacteriales > Nocardioidaceae > Nocardioides > Nocardioides sp. CPCC 205120. The sequence continues at coordinate 206,090 of NZ_JBMCYY010000003.1, read as the reverse complement.
CGTCCGCTGAGGCACTCCGGGGGCCGAACTTGTCAGCCGGATGACAACTCTCGTCCCGGGACGGGTCCCCTGCCGTGTCGCTTGGCCGAACCCCGGTACGGCGGGTGCGCGCCGCCGTACGCTCCCTCCGCGGGCGTTCGCCCGGGGGACGAACGACGGGGGAGCACACCGAGTGACCGAGACGACCGTGGAGCGGCCGACGCCCACGACCACGCCCACCGCGAGCCGGGAGGACTGGCTCGCCTGGAGCTCGCTGACCGCGACGCTGACCGCCGTCGTTGCGTCGTTCCTCGACCAGCCCTGGGTGCCGGTGCTGCTGATGGTGGCCGGCTTCGTGCTCGCCCTGGAGGCCAAGGGCGCCACGGGCCGCGCGCGGCTCGGGCGGATCGTGTCACTGACGCTGCTCGCGCTGCTGCTCGTCCTGTTCGCGGCGTTCACCGCGCTGTGGGTGTCGTTCGACGGCGGCGCCTGAACGTACTCCGCGCAGGATGCGACGACTCGGCGTGCTCGCGGGTGCCGTTACCGACGACTCGGGTCAGCGGCGCCCGGCGGGAGCGAGCCGGGGAGCGGTGGCGTAGCGCGCGACGGCGCCGTCCTCGCCCCGCAGGCCGTTGCGCAGGTGGATGCTCTGCAGCACGCCGACGGCGAGCATGACCGCGAAGACCGAGCTGCCGCCGTACGACACGAAGGGCAGCGGCACGCCGGTGACGGGCATGATGCCGAGGCACATGCCGACGTTCTGGAACGCCTGGAAGCCCAGCCAGCAGGCGATGCCGCCGGCGGCGACGCGGCCGAAGGCGTCCTGCGAGCCGGCCGCGATGCGCAGCGCGCGCCACACCACGAGGCAGAGCAGCAGCACGACGACACCGGCGCCGACGAGGCCGAGCTCCTCCCCCGCGACCGTGAAGATGAAGTCCGTCTGCTGCTCCGGCACGAAGCCCGAGCGGGTCTGCGAGCCGTCGAACAGGCCCTGGCCGAAGAGGCCGCCGTTGCCGATCGCGATGCGCGCCTGCTCGACGTTGTAGCCGGCGCCGCGCGGGTCGAGGTCGGGGTTCGTGAAGGCCATGAACCGGTCGACCTGGTAGGCCTTCAGCACCCCGGCCGTCACCGCGACGGTGGCCGCCGCGACGCCCGCGACGAGCAGCCCCACGATCCACGCCCGCGGCGCCCCGGCGATGGCGAGCACGCCGAGCACCGTGGCGGTCAGCACGAGCATCGTGCCGAGGTCGGGCTGGCCGAGGATGAGCACGGCCGGCACCGCGGCGATCGCGAGCAGGCCCACGACCTCCTTGGTGCCGATGGAGCGGCGCCACGTGCCCTGCGTGCGCTCCGCGACCAGCAGAGCCATGCCGATCACCACCGAGAGCTTCGCGAACTCCGCGGGTTGGATCGACATGCCGCCCAGCTGGATCCACGAGCGCGAGCCGTTGATCGTCGATCCCATGACCAGCACGAGCACCAGCCCGATCACCGACACCAGGTAGACCAGCGGCGTCAAGATCCGCAGCCAGCGGTGGTCGGTGGCCACGACGACGACCATCATCACGACGCCGATGGCGACGTTGACGAGCTGGCGGCGCAGGTACGCCGTGGAGTCGTCGCCCACGAGCGCCTCGCGGGTCGCGGTGGCCGACCAGACGAGCAGCGTGCCGAGCACGAGCAGCAGCGCGACCGCGGCCATCAGCACCCAGTCGAGACCGGGCACGCGGGTGCGCTCGCGCAGCGCGCCGGAGGCCGCGCGCGGAGCGCTGGCGCGGGGCCGCAGCGGGGTGACGGTCACGACGTCTCCTGCGGGTCGCGGGCGGGCGGGAGGATCGAGCCGTCCTCGGTGAAGGTCGGCAGCGCGCCGGTGGCCACGACGCCCGGGATGGCGGCGGTCGCGGCGTCCACGGCCTCGCCCTGCACGCCGTACAGCGACTCCCAGATCGCGCGCACGGCCGGGCCGGACGTGCCGGAGCCGGTGCCGCCCTGGCTGACCATCATGATCACGACGTAGTCGTCGGTGTAGGACGCGACCCACGACGTCGACTGCTTGCCGTAGACCTCGGCGGAGCCCGTCTTGGAGCGCACCGCGACCTGCTCGAGCGGGAAGCCCGTCATCCGCCACGACATCGTGCCGGTGGTCGTGACGTCCAGCAGGGCCTCGTCGATGTAGTCGACGACCTCGCCCGGCACGTCGACGGTGCCGCCGACGACCGGGGCGATCTCGCGCACCAGCTGCCCCTCGGGGTCGACGACCGCCTTCGCGACGCGCGGCTCGTAGAGCGTGCCGCCGTTGGCGAGGGCGCCGTACGCGCGGGCCAGCTGCAGCGGCGTGACGATCGTGTCGCCCTGGCCGATGGAGAAGTTCACGGCGTCACCGGCGCGGTAGGCGAAGCCCTCGACGCAGAACTCGCGGGCGAAGCGGTGCTGGAAGTCGTTGCCCTCCTCCTCGCCGAGCGCGCAGTAGTAGTCCTTCTGCGCCGCGTAGTACTCCTGCTTCCACGCGCGGTCGGCGATACGGCCCGACGCCTCGCCCGGCAGGTCGACGCCCGTGGCGGTGCCGAAGCCGAACTCCTTGGCCTCGGTGACCAGCGGGTCCGGCGCGTCGACGTCGCTGACGTCGGAGCCGAAGCGCTGCCAGTAGTCGTAGCCGATGCGGTAGAAGAACGTGTTGCAGGAGACCTCGAGGGCCTTGTCGAAGCCGATGTTGCCGAACGCCCCCGACTCGTAGTTCTTGAAGTCGCGGTTCCCGACCCGGAAGCTCGACGAGCAGTTGAGCCGCGTGTCGGTGTCGTAGCCGTTGGTCAGCGCCCCGGCGGTCATGAAGGGCTTCCACGTCGAGCCGGGCGCGAACTGGCCCTGCGTCGCGCGGCTCAGCAGCGGGGTGCCGGCTTCCTCGGAGTAGAGGTGGTCGAGGTCGTTCTGCGAGATGCCGCCGACCCACACCCCGGGGTCGTACGTCGGCTGGCTCGCCATCGCGACCACGCGCCCGGTCCGCGCCTCGAGCACGACGGCCGCGCCGGCGTCCGCCACGTAGGGCTTGCCCGTCACGGTGTCGACGGTCGCGCGGGCGGTCTCGATGGTCGAGGCGAGCTGCTGCTCCACCACCGCCTGCACCTGCGCGTCGATGGAGGTCACGAGGGTGTCGCCGGGCGTCGCCTGGATCTCGGAGTCGTCGCCGAGCACGCGGCCCATCGAGTCGACCGCGACGCGGCGGTAGCCCGGCATGCCGCGCAGCCACGCGTCGTACTCCTGCTCGATGCCGGCGCGCCCGACCACCGAGGCGCCGTTGACGGAGCGGTCGCCCGCGGTCTCCGCCGCGTCGAGCTCGCTCTCCGTGACGGGGCTGAGGTAGCCGAGCAGGTGGGCGGCGTTGACGCCGTACGGCGAGGGGTAGTCGCGCAGCGTCTCCCGGTCCACGACGACGGCCGGGTAGTCCTCCGGCTGCTCGTCGATCGCGAGCGCGATCTCGCTGGCGACGTCGACGGCGACGGGCACCGGCTGGTACGGCGAGCCGTTCCAGCACTCCCCCTCGACCGAGCCGGGGTCCCCGCAGTCGAGCAGCGCCGCGTCGATGGCGGCGCGGTCGACGCCGAGCGTGGTCGAGAGCCGGCCGAGGAGGTCGTCGGCCAGCGTGTCGTCCATGCCGTCGAGCACGGTGCGGTCGACGCCGACGGTCCACGCGGTGCGGTTCGCGACGAGCGGGCGGCCCTGGGCGTCGACGATGAGGCCGCGCGCGGGCTGCACCACTATGTCGCGCACCGACTGCGACGCCGCCTTCGCCTGGTAGGCCTCGCCGTCCGCGACCTGCAGGAACCACAGGCGCACCAGCAGGGTGCCGAAGAGGGAGAGCACGAGCGCCTGCACCACGATGAGGCGCAGGCGGCTGCGCCGGGCGCCGGGCGCCTCGGTGGTGGAGCCGCTCACGCGAGCCTCCGCTGCGGCTCGAGCCGCGTCAGCAGCACCATGAGCGGCAGCAGCACCAGCGGCGCGACGGCCAGGTCGCCGGCCACGCCCGCCACGACGGAGAGCAGCACGTCGGTGACCGCCACCCCCGGGTCGCCGGTGACGACGCCGAGCAGCCCGAAGACCGAGGCGCCGACGAACGAGGCGACCGCGGCCGTCACGAGCACGACGGGGATGGTGGGGCGCTCGTCGCGGCGCACGAGGCCCGCGACGAGACCGACCGCCATCAGGGCGAGCGCCCAGCGACCGGCCAGGTGGTCGGCCGGCGGCGCGAGGTCGAGCGCGAGGCCCGCGCAGAAGCCGAGCACGACGCCGAAGTGGGCGCCGCGGGTGAGCGCGCCGGCGACGACGACGAGCAGGCAGAGGTTGGGCACGACGCCCCGCCAGCCCACGTGGGGCAGCAGCGCGGCCTGGAGCACGATGGCGAGCAGCACCGCGAGCGCGGTGACGCCGGTGCGGAGCGCGGTCATCGGACCTCCCCGTCCGGGCCGATGACGGCGCGGTCGCTGGCCGTGCCGTCCGGCACGTACACGCCGACGACGTCAAGGCGGCTGAGGTCGACGAACGGGTCGATGATCGCCCGCTGCGTGGTGTCGCGCGGGGTGGAGAACAGCTGCGTCACGGTGCCGATCGGCACGCCCGCCCGGTAGGGGCCCTGGCCCTCGGCGCTGCCCCAGGTGAGCACGACGTCACCCTCGGCCGGCACGGCGGAGGCGTCGACGAGCTCGAGGTCGAGGCGCGTGGGGTCGGTCAGGCTGCCGTTGCCCGAGAGGAACCCGACCTCCGAGGAGCGCCCGACCCGGGCGCCGACGGTGGAGTCGGAGTCGACGATGAGCAGCACCGTCGCGGTCGTCGAGGTCGCGGCGATGACGCGGCCGACGAGACCCTCCGCCGCCACGACCGTCATGTCGGGGCGCACGCCGGAGGTCAGGCCGGCGTCGATGGTGACGGTGCGGGTGAAGGTCTGGGCGGCGCCGTGGGCCACGACGCGGGCGGGCACGATGCTGCCCTGCTGGTCGCGCGCGGCGGTGACCAGCCCGTCGTACTGCTCGAGGCGGGAGCGGTCGAGGTCGGAGGCGGCGAGGTCGCTGCGCAGCGCGGCGTTCTCGGCCTCGAGGGCGGCGACGTCCTCGCGCAGCGAGCCGCGGCTGGTGAACCAGTCGGGGATCGAGGTCAGCGGGCGCACCACGGTGCTGGCGCCGACCTCGAGCGGGCCGACGACCTCGCCGACGACGCTGCGCACCGGGTCGACCGGCGAGTCGTCGCCACCGACGTGGTCGAGCGTCATCAGGGACAGGCCGGCCACGACGAGCGCCACCACCAGCAGGCGCGGCGGGCGGCGCTCGGCCGCATCACCGGGGCCCCACGAGACGGCCAGCGGCCAGCGGCGGCGGTCCCAGTGCGGGCGGGTACGACGGCTCGACGGGCGGTTGCCGAGGTCGCCGAGGGAGGGCGGGAGCGGGGTGCGCAGCGCCATCAGTACCTCCGCCGGTCGGAGACCAGCACCGCCTGCAGCGCCTCGAACTCCTCCACGCAGCGCCCGGCGCCGAGGGCGACGGAGGTGAGCGGGTCGTCGGCGAGGTGCACCGGCATGCCCGTCTCGTGGCGGATGCGGTCGTCGAGGCCGCGCAGCAGGGCGCCGCCGCCGGTGAGGACGATGCCGCGGTCCATGATGTCGCCGGCCAGCTCGGGCGGCGTCTGGTCCAGCGTGGTGCGGACGGCGTCGACGATGGCCTGGACGGGCTCCTCGAGCGCCTTGCGGATCTCGCTCGCGCCGACCGTGACGGTGCGCGGCAAGCCCGAGACGAGGTCGCGGCCGCGGACCTCGACCTCCGGCTCGCCCGTCGACGACGGGAACGCCGAGCCGACGGTCTGCTTGATCTCCTCGGCGGTGCGCTCGCCCATGAGGAGCGAGTGCTCCTTCTTCATCCACGCGATGACGGCCTGGTCGAGGTCGTCGCCGGCCGTGCGGATGCTCAGGGAGGTGACGATGCCGCCCAGGGAGATGACGGCGACCTCCGTCGTACCGCCGCCGACGTCGACGACCATGTTGCCCGTCGCCTCGTGCACGGGCAGCCCGGCGCCGATCGCGGCGGCCATCGGCTCCTCGACGATGTAGACCCGGCGGGCGCCCGCCTGGTAGCCGGCCTCCTTCACCGCGCGCTGCTCCACCGCGGTGATGCCGCTGGGCACGCAGACGACGAGGCGGGGCTTCGCCAGGTAGCGGCGCTTGTGCACGCGCTGGATGAAGTAGCGCAGCATCTGCTCGCACGCCTCGAAGTCGGCGATGACGCCGTCCTTCAGCGGGCGGACGGGGGTGATCGTGTCGGGGGCGCGGCCGATCATGCGCTTGGCCTCGTGCCCGACCGCCAGGATCTCCTGCGTCTGGGTGTTGAGCGCGACCACGGACGGCTCGTCCAGCAGCACGCCCTTGCCGCGCACGTAGACCAGCGTGTTGGCCGTGCCGAGGTCGACCGCCATGTCGCGGCCGATGACGCCTCTCATCATCGCGGGTGCCTTCGCTCTGGGGTGGACCCGGCGAGCGCCGGGATCCTCGGGGAAGTGGGGGTACGACGAGCAGCCGCACCCGAGCGACGAGAGTAGGAGCGCCGGGGTGGCGTCGTGGGGAGGCACGCCGTGGGGCGCGGTGGCGGTGGTCGAGGTGGCCGCGCCAGCGCCGACCCCGGTGGTCGAGGTGGCCGCGCCAGCGCCGACCCCGGTGGTTGAGGTGGCCGCGCCAGCGCCGACCCCGGTGGTGGAGGTGGCCGCGCCAGCGGCCCTCGAAACCACACCCGCTCGCGCGGCGCTCGCCGCACCGGCCCGCGTGTTCGGTGGGTCGCCGTCGGCGCGTGCGACCGCATTCACCCCGATGTCGCCGCCGACCGATCGGGTCGTCCTCGTCGGCGATCGCCGACGAGGTCTATCTCGGCACCTCTACTCCCACAGGAGAACCCCATGCCCTTCATCAAGCGCGCCCTCACGGGCCTCGCGGCCGTCGCGGCCGTCACCGCCGGCGCCACCGCGGTCACGCCCACCGAGTCGGCGGAGGCCGTCCCGCCCTTCGGCGGCCAGATCCACAACGTGGGCTCGCAGCCCATGTTCATCACCTACAACCTCGCCAACCCGTGGGGCGCCGAGGCGATCCTGTCGCCGTGGGCCATCAGCGACGGGTTCCGCGACGCGGACGGCTTCTACGTCGAGACGGGTTGCCGCGCGACGTACACGTTCCCGCCCGCGACCATCGCCTACTCCCGCACCACGCCGGGCTGGGTGAAGGTCAACAACACGCAGTACGCGGTCGTCAACTACAGCTGCTGACCCGTGCGGACCGGGGCGGGCGTCGCTGCCGCCCCGGTCCGTCGTGCGGCGGTCGCCGTGAGCACTCGACGCAGCCCGGGACCTCGCGCCAGGCGAAGGGTCCGGTAGCGGTGACGGCGGGCCGAGCGCTCGGGCGATCGGGATCGTCGTCGAGCATCGCGTCGTTCGTCCAGGCCACGAGCTGCCAACGGTCGCCCGTCCAGACGCTGGCGGACCCGAAGCTCACCCACGTCTCGAACGGCTCGCCGGCGAGGACGATGCCGACCCGCGCCACGTAGTTCGTCACGACCGTGCCGTCCTCGTCGACCGTCGACGCCACCCAGGACCCCGCATCGAGGTCGAGGTGGCGCATGCTCGGGGTGCCGGCGGCACCGATCACCTGCGCGGCCGCCTCGCTCTTCGCGTAGGCGGCCGCCGGCCCGTCGGGCTCGGCGAAGAGCGACTCCACGCCTGCGGCGTCGATCGGGGTGTCGGTCATCTGGTAGTTCAGGTAGTGCGACGCGAGGATCGCGAACCGCTCCCCCGCGAGCGGCGACGACTCCGCAGCGGCCCGAGCGGTGTCCTCCACCTGCACGGGCAGCGAACCGGGTCCCCGGGGGTCCCCGGTCACCTGCTCGGCCGCCGGGTCCAGCAGCGGTGGGCGCACCGGCGACGCCGCGTCGTCCCACGCGAGCCCGCGCTCGGCGGCGGTGCGCCAGGCGGGCGTCGGTTCCTCGAGGTCCTCTCCTGCGTCGCGGCCGGCGACGACACCCACGACCGCGGCGACCACGACGAGGAGCGCCGCCGCGAGGAGAGCGGCGCGCGGCACCGCTGGTCGAGCCCGTTCCCCCACGACGCACCGTCCCCCCGGTCGGCGGGGCGCCGATGCGCCCCGTGCGCATCCTGCCCCAGGGACGTCGCGCCGGCTGGCCTTCCGGCCGTACCGGCCCGGGGCCCCGTGTCTTCCGCGGTGCTGACGTCTCCTGCGGTGCTGGGGCGTCTGGGTCAGCGGTGCACCCCGTGTCCAGCAGCCCGGGCGCCGCGTTACACGGGAGGTACGCCGGGCGGCCGCCACTCACTCGTCCTGGAGCGACCCCCGGGTCCTCAGCACGGAGAACGCCAGCTCCCGCTCGTGCGCTCCGATGAACGCCATCTCCAGGACCGTCCCGGGATCGGGGGTCGACAGCACGGCGACCTCGGTGATCTGCCGGTTCAGCCGCTCGAGAGCCGTCGGCGGGCGGGAGCCGGCGGGGCGCAGGCCGACCAACTCGATCGGGGCTCGCCGGGACCACCGCCGCGTGACGAGCCGCGGCGGGCCACCCCCCGGCTCAGCGACGAGCCACCCGTGGATCCATCTCGGACGTCGTGCCGGCACGGGAACGGCGGGGACGAATCGCCCGCTCGCCGCGATCTTTAGGACGCGACCGCGAGTGGGCGGCCGTCGCCCCCGCCACACGAGCCCACCGCCGAGGACGACACCACCGACGAGCACACCGACGAGCCCCGCCACCACGTCTGCTCCCATCGCTGCTACCTCCACCGCGCCGTCGGGGTAGAACCCGCACGTCGGCTCCGGACCGGCCTCGCGGCACTCACCTCAGCTCGTCAGGAACGTCTGCGCTGAACGCGGCCCAGACCTGCTCGCGCTCGGCGCCCTCCAGCCAGGTGACGGTCATCTCGGTCTCGCCATCGATGCTGATGACACCTCGCAGTGCCTCACGGACCGTCCACCAGCCGGGGCCGTAGTCCTCGATCTCCACGAGCTCTCCACCATCGAGGTTGAACCGGAACCACACCCGCACCTGTCGTCGGAAGGGATGCCCGATGCTCCAATAGGGCCGTACGTACGTGGTCACGTAACCCTGGGGCTCGCCGTCGAGGACGAGCCGTCCGGCCGCGTTCCGGAACCGCTCGATGACAGCTGCTTCGTCGACCTCGTTCACCGTGCCCGCACCACACGCCCCTCGTCCCACACGGGCTCGGGGGTCTCGCGCACGTGGCCGTCGGCGCCGTACGACAGGAAGCGGTCGAACCCGCGCGCGAACCAGCGGTCGTGGGTGACGGCGAGCACCGTGCCCTCGAAGGCTGCCAGGCCCTCCTCCAGCGCCTCGGCGGAGGCGACGTCGAGGTTGTCGGTCGGCTCGTCGAGCAGCAGGAGCGTGGCGCCCGACAGCTCGAGCAGCAGCACCTGGAAACGCGCCTGCTGCCCGCCCGACAGCTGCTCGAACACCTGGTCGGCGCTGGCGGCCAGCTCGTAGCGGTCCAGCACCCGCGCCGCCTGTTCCCGGCCCATGCCCGCGCGGCCGTGGGCCGACCCGTCGCCGCGGTGGAGGATCTCGGTCAGCGTGCGTCCGACGAGCTCGGGGTGCTCGTGGGTCTGCACGAACCACCCCGGCCGCACCCGCGCCCCGAGCCGCGCGCGCCCGGTGTGCGGGACGGGTTCGGGTACGACGTCGCCCACCGGCCGCTGGTCGGGCTCCGGGTCGGTGCCGCCCGCCGCGAGGAGGCGCAGGAAGTGGGACTTGCCCGAGCCGTTCGCCCCGAGGACGGCGACGCGCTCGCCGTACCAGACCTCCAGGTCGAAGGGGTGCATCAGCCCGGTCAGCCCGAGCTGCTCGCAGACCACGGCGCGCTTGCCGGTGCGGCCGCCGCGCAGCCGCATCGTCACCTGCTGCTCGCGGGGCTGGGCCGCGGGCGGGCCGGCCTCCTCGAACTTGCGCAGCCGCGTCTGCGCCGCCTTGTAGGCGCCCGCCATGCCGTCGTTGAACTCCGCCTTCGTGCGCAACCGGTGCACGAGCGCCTTCAGCTTCGCGTGCTCCTCGTCCCAGCGGCGGCGCAGCTCCTCGAAGCGGGCGAAGCGGTCGCTGCGCGCGGCGTGGTACGACGCGAAGTCGCCCGGGTGCGTCCACACCGAGTTGCCGGCGCCGGCGCTGCCCAGCTCGACCGTCACGACCCGCGTGGCCGCGTTGGCCAGCAGCTCGCGGTCGTGGCTGACGAAGAGGATCGTCTTGGGAGACTCCGCGATCCTGCGCTCGAGCCAGATCTTGCCGGGCACGTCGAGGTAGTTGTCGGGCTCGTCGAGCAGCAGCACCTCGTCGGGCCCGCGCAGCAGGTACTCCAGCACCAGCCGCTTCTGCTCCCCGCCCGACAGGGTGCGCAGCACGCGGTGGCGCGCTCGCTCCCACGGCACGCCGAGCGCGGCGACGGTGCAGGAGTCCCAGACGACCTCGATGTCGTAGCCGCCCGCGTCCGCGAGCTCCGCCAGCGCCTCGGCGTACCTCATCTGCGTCGGCTCGTCGTCCGTCTCCATGAGCGCCAGCTCGAGGGTGTCGACGCGCGCCAGCGCCTGCTGCACCCGCAGCGGCGCGACCGAGGCGAGCAGGTCGGCGACCGTCGGGTCCTCGACCTCGACACCGTCGGTGGGCCGCACGACGCCCTGCCCGACGAACTGCCGCATCACCCCGAGCCCGCCGGAGCGGTTGACCGCGCCCTCGTGCGGCGCCAGGTCGCCCGTGACGATCTTCAGCAGCGTCGTCTTGCCCGCACCGTTCGCACCGACCAGCGCCACCTTGTGCCCGTCGCCGACGCGGAACGACACGTCCGCGAGCAGCACCCTCCCGTCGGGCAGCTCGTAGCGGACTCCCTGGACATCGACGTGACCCACGAGCAGCCATCCTCCGGTACGGCGGTGCTCGCCGTCATCCGAGTTGTCGGGGGCGGTGGGGGCGGTACGCCGGTGGTTGGGGTGGCCGCGGGGGCGGTACGCCGGTGGTTGAGGTGGCCGCGCGCTGGCCGTCGGTGGTTGAGGTGGCCGCGCGCTGGCCGCCGGTGGTTGAGGTGGCCGCGCCGGTGGTTGAGGTGGCCGCGCCGGTGGTTGAGGTGGCCGCGCCGCGCGCCGGTGGTTGAGGTGGCCGCGCCTCCTCGGTGGTTGAGGTGGCCGCGCCAGCGGCCCTCGAAACCACGATCGAGTTCCCCCGGCGGACCCGATCCGGGCGCCTCGAAAACTCCCAGAACTTTCTTCCCCAGGCCCCGTTCCTGAGCCCAAGAATGTCGGTGCCCACCCCTAGCGTTGTCCGTATGAACCACCCGAGCACCGCAGTCGTCGAGGCCCCCGCGCCCCTCGACACGACCGCGCTGCTCGCGACCGCCCGACAGGCGGCAGCAGCACAGATGGCCGCCGAAGTCGCCACGCTCGTCGCGGTCGCGGACTGGGCGGACGCCCACACCGAAGGCACCGTCGGCGACCCCGTCGGCCCGCTCGGCCTGTGGCACGAGAACCCCCAAGCTGTCCCCGGTGGCGACCGGTTCCTGGAGCTCGGCGGACCCGGCGCGCCACTCGTGTCGGAGTTCTGCCTGTACGAGATCTCCGCAGCGCTGGGGCGCTCCGTGGCGTCTGGTCGCCCGCTCGTGGGTGATGCGATCGAGCTGCGCCACCGACTCCCCCGCCTCTACTCCCGCGTGCTGGCGGGCGCCGACCCCGCGACGCAGAAGCGGGCACTGCCCGTGTGGCGGGCCCGCAAGATCGCCGCCCTCACCCGCAGCCTCCCAGCCGAGGGTGCGGACTTCGTGGACCGCAACCTCGCCCCCGTCGCGCACCGGGCCACGATGCCGACCGTGGAGCGGCTGGTCGCCGAGGCGATCGCGCGCTTCGACCCGGAGAACGCTGAGCTCGACCGGGCCGACGCCGACGCGGGCCGGTACTTCACCGTCGAGACCACCCCGGTCGACGCAGCGTCACCGTGGGCCGGCGTCGTCCCCGTCCACGGCACCCTCGACCTGGCCGACGCCCTCGATCTGCAGAACGCCGTGCAGCGGGTGGCCGCCGACCTCGCCGCCGCCGGCTGCGACGCCGACCACGACGTCAGACGCTCCATGGCCGTCGGTGAGCTCGCACGGCGTCAGACCGCCCTCGACCTCGGCGGCGTGGACCCGGCCAGTGGCGCGCCCAGCAATGTCGCACCGGCCGACTCGACCCGAACCCCCGCTCGGGCGGTCGTGCTCTACGTCCACCTGTCCGACACCGCCATCACCGCCCACCGATCCGGCCCCGGCATCGACCCGGCCACCGGCGCCACCGGCATCGACCTCGCCCGCCTCGAGAACACCCGCAGCCTGATCACCGCCGACCAGGTCCGCGACTGGTGCCGCGCACCCGGCACCAAGATCGTCGTCAAGCCCGTCATCGACCTCGCCGAGCACGTCGCCGTCGACGCCTACGAGATCCCCGACCGGATCGCCGAGCGGGTCCGCCTCGATTGGCCCGCCTGCGCCTTCCCCTACTGCGGACGACCAGCCAGAGGCCTCGACCTCGACCACATCGAGCCCTACCGGTCGAACGCAGCACCGGGCGCAGGCCAGACCTCAACCGACAACCTCGCACCGCTCTGCCGCGGCCACCACCGGGTCAAGACACACCCATCACCGACCGGCACCAGCCCGCCGGGCAGTGGTCCGCCCGACCGGCGATGGCGCTACCAGCACGACCGACTCGGCACGTACACGTGGACCAGCCCCCACGGGCTCCGGTACGCCGTCGACCCCACCGGCACCACACCAATCGACTAGCAGCACCCATCACCGCCGACCCCGCCACAGCACCACCGCGTCGGGGCCACCGGCATGCCCGGGCGTGGTTTCGAGGGCCGCTGGCGCGGCCACCTCAACCACCGACGTACCAGCGCGGCCACGACGTCGGTGGTTGAGGTGGGTGCGCTAGCACCCCTCGAAAACCAGCCACGAACCCGAGCACCACGGGTCGCGGTGCCAGCGGTAGTCATCCACTACCGCTCCTACCGCGACCGGCCCGAGCCCGCCGCCCGGCACCCCCCGCGAATCCACGCCTCGCCGCCGCGGACCAACTAGCCTGCGGCGGTGGCGCTGACCCTCACCTCGATCCACCGCTTCCCCGCCAAGTCGATGCGCGGCGAGGCGCTCGACTCCTGCGCGGTCGAGCCGTGGGGGCTGGCGGGCGACCGGCGCTGGATGCTCGTCGAGGGCGAGGGCCCGACGGCCGGCACGTTCCTGTCCGCGCGCCGCGACGCGCGCCTGGTGCTCCTCGAGCCGACGCTGCTCGACGGCGCCCTGCGCCTCGCGGCGCCGGGGGTGGAGGGCGCGCCGGAACCACTCGTCGTACCCGAGCCGGACGGCACCGAGCAGGTACAGCTGACGCTGTGGTCGTCGTCGCTCACCGGTGCCGCGGCGGGGGCGGCGGCGGATGCGTGGGCGAGCGAGTACGTCGGGCGGCCGGTGCGGCTGCTCCACCTCGACGACCCGACACGGCGCGCGACCAACCCCGGGTTCAGCCGGCCGGGCGACCGCGTGTCGTTCGCGGACGGCTACCCGCTGCTCGTGACGACCGAGGCGTCGCTGGCCGCGCTGCACGCCGCGATGGCGGAGGCGGGCTCCGACGAGCCGCCCGTGCCGATGGATCGCTTCCGCCCCAACCTCGTCGTCGACGGCGACGAGCCGTGGGCGGAGGACGACTGGCGGCGGATCCAGGTCGGCGACGTCGTCTTCCGCGCCGTCAAGGGCTGCGCGCGCTGCGCGATCACCACCGTCGACGCCACCACCGGCTCCCGGGGCAAGGAGCCGCTGCGGACGCTCGCGCGGGTACGGCGCTTCGACACCGGCGTGTGGTTCGGGGTGAACCTCGTGCCGGACGTCGAGCCGGCGGCGGACCGCGCGGCGGCGTACCCGGTCGTGCGGGTCGGCGACCCTGTCAAGGTGCTGGACGCCGTGACTTCGGGCCGCGGACCGTTGCGGGCCGCCCCTGCCCGGGTGTCCTGACCTCTGGTAGAACCGGCGTGAGCGGCGTCACGACGACGCCCGGCTCCCCGACCGCCGCACCCCTGGAGGACCTTCCATGCCCGCATCCCCCGGCCTCTCCGGCAAGACCGCGATCGTCACCGGCGCCAGCCGCGGCATCGGTCTCGCCATCGCCCAGCGCCTCGTCGACGAGGGCGCGCGCGTCGTCATCACCGCGCGCAAGGACGACGCGCTGCAGGCCGCGGTCGCGGAGCTCGGCGGGCCCGAGAAGGCCATCGGCGTCGCCGGTCGCGCGGACGACGCCGACCACCAGGCCGACGCCGTCGCGAAGGCGATCGACACCTTCGGCAGCCTCGACCTGCTGGTGAACAACACGGGCATCAACCCGGCGTACGGCCCGCTGATGGACCTCGACCTCGACGCCGCGCGCAAGATCCTCGAGGTCAACGCGATCGGCACCCTCGCCTGGACCCAGCGCGCCGTCGGCGCCTGGATGAAGGAGCACGGCGGCGCCATCGTCAACGTCGCCTCGGTCGCCGGGCTGCGGCCCGCGCCGGGCATCGCGTTCTACGGCGCCTCGAAGGCGCTGCTCATCCACCTCACCGAGGAGCTGGCCGTCGAGCTCGGCCCGACGGTGCGCGTCAACGCCGTCGCCCCCGCCGTCGTGAAGACCCGCTTCGCGGAGGCGCTCTACACCGACCGCGAGGAGGAGGTCGCCGCGGCGTACCCCCTCAAGCGGCTCGGCGAGCCCGCCGACATCGCGGGCGCGGTGGCGTACCTGCTCTCCGACGACGCCGCCTGGACCACGGGCCAGACGCTCGTGCTCGACGGCGGCCTGACGCTCAACGGCGGCGTCTGAGCGGGAGTGCTTGCCGGGCGTGGTTTCGAGGGGGGCTGGCGCACCCACCTCAACCACCGGCGGCTAGCGCACCCACCTCGACCACCGGCACGGATCGGTGGTTGAGGTGGCCGCCCCGGCGGCCCTCGAAACCACCGAGGGCGCTCAGGCCAGCGGGTACGACTGCACGAACTCGGTCAGCTTCTTCAGCTGGTCGGGGTCGGTGGACGGGATGACGCCGTGGCCGAGGTTGAACACGTGGCCCTTGGCGGCGCGGCCGGCCTCGATGATCTCGGCGGCGCGGGCGGTCATCACCTCGGTGGGGGCGAAGACGAGCGTGGGGTCGAGGTTGCCCTGCACGCCGCGGTCGCCCACGCGCCCGATGGCCTCGGACAGCGGGGTGCGCCAGTCGACGCCGACGATGTCGGCGCCCGCGTCGCCCATGTGGCCGAGCAGGTTGGTGGTGCCGACGCCGAAGTGGATGCGCGGCACGCCGAGCTCGCCGACCTGGGCGAGGACGCGGGCGGAGTGGGGCTGCACGTGCTCGACGTAGTCGGCCGGCGTCAGCGCGCCCGCCCACGAGTCGAAGAGCTGCACGGCGGAGGCGCCGGCCCGCACCTGCACCTCGAGGAACGCCGCGGCGATGCCCCCGATCTTGCGCATGAGCGCGTCCCACACGTCGGGGGCGCCGAACATCATGGCCTTGGTGCGGGCGTGCTCCTTCGAGGGCCCGCCCTCGACGAGGTACGACGCGACCGTGAACGGCGCGCCCGCGAAGCCGAGCAGCGGGGTGCCGCCGAGCTCGCGCACGAGCGCCTGCACGGCCTCGGTGATGAAGGGGACGTGCTCCGGGGTCAGGTCGGGGATGGCCTCGACGTCCGCGAGCGTCCGCACGGGCGAGGCGACGACGGGCCCGATGCCGGGCTTGATGTCGAGGTCGACCCCGACCGCCTTGAGCGGCAGCACGATGTCGGAGAAGAAGACGGCCGCGTCGACGCCGTACCGGCGCACGGGCTGCAGCGTGATCTCCGTGGTCAGCGCCGCGTCCATGCAGGACTCGAGCATGCCGACGCCCTCGCGGACCTTCAGGTACTCGGGCAGCGAGCGCCCCGCCTGCCGCATGTACCAGACCGGCGTGTGCGGCACCGGCTCCCCACGGGCCGCCTTGAGGAAGGCGGAGTCGGCGAGGCGGGGGTCGGGAACGGGGGTGCTGGACACCCCACGATCCTCGCAGGTCAGGCGGCGTGGCGCACGGGCGACCTCGGGCGGGAGGCTTACCGTGAGCCCCATGGTGGCAGGACACGACGCGCGTCCCGGCTCCGCATCGGGTCCGGCGCCGCGCGCCTTCACCGACGCGGTGGCGGCACTGCGCAGCGCACGGGTGCGCCCGGAGGTGCACCTCGAGGAGATGGGCGCGCCGCAACGGATCGCGCCGTACGCGGTCGCGCTGACCGGTGACGTCGAGGTCGACGAGGACGAGGTCGCGACCGGCCGCATCATCCTGCTGCACGACCCGGCCGGCAATGACGCGTGGGACGGCACGTTCCGCTGCGTCACCTACGTGCGCGCCGACATCGACGGCGAGCTCGCCACCGACCCGCTGCTCGCCGAGGTCGGCTGGTCGTGGCTCGAGGAGGCGCTCACGGCGCACGGCGCGGGGTACGCCGCCGCGGCCGGCACCGTCACCTGCGTCACCACCCAGAGCTTCGGCCAGATGGCCGGCGAGGAGACGACCGCGCAGATCGAGGTGCGCGCCTCCTGGACCCCGTCCGGCCTCGACCTCGACCGCCACGTCGAGGCGTGGGCCGAGCTGATGTGCACCGCCGGCGGGCTGCCGCCCGTCCCCGAGGGCGTCGCGGTCATGCCGAGCCGGCGCGGCCAGCGGGGCAGGTCGTGAGCGACCGGCCCGCTGCCGAGACCGACGTGACCCCCGGTACGACGGACGCCGCCCCCGAGCAGGCAGCCACCGAGCAGACCGCCACCGAGCAGACCGAGGAGGCCGCGCCCCAGGCGCCGCTCCTCGAACTGCGCGAGCAGCTGACCGACGTCATCGACACGCCGGCGGCGCTCGCGGCGTACTGCGAGGCGCTGGCCGCCGCGACCGGCCCGGTCGCGATCGACGCGGAGCGCGCTTCGGGCTACCGCTACTCCTCACGCGCCTACCTCATCCAGCTGCGCCGCGAGGGCGCCGGCAGCGCGCTTGTCGACCCCATCGCGTTCGACTCGCTCGCCCCCGTGCAGGAGGCGATCGGCGACGCGGAGTGGATCCTCCACGCCGCGACGCAGGACCTGCCGTGCCTCGCGGAGGTCGGCCTGCGTCCCGCCGCGCTGTTCGACACCGAGCTCGCCGGGCGCCTCCTCGGCCACCCGAAGGTCGGGCTCGCGAGCCTGGTGGAGACCCTGCTGGGACGGCGCATGCGCAAGGAGCACTCGGCCGTCGACTGGTCGAAGCGGCCGCTGCCGCGCCCGTGGCTGGAGTACGCCGCCCTCGACGTCGAGGTGCTCGTCGAGCTGCGCGCCCTCCTCGTCGCCGAGCTGGCCGAGACCGGCAAGACCGAGTGGGCGCGCCAGGAGTTCGAGCACCTCCTCGACTTCACCCCGACCGTGCGCGCCGAGCCGTGGCGGCGCGTGTCGGGCAGCCACCGGCTGCGCGGGCGCCGCGCCCTCGGCGCCGTGCGCGAGCTGTGGACCACCCGCGACGAGATCGCCCGCACCCGCGACGTCACCCCCGGCCGCGTGCTGCCCGACGCCGCGATCATCGCCGCCGCGGAGGCCCTGCCCACGACCCGCGCGGCGCTGCTCGCCACCCCGGGCTTCAAGGGCCGCGGCGCCGACCGGTACGCCGCCCGCTGGGTCGCCGCCATCGAGGCCGTGCTGGCCATGCCGGAGTCCGACCTGCCGACGCGGGTGCCCCGCGGCGACGGCCCCCCGCCCCCGCGGGCGTGGGCCGACAAGGACCCGGTCGCGGCCCGCCGCCTCGTGCTGGCCCGCGAGCGCACCGTCGCGCTCGCCGAGGAGCTGCACCTGCCGGTGGAGAACCTGCTGACCCCCGACTACCTGCGCCGGCTCGTCTGGACGCCGCCGGCCACCCGGGTGCGTGCGGACCTGCTGGTCGCGGTCGGCGAGCAGCTCGCGTCGTACGGCGCGCGCCCCTGGCAGGTCGAGCTCGCCGCCCCCGTGCTGACCGACGCCGTGCTCGACGGCGACGTCGAGCCCCCGGTCACCTCGCCCGACGAGGCGGCCGCGGCCGCCGACGGCTGACCCGGTCGCGGGAACGGGCGGGGAGCGTCACTCCTCCTCGGGGGTGCCGCCCAGCACGAGCTGCGACTCCTCGTCGATCTGGCCCGTGATGGCCTCGATCGTGTCGGGGTTGAGGATCGCGAGGTTGAGCAGGTCCTCGAGGTAGGGCTCCACCGCGGCGTCGAGCGCGGCGCGGTCGGGCACCGGCGGCAGGAACGTCGTGTAGCGCAGCGCGTCGAAGAAGACCGACGCGTTGAGCGGCATCGCCTCGGGCTGCAGGTAGGCGTCGGACTCGGCGACCTCGACGTTCGACGGCACGAAGTAGCCCGTCTCGGCGACCGGGGTCATCGCGTCGGCGGAGACCAGGTCGACGATGGTGTCGGCCGCGGCCTCCACGTTCTCCGACCCGGCCGAGACGCAGATGCCGTCGGCCGTGCCGACCGTGGCGCGCTCGCCGACCTCCGGCGTCATCATCACCTCGAACTGCAGGCCCTCGACGGCGCGCAGCTGCGGCACGAGCGAGCGGGGGCCGACCATCATCCCGAGGCGACCGCTGGTGAACCACTCGAGCGGGGTGGCCTGCGCCAGCTCCTCCGGCGTCAGGGTGGTGGCGGCCTGGCGCAGCACGGAGAGGATCGGCACGAGCGCTTCGACGGTGCCCTCCTGCGAGAGCGCGAGCGACGTGGCGTCCTCCGCGAAGACCTGACCGCCGCCCGACAGCACGAACGGGGACAGCTGGTCGAGGGTGGGCGCGACGTACACGCCCTTCGTGCCGGCGACCGGGTCGCTGGCGAACGCGGCGGCCGCCTCGAACTCCTCCAGCGTCCAGCGGACGCCGTTGGGGGTGCCGAGGCCCTGCTCGGCCATCGCGTCGAAGTCGACGAGCGCGGGGTTGTAGTAGACGACCAGCGGGTCGATCGCGTACGGCATGCACAGCAGCCGGTCGTTGACCGTGAAGGCGCGCACGCCGTCGAAGGAGAAGCCGTCGCCGAAGTCGATCTCGCGGGCCTGGAGGTAGGAGTCGACCGGCTCGAGCAGGTCCGCGCCGTCGAGCCACGCCAGGTCATCGCTCGAGGCGAAGAAGAGGTCGGGGAGCGTCTCGCCCGCGGTGACGGCCTCGCGCAGGCTGGCCGACCCGTCGCCGGTGACGGTGACCTGGCGGGTCTCGGTGTCGGCGTTGATGGTCTCGACGGCGCTCGTCAGCCCGGCGGCAACCGGGGCGGGCAGGTCGTAGAGGCCGAGCCCGAGTGCGGCCGGCGTCTCGTCCACCGGCGGCTGCGGCTCCGTG
Organism: Nocardioides sp. CPCC 205120; assembly: GCF_048654585.1. Lineage (NCBI taxonomy): Bacteria > Bacillati > Actinomycetota > Actinomycetes > Propionibacteriales > Nocardioidaceae > Nocardioides > Nocardioides sp. CPCC 205120. The sequence continues at coordinate 186,714 of NZ_JBMCYY010000003.1, read as the reverse complement.
CCCCCGTCGTCGTTGCAGGCGGTCAGCGCGGTCGCGACCAACGCCAGCGAGACGGCGCTGGTCCATCGAGCCATCCGGCGACGCTGCACGGGCAGAGCTCCTCTCCTGCCCCGTGTCCGAGGCCCCCGGGCTCACGATACCGGCCGGTCGCCTGCGGGTACGGCGGGGAGGTGGCGGTGCACCGGACCGGGAGCGCCTCACGGCGCGTGGCCGCTCGAAGCGGCTTCCATTGGGACCCGGGGCTGCCACGGCCCGGTGCACCGTCGTCGATCGTACGACGCGCACGGCGCCCGCACGAGGGCTCAGCCGGTCATCCGGTGGAACCGCTCGAAGTCACGCTGGTCCCCCGCCTTCCACAGCGGGACGCTGGCCTTGAGCACCAGCGTCAGCGCGACGACGAACTCGGGGTCGTGCAGCGCCTCGCCGAACAGCTCGTTGATGCGCTTCCAGCGGTAGCGCACCGTCTGGGCGTGCACCCCGAGCCGGGCGGCGATGGCCGGGGCGCTGTCGCGCGACTCCAGCCAGGCCAGCAACGTCTCCGACAGGATCTCCCGCGAGTTCGGCGTCTCGGCCAGCAGCGGCGAGAGCAGGTCCTGCACCATCCCCTGGCGCAGCAGCGGCTCGGCGTGCAGCCACAGCTGGGTGCGGTGCTCGGCGCAGCGCAGCAGCGGCCCGTCGGGCACCACGCCTGCGGCGGCGAGGGCCAGCGTGGTGCGCACCCACCGCAGCGCGTCCCGCAGCTCCCCGGGACCCACCGCCCAGCCGACGCCGAGGCGGTTGCCGGCGCCCGTGACGACGGGGTCGAGCACCTCGAGCACCTCGTCCACCTCCGCGGCCGGCACGAGCAGCAGGAGGCCCGACGCGTCGGGACGCACGAGCACCCGGTCGAGGAGGCGCGAGCCCGCGAGCAGGCCCCGCACCTCCTGGCGCAGGTGGGTCGCCGCCTCCTCCCCCGCCTCCCGGTCGCCGTGCTGCAGCCCGGCCACGACGACGCGCTCGGGCACCCGCCACTGCGCGGCGGTCGAGAGCGTCCGCAGGCCTTCGCCCTCGGTGCCCCGCAGCAGCGCGTCGAAGAGCCGGCGCCGGGCGCGGCCGCGGTCGGCCTCGAGGCGGCGGCGGGCGACGTCGTACCCGATGCGGGTCTGCTCGACGAGGTGGTCGAGGTAGGCGAACATGCGGTCCCCCAGCACGCCGAGGGCGTGTGCGGAGAGCCCGTGGGTGCGGGCCAGCGAGCGCAGGTGGCGCCACGCGTCCTGGGTGGCGATGCGGAACGCGGCCTGGGTCGCGTCCAGGTCGCCCTCCTCCAGCGCCTCCCCCTGGCCCATCTGGCGGAACATGTCGTCGACCCGCGCGTTCGGGAACGGCCGGCCCTCGGTCACGGCCAGCAGGTGCTCGATCGCCGCCACGACGGCGTCCTCGATGAGCCGGTGCCGGCGCCCGTCGGGCGGGCCAGCGTAGCTGGCCACCTTGTCCTGGATCTCGTCGGCGATCTCCGCCGCGAGGTCCGCCGCGACGGCCCGCGCAGCCGTGGCCAGCCGCGCCAGCGCCGCGGCGTCGTCCCCCTTGATCGGCAACGTCACGCTTCCCATGCCTGCTCCCCCATGTGCCTCTCTCCTCCCGTGTCCTGCTCGCCGACCCGTCGCACCGACCTCCCGCCCGGTGCGGCCGGGCCGTTCACACCAGCACGCCGGCTCCCGCCAGCAGCAGCCCGACCACCGCGAGCGCGAGGCCCGCGACCCGCAGCGCCCGCACCCGCGCGGGCAGCGCCCGCAGCGCGGCCAGGAAGCGCTCGACGCGCTGCACGGCCAGGTCGGGCAGACGTACGACGGGCCCGCCCGCGGTGGGCGGGCGCGCCCCCTCACCCGTGCTGAGCCACAGCGCGGCCTCGCCGGGCGCCGCGCCCCAGGTGCCCGGCCCGGCGACGCAGGCGACGGTGCGCCCGGTGGCCCGCAGGTCCGTCACGACCGCGCGCCAGCCGTCGGCGTCGTCGGCCGCGGTCACCTCGCCCGACGTCTCGGAGGCGATCCGCTTCGCCTCGAGCTCGCCCGCCGCGCTGACGAGGCGGGTCGTCAGGCCCGCGTCGGCCAGGCGCACCAGGGCGCCCGCCGCCTCGGGGCGCACGCGCTCGGCGACGGTGATGCAGCCGAGGGTGCGGCCGTCGACCTCGACGGCCACCGTGTGCCCGCCCGTCGCGACCGGCGGCGCGGTCACCCCGATCCACCGGGGGTCGCCGACGCGCACGGGGTGGCGGTCGACCGCGCCCTCGATGCCAGCGCCCGGCACGCGGCGTACGTCGGTCACCCGGCCGCTGCTCGACAGGCGGGCGATGGCCCGGGCGACGGGGCCCTCCCCCTGGTGCTGCAGCGCCCCGGCGAACCACCGCAGGTTGCGGTCGTGGTCGGGCTCCACGGGCTCGACCGCCACCACCTGCAGCTCGCCGTCCGTCACGAAGCCGCTGACGTCCGCGACCAGGGCGTCGACGCGGCGGGCGACGGCCAGCAGCGCGCCGCCCCGGGGCAGCACCGCGCCGTCCGCGCGCAGCGGCGCCAGCGCGATCGTCTCGGCGAGCAGCACGAGGAGGACCGCGGCGAGCAGCAGCACGACGGCAGCGGCGACCAGTGCCGCGGTCATGTCGACCCGCCGGTCACGGCGGGAGGCCGGCGCAGGAGCCGACGACCGTGTGCATCCACGCACTCACTTCCCGATAAGCCAGTGTGGTTCGGGTCACAGTAGACCGGGGCACCGACAGCGTCGTCAACGACGCGGGCACCGGCCGCACGGTCGACGTGAACCGAGCGCCGCCGGGTCACTGCTCCGGGTCGCCCGGCGCCCGGTCGGGGAAGTCGCGGGGCAGCGGGACGGCCCACCACCTACCGCCCGGCGCCATCTCGTACTGCGTGCAGCCGGCCTCCTCTGGGAGGTCGGCGCCGGGGCGTGTGGGCTTCGCGGTGCCCTCATCGGTGAACTCGCCGAAGCAGAACATCGCCCCGTACTGCACGCTCACCGGGTTGCCGGGTCCGGAGATCACCGACGTCAGGACCGCACTGACGTCGTCCCCCGCCGCCGTCTCGCAGCCCTCGAACGCCGGGATGTCGACGACCCCGTTGAAGCCACCGCCCGAGAAGCCGTAGGTGCTGCGCTGGGGATCGATCCACTCGTACTCCTGCCCGACCGGTCCGCTCGCGGCCTCGCTCCGGACGGCGAGGTCGATCGTCGGGGTCCGACAGTCACCGAGGTCCAGGTCGACGCCGTCGACGGCGAGCCCGACGACCCGCAGCACCACGGGGCCGGTGAGCGTGGCGGGGTCCATGTTGTTCGTCAGCCCCTCCACCCCGGGCTCCACCGTCGTCCGCTCGACGATCCGGGCCTGCAGCGGGACGGGAAGGCCGTCCGCGTCACGCGCCTGGCTCATCTGGATCCCGACCTCGACGGGGATCGCGCCGAACGCGACGGTCCGGACCGGGATGACCGGGCCGTCGCCGTAGGCCTGCTCGGAGCCGTCGGGCGAGACGAGGAACGCCGCCGTGTGCAGCGCGTTGTAGTTGAGGGTGCGGGGGTCCATCTCGATGGTGCACGGGTTGTCCCCGCCCGGCGGGGAGGCAGGGCCCTCGCAGGTGTAGAACATCGAGTTCGACGCCAAGGCGCGCACGGGCAGCCGGAGCCACTGCTCGCTGCGCACCGAGCTCGCCAGGCCCCCGTAGGGCGCGTTCAGCCAGGCGAAGACGTTGCGGTCGCTCGGGGTGCCCACGGTCTCCGGGAAGGGCGGCCCTGGATCCTCGACCTGCGGCAGGCCGGGGTACGGGCCCGGTTCGGCGCTACCCGCCGACGGCAGGAGCAGCAGGGCGAGCACGGCGGCGACGGGTGCCGCGCACCGGCGCAGCAGTGAGGTGTTCGACACCTGGCGCACTGTCGCAGTGCCGCTCGCCGCCCACCAGGGTTCCGATCACGACCGCGAAGGCACGCCCAGAAGTTGTCATCCGCGTGACAAGTCGTGCGAGGCGGTTGTCACGCGCGTGACAACGCAGACCGACAAAGCGCACCTCCACGGGGGCGACCCCTGGACGGACCCGGGGCCCGCCGGGCTCGATGGCCCTCGTGACGCCCGTCACGTCTCGGAAACCCAGGAGGAATCATGAAGATCAGGCACCTCGCAGCCGGCGTCGCCGCCGCCGCCGTCATCACGGTCTCCAGCCCCGCGTTCGCCGCCGGCCCGCCGTACACCGTGTCGGTCGGTGGCAGCAGCGCCGCCGGCACCCACGCCATCACCGCGTCGAGCGCGAGCGCCGTGCAGTTCAACGCTCGCAACAACGCGGGGACCATCATCAACATGAACTGCACGTCGGTGCGCGGGGCGGGCGCCGTCACGTCGGGCACGGGCGTCAACCCCGTCGCCACCATCACGTCGACCACCTGGACGGGCTGCACCATCCCGGGCGGCGCGGCCACGGTCACGCAGACGGGCACCTGGAACGTCACCGGCACCGGCACGAACGCCACCGCCGGCAACGAGTCGGTGGCGGGCTACATCGGCAACGTCACCGCCGGGGTGCAGACGACGGCCAACCCGAACGTCTGTCGCTTCACGGTCACGGGCCAGCCGCGGGGCGCCTTCAACGAGGCGACGCAGCAGCTGAGCATCAACGAGACCGGCTACAGCGGCAACCTCACGCTGTCCAACGTCGTGGGCTGCCTCGGCCAGCTCCAGAACGGCAACCGGGCCAACTTCGTGGCGAACCTCAACGTCGCCTCGCCGGACGGCGCGATCAACCTGTCCTGACCGACCCGGGCGGGCCGGGGTTCCCTCACCCCGGCCCGCCCCTCCCCGCCCGCTCGGAACCGCTCCACCCCCTGCTCCACGACACCTCTCCAGGAGACACCGCCATGACCACGACCCGCCGGGTACGCCGTACCCTCGCCGGGGTCGGCGCCGCCGCCGCCCTCGCCCTCGTGCCGACCGTCGCGCACGCGGCCACGATCGTCCCCATCGAGTACGACGCCGTCGGCACCAGCACGATCGCCAAGACCGACTCGACCGTCGCCCTCGGCCCGACGACGCTGCGCACCGACCTCGACGTCGACACCGGCGACTTCACGGGCTCGCTCCCGCTGCCCGGCACGCGCACGAACTTCAAGGCCGCCGGGTTCCTGCCGGTGCAGGCCGACGTGGCGTTCGTCGAGGCCGCGCCGCTCACGGGTCACATCAACCTCTCGGGCGACATCGCCTCGGTCAGCTCGACCGCCACCTACAACGTGCGGCTGTCCAACATCAAGATCGCCGGCTTCCCGACGTTCACCGGCACCCGGTGCCAGACCAAGGTGCCCGTCACCATCCCGGTCGGCACCGAGCCCGGGGTCGGCTTCGACCTCGCCGAGGGCGGCCGGCTCGTCGGCGAGTACACGATCGGCGACTTCGCCAACTGCGGCCTCAACACCGGGCTCATCAACCTGCTCGTGCCCGGACCCGGCAACACCGTGGACATCCAGGTGAGCAACGGGGTCTTCCTCTGACCCCCTGACGCACGACCGCAGGCGCCTGCCTGCGTGATCCCTCCCTCCCGCCGCGGCCGTCGGCCCGGGACCTCACTGCCGGGGACCCGGGTACGACGGCCGCGGTGCGTCCGCGTGCCGTCGGCCGTGCGGTGCGGGGGCCTCAGGGGGCGGGGCAGGTCCGCACCGTCTCGAGCGCCTGCAGCAGGGCGGAGGCCCGGCCGGGGTCGTCGAGGTCGGCGCCGAAGAGGTCGCGGGCGCGCCGCAACCGGTTGCGCACCGTCTGGTGGTGCACCCCCAGCCGCTCGGCCAGCACCGGGGCGCTCGCCCGGGTCTGCAGCCACAGCAGGAGGGTCTCGCCCAGCGCCTCGCGCTGCTGCGGCTTGAGCGCGGACAGCGGGGCGAGCACCTCGGCCGTCACGTGCTGGCGCAGTACCTGGTCGGCGTGCAGCCAGAGCGCCGCCTGGTGGTCGCGGCAGCGGACCAGCCGGTCCGGCGGGACTCCGATGACGCCCTGCCGCGCCAGGCGCAGCGCCCGGAACGTCCAGCGCACGGCGTGGGCGACGTGCCGCGGCTCGACGCCCCAGCCCACCGCCACCGGCCCCGGCTGGACCCGGGCCACGCCCCGGGCGACCCCGTCGGCCGCCGCGACGTCGGCGAGCACGACGAGGTGGTGGCGGTGCACCCCGCTCAGGGTCCCCGCCTGCGCGCCGGCCCGCGCGTCGGTGAGGGCGGCGACCCGGCCGGCGGACGGCCCGGCCTCGGCCGCCACCACGACGACCGGCCCCGCCGGTGGCCACGTGACGCCGGCGGCGCGCGCGAGGTCCGCCAACCGGGTCGCGGAGGCGCCCGTGACGAGGGCGAGCAGGAGCCGCGCCCGGGCGTCCGGTGCAGCCGCCGGCGGACCCGGCGCACCGACCCGCCGCTCGTCGAGGAAGCCGTGCACCGCCTGGTCGTGCAGCCACTGCTGGTAGGCGAGGAGCACGTCGGTGACGCGGTCGACGACCTCGGCCGGCACGTCGAGCGGGGCGGCGGCCGCCCGCAGCTCCTGCCAGCTCAGCTGGGTGACCACCTGGTGCGCGGCCCGCATGGCGTCCAGGTCGTGGCCCGCCGCCGCCTCGAGGCGCCCCAGCCGGTCGAAGTGGGCGGCCAGCACGGAGCCGCGCACCGGCGCCCCCGCGAGGGCGTCGACGAAGGCGTGCACCGCGAGACCGACCGCCTCCTCCACCACCGGGCGCAGCGCGGGGTGCGCGAACCCCGCGACGACGCCGCACACCTCGTCCGCGAGGCGACGGCTCAGCGCGGCGACCCGCGGTCGGTACGCCGCCGCGAGGCCGGGCGCGACCGCGTGGGCGCGCGCCAGCGGGGACGCGCCGCGCGCCGGGACCGACATGGGGTGTGCCCTCCGAGATCAGCGACCGCGCGACCGGGACAGGGCCGGCGGGCCGGTCGGCTCCCTCCGCGGACCCACCGGCGATCGAAGTGAACGAGCCGCACCCGGCTCCGGTCCACCGGAGCGGGGCAACTGGCCGGGCCGCACCGGCGTACCCGGCGAGAAGTTGTCAGCCCGGTGACAACTTCGTCGGCAGTCGTCGTCGGGGAACCCCGGGTTTCGCCTGCACCGCTTCCGCGTGATGCGGCCCACACCTACGGTCGCACCGGCCGCACGCCCCAGGGCAGCCGGTCGAGCAGAGATCGATCCGACGCAGCACCGACGCAGCACCGGGAGGACCGCAGTGGGCGGCACCGTCGAGGTCAACGGCCTCACCAAGAGCTACGGCAGCCAGAACATCTGGCACGACGTGACCGTCAGCCTCCCCCCGGGGGAGATCACCGCCCTCCTGGGGCCCTCCGGCACCGGCAAGTCCGTCTTCCTCAAGTCGGTCATGGGCCTCGTGCGGCCCGAGGCCGGCTCCATCCACGTCGACGGCATCGAGATGGTGGGCGCGCGGGAGTCGCAGCGCCTCGCCCTGCGCAAGAAGTTCGGCGTGCTGTTCCAGGACGGCGCGCTCTTCGGCTCGATGAACGTCTTCGACAACGTCGCGTTCCCGCTGCGCGAGCACACGAAGCTGCGCGAGCGCGACGTGCGCCAGCTCGTGCTGGAGAAGCTCGACATGGTCGGGCTCATCGGCCAGGAGCACAAGCTGCCCGGCGAGATCTCCGGCGGCATGAAGAAGCGCGCCGGCCTGGCGCGCGCCCTCGTCACCGACCCCTCGATCATCCTCATCGACGAGCCCGACTCCGGCCTCGACCCGGTGCGCACCTCCAACCTGGCGCAGCTGCTCATGGAGGTGAACACCGCCACCGACGCCACGATGCTCGTGGTCACCCACAACATCGAGCTGGCGCGCACGCTGCCCGACAACCTCGGCATGCTGTACCGCCGCGAGCTCGTCATGTTCGGCCCGCGCGAGGAGTTCCTCCTCACCGACCACCCGGTCGTCTCCCAGTTCATGAGCGGCGACCCCGAGGGCCCGATCGGCATGAGCGAGGAGACCGACCACCGGCGCACCGACCCGCTGGCCGACCCCGGCTACGGCCCCGGCGGGCCCGGCGGACCGGCGGGCACGGCGCTGCTCTCGCGCCACGCGGGCGCCCGCTCCATCGAGGTGCTCCCCCGCCAGCTCGTGTCCCACACGGGTGCCCCGCGCTCCGGCGCGACGCGGCACCGCGAGCGCATCGCGACCGGGGCCGCGCGGTTGTACGTCGCGCCCGACGACGAGGTCGACCGAGCGCGACCGCCGCGCCGCTCCCCCGCCGTCGTGCGGGCGGCCACGTCGGTCGGCGACGTCTTCGCGCTCGGCCTCGACGCCACCCGCGCCTCCTTCCGCCGCCCGTTCGCGGCGAAGGAGCTGCTCGAGCAGTTCTGGTTCGTCGTCAGCGTCTCGTGGATCCCGGCGATGCTCGTCGCCATCCCGTTCGGCGCGGTCATCGCGCTCCAGCTCGGCACGCTCACCAAGCAGATCGGTGCCCAGTCGTTCACGGGCGCCGCCAGCGTGCTCGCCGTCGTGCAGCAGGCGGCCCCGATCGTGACCACGCTCGTCATCGCCGGGGCCGGCGGGGCCGCGATCTGCGCCGAGCTGGGCTCGCGCAAGATCCGCGACGAGATCGACGCGATGCGCGTCATGGGCGTCGACCCGGTGCAGCGGCTCGTCGCGCCCCGCGTGATCGCCTGCATCGTCGCCGCCGTGCTGCTCAACGGGCTGGTCTCGGTGGTCGGCGTGCTCGGCGGCTACTTCTTCAACGTCGTGGTGCAGGACGGCACCCCGGGCGCCTACCTCGCCAGCTTCACCGCGCTCGCCCAGCTCTCCGACCTGTGGGTCGGCGCCATCAAGGCGGCGATCTTCGGGTTCGTGGCCGGCGTCATCGCCTGCTACCGCGGGCTCAACGCCGCCGCCGGCCCGAAGGGCGTGGGCGACGCGGTCAACCAATCGGTCGTCATCACGTTCCTGCTGCTCTTCTTCGTCAACTTCGTCATCACCACGCTGTACCTGCAGCTGGTGCCCGGCAAGGGGGCCTGATGACCGTCCCGCTCCTGACCGCACCCCTCGACCGCCTGGCCAGCCTGGGCGCGGGCCTGCGGTTCCACCTGCGCGTGCTGGCCAGCGTGCCGCACACCCTGCGGCGCTACCCGCGCGAGATCGTGCGCCTGCTGTCGGAGGTCAGCTTCGGCTCCGGCGCGCTCGCCGTCATCGGCGGCACGATCGGCGTGATGGTCGGCATGACGCTGTTCGTCGGCACCGTCGTCGGCATGCAGGGCTACTCGGCGCTCGACCAGATCGGCACCGCGGCCCTCAACGGCTTCATCTCGGCGTACTTCAACACCCGCGAGATCGCCCCGCTCGTCGCCGCCCTCGCGCTGTCGGCGACCGTCGGCTCCGGCTTCACCGCGCAGCTCGGCGCCATGCGGATCAACGAGGAGGTCGACGCCCTCGACGTCATGGCGGTCTCGAGCCTGGCGTTCCTCGTCACCACGCGGGTCATCGCGGGCCTCGTCGCCATCGTCCCGCTCTACGTGGTCGGCCTGCTCGTCTCGTGGGCCGGGTCGCGGGCCGTGACCGTCTACTTCTACGGGCAGTCGGCCGGCACCTACGACCACTACTTCACGCAGTTCCTGCCACCCGTCGACATCCTGGGCTCGTTCGTCAAGGTCGTCATCTTCTCGGTCCTCATCATCCTCATCCACTGCCGCCTCGGGTTCACCGCGTCCGGCGGCCCCGCGGGCGTGGGCCTGGCGGTCGGCACGGCCGTGCGGCGCAGCATCGTGACCGTCGCGATCCTCGACCTCGTGCTCTCCATGGTCCTGTGGGGCACCACCACGACGGTGCGGGTGGCCGGATGAGCCGCCGCGTGGACCTCGCCCTCGGGGTCGTCTTCCTGCTGCTCGTCGCCGCCGGCCTCGGCACCGCGGCGCTGCTCTACGACAAGGCGTTCACCGACCGCACCGAGGTCGTGCTCGCCACGGGCACCGTCGGCAACGCGCTGCAGCAGGGCTCGGACGTCAAGCTCAACGGCGTCCCCGTCGGCGAGGTGACCGACATCGAGGCCACCTCCGACGGTGCGCGCCTGACGCTGGCCCTCGAGCCCGACGTCGCGAGCGGCCTGCCCGACGACACCGTGGCGCGCCTGCTGCCCAAGACCCTCTTCGGCGAGCGCTACGTGCAGCTGCTCGCCGACGGCGCCACCTCGGGCGGCGGCATCAGCGAGGGCGGCACCATCCGTCAGGACGGCTCCGACGAGGCGGTCGAGCTGGAGGAGGTGCTCGACGAGCTGCTCCCGGTGCTCCGCTCGATCCAGCCCGCCAAGCTGGCCGCCACCCTCGGCGAGCTCACCCTCCTGCTGCGCGGCCAGGGCGCCGAGATCGGCGAGTCGATGCGCGCCTGGGCCGGCTACCTCGACGACCTCGACCCCTACGTGCCGACGCTCACCGCCGACCTGCAGCGGCTCGCCGAGGTGGCCGACGTGTACGACGTCGCCGCCCCCGACCTGCTCGGCGCCCTCGACGACCTGACCGTCACGGCGGCCACGCTGGTCGAGCGGCGCACCACGCTGGAGGACCTGTACGCCGGCGTCATCACCGCCGCCGGCGAGAGCGAGAGCTGGCTGGAGGCGAACCGCGACACCATCGTCGTGCTCGCCGACGACAGCCGCGCCGCCCTCGCCGCCGTCGAGCCCTACGCGGCCCAGTTCCCCTGCCTCTTCCGCTCCGTCGCCGACTTCGAGCCGGTGATGGAGGAGGTCCTCGGGGTCGGTACGGCGGAGCCCGGCCTCCACGTCACGCTCGACATCTCCTCGAGCCGGGGCGCCTACCGCCCGGGGCGGGACCAGCCGTCGTACCTCGTCGACGGCAGCCCGCGCTGCCCCTACACGGTCGGCTCCCGCAGCTCCGCGGCCCCCGCTCCCTCCGGCGCGGACCCGGCGGCGATCGCGCCCCCGGCCGGGGACGTCGTCGCGTCGTACCTGACCGCGGGCAACGCGCCGCAGCTGGCGCTGGCCGCCGGCCTGGGCGAGGCCAACTCGCCCGCGGAGAACCAGCTCATCGCCGAGCTGCTGGCCCCGGGCGCGGGACTCGCGCCCGCCGACTACCCCGCCTGGGGCAGCCTGCTCGTCGGGCCCGTCCTGCGCGGCACCGAGGTGACGCTGCGATGACCACCACCGCCGAGCGCCGGCGCCTCGCGACCCTGGGCGTCAAGAGCGTCGTCTTCACCCTCGTCACCGTGCTCGCCACGCTGGCGCTGGCCGCCACGATCCGCAACAGCAGCGGGAGCGGCGCGGAGTTCCGGGGCGTCTTCACCGACGTCACCAGCCTCAACCGCGGCGACGACATCCGCATGGCCGGCGTCAAGGTCGGCTCCGTGCGCGACATCGAGGTGACCGACGAGCGGTTCGCCACCGTCACCTTCACCGTCGACGAGGCCGTGCGGGTGCCCGAGGGCACCCAGCTGGAGCTGCGGTTCCGCAACCTGGTGGGCCAGCGCTACATCGCGCTCGAGCCGCCCACCGACGGGGGCGGCGGGGCCGTCGCCGCCGGCCACACGTTCGGCGTCGACGACACCGCCCCGGCCCTCGACCTGACGCTGCTGTTCAACGGGTTCCAGCCGCTGTTCCGGCTGCTCGACCCCGAGGACGTGAACGCCCTCAGCGGCCAGATCGTCGCCGTCTTCCAGGGCGACGGCGCCTCCGTCGACAGCCTGCTCGCCAGCGCCGGGTCGCTCACCGCGGAGCTGGCCGAGCGCGACGCCGTCATCGGGGACCTCATCACCAGCCTCGGCTCCGTGCTCGAGACCGTGAACGCCCGCTCCGCACAGCTCGACGCCACCATCGTCACGCTGCAGCAGCTCGTGAGCGGGCTGGCGCAGGACCGCGACACCATCGGGCGCACCCTCGACGGCCTCGGCGCGCTGTCGGTCAGCGTGGCCGACCTCCTCGAGGAGGGCCGCGAGCCGCTGGCCGCGTCCATCACCGGGCTCGGCGACCTCGCCGGCAACCTCTCCGACTCCGAGGAGGTGCTCGACGCGGTGCTCTCCGCCCTCCCGCCCAAGCTCGACGCGCTCGGTCGCACCGGCAGCTACGGCTCCTGGGTGAACTTCTACGTGTGCTCGATCCAGGGCAGCATCCCGCTGCCCGAGGGCTACCGCGGCGACCTGGGCGCCGAACCCGACGCAGCGAGGTGCTACGCCTGATGGCCAGGACACGCAGGTTCCCGACCACCTTCGGCGAGCGCAACCGGGTGGTCATCGCCGTGGTCGGCTCGCTGACCCTGGTGCTGCTCTTCCTCCTCACCTTCAACGCCTCCGCCCTGCCGGTCATCGGCAACGGGCGGGAGTACACGGCCGAGCTCGCCGAGGCGGGCGGCCTGAAGGTGGGCAACGAGGTGCGCGTCGCCGGCGTCCGCGTCGGCGAGGTGACCGAGGTGGCGCTCGACGAGGACGTCGTCGTCGTCACCTTCCGCGCCAAGGGCGTCGAGCTGGGCGACCAGAGCCGCGCCGCGGTGCGGATCAAGACGCTGCTCGGGCAGAAGTACCTCGCCGTCGAGTCGGCCGGCCGCGGCGAGCTCGACGAGGCCATCCCCCTGGAGCGCACCACCACGCCGTTCGACGTCACCCAGGCCTTCTCGGAGCTGTCCACCACCGTCGAGGAGATCGACACCCAGCAGCTCGAGGCCAGCTTCACCGCCCTGGCCGACGCGTTCCGCGACACCCCGGACTCGCTGCGCGCGACCGTCGGCGGGCTCGCCTCCCTCTCGCGCACCATCTCCAGCCGCGACGAGGAGCTGGCCGCCCTGCTGGAGGCCAGCAGCGACGTGACCGGCACGCTGGCCAGCCGCAACGCCGAGTTCACCCGGATCCTCGACGACGGCGAGCTGCTGCTCACCGAGCTCTCCGCCCGCCGCGAGACCGTCGGCGCGATGCTCGAGGCGACCCAGCTGCTCGGCGAGCAGCTCGAGGGCCTCGTCGCCGACAACGAGGCGACGCTGGCCCCGGCCCTCGCCGAGCTCGACGAGGTCGCGGCGATCCTCAACCGCAACCAGGCGAACCTCGACGCGGCCCTCTCGCGCCTCGGCCCCTACTACCGCGTGCTCGCCTCCGCGACCGGCAACGGCCGCTGGGTCGACGCCTACGTCTGCGGCCTCTACACCGCCGACGGCCGCCCCCACCTCGACAACGACGTCGAGCGCACCTGCACCCCCGCCGCCGGAGGTGGCTCATGAGCACCCGCACCCGTCCCGGCCTCACCCGCGGCGTCGTCCGCAGCGTCGTGCTGGCCCTCGCGCTCGCCGTCGTGCTCGTCGGCACCGCCGCGCGGTCGGCCCACGTGCGCGACGCCAGCACCGACGTGACCGCCGAGTTCTCCTCCGCCGTGGGCCTGTACGTCGGGTCCGACGTGCAGGTGCTCGGCGTGAAGGTCGGCGAGGTCACCGCCGTCGAGCCCGCCGGCGACGTCGTGCGCGTCGACATGCGCCTCGAGCCGGGCCAGCGGGTCGCCGCCGACACGGCCGCGGTCATCGTGGCGCCGACGGTGGTCAGCGACCGCTACGTGCAGCTCACCGAGCCCTGGACCGAGGGCGCCGAGACGCTCGCCGACGGCGCCCGCATCGGGGCGGAGGACACCGCCGTACCGGTCGAGGTGGACGAGCTCTACACCAGCCTGGAGGACATCAGCACCCAGCTGGGGCCCGACGGCGCGAACCGCGAGGGCGCCCTGTCGGACTTCCTCGACGTCGCGGCCGCCAACCTCGAGGGCACGGGCGGCGACCTCAACACGATGATCACGGAGTTCAGCCGGCTCTCCGCCACGATGGCCGGCGTCGACGAGGACCTCTTCGCCACCGTCGGCAACCTCGCCGACTTCACCGAGGTGCTCGCCGCGAACGACGACACGGTCGCCGCGCTCAACCTGCTCTTCGCCGACGTCACCGGCTACCTGGCCGAGGACCGCGACGACCTGGCCGGCGCGATCGACCAGCTCGGCTCGGCGCTCGCCGTGCTCGACGACTTCATCGACGAGAACCGCGACGACCTCCGCACCAGCGTCGACAACCTCGTCGGCCCCACCCAGACGCTGGTCAACCAGCGCGCGTCCCTCGAGGAGCTGCTCCGGATGGCCCCGCTGACGCTGCAGAACTTCCTGCAGGCCTACAACCCCGAGACCGGTCGCATCGAGGGCCGGGGCAACCTCAACGAGGCGAACCTCTGGGCCGGCGGCGGCCTGGGGGCACAGAGCTCGCCCGACGCGCCGCCGGTGCTCCTGCCCGGGCTGGTGCCCGGCCTGGACGGCACCGGCGCCACGGACGGAGCGGGGAGGTGACGGCTCGCGGGGGTGGCCGTCGCCGGGCCGCGCACGGGGTGGCTGCCCTGGTGCTCGGCCTCGGTCTCGCCGGCACGGCGACCGGCTGCGGGCTGCTGGAGGGGGGCGTGTACGACGCGCCCCTCCCCGGCGGCGCCGACGTCGGCGACGACCCGATGACCCTGACCGTGGAGTTCGACGACGTGCTCGACCTCGTGCCGCAGTCGGCGGTGAAGGTGGACGACGTGCCCGTGGGGCGGGTCTCCTCGATCCGGCTGGCCGACGACGGCCTGGGCGCCGAGGTCGAGCTGCTCGTCAACAGCGACGTCGAGCTGCCGGCCGGCACCAGCGCCCGCCTGCAGCAGACCTCGCTGCTGGGCGAGAAGTACGTCTCCCTCGACCGCCCGGCCCAGCCGGTCGCCGGCGCCCCGCTCGACTCCGGGGCGCGCATCGCCCGGGCCGACACCGACCAGGCGGCGCAGGTCGAGCAGGTGCTCGGCGCGCTGTCGCTCGTGCTCAACGGCGGCGGGATCGCCCAGTTCCAGGAGATCTCCCGCGAGCTGCAGGCCATCTCGGGCGACGACCCCGGCCAGGTGCGCGCGTTCCTGCAGCAGCTCGACGGCCTCGTCACCCAGCTCGACGAGCGGAAGGGCTCCATCACCGCCGTCATCGACTCGCTCGCGGCACTGTCGGGGACGCTGGAGGAGCACGAGGCGGAGATCGTCTCCGCCCTCGACGGCCTGCACCCCGGCCTCGAGGCGCTCGAGGCGCAGCGGCCGCAGCTGGTGGCGATGCTCGAGTCGCTGGAGAGCCTGTCGACCATCGCGGTCGACACGCTCGACACGGCGCAGGACGACATCGTGGCCGACCTGCAGCTGCTCGCGCCGGTGCTCGAGCAGCTCGCGGCCGCCGGCACGGCGCTGCCCGACGCGCTCGGCATCCTCCTGACCTACCCGTTCCCCGACGCGGTCGTCGGCGCGATCCGGGGCGACTACCTCAACGTGTTCGTGACGACCGCCTTCGCCAGCCTGCCCGGCGACTGCACCGGCATGGGCTGCTGGTGGCCCCAGCCGCCCGACCCGGGTGCGCCGGTGGACGGGGGCGCCCCGGCCGGCCGGCCGCTGGACCGTCCCCTGGGCCTGCTCCCGCCGACCAGCTCCGCGACGCCCGGGCTGCCGTCGCCGTCGGTGACGGTGCCCACCCCCACGGGTACGCCGCCGCACGCCACGGGTGGCCCCACCACCGGTCCCACCACCGGCCCGACGGGCACGCCGTCGGCGCCGCCGAGCAGCGCGCCGCCCTCCTCGCCGGCGACCGGGTCACCGACCACGTCGCCGACGGGCACCCCGTCGGCGCCGACGACCGGGGCGTCGGGCCCCTCGACCTCGCAGGGGGACCGATGATCACCCGCCGCGTCGCGGCCAAGATCGCCGCCTTCGTCGTCATCGCCGTGCTGGCGACGGCGTACCTGTTCTCGACGTACGTCGGGGTGAACCCGTTCCGCGAGGACACGCGCGTCACCGTGGCCCTCGCCGACGCCTCGGGGCTCTTCGAAGGCAGCGAGGTCACCTACCGCGGCGTGCAGGTCGGCAAGGTCGAGGAGCTGCGGGTCACCGACGACGGCACGGAGGCCGTCGTCGTGCTCGACCACGACGGCCCCGAGCTGCCCGCCGACCTCGACGTCACGGTGGCCAACCGCTCGGCCATCGGCGAGCAGTACCTCGACCTGCGCGGCGCGGAGGGCGCCGGGGACGAGGTGCTCGCCGCCGGCGACCGGGTCGACGCCACCGACGCGACCGTGCCGCCGTCGTTCGACGGGGTGCTGCGCTCGGGCCGCGACTTCGTCGCCTCGGTGCCCGAGGACTCGCTGCGCACCGTGATCGACGAGGGCTACCTCGCCTCGCGCGGCGTCAGCGACGACGTCGCCCAGCTCGTCGACACCTCGCTGGAGTGGGCGCGCACGGCGGACGCCAACTTCCTCGTCACGACCCGCCTCATCGAGAACTCGGCCACGGTGCTCGACACCCAGCTGGCCTCCGCGGACAGCATCCGCGGGTTCAGCGCCGACCTCGAGCTGCTGTCCGAGACGTTGCGGACCTCCGACACCGACCTGCGGGCGCTGATCTCCGCCGTACCGCCCGCGGCGACGCAGGTGCAGCAGCTGGTGAGCGAGGTCGGCCCGTCCCTCGGGGTGCTGCTCGGCAACCTCGTGACGCCCGCGTCGGTGTTCGGCGTCAACTCCGCCGGGGTCGAGGACGTGATGATCCGGCTGCCCGAGGCCGTCAGCGCCGGCTGGGTCGTCGCCGGGTCCGGCAGCCTGCAGCTCTCGCTGCTGACGACCTTCGCCGACCCCCTGCCGTGCACCACCGGCTACGAGGCCACCACCCGCCGGCCCGGGCTCGACACGACCGGCGGCACCCCCTTCAACACCGAGGCGGGGTGCGCGGTGACCGGCGGCGGCAGCAACGTGCGCGGCCCCCGTGCGGTGCCGCCGAACCTGGACGAGATCGCGGACCCGGCCCGCGCGGGCGAGGCCGCCCGTGGCGTCGTGGTGCGCGACGCCACCACGCTGCAGGACCTGCTGGGAGGAAGCGAGTGACCGTGGACACCGACCTCGGGACGGACCGGGAGATCGACGAGGGAACCGGCCAGGACACCGGCCGGGGCACCGACCGGGAGGCGGCGGAGCCCGCCGCGGGCTCCGCGGGAGGCACCACTGCCGCCGCGCCGCGCGGCCGGCGGGAGCGGCTGCTCGCCGCGCTGCCGTGGGTGGTCGTCGTCGCCGCGCTCGCGCTGGCGGTGGTGGGTGGGCGCGCCTGGTGGCACGCCGAGCACGACCCCGACCTGGACCGCGCGGCGCAGCGCGACGCCGCGCTCATCGCGGCCCGCACGCACGTCGCCACGCTCACGACCCTCGACGGCGCCGACGTCGACGCGGGGCTCGAGGCGTGGGGCGAGGCGACCACGGGCCTGCTGCACGACCAGGTGACGGGGGTGGACGACACGAACCGCGAGATGCTCACCGACATCGGCAGCACCTCGGTGGGCCGCGTCGTCGACGCCGCCGTGCTGGAGCTCGACGGGCCGACCGCCACCGTGCTGGTGTCGGTCGAGGTGAGCGTCGCCGAGCTCGACGCCCCGGGCGCCGAGCCGACGGTGAAGCGCAACCGCTTCGCCGCGGACCTCCGGCTCGTCGACGACGAGTGGCTGCTGGAGGACCTGCAGCAGGTGGCGGTGACGCTGTGAGCGCCGTCCCCTCCCTCGTGCGCCGCGGCGCCCCCTGGGTCGTCGCCGCCGCGCTCGCCGCGTTCGGCGTCGTCGGCCTCGTGCAGGCCGACGAGGTGCGCTCGACCCCGTCGGCGGAGAACACCGCGCTCGTCGACGCCCCCACGACCGCCGAGGTGCAGGCCGCGCTGACGCAGGGGCTGGGCAAGGTGCTCAGCTACGACCACGCCACGCCCGAGGCGACCACCGCGGCCGCCGACGCGCTGCTCACGGGCGCGGCCCGCGAGGAGTTCGACACGCTGTACGCCGGCCTCGCCGAGCGCGCCCCCGACCAAGAGCTGGTGCTCTCGGCGCGGGTGCAGTCGGTCGCCGTGCGCGAGCTGACGGGCGACACCGCGCGGGCGCTGGTGTTCCTCGACCAGACGAGCACGCGGGCCACGGACGAGGAGAGTACCGTCTCCGCCGCCCAGCTGGCCGTCGTCGCCGAGCGGGACGGGTCGACCTGGACCATCACCGAGCTGACGCCGCTCTGAGCCCTCCCCCACCTGCCTGGCGGGAGGGGCGGTGCTCAGGCTGTGGTCACGCGAGGGTGCCGGCGAGCTCGAGGTGCCCGGCGTGCTCGAGCTGCTCCGAGAGGGCGAGCACGCGCTCGGTCTCGTCCTCGGCCCCGTCGAGCGCGGCGCGACCGACGGCCACGACGCGGGCGAAGGCGGCGGCGCGCAGCAGCACGTCGGCGAACTCGCGCTCCGCGATGCCGCGCAGCACCTCGTCGATCATCCGGCGCAGCTCGTCGGGGCCCGGGGGCTCCGAGACGCCGGCGACGACGCGGGCCAGGGGGGCGCGCAGGCGCCCGGCGTCGAACTGCCGCGCGGCGCCGACGGGGTCGGCGTACACCCACGAGCGCAGCGCGTAGAGGCGCCACAGGCACCCCGACAAGGTGTCCGCGCCGGCGCCGGACCACAGCTCGGCGAGGGTCTCGAGGCCCTCGGTGTCGGCGAGCCGCACGACGCGGTCGGCGAGCGTGCTGTCGTCGGTGGCGGCGGCGCCGCGCACCAGGAGGTTCGCCGCACGGTCGGCGGCGGCGGTCAGCTCGGCGGGGTCCGGGCCCCCGTTCCGCGCCTCGAAGAACGCGGAGCCGGGCCGGGTCGGGCGGTGGTGCGGGCGCGGCTGCTCGGTCATCGCTCCAGCCTAGGACGGGCGCGGGGAGGAACGTCGGCGGCGGAGATTCTTGCCGACGAGGCAACTATCAGATAGTTTCCTCTCAGGACAGAAACGGACGACGAGCTCGGAGGAGTCGCCATGGACCACCAGGAGGCAGCCGCCCGGCTGCAGGAGCACCGACAGCTGGAGCGCACGTCCGCTCGCGCGGCGAGCTGGTCGATCGCCGGGAGCCTGGCCGGCCTCGCGGTCGGGACGGGCATCGTGGTCGACGCCGACATGGTCTGGCTGATCGCCGTGTTCGTCTTCTTCTGGTCGGCGTCGTTCGGCCGGTCCGCCGTGAAGGCGCGCACGTCCGGTGCCGACCAGCGTCGGGTCGGCCTCTTCGCGGGCAGCCTCGTGGTCGCCCTCGCGGCGTACGTGCTCGTGCAGTTCCCGGCACGTGCCGCTGAACTGCCGGTGCCGAACACGATCGGCGGGCTCGCGGCCGCCGTCGTCCTGCTGGCGGTCGCGCGGCCCTGCTACTCCCGCATGATCGCGCGGTCCTGACCGTGGGCGACGGCATCGACGAGCGGGCAGCCGACGAGCAGGCAGACGAGCAGGCAGACGAGCAGGCGCTGCTCGAGGCGTCGGCCGATCCGCCCCCGGTCGTGAGGCTCGACGAGTTCCTGCACACGCCGGCACGGCTCGCGATCCTGTCGCTGCTCTCGCCCGCCGACAACGTGCGTTTCGCGTTCCTGCGCGAGTCCCTCGGCACCACCGACTCGGCGCTCTCCAAGCACCTCACCCAGCTCGCCCGGGCCGGCGTGGTGCGCGTGGTGAAGAGCGAGAAGGACCGACGCGGGCGGGTCGTCGAGCTGACCGACGAGGGGCGGGTGGCGTTCGGCGCCTACCTCGCCGAGCTGGAGAAGATCGTGGCCCGGGCACGCGGTCGTGCGGGGACATGACCGGCAGGCGGGCGCTCAGCCCGCGAGGGCCTTGCGGATGCGGGCGTCGCTGACGGGCACCGCCGTGCCGAGCTGCTGCGCCCACAGCGAGACGCGGTACTCCTCCAGCAGCCACCGCACCGTGCGCAGCGCCGCGCCCGGCGGGCGGCCCGCGGGCAGCGCCGCCACCTGGTGCGCCCACGCGGCCTGCAGGTCGCCGATCTGCGCCATCAGCTGCCGGTCGCGCGAGAGCGCCGTGGCGCCGCCGGTGACGAGGCGCTCGTGGCGCTCCTCCATCGCCCGCAGGTACGTCGGGTAGCGGCGCAGCTGCGCCGGCCCCGCCTCGCCCACGAAGCCGGGCCCGACGAGCCGCGCGAGCTGGGCCTTCAGGTCGGTCAGGGAGGTCAGCAGGTGCATGTCGGCGCGGCCGGTGAGGCGCCTGTCGACGGCGCGGTGGGCGGCGAGCGCCCGCCCCACGTCGGCGACGACGCCGCGCACCCGCGGCTCCAGGTCGGTGCGCACGGCGGCGAGCAGCGCGTCGTACGCCGCCTCGTCCCGCACCGCGGGCCGCGCGTCGACGGCCTCGCCGACCACGGCGGCGCGGCAGTCCTCCAGCAGCTCCGCGGTCGAGGAGTACGGCGAGCCCACGAGCCCCAGCTTGTCGGTCGTCGACAGCCCGTCGGCGACCCGCTTGAGCAGCCCCGGCTCGGTCTCGTCCAGCGCGAGGAGCAGGATGCGTCGCACGCCGAGGCGGTGGCGGGCCTCCTGCTCGTCCTTCGAGCCGACGACCCGCAGCGCGACCGAGGCGCCCTCGTCGTCGAGCGTCGGGAAGCCGCGCACCTCGTGGCCCGCGCGCTGCTGGGTGAAGGACGACTCGATCGCGCCGAAGACCCAGGTGGTGGCGCCGGTGACGGTCTGGCCGGCGTCGGCGGCGACGTCGGCGATGGCCTGCTCGAGCGAGGGGCGCAGGGGCTCGGCGAGGCCCGCGAGGTCCTTGCCGCGCGACACCTCCCCGCCGGTCTCGTCGACGACGCGGAAGGTGGGCCGCAGGTGCGGGGCGACCTTCGACCAGTTCCACGCGTCGCGCGGGATGATCGCGCCCGTCGTCGAGCGGGCGTAGCGCTCCAGGGCGTCGAGCAGCGGCTCCTCCCCCGGCGGCGTCTCGGCGAGGAAGCGGCGCGCGTGGTCGGGCGCGGGCACCAGCGAGGTGCGCAGGTTCTTCGGCAGCGAGCGGATGAGCGCGGTCACCAGCTCCTCGCGCAGCCCCGGCACGTTCCACGAGAAGTCGCCGGGCTCCAGCTGGTTGAGCGAGGCCAGCGGCACGTCGATCGTCAGGCCGTCGTCGGCCGCGCCCGGCTCGAAGTGGTAGCTGATGGGGAACGTCAGGTGCCCGCCGCCGGCACCCGTGGCGCTCCACTGCTCGGGGTAGTCGTGCGCCCGGATCTCCTCGGCCGAGGAGTGCGTGAGCATCGACGGGTCGAAGACGAGCAGGTCGGGACGCTTCTGCCGCTCGCGCTTCCACCACTGGTCGAAGTGGGCGGCGCTGACGACGCTCGCGGGCACGCGGGCGTCGTAGAACTCCAGCAGCGTCTCCTCGTCGACCACGATGTCGCGGCGCCGCGCCCGGTGCTCCAGCTCCTCGGCCTCGGCGAGCAGCCGCTGGTTCTCCACGAGGAACGTGTGGCGCCCGGTCTCCGCGGCGCCCCACTCGCCGAGCACGAGGGCGTGGCGCAGGAACAGCTCGCGCGCCAGCGGCGCGTCGACGCGGCCCAGCTGGATCGTGCGGTCGGCGACGAGCGGCACGCCGTACAGCGTCACGCGCTCGTTCGCGACGGCGCTGCCCCGCTTCTTCGACCAGCGGGGCTCGGAGTAGGTGCGCTTCACCAGGTGCGCGCCCGCCCGCTCGGCCCACGCGGGGTCGATGGCGGCGGCCTGGCGCGCCCACAGCCGGCCGGTCTCGACGAGCTCGGCGGCCATGACGAACGGGGGGTTGCGGCCCTTGAGGACGCTGCCGGGGAAGATCGCGAAGCGGGTGCCGCGCGCGCCGAGGTACTCCCGCGGGCCCGGGCGCCGGCCCTTCTGCCGCTCCTTGGCGCGGGTGCCGTCCTCGCGCTCCTCGAGCAGCCCGATCTGCGACAGCAGGCCCGACAGCAGCGCCTGGTGGATGCCGTCGGCGTCGGGCTCGTCGGCGGGCGTGCCGATCTCGACGCCCATCTCCTTGCAGACCTGGCGCAGCTGGGACTCGAAGTCCTGCCACTCCCGCACGCGCAGGTAGTTGAGGAACTCCGCCTTGCACATCCGGCGGAACGCGCTGCCCGACAGGTCGCGCTGCTGGCGCTTGAGGTGGCGCCACAGGTTGAGCCACGTGAGGAAGTCGCCCGACTCGTGCTTGAAGCGGGCGTGGGCCTGGTCGGCCTGCGCCTGCTGCTCGGCGGGGCGCTCGCGGGGGTCCTGCAGGCTGAGCGCGGCGGCGATGACGACGACCTCGCGCACACAGCCCAGGCGCTCGGCCTCGATGATCATGCGGGCCAGGCGCGGGTCGATCGGCAGGCGGGCCAGGCGGCGGCCGACGTCGGTGAGCTGGTGCTTCGGCGCCTCGCCGCGGGGGCGCTCCGCGCCCTCGTCGGGTACGACGCCAGCCAGCGCCCCGAGCTCCTCGAGCAGCTGCGTGCCGGCCGTGACGTTGCGGCGGTCCGGCGGCTCGACGAACGGGAAGCGCGCGATGTCGCCGAGGCCGAGGCTGGTCATCTGGAGGATGACGCTCGCCAGGTTGGTGCGGAGGATCTCCGGGTCGGTGAACTCGGGGCGGGACTCGAAGTCCTCCTCCGAGTAGAGGCGGATCGCGATGCCCTCGGCCACGCGCCCGCAGCGACCGGAGCGCTGGGCGGCGCTCGCCTGGCTGATCGGCTCGATCGGGAGGCGCTGCACCTTCGTGCGTGCCGAGTACCGCGAGATGCGCGCGACGCCGGAGTCCACGACGTACCGGATCCCCGGCACCGTCAGCGACGTCTCGGCGACGTTGGTGGCGAGCACGACGCGGCGCCGCGACCCGCTCGGGGAGAACACGCGGTGCTGCTCCGCCGACGACAACCGGGAGTAGAGGGGCAGCACGTCGACGCCGCGCGGGCCCTGCACCTTCGCGAGGTCGCCCAGCGCCTCGGCGGTGTCGCGGATCTCCCGCTCGCCCGGCAGGAAGACCAGCACGTCGCCGGGGCCCTCCGCGGACAGCTCCTTCACCGCGTCGACGATCGCCTCGGTCTGGTCGCGGACGATGACCTCGCCGTCCTCGTCGTCCTCCGGCGTCTCCATGAGGGGGCGGTAGCGGACCTCGACGGGGAAGGTGCGGCCCGACACCTCGATGATCGGCGCCGGCTTGCCGGAGCGGTCGGCGAAGTGGGCCGCGAAGCGCTCGGGGTCGATGGTCGCCGACGTGATGATGAGCTTGAGGTCGGGGCGCCGCGGCAGCAGGCGGCGCAGGTAGCCGAGCAGGAAGTCGATGTTGAGGCTCCGCTCGTGGGCCTCGTCGATGATGATCGTGTCGTAGCGGCGCAGGTCGCGGTCGCGCTGCAGCTCCGCCAGCAGGATGCCGTCCGTCATCAGCTTCACGCGGCTGCTGCGGGAGGTCTTGTCGGTGAAGCGCACCTGGTAGCCGACGAGGTCGCCGAGCTCGGTGCCCGTCTCCTCCGCGATGCGCTCCGCCACGGCGCGCGCCGCGATCCGGCGCGGCTGGGTGTGGCCGATCAGGCCGCCGCGGCGGCGGGTGCGGCCGTCGCGACCGACGTGCTCGCTCGCCTGCCCGCGCCCCAGCTCGAGGCAGATCTTCGGCAGCTGGGTCGTCTTCCCGGAGCCCGTCTCGCCGGCGACGATGACGACCTGGTGGTCGCGGATCGCGGCCGCGATGTCCTCGCGTCGCGCCGAGACCGGCAGCTGGGGTGGGTAGTCGATGCGCACAGCCCGCCCATTCTCCCCGACGGACCCCAGCGGCGCGAACGGGTTCCCTGTCGTCGCTCGCTCCTGGCCCGTTCGTGGTAGCAGCGCCAGGCTTTCCGTGGCGCTGCCACCACGAACGGGATCAGCTGCCCGGGGTGTGTCCGGGCTGCGCGTGGGCTCAGCGCCCGCGCCGCAGCACGCCGTACCCCACGAGCAGGTAGCCCAGCGCGAGCACGCCCACCAGCATCCCGGCGAGCGTGGGCACGAAGGCCGACGACGACGGGTCGAGGAAGCCGTAGATGTCGAGCCCGGCCGCGTAGTAGAAGACCAGGTAGGCCAGCGGCGGCAGCAGCCACGTCAGCGGGTGCCACCAGCGCGCCTCCCGCTGCCCGCGCCCCACGACGAGGTAGTCGACGAGCACGAGCAGCGGCGTCACGAGGTGCTCCAGCAGCGACCACGTCGTGTCCACCGCGCCGCCGAGCAGCGCGAACCACGAGCCGCCCACGAGCAGCAGCACGACGAGCAGCGCCCCGCGCACCCACGACGAGCGCGGCTCGTCGCGGCGGAACCCGACGGTCGCCGGGTAGGCGGCGAGCGTCAGGTAGACCACCGCCGCGACCAGGCTCGCCAGCTGGCTCAGGCCCTGCCAGGCGTCGCCGCCGAACTCGGCGGTGGCGGTGAGGAAGCCGGTGAGCGCGACCCCGGCGACGACGAGCCGCCAGACGGTGAGCGCGACGAGGGCGGGGACCGAGGCGGGTGGGGTCACGGGCCGCTCGGTACCCCACGGGCGCTCCCCCGACACCCAGGCGGACACCCGGCCCCGACACCCGGCCGACACCCCTGGCGGACACCCAGCGCGCCCACAGGAAACGCACAGGTGGCTGCGGCACAGTCGGGGGCATGGACCTGACCCGCCCCGACGGCTCGCCGCTGCGCGTGCTGGTCGTCGACGACGAGGTGAACCTCGCCGAGCTCGTGTCGATGGCGCTGCGCTACGAGGGCTTCGAGACCCGCATGGCCCACACGGGCAGCACCGCCGTGGCCGCGGCGCGCGCGATGGACCCCGACGTCGTGGTGCTCGACATGATGCTGCCCGACTTCGACGGCCTCGAGGTGCTGCGCCGGATGCGCGCCACCGACGCCGCGGTCCCCGTCCTCTTCCTCACCGCGCGCGACGCCGTCGAGGACCGCGTGGCGGGCCTGACGGCCGGCGGCGACGACTACGTGACGAAGCCGTTCTCGCTCGAGGAGGTCGTCGCGCGGCTGCGCGCCCTGCTGCGCCGGGCCGGCGCCCGGGCGGCGGAGCGCGAGAACGTGCTCGTCGTCGGCGACCTCAGCCTCGACGAGGACAGCCACGAGGTGCGCCGCGGCGGCGACGAGGTCACGCTGACGGCGACCGAGTTCGAGCTGCTCCGCTTCCTCATGCGCAACCCCCGCCGGGTGCTGAGCAAGGCGCAGATCCTCGACCGGGTGTGGAACTACGACTTCGGCGGCCAGGCCAACGTGGTGGAGCTCTACATCTCCTACCTGCGCAAGAAGATCGACGCCGGGCGCGCCCCGATGATCCACACCATGCGCGGCGCGGGCTACGTGCTGAAGCCGGCGGACTGACCGTGCCCGACGCACCGGACCGGCCCGCCGCACCGGGCGGGGCCGCTCCCCGGCGCCGCCGGCTGGCCACGCTGACCGCGCGGCTCGTCGCCACGACGGTGCTGCTGACCACGCTCCTGGCCCTCGCCATCGGCGCCGCGACCACGCTGGCGATGCGGGGCGACCTCACGGGCCAGCTCGACGGCGAGGTGCGCTCGCTCGCCCAGCGGGCGGGCGGCCCCGTGCCCCAGGGTCCGGACGGCGACCCCGCCGACGGCCCGTGCGGCGACCGGTTCGTGCCCGGCAGCCGCGGCCCCGGCACGCTCTTCGCGCAGCTCTACGACGCCGCCGCAGCGAGCGAGGGCGTCGTGCTCACCGAGGAGGTCTGCGGGGAGCGCGTGCTGTCCACCACCGCCCTCGACCGGCTCGCCGACGTGCCCGCCGACGGCGACGTGCACGCCGTCGACCTCCCCGCCCTCGGCTCCTACCGCGTCGTCGCCACCTCCCGCGCCGACGGGTCCGTGGTCGTGTCCGGCCTGCCGACCGAGCGGGTCGACGACGCCGTCGCCTCCCTCGTGCTCTACGAGCTGCTCATCGGGCTCGCCGCGGTCCTCCTCGCCGGCGCGGCCGCGTCGGTGGTGGTACGCCGGCAGCTGCGGCCCCTGCGCGCCGTCGCCGCGACGGCCCACGAGGTCGCGACCCTGCCCCTCGCCGAGGGCGAGGTCGACCTGCGCGGGCGCGTGCCGGCGTACCTGACGGACGAGGCGACCGAGGTCGGCCAGGTGGGCGCCGCTCTCGCCACCCTGCTCGCGCACGTCGACGACGCCATCGCGGCGCGGCACCGCAGCGAGCAGCAGGTGCGCCAGTTCGTCGCCGACGCCTCCCACGAGCTGCGCACGCCGCTGGCCACGATCGTGGGGTACGCCGAGCTGGCCCGCCGCCGCCCCGACGACGCCGACGCGGCCCGCACCGCGCTCGCGAAGGTCGAGGGCGAGTCGGGCCGCATGCGGCGCCTGGTCGAGGACCTGCTGCTGCTCGCCCGCCTCGACGCGGGCCGCCCGATGGCCCACGAGCCCGTCGACCTGACGCGGCTGCTGCTCGAGGCGGTGGCCGACGCCCAGGTGCTGGCCCCCGAGCACCACTGGCGCCTCGACCTGCCCGACGAGGTCGTCGAGGTCACCGGCGACGCCCACGGCCTGCACCAGGTCGTGAGCAACCTGCTGACGAACGCGCGCCGCTACACCCCCGCCGGCACCACCGTCACGGTGGCGGCGGCGACCGAGGAGCACGACGGGGACGCGGTGGTGCTGCTGCGCGTGGCCGACGACGGCCCCGGGTTCCCGCCCGCCATCGCCGACCACGCCTTCGACCGGTTCGTGCGCGGCGACGGGGCGCGCACGCGCGGGGACTCCTCCGGCCTGGGCCTGGCGCTCGTGCGGGCCATCGCCGAGGCGCACGGTGGCCGCGTCGGTTTGAGAAGTGCGCCGGGAGCCACCACGGTGGAGGTGGCGCTCCCGCAGAGGGGGGCTACCCTGTCCGACGGGCCGATTGTCTGACAATCCATCTCGGAGCCGCCGAGCGGGACAGGACCGCACGCCCGACGACCACGAGGAGGCGAGCATGACCGGCACCCTGACCGAGCCGACCACCCCCGGGACCACCCGGCCCGCAGCACAGGACGGCGACGCGCCGCGCAGCCAGGCCTACTTCCAGCAGGCGCAGGAGCGCACCGCGCACAACTACCACCCGCTGCCGGTGGTGGTCGCCCACGCCGAGGGCGCCTGGATGACCGACGTCGACGGCAACCGCTTCCTCGACATGCTGGCCGGCTACTCCGCGCTCAACTTCGGCCACGGCCACCCCGACCTCGTCGCCGTCGCGCACGCCCAGCTCGACAAGCTGACGCTGACGAGCCGCGCGTTCGTGCACGACCAGTTCGGTGCCTTCTGCGCCGCGCTCGGCGACCTCACGGGCAAGGAGCTCGTGCTGCCGATGAACACCGGCGCCGAGGCCGTCGAGACCGCCATCAAGGTCTGCCGCAAGTGGGGCTACGACATCAAGGGCGTCGCCGTCGACTCCGCCGAGATCATCGTCGCCGGCGGCAACTTCCACGGCCGCACCACGACGATCGTCGGCTTCTCCGACGACCCCGACGCCCGCGACGGCTTCGGGCCGTTCGCCCCCGGCTTCACCCAGGTGCCGTACGGCGACGCCGCGGCCCTCGAGGCCGCCATCACGCCGAACACGGTCGCCGTCCTGCTCGAGCCCATCCAGGGCGAGGGCGGCGTCGTGCTGCCCCCCACCGGCTACCTGCGCGAGGTCCGCGAGATCACGCGGCGCCACAACGTGCTCTTCGCCGCCGACGAGATCCAGTCCGGCCTGGGCCGCACGGGCCGCACCTTCGCCTGCGACCACGAGGAGGTCGTGCCCGACCTCTACGTGCTCGGCAAGGCGCTGGGCGGCGGCATCGTCCCGGTCTCGGCCGTCGTGGCCGACCGCGACGTGCTCGGCGTGCTCCACCCGGGCCAGCACGGCTCCACCTTCGGCGGCAACGCGCTCGCCTGCGCCGTCGCGACGAAGGTCGTCGAGATGCTCGCCACGGGTGAGTACCAGGAGCGCTCGGAGAAGCTCGGCGTGCTGCTGCGCACCCGGCTCGAGGGCCTGGTCGGGCGCGGCGTGCTCGCCGTGCGCACCCGCGGGCTGTGGGCCGGCGTCGACGTCGACCCCGCCGTCGGCACCGGCCGCGCGGTCTGCGAGGCGCTGATGGCCCGCGGCGTCCTGGCCAAGGACACCCACGGCTCCACGATCCGGCTCGCGCCGCCGCTCGTCGTCTCCGAGGAGGACCTCGCCTGGGGCCTCGACCAGCTCGAGGCGGTCGTCACCGGCGCCTGAGGCGCCGCCAGGTCCGGCACCCGCGGTCCGGCACCCGCGGTCCGGCACCCGCCCGCCTAGGGTGGGGCGGGTGCCGACCGACCACACCCGCCACCCCGACGCCTCGTGGGACGACCGCGTCGCGGCGTTCTGGGCGGGCGCGGACGACGCGCACCCCGAGGCCGCCTGGGCCGCCCTCGAACCGCTGCTGGTCGAACGGCCGGAGGGCGACGCGGCCGCCGCGTTCGAGCGCGCCTCGCTGCACGACATGCTGGGCGAGGAGCACGCGGCCATCCCGCACTACCGGGCCGCCCTCGCGACCGGGCTGGACCCGGAGCGGCAGGGCTACGCCACCGTGCAGCTCGCCAGCACCCTGCGCAACGTCGGCCGGTTCGACGAGGCGGTCGCGCTGCTCGAGCCGCTCACGGACGACGAGCGGCTCGGCCCCGCCGCCCGCGCGTTCCTCGCCCTGACGCTCCACGACCTGGGCCGCCGCAGCGACGCGCTGCGCCTCGTGCTCACCGACCACGCCCCGGCCGTGCCGCTCTACGGCCGCGCCCTCGTCGAGTACGCCGCCCTGCTGCCCCGCGACGAACCGGTCTGACCCGACCTCACATGGAGCTGCGCGGCACCGGCACGGCGAGCGCCTCGAAGGGCTCGCCGATCGCGCGGAACACCTCGGCGGGGCGACCCCGCCCGCCGGCGGGCTTGACCGACTCCCCCGTCGAGGCGAGGAAGTCGGTGGCGGCGCGCAGCTTGCGCTGGAAGTTGCCCGGGTCGATCGCCAGGCCCCACACCGCCTCGTAGACGCCGCGCAGCTGCGCGATCGTGAAGGTGGGCGGCAGGAAGGAGGCGGCGAGGCGGGTGTACTCCAGCTTCGACGCCACCCGGGCGCGCGCCTCGGCGAGGATCTCGTCGTGGTCGAAGGCGAGGTGGCCCGTCACGTCGTCGACGGGCCGCCACTCCGCCTCGCGGGCGTCGCTGCCGGCGGTCGGCAGCTCGGCGTTCGGCGTCACCGCGAGGTAGGCGACGCTGACGACGCGGTGCGGGCGGCGGTCGCGGTCGGGGGCGCCGAACGTCTTCAGCTGCTCCAGGGCCAGGCCCTCGCCGGCGATGCCGGTCTCCTCGACCAGCTCGCGGCGGGCGGCGTCCAGCAGCTCCTCGTCGTCACCGACGAACCCGCCGGGCAGCGCCCAGCGACCCTCGTGCGGCGCCTCGCCCCGGCGTACCACCAGCACCTCGAGCCGGCCCTCGCGCACCGCGAAGAGCACCACGTCGACGGTGACGTAGAAGATCGGGAAGTCGCTGGTGAACACCCCCGCGACAGTAGTTGTCAGATCGACAACAAGCAACGCGGTCGCGGCCGGGTTCAGCCCAGGACGGACCGCAGGTGCGCGTGGATCTCGCGGAGCGCGGCGCGCCCCTCGGGCACAGGCAGCAGCGGGAAGACGTGGATCGCGCCCTCCACCTCGTGGTGGCGCACCACGCCCCCGGCGTCCTGGATCCGCCGCGCCAGCAGGCGGCAGTCGGGCTGGGTGATGTCGCGCGTGCCGACCCACAGGTCGACGGGCGGGAGACCTGCGACGTCGCCGAAGAGCGGGCTGACGAGCGCGTCGTCGAGCGGCGTCCCGTCCGCCCAGACCCGGGCGACCTCGCGCAGGGCGGCGCGGGCCAGCCACGGGTCGACCGCCTCGACGGCGTCGATGCCCGGGTTGACCATCGAGAGGTCGAGCCAGGGCGCGAGCACGGTGAGGCCGACGACGGGCGAGCCCTCCCCGTGCCGGGCCGCCTCCTGCTGGGACGCGACGAGCGCGAGGCCACCGCCGGCCGAGTCCCCGACCAGGTACGCCGGACGCCCCTCGGCCCGCAGCCGGTCCAGGACCGTCGCGACGAGGGAGCGCGCCTCGGCGGCGGTGTGCTGCGGCGCCAGGCCGTAGATCGGCACCTGGACCTCGACGTCGAGCGCGTCGACCAGACCGGCGACGACGTCCCAGTGCTGGCGGACGATCTCGCTGACGTAGGCCCCGCCGTGCAGGTAGACGACCACGGGCCGCGGGCGGCGGGGCGCGCCGTACCGGCGCAGGGTGTGCACGCAGAAGCCGTCGACGGTCTCGCTGGTCGCGAGCAGGCGGCGGGTGATCCGTGCCGGGGGCGTCGGGTCGCCCTTGGGGCGCTCGAGCAGGGCGGCGCCGCCCTCGGGGTCGGCGAAGCGGCGCTTGCGGGTGGCGCGCATGAGGGCGCCGACGGCGCGCATCTGCCAGGACACGGGCTCAGGCCTCGGGGTTCGTCGAGGTCGGCGGGGTCGTCGAGGTCGGCGGGGTCGCCGCCGGGGCGACGGGCGGCGCGCTGATCGCCACGTGCGCGAGCATCGCGGCGAGCGAGGCGAGCAGGTCGTCGCGGGAGATGCCGACCGGGTCCTCGACCCAGTGGATGACGACGTCCTCGACGAGCACCGCCCATCCGCGCACCATCATGCGGACCGCGGGCGAGTCGACGACGCCGAACTCGGCGAGGCCGTCGGCGCCGGCGGTGTCGAAGATGCGGTCGGTCAGCGCCGCGCGCGCCTCCTCGTAGATCTCGCGCATGACGGAGTTGCTGCCGTTGGCGGCGCGCTTGAGCGAGACGTAGCCGCGGTGGTTCTCCTCGACGAAGCCGAGGTAGCGGTCGAGGGAGACGAGCAGGCGGGTGCCCATGTCGCCCTCCGCGACGGGGGCGGTGACGGCGATGAGGGCGTCCGCGGCGCGGCGCACGACGGCCTCGTGGAACTCCTGCTTGTTGCCGAAGTAGTGGTAGAGCAGCCCGCGCGAGATGCCGGCCTTCTCGGCCAGCAGGTCGATCGAGAGCTCGTCGAGGTCGCGCGTCGAGAGGAGCTCGACCCCGAGGTCGAGCAGCTGCTCGCGACGCTCCGCCGGGTCCAGGCGCACGCGTCCCCCGCCGGCCGAACCGCTCGTGACAGTCATGGCAGCACCCTACTGAACGTCGTTCCAATTGGCTATTGACTTGGATTCAACAGCGTGTCACGGTTGCCCCCATGAGCAACTCGACGACGACCGGCAGCCACGCCGGCTCCCCCGGGCACACCGGGCCCCTGCCCGCCCACGTCGACGTCCTCGTCGTCGGCGCCGGGTTCGCGGGTCTCGCCACGGCCATCGGCCTGGACGAGGACGGCCGCGACTTCCTCGTGGTCGACAAGGGCGACTCGGTCGGCGGCACGTGGCGCGACAACACCTACCCGGGTGCCGCCTGCGACGTGCCGAGCCAGCTCTACAGCTTCTCCTTCGCGCCGAACAACTGGTCGCGCTCGTTCTCGGCGCAGCCCGAGATCAAGGCCTACCTCGACGGCGTCGCGGAGCGTTCCGGCGTCCTCGACCGCTTCCGCTTCGCCACGACCGTCGACCACGCCGAGTGGGACGCCTCGGTCGCCCGCTGGAAGGTCCGCACCTCCGCGGGCGAGCTGACGGCCGACGTGCTCGTGTCCGGCGCCGGCGGCCTGTCGGAGCCGAAGCTGCCGGACATCGAGGGCATCGACGCGTTCGGCGGCGAGATCTTCCACTCGGCCCGCTGGAACCACGACGTCGACCTCGCCGGCAAGCGCATCGCGGTGATCGGCACGGGGGCCTCGGCCATCCAGATCGTGCCCGAGCTGCAGAAGGTCGCGGGCCACCTCGACGTCTACCAGCGCACCGCGCCCTGGGTGATGCCGCGCCACGACCGCACCTACCCGGCGTTCGAGCGGCTCGCGCTGCGCACCGTCCCGGGCCTGCAGAAGCTCTACCGCACGGCGATCTACTGGGGCCGCGAGACCTACGTGCCCGCCTTCACGGTGGCGCCCGA
This sequence comes from Nocardioides sp. CPCC 205120, assembly GCF_048654585.1. Taxonomy (NCBI): domain Bacteria; kingdom Bacillati; phylum Actinomycetota; class Actinomycetes; order Propionibacteriales; family Nocardioidaceae; genus Nocardioides; species Nocardioides sp. CPCC 205120. The sequence goes on along the minus strand of NZ_JBMCYY010000003.1, from coordinate 154,906 downwards.
CATCGCGAAGCCCGCCGAGCTGCTGGCGAAGGCCAACATCCGCAAGGCGATCGACGACCCCGAGCTGCGCCGCAAGGTCACGCCCGACTTCAAGTTCGGGTGCAAGCGGGTGCTGATCTCGAACGCGTACTACCCGGCGCTCGCCGCCGACAACACCGAGCTCGTGACCGACCGCATCGCCCGGATCACCCCGACCGGCGTCGTCACCGCCGACGGCACCGAGCGCGAGATCGACGTGCTCGTCGTGGCCACCGGCTTCCACACCACCGACCAGCCCATCGCCCACCACATCGTGGGCCGCGAGGGCCGCACGCTGGCGGACACGTGGGCCGAGTCGGGCATGCAGGCCTACCGCGGCACCACCATCGCCGGCTTCCCCAACCTGTTCCAGGTCGTCGGACCCAACACGGGGCTGGGCCACTCGTCGATGGTGTTCATCATCGAGTCGCAGGTCGCCTACATCCGTGACGCCCTGCGCGTGATGGCCCACAACTCGTACGCCGCCATCGAGCCCCGGCCCGACGCCCAGGCCGAGTGGAACCACAGCCTGCACAAGCGCATGGGCCGCACCGTGTGGAGCACCGGCGGCTGCGCGAGCTGGTACCTCGACGAGCACGGCCGCAACACCACCCTGTGGCCGCGCTCCACCTTCAACTTCCGGCTGGGCCTCTCGCGGTTCGACACCCGTGCCTACCGTGTGACCGGCCCCGTCCCGGAGCCCACCACCCCGTCGGGCCCCACCCCCGGCACCCCCACCGAGCGAGAGGTCGTGCCCGCATGAAGACCCTGGACGACAAGGTCGTGGTGATCACCGGTGCCGGTTCCGGCATCGGACGCGCCACCGCCGTCAACGTGGCCGGTCGAGGCGCGCACCTCGCCATCTCCGACGTCAACGAGGCCGGTCTCGCCGAGACCGTCGAGCTGGTCAAGGCCGCCGGGGCGCGGGCCGTGCGCTCCGACCGCCTCGACGTGTCCGACCGCGACGCCGTGGCGACGTACGCCGGAGCCGTGGCCGAGCAGTTCGGCCGCGTCAACGTCGTGATGAACAACGCCGGCGTCTCGATGTCGGGCGACTTCGAGAAGATGACCTACGAGGAGATGGAGTGGATCGTCGGCATCAACTTCTGGGGCGTCGTCAACGGCACCAAGGAGTTCCTGCCGCACCTCATCGCCTCCGGTGACGGGCACGTCGTCAACATCTCGTCCCTGTTCGGCCTGATCTCGATGCCGAGCCAGACGCTCTACAACGCGACGAAGTACGCCGTGCGCGGCTTCACCGAGGCCCTGCGCGAGGAGATGCTGATCTCCAAGCACAAGGTCGGCGTCACCGCCGTCCACCCCGGCGGCATCAAGACCGGCATCGTGCGCAACGGCCGCGTCACCGCCGACGGCGACCACGAGACGCTCACCAAGTTCTTCGACAAGAAGCTGGCGCGCACCACCTCCGAGGAGGCCGGTCGCGTGATCGTCCGCGCCATCCTGCGCAACCAGCCCCGCCTGCTCATCGGCGCCGACGCCCACGCGCTCCACACCGTCGGCAAGCTGCTCGGCGCGCGCTACCAGGACGTCTTCGCCGCCGGCGCGAAGCGCATCATGCCCTGACCCGTCCCCCCATGCCGGCCGTCCCCCGCGGCCGAGAACGGGCGTCCCGGACCAACCCCCAAACGGTCCGGGGCGCCCGTTCGTCCTTGTGGTCGAGGGGGCCGCGGGAGTCCGGTGGTCGAGGTGGCCGGACTTCCCGGTGGTTGAGGTGGCCGCGTCAGCGGCCCTCGAAACCACGGTGGCCGAGGTGGCCGCAGTACGCCGGTGGTTGAGGTGGCCGCATCAGCGGCCCTCGAAACCACGATCGAGGTCCCGGGCGAACACGATCGGAGCGCCCTCGAAACTCTCAGAACTTCTTTCCCCAGGCCCCGTTCCTGGACCGAGAACTGTCGGTGGTCGCCCCTAGCGTTGTCCCTATGAACCACCCGAGCACCGCAGTCGTCGAGGCCCCTCCGGCCCTCGACACGACCGCGCTGCTCGCCTCCGCCCGCGCGGCCGCAGCCGCCCAACAGGCTGCCGAGGTCGCCACTCTCGTCGCGGTCGCGGACTGGGCCGACGCCCACACCGACGGCACCGTCGGTGACCCCATCGGGCCTCTCGGGCTGTGGCACGAGGACCCCGATGCCGTTCCCGGCGGGGACCGGTTTCTCGAGCTCGGCGGACCCGGCGCACCACTGGTGTCGGAGTTCTGCCTGTACGAGATCTCCGCCGCCCTCGGCCGCTCCGTCGCCTCCGGTCGCCCACTCGTGGGTGACGCCATCGAGCTGCGCCACCGACTTCCCCGCCTCTGGGCCCGCGTGCTGGCGGGCGCCGACCCGTCGACGCAGAAGCGGGCACTGCCGGTGTGGCGAGCCCGGAAGATCGCCGTCCTGACCCGCAGCCTCCCGGTCGAGGGCGCGGACTTCGTGGACCGCAATCTCGCCCCCGTCGCCCACCGGGCCACCATGCCAACCGTCGAGCGGCTCGTTGCCGAGGCCATCGCGCGCTTCGACCCGGAGAACGCCGAGCTCGACCGGGCCGACGCCGACGCGGGCCGGTACTTCACCATCGAGACCACCCCGGTCGACGCAGCATCACCGTGGACCGGCGTCGTCCCCGTCCACGGCACCCTCGACCTGGCCGACGCCCTCGACCTGCAAGACGCCGTCCAGAGGGTCGCGGCCGATCTCGCCGCAGCCGGTTGCGACGCCGACCTCGACGTCCGCCGGTCCATGGCCGTGGGTGAGCTCGCCCGGAGACAGACCGCCCTCGACCTCGGCGGCGTGGACCCGGCCTGTGGCGCGCCCAGCAATGCCGCGCCGGCCGACTCGACCCGAACCCCCGCTCGGGCGGTCGTGCTCTACGTCCACCTCAGCGAGGCCGCCATCATCGCCCACCGCAGCGGCGACGGGCCCGGGATTGATCCGGCTACCGGCGGCACCGGGATCGACCTCGCCCGCCTCGAGAACACCCGCAGTCTGATCACCGTCGACCAGGTCCGCGACTGGTGCAGGACACCCGGCACCAACGTCGTGGTCAAGCCCGTCATCGACCTCGCCGAGCACGTCGCCGTCGATGCCTACGAGGTCCCCGAACGCATCGCTGAGCGGGTCCGCCTCGACCGACCCACCTGCGTCTTCCCCTACTGCGGAAGGCCAGCCAGAGGCCTCGACCTCGACCACGTCGAGCCGTATCGGTGGAACGCGTCACCGGGCGCGGGTCAGACCTCGACCGACAACCTCGCCCCGCTCTGCCGCGGCCACCACCGCGTCAAGACCCACCCATCACCGACCGGCACCAGCCCGCCGGGCAGTGGGCCGCCCGACCGGCGATGGTGCTACCAGCGCGACCCACTCGGCACGTACATGTGGACGAGTCCCCACGGGCTCAGGTACGCCGTCGACTCCACCGGCACCACACCACTCGACTAGCAACACCCATCACCGCCGACCCCGCCACAGCACCACCGTGTCGGGGCCACCGGCATGCCCAGGCGTGGTTTCGAGGGCCGCTGACGCGGCCACCTCAACCACCGGCACCCCGCGCGGCCAGCTCGACCACCCGCCGTACCCGCGCGGCCGCCTCAACCACCGGAGCACAGCGCGGCCGCCTCAACCACCGGAGCACAGCGCGGCCACGACATCGTTGGTTGAGGTGGGTGCGCTAGCACCCCTCGAAACCAATTACGAGCTCGAGCGACACGAGGTCGCGGTGCCAGCGGTAGTCATCCACTACCGCACCTACCGCGACCCGACCCACATCAACGTCTCAGCGCGGTTTCGAGGGCCGCTGGCGCGGCCACCTCAACCACCGGAACGCAGCGCGGCCACCTCAACCACCGGAACGCAGCGCGGCCACCCAACCACCGGAACGCACGCGGCCACCTCGACCACCGGACCAGGCCCGGCGGACCAGGCCCCGCGCGGACGGGACCGACCCGGGCGGACCGAGTCCTAGCCCCGGCCCCGTCCCGCGTCGCGCGGCTCGAGCCGGGCGACCGCGTCGGGGTCGCCATCGCTGCGGCGCGGCACCACCTCGTGTGCGACGGCGATCGCGACGACGGCCCAGAGCGGGATGGCGACGGACTGCCGGAAGGAGGGGTTGTCGAAGAGGCTGATGACGGCGAACCCGGCGAGGCCGCAGCCGGCGGCGACGACGAGCGCGTCGCCGCGCCGCGCCCCCCGCACGACGACGATGACCACGGCGAGGGTGAGCCAGAGGGTGGCGGCGAGGCCCGCCGTACCGGCCTCGACGAGCCACGTCAGCCACAGGTTGTGGGAGTGGTAGAACCGCTGGTCGCCGGGCACGCGGGCGTCGATGAAGGGTCCGGAGCGCCCGAGCCCGACGCCCCAGACGTGCTCGCGCACGAGGCCGAGCGACTCGCGGTAGACGTCGGCGCGCGGGCCGATCGAGAAGCGGGCGAGCAGCGCACCGAAGGCCACGACGATGCCGGCGCCCACGGCGAGACCGGCCCCGACGAGGGTGCGCCGCGACGGGTAGCGCAGCGCGAGCGCGGCGACGCCGAGCGCCCCGAGGCTGACGAGCCCGCCGCGCGAGAGCGTGGTGGCGACCGCGGCCGCGCCGAGCACGCCGAGCGTGGCGGCCACGACCCGACCGCGCCGGCGCCCGAGCACGGCCCGCAGCGCCACGCAGCCGACCGGCACCAGCAGCACGAGCACGGGCGCGAGGAGGTTGGGGTTCGACAGCGTGCCGATCGCGCGGACGGCGGTGTCGCTGCGCTGGCAGCCGTCGGCGCCGCCGACGATCTCCGCGCGGCAGTAGCCGGTGTCCGCCCCCGTCACCCACTGCACGACGGCGGTCGCGGCGGCGATCCCCACCGCAAGCGCCCCGGTGAGGGCGAGCGCGGTGCGGCCGTGCGCCCAGGCGCGCTGCACCCCGACGAAGAGGTAGAACGCCGCGGCCATGACCACGCACTCCACGAGCCGGCGCCCGCCGTGCAGGCCGTTGACGACGAAGGCGACCCCACCGGCCGCGAGCCCCGCCCCGACCGCGAGGTCGAGCGGCGTCCGCAGGGCCGCGGGCCGCACGCCCGCCCGGTGCAGGGCGACGAGACCGACGACCACCAGGGTCGGCACCACGGTGACGAAGCTGCGGGTGCTCACCCGCACGACCGCGTCGAGCAGCGCCAGGCAGGTCGCGACCACCGCCACCGCCAGCCACGGCTCGCGCCGCAACGACGACCACGCATGCCGCGCTCCCGCGAGAGCGCGCCGACCGACCACCACCTCCCCGAGAACCACGGCAGCCATTGTGTCGGCCCGCCGAAGCGCTCCGTCGCGGGGTACCTTGCCGCCACCATGTCCCCCGTGCACGACCTCGCCCCCGGCACCCGCGTCCGCGTCGCGATGACGAAGTGGGGCGGGGCGCCGCACTGGGAGTACGACGCGTTCCACCTCGGCCACGACCGGTACGGCGAGTGGCTCGGCGCCCCCGCCGGCACCCGGCACGCGCGCCCCGGCCTGGAGTTCGACGCCGCCGTCGACAAGGTGGTCGTCGTCTCGCCCGAGCACCACCGCGTCGTCGCGCTCCACGCGCCCGGCATCTGGTGCGCCCTCTACGCCGACATGGCGACCCCGCCGACCTGGGACCTCACCGGCCCCGTGCCGGTCCTGCGCTCCGTGGACCTCGACCTCGACGTGGTGCGCCGCGACGACGGCACCGTCTACGTCGACGACGAGGACGAGTTCGCCGAGCACCTGGTCACCCTCGGCTACCCCGCGGAGGTCGCGGCCGCGGCGGAGCGCTCCTGCGCCGAGGTGCTCGCCGGCGTGCGGGCCGGGGACCCGCCGTACGACGCGGGCAGCGCCGCGCCCTGGTTCGCGGTGCTGCGCCGGGTGCTCGCCGCCGGAGGCGGTGCCCGGTGAGCTCCGGCCCCGTGAGCTCCGGCCCCGCGAGCACCGGCCCGGTCCACCTGCGCCCGCCGCGACGCCCCGGTCTCGTCCGCGCGCTCGAGGCGGCGGCGGTGCTCGGCGCCGTGCTCGTGCTCGTCGGCGCGCCCGTGTGGTGGCTCATGCACTCCGCCGCGCAGGGCTGGACGGACGCCCGCGTCGTCGAGGCCACCGTCGCCGAGGACGCCCGCTGCACCACCGGTCCCCCGCCCGGCAGCCCCCGCACCTGCGAGGCCACCTGGACGCCGGCAGCCGGCGCCGGCGGGCAGACCGACGGGCCCGTCGAGGGGAAGGTCAGCGAGCGGTACGGCGGGGACCTCCCCGCCGCGGGCGGCACGGTCGAGGCCCGGGTCGTCTCCGACGGCGACGAGCCGCTGGCCCTGACCGGCTTCGGCCCGGTGCTGCTGCGCTGGGCGCTCGCCGCGCCGTACCTGACGGGGGCCGGGGTGCTGCTGCTCGCGCTCGCCGTCACCGGCCTCGTGCGCACCGACCCCCGCTGGGCCTCGCCCCGCACCGACCTGCCGCAGCCGGGGGCCTGAGCGCCTCTCGCTCCGCCGTCAGCGGCGGCGGATCGCCCGCGCCCGCAGCGGGCCGACGAGGCGCGGGCCGGACAGCCGGCTCTCGAGCCGACCGACCTCGCGCTTGAGGGGCTGGGCCAGGTACTCCCCGAGGATCACGCCGGAGGCCAGCGCCACCGCGACGGAGGCGGCCTGCATCAGCGCGAGCAGACCGACCGACGTGGACGTGCCGCCCTCCGCCAGCAGCGACAGGCCGCGGTAGATGGTCAGGCCCGGCAGCATCGGCACGATCGCCGGCACCACGATGACGAGCGGGGGCACGCGGACGCGGCCCGCGACGCCGTACGCCACGGTGCCGATCGCGAACGCGGCGATCGCGGCGGCCCACACGCGGCTGTCGGAGGCACGCAGCACGGCGCTGTAGAGCAGGATCGCGAGCGACGCCACGACCGCGACGGGCACCAGCGAGCGTCGCGGGGCGTAGCTGGCGGCCGCGAACGCGGCGGCGCAGACCGCCGAGCCGAGCGCGAGCGTGCCGACGCCCTCCCAGCCCGCGCGTCCCGGGTCGACGCGGGCGATCTCGACGCCCAGGAGACCCGCGAGCGTGAGGCCGCCGCTGACGCCCGCGATGATCCCCGCGGTCGCGAGCAGCGCCTCCAGCACCCGGGCGCCGGCGGTGACGTAGAACCCGGTCAGGGCGTCCTGGATGGCGCCCATGAACCCGATGCCCGCCAGCAGCATGATGATGTTGGCGGTCACCATGAGGGAGACGTCGGTCCCGGGCACCGCGGCCGCCAGGGCGGTCGCCAGGAGCGCGGCGACGAGGCCGCCCGCCACCTGCTGGTAGAAGCCCGGCAGCCGCCGGCGCGACATGGCGAGCTGCACCCGGTCGATGAACGAGGCCGCGACGAGGGCCAGCCCCACGACGAGCAGGGTGCCGCCGAGCTGGAGCGTGACGCCGCCGCACATCAGGCCCCACGCCACGGTGATCAGCCAGCGCGGCGACCCGTGGCCCGACGACACGATCCCCGCGAGGCGCGAGCGCGCCCCCGCGAGGTCCACCTCGTCGCTGAGGACCGCCCGGACGAGGCGGTCCACCTTCGTCAGGTCGTCGTAGTCGATGTCCCGCTGCTTGACCTGGCGGATCTGCATGACCGGAGGCTCCTCCGGGTCGTGCTGGTACGACATCGCCAGCGACGTGAACGTCACGTCGATCTCCGGGTGCCGGATCCCGAGGTGGAGGGCGAGCGACTGCATCGTCGCCGTCACGTCGGCGGCCCCGGCGCCGGAGGAGAGCAGCAGCTCCCCCACCCGGAGGCAGAGGTCGAGGGTCAGGTTGAGCGTGCGGGTGTCGCGGGTATCGGCAGCCACGGTCGGGAATGCTCGCACGCGCAGCGCCCGTTCCCCGCCTCGACCGGGACGTGATCTGCGCACCCCTGTGGTTGGCTCTGCAACGTGCGCATCGACTTCCACGCGTCCCCGCGTCCCACCCTCGGGGTGGAGTGGGAGCTCGCCCTCGTCGACCGGGGCAGCCGGGACCTCGTCAACCGCGCGCACGACGTGCTCGAGACGGCCCGCGGACGCCTCGAGGACCCGAAGGTGCTGCACGCCGAGCTGCTGCGCAACACCGTCGAGCTGGTCTCCGGCGTCGCCACCGACGTGGCGGGCGCGATGGCCGACCTGCGGTCGACGTACGACGTGGTGGCGGCCGCCGCGGCCGAGCACGACACCGACCTCTTCGGCGCCGGCACCCACCCGTTCGCGTCGTGGTCGACCCAGCTGCTCTCCCCGGGCCACCGCTACCAGGAGCTCATCGACCGCACCCAGTGGTGGGGCCGGCAGATGCTCATCTGGGGCGTCCACGTGCACGTCGGGCTGCCCGAGCAGTCGCGGGTCATGCCGGTGCTCTCGGCGCTGCTCACCTACTACCCCCACCTCCAGGCGCTCTCCGCGTCCTCGCCGGTGTGGGCCGGCACCGACACGGGCTACGCGTCGAACCGCGCGCTCATGTTCCAGCAGCTGCCCACCGCCGGGCTGCCCTTCCAGTTCCAGCGCTGGGAGGAGTTCGAGGCGTTCGCCCAGGACCAGCTGACGACCGGCGTCATCGACGACCTCTCCGAGATCCGCTGGGACCTGCGCCCCGCCTGCCACCTCGGCACCATCGAGAACCGGATCTGCGACGGCGTCTCCAACTTCACCGAGCTCGCCGCCCTCACCGCGCTCGTGCACTGCCTCGTCGTCGACGTCGACACCCGGCTCGCCGCGGGCGAGACCATCGACGTGCTGCCGCCCTGGCACGTGCAGGAGAACAAGTGGCGCACGGCGCGCTACGGGCTCGACTCGATCATCATCCTCGACGCCGCCTCCCGCGAGCGGCTCGTCACCGATGACCTCGACGACCTGCTGGAGCGCCTCGAGCCCGTCGCGCGGCGCCTCGACTGCGTCGACGAGCTGCGCTCGGTGGCCGACATCCCGCGGCGGGGCGCGTCGTACCAGCGCCAGCGGCAGGTCGCGGCCGCGACCAGCGGCGACCTCGTCGCCGTCGTGGACTCCGTCGTGCGCGAGCTGCGCGACGGCCTCCCGGACTGAGCCCCGCCCCGACCCGGGCCGACCCGCTCCTCCGCCCGTTCAGCCCCGCACGGGCGGCAGCGCGTCCGTGGCCTCGAGGGCCCCCATGCCGGTCACCTCGAGCAGGTCGGCGATGACCGAGCGCATCTGCGCCAGCAGCACCTCGACGCTCAGCTCGTTCGTGCGCTCCAGCCGGCCGGAGCCGGCGGCCGCTGCGAGGAGCAGCGGCCGCGCCGCCTCCGCCATCCGGTTGCGCGCCAGCTCGTCGGCCACGGCCTCGGCGGCCTCCGCGATGTCGTGGCACAGGGCCGCGTACGACGGGGGGACCGGTCGCCGCCGGTACGCCGCGATCGCCGTACGGCGGGTCAGCACCCGCGTGCTGCGCAGCGCCTTGTCCAGGGGCTCGACGAGCTCGGACATCCGTCGCACCGAGTGCCGGTGCCGCGTGCGGAACGGCGAGGACGCCACCACCGACATGCCCTCGTCGGCGGCCGCCTGCAGCTCGCGCACCAGGTAGTCGCTCGCCCGCGCGTCGGCCAGCACGTCGAAGGCCCGCTCGGTGTCGCCGTCCACCATCACCTCGGCGGAGGCGCGCAGCAGCGCCGCGACCTTGCGGACCACCACGGCCGCCTGCTCCCGGGGCCGCCGCAGCGGCGCCGAGGGCACGAGCGTGGCCGCCACGAGCGCGACGAACCCGCCGACGAGCGCGTCGGTCCACCGCACGAACGCCCCGCCCGGGCTGGGCGCGAGCGTCGCGACGACGATGGACTGCACGGCGGCCTGGGTCACGAGCAGCTGGCCGCCGTCGAGCAGCAGGGCCGCCGACATCGACAGCACGACGATGAGCACGAGCTGCCAGCCCCCGGTGCCGATCTGCAGCACCAGGAGGTCGGCGATGAGCACGCCCACCGCCACGCCGACCGCGACCTCGGCCACCCGGCGCAGCCGCTGGCCGTAGGACGTGCCGAGCCCCAGCACCGCAGCGATGGGCGCGAAGAACGGCGTGGGGTGGCCGAGCACGTCGGCGGCGATGAACCAGGCGAGGCCCGCCGCGACCGCGCACTGCGCGACGACGAACGACTTCGAGCGCCACCGGGCGACCCGGGCGCGGACGGACAGCCGTCCCTTCTCCCAGATCCGGTCGACGGGCACGGCCTCCACCCCCGCGATCATGCCAGAGGTGGGGAGCCGCGCCCGTCCGCTCAGCGACCGGCGTCGTGCAGCACCCCGCCCCGCGGGTGGCGGGCGGCGTCGTACCGCGCCCAGCGGATCGCGACCTGCAGGTCGGCGAGGTCGCGGAACCAGGTCTCGACCTCCGCCTGGCACACGGCCACCTGCACCTCGGTGTCGTACTCCCCGCACTCGGCGGTCGACTCCGACAGCGTCGGCGGGTGCAGCGCCGACCCGTCGTGGTGGTGGACGGTGAAGCCGTTCTCCGCGTCGCCCTCGACCGCGACCACGGTGTCGCCCGGCGGCACCCAGGCGGCCCGGGCCGCCCCGACCCCGCCCGGCTCCGCCGTCGTGGCCGGCTTGGCGGTGGTCGCCGCCGCGGCGGTCGGCGAGGCGCCGAGCACGCCCAGCCCGACGCCCAGCCCGACGCCCAGCCCCACGCCCACGCTTGCGAGCGCGACGCCGCACGCGGCCAGGCCCCGCCGACGCGGACGGGTGGTGCTGCTGCTGTTCTCCATCTGTCTCCCCCTCTCGTGCGCCGACGGGCTCGGCGCGACGGGGGCGACGTTAGGAGCGGGCGGCGGCCGGCGCGGCCCGTCGATCCCGGCCTGGGGACGACGGGCCGCCCGGACGCCGCTGGGGACGCTTTCGGGCCCGGACCTCGGCCGGGCCCTCAGTAGAGGGTCACCGACACGGTCTGGCTGCACCCCGACGCGAGGGAGGTCAGCGCCCTGCGCTCGGCGGCGTCGACCGACAGGCGCCACCGGTGCTTCACCGAGACCCACTCGGTGACGTAGCGGCACCGGTAACCGGCCGGCGGCATCCACTCCGCCGGGTCCTGGTCGCCCTTGGCGCGGTTCGTGGCGGCGCTCACGGCGACGAGCGACCCGCCGTACCCGAGGTCGTTCGCGAACGCCCGGCGGCGGGCCGACGTCCAGCCCGACGCCCCGGAGTCCCACGCCTCCGCGAGCGGCACCATGTGGTCGATGTCGAGGCTGGAGGCGGCGGTGTAGCTCGTCGCGTCGTAGTAGGAGAACCAGCGCCCGCCCGAGATCGCGCAGCCCGCCCCCACGCGTGGCGCCGCGTCGGCCTCGGCCAGCAGCACCTCCTCGCGGGTGTCGCAGCCGTCGCCGTCGGCGTCGACCCAGTGCACGAACAGGGAGCGGTCGTAGCCGGTGCGTCGCTCCGTGGCCCCGGGCAGGTCGGCGACGGCCCGGGACAGGGACGCGGTGTAGGTGGCGGCGTGGGCCGGGCCCGGCACGGCCACGAGACCGGCGAGGGCGAGCAGCACGGCGCTCAGCAGGGTGACCAGGGTGGAGGTCGGGCGGGGCGCGTGCGGACGCGCGGACAGGTTGGACACAGGTGCTCCCGAGAGGTGGTGGAACGCGGCGCCCCCACCCTGCACCGGCGACGCCGGCCACCAGAAGGTCCGGACGATCAACGCTCTGCAACACTTCGGGGACGCGCCGGTGTGACCCAGACCACGTACGGCGCGCCCGGACCACCCGACGTACGGACGGAGAACCCGTGGGAGCACCGCTCGACCCCACCGCGACCGCCTTCCTGCTCGCGGAGAACCGCAGCATGCCGATGCACGTGGGCGCCCTCCAGCTCTTCGAGCGCCCCGCCGACGCCGGCCCGTCGTGGACGGCCGACCTCGTCGAGCGGCTCCGGTCCACCGAGCGGGTCGCGCCGCTCTTCCTCAAGCACCCGCGCCGCTCGCTGGCGACGGCCGGGCAGTGGACCTGGGCCACCGACTCCCAGTTCGACGTCGAGCACCACGTGCGCCACAGCGCCCTGCCGCAGCCGGGACGCATCCGCGAGCTCCTCGAGCTCTGCGGACGGCTGCACGGCACCCGGCTCGCCTACGAGCGACCGCTGTGGGAGTGGCACCTCATCGAGGGCCTCAGCGACGGCCGCTTCGCGATGTATTCCAAGATGCACCACGCCCTGCTCGACGGCGTCGCGGCGATGCGCCTGCTGCAGGCCGTGCTCAGCGAGGACCCCGAGGAGCGCGACATGGCCGCGCCCTGGGCGCTGCGCACCGACAGCGGGCGCGGCGGCCGCTCCGGCCACCACGGGCTCGCCGAGGCGGGCCACGCGCTGCGCTCGGCCGTCGGGATCGCCGGGGAGGCGGCGGGCCTGCCGGGCTCGCTGGTGCGCACCCTCAACCGCGGCCTGCGCAACCAGACGTCCGCCGTCAGCTTCTACTCCCCCCGCACCCTGCTCAACCGGCCGATCACGGGCGCGCGCCGGTTCGCGGCGCAGGACTGGCCGCTCGACCGGCTCCGGGCGATCGGCCGGGCGTCGGGCACGACGCTCAACGACGTGGTGCTCGCGATGTGCAGCGGCGCCCTGCGCTCCTACCTGCTCGACCTCCACGCCCTGCCCGACGTGACCCTGACCGCGATGGTCCCCGTCTCCTTCAAGCGCCGCGAGGCGGGCACGGCCTCCGACGCCGGGGGCAACGCGGTGGGCGCCGTCATGGTGCGCCTCGGCACCGACCGGGCCGACGCTGCGGGCCGGCTCGCGGCCGTCCACGCCTCGATGCTGGAGGGCAAGGAGGCGCTGGACTCGATGTCGAACGCCCAGGCGCTCGCCATGTCGGCGCTCGGGCTCGCCCCGGCCGTCGCCCTGCCGCTCCTGCGGCTGCAGGGCGTCACCCGCCCGCCGTTCAACCTCATCATCAGCAACGTGCCCGGCCCCGAGGAGACCCGCTGGTTCGACGGGGCCCGGATGGTGGGGATGTACCCGCTGTCGATCCCGCTCCACGGCATCGCCCTCAACATCACCTGCACCTCGTACGACGGGCGGCTCGGCTTCGGGCTCACCGGCTGCCGCCGCACCGTCCCGCGCCTGCAGCGGCTGCTGACCTACCTCGACGAGGAGGTCGCGGCGCTCGAGTCCGCCGTCGGCATCGCCTGAGCCGCGTCCGCCGCGTCCGCCGCGTCCGCCGCGTCCGCCGCGTCCGGGCCCCCGGGGTCCCCGGGGCCCGCCACCGGGCCGGGCAGCTCGACGTACCCGCCCCCGACCGTGGCGGCGACGGCCCGCAGGCGGGCGCGGGTGACGTCGGCGACCGACCGGAAGCCCGCGTCCCACGCCGGTGAGCCGGGCCGCACGGCCTCGCCGTGGTTGATGCTGAGGCACGTGCGCGTGCCGCCGTCGGCCGCGTTGAGCAGCGCCGTGGCGTGCCCGGTGGTGCCGCTGCCGGCGAAGGGGTCGAGCACGCGGGCGTCGGCGGGGTACGTCGCGAGCACCCGCCGCAGCAGGCCGGTCGGCTTCGGCGAGTCGAAGGCCTTGCCCACGAGCGCCCCGACCTCGGCGACCGCGGTGTCGGTCGACCCGACCTCGGCGGCGGTCCAGATGGTCGTCAGCTTCTTGCGCCGCCCGTCGCCCAGCCAGTCGCGCTGGAACACGTCGACGCGCTCCCCCAGCCGCCCCCGCACGACGCGGCACACGAGGTCCTCGGGCCGCTGGTCGACGAGCGGGCGGGACCAGCGCCACACGGCGGGGCTGCCGTCCCCGAAGACCGGCACGACGGGCGAGGAACCCTCGAACGGCTCGGTGGCGACCCGCCCCGTCGCCGCGTCGCCGTGCAGCGCGTAGTGGAGCGTGGGCGCGGTGGCGGGGCGGAACTTCTTGTTCGTGTTGCGCAGCGGCAGCAGGCGGAAGCGGCGGCCCTCGGGGGTGGTGTGGGGGAAGTCGGCCGGGTCGACCCCGTCGGGGCTCGTCGGGTCGAGCACGCAGGCCCCGGGGTCGCGGGCGACGACGAGGAGGTACTCGTGGTTGGTCGCGAACCCGCCGCCGAGCTGGCGGCCCTTCGCGTTGAGGTTCACCACCACCTGCGCGAGGAAGCACTCCTCGCCGAACACGTCGTCGAGCAGGAGGCGCAGGCGGGCCGCCTCCCGGTCGTCGATGCTGACGAAGAGCGCCCCGCCGGGAGCGAGCACCCGGCGTACCTGCTCGAGGCGGGGCCGCATCATCGCCGCCCACGCCGCGTGGCGGGTGGCGCGGGAGCCCGCCCGGAAGTCGTCGCGGTAGGCCAGCGTCGTCGCCCGGTTGTACGGCGGGTCCAGGTAGGCGACGTCGAACGAGGCGTCCGGCAGCCCGGCGAGCACGGCGAGGTTGTCGCCCTCGACGAACACGTTGTCCGTCCGCCCGGGGCCCGCGGGCGCGTCGACCCCGGCGCTGACCCCGGCGCTGACCCCGGCGCTGACCCCGGCGCTGACCCCGGCGTCGACCCTGGCGCTGACCATGACGCTCATCATGCCGTCAGGCGAGCCGCTCCTCGGTGAGGAAGCCGACCACGGCGTCGGCCACGTCGGCCCCGTGCGTCGAGACCACCATGTGCGCGCCGCGCGGCAGCGTGACGGGCCGTCCCAGGCCGGCCGCCCAGTCGGCCGGGCAGATCCGGTCGTGCGGGCCCCGCACGACCAGCACCGGGCACGTCACCTGCGTCAGGGTGGCCGGCAGGTCGTCGCGGCGCGCGGCGTCCATGGTGCGGGTCATGGACCCCAGGCCGGTACGGCGGTACTGCCGCGCCAGCCCCGGCACCTGGCGCGGGTCCTCGCGCGCGGCGGTCGCGAGCCACCGCCGCACCAGGGCGGGCCAGCCCCGCGCCCGGGGGTCGGTCGTCGGTCCGACCAGCACGAGGGCCGCCACCCGGTCGGGCGCGAGCCGCGCGGCGTGCGCCGCGACCTGGCAGCCCGACGAGTGGGCGGCCAGCACGACGGGCGGGCCGTTCCCCGGGCCTCCGAGCGCCTCGACCACCCCCGCGGCGAGGGCGGCGGGCGCGAGGTCGGTGCCCCGCGGCACGGGGAGCCCGTACCCCGGCAGGGTGCGCACGGCCAGCGGCCACCCCAGCCGCTCCCCCACCGGCGCCCACGACCGGGCGTCGAGGCCCAGGCCCGGCACCACGACCACGCGCGGCAGCGGCTCGCTCGTCTCGTCCACCGCCGCCGGTACCCCGCCGGTCGTACCGTGGGCGCCGTGCCGCCCCTCCTCGCCGTCGCGACCGCCAACGCGGCGAGCGGACGGGACCGGCGGGGCGTGGTCGACGCGGCGAGCTGGGGCCGGTGGGCCACCGCGGCCGCGGCGCTCGGCGTCGACGTGCTCGCCGTGCAGGAGGTCGACCACCTGCTCCCCCGCAGCGGCGCGGTCGACCAGACGGCGGCGCTGGCCGAGACGCTGCGCGGCGACGGACCGCCCTGGCACGCGCGGTTCGCGGCGGCGGTGCACGGCACGCCGGGCTCGGCGTCGACCTTCCGCCCGGCCGGGGACGACGCGCACGACCGGCCCGGCGAGCCGTCGTACGGCGTCGCACTGCTCTCGCGGCACCCCGTCACCCACTGGCGCGAGCTGCGGCTGGGGCCCTCGCGGGTGCGGCTGCCGGTGCCGCTGCCACCCGGAGCGGGTCGGCGCGTGCTGTGGGTGCCCGACGAGCCGCGGGTGGCGGTCGCGGCGGTGGTCGCGACGCCGACGCGGGAGGTGAGCGTGGTGACGACGCACCTGTCCTTCAGCCCGCTGCGCGCCCGGGACCAGCTGCGCGAGGTGGTGCGCTGGTGCAGCGACCTGCCCCGGCCGCTGCTGCTGCTCGGCGACCTCAACCTGCCCGGACGGCTCGTGGTGGGCCCTGCGGGCATGGCACCGGCCCTGCGGGAGCCGACCCACCCCGCGCCGCGGCCGCGGGTGCAGCTCGACCACGTGCTCGTCGACGACCCGGCGGGCGCGGTCGCCGTCACCGCGGCCGCGACCCGGCGGGTGGCCGACAGCGACCACCTCGCGGTGCGGGTCGTGCTCGCGGGGGCCTGACCCCCCGGCGGGACCGGCCGCGCCGCCCCGGGGGCCGCTAGCCTCCCGGCGTGCCCGAGCCCACGACCCCGCCCCCCAGCCGGCCCCACGCCCCGCCCGTCATCGCAGCCGAGCCCGACGTCGCCGCGCCCGACGTCGTCGCCCTGCTGCGCGGCCACCTCGAGGAGATGCACGCGGTGTCGCCGCCGGAGTCGGTGCACGCCCTCGACCTCGACGCGCTGCGCCGCCCCGAGGTCACCTTCCTCACCGCCCGCGACGCCGGCGGCGCGCTGCTCGGGGTCGTGGCCCTGAAGCGCCTCGACGCCACCCACGGCGAGCTGAAGTCGATGCGGACCGACCCCACCCGCGTCCGCTCCGGCACGGGTACGGCGCTGCTGCTGCACGTGCTCGACCTCGCCCGCGACCTCGGCCTCACCCGGGTGAGCCTGGAGACGGGCACCGAGCCGTTCTTCGCCCCGGCGCGGGCGCTCTACGCCCGCCACGGGTTCGTCGAGTGCCCGCCGTTCGGCGACTACGCGCCCGACCCGCTCAGCGTCTTCCTCACCCGGGCGCTCTGAGGCCGTTCCCGCCCGTCGCCACCGGGCAGCAGGGATGATGACGCGGTGGGTGGGACGGGACGCGAGGGGCGCCGCGAACGGCGCGAGCGGGCGCGGTGGGAGAAGGAGATGCTCCGCCGCCTCGAGGCGCTGGACCGCCTGGACGAGCACTACGGGCTCGGGGCGTCGCCGTACTCCCCGCCACCCCCGCGGCGCGGGCGCGGCGGCGGGCTGACCCTGCGCGGCGCGGTGCCGGCCGGCATCGTCGTCGCGCTCCTCGTCGTGGCCACCCTCGCCGTGGCCCCGGCCGCCGCGCCGCTGCGGGCCGCGCTGGGTCTGGAGCGGTACGGCGAGGGCGCCGACTACGAGCCCGGGCAGGGCACCTACGCCTTCGCCGCGACGCAGGACGGCAGCGACGAGCCGGTCGGCTACGACCCGTGCTCGACGGTCCGCATCGTCGTGAACCCCGAGGGCGCGCCCGACGACCACCGCGCGCTCGTCGACCGGGCGGTCGCCACCATCGAGGGCGCGACCGGGCTCGACCTCGAGGTGGTGGGCGAGACCGACGACCGCGAGATCGACGACCGCGGCCTGGACCCCGCGGGCAACCCCGAGCCGTCCCTGGTGATGTGGGCCGAGGAGGACGAGGTCGACGACCTCGAGGGCGACGTGGCCGGGATCGGGGGCAGCTCGCGGGTGCAGGTGGCCGGACGGTGGGGCTACGCGAGCGGGATCGTCGTGCTCGACCGGGAGGACTTCGCGGCGATCGAGGACCAGCCGGGCGGCGCCGAGCAGCGCCAGGCCATCGTCGACCACGAGTTCGCCCACCTCGTCGGGCTGGGTCACGTCGACGACCCCAGCGAGCTCATGCACGCCGAGAACACGGGCCAGACCGAGTTCGGGCCCGGCGACCTCGAGGGGCTCGCGCGCCTCGGCTCGATCGCCTGCGGGTGAGCGCGCGGGTGGGCACGCCGGGGGGCACGCGGGCGGGCCGCGACTCGGACGCGCGGGCCCCACGCGCTACTCTGCGGGATGCTCGCAGCGCGAGCAGACGACCCCCCGCAGTCCCCCGCACCGTCCCGAGGAGCACCCGCATGACCCGCCGCCGTGAGGGCCGCGCGTGAGCGCCGAGCCGGTCGCCGACCAGCAGGGCCGCCTCCCCGAGGAGGTCGGGCTCTCGCTGAAGGAGATCGCGGAGCGGCACGGCCTGCGCCAGGTCGGCGGCCGTCCCGGGCTCGGGACGTACCTGAAGAGCCTGCTCGAGCGGCGCCACTTCGCGTTCGTGCTGGCGCGCTCGCAGGCCTACAGCCAGAACCAGGGCAGCTACCTCGGCCAGGCGTGGAACATCCTCAACCCGCTCATCAACGCGGCGGTCTACCTGACGATCTTCGGCTACGTGCTGAAGACCGACCGGGGCATCGAGAACTACATCGCCTACCTGCTCGTCGGCGTCTTCTTCTTCCAGTTCGTCACGCGCGCCATCACCCTCGGCTCGAAGGCCGTGGTCGGCAACACCGGGCTGGTGAACTCGCTGCAGTTCCCCCGGGCGCTGCTGCCGATCTCGACGGTGCTGACCGAGCTCATCGCGTTCCTGCCCGCCATCGTGGTGCTGCTGGTGCTGATGCCGCTCTCCGGTGAACCGTTCCGGTGGTGGTGGCTCGCGCTGCCGGGGGCGGTGGCCCTCATGCACCTGTGGGGCACGGGCATGGCGTTCCTGCTGGCGCGGCTCGTGGTGGAGGTCCGCGACGTCGCGAACCTCATCCCCTTCGCGATGCGCGCGCTCATGTACTTCTCCGGGGTGTTCTTCTCCATCACCTCGTACGCGGGCTCCGGGCTGCTCGGCACGGTGCTGGAGTACCAGCCCGTCGCCGTCTACCTGCAGCTCGCCCGCACCTGCCTCATGGTCGAGGCCGAGCCGTCGGCGTCGCTGTGGATCGCCGCCGCGGCCTGGGCGTTCGGCACGCTGCTGGTCGGCTTCCTGTTCTTCTGGCGGGCGGAGGCGAAGTACGGCCGTGGCTGACGCGACCCCCACCCCCGCTCCCGTGCCCGAGACGACCGGCGCCTCCAGCGCCCCCGGCACCCCCGACCGGGGCCGGCCGGTGCTCGTCGTCGACGACGTGCACCTGAAGTACAAGACGTACGGCGGCAAGCGCCGCACCCGCAGCTCCCGCCTGCCCGGCTGGGCCCAGGGCTTCACCCAGGGCGTCGGTGCCGTCGACATGGTGCACGCCGTGAAGGGCGTCTCGTTCGTCGCCCACCACGGTGAGTCGATCGGCCTCATCGGTCACAACGGCTCCGGCAAGTCGACGCTGCTGCGCGCCGTCGCCGGCGCCATGCCGGTGAGCAGCGGCGCGATCTACACCGACGGTGTCGCCTCCCTGCTCGGCGTCTCCGGGGCGCTCATCAAGAACCTCTCGGGCGAGCGCAACATCATCCTCGGCTGCCTGGCCCTCGGCCTGAAGCCCGACGAGGTGGCGCAGCACTACGACGAGGTCGTCGAGTTCGCCGACATCGGCGAGTTCGTGCGCCTGCCGATGGAGGCCTACTCCTCCGGCATGGGCGCGCGCCTGCGGTTCGCGATCTCGACCGCCGCCTCCCCCGACATCCTCATGATCGACGAGGCGCTCGCCACCGGCGACGCCTCGTTCAAGGCCCGCTCGCAGCGCCGCATCGACGAGATCCGCGAGCGCGCCGGCACGGTGCTGCTCGTCAGCCACTCGATGGGCACGATCAAGGAGACGTGCGACCGCGTGCTGTGGCTCGACTCCGGAGTCCTGCGCGCCGACGGCGACCCCGACGAGGTCATCGAGGCCTACATGGAGACCCAGCGCAAGAAGGTCGAGGCGGCCAAGAAGTAGGCCGCCCCGGCGAGCCCGGACCTCAGGCCCGGACCTCAGGCCCGGTGCTCGCGCTCGACGTCGCGCAGGAAGCCGGCGCCCCAGGACAGGTGCATGGTGGCGATGACGACCGGCAGCCAGGCGCGGGCGCGGGGCGGCAGGTCGCGGCCCTCGGGCACCGAGGCGACGGCGACCGCGCCGGCGTACCCCAGCGGGGCGAGCCAGCCCGCCCGCAGCAGCCGCGAGCCGGTGACCTCCCCCAGCACGCCGGCGACCGCGCCGACGGCGACGGCGGCCGTCACCACCGGTGGCGCGAGGTAGCGCACCGACGCCGTCTCCGGGTAGTGCCCCACGACGCGGCGCCGCCAGCGCCCCGAGCCGTGGAACTGCTTCGCGAGCGCCCGCACCGTGCGGCGGGGGCGGTAGGTCACGGCGATCGACGGGTCGAACCACACGGTCTCGCCGGCGGCGCGGATGCGGTGGTTGAGCTCCCAGTCCTGGGCGCGGCGGTAGCGCTCGTCGTACCCCCCGAGCCGCTCCAGCACGTCGCGCCGGAACGCCCCCAGGTAGACGGTCTCCGCCGGCCCGGGCTCCCCGCCGACGTGGAAGCGGGAGCCACCGATGCCGAGCCGCGAGCTCATCGCGACGGCGACGGCGCGGCCGAAGTCGTCCTCGCCCTCGACGTGCATCCGCCCGCCCACGTTCGCGGCGCCCGTCGACTCCAGCAGCGCGACGACGCGGCGCACGTAGTCGGGCGGCAGGAAGCCGTGGGCGTCGACGCGCACGACGTAGGGGTGGCTCGACGCGGCGAGGGCGGCGTTGAGCGCCTGCGGGGTGTAGCCGCTCGGGTTGGGCACGACGCGCACCCGCGGGTCGGCCGCCGCGATCTCGGCCGCGATCTCCTCGGTGCGGTCCTGCGAGGGACCGACGGCGAGCACGACCTCGAGCTCCCCGGCGTACTCCTGCTCCAGCACCCGCGCCACCGAGTCGGCGAGGTAGGGCTCCTCCTCGAGCACCGGCATCACCACCGACACGGGCGGGAGGACGCCCCAGGCGGGGTCGACGTCGAGCTCGGCGGGGTCGGTCGCGGGAGGAGGGGTCGGGCGCATCGCGGCGATCTTACGCACCGTTCACCCGACGGGCCGCGCGCCACGGGCCCGCGCCCCTACCGTGGGCCCATGCCCTCCCGCCGCACCGCGGTGGCCGGCGCGAGCCTCCTCCTGCTCGCCGTCGGCGCCGCGCCTGCTCCCGTGTCCGCCGCCCCCTCCCCGCTCTCCTCCACCGCCTCCTCCACCGCCTCCTCCACCGCTCCCTCCGAGGTACGCCGCGCCGCGGCCGCCGCCGAGCCGCTCCGGCTCGTGAACGGGCAGATGCTGGCCCGGGGCGTGTCGCTGCACGCCCTCGGCTACGCCGACGACCGCGGCCGGCTCACCGGCCAGGTCATCACCGTCAACCTCTCCGCGACGAGCGTCGGCGTGGAGAACACCTCGACCCACCGCGTCGCCCAGCGCGCCACCCTCGACCGGCTCTCGGGCGGCGCCGTCGCCGCCGTCAACGGCGACTTCTTCGACGTCGCGGGCACCGGCGCGCCCCGCGGCTTCGGGATCTCGCGGTCCCGCGGGGTCCTGCACGGCCCCGACGCGGGCTGGAACCACGCGTTCTTCATGACCCGCACGGGCCGCGTCGGCATCGGCCCGCTCGACCTGCAGGCGCGCCTCGCCGAGTTCCCGACCGTCCGGGTGTCCGGGGTCAACTCCCCCACCGTCGCCGACCACTCCGTCGGCGTCTACAACACCCGCTGGGGCCCGGTCGTCGACGCGGCCGCGCTCACCGGCGGCGACCGCGACGTGCGCACCGCCGTGATCTCCCGGGGCCGGGTCGTGCTCAACGCGCCGACGAACCGGCGCAGCATGCCGCCGGACGGCTTCGTGCTCGTCGCGCGCGGCGACGCGGCGAGCCAGCTGCTGGCGATGCCGTACGGGCGGGTGGTCACCCCGCGCGCCGCGGTCGCGGGCAACCCGGCGGTCGCGGTCGGCGGCAGCGGGCTGCTCGCGAAGGACGGCGTCGTGGTCAACCGCTCGAACACCACGCTCGCGCCCCGCACGAGCATCGCCTACGACCGGCACGCCAACCGCCTGTTCCTCATCGTCGTCGACGGGCGCTCCAGCCGCAGCCGGGGCGCCACCCACTACGAGATGGCCACCATCGCGACGCGCATCGGCGCCGAGGACGCGCTCAACCTCGACGGCGGTGGGTCCACGACGATGCTCGCCCACGTGGCCGGGCGGCTGCGGCTGGCCAACCGGCCCTCGGACGGGGGCATGCGGGCGATCCCGAACGGGATCGCGCTGGTGCCGCGGGGCTGAGGCCCGGCCCCGGTCAGATCCAGCCCATCCGGCGCGCGGTCGCGCAGGCGTCGTGGCGGTTGGCCGCGCCCAGCTTGGTGACGGCGCTGGAGAGGTAGTTGCGCACCGTGCCGGGCGACAGCGCCGCGCGCCGGGCGATCTCCTCCACCGGCGCCCCGTCGGCCGCGAGCTCGAGCACGTCGGACTCGCGCGGGGTGAGCGGGCTGTCGCCGGCGCTGATCGCCTCGGCGGCCAGCTCGGGGTCGACGTGGCGGCCGCCGCGGTGCGCCGTGCGCACCACCTCGGCCAGGGTGGCGGCCGAGCTGGTCTTGGGCAGGAACCCCCGTACGCCGGCGGCCAGAGCCCGCTTGAGGTGCCCGGGCCGGCCGTGGCTGGTGACGATGATGCAGGCGCAGCCCGGGAGGCGGGAACCCAGCTCCTCGGCGACCTCGATGCCGTCGAGCCCGCCGCCGTCACGGCCCGGCATCTGCAGGTCGAGCACGGCGACGTCGGGCTG
The DNA here is from genome assembly GCF_048654585.1 of Nocardioides sp. CPCC 205120. Classification (NCBI taxonomy): domain Bacteria; kingdom Bacillati; phylum Actinomycetota; class Actinomycetes; order Propionibacteriales; family Nocardioidaceae; genus Nocardioides; species Nocardioides sp. CPCC 205120. The sequence goes on along the minus strand of NZ_JBMCYY010000003.1, from coordinate 132,674 downwards.
CACCTTGAGGGCGACCGCGAGGGCCTCGCCCCCGCTCGCGGCCTGGGCGACGACCTCGAGGTCGTCCTCCAGCCCGAGCATCTGCGCGAGCGCCTCGCGGATGAGGTTCTCGTCGTCGGCCAGCAGCACGCGGATCGTCACGCCTCCACCCTCTCCGGCGCCGGGGCGCCCGTCCGTCGGGCCGGGAAGCGCACGCGCACCCGGAAGCAGTCGTCGTCGCGCCGGGCGTCGAGCTCGGCGCCCAGGGGCTGCAGGCGCTCGGCCAGCCCGATCAGGCCCGAGCCGACGGCGCCCTCGTTCCCGGGCGCCGTCCCGGTGGCGGTCGTGGTCGCTCCCGCCCCGTCGTTCTCCACCAGCAGCTCGCCCGACGTCCACCGCACCAGCACGCGGCTCGCCGACGAGTGGCGCAGCACGTTCGTGACTGCCTCGCGGATCACCCACCCGGCCGCCTCGTGCCACTCCTCGGGCACCTCGTCGACGGCGACCTCGCAGCGGATCCCCGCCGCAGTGAGGAGGGAGCGGGCGCCGCGCAGCTCGGCCGCGAGGTCGGTCGGGCGGTAGCCGCGCGCCAGGGCCCGCGCCTCCCGCAGCGCGTCGTGGGCCGCGGCCCGTACGTCGAGCATCGTCGCCGCCGCGCGCTCGTCGCCGCGCTGCGCCAAGGTGGCGGCGAGCTCGGCCTGGACCGCGATCGTCGACAGGTGGCGGCCCAGCACGTCGTGCACGTCACGGGAGAACCGCAGCCGCTCCTCGGCCACGGCCAGCTCGCTCTGGGCGACCCGGCCGACGTCGAGCTCGCGCACGACGCCGAGCAGCCACAGCGACACCCGCACCGTGAAGACGAACAAGGCGTAGACGAGGAAGAACACCAGCACCGAGACGTGGCGCTCCGGCAGGACCAGGAGGCCCCCGAGGGCCAGGACGGCGGGGACGACGGTCATGACGACCCGGTTGCGGACACCACCGACGACCCACGCCGTGGAGGAGAAGGCGACGCCGGTCGCGGCCGCGCGCCCCTCGAGCGGCAGCCAGGCCGAGACCGCCAGCACGAGCACGGCCAGCACCGGGACCACCACGACGGCGACCCGCGCCCGCGGGTCGTGGAGCGGCTCGTCCGGGTGGACGTCGAGCACGGCGCCGATGCCGGCCGTGGCCGCGATCGACAGCAGGAGGGTCACCACCAGCTGGGGCAGCGCGAGCAGGGTGTAGTCCGACGCCCCGACCGCCGTCGCGACGAGGCTGAGGTTCATCCACCACACGATGAGGTAGAACGACCAGCGGGTGTAGAGCTCGACCCGCTCGACGTCCGTCCGCCGGGTCCAGAACCCGTTCCACCGCCCCATGGCGCTCATCCTCTCCCCACCCGGTCCGGCGGACGCAGGCGGTGCCGGGCCCCTCCCCCGAGGAGGCCCGGCACCACGTCGTACGCGCGTCGCCTCAGGCGCGCGGCTCCCAGCGCATCGTGCGCAGGGTCAGCCAGACCGCGAGGGCGGTCCAGGCGGCCAGCACGAGCAGCGGCTGGGCGGCGGCCGAGAACGTCTCCGCGAAGGAGAGGTCGGCGCCCTCGACGTCGAGGCCGAACCAGCCGGCGCGGGCGAGCGCGTCGAGCGCGGCGCCCGGTGTCAGGTCGACGAACGGCTGCAGCCGCTCCGGGAAGACGGCGCGGAGGTTGCCGACCACGGCGATGAGGATGACGGGCATCGAGGTGAGCTGCGCGGCCTCGGCGTTGCGGGTCCAGGCGGCGGTCCAGAAGGCGAGCCCGGCGAAGGCGGCGGCGCCCAGCACGACCGCGGCGATCGCGACCACGGGGTTGGCGGGGGCCGGCTGGCCGAGGGCGACGAGCGCGACCGTGGCCACGGCGGAGATGAGCACGAACGCCACGACGCCCGGCAGCGCCATCGACAGCAGGATCTCGCCGTCGCGCGCCTCACCGGTGCGCAGCCGCTTGAGCACGAGCTCGTCGCGACGGGTCACGACGAGGGACAGCAGGTTGTAGAAGACCGGGAAGAGCGCGCCGAGCATCAGCACGCTGCTCATCGCGGTCGTCCCGGCAGTGGTGTCGCCGCGGTCGCCCGCCAGCAGGAAGGAGAGCGGCAGCAGCGGCAGGAGGAGGGCGTAGGACAGCGTCATCCGGTTGCGCGTCAGCAGCAGCGCGTTGGCGCGGGCCAGGCCGACCAGGCGGCGCGTCGGGCCGACCTTCGGGGCGTCGGCCGGGGCCGGCGTCAGGTCGAGGGACGCGAGCGGGGTGGTCGAGGACATGGTCAGGCTCCCTTCGGGAGGTCGGTCGGGGCGCCGGCGGGCGTCGCGCCGTCCGCGATGGCGAGGAAGACGGACTCCAGGCTGGCGGTGCGGGCGTCGAGCGCGTCGAGGCGCACGCCCTCGGCGCGCGCCCAGTCGAGGAGCGCCGTGAGGGTGACCTGGAGGTCGACGGTGTGCAGGACGGTGCGGGGCTCGCCGTACGACGAGGGGTCGGGCTGGCCGCCCGGCAGGTCCGGCAGCGCCCGCTCGAGGCGGTCGAAGGTGATGGTGGAGGGGTGGCCGGCGGCGATCTCGCCGGCGGTGCCGCTGCGCACGATGCGCCCGGCGTGCATGATCTCGAGCCGGTCGGCCAGCGCCTCCGCCTCGTCGAGGTAGTGGGTCGTGATGACGACGGTGGCGCCGGCGGCCCGCAGCCCGCGCACCAGGCGCCAGACCTCGCGGCGGCTCTCCGGGTCGAGGCCGGTGGTCGGCTCGTCGAGGAGCACGAGCTCGGGGCGGCCCATGAGGGTGCAGGCCAGGTCGAGGCGGCGGCGCTCGCCGCCGGACAGCGAGCGGACCTTGACGTCGGCGCGGCCGGCGAGGTCGAGCATGCCCAGCGCCTCGTCGACCGGGCGCGGCGCGCTGAGGGTGGAGTGCCACATGCGGGCCGTCTCGAGGACGGTGAGGTCGCCGGAGAAGCCGCTGCTCTGCAGCAGCACGCCGGTGCGGCGGCGCACCTCCGCGCGGTCGCGGACGGGGTCGAGGCCGAGCACCCGCACCTCGCCCTCGGTGGCGCGGGCCAGGCCCTCGACGACCTCGAGCGTCGAGGTCTTGCCGGCGCCGTTCGTGCCCAGCAGGGCCGTCACCGACCCGCGGCGCACGTCCAGGTCGAGACCGCGGACCGCCTCGAAGGCGTCGGCGCCGCGGCCGTAGCGGCGCACGAGGCCGCGCACCGTGATCGCGTTGTCGGACGGGTCGTCGGACGCGGGGGTGCTGCGCACGGCTGCCTCCCCGGGGGTGTTCGCAGACGTCGGTGTCGTGGTCATGGCTCCACCCTCCGCCCGCCGGCGCCCCGGCGGCAGTGCACGGCGTCACCGGTCCGCCCGCGGAGCTCACGGGTCGGGGATGACATCTGTCATGGCCCGGCCCGGCTCGGCGCCCGGGTCCGCCGTACCGGGGGTGTGGCAGGCTCGCGGGGTGCCGCAGCCCCGCCGTACCCGCTTCACCCGCGCCGAGCTCGAGTCGTTCAACGGAGCCACGGTGCCCGACCTCCTGCCGGGGCCGGACGACCCGCCGCTGCGGCTGCTGTTCGTCGGCATCAACCCCGGGCTGTGGACGGCCGCGACGCAGACGCACTTCGCGCACCCGGTCAACCGGTTCTACCCGGCGCTGCTGCGCGCCGGGATCATCACGCGCCCCATCAACCCCGCCGACGGCATGACCGACGACGACCGGGCCCACCTGCGCGAGCGGGGCATCGGCATCACCAACGTCGTGCGCCGCGCCAGCGCCCGGGCCGACGAGCTGACGCGCGCCGAGCTGCGCGAGGGCGGGGAGCGCCTGCGCGCGCTCGTCGAGGAGCGGCGCCCGCGGGTGGTCGCGGTCGCGGGGATCACGGCGTACCGGGGCGCGTTCGGCCTGCCGAAGGCCACCGCCGGTCGCCAGCCGGAGCCGTGGGGGGCCAGCGAGGTCTGGGTCGTGCCGAACCCCAGCGGGCTGAACGCGCACGAGACGGTCGCGAGCCTCGCGGTGGCGTACGGCGAGGCCGCCCGGGCCGCGGGGGTCGTCGCCGACGAGCCCCCGCAGCCCGGCGCCTAGATCACCAGGTCGAGCCCGAGCACCAGCACGAGGCCGGTGACCGACAGGACGGTCTCCATCGCCGACCACGTCTTGATGGTCTGGGGCACGTCGAGGCGGAAGTACTCCTTCACCAGCCAGAACCCGGCGTCGTTGAGGTGCGAGAAGAACACCGAGCCCGAGCCGATCGCCAGCACCATGAGGGAGACCTCGCCGGAGCTCAGCCCGTCGACGAGCCCCGCCATCAGCGAGGACGCGGTGACGGTCGCGATGGTCGCCGAGCCGGTCGCCAGGCGGATGAGCACCGCGAGCACCCAGGCCAGCAGCATCACGGAGACGTTCGCGTCCTGCGCCCACTCGGCCAGTAGCGTGCCGATGCCGGTCGAGACCAGCACCTCCTTGAAGCCACCGCCCGCGGCGACGATGAGCAGGATGCCGGCCACGCCGGGCAGCGAGCTCTCGACGCTCTTGCCGACCTCGCCCGCGCTCCAGCCGAGCCCGAAGCCGAAGGTCCACATCGCCACCAGCACCGCGATGAGCAGCGCGACGAACGGGGTGCCCAGCAGGTCGAGCACGGTGCGCACGCCGTTGCCCTCCTCGAGCAGCACGTCGGCCAGCGCCTTGCCCATCATCAGCAGCACGGGCAGCAGCACGGTGGCGACCGTCGTCGCGAACCCGGGACGCCGCACGCCGCCGTCGGCCTCCTTCGCGTCGCCGCCGCCGGTGACGCCGCCGGAACGGCCGCCGACCGACACGGGCGAGTCGACGTCGCTCGGCGCGGCCACCGGCACCCAGCGGGCGGCGAGGATGCCGAACAGCGGGCCGGCGACGATGACGACCGGGATCGCCAGCAGCACGCCGAGGCCGAGGGTGATGCCGAGGTCGGCACCGAGGTTGTCGATCGCCAGCAGCGGGCCCGGGTGCGGCGGCACGAGGGCGTGCATCGCCGACAGGCCGGCGAGCGTCGGGATGCCGATCGCGACGAGGGAGATCTGGGCGCGCCGCGCGACGAGGTAGATCACGGGCATCAGCAGGACGAGCCCGATCTCGAAGAACATCGGCAGGCCGATGAGGGCGCCCACGCCCGCCATCGCCCACGGCAGCGCCCGGGGCGAGGCGCGCCCCACGATCGTGTCGACGACCTGGTCGGCGCCGCCCGAGTCGGCCAGCAGCTTCGCGAACATGGCGCCGAGCGCGATGAGCAGGCCGACGCTGGCGGTCGTGTTGCCGAAGCCGGTGCTGAAGACGGTCACGACGTGCTGGAAGTCGTACCTCCCGCCGTCGACCTCCGCGTCGGAGCCGACCACCGCGATCGCGCCGACGGTGAACCCGCCGAGGACCAGCGCGAGGAACGGGTGGAGCTTGGCGACCGCGACGAGCACCACGACGACCGCGATGCCGGCGAGACCGCCGATGACGAGCTGGGCGCCGCCGTTCACCGGTTGCACGAGGTCGCCGGTCGCCATCGGGCGCACGGCCGCCAGCAGCCCCTCGACCGAGGGAAGGGGAAGTGCGTTCATCGGTCCTGCTCCTCCTCGTGGGACGGGTCGGGGGTGGGTACGGCGAGCCGCGCCGCCGCGGCGTCGACGAGGTCGTCGACGGACAGCCGCACATCGACGACGAAGCCGGCCTCGTCGGGCTCGAGGTCCTCGAGCGTCGCGAACTGCGAGTCGAGCAGCGAGGCGGGCATGAAGTGGCCGGGCCGGCTCGCCTGGCGCGCCGCGATGACCTCGCGGGTGCCGGCCAGGTGGACGAACACGGCGGTGGGGGCGCTCTCGCGGATGCGGTCACGGTAGGCCCGCTTGAGCGCGGAGCAGGTGACGACGCCGCCGCGGGCCCCGGCGCGCTCGGCGAGCCAGGCCCCGATGGCCTCGAGCCACGGCTCGCGGTCCGTGTCGTCGAGCGCGTGGCCGGCCGACATCTTCGCGATGTTGGCGGGCGGGTGGAAGTCGTCCGCGTCGCCGAAGGGCACGCGGAGCCGCTGGCCGAGGGCCGCGCCGACGGTGGACTTGCCGGAGCCGGACACCCCCATCACGACGACGAGGGGCGGCGCCCCCGGGTGGGTCGGATCGGTCATCAGCGGCTCCCTCGTCCACGCGCTCCCGGGCGTCCCGCACGGGTTGTGCGCGGCATCACATCGGTGCCGAGCCAGTGTGGAATGATTCGTCTGCTGTTTACAACCCCGTCACGCCGATAAATCTGATCTTTAGGAGGAGGCGCCGGTGCCGAATCTCCCGGGCACCCCGTCGACCACCCCGTCGACCACCCCGTCGACCGCTGCCGGGCGCCGGCGCGAGGACGTGCTCGACGCGCTGGGCCACCGCATCGTGGCCGGCGACCTGCCGCCGGGCACGGTGCTGACGCTCGAGGGCGTGGACGCGACGTACGGCGTGTCCCGCTCGGTCTCGCGCGAGGCGGTGCAGGTGCTGGGCGCCATGGGCCTGGTGACGTCGCGGCGTCGCGTCGGCATCACCGTGAGCGAGCGGACCGCCTGGAACGTGTTCGACCCGCGGCTGATCCGCTGGCGCCTCGACGGCGCGGAGCGGGACGCGCAGCTGCGCTCGCTCAGCGAGCTCCGGGCGGGGTTCGAGCCGGCGGCGGCGGCGCTGGCCGCCCGGCGCGCCACCGCCGAGCAGGCGGCGCGCATGGCGTCGGCGGTCTCCGACATGACGGTGCACGCGCGGGCGCGGGACCTCGACGCCTACCTCGCGGCCGACCAGGTCTTCCACACGACGATGCTGGCGGCGTCGGGCAACGAGATGTACGCCGCGCTCGCCGACGTCGTCGGCGAGGTCCTCGCCGGGCGCACCCACCACCACCTCATGCCGGCGGACCCCAACCCCGAGGCCATCGAGTGGCACGCCGAGGTGGCCCGGGCGGTGCGGCGGGGCGAGCCGGCGGTGGCCGAGGACGCGATGCGCCGCATCATCACCGAGGCCCAGCAGGCGCAGGAGGCCCTCGCCGAGGCCCCCGAGGACCCGTCGGATCGTCGCTGACGGCGAGCGCCGCGGGTGGTCGGCGGGTGGTCGGCGGGGCGGTCAGCCGCCGGTGGCGGGTGCGCTCGGCACGGCCGGACGGGTGGGCGGAGCGGTGGCCGACGGGGCGCCCGTCGCGCTGCCGGTCGCGGTGGGCTCGCTCGTCGGCTCGTCGCTCGTGGAGGTGCTCGTCGGGTCCTCCGACGGCTGGTCCGAGGAGTCGGAGGTGGGCTCCGACGTCGACGTGCCGGACGGCTCCCGCGTCCCGGGGGCGCCGGGCGCCGGGTCGTCCTGGTCCTCGTCCTGCGACGACGAGCCGCCACCGAGCTGGGACAGCGAGGTGCCCGACGACCCGTCGGAGCCCCCGGTGATCTGCGAGGCCGAGCGGCCCACGACCAGCTCGATGACGGTCAGCACGAGGAGGGCGGCGAGGAACAGGCCCGCGGCCCAGAGACCGACCCGCCTCCACGGCAGCGAGGACAGCAGCGAGCGCCGGGCTCCCCCGGCCGGGTCGCCGGCGCCGTCGCTCGCCCCGTCGGTCGCGTCGGCGCCGTCGGGCCCGCCGTCCCCGACCCGCTGCACGCGGGCGGTCTCGTCGGCGGGCGGTCCCGGCGGGTCGCCCGCGGCGACGTCCTGGGCGGGGACGTCGAGCACGAGGGTCGAGTCCGGGTCACCCGGCTCGCGCCGCCGCAGGGGCACCTGCACCGCGAGCACCTTCTGGCGGCTGCGCTCCAGCGACGCGGAGTAGAGGCTCGCGCTCACCGAGGCGATGACGCTGCCCAGGGCAGCGCCGAGCAGCGTCCCGACCGCACCGAGGGTCGAGAGCAGGAAGGCCGAGGAGACGGCGGCGAGGGCCCCGGCGACCAGCTTGACCCAGTCGAGATCGAGCCGTGGGGTGGTCTGTGTGTTCTCGTCCGGCATCGAGGTCGAGTATGCCCGCCGGACCAACCGCGGCCCGGGCGCCCGGGCGCCCGGGGCACCCTCCGCCCGCGGTCGGCGTGGCCCGGCGGGGTTGAATGAGCCCGTGCACGACGACTGGCCCGTGGCCGCCGCCTTCGCCTTCCTGTGGGCGGTCGCGACGCTGCGGGGCGGCGCGACGTACGCCCTCGGACGCGGTGTGCGGGGCGCCTCGGCCCGCCACGACCGGGCGGCGCGGTTCCTCGCCCGGCCCGAGGTGGCGCGTGCCGAGCGGGTGGTGGAGCGCTTCGGCGCGCCCGCGGTGACGCTGTGCTTCCTCACCGTCGGCGTGCAGACCGCGGTCAACGCCGCGGCGGGCGTGCTGCGCATGCCGCTCGCGCGCTACCTGCCCGCACTGGCCGTGGGCGCCGCCCTGTGGGCCACGATCTACGTGACGGTCGGCCTCGCGGTGCTCTCCGCGGTGTGGGGCGGGCACCCCTGGCTGCTGCTCGTCGCCCTGGCCGTCGTGGCGCTCGCGGTGGTCGTCGCCCGCGTCGTGCGCCGCCGCTGGCGGCGGGACCTGGCAGGCTGAGCCCCGTGCACCTCGTCGGCGTCGACCTCGCGTGGGGGGAGCGGCGTCCCACGGGCGTCGCCGTCCTCGACGACCGCGGACGGCTCCTGCGCGCCGCGACGGTCACCACGGACGCCGAGATCACGGCGGAGGTCACGCCGTACCTCGACGGGGACTGCGTCGTCGCCTTCGACGCGCCGCTCGTCGTCGCGAACGCCACCGGCACCCGTCCCGCGGAGCAGGCGCTCAACGCCGACTTCCGGGCCTTCGAGGCGGGCACGCACCCCACGAACCGCCAGAAGCCCGAGTTCGCCGACGGCCCGCGCGCCGCGCGCCTGGCCGAGCGGTGGGGCCTCGACCTCGACCCGGGGGCGCGCCGGCGGGCGGTGGAGGTCTACCCGCACGCCGCGACCGTCGCGCTGTTCCGCCTGGGCCGCACGCTGAAGTACAAGCAGCGCCGCGACCGCACCTTCGCCCAGATGCGCTCGGAGATGCTGCGGCTGACCGAGGAGCTGGAGAAGCTCGCCCGGGCCCGCACCCCCCTGCTGCTGAGCCGGCGCCCCGTGTGGGAGTCGCTCGTCACCCTCGTCGAGCAGGCCACCCGCAAGTCGGAGCTGCGGGTCGCGGAGGACCAGCTGGACGCCGTCGTGTGCGCGTACGTCGCGCTCCTCGCCGTCCGCGAGCCGGAGCGCCTCACGACGTACGGCGAGCCCCGCTCCGGCGCGATCGTCACGCCCACGCTGCCCGAGGGCCTCGTTCCCGCGCCGCGCCCCAGCCGCACCGAGCGCGCCCGCGAGCGGGCCGTCGAGGCGTACGCCGCGCTCCTGCCGACGACCCAGCGGGCCACCGACCAGGCCCTGTCACTGGTGCGCGCCGCGCTCGACGACGCCGGCATCAACTACCTGTCGGTGACCGCGCGGGCGAAGTCGGTGGCCTCCTTCGCCGCGAAGGCGGCCTCCGCCGAGGAGGGCCGGCAGCGCTACGAGGACCCGCTGAGCGAGATGGCCGACCAGATCGGCGTGCGCGTCGTGACCTACCTGGCCAGCGACGTCGAGGCCGTCGCGGAGGTGCTCTCCGACGAGCTGCAGGTGCTGGGCGACCGCGACAAGGGCCTCGAGACCGCGCGGGCCGGGCGGTGGGGCTACTCGAGCCGCCACCTCGACCTCACGCTGCCGTCGGCGGACACCTCCGAGGAGCCCGACCCGTCGGTGGACTCCCTCGGCGGGCGCATCATCGAGGTGCAGATCCGCACCGCGCTGCAGCACGCGTGGGCGGAGTTCGAGCACGACATCCGCTACAAGGGCGAGGTGCCGCCCGAGCACGCCTCCGAGCTCGACCGGCGCTTCACCCTGGCGGCGGGCCTCCTCGAGCTGGCCGACCGCGAGTTCTCGACCATCCGCGACCAGCTGCGCGGCGACCAGGTCGCGGGCGGCGCGGCGAGCGGCGTGTGGCCCGGCACCGCGGAGGGCCCGGACCGCCACCGGCTCACGGCGGGCGACCTCGCGGCGTATCTGGCCGGGCGCTACCCCGGCGCCGGCTGGTCCCGCACCGACCACTACGAGTGGATCGCGGGCCTGCTCGCCGAGCTGGGGATCACCTCCGCCGTCGACCTGGCCGAGACGATGGCCGCCGTCGACTCCGAGGCCGTCACACGGCGCATGGGCTACCGCTACCCCGCGGGCGCGGTGCGGCGCCTCGACGACGACCTGCTGGCGGCGTACGGCGAGCGGTACGTCGCGCTCGCCGGCAACGCGCACCGCGTCGACCTGCTGACCTCGCGGCTGGCGAAGCTCGGCGGGCTCGGCGAGCGGGCCGAGCCCGGGGCCTGAACCCCGGGCCCGGGTGGGCTACGCCGTCCGGTGGGTCGGGGTCCGGGGCCGGCGGGCGCCGAGCACGATCAGCAGGAGGCCGGTGAGCAGCGCGGCCCCTGCGGCGACGACCAGCGGGCCGTCGAGCGGGAACCCCGTGTTCGGCAGGGGCGTGTCCGACCCCGGGGGGCCACCCCCGTCAGCGGGCGGGAAGCCACCACCGGCGGGCGGGGTGGAGTCACCCGGACCGGTCGGGCCGTCGGGGCCCGGGGAGGTCGACGGACCCGAGGGGCCGGTGCTCGAACCGTCGCCGGGACCCGTCGTGGGACCCGTGGTGGGACCGTCCGTCGGACCGGTGGTCGGACCGCCCGTCGGGCCGGCGGTGGGGCCCGTGGTGGGACCGTCCGTCGGGCCGGTGGTGGGGCCGGTCGTCGGGCCGGTGGTGGGTCCGGTGGTGGGTCCGGCGGCGCACGTGCCGGCCACGAGCGTGTTGGTGTCGAGGGTGACCGAGCCGTTGCGGGCCAGGGCGCGCCCGTCGATCGTCGCCCGGGTCGCCAGCGTCACGGAGGTCAGGGCCATCACGGTGCCCACGAAGGTGGTGTCCGTGTCGAGGGTCGCGCTGCTGCCGATCTGCCAGAACACGTTGCAGCCGCGCGCGCCGTTCACCAGCGAGACCGTGCTGCTCGGTGCGGTCGTCAACGCCGATCCGACCTGGAAGATGAACACCGCGTCGGGGTCACCCTGGGCGTCCAGCGTCAGCGTGCCCGTGATGGCGGTGGCGCTGGGGGCCCGGTAGACCCCGGGCGCGAGCACCAGGCCGCCGATGTCGGCGCCGATGGTGGCGTCCGACGGCTGCCCGGCGGCGTCGTCGTACGCCGTCACGAGGTCGCGCTGGGCCTGGAGGGCCGCGGCGTCGCCCCGGTGGGTCGCGCCGCCGACCTGGCCGGGCGGGAACCCGGTCACGGCGTCACCGGGGCTGACGCCCAGGTCGCCGGCGAGGACGCTGGGGCCGGTGTTGGAGACCGACTGTCCCCCCAGCACGGAGTACGACGTGGCCGTCCCGAGGTCGATCGAGGTGCCCACGGCGTGGGCCGGCTGCGTCGGGAAGGTGAGGGCGAGGGCGCCGACGGCGACGACCACCCCGCTCCCGACGACGGCGAGGATGGAGGACCGGCTGATCGGTCCGTGGCGGCGAGCGGTCTGGCTCCTCATGGAAGCCCCCCAAAATTCTCCGTATCGCGGAGACGACATCACACACTGTGACTCCACCCACCGTACGGGTCGGCAGGCCGGGTCGCTATTCCCCGCCGACGGGCACGTGCTATTCGCGGGCGGGTGCGTGCTCCCCGCAGGTGCGCGCGACCCCGCCCGACCTCAGGCGCGCCCGGCGGCGCGGCACGCGGCGAGGCGACGCCCCACCAGCACGCCCCCGCGCAGCAGGCCGTGCGCGGAAAGCGCCTGCAGGCCGTAGCGCGAGCACGACGGCGACAGGTTGCACACCGGCGCGGCCCGGCGGGCCGAGACGTGGATCTGGTAGGACCGCACCCCCCGGGCGGCGGCACGGGCGCCCCACGAGCGCGGGCGCGGGGTGTGCGGGTCGACGGCGCCCGGGGCGAGCGCGCCGAGCACCACCCGGAGCAGCACGGTCACCGTCATCAGGCTCAGGCAGTCGAGCGAGGCGCAGCCGCAGTCGCCGCAGTCCAGGCAGTCGTCGCGCCGCTTCTTCCGGCGCTCCCGACGCTGGCGACGCACCGGGTCGTGCCGCCGCCGGTGGCGCCGCGCCCGCAGGTTCTCCCGCACACCCATGTCTCCCCCTCAGGCCCCGGGGGACGTCACAGGTCCGCCTCGGGGAACGCGATGACCGACAAGAACCGGATCGGCAGCTCCACCAGCTCCACCGGCCCGTGGGCACCCTCGCCGTCCATCTGCAACGAGTCACCCGGGTGCAGACGGTAGACCGTGCGCGAGTGGGAGTAGTCCATGACGCCCTCGAGCACGTAGATGAACTCGGTGCCCGGGTGCTGGAAGAGCGGGTAGGTCTCGCTCTCCTCCGTCAGGGTCACGTGGAGGCACTCCAGCCGCTTGTGCTCCCCCCGCAGCGAGCCGAGCAGCTCGTACTCGTGGCCCTCCTTCGTGCCGGCCCGCACGATCCGCGCACCGGTGCCGCGGGCCACGAAGGCGGCCGGCCGCTCCGCGTCGGCGCCGCGGAACAGCGACGTGACGGGCACGTCGAGGCCCACGGCGAGCCGCGCGAGCGTCGAGAGGCTGCAGGAGGTCTGGGCGTTCTCGATCTTGCTCAGCATCGCCTTCGAGATGCCCACCCGCTCCGCCATGTCGCCCACCGACAGCCCGTGCTGGCTGCGCAGGCTCCGCACGTTCCGCGCGATCGCCTCCTCCAGCTCGAGCTGCTCGAGCGGCTCGGAGGGGTGGCGCTCGCGGGCCGTGCCGGCGAGGTTGCGCAGCAGCGGCGCGTCGCCGCCGCCCTCGGGGGTGGACATGGGTGAACCCTAGGAGACGGCGCCGCCGCTCACGCGCCCAGCAGGTCGGTGAGCACGTCCGCGAGCGCGACGGCGCCCGCCTCGGCGTCGGCGTCCTCGACGTGCTCGTGCGGCGAGTGGGAGACGCCGGTCGGGTTGCGGGTGAAGAGCATGGCGGTCGGTACGGCGGAGGCCAGCACCCCGGCGTCGTGGCCGGCGCCCGTCGCGAGCACCGGCGCCCCCGGGAGCACCCCGAGCAGCCGGTCGCGCAGCGCCGCGTCGAAGTGGACGGTGCCGCCGTACGACTCCTCCACCAGCGACACGGTGCATCCCTCCGCCGCGGCCAGCTCCTGCGCGCGCCGGCGCACGTCCGCGACGAGCGCGGCGGTGACCGCGTCGTCGGGGTGCCGGGCGTCGAGCCAGAGGTCGACCCGCGAGGCGATGACGTTGGTGCCGCCGGGCACGGGCTGCAGGCGGCCCACGGTGGCGCGGGCGTCGTCGTACCGGCGGGCGACCTCGCGCACGGCGAGCACCACGGCCGCCGCGGCGACGAGCGGGTCGCGGCGGTCCGCCATGAGCGTCGTGCCGGCGTGGTTGCCCTCCCCCTCGACGACGAGGCGCCAGCGCCCGTGGCCCAGCACCGACGAGGCCACCGCCACCGGCCGGTCGAGGTCGGCGAGGCCGCGGCCCTGCTCGACGTGCAGCTCGACGAACGCGCCGATGCCGGCGAGCCGCGCGGGGTCCGGTCCGACGTGGGCGACGTCGAGCCCGGCCGCCGCGGCGACCTCGGCGAAGGTGCGACCCTCCGCGTCGCGCAGGCCCCGCGCACGGTCGGGGTCGATGGCGCCCGCGAGCAGCCGCGAGCCCAGGCAGGCGACGCCGAACCGGGCGCCCTCCTCCTCCGGGAACGCGACGACGGCGAGGGGACGCGCGGGGCGGACGCCGCGCGCGTCGAGCAGGTCCACCGCCGCGAGCGCGGAGGCGACGCCGAGCGGGCCGTCGTACGCCCCACCGCCCGGCACCGAGTCGAGGTGGCTGCCCGTGACCACGGCGCCCGGTGCGACCGACCCCCCGCTGCCGTGGCGCCACGCCCACAGCGCCCCGTTGCGGTCGGTCTCCACCTCCATCGAGCGGCGCTCGGCCTGCTCGGTGAACCACTCGCGCAGCGTCAGCTCGGCGTGGTCGTAGACGAAGCGGGAGTAGCCCCCGCGGGTGGCGTCGCGACCGACGTCGGCGACCTCGGCGAGCAGCCCGGTGACGCTCACGCGGCCACCGCCGCGAGCCGGAAGGGGGCCGGGGGCACCGCGGCGCCCGTGGCGGCGTCCGCCGCGATCCGGCCGACGAGCGGGGCGAACTTGGCGCCGTGGCCCGAGCAGGGCGAGACCACCGTGATCCCGTCCGCGCCGTCGACGACGAAGTGCTCGTCGGGCGTGCTCGTGAAGAGGCAGGTGGTCTCGGCGTACGGCTCGGGCACGAGGCCCGGCAGGTGCTGCTCCACGTAGGCGACGACCCGCGTGCGGTTCGCAGGGTCGACGACCCCGTCGGCGACCGCGGCCGACGGCACCACCCGCCCGCCGTTGTACTCCGCGACCTTCTGGCCGCGGAAGTCCGCGTCACGGCCACCGGGGAGCCCGTAGACCTGGATCCGCGCGGTCTTGTGGATGAACGTCGGCCAGTGCGGAGCAGGGGCCGCGTCGCGGTAGGGGAAGTGGAACGCCTGCTCCTGGCGCACCTGCAGCGGGGGCACCCGGCGCGCGAGCGACCCGGGCAGGGCGTGGAGCAGGTCGGGAAGCCAACCGCCGGCGCTGACGACCACGTGGTCGGCCCGCAGCTCCGCGCCGTCCTCGGCCAGCACCTGGAAGCCGGCGCCGTCGCGCACCACGCGGGCGACCGGCCAGCCCGTCAGCACCGTCGCCCCCGACTCCTCCGCGAGCCTGGCCATGGCCAGCACCGAGGCCTCGGCGTCGATGACGCCCGCCCCCGGGTGCCACAGCACGGGCGAGTCGAAGAGCAGGCCCGGCCAGCGCTCCGCGGCCGCGGCGGGGTCCAGCAGCTCGTGCTCGACCCCCGCCCCCGCCAGCACCGCCGCCAGCCCGGCCGGGTCGCGCTCGGCGCCGTGGTCGAGCGAACCGGTCGGCGCGACGAGCCGCTGCCCGGCGAGCGCCTCCAGCTCGTCCCACGCCTCCCGGGCCCGCACGACCAGGCCCGTGTAGAACGGGTCCGGGTAGCCGTAGCGGAAGATCCGCGCCGAGCCGTGCGAGCTGCCGTGCTCGTTGGCGGGCACGGAGCGCTCCACGAGCACCACGTCCTCGCCCCGCCGCGCCAGCTCCCACGCCGTCGCCGAGCCCGCGAGCCCCGCCCCCACCACCACGTACGACGTCACCGTCGCCCTCCCGTCCTCACGTCAGGTTGCTCCTCGACCGGCCCCGGTGCCCGCACCGCGACCTCCACCACCACGCACGACCCGCCTCCCACCGTCGCGACGACGCCCTCCCCCTCCGGCAGCAGCACCCGGCCGGGCCCCACCGCGGCACCGTCGACGCACAGGTCCCCCGCCAGCACCCACAGCGCGACCGCGCCCCCGTCCCAGGCCAACCGGGTGCCCGCGGTCCGGACCCGCATCCTCCCGGTCCCCCCACCCCGCCGGAGCACCAGGTTGAGGTTCGCGACCGGGCCGGCCCGCGGCCGGCCGTGGACCGCCACGTCGCCGGGGTGGGACACCACCGTGGCGGGCGGCGCCGCGACGGCACGCCCGTCGACGACGAGGTCCAGCCCCTCCCCCGCCACCACGCAGGACCAGCGGTGCGTCCCCGGCATCGGCGACCACGGGGCGGGGCCCGGTACGGCGGCCACGCTCACCCGCCAGCCCGCCGCGGGGTCGTGGCGCAGCGCACGGGTCGTCCCCGCCCCGTTGCGCCACGGGACCGCCGGGAGGTCCGCCGGGTCCACGACCCGGACGGCCCCGGTGGGCGCCGCCTCCCCGGGGCCGGTCAGCGGCCCTGGCCCGGCACCCAGTCGGTGCCGGCGAGCGGCACCCGCGCCATCGCTGCGGCCTCGAGCGTGAGGGCCACGAGGTCCTCCGGCTCGAGGTGCGTCACGTGGGCCTTGCCGCACGCCCGGGCGATGGTCTGCGCCTCCATCGTCAGCACCCGCAGGTAGTTCGCCAGGCGCCGGCCGCCCTCGACGGGGTCGAAGCGCGCCGCCAGCTCCTCGTCCTGGGTCGAGATGCCGGCCGGGTCGCGCCCGTCCTGGTAGTCGTCGTAGTAGCCCGCCGCCGAGCCGATGGCCCGGTAGTCGGCGTCCCAGCGCGGGTCGTTGTCGCCGAGGGCGACCAGCGCCGCCGTACCGATCGCCACGGCGTCCGCGCCCAGCGCGAGCGCCTTCGCCACGTCGGCGCCGCTGCGGATGCCGCCCGAGACCACCAGCTGCACCCCGTCGGGGCGGCGGTGGACGCCCAGCTCCTGCAGGGCCCGGACGGCCTGCGGGATCGCGGCGAGCGTGGGGATGCCCACGTTCTCGATGAACACGTCCTGCGTGGCCGCGGTGCCGCCCTGCATGCCGTCGACCACCACCACGTCGGCGCCGGCGTGCACGGCCAGCTTGACGTCGTAGTAGGGCCGCGAGGCGCCGACCTTGACGTAGATCGGCTTCTCCCAGCCGGTGATCTCCCGCAGCTCGGCGATCTTGATGGTCAGGTCGTCCGGCCCCGTCCAGTCGGGGTGGCGGCACGCGCTGCGCTGGTCGATCCCCTGCGGCAGCGTGCGCATGCCCGCGACGCGCTCGGAGATCTTCTGGCCCAGGAGCATGCCGCCGCCGCCCGGCTTGGCGCCCTGGCCGAGCACGACCTCGATGGCGTCGGCCTTGCGCAGGTCGTCGGGGTTCATGCCGTAGCGGCTCGGCAGGTACTGGTAGACGAGGTGCTTCGACTGCCCCCGCTCCTCCGGCGTCATCCCGCCGTCGCCGGAGGTCGTCGACGTGCCGGCCTCGCTCGCGCCGCGGCCCAGCGCCTCCTTCGCGCGTCCCGACAGGGCGCCGAAGCTCATGCCCGCGATGGTGACGGGGATGGCGAGGTGGAGCGGGTACGCCGCGTTGCGGCCACCCAGCACCACGTCCGTCCCGCACCGCTCGCGGTAGCCCTCGAGGGGGTAGCGGCTCATCGACGCCCCGAGGAACAGCAGGTCGTCGAAGTGGGGCAGCGCTCGCTTCGCGCCGCCGCCGCGGATGTCGTAGATGCCGGTCGCCGCCGCCCGCTGGATGTCGTGGATCGTGGCGGGGTCGAAGGTCGCCGAGCGGCGCAGGCCGCGGCGCGCCAGGGCGAGGCTGTCGTCGTTCATCGCTGGGGTCCTCCGGGGCCGTCAGTAGGCCGACGCGTTGTCGACGTGGAAGTGGTAGAGCGTGCGGGCCGAGCCGTAGCGCGTGTACGCCGCGGGGTCGTCGTCCTCGAACCCCGCCGCCTTCAGCAGCGCGGCGAGCTCCTCGAGGTGCTCGTCGCGCATCTCCTTGGCGACGCAGTCGGCGCCGAGCGAGGCAACCTCGCCGCGCACGTAGATGCGGGCCTCGTAGATCGAGTCGCCGAGCGCCTCGCCCGCGTCGCCGCGGACCACCAGGCGACCCGCCTGGGCCATGAAGGCGCTCATGTGGCCGATCGAGCCGCCCACGACGATGTCGACGCCCTTCATCGAGATGCCGCAGCGGGCCGCGGCGTCGCCCTCGACGACGAGGAGGCCGCCGTGGGCGGTGGCGCCGGCCGACTGCGAGGCGTTGCCCCGCACGACGACGGAGCCGCTCATCATGTTCTCGGCGACGCCGACGCCGGCGTTGCCCTCGATGACGACGTCGGCGCGCTGGTTCATGCCGGCCGCGTAGTAGCCGACGTGCCCGGCGACCCGCACCTGGCGCGGGGCGTCGAGGCCGACCGCCACGGCGTGGGCGCCGCGCGGGTTGACGACGGTCACCCCCTCGTCGGGGCCGAGCGGCGCCACGCCGTCGACGGGGCGGCCCTGCAGCAGCGCGTTGAGGGTGCGCAGCGGGGTCGTGGCGAGGTCGACCTCGCGGGTCGGGACGGTCAGCGCGTCCATGCGTAGATCCTCTCGGGCTCGGGCTCGAAGATGCGGGCCTGCGCGATGCCGGGCAGGCCGACGAGGGCGCGGTACTCCGAGGCGACCGCGACCCAGCGGTCGTGCTCGGCGACGACCGCCGGCTTGCACGCGATGGCGTCGCGCACGACGGCGAAGGAGTCGCGGTCGGCGACCAGCAGCGTGTAGAAGCCGTCGAACGTCGTCGTCAGCTCCTTCAGCGCGGTGGCCACGTCGTAGCCGGCGGCCAGCCGGTCGGCGACGAACCGCGCACCGACCTCCGTGTCGTTCTCGGAGTCGAACTCCACCCCCGCGGCCCGCAGCTCCCGGCGTACCGAGGCGTGGTTGGCGAAGGAGCCGTTGTGCACCAGGCACTGGTCGGGGCCCACCGCGTAGGGGTGGCACCCGCCGGGCGTGACGGCCGACTCGGTGGCCATCCGGGTGTGGCCGACGCCCTGCCAACCCTGCGCCGCGGGCAGGCCGTAGGCCGCCGCGAGGTCGCGGGGGTGGCCGACGCCCTTGAGCACGGCGAGGTCGGCGCCGAAGCCGGCGACGAGCCCCTCGGGGTACGTCGTGCGCACCGCCGCGACGAGGGCGTCCGTGCCGACCGCCTCGGGCACGTGGGCCACCAGCGTGGGCCCGGCGTCGACCACCTCGACGGGCGAGCCGAGGGCGGCGGTGAGGGCGGCCACGGCCTCGGCCGCCGTCGTGCCGCTCGTGAGGTCGGTGCTGTCGGCGCGCGGCACGAACGAGACGGTGACGTGGCCCGCGGGCGACCAGCGGGGGTCGCCGTGGACGGCCACGCCGGCCGAGTCGGCGCCGCGGTCCTGCATCTCGCAGAGCATGCCGGTGAGCAGCTCGCCGAGGCGCGGGTGGAGGGCTGGGTCGCGCAGGTGCAACCCGACGATGCCGCACATGGGGGGTGTCCTCTCCGGAGGTGGGGGTGGGGCGGGGGTGGGGGCGGGCGGCCTCAGTAGGCCGTCAGGTAGCGGTCGACCTCCCAGGTCGTGACCTGGGAGTGCCAGGCGAAGAACTCCTCGCGCTTGGCCTCGGCGAAGTAGGCCGCCACCCGGTGCTCGCCGTCGGAGGCGGCGTCGAGCGCGCCCGCGACGACGGGGTCGGCCTCGAGCGCCTCGACCGCGTGCAGCAGGGTGCGGGGCAGCGCGGGCCGGCTCGTGCCGTTGTCGCCGCCGACGGTCCCCGGGTCGAGGTCGCGCTCGATGCCGTCCAGCCCGGCCCCGAGCGCCGCCGCGACGGCCAGGTAGGGGTTCGCGGAGCCGTCGCCGCCGCGCAGCTCGATGCGGTGGTGGTCGGGCACGCGGAGGAAGTGGGTGCGGTCGTTGCCGCCGTACGTCGGGAAGCGCGGCGCCCAGGAGGCGCCGGAGGTCGTCGAGACGGCGCCGGTGCGCTTGTAGGAGTTCACGCTGGGGCCGAGCACGGCCTGCAGCGCCGAGGCGTGCTCGAGGATGCCGCCCGCGAACGCGTAGGCCACGGGGCTGAGGCCGAGCCCGCGGGCGTCGTCGGCGTCCGGGAAGGCGGACTCCCCGTCGCGCCACAGCGAGAGGTGGAGGTGCAGGCCCGAGCCCGTGCGGTCGGCGAACGGCTTCGGCATGAAGGTCGCGACCATGTCGCGCTCCTCCGCGATCATCGAGATGAGGTAGCGCAGGGTCACGACCCGGTCGGCGGTGGTCAGCGCGTCGGCGTAGGCGAAGTTCTGCTCGAACTGGCCGTTGCCGTCCTCGTGGTCGTTGGCGTAGTTGCCCCAGCCCAGCTCGTTCATCGCCTGCGAGACGGCGGCGAGGTGCTCGTACATGCGGGTGACGCCGCGGGCGTCGTAGCACGGGCGGGCCGCGCGGTCGGCGGGATCGGCCGTCACCAGGGTTCCGTCGGCCTCGCGGCGCAGCAGGAAGTACTCGACCTCGGCCCCGACGTAGGCCTCCAGGCCCTGCGAGTCCCGCAGCCGGGCCAGCGCCGCCCGCAGGATCACCCGGGGCGCGAAGGGCCACGGGCGCCCCTCGACCTGGGGGTCGCAGTGGACGATCGCCAGGCCCTCCTTGACGAAGGGGACCGGCGTGAAGCTGGCCGGGTCCGGGATCGCGACCAGGTCGGGGTCCTTCGGCTCCTGCCCCATCGAGCCCACCGCGTAGCCGGCGAACCCCACGCCCTCGGTCTGCAGCGCCTGCACCGCCTCGACGGGCACGAGCTTGGCGCACGGCTTGCCGTCGAGGTCGACGAAGAGCGCGAGGATGAACGTCGTGCCGGCCTTCTCGGCCAGTGTCGCGAGGTCTGCCGCCTCGGTGCTCTCGGTCATGTCCCGTCCCTCCGGTCGTCCACTGTAGTGAATCGGTGTTCACGAGCAGTAGACAGGGCGGGTGTTGCAGCCGTGTTGCGCGACGGTCACGTCCGTCGACGCGACGAGCCGCCACGGACCGGGAGGTCCGTGGCGGCTCGTCGTGCGGGGCGCCGGGGCGCCGGGGGGCCGGGGCGCCGGCCCCGGGTCAGGGGCGACCGGTCGGCGTCGCCCAGACCCAGAAGGAGCGGACGCTGGTCCGGTACGCCGGGTCGTCCGGCACGAACGTCACGACGACCTGGTAGCTGGCCTTGACCCGCGGGACGACCGGGGTCGCGACCGTGGTGCGCCCCCCGCCGTACGCGTGGGCCGTGGCGATCAGTCGGCCGGTGCCCGCCTGGCGCAGCGTCGTGTAGACGGTGCCCGTCAGCCGCGCGCGGTCCTCGCCCTCGTAGTACACGGCGATCGGCTTGGCGGCACCCGTGCGGGCGTAGCGCCACTGCGGGGCGGGCGTGATGCTCGACCCGGTGCCGAGGCTGCCGGGCGCCGGCACCTCGGGCTCCGGCTCCGGCTCGGGGTCGACGGGCCCGCCGGTGCAGGTGATCGCACCGGTGCGGATCGCGTGGCCGTCGGTGCTGGAGTCGTCGGCCCACACGACCTCGCGCAGACCGTCGGTGCAGCGCGAGACGGGCGCCAGGGCGAGGCCCTCGTTCGCGATGTCCGGCATCCCCGCCGGGCGGGCGTGGGTGACGGTCGGGGCGAAGGCGCCGCTGGCGTCCACCTCGAACAGCGTGGTGCGGCCGCCGCACGCCTCGTCGCAGTAGACCCACACGGCACCGGTGGCCGGGTCGTGCTGGACCTCCATGACGCCCGGGAAGCCGCTCGCGAACGACGCGACCCGGGTGAAGGTGCCCGACGCGCCGAGCGCGTAGGCGAGCACGTCGCCGGTGGCCTCGACGCCGACGAGGAACACGCCGTCGGCGTCGGGGTAGCGCGCCGGGTCGTAGGCCGCGCCGGTGCTCTGGTCGACCAGGCCCTGCTCGACCAGCACCGAGGACGGCACCCAGGTGATGCCCTCGAGACCGGCGTTGGCGCCGATGCCCGGCAGCTCCGGGGCGAGGTTCCACTCGCCGGTGGCGCTGAACGCGCCGTCGCCGCTCACGTCGTAGCGCAGGATCGAGGGACGGCTGCCGCCGCCGTCGTTGTTCCGCTCGCTGGCCACGTAGAGGCCGTCGGGGCCGACGGTCACGCCCTCGGCGTCCACGTTGCCCGTGCCGTCGGCGTAGTGCAGCGCGCGGCCGCCCGTCCACCCGGCGTCGGCGACCCACTGCTCGCCCGAGCGGACGAGGCGGTGCAGGCTGCCCGGGTTGTTCTGCACGGCCCACAGCGCCGAGCCGTCGGGCGTGAAGACGAGGCCGCTCATGTTCTCGGCGTAGGTGCCGGCCGGGTCCGCGGTCCGCACCTCGGCCGGTCCCGGCCACGGCTCGGTGACGACGTCGCCGGCGCACTGGTTCACGGCGCCGCGGGTGGGGGCGGCGGTGGCGGCGAAGTCGCCGGTGCCGTCGGGGCAGCGTCCCCAGGTGGTGGGGGCGTGCGCGGTCCAGCCGTAGGAGTCCACGAGCGCGCCGGCGGGGTCGAACAGGCGGGCGGTGTCGGCACCGCCGAGCCCGAAGCCGGCCTCCCCGGCGTCGACGTCGGCGACCCAGTGGCCACCGGCCGGGACGACCGTGCCGGCCGGCACGACGAAGCGGTGGGTGTCGTCGTCGTCCGAGACGACCCAGCCCGAGAGGTCGAACGGCTCCACGCCGTTGTTGACGATCTCGACCCAGTCACCGGGGGTGCCGCCGCTCGACTCGACCTCGTTGATCCGCACCGGTGCGCCGCAGTCGTTCGCGGCGCCCTTGGTCGGCGAGGTCGTGACGACCCACGCGTCGCCGCAGCGGCCGTAGGTGGTCGGGGCGTGACCGCTCCAGGAGCGCTCGTCGACGACCGTGAAGCCGTCGGGCAGGAACAGGCGGGCCTGGTCGCTGCTGCCGAGCCCGAAGCCGAGGGTGCTCTCCTCGACGACGAGGAAGCCACCCGCCGGGGCGACGGAGCCCGCGGGCAGGACGGCCCGGTGGGTCGCGTCGCTGTCGCCGACGACGTACCCGGACAGGTCGACGTCGCTCGCGCCGCGGTTGAGCAGCTCGATCCAGTCGCCCGGCGTGCCGCCGCTGGACTCGACCTCGTTCACGACGACGTCGGGGGTCGCGGCGGCGACCGGCAGGTTCGCGGCGCCGCGCGTGGCGGCGGCCGTCTCGGCGAAGACGCCGGTGCCGTCGGGGTAGCGGCCCCAGGTGGTCGTGGCGTGGGCCGTCCAGGCGTGGCGGTCGACGAGCAGGTCGCCGTCGAGGACGCGGGCCTCGTCGGCACCGCCCAGGCCGAAGGTGGGCTCGACGACGTGGAACGCGCCGGGCGCCAGGACGGTGCCGGCCGGGATGGTGTCGGTCCGCGCGTCGTTGTCGTCCTTCACGACGAGACCCGACAGGTCGACCGGGACGGAGCCGGTGTTGACGAGCTCGATCCAGTCCGGGCCGCCGGCCGGGTCGGAGGACTCGACCTCGTTGATGCGCACCACGTCGGCCGGCTCGGCGACGCACGCGTTGGCGGCGTCGCGGGTCGGCGCCGCGGTCTGCGTGAACGCGCCCGTGCCGTCGGCGCAGCGGCCGTAGGTGGTCGCGGTGTGGTCGGTCCAGGAGTAGGAGTCCACCGGGGTGTCGCCCTGGCCGGCGGGCAGCAGCAGGCGGACCATGTCGGCGCGCCCCAGCCCGAAGCCCTCGCGCCCGGGCACGTCCTCGCTGACGTCGACGGACAGGAAGCCGCCCGCGGGGACGACCGAACCGGTCGCGAGCGGGAAGTCGCGGGTGTCGTCGTTGTCGAGCAGGCGCCAACCGGTGACGTCGACCGGGGTGCTGCCGGTGTTGTGCAGCTCGACCCAGTCGGTGTCGCCCGAGTTCTGCGCGATCTCGTTGATGACGACGCTGCTGACGGCGGCGGGGGCGACGGTCTCGGCGGCCTGCGCGCCCAGGGGCGCCAGGAGGCCGAGGCCGAGGAGGGGCAGGGCGCCGAGTGCGGCGTACCTCGTCCGGGGGGTGGGCATGGGCGACCTCTCGACGACGGCGGTGGGGCGTCGGCCAACGTCGCGCACCCACCCGCGTCGTCCGTGAACCTGCGGTGAACGCCCGCCCCGGACCGCGGGAACCCTCGGCGTCGACCGGTCTGGACCGGTCGCGACGACGGCAGGGTCACGGCGGGGTCACGGCGGGGGTACGGCGGGGCTCAGCGCCGCCGGTCGCGCAGGGCGGCGGCCGCCATGAGGGCCCCGCCGACGACGAGGACCCCGGCCACGACGCCCACGGGCGCGGTGGCGCCCGACCCGGGCCCGGCGCGCACACCGGTGGGCTCGGCCAGGTCGAGCGCTCCCACGAGCCCGGCGCCGAGGACGCCGATGCCCACCAGGACGAGCGCCGCACCGACGACGAGGGCCGCCAGGGTGAGCAGGCGCCAGGCCGAGCGGGTACCGGTCATCCGACGACCCTCCCACGCCGTGGGGCGGAGGGCGGCCGACGCCTCCGGCGCCGGTTGGCGGGTCGCGTAGTTTCGTGGAGACGTCCCCCGACGACAGGAGTCGTGATGGAGAAGCGCCGGTTGATCGTGATCGCAGTCATCGTCCTGCTACTCGTGGGCGGGGGTGCGATGGTCGCGATCGGCATCGGCCTCGGCGACGACACCGACGGCGAGGGCTCGCAGGGCGCGCCCGCCGCCCCGGTGGTGGCCGAGGCACCCGCCCTGGTGGCCTGACCCCCGTCCCAACGTGCCGCCGCCGTGACCCGCGCCGTGAGCCCCGCCGTGGGGCTGCGATGACGCCGCAGGTCCGGCGGCGGGCGTACGTCGTCATGATGACCACCTGCCTGACGCTCTTCCTGCTCGCGGGGCTGGTGGTCCGGCACTTCTCGACGACGGCCGCCGCCGTCCTGTGCGTCGTCGCGGCGGTGCTGCCGCCCGCGGCCGTCGTCGTCGCCAACCACGGCGCCATCGCCGCCCACCGCCCACCCCCCGACGAGCCGGACCCCGACCGCTAGGCCGGGCGCGACTCCTCGGCCTCGGACCGCGCGGCGAGCTCAGCGATCCGCTCGGCGCTCGGCGCGCCGGAGAGCCGGTCGGCCCGCGCCTCCCCGAGGGAGCCGCCCGAGCGCTCGATGTCGTACGCCGACTCGGAGTGCTCGGCGAGGTCGAGCCCGGCGAACTCCTTCTCCTCGTCGACGCGCAGGCCCATCGTCTTGTCGAGCAGCTTCGCGATGATCCACGTCATCACGAAGGCGTAGCCGCAGGTCGCGCCGATGGCCACGACCTCGCGCCACGCGATGTCCCAGCTGCCGCCGAGCAGCACGCCCTCGATCCCGGCGGGCGAGCCGGAGTAGCCGATGAGCACGACGCACAGCGAGCCGACGATGCCGCCCATGCCGTGCACGGCGAAGGCGTCGAGGCTCTCGTCGACCCCCAGCTTCGTCTTCCACGTGCAGGCCCAGGCGACGAAGGCGCCCGACGCGACGCCGACGACGATGGCCCCGAGGGCGTCGACCGCGTCGGCGGACGGGGTGATGCCGACGAGGCCCGCGATGATGCCCGACGCCATGCCGAGGGTGGTCGGGGCGCCGTCGCGGAACTTCTCGACGAGGCAGAAGCCGATCATGCCGGTGGCCCCGGCGATGAGGGTGGTCATGACGGCGTACTGCGCGAGGAAGTTCGCGCCGCCCGCCGTACCGCCGTTGAAGCCGAACCAGCCCATCCACAGCAGGCCGGCGCCGAGCAGCACGAGCGGCAGGTTGTGGGGGCGCGAGCCCATGTTCTTGCGGGGGCCGAGCACCATCGCGAGGGCGAGGGCGCCGAGGCCGGCCGACATGTGCACCGCGGTGCCGCCGGCGTAGTCGTGCAGCCCGAGGTCGTTGCGCATCCAGCCGCCCTGCGTGCCCTCGCCGTCGAACGCGAAGACCCAGTGGCCGAGCGGGAAGTAGACCAGCGTCACCCAGACCGCGGAGAAGACGAGCCAGCCGCCGAACTTCATGCGGCCCACCGCGCCCGAGGCGACGATCGCGACGGTGATGGCGGCGAAGAGGATGTAGAACGCGAACCAGTAGGGGTCGACGAGCTGCGCCTCCCCCGGGTCCTCGTAGATGCCCAGGAACCCGAGGTAGCCGTCGGGGTTGCCGATGAGGCCCCAGCCGCCGACGGAGTCGCCGACGACGAGGCCGTGGCCGAAGAGGACGTAGAGCACGGTCACCGTGGCGAGCGTGCTCATCGTCATCATGATCATGTTGAGCGCGTTCTTGCTCCCCACCATGCCGCCGTAGAACAGGGCGATCCCGGGGAACATGATGATGACGAGCGCCAGCGCGGCGAGCATCCACGCGACGTCTGCTGCGGGCATGGGGTGACTCCTCGGGTGGACGGCGCGAGCCGTGGTCTCAGTGGTGCGGGTGGTCGCGCAGCCACGCTGCGGCGCGACGGCGGTACGAGGCGATGCCCTTGTACTCCGCCATGTCCTCGGGGAGCTCCGCGATGACGTGGGCGGCCCGGGCCCGCCACGGCTCGACCCGGGCCAGGTCGGCGAAGGGCAGCAGGTAGCTGCGGATGAGGAACATGACGGCGCCCGACTCGGGCAGGCGCACGAGGTGCTGCACCTCGGTGCGCAGGTGGACGAGCCGCCCGAAGGCGGCGTCGTCGACGGCCCGGACCATCGCGCGGTCCGGACCCCACTCGGGGTAGACCTCGGTGGAGACGTCGAGCCGCCGACCGACCGTGAGGGTCCAGTTCGTGCGGCGGTAGGTCTCCCCGGGCTGCAGCCCCTTGAGGAACTCGTGGGCGCGGGTGATGACGCCCTCGGGGTGGATCCGCGGGACCGGCCCGTGGATCTCGAGGAACGTCATCCCCACGTCGAACCCGAAGGACCAGTCGGCGGCGAAGGTGACGACACCGGCGTCGGCGAACAGCGTGCCGTCGCGCTGGTCGAGGAGCACGACGTCCTCCTGCACCTGGCTGGCGATCCACGCCAGCGGCGGGGCGGGCAGCGAGGAGGCGTCGCCGAGGGTGAAGGCGTGGTCGATGCCGAGCAGGTCGTTGCGCCAGCGGTACGACGGGCGCGCGCCACCGGCGGTGACCTCGAGCGCGAAGGACGCAGGGTCGGCCAGCGCGAGCTCGCGCATGAGGCAGAGCATCGCGTCCCAGCAGGCGACGTCCATGTGGGGCAGGGCGGCGTACCGCGACGGGTCGCGCTCGAGGATCGCGGCCCGCTCGGCGAGCTCGCGGTGGTACTCGGCGTCGACGTCGACGACCGCCGCGCCCCACTGCCCGGCCGGGGTCGGCACCGCGGCCCGGGCGGGCTCGACGTTCGTCGAGTAGCGGTAGACCTCGTTCGGGAACGGGAACGGGAAGCCGGCGACCAGCTCGGGCGCCGACCCGGTCGGCGCGGACGGGGGTGCGACGGTCACGGGGAGACCTCCAGGTGGGCGCGGCCGGTGGCCGCGTCGGGCAGGGCGCGGGAGACGCAGGCCATGGCGCAGTCGCCGGCGGCGCGCGCCGCGTCGTCGAGGAACAGGTCCCGGTGGTCCACGCCCGTGCCCGCCCCCGGTACGACGCGCACCCGGCACTCGCCGCACACGCCCTGGCGGCAGAGGTGGGGCACGTCGTACCCCGCCCCCTCGAGCGCCTCGAGGAGGCTGGTGCCCGACGGGACCTCGAGGGTCGGACCGCCGGTGACCGTCACGGTGAAGGGGTCCCCGGGGTCGAGCGCGTCGAGCCCGAAGTGCTCGAGGTGGATGCGGCTGGGCGGCCACCCGAGGCCGCGGGCCGTGGCGACGACGGTGTCCATGAACGCCGCGGGCCCGCAGGTGTAGAGGTGCGTGCCCAGGGGCTGGTCGGCGAGCACCCCCGGCAGGTGGGCGGCCAGCGCGGCACGCCCCTCGACCACGGTCACGCGGTCGCCGGCCAGCGCGCGCACCTCGTCGAGGTGGGCGTCCTGCCCCGGGCGGGCGACGTGCAGGAGCTCGACGTCGCGACCCCACCGCACCGCGGAGCGCAGGTGCGAGACGAGCGGCGTGATGCCGATCCCGGCGCCGACGAGGAGGTGCCGGGCGGCGAGCTGGACCGGCGCGAAGGCGCTGCGGGGCGCGGTCGTGGTGACCGTGTCGCCGCGCCGGAGGCGGTGGATCCAGGCCGAGCCGCCGGCTGCCCCGTCCTCGGGGGCGCAGCGCAGCACGGAGATCGTGAACGTCGTCGGGTGCACGCTCTCGCCGGTGAGCGAGTAGGCGTTGGCGAGGCGCCGCACGCGGCCCTCGCCCGCGGGGACCTCGACCACGACGTGGCTGCCCGGCGTCCACGACGGCAGGGAGGCGCCGTCGGGCCGGGCGAGGGTCAGGCTGCGCACGCCCGGCACCGAGTCGTCGAGGTCGACGACGACGAGGGAGAGCCGGGCGGCGACCGGGATCGGTGCCGACAGCGACACGGGCGACGACACGGGCGGGGGAAGCGCGGTGGTGGTGCTCACGCCGGCACCTCCCACGGCTGGTCCTCCGCGTCGACCATGAAGCCGAGGTGGCGGCCGGTGCGGCGGGACACGTGGGCGTAGACGAGCAGCGAGCGTGCGCACCCGGGGCAGGTGACGACGGCGTCGACCTCGACCGCCGCGGTCGTCGTGGCCGAGCAGTGCACGCACCAGACGGTGCGCCGGTCGACGGCGACCACGCCGAAGCGCAGCTCGTCGTCGGCGAGGCCGGCGCGCACGGCGACGGCACGGACGGCGAGACAGGCGTCGGCGCTGCCGGCGACGAGCACGCGGTGCCCGACCCGCGCCGTCGCCAGGTCGGTGTGGAGGGCCGCTGCGGCGCCGGCTGCGTCGGCGCAGTCGTGCCGGTGCACGGTGGCACCCCCGAGGGCCTGCTGCCACCCGGTCGCGACCGCACGGACAGCGGCGCCCTCCGGCCCGTCGTCGAGCGCGCCGACCGCGAGGAGCGTGTGCACGCGCCCGGCCGGGTCGGCGGGCTCCACCCGGGGCTCGTGGGCCCAGGCGGGCAGGCTGGTCTGGTCGAGGCTCACCATGGCGTCCCTCCCCCGCTGCGTCGGGTCCGGCGTCGGACGTCGGACGGTCGTGGTCCCCGAGGGCACCCAGTGGACCGTCCCTTCGTTTCGGGGGCGTGAAGCCCGGGTTCCGCAGCCGCGACACCACGGCCCGCGGACGTGAGGTCGTTCACGACGCGGTCCTCCCGTCGGGCCCGGTCGCCCCTGCGACCCCCGTCGGGCGGGTCAGCCACGCCATCGCCGGGCCGCGGTGGTCGAGGAATCCCTTGTAGGCCGCGACGTCCTCGGGCAGCTCGAGCACCACCTGCGCGAGCTGGTCGCGCCAGGCGGGCACCTGCCGGATCTCCTCCAGCGACGTCATGTGGGTGCGGATGTTGAAGGTCACCGCCCCCGTCATCGGGAGCCGGATGAAGTGCTCCACCTCGATGCGCAGCTGCAGCCGGCCCCAGTCCTCGTCGCGCACCAGGGCCGGGATGTCGGTGCCCCACTCCGGCAGTTCCTCGAGGCTGACGTCGAGCTTGCGGCTCCCCGACGCCGAGAGCGTCCAGTTGACCCGGCGGTAGACCTGGTCGGCGGGCAGGCGCCGCAGGAACTGCTCGGCGCGCGCCGTGACGCCGGCCCGTGTCAGCCCCGGCACGGGCTGGTGGATCTCGTCCATGCTCATGCCGACGTCGAACGACACCGACCACGCCGCGGCGAAGGTCACGAGCCCGGCGTCGAAGTGCAGCCGGCCGTCGCGCTCCTTCACCAGCAGCAGGTCGTCGGGCACCTCGCGGCCCAGGAAGGTCAGCGGGTCGCACGGCAGCGTCGCCGCGTCGCCGAGCACGAACACCTGGTCCGTGCCGAGCGCGTGGTTGCGCCAGTGGAACCGGTCGCCCGCGGGCGCCACGCTCTCCTCCAGCTCCATGACGTGGGGGTACGACGCCGCGAGGTCGCGCAGGTAGTACACGAGCAGGTCCCAGCACGCGGGCTCCATGCCGGGCATGACCCGCACCCGCGTCGGGTCCGCGTCGAGGATGCGTCGCCGCTCGGCCATGATCGCGCCGTACTCCTCGCCGCCCAGGTCGACGATGTGCGCACCCCACTCCCCGGCCGCCGTGCGCCGCACGACGCGGGCCGGCTCGACGTTCACCGAGTAGCGGAACGCCGTCAGGTCGTCGGGGAAGGGCCAGGGCAGGCGCGCGGTGTGGCCGCGGGTCGGGAACGGCCGCGCGACCGGCTCGGTGGCCGGCTCGGTGGTCAGGGTCATCAGAGGTCCACCTCGATCTCGGCGCCGGCATGGGCGCCGCGGGAGACGCAGCTGAGCATGCGGTCGCCGGCTGCCTTCTCGGACTCGGACAGGACGAGGTCGCGGTGCTCCAGCGCACCGGACCGCACGGGCACCAGGCACTCGCCGCACACGCCCTGCCGGCACAGGTGGGGGACGTCGTGACCGGCGTCGAGCAGGGCGCTCAGCAGGCTCACCCCGGGCGCGACCGCGAGCCGCCGCCCGGTGGACGCCACCGTCGCGGTGAACGGGACGCCGGCGTCGAGCGCGGGCGCCGTGAACCGCTCGAGGTGCACCCGCTCCTCCGGCCACCCGGCGGCGGCGGCCGCGGCGACGTACGCCTCGAGCATCGGCACCGGCCCGCAGGCGTAGGCGTGGGTGCCGAGGGGCTGGTCGGCGAGGCGGTCGGCGAGGACACGTGCGGTGTCCTCGACCGTGGTGACCTCGTGGACCGTCACCCCGGGCCGGGTCGCGAGGGCGCGGAGGTCGTCGAGGTGGGCGGCGTGGCCGGGGCGGTGGGAGTAGACGACCTCGCACGTGCCGCCCCAGCGGACGACGGCCCGGGCGTGCGAGAGCACCGGGGTGACCCCGATGCCGCCGGCGACGAGCAGCGCGTGCCGCTGGTCGTGGCGCGGCGCGAAGCCGGAGCGCGGACCCTCGACCTCGACGAGGTCGCCGACCGCGAGCGTGTCGTGCACCCAGTCCGACCCGCCGCCCTCCCCGCGGCGCAGCACCGACACGGCGTACCGACGCGGGTTCACCCCGTCGCCGGTGAGCGAGTAGGCGTTCCGCTTGGGCGCCGCGCCGGCGGGGGCCGTGGTGAGGACGACGTGGGCGCCGGGCTCGTGCGACGCGAGCACGCCCCCGTCGGGTGCCTCGAGCACCACGTGGCGCACGGCGGCGGTGAGCGGCACCAGCTCGACGACGCGCAGCCGCCGCACCCCGGTCGCGTACGCCGGGTGCAGGTGCGCCGGGTACCGCTCCACGGGCCGCGACCCGGCCGACGGGGCGACGGCGGGCGCGCTCACACCAGCTCCCGGGCGCGGGCGTCGGAGGCCAGGAAGCTGCCCTGGGACGCCGACAGGTGGGGGTGGATCTCGAGGTGGCGGGCGCATCCCGGGCAGGTCGCGGCGCCGCCGTACGTCGCACGCACCCGGTGCGGGGCGCGGCAGTGGGCGCAGTAGACCGGCAGGTCGACCACCTCGCCGGCCGCCGCCGCCGCGCCGTCGACGGCGAAGCTGCGCAGCTCGGCCTCGCCCGCGCCGCACGAGCGGGCCAGCGCGAGCGTGCCGAGCACGCCGCAGACCCCGCC
Organism: Nocardioides sp. CPCC 205120; assembly: GCF_048654585.1. Lineage (NCBI taxonomy): Bacteria > Bacillati > Actinomycetota > Actinomycetes > Propionibacteriales > Nocardioidaceae > Nocardioides > Nocardioides sp. CPCC 205120. The sequence continues at coordinate 101,858 of NZ_JBMCYY010000003.1, read as the reverse complement.
CACCACCATGATCCGCACCCCGGTCCGGGCGGTGCCGAGGGCCGCGAGGAGGTCCTCCCGGCCGGACCCGAGGTCGTCCGCCACGACGAGGCGCGTCGGGGCACGGCCCTCGGCCGCCCGCACCCACCCGGCGGCGACCTCGGCCGTGCGGGCCGCGGTGCCGAGGGCGACGACGAGGTACGACGTGCCGCCCGCGTCGACCGGCTCCGGCTCGGCCGGCCACACGGGCAGACCGAGCACCTGCTCACCCATCTCGCGCTCCCGGTCCCCGGCTCAGAGCAGGTCGCCGTCGCGGTGGCCGGTGTAGAAGGCGAGCGCGTAGGACGGCGTCGAGAACGCGATCCTGGAGCCCTTCGGGAAGAAGATGGCGTCCTTGGCCCGGGCGACCTGCTGCTGGCCCGTGTCGACGTCCTCGAGCAGGAACTCGCCCTCGAGCACGACCTTCATCTCGTCGTACTGGTAGTGGTAGACGAGCGGGGCGTCGGAGGCCCGCAGCTCGAAGAACCCGCTGCACATCGCGCTGCCGTCGGGGTTCTCGTAGACGTCGCCGATGTAGCCCTCGGAGGCCGGGTGGTCCTCCATGCGGGGGAGCCCCTTCCAGGCCTCGGTGGTGACGCGGAAGGGGGCGTGCGCGGCGCCGACCGACGGCGCCTCGGGGGTGGTGGTCATGGACCCGCTCCGTTCACGAGAGGAAACTTTGTCTGCCCTGATGAAACAGACCTGGTGTTTCCGCCCGCGTGGCGGCGCGTAACGGTCCCGTTTCCGCCCCGGGCCGCCACGCCGGGGCCGGGTACGACGACGCCCCCTCCGCCGGCGGCGGAGGGGGCGTCGCGAGCAGCGGCCGGTCGGGCCGCCGGGTCGACCTCAGAGCGCGCGGAGGATGTCCTCCACCCGGTCCTTGGCGTCGCCGAACAGCATCTGCGTGTTCTCGCGGAAGAACAGCGGGTTCTGCACGCCGGCGTACCCCACGGCCATGGAGCGCTTGAAGACCACGACGTTCTCGGCCTCCCACACCGTCAGCACGGGCATGCCCGCGATGGGGCTCGACGGGTCGTCGGTGGCCGCCGGGTTGACCGTGTCGTTGGCGCCAATGACGAGCACCACGGAGGTGGAGGCGAGGTCGTCGTTGATCTCGTCCATCTCGAGCACGATGTCGTAGGGCACCTTCGCCTCGGCCAGCAGCACGTTCATGTGGCCGGGGAGCCGGCCGGCGACGGGGTGGATGCCGAAGCGCACGTCGACGCCGCGCTCGCGCAGCTTCTTCGTGAGGTCGGCGACGGGGTACTGCGCCTGCGCCACGGCCATGCCGTAGCCCGGCGTGATGACGACCGAGGAGGCGTTGCGGAGCAGCTCCGCGGTGCCCTCGGCGTCGATCTCGCGGTGCTCGCCGTAGTCGGTGTCGCCCGTCGGGCCCGCCTCGATGCCGAAGCCGCCGGCGATGACGGAGAGGAACGAGCGGTTCATCGCCTTGCACATGATGAAGCTGAGGTAGGCGCCCGAGGAGCCGACCAGCGCGCCGGTGACGATGAGCAGGTCGTTGCTCAGCAGGAAGCCCGCGGCGGCCGCGGCCCAGCCGGAGTAGCTGTTGAGCATCGAGACGACGACGGGCATGTCGCCGCCGCCGATCGAGGCCACCAGGTGCCAGCCGAGCGCGAGCGCCAGCACCGTGACGACGACGAGCAGCCACAGCTCGCTGTCGACGACGTACCAGACCGTCAGCACGACGAACGCGACGAGCGCGCCCACGTTGAGGAGGTTCTTGCCGGGCAGCACGAGCGGCGCCGACTTCATGCGGGCGCTCAGCTTGAGGTTGGCGACGATCGAGCCGGTGAAGGTGACCGCGCCGATGAACACGCCGATGAAGACCTCGGCGTGGTGGATGTCGGCGAGCGCGCCGGAGTAGTGCGGCGCCTCGAGGTGGCCGTTCCAGCCGACCAGCACGGCGGCGAGGCCGACGAACGAGTGCAGCAGCGCAATGAGCTCGGGCATGCCGGTCATCTCGACGACGCGGGCGCGCCACAGGCCGATGACGGCACCGATGACCATGGCGACGACGAGGAGCACGACGCCGAGGGCGTCGTCGTCGTCGACCGCGACGTCGGCCACGACCACGAACGTCGCGACGAGCGCGATCGCCATGCCGGCGATGCCGTAGACCACGCCCTGGCGCGACGTCTCGTGCTTGCTGAGGCCCGCGAGGCTGAGGATGAAGAGCAGGGCGGCGACGATGTACGCCGCGGTGGAGATGCTGAGGGCGTCCATCGATCAGTCCTTCGAGAACATGCTGAGCATGCGTCGGGTCACGGCGAAGCCGCCGAAGACGTTGATGCTGGCCAGGAGCACCGCGACGAACGCGAGCGCGCGCACGGCGGTGTCGTCGGAGGACAGCTGCAGCATGGCGCCGACGACGATGATGCCGCTGATCGCGTTGGTGACGCTCATGAGCGGCGTGTGCAGCGCGTGCGCGACCTTGCCGATGACGTAGTAGCCGATCACCACCGACAGCACGAGCACGGTGAAGTGCTGCGGGATGGGGTCGGGCGCGGTCGCGTTGACCCCGAACAGGGCGAGCACGCCGACGGCGATGGCGGCGTACCGGCGCCGCGCCAGCGTGGCGGGCGAGGCCGGGGCCTTCTCCGGTACGGCGGGCGCTGCCGGCGCCGCGGGGGCGGCCGGGGCGGCGGAGACCTGGACCGGGGGCGGCGGCCACTTCTTCTCGCCCGCGTGCACCACGGTGACGCCGCGCTGCACCACGTCGTCGAGGTCGAGGACGAGCGTGCCGTCCTTCTCGGGGGTGAGGAGCTTGAGCAGGTTCACCAGGTTGGTGCCGAACAGCTGCGAGGCCTGGGTGGGCAGGCGCCCGGCCAGGTCGGTGTAGCCGAGGATCGTGACGCCGTTGGCGGTGACGACCTTCTCGCCGGCGACCGAGCCCTCCACGTTGCCGCCCTGGGCGGCCGCCATGTCGACGACGACGCTGCCGGGCTTCATCGCGGCGACGTCGGCCGCGGTGATGAGCCGCGGGGCCGGACGGCCGGGGATGAGCGCGGTGGTGACGATGATGTCGACGTCCGCCGCCTGCTCGGAGTAGATCTCGGCGGCCCGCGCGTCGTAGGCCTCGCTGGTCGCCTTCGCGTAGCCGTCGGAGGAGACCTCCTTGGCCTCCTCGGCGACGACGACCTCGAGGTACTCGCCGCCGATCGACTTGACCTGGTCCGCCACCTCGGGGCGCGGGTCCGTGGCGCGCACGATGGCGCCGAGGCTGGAGGCGGCGCCGATGGCCGCGAGGCCCGCGACGCCGGCGCCCGCGACGAGCACCTTGGCCGGCGGCACCTTGCCGGCCGCCGTCACCTGGCCGGTGAAGAACCGGCCGAACTCGTGGGCCGCCTCGATCACCGCGCGGTAGCCCGCGATGTTCGCCATCGACGACAGCACGTCCATCGACTGGGCGCGCGAGATGCGCGGGACCGCGTCCATCGCTAGCGCGGTGATGGGGCGCGAGGCCAGCCGCTCGACCAGCTCGGGGCGCAGGGCGGGGCTCAGCAGGCTCACCAGGGTCGCGCCCTCGGCGAGGCGGTCGATCTCGGCGTCGGTGGGTGCGTTGATCTTCAGCACCACCGCGCTGCGCCAGGCCTCCTCGGCCCCGACCACCCGTGCGCCGGCCGCGGCGTACGCCTCGTCGGTGAAGGAGGCGGCCGCACCGGCGCCCGCCTCGACCACGACGTCGTACCCCAGGCCCACCAGCTGCTTCACGGTCGCCGGCGTGCCCGCGACCCTCGCCTCGCCGGGCGTCGACTCAGCGACGATCCCGAGCTGTGACTGACTCATCCGATACCGGTCCCTCGTCAACCCGTGCGGGACGGACGACCGTCCCGCCGGACGCGCGGCGCGCGACCTCGGTGCAGGTTAGGGGCAGACCGGCCCCGGAGCGGGCCGCCGTCCCGCCATCTTGAATCATGAACATGGATTCGGGGCGATTGGAACGTTCCGACCGGGTCACGTGAGACACACATCACTCCCGGGCGTCCGTCGGCCACCCCCGGTACGACGAGCGGTCGCCCCCGCGCGACGAACGGTCGCGCGGGGGCGGTCGCGGGTGGGCCCGGGGCCCGGGGTTCAGCGGGAGGTGTAGGTGAACAGGTCGCCCGCGCCGACGATGTAGCGCTTCGTCGTCGCGCCGACCTTCACAGCGACGACCTGCGAGGTGCTCGTGTGGTTGACGCCGACCACACCGACGGTGCCGTCGGGGTTGCGGAAGCCGGCGACCGCCGTGCCCGCCACGGACGAGCTCACCGGCAGGACCCGGGCGCCGGGCTGGGCGGCGCGGGTGAGGTGCGCGAGCAGGTAGAACTCCGGCTGGGCCGTGACGCTCGTGCCGTCGACCTGCAGCAGGCCGCGGCAGGTCTTGCAGCCCCAGCGCGAGCCGGCGTCGACCGGGCCGGCGGCGCCGTCGAGCGCGAGGTTCCACATCAGGAGGCCCGAGGAGCCGTTCGCGACGGGCGCCGCCACGAGGTTGGCCATCTGCCAGGCGAACGAGCTCGCCCAGCCGTCGTTCGTGCCGGTGCACTCGGTCATGATCCGGAACGGCGTGGGGCCGTTCATCTGGCCGGGCTGGCCGCCGTAGCAGTGGTAGGCCGACCCGTCGAACGCCCCGGGCGCCGCCGCGACGACCTGGTCGTAGGCCCAGCGGTGCTCCCAGTTGTGGTCACCGGCCCACAGCGCGACGTCCGCCGGCAGGGCCGGACCGACCTGGCGGCCGAGCGCCGCCATCTGCGCCACCGACATCGTCATGGAGGCGTAGTCCGAGGAGTGCGCCGGCTCGTTGCCGAGCGTCAGCGCCCGCACGGGCACGCCGCGCGCGGCGAGCTCGCGGGTCTGCGCGAGCAGCAGGGAGCCGTACGACGGCACTGCCGCGTCGGCGAGCCCGCCCCCGCGCAGGGTGCCGCTGGTCTTCATGCTCGCCGGGGCCGACCACGGGGTCGCGACGACGCGGAGGTCGGGACGCAGGGGCAGCACGTCGGAGGTGACGGTGTCGATCGCGGCGAGGGCCTCCGCCGGCGGCGTGGCCCGCGTGCCGTCCCAGCCCCACGCCCACTGCGTCGGGGAGAAGTCGGTCGCGGTCAGCGGCAGCCGCAGCGTGTCGAGGCGCGCCCCGTCCGCACGACGGGGGTCGAAGAGCAGCCCGGCGGCCTCGGGGGCCTCGGCGAGCAGCTGCACCGACGCGTCGGTCAGCGCCGCACCGGTGCCCCACCACGTCTGCTGCGGACGGGTCGTGTCCACGGTGAACGTGACGGTGGGCGTGCGGGTGGTGGCCGCCACCGGCGCGAGCCGGCGGTTCGCCACGGTCGGGGACGTGACGACGAACGAGGTGGTCGGGGCGCTCACCGCGGCCGCCCGGGGCGACACGAGCGCGGCGGCGTCGGACGGGCCGGTGGCCGCGACGACGGAGGCGGACAGGAGAGAGGACAGGAGGGCGGCACCCAGGGGGGTGGAGCGCAGACGCACGAGGAGGAACCTCCGTGGGAGGGGACGGGGCAACCTCCCCATCGGCCCGTTGCCCACCGACGTGAGAGGTTCCACCCACCCGGTACCCGCTCGTCCCGCGCCTGCACGTCACGCCCGGGCTGGCCGACCTGTCAGGAACGGGCGTCGGCGTCGGCGCCGGCCGACTCCTCGACGTACGGGTGCGCGTCGACGAACTGCCGGGTCTCCGCGTACATCCGCTGGATGTAGGCCTCCAGCTGCTCGGACTCGACGCGCCACTGCCCGCGGCCGCCGATCTTGATGGCCGGCAGGTCGCCGCGGCGCACCAGCGCGTAGACCTGGGCGCTCGAGGTGTTGAGCACCTCCGCCACGTCGGCCAGGGTGAGGAAGCGGGCAGCCATGGTGCCTACTCTGCCACTGCGGTCCCGGCCGGGCCGCGCACCCCGCGCCCCGGCTGTGGAGAACCGCTCAGCCCGTCTGGGCGTCGAGGGTGACGTCGACCTCGCTGATGTCCTCGCCGCGCTGCACCGTGAGGGTGATGGTCTCGCCGGGGGCGTAGCTGCGGATCGCCACGATGAGCTCGGCGCCGCCGGTCACCGGCTGGTCGTTGACCGCGGTGACGACGTCGCCCTCCTGGAGGCCGGCCTCCTGCGCGGGGCTGCCGTCGTTGATCTGGTCGACCACGGCGCCCCGGCCCGTGTCCTCGCCGCCCACCATCACCTGCGCGCCGATGACCGGGTAGCTCGCCTCGCCGTCCTGGATGAGCTGCTCGGCCGTGCGCAGCACCTGCTCGGACGGGATGGCGAAGCCGACGCCGATGCTGCCGCCCGAGCCCGTCATGCCCCCGGTGGTGGCGATCGCGGAGTTCACGCCCACGACCCGGCCCTCGAGGTCGACGAGCGGCCCGCCCGAGTTGCCCGGGTTGATGGCCGCGTCGGTCTGCACCGCGTTGATGTAGGACTGGTCGTCGCTCGACCCGGTGGTCACCGGGCGGTTCTTCGCGCTGACGATGCCGTGGGTGACGGTCGCCGACAGGCCGAGCGGCGAGCCGATGGCGACCACGCCCTCGCCGACGACGAGGTCCGCCGCGGGCCCGAACGAGACGGCCTGCAGGTCCTGCGCCTCGTCGGCCTGCAGGACGGCGATGTCGTAGACGGCGCTGCGCCCGACGACCTCGACCGCGAACCGCTGGCCGTCGTCGGTGAGCACCTCGACGGTGCCGCCCTCGGCGGCCTCGGCGACGACGTGGTTGTTCGTGATGATGTGGCCGGCCTCGTCGAACACGAAGCCCGAGCCCGTCGCGTCCTCGCCGTCGGCCGAGGAGAAGATCTGCAGCGTGCTCGGCAGGAGCTCCGCCGCCACGGCCGCCACGGAGGTGTTGCCGGCCTCGAGCGGCGGGGCCGTGGAGACGCCCTCGCCCTCGATGCCCAGGCCGGACGACGTGGCGCGGGGCGCGTCGTCGTCCTGCCACGCGTCGTACGCCGCGGCGCCGAGCGCACCGCCACCCAGGCCCACCACGAGGGCGAGCGCCGTCACCGCGGGCCACACCCACCCGGGGACGCGTCCGCGGCCGGCGCGGTCCGCGCGGCGACGGTCGCGCTCGGCGCGCCTGCGATCGCGGCGGCCCTCGCCGGGCGCGGGCACCGGGGCGCCGAACGCGGCGTACCCGTCCTGCGGGCCGGGGCGCGCGGGCAGGCCGCCGGCCTGCTGGCCCGGCGCGGGGTAGCCGGCGTGCTGGTCGCCCCACCCGGACGGCTGCGGGGCGGCGTGCTGGCCGCCGCCCGCGGCGTCGCCCGTGCCGTCGCCGTGGGCCAGCGGCCGGGTGTGCTCCACGTCGTCGCCGACGCCGGTGTCGGCGCCGTGGGGGGCGTCGCGGCGCGGCTCGTCACGGAAGGGCTCGTAGGGGTCGCTCACGGGGTGGCACCGTCCTCGTCGGGCTGGGGCGACGACGTCCTCTCGTCCGCCGCGGGGACCCCGGTGCTGGTGACCTGCACCGGTCCGGCCGTGCGGGCGCGCAGGGTGTCGGTGATGTCGAGGAGGCTGGCCGTCGGCGGGCGTCGGTCCGCGGCGGGCGCCTGCGGGGAGGCGCCCAGCGCCACGATCCCGAGCATGGCGGCGCCCACGGCGCCGCCGCCGATGGCGGCCACCGTCCAGCGGTGGCGCCGGTCGTCGTCGGCGGGCGGGTCCACCCACTCGGGGGCCGCCGCGTACGACGCGACCAGCCGCTCGGCGCTCAGGCGGCCCCTGAGGGAGTCGGGGGCGGCGCAGTCGGGGGCGGTGGAGGCGAGCGTCGACAGGGTGCGCTTGACCCACGCCTCCGTCTCGACCTGCTGCTGGCAGGAGGGGCACTCGGCGACGTGCGCCCAGGCGTTGGCGCTGGCGCGCTCGTCGAGGCGCTCGTCGAGGAGGTCGCTGACCTTGGTGCCGAGGTGTCCGAGGAGGGTCATGGCCTCACCGCGGTCCGGCCGGGGCGACGCGGCGGGCGACCAGACCCTCCGCAGCGGTTCCGGTCACCCGGCGCGCGGCCTCGCGGACCACCGGCAGCGGGCCGGTGCGGGGTCCGGCGTACCGGGTGCGGCCGGCGGACGGCGCGCGGTGCGCCAGCGCCTCACGCAGCTGCGCGCGACCGCGGTGGATGCGCGAGCGGACCGTGCCGAGCTTGACGCCGAGGATGTCGGCGATCTCGTCGTACGACATGCCCTCGATGTCGCACAGCACGACGGCGACCCGGAAGTCGGGCGTGAGCTGGGCCAGCGCGTGCTCGACGTCGTCGTCGAAGGTGCGGTCGCCGACGGAGGTGGCCGGCCCGGGGACGGCCGAGGCGAGGGACTCGGCGCGCTCGGAGGAGAGCTGGTCGAAGCGCAGGCGCTGGCGGCGCCGGGCCTGGTCGAGGAAGAGGTTCGTGGTGATGCGGTGCAGCCAGCCCTCGAACGAGCCGGGGCCGGACTCGGTGAAGGAGTCGATGCTGCGGAACACCCGCACGAACACCTCCTGCGTGAGGTCCTCCGCGTCGTGACGGTTGCCCGTCAGGCGGTACGCCAGCCGGAAGACGCGGTCGGAGTGCCGGTCGACGACCTCGTCCCACGTGGGCGCCCCGCCGGGGTGTCCGGGACCGTCGTGGTCCACCTCGTTCACGGCATCCTCCTGGTTGTCCGACCGTTCCGACCGCACCTGGCGACGGAAGACGAAAATAGGCGGTCGTACTGAGAGGAACCTGTGAGGGGTGCCACCTGTTCCGCCGCGGCCGCCGGACGAGCCCCTCCCGTTCCCGGCCCGCCGGTACCCCGATCGGGCCGCCCGGCACGGCGTGGGCCCCGCGGGGCCGCGCGCCCACTAGAGTTCGGGGCGCCACACGCACCCAGGAGGCCGTCATCACCACCCCGATCACCGCTGCGAGCTGGACCTACTCGGAGGAGTTCGTCGTCGAGGACGACGTGCTCGCCGCTGCGCGCGCCCGGGCGGAGGAGGTCGGCGTCGTGCCCGTGTCCCCCGGGGCGGGGGCCGCGCTGCGGTTCCTGGCCGCCGTGCTCGACGCCCGCGCCGTCGTCGAGATCGGCACGGGCACCGGCGTCTCCGGCCTCTGGCTGCTGCGCGGCATGCGGGCGGACGGCGTGCTCACCAGCGTCGACGTCGAGGCCGAGCACCAGCGCCTGGCCCGCGAGACGTTCGCCGAGGCCGGCATCCCCAGCCAGCGGGTCCGCGCCATCCCCGGCGCCGCGCTCGACGTGCTGCCGCGCCTGACCGACGGCCACTACGACCTCGTGCTCTGCGACGGCGACAAGCTGGAGTACTCGGCGTACCTGGTGGCCGCGCTGCGGCTGCTGCGCCCCGGCGGCGTGGTGGTCTTCGACAACGCCCTGTGGCACGACCGCGTCGCCGACCCGGCCAAGCGGGACGAGACGACCGTCGCCGTGCGCGAGCTGGGCCGGGAGATCGCCGCGTCCGAGGAGCTCGTGCCCGTGCTGCTGCCCGTGGGCGACGGGCTGCTGGCCGCCAAGAAGATCGGCTGACCCCCGCCGTACGACGGGGGCACCGCGGCGCACCCGCCCGGCCTCAGCGGGGCAGGGCGGTGGGGTCGAGACCCGCCAGCCAGTCCAGCAGCAGCCGGGCACCGAATCCGGTGGGGCCGGCCGTCCACTCGTGGGCGTCGGCCGCGGCGTCGCCCACCGACGCGATGTCGAGGTGGGCCCACGGCAGGCCGCCCGTGAAGTGCCGCAGGAACAGCGCCGCCGTGATCGCGCCGGGGCCGCCCGGGGCGTTGTCGGCGTCGGCGACCGTCGAGGCCAGCTTCTCCTCGTAGACGTCGGCCAGCGGCAGGCGCCAGAGGGGCTCGCCGACCGCGCGCCCCGTGGCGAGCAGGCCCGCGGCGAGCTCGTCGGAGGTGGCGAACAGCCCACCCGTGCGCAGGCCCAGCGCGACCTTGCCGGCGCCGGTGAGGGTGGCGATGTCGACGAGGATCGCGGGGTCCAGCTCGTCCACGGCGTAGGCGAGCGCGTCGGCCAGCACGAGCCGGCCCTCCGCGTCGGTGTTGGTCACCTCGGTGGTGCGCCCGCCGTAGTGGCGCAGCACGTCACCGGGGCGCAGGGCGTCGCCGCCGACCGCGTTCTCCGCCGCCGCCACGAGACCCGTGACGCGCACGGGGCAGCCGACCGCGGCGAGGGCGGCCATCGTCGCGATGACGACGCCGCCGCCGGTCATGTCGCGCTTCATCGTGCGCATGCCGTCGGCCGGCTTGAGCGACAGGCCGCCGGAGTCGAAGGTGATGCCCTTGCCGACCAGCACGACGCGGGGCAGGCGGCGGGCGGCGGCCTTCGACGTGCCGGCCGGCACGTAGTCGAGCCGCACCAGGCACGGCGGGGTGGCCGAGGCGCGCCCGACGGCGGCGATGCCGCCGAACCCGCGGCGCGACAGCTCCTCGCCCTCGACGACCTCGACCTCGAGGCCCTGCGCCTGCGCGACGCCGCGCGCCTGATCCGCGAGCCAGGCCGGGGACTTCACGTTGGAGGGCACGGTGGCGAGCAGGCGCGCGAGCCACGCGGCCCGGGCCACGGCCGCCGCCCGGTCGACGACGGGGACGAGCTGGTCGGGCAGCCCCGCGAGCACGACGGTGCCGACGGGAGCGGCCGAGGGGGCGGACTCGCCCCAGGTGAAGGAGAAGGAGCCGAGCGTCAGGCCCGCGACGTGCGCGGCGACCGCGGCGTCGTCGTCGGTCGCGGCCGCGACGGTCGAGACGACCCGGTCGCGTCCACGGCTGGCACGGGCGACCGCGGCGCCGGCGCGGCGCAGGTCGGCGGGCGACCCGGACCCGATGCCCGCGAGCAGGAGCAGGCGGGGGGCGGCGTCCTCGTCGGCCGGGTCGAGCAGCGGCACCCGGGTGATCTCGCCGGCGGCACCGGTGGCGCCGTGGGCGTCGAGCAGGGCGATCAGGTCCAGCGACCAGCGGTCGGCGACCTCGGGGCCGCCGGGGCCGACGACCGGACCGTCCGTGGCGTCGTCGGTCTGGTCGGCGGGCTCGCCGCCGGGCTGGTCAGCGGGCTGATCAGCGGGGGCCGCGTCGTCCGGGGCCGTGCCCTCCCCCGGCTCGCCGCGCAGGACCGGCACGACGATCGTCGTGCCGGTCCGCGGGGCGTCGTGCTCGGTCGACCGGTCGCCGGGCGCGTCGTCCCAGGCGTCGGCCAGCGCCGCCGTCACGAGGACGGCGGGCGGCTCCGGCTGGGACGGCAGGCCGTCGAGCGGGAGCCCGGTCAGGGGTGAGGGCACGGCGGGAGGCACGTGTCAGGCGACGACGGCCTTGAGGGCGTCACCGAGCTCGCCCGCCTCGACGGCGTTGAGCTCGACGACGAGCCGGCCACCTCCTTCGAGGGGGACGCGCATGACGATGCCGCGACCTTCCTTGGTGACCTCGAGCGGACCGTCACCGGTCCGCGGCTTCATCGCCGCCATCCGTGCACCTCTTTCTCTTGGTGGATCGAACCGTCGGCGCGTCGGCGACGGAGCGGCCGGTGGGTGGGCCGTCGACCATTATCCCCCATCCGCACGGGAATCCTCGGAAGACCTCACAGGTCGTCCCGGGTCGGACGGGTCGGCGGACCGGGCCGGGGCCTCAGGCGGAGCCGGCGGAGCGCTGCAGCAGGGCGGCGATGCGGCGCGAGGCGTGGGTCCGCATGTACGTCGCGTCCGGGTTCGTGCCGTACTCGACGGTGAGCGCGACGCCCGGGTAGTTGTTGTTGTACCAACCCGTCATCGTGCCGTGGCAGACCCCGCCGCAGGTGAACCGCTTGCCGGGCAGGTCCAGCGTCTGGGCCGTGGCGCGGGCGAAGCTCGGGAACTTCGTGTCGAGGTCCACGCCGTTGAGCGGCTGGTGGAAGCTGAGGATGACGTCGGGCTGGATGCGGCTCAGCATCCGCACGGCCCCGGCCGTCTCCGGCTCGGAGACGGGGCGGGTGCCGGAGTAGTAGTTGCCCGTCAGGCGGCGCCAGTCGTTGTCGAAGTTGCGGTTGAGGTCGACGCCGCGGGCGTTCTGGCGGTCCCGGCGGAGCAGCCCGTCGGGGTTGTACGACGGGACGACCCACAGGTTCACGGCGCTGAAGCGACCGGCCGCCGCGAGGTCGCGCAGGCCCGGGTAGATGGGGCCGACAGCGCGCTCGTTGCCGTGCATCCCGATGACGACCACGGCGGTGAACTCGGCGTCCCAGTTGCCCATCCGGTAGGCCACCAGCGGCCGGCCCTCCACGGAGGTCCCGTAGGTCCACGACGCGAACTGCGGCGCGGCAGCCGCCTGGGGGGCCACGGCGGCGGGCACGGCCGTGGCGCGCGGCGCCGCCTGGGTGGCCGGCGTACCGGCGAGCAGGACCGCGCACAGCGCGGCCACGAGCGCGGCGAGGAGGAAGGGGGACCGTGTGCTGCGCGGCGACGACGTCACCGCCGCATCGTGTCACAGCTCACGCGCCCCCGGGGGAGGATCCGGCCGTCCCCCGTCGTCGGTCGCGCTCCCGCGCGGGCAGCGGGTCAGACCGATCCGAAGAGATAGCCCAGCGTGAAGACGACGGCCGCCGCGGCGACGCCGAGGTGGCCCAGCAGCGCCAGCCCGAGGCCGGTGAACCAGCCGCGGTCGCGGACGTCGGAGTGGCGGCCCCGGCTGGGCAACCAGCGCCCGAGCAGCAGGAGCCCGGCCCAGGCGGTGATCCACCACAGGCCCAGGCCCACGACGCCGAGGAGCGAGTGCCAGGTGGCGCCGTCCTGGTCCACGAGGAGGAACACCACCCACAGCAGCCCGCCGGCGAGGCCCGCCCCCGTGTGCACGTCGAGCAGCCACGGGGAGACACCGTGGCCATGCCGCGGCGCGGACCGGGATCCCCGCCGGGACCGGCGTCCCAGGGCACGACGGGTCAGCAGCACCACCACGACGGCGAACGCCGTGAGCAGGTGGACCACCAGGGGATCGGGAACGGGCACGGCGGGTCAGTTTGCCGCACGCGGCGGGTCGTCGCCATCCGCCGGGGCCGGGCGGTAGAGGTCGTGGGCGTCGCGCTCGGCGGCCAGGCGGGCGAGCAGCGCGTCCACGTCGGCCGGCCGGTAGCCGCGCACGACGACGGGGAACCGCACCCGCCGCAGGTCGTCCGCCGTCAGCGGCCCCTGCGCGGGCAGGCCGGTGTCGGGGCGGTCACCGTGCTCCGGCGCGAGCGGGGCCCCGTGGCCCGCCGCGACCGCGGCCACGCCCGCCATGGCGGCGACCGCGAGCACCGCGAAGACCCACATCACCGGGGCCCACCTCCTGGTCTCGACTCGGATCCGGCTGCAACCGGCTCCGTCAGCTCGTCCGGCTCGCTCGGCTCACTCAGGGTAGGAGCCGGCCGGGCGGGACGGGGAACCGCCGTCGATGCGGTCGACCACGATCCGCACCGCCTCCTCCGGGTCGTCGGTCAGGTGCAGCTGGTCGAGGTCGCTCGCGCGGATCTTGCCGTCGGCGAGCACCACGTCGCGCATCCAGTCGAGGAGCCCCTGCCAGTACGCCGTGCCCAGCAGCACCACGGGGAACTCCGTCACCTTCTGGGTCTGGAGGAGGGTGAGCGCCTCGAAGAGCTCGTCGAGCGTGCCGACGCCGCCGGGGAGCACGACGAAGCCGCTGGAGTACTTCACGAACATCGTCTTGCGGGCGAAGAAGTAGCGGAAGTTGATGCCCTTGTCGACCCACGCGTTGAGCCCGGTCTCGAAGGGCAGCTCGATGCCGAGGCCCACGCTGACGCCGCCCGCCTCGGACGCGCCCTTGTTCGCGGCCTCCATCGCGCCGGGGCCCCCGCCGGTGATCACGGCGAAGCCGGCCTCGACCAGCAGGCGCCCGACCTCCTCGCCCTGCGCGTAGTGCGGGTGGTCGGTCGGGGTGCGCGCCGAGCCGAAGACGCCGATCGCCGGCCCGAGCTCCGCGAGCGCACCGAAGCCCTCGACGAACTCGGCCTGGATCCGCATGACGCGCCAGGGGTCGGTGTGCACCCAGTCGGCCTCGCCCGTGGAGTCGAGGAGGCGCTGGTCGGTCGTCGTCAGGTCGACCTGGCCGCGGCGCAGCAGCATCGGGCCCCGGCGCTTGATCCGCTCGCGCAGCGGGACGGCCGCCGTCGACACCCGGTCCGGGCCGGTCGGCATCGGCTCGCGGTGGTCGCCGGGCGCACCGTGCGCACCGGGCTCCGCCGGGTCGCTGGACGCGCTCAGCCCGGTGGCCGCGTCCGCCCGCTCGTGCTCGTGGTCGTGCTCGTGGTCGTGCTCGTTCACGCCGCTCCCCCGTCCTCGCCCAGCCACGTGCGCAGGGCCTGCTCGCAGTGCACGACGTCGGCGGCCGGCACGAACTCGTCCTGCTTGTGGGCGAACATCGGGTCGCCCGGGCCGAAGTTGACCGCCGGGATGCCGAGCGCACTGAAGCGTGCGACGTCGGTCCAGCCGAACTTGGGGGCGACGCGGCCGCCCACCGCCTCGACGAACGCGGCGGCCGCCGGCACCCCGAGCCCCGGGAGCGCGCCGGGGGCGGAGTCGGTGAGCGTCACGTCGTACCCGGAGAAGACCTCCTCGACGTGCGCCAGCGCCTCGGCCTCGCTGCGGTCGGGCGCGAAGCGGTGGTTGACGGTGACGACGCACTCGTCGGGCACCACGTTGCCGGCGACGCCGCCGGAGACGAAGACGGCGTTGAGGCCCTCGTGGTACTCCAGCCCGTCGATGACGGGGCGCCGCGGCTCGTACGCCGCGAGCCGGGCCAGCACCTCGCCGGCCGCGTGGATGGCGTTGACCCCGCGCCACGAGCGGGCCGAGTGGGCGCGCTCGCCGCGGGTGCGCACCTCGACGCGCAGCGTGCCCTGGCAGCCGGCCTCGACGGCGGCGTTCGAGGGCTCCATGAGGATCGCGAAGTCGGCCTCGAGCAGGTCGGGGTCGGACGCGGCCAGCTTGCGCAGCCCGTTGTGCTCGGCCTCGATCTCCTCGGCCTCGTAGAGGATGTAGGTGACGTCGCGGTTCGGCTCGGCCAGCTCGGCGGCGAGCTTGAGGATGACGGCGTCGCCGCCCTTCATGTCGCACGTGCCGAGCCCGTGGAGCAGCTCGCCGTCGGGAGTCTGCTCGCGACGGTGCGGCAGGTTGTCGTTGACCGGCACCGTGTCGAGGTGGCCCGCGATCACCACCCGCTCGGCGCGCCCGAGGTCGGTGCGCGCGACCACGGTGTGGCCGCGGCGGGTGAGCGTGAGGTGCGGGAGCCCCGACAGGGCCTGCTCGACCGCGTCGGCGATGGCGCCCTCGTCGCGGCTGACGGACTCGATGTCGACCAGCTGCGCCGTCAACGTGACCACGTCGGCGCCCAGGTCGAGGCGGGGTGCTGTGGGCATGGGGTTCATCCAACCAGGCGGGGTGGCGGGTTCCCCGGTGCACCGGGGAACCCGCCACTTGTCGCGCGAAGCTTCACACCGGAAGTGGCGGGTTGCATGGACAACCTTCGCCTCAGGCGCCCTCGGCGCGCGCCAGCTCGGCCTTCCAGGTGCGGAAGCCCTCCTCGGTGCGACCGCGGCGCCAGTAGCCCGAGACGGACAGGTCGCGCTTCTCGACGCCGCGGCGACGCAGCACCGGGCGGACGTGGTGCATGACCGCCTCGGCCTCGCCGTGCACGAACGCCTGCACGCGCCCCGCGGGCCAGGCGCCCGCGTCGAGCTCGGCGACCGCCACGGCGAGCGGGGACCCGGCGCCGGTGAGGTGCGCGGGGGCCTCGTGGGCCGTCGTACCCCGGTGCAGCCAGCGCAGCTCCACGCCCGCGGGCACGGGCAGCGGCAGCTCGTCGCCGGGGCCGGCGACCTCGACGAGCGCGAGGCCGCGTGCGTCGGCGGGCAGCGCCTCGACCGCGGCGGCCAGCGCCGGCAGCGCGGACTCGTCGGCGACGAGGAGGTGGAAGTCGGCGGTCGGGTCCGGCGCGTACGCCCCGCCCGGGCCGTTGACCCACAGCTGCGTGCCGGGCGCGACGCTCGCCGCCCACGGGCCCGCGACGCCCTCGTCGCCGTGCACCACGAAGTCGATCGCCAGCGTGCCGGCGGCGACGTCGAGCTCGCGCACCGTGTAGGTCCGCACCACCGGCAGGTCCCCGGCCGCGAAGGTCGCCCGCACCTCCCGCAGGTCGAACGGCTCGGGGTAGACCACGCCCGGCTTCCCGAAGACCAGCTTCACGTAGCGGTCGGTGGCGGTGCTGTCGGCGAACGCCGCCAGGTCCCCGGAGAAGCGGACGCGGACGAGGTGCTCGGTCAGCGGGGCCGAGCCGGTGACGGTGAGGCGGGTGGCGCTGGGCAGGACGACTCCTCGGGTGGGGTACGGCGGCACGCACCGTCCGGTGCGTACTTAGGCAACCCTAACCCCACCCGAGGCAGGTCAGGCCTTCGCCAGCGCGATCGTCACGACGGCGCCGTCGCCGACGGTCGCCTCGGCGGTGTGGGCGCCGGCGGGAGCGTCGCCGCCCACGGCGTACGACGTCGCGAGGGTCTCCCCCGCCACCAGCGCCTCCCACGCGCGCAGCGCCGCGGCCGCCTCGTCGGGTCCCGACAGCACCAGCGCGATGCGGTCGGACACGTCGAGCCCGGCGTCCTTGCGCGCCTGCTGCACCGCCCGCACGACGTCGCGGGCCAGGCCCTCGGCCGCCAGCTCGGGCGTCACGGTCGTGTCGAGCACGACGAACCCGCCGCCGGGCAGGACGCCGATGGCCTCGCCCTCGCCGGCCTCGGCCACCGTCTCGAGCGCGAACTCGCCGTCGACGAGCACGAGCCCGCCGGCGGTGACGGTGCCGTCCTCGGCCACCGACCAGTCGCCCGACTTCGAGCCCTTGATGGCCCGCTGCACGTCCTTGCCCAGCCGCGGGCCCGCGGCGCGCGCGTTCACGGTGAGGCGCTGCGCGACGCCGTACGACGACGCCTCCTCGGCGTCGGCGGGCACGAGCCGCACCGCCTTGAGGTTGAGCTCGTCCGCGACGAGGGCGGCGAACCCGGGCAGCACGGCCTCGAGGCCCACGGGGTCCTCGACCACGACGGTCAGCGACGCCAGCGGCAGCCGGTTGCGCAGCTTCGCGCTCTTGCGCAGCGCGGAACCCGCCGAGCAGACCTCGCGCACGAGGTCCATCGCCGCGACCAGCGCGTCGTCGGCCGGCAGCTCGTCGACGCTCGGCCAGTCGGTGAGGTGCACCGAGCGGCCGCCGGTCAGGCCGCGCCAGACCTCCTCGGTGGTCAGCGGCAGCAGCGGCGCCGTCACCCGGCAGACCGTCTCGAGCACCATGGCGAGCGTGTCGAACGCGGCCGTCGAGGCGTCGCCGTCGGTCGCCCAGAAGCGCTCACGGCTGCGGCGGATGTACCAGTTCGTCAGCACGTCGAGGAACCCGCGGGTCGTCTCGCACGCGTCGGCGATCGCCAGGTCGTCGAGCTGCGTCGTCATCGCCGCGACGTACTGGCGCAGCTTGGCCAGGACGTAGCGGTCCAGCGGGTCCGTGGAGTCCGTGCGCCGTTGCGCCTCGTAGCCCTCGGCGTTCGCGTAGAGGCTGAAGAAGTACCAGCTGTTCCACAGCGGGATCATCACCTGGCGCACCGAGTCCCGGATGCCCTGCTCGGTCACCACCAGGTTGCCGCCGCGCAGGATCGGGCTGGCCATGAGGAACCAGCGCATCGCGTCGGCGCCGTCGCGGTCGAAGACCTCGGAGACGTCCGGGTAGTTGCGCAGCGACTTGCTCATCTTGTTGCCGTCGCTGCCCAGCACGATGCCGTGGCTGATGCAGGTCGAGAACGCGGGCTTGTCGAACAGCGCCGTGGCCAGGATGTGCAGCGTGTAGAACCAGCCGCGGGTCTGGCCGATGTACTCCACGATGAAGTCCGCCGGGAAGTGCCCCTGCAGCCCCGCCGCCCCGTCGAACCATTCCTTGTTCTCGAACGGGTAGTGCACCTGCGCGAAGCTCATCGACCCGGAGTCGAACCACACGTCGAGGACGTCGGTGACGCGGCGCATGGTGGAGCGCTCGCCCTCGGGGCGCGGGTCGTCCGGGTTCGGCCGGGTCAGGTCGTCGACGAACGGGCGGTGCAGGTCGGGCTCGCCGGCGGCGTTGCTGGGCAGGCGCCCGAAGTCCCGCTCGATCTCGGCGAAGGAGCCGTAGACGTCGATCCGGGGGTACGCCGGGTCGTCGCTCTTCCACACCGGCACCGGGGAGCCCCAGAAGCGGTTGCGGGTGATCGACCAGTCGCGGGCGTTCTCGAGCCACTTGCCGAACTGGCCGTCCTGGATGTGCTCGGGCACCCAGCGGATCTGCTGGTTGAGCTCCAGCATCCGGTCCTTGAACGCGGTCACCTCGACGAACCACGACGAGACGCCCTTGTAGATGAGCGGCTGCCGGCAGCGCCAGCAGTGCGGGTAGGAGTGGTCGTAGGTCTCGCGGCGCAGCAGCACCGTGCCGAACGTGACCGCACCCAGGTCGGCGGCGTCGCGGCCCGAGACGTGGTCGAGGGCGTACGTCGCGTTCTTGAGGTGCTCGATGACGAGCGGGTTCGCGTCGAAGACCTGCACGCCGGCGTACTCGGTCACGGGCGCCGTGAAGCGGCCGTCCTTGCCGACGGGCATGACCGCCTCGATGCCCTCGCGGTCGGTGACCACCTTGTCGTCCTCGCCGAACGCGCCGGCGGTGTGGACCAGGCCGGTGCCGTCCGTGGTGGTGACGAACTCGGCGGTCACGACGCGGAACGCGTTCTCGTGGCCCAGGTAGTAGGAGAACGGCGGCGTGTAGTGCCGCCCGGCGACCTCGGCGCCCGTGTACCGCGCGACCACCTGGTCCTCGATCGTGTCGCTCGCCTCGTCCTTCAGCTCGCGGGCGTAGGCGGCGAGGCGGGCCTCCGCCAGCAGGTAGCGCTCCGGCGTACCGGTGAAGGAGGACTCGACGACGACGTAGTCGATGTCCTCGCCGACCATCACCGCGAGGTTCGACGGCAAGGTCCACGGCGTCGTCGTCCACACCAGCGCGAGCACGCCGGCCAGCGGGTCGTCGCCGCCGTCGGGGCCGTCGCCGTGCAGGCGCAGGCCGACCGTCACGGCCGGGTCCTGGCGCACCTGGTAGACGTCGTCGTCCATCCGCAGCTCGTGGTTCGACAGCGGCGTCTCGTCGTTCCAGCAGTAGGGCAGCACGCGGAAGCCCTCGTAGACGAGGCCCTTCTCGTGCAGCGTCTTGAACGCCCAGATCACCGACTCCATGTAGTCGGGGTTGAGCGTGCGGTAGTCGTTCTCGAAGTCGACCCAGCGCGCCTGGCGGGTGACGTAGTCCTGCCACTCGCCCGTGTACTTCAGCACCGAGGCCCGGCAGGCGTCGTTGAACTTCTCGATGCCCAGCTCGAGGATCTCGTCGGTGGTCTTGATGCCGGCCAGGCGCATCGCCTCGAGCTCGGCGGGCAGGCCGTGGGTGTCCCAGCCGAAGCGGCGCTCGACGCGCTTGCCGCGCATCGTCTGGTAGCGCGGCACGATGTCCTTGACGTAGCCCGTCAGCAGGTGGCCGTAGTGCGGCAGCCCGTTCGCGAACGGCGGGCCGTCGTAGAACACGTACTCGTTGCTGCCGTCGGCGCCGGCGTCGCGCGCCTCGATGCTCGCCGCGAAGGTGCCGTCGGCCTCCCAGTAGGCGAGCACCTGCTTCTCGATGTCGGGGAAGCGGGGGGATGTCGGGATGCGGTCGAGACCGCTCGTGGAGACCCGGGGGTAGGCCATCGCGCTGCTCTCCTGGTACGTCGCTCGGGCGCCGGCAGGGCTGCCGGAACTGTCTGGCCACGAGGACGACGGATGCCGCGGTACCACCTCGCTTGCCGCCCCACCCCGGTGTCCCGGGACGGCGCGACCGCTTCGTCGGGGGCTGTGACGGGCCCACCCGTCCGGTTCTACTGAGCGGTCCGGGGACCGCCGTTCTTCCGGAGGCTCGCCGCTGATGACGGCTCGGACGCCTCTGGGCGGGATGGTACGCCGACCGGCCGGGCCCCGCGAATCGCTTCCGCACCGCGGGGGCCGGGGCCACGGGGCGCGGAGCTGGGGGGTCAGCCGGTCGGGGCCGGGGGCAGCACGTCGGCGGCGTCGAGCGCCTCGGCCGTGAGCCGGCGCCCGAGCTCGACCATCTCGCTCGCGCGGTGGAAGTCGAGGGTGCGGCAGGCGTCGACGGGCACGTCGACCGTCACGTCGGCCGGGAACGCCGCCTGGCGGTAGCGGTGCACGAGGGCCTGCATCGCCTCGAACGACTGGGCGGTGACGTCGGTGAGGCGCAGGTCCTTCGGCAGCGGGTCGGTGCCGCCCGTGACCGGCTCGGCGGCCGTCGCGGGCTGCAGGCCGCCGCCGCCGTCGCCCGCCAGCACGGGGGCGCCGTCGAGCGCACGCGCGGCAGGAGCGGCGGGGTCGTCGTCGTGCCGGCCGTGGCGCCCCTCGTGCAGCTCGTCCGCGCCCGGCTCGCGACCGG
The DNA here is from genome assembly GCF_048654585.1 of Nocardioides sp. CPCC 205120. Lineage (NCBI taxonomy): Bacteria > Bacillati > Actinomycetota > Actinomycetes > Propionibacteriales > Nocardioidaceae > Nocardioides > Nocardioides sp. CPCC 205120. The sequence goes on along the minus strand of NZ_JBMCYY010000003.1, from coordinate 81,412 downwards.
TGACGCTGGCGACGGTGCGCCGCAGGCGGTCGCGCCACTCCTCGAGGCGCTGCGGGGCGGCGGACTCCTGGGCGGGCGCCTGCCGGTCCGCGCGGGCGCGCCGGCCCAGCAGCGAGACCGCCACCGTCAGGTCGGCGGGCACCGCCGTCGTGGGGTCGACGGGCACCGGGTTGAGCAGGCCGCCGTCGACCAGCAGCCGCCCGTTGAGCATCACCGGCGTGAAGAGCCCGGGGATCGCGATCGAGGCCCGCACCGCGGGCAGGAGCGGTCCGCGCTGGAACCAGACCTCGCGGCGCGACCCGAGGTCGGTCGCCACGGCGGTGAACGGCACCGGGAGGTCCTCGATGTCGGTGCCGGCGAACAGGTCGCCGATGGCCCCCAGCAGCCGGTCGGCGGCCACGGCGCCCGGTGCGGAGAGCTTGAAGTCCATGAGGCGCAGCACGTCGCGCTGGCGCAGGCCCGCGGCCCAGGCGAGGAAGTCCTCGTCGCGGCCGGCGGCGGCGAGCCCGCCGACGAGCGCGCCCATCGAGGTGCCGGCGATGGTCACGATCTCCCCGCCCCGGGCCCGGATCTCCTGGATCGCGCCGAGGTGGGCGTACCCACGGGCGCCGCCGCTGCCGAGCGCGAGGGCGACGCGGACGGGAGGAGGGGCGGGCATGGCGCCGAGGCTACCGACGCCCGGACCGGCCCGGGACGGGACCGGTCCAGTGCCGGCGGCTCCAGCAGGTCGGGTCGACAGGTCGGGCCGGCAGGTCGGGTCAGCAGGTCGGGTCGGTCGCCGGCTCCCCGGCGAGCCGGGCCCGCGTCCACGCCACCAGCTCGGCGGTCAGCGGGGAGGAGTCGGCGACGAGCGAGCCGTGGTCGAGCCCGTCGTACTCGACGTAGCGGGGCGTCTCCCCCGCCGCGCAGCGCTCGGCGACCCACCGGCGCTGCAGGTCGGCGCGCACCACGACGTCGGCGCCGCCCTGGGCGACCAGCACGGGCACGTCGGGGACGGCCGGGGTGTTGGCCGCGAGCCGCTCGGCCACCTCCGCGCGGTCGAGGTCGTCCCCGCCGAGCACGGGGCCGCGCAGCTGGCTCGCCGCGGCCCACGCCGCGACGGCGTCACGACCCACCAGGCAGCGCGAGGCCACCCGGTCGGCCAGGTGGGCGGCCAGCCAGCCCTCGTCCTCGCGCACCCCCAGGTCGTAGGTCTCGTCCCAGCTCACCGCGAGGTAGGCGTTGAGGACGCGGTCGCCGCCGGGGCCGGAGAGGTCGCGCACGAGCGCGGTCAGGTCGGTGGCGGGCGCGAACGCGGCGACGCCGACCACCCCGACCTCGGGGGCGTACGACGGGGCGAGCCGCCCCGCCCACAGCGCGGCGTGCCCACCCTGGGAGTGGCCCCACACGACGGTGGTGGGCGCGAGCGCGCGCACCTCGCCCGCGGCCCGCACGGCGTCGAGCACGTTCGCCCCCGCCGCGGGGCCGTCGAGGTAGGCGTGGCGGCCGGGCGCCCCGAGACCGACGTAGTCGGTGGTCACGGCGACGGCGCCCGCCGCGACGACCTGGGCCAGCGCGGCCTTCGCGCCCGCGAACGGGTCGCCCGACGCCGACGGCGCGCACGGCCGGGCGACGCCGGTCGTGCCGTGACCGACCGCGACCGCGGGCAACGGCTCGGGGCGGCCCGCCGGGGCGACGACGGTGGCGCTCGCCAGCGCGGGCTCCCCCGCCGCGTCCCGGGTCGTGTAGAGGATGCGCCACCCCTCCGCGCCGTCGGGCACGTCGGTGGTGAACGGCTCCTGGCGCACCACCCGCCCGGCCTGCGACGGCACCTCGTCGGGGTCGGGGGCGGCGTAGAAGGCGTCGAGGGTGGGCCGCGAGCCCAGGTGCACCACGACGGTGGCGGCGAGCAGCAGCACCGGCACCGCGGCTGCGGTGAGCAGCAGCCAGGTCGGCACCCGGGGCTGCGCGCCCCGGCCACCCCGGCCACCCCGGCCACCCGTGCCGCGCCGGTCGGCGTCCGCCCGCTCGCCGCGGACCCGCCGCAGGACGTCGTTCACGCCGGTGCGCAGGGCCACGACCGCTCCGCCCACGACGAGGGCCAGCGCCAGCAGCCACGGGAGCAGCCGCAGGGTCGTGGTGGGCCACGCCAGCGCGAGGAGGACGAGGGCGACGAGGCCGACGACGACGGCGGTCCGACGGGTCACGGGGCCATCCTGCTCCCTGCCGCGGGGGCCTCGGTGCCCGGGCGTACCGTGACGCGTCGTGCAGCTCCGCGGTCTCCTCGCCGACACCCGCCCCCTGGCGGTGCCGGCCTTCCGGCGTCTCTGGCTGGCCAACATCGTCACGGTCGTCGGGGCCCAGCTCACCGTGGTGGCCGTGCCGGCGCAGATCTACGCGATGACGGGCTCCTCGGCGTACGTCGGGCTCACCGGCGTCTTCGGGCTCGTGCCGCTCGTCGCGTTCGGCCTGTGGGGCGGCGCCCTCGCCGACCACGTCGACCGGCGCCTGCTGCTCGTCGTCACGACCCTGGGGCTCGTCGGCACGAGCGTGCTCTTCTGGGTGCAGGCCGCCCTCGGCGCGCAGGACGTGTGGCTGCTGCTCGGCCTCTTCTCGGTGCAGCAGGCGTTCTTCGCGGTCAACCAGCCCACGCGGACCGCGATCCTGCCCGCGCTCGTCGACACCCCGCTGCTGGCCGCGGCCTCCGCGCTCAACACGACCGTCATGCAGGCCGGCGCCATCGCCGGGCCGCTGGTGGCCGGCGTGCTCATCCCCTTCACCGGCTTCGCGTGGCTCTACCTCGCCGACGCCGTGTGCCTGCTCGCCACGTTGTACGCCGTGCTGGCGCTGCCGCCGCTGCCCGTCGCCGGAGCGGTCGGCACCCCGGGGCTGCGCTCGGTGGTCGACGGCCTCGTCTACCTCCGGACGCAGCCGGTGCTCCTCATGAGCTTCGTCGTCGACGTCGTCGCGATGCTCTTCGGGATGCCGCGCGCGCTGTTCCCCGAGATCGCGCACCTCGACTTCGGCGGCCCCGACGGCGGCGGCATCGCCTTCGCGCTGCTGTTCGCGGCCATCCCGGCCGGCGCGGTGGTCGGCGGCGTCTTCTCCGGGTGGGTCTCGCGGGTGGAGCGCCAGGGCCTCGGGGTGATCGTCTGCATCGTCGTGTGGGGCCTGGCGATCACCGCCTTCGGGCTGGCCGCGGGGCTGGCGGGCGGCTCGGCCGGCCCCTGGCTGGCCGTGGCCGTGCTGGCGCTGTCGGTCGGGGGCGGCGCCGACATGGCGAGCTCGGCCCTGCGCCAGTCGATGCTGCTCACGGCCGGGACCGACGAGGTGCGGGGGCGCCTGCAGGGCGTCTTCCTCGTCATCGTCGCGGGCGGCCCGCGCCTCGCCGACGTCGCCCACGGCGGGGCGGCGGCCGTCGTCGGTGCCTCGGCCGCCGCGGCGGGCGGCGGCGTGCTCACCGTGGTGGGCGTGGTCGTGGCGGCCCTCGCCGTGCCGGCGTTCGTGCGCTACCGCGTCGCGGTCAGTCCTCGCTGAGACCGGCGCGCACCACGGGCTGCGGGCCGCGCATCGTGTCGATCCAGAACGTCACCTCGTCGGGCGAGGGCCAGCGCGGCAGCACCGGGCCGGCGAACGGCTCGCCGGGCTCGACGGTGCGCACCCGGAGGTAGGCCAACCGCCCCTCGTCGACGCGCAGCCCCACCACCAGCGGCTCGCCGTCGGAGCCCACGAAGCGGGCGTGCACGGGGAACTCGGCGTCGGCGGGCACCGCCAGCGGCACGTCCCCGGTCACCTCGAAGGTCGCGAAGTCCACGACCTCGTGCTCGCCGCGCTCCGCGTCGGTCGTGACGGCGCGGAGCAGCTGGGCGCGCAGCGCGAGCGCACCGTAGTCCTCGGTCTGGGACAGCAGGGCGTCCGTCAGGGCGCGCACGTCCGGGTCGAGGGGCCGCTCGATCCACTCCGGCTCACCGGGCTCGGGGGCCTCGTCGGGGGCACCGCGACCGAGCCGGTCGCGGACCCAGCGGCGCGGGTCGCCCACGAGGTCGCCGGGCACCGCCCCCCGCGCGGCCTCCCAGCCGGCCCACGCGAGCCCTCCGACGAGGGACGCGGCCGCGCCGCGTCGTACCAGTCGCAGGGCCTCACGGCGCGCTCGGGATTCGGGGTGCATGGCACCGACGGTAGCCGCACGGTCGGCGCGGGTCCGTAGCATGGGTCCACGTGACCGCAGCCAACGCCGCCGACGTGCCGACCCCGACCTCCGGGCCGACCCCGACGACCCCGCCGACCTCCGCCTGGGGCGTGGGGCTCGCGACCACCGCCGCCGACGGCACGGTGCTCGACGTCTGGTTCCCCGCGCCCGCCCTGGGCGAGGCTCCCCCGGCCGACGGCCCCGACGCCGCGACCGGCGCGGACCTCGACGCCCTCGCCGGCGTGGACGAGCTGCGCGGCGTCGTGCGCGAGGTGCGCCGCGTGGACATCGCCGACCTCCAGGCGCCGCCGACCTCGACGGAGGACGTGTGGCTGCGGCTCCACCTGCTCTCCGCCCGCCTCGTCGTGCCCCACTCCATCTCGCTGGAGGGCCAGTTCGGCCTGCTCGCGAACGTGGTGTGGACCTCCGCCGGCCCGTGCGCCGTCGAGGGCTTCGAGCTCACCCGCGCCCGACTGCGGGCGGCCGGCACCCACGTCAGCGTCTACGGCATCGACAAGTTCCCCCGCATGACGGACTACGTCGTGCCGTCGGGGGTGCGCATCGCCGACGCCGACCGAGTCCGCCTCGGCGCGCACCTCGCGCCCGGCACCACCGTGATGCACGAGGGGTTCGTGAACTTCAACGCCGGCACGCTCGGCGCGTCGATGGTCGAGGGGCGCATCTCGGCCGGGGTCGTCGTGGACGACGGCTCCGACGTCGGTGGCGGCGCCTCGATCATGGGCACGCTCTCGGGCGGCGGGAAGCAGGTCATCTCGATCGGCCGCCGCTGCCTGCTGGGCGCCAACTCCGGGCTCGGCATCTCGCTGGGCGACGACTGCGTCGTCGAGGCCGGCTGCTACGTCACCGCCGGCTCCAAGGTCGCGGTGCTCGAGCCGGGCGCGGAGCCCCGCGTCGTCAAGGCCGCCGAGCTCTCCGGCGCCTCGAACGTGCTGTTCCGCCGCAACTCCGTCTCCGGCGCGCTCGAGGCCGTGCCGTGGCGCAGCGAGGGCGTGTCCCTCAACGCGGCGCTGCACGCCAACGACTGACCGGGGTGCGGGCATCGACGGGGACCACGACGGGGGTCACGGCGGGGCGGGACGGGTGAGCCGCCGGCTGCTCGTCGGCGCGGTCGTCGTGGCGCTCGTCGTCGGCGTCGTCGCCCTCACGGGGCGCTGGGTCTACCGCAGCGTCGAGGGCTTCCTGCCCGGCGCGCAGGGGTGCGTCGCGACGCTCGACGTCGAGGGCGAGACGGCCGAGGTCGAGCTCGACCTCGAGCAGGCGGAGCACGCGGCGCTCATCGTGGCGACCTCGGTGCGCCGCGGGCTGCCCGCGCGGGCCGCCACGATCGCGCTCGCCACGGCGTACCAGGAGTCGAAGATCCGCAACATCGACTACGGCGACCGCGACTCCGTCGGCCTGTTCCAGCAGCGGCCCTCCCAGGGCTGGGGCACCGAGGAGCAGTTGATGGACCCCTACTACGCGACCAACGCGTTCTACGACGCACTGCTCGAGGTGCCGGGGTACGCCGACCTGCCCGTCACCGAGGCCGCCCAGGCCGTGCAGCGCTCGGGCTTCCCCGAGGCGTACGCCGACCACGAGGCCGACGCTCGGGTGCTCGCCTCGGCGCTGACCGGATGGTCCGGGGCGGCCCTGACCTGCCGCGTCGACACCGACGTGCGGACCGAGGCGAACGACGAGCTCGACGAGTCCGGCCTGACGGCCCGGGCCGCGACCGTGCGCACCGAGCTGGCCGCGGCGTACGGCGAGCTCTCCCTCGGCGGGTTCGCGCCCGGCGGGGTGAGCACGGGGCACTCGGAGAACTCGGCGCACTACGACGGCCGGGCCCTCGACGTCTTCACGCGGCCGGTGAACGAGGAGACGCAGCGGCTCGGCTGGTCGGTCGCGCAGTACCTGGTGGCCCACGCCGAGCGGCTGGACGTCGCCACCGTCATCTACGACGACATGATCTGGACCGCGCGGCGCTCCGGGCAGGGCTGGCGCCCGTACGACGTGGACACCTCCGGCGTCGACGAGGCCACGGCCGCGATCCTCGAGCACCGCGACCACGTCCACGTGGACGTCTTCGGCAGCTGACCGCCGCCCCAGCGGGGCGGTGGGGCTCAGGCCAGGCGCGCGACGGCGGCGGCGATGCGCTCGTCGGTGGCGGTGAAGCCCACCCGCACGTGCTCCGCGCCCGCGGCGCCGTAGAACGAGCCGGGGGCCACGAGGATCCCGCGCTCGGCGAGCCACCCGACGGTGGCCCAGCAGTCCTCGCCCCGGGTCGCCCAGAGGTAGAGCGACGCCTCGGAGTGGTCGACGCGGAACCCCGCGCGCTCGAGGGCCCCGCGCAGCTCGGCGCGCCGCGCGGCGTACCGGCTGTGCTGCTCCGCCACGTGCTGGTCGTCGTAGAGGGCGGCCGCCGTCGCGGCCTGCACGGGCGCGGGCACGATGAGCCCCAGGTTCTTGCGCACGGCGAGCAGCTCGGCCACCACGACCGGGTCGCCGGCGACGAACGCCGAGCGGTAGCCCGCCAGGTTGGACCGCTTCGACAGCGAGTGCACGCTCAGCAGGCCCTCGTGGCTGCCGCCGCTCACGTCGGGGTGCAGCACGGAGACGGGCGGGCGCTCCGCGTCCCAGGCGCACTCGAGGTAGCACTCGTCGGAGACCAGCAGGGTGCCGCGCTCGCGGCACCACTCCACCACCTTGCGCAGGTGCTCGGCCGGCAGCACGCGACCCGTCGGGTTCGACGGCGAGTTCAGCCACAGCAGCGCGGGGCGCTCGGGCCCGATGGCCGTCAGCGAGTCCGCGGCCAGCACCCGGGCGCCGACGAGCGCCGCGCCCACCTCGTACGTCGGGTAGGCGAGCTCGGGGATGACGACGAGGTCGTCGGGGCCGAGCCCGAGGTGCACGGGCAGCGCGCCGATGAGCTCCTTGGAGCCGACGCTGGGGAGCACGCCGTCGAGGCCCAGGCCGGTCACGCCGAAGCGGCGGCCCAGCCAGTCCACGACCGCCTGCCGCAGCCGCGGCGTGCCGATCGTCGTCGGGTAGCCCGGCGCGTCGGAGGCGGCGGCCAGCGCGTCGCGCACCACGGCGGGCGTCGGGTCGACCGGCGTGCCGATCGAGAGGTCCACGACCCCGTCGGCGTGGGCGCGCGCCGTGGCGGCGTAGGAGGCGAGGCCGTCCCAGGGGAAGTCGGGCAGCCGGCGCGAGACCGGCTGCCGGCCCGCGGGGGTCACTCCTGGTTCTGGGGCGGCAGAGCGGCGACGAAGGGGTGGTCCGCGTCGATGGCGCCCATCTTCGCGGCGCCGCCGGGCGAGCCGAGGTCGTCGAAGAAGTTGACGTTCGCCGCGTAGTAGTCCTTCCACTCCTCCGGCGTGTCGTCCTCGTAGTAGATCGCCTCGACGGGGCAGACCGGCTCGCACGCACCGCAGTCGACGCACTCGTCGGGGTGGATGTAGAGCATCCGCTTGCCCTCGTAGATGCAGTCGACCGGGCATTCGTCGACGCACGCGCGGTCCATGACGTCCACACACGGCTGGGCGACGACGTAGGTCATCTTCGGGTCCTCCTGAGACGGGCAGGGCGGGTCGTTCTCGATCGCGCGGCGCGCTCGGGCGCACCGGCTCACCCTAGTATCCGCACGGTGACGTCCTCCGACGAACCCCAGCATGCGGGCACCCCCGGCGCTCACGGTCTCGGACCCCACGTCGTCGGCACCCGCGTCGTGGTGCGCCGCGTCGTCCCAGGTCAGGTGGGCCCCACCGGCGGTCCCGCGTTCACCGACCTCCTCGGGGTCGCCGAGCAGTGGTTTCCGTCACTCGTCGTGCGCCGCGAGGACGGCACGCGGGTCGAGGTGCCGCACGACCTCATCGTCTCCGGCAAGCCGGTGCCGCCGCGGCCGAGCCCGCGGCTGCGGGTGGACGCCGCGGCTGCCGAGCGCCAGGTGCGCCTGCTGTGGCCCGGCACCGAGCTCGAGCCGCTCGGCGGGTGGACCCTCCAGGCGTCGCCGCCCGTCGACGGCCGGCTGCGGCGGCGCACCAACTCGGTGCTCGCCGCCGGGGGGACCGACCTCTCCCCCGCCGACGCCCGGGCGCACGTCGAGGCCTGGTACGCCGAGCGCGACCGCCGCCCGCTCGCCATGGTCGTCGTCGGCTCCGCCGAGGAGGAGCTGCTCCGCGACGGCGGCTGGCGCGAGCCCGCCGACGTCGACGGCTGGCACGTGGCGCTGCAGCTGGCCTCCGTCGCGCAGGTACGGCGCGCGCTCGCCCGCCGGGGCGCGTCGCCGTACCCGGTCGTGGGCGTCACCGAGACCCACCGCGACGAGGAGCTCGTCGTGCTGGACGCCCGGGCCGAGGTCGACGGGGCCGACCGGGACGGCGAGCCGGTCCCGGTGGCGCGCGGCAGCGCGGCCGTGCGGCGCGACTGGGCCGGTGTGCACGACCTCGCGGTGGAGCCGGCGTACCGACGCACGGGGCTCGGCACCGCCGTGCTCGCGGCGCTCCTCGACGAGCTCGCCGCCCGGGGCGCGACGACGCTCGCCCTCCACGTGCTGACCACGAACACCCCCGCGCTCGCGCTCTACGAGGGGCTGGGGTTCGTCACGCACCACACGGTGACGTACCTGGCGCCGCCCGGCTGACGGCGGGCGGCGTGATCGGGCGGCTCAGCCCGTCGGGGCCGCCGGGTCCGCGATGGTCTCCTCCGGCGCGACCGGCGGCGTCGGCGCGGGCGCCGGGTCGGGCTGCGGGGAGCGGCACACGACCGAGTCCGACGGCGTGTAGGTCGTGCTGAAGACCTCCTCGCGCACGACCTCGCCGGAGCCCGGGCGCTTGAAGATGCGGGTCACGTCGACGTCGAAGCCGCGGTAGCCCGTGTGGGGCTCGCAGTCCGGGGTCGTGAGCGTGCGGGTCCGCGGCTGCGTGTAGTTGTACCGCTGCGAGGTGGTCTCCTCGATGTCCCAGACCTTGGTCGAGTACATCCGCACCGTGATCGAGCCCTGCGACCCCGGCGAGCTGGCGTCGAGCTCGGTGTCGATGAGCACGCCGTGCTCGGTGTCGTTCTTGAAGCGCAGGTCGAGCGCGCCCCACACCACGGTGGCCTCGCGGCCCACCGGGTAGCGGTCGATGTAGAACGAGTGCGGCCGGTGCTCCACGTCCTCGAGCCCGGCGAAGAACATGGCGTTGAAGAGCGTGGTCGCCATCTGCGAGACGCCGCCGCCCAGGTCCTGGCGCAGGATGCCGTCGCTGATGACGTAGCCCTCGGTGAAGCCGTTCTCGCGGGTGCGCTCGCCCACGATGCCGTTCATCGAGAACGTCTCGCCCGGCAGCAGCAGGGTGCCGTCGATCAGCTCGGCGGCGCGCCCGATGTTGGTGTTGCGGTAGGCGGCGTGGGGGTACGTCGTCGTGAACTCGCTGACGAGCTCGGTGACGCCGAGCGCCTCCGCCTCCTCGGTGGTCAGCTCCGGCTCGGCGGCCTGCGCCTCGACGACGCCCTCACGGCTGCCCTCGGGGGCGGTGACGAGGCCCTGGAACACCGACGCCAGGGTCTCGGGGAGGTAGTCGACGCCGGGCTGGGCGGGCACGACGGTGGGCCGGCCGTCCTGCAGCACGATCGTCGCGTCGACCGGGCGGCCCGGGTCGCCGACGCGGTCGTCGACGACGTCCTTGAGCACGGCCCCGTCGACGACGCCGACGAGCCCGCCGTCGCGGGCCTCCATGCGCAGCGCGGGCGAGAACTCCGCCGGGTCGAGCTCCACGGGGGTGTCGCCGAAGGTCAGCGTCACGGGCGCGGAGACGGCCGGGTCGGCGAACGCGGCGCGCGCGGCCTCGATGTCGGTGGCGTCGATGGTCGGGGTGATGTCGGCGAGCTCGAGCTCGGTGGCACCGCCCTCGGCGACGAAGGCGTCCTCGAGGCGCTGCGCGGCGGCCTCGCGGTCGAAGCCGCGGCCGGGGGTGGGCTCGGTGACGACGACCGCGCCGTCCTCGAACCCGATGGCGCCCTCGACGGCGGGCTGGCCCGCCGCCTCCTCCAGCTCGGCGAGGGCTTGCTCGACGGCCGCGGGGTCGGAGTCGACGACGGCGGGGAGGTCCTTCCCGCCGGTGAAGTAGGTCCAGAGCCGCTCGGGGCTCCAGCTGCGACGGCCGCCCGCGTCGGCGACGGACGCCTCGTGGTCGACCGCGAGGCCGAGGGCCGCCGGGTCGAGCTGCCGGCTCACGTCGGTGCCCGCCACGGTCACGTCGAGGGGCTGGGCGACGCGGTCCGCGAGGCCCTCCTCGAGGGTCGCCGCGGCCTCGTCCTGCGGCTGCCCGCCGATGTCGACGCCGGCGACCGTGGTGCCCTGGGCGACCTTGTCGCCCGCCACGAGGTACGCCGCGACGTAGAGGCCGCCGAGCACCAGCACGAGCCCGAGCAGCGAGTACGCCGCCACCCGCCGCCCGCGGCGCCGGCGCGGCGGCACGGGGTCCGCGTCGTCGGCGTGGTCCGCGTCGTCGGCGTGGAGGGTGTCGTGGCCGGTGTCGTCCGCCTCGCCGTGCGGGGCGGGGAAGCCGGGGACGAGCGGACGCTCGGCGGTGTCCGCGCGCTCCCGCTCCGGGTCGGGGCGGGTCGCGTCGTCGCGGCCGGTCAGGGGACCGGCCGCACCACCCGGCGCGGACTCGTTGGCGTCACTCACCGAGCCATAGTAAGGAAGGCGGCCCCGAGTCCGTCGCCGCGGCGTCCGGCTCACCCGTCCGGGTGGGTCCCCCGGGCGTCGGCGGGCGGGGTCCGCCGTACCGCGCCGCCCGTCGCGAGCACCACCACGCCGACGAGGGCGACGAGGAACGTGACCGCGAGCAGCGCGTAGCCGCGCACGTCCCCGGCGACGAGGTAGTCGCCCTCGGGGCGGGTCCGCAGCGCCAGCAGGACGGGCGCCACCCAGCCGAGGACGAACGGCACCACCGTGCCGCGCCGGGTGGGCACGGCGACGAGCGCCGCGACGGTGGCCGCGACCACGAGCGGCAGACCCCAGTCGTGACCGGTGACGACCACCGCGGCCGCGCCCGTCAGGGCCCCGGCGAGGAGCAGCCCGGCACCGAGCAGGAGGGCGGGCAGGGCGGCGACGGGCGCGTCGTACCGGGGTGCGGGGCCGGACCCGCTCACAGCCCCGCGAACAGGTCGTCCTCGAGCCCGTCCGCGTCGACCGGGCCCGGGCGGCCCTTGGCGAGGCGGAAGTACTCGATGCCCCACACGGCGTTGCCGAGGTTGTTCGACAGGGCGAAGAACGGCCCGTCGACGGTGATCTGCGTGGCGTGGGCGCGCATCGCGTCCATCTTCGCGTCGGCGTGCTCCGAGGCGTCGATGCGGCACGACAGGTCCTCGTCGGGCGAGCCGAACGGCATCGGTCCCTCGGGGTCGACGCCCTCGAAGGTGGTGGTGTCGCCGGCGGCGCGCAGCTTGCGCAGGCCCTCGCGCAGCTGGCTGGCCGACATGGCGCCCCAGTAGACCTTCGCGACGTCGTGGGGCTCGCCCAGGTCGCGGCGGTAGGAGGGCACGGCGGCGAGCGCGACGGCGTACGTCGCGACGCGGTGCGCCTGGATGTGGTCGGGGTGGCCGTAGCCGCCGAACTGGTCGTAGGTGACGAGCACCTGCGGACGGACCTCGCGGATGATCGCGACGAGGTGGTCGGCCGCCTCGGTGAGGTCGGCGTTCGCGAAGGCGCGCTCGTCGGTCTCGTCGGCGGCGATCGCGTGGCCGTCGGCGTGCCACTTCATGCCGGAGTCGCGGTAACGGCCGAACCCGCCGAGGAACCGGTGGTCGGTCACGCCGAGCACGCGCATCGCGTCGGCCAGCTCGCCGCGGCGGTGCTCGCCCAGCGCGTCGTCGCGGTCGGCGGCCAGGTGCTCCAGCTCGGGGACGAGCACCTCGCCCATCTCGCCGGCGGTGCAGGTGACGAGGGTGACGCCGCGGCCCTCCGCGACGTACCTGGCCATCGTGGCCCCCTGCCCGATCGTCTCGTCGTCGGGGTGGGCGTGCACCAGCATCAGGCGCTGCGCGGGTGCGGTCGTGGACTCGGACATGCCCCTGAGCGTACGGCGGCCCGCGCCGCCCCCGCGCGCTCCCCTGCGTGCTCGCCGTCGGTGTTCGGTCGGTGTTCGCGGCCGGGTCGCGGTAGGAGCGGTAGTGGATCGCTACCGCTGGCACCGCGACTCGGGTCAGGCGGGCGGGGTGGTGGGCGGGCCGGCGGGTGGGCGCTTGATCCGCTTGGGGGCGGCGGGGAGGTCCAGCGGCGGGAGCGGCGGGGCCGGGGCCTCCGGGGGCGCCTCGTCCAGCCAGCCGTCGAGGTCGTCGACCACGACCTCGAGCACGAACGCCGGCGCGTCGGTCAGCACCGCCCAGGGGTGGTCCTCGTCGTCGTCCTCACCGGCGAGGCGCTCGCGGACTACCTCCGCGTCGTACCCGTCCCGGCGCAGCCGCGCCGCCGCCTCCTCGGCGTCGTCGTCGCTGAAGAAGATGGCCCGCACGGGGCCATCATGCCGCGCTGCCTTCCGCGCCCCCGTTCGTGGTAGCAGCGCCAGACATTCCGCGGCGCTGCCACCACGAACCGCACTGGGACCGCGCGGCCCGCCGTTCGTGGTACCAGCGCCAGACATTTCGCGGCGCTGCTACCACGAACCGGGGTCAGGCGGCGCGGGGCATCGACGGCACCCCGAGCGCCCGCAGGTCGGCCATGACCGCGTGGGCCTCGGTCCGCAGCTCCGCGGTCGTGCACCGCACGATGATCCGGCCGGGGGTCGACAGCCTCCGGGTACGCCGCAGGTCGTCGCGCCACGCGGCGTAGTCCATGTGGAACGCGCCGTCGACCTCGAGGACGAGGACCATGCCGTCGGCCAGGTCCCACTCGGCGTCGGTGTACCGGGCTGCCCCGCTGCTGTCGGTACGGCGCGTCTGCCGGCGGGGCGGGGCCAGCCCGGCCTCCCGGCAGATCCGGACCAGGTCGACCTCCGCGCCCGACCCCGATCCACCCGCGACGTCGGCGAGGACGGCCAGGAGCAGCCGGCGCCGCGGGAGCCGGGGCAACCTCTCGTCGAGCCAGGCGGAGAGGGCCTGCGCGGTGCTGACCCGCTGCTGCACGACGGCGGCGACGAGCCCCGTGGCCGACCGGTCGTCCCGCAGCGCACCCGCCAGCAGCAGGGCCGCCGGCTCGACGTCCAGCACGTCCCAGCCCTGGCGGCGCACCACCCAGTCGGAGAAGGGCCGGCGGGACCGGAAGTAGCGCACGCCCTCGACGCTGGCGTGCCCGGGCGCGGCGACCACGACGGTCACCTCGTCGGCGGCCCAGCCGCGGAGCCCGTGCACCTCGAGCGCGGTGCGCCCGGCGAGCGCCGCGGGACCCTGGGCGTTCAGGAGGCCGAGCCAGCGTCGCTGGTCCACGGAGAGGGGGCCGGTCGTGAGGCTGAGGACCGTCCCGCTGCGTGCGGCCCAGCGCCCGGTGGCCACGCGGCGGTGCACGACGTCGCGGTGGACGCCCAGGTCGTTCAGCTGCCGGCGGCTGACCAGGCCGGCCTGGCGCGCGGCCAGCTGCTCGACCGCGCGTTCCCGGCGCCGGCGCGCCGCCCGCAGCTGCGCCGTACCCCCGACCTCGTCCCCGCCGTCCCCCACGGGCGGCAGTCAACCGGTGTCCGGCCCCGCGCGCCGGGCCCCGTCCACAGGTCCGGCACCGTCCCGGTTCGTGGTAGCAGCGCCACGGAATGTCTGGCGCTGCTACCACGAACGGGCGAAGCAGGCGAGGAGAAGCCTCAGGAGATGACGCGCAGGCGCACGGTGCCGTCGATGTCCCGCAGCGCCGCCAGGGCGGCGTCGGGGATCGGCGAGTCGGTGTCGGTCACGGCGTAGCCGAGGTCACCGCGCGTCGCGAGCGACTGGTAGCCGATGTTGATCTCGTGGCGGCCCAGCACGTCGTTGAGCGCCGCGAGGACGCCCGGCACGTTCTGGTGCAGGTGCGTGATGCGCTGGGTGTGCGGGGTGCGCTCGGGCATGAGGGTCGGCATGTTCACCGACAGCGAGGTCGCGCCGCGGCGCACGTAGTCGCGCAGCTTGCCGCCGACGAAGCGCCCGATGTCCTCCTGCGCCTCCTCGGTGGAGCCACCCACGTGCGGGGTCAGGATCACGTTGGGCAGGTTGCGCAGCGGCGAGTCGAACGCGTCGCCGCGCTTCTTCGGCTCCTTGGGGAACACGTCGACCGCGGCACCGGCGAGGTGCCCCGAGACGAGCGCGGCCCGCAGCGCGTCGTAGTCCACGACGAACCCGCGCGAGAGGTTGAGGAACAGCGAGCGCGGCCGCATCATCGCGAACTCGGCCGCCCCGAACACCCCGGCGTTGGCCTCGCGGCCGTCGACGTGGAGCGTCACGGTCTCGGCGACCTCGAGCAGCTCGGCCAGCGAGCTGCAGCGCGTCGCGTTGCCGAGCGCCAGGCGGTCGTCGACGTCGTAGAAGTAGACGCGCATGCCCAGCGCCTCGGCGACCACCGACAGCTGCGAGCCGATGTTGCCGTAGCCCACGATGCCGAGCGAGCGCCCGCGGATCTCGTGGCTGCCGTCGGCCGACTTGTCCCACACGCCCGCGTGCAGCGCCTTGTCGCGCTCGGTGAGGCGGCGCGCCATCGCGATGATGTTGGCGATCGCGAGCTCCACCACGGAGCGGGTGTTGGAGTACGGCGCGTTGAACGTCGCCACGCCGAGCGTCGCGGCGCGGGCGAGGTCGATCTGGTTGGTGCCGATGCAGAAGGCACCGATGGCCGTCAGGTCGGGGCGCGCGTCGAGCACGCGCTGCGTGACCTCGGTCTTGGAGCGGATGCCGAGCAGGTCGACGCCCTCGAGGGCCGCGATCAGCTCGTCCTCGTCGAGCGCACCGGAGTGCTCCTCGACGTCGAAGCCGGCCTCCGTGAGGATCTTGCCGGCGGTCGGGTGCAGGTTCTCCAGCAGCAGGGCTCTCACGTCCCCTACTTTCCCACCCCGGGCGGGCCCGGAGCACATCCGCGCGGATGGTGGGACGACCGCCCGGTTCGTACCGTGGCGAGATGACCACCCCACTCCTCGTGCGCCGCAGCGCGTCGCGCCGTGCCCTCGTCGACGAGCTCGCCCGGCGGTACGGCGGACGCCCCGGCCTCGGCGCCCTCCTCGCCGACCTGCCGAGCCGCGCCCACCGGGCCCCGTGGGCGCGTCTCCTGGGCCACCGGGTGGAGCAGGCGTGGGGCTGGGAGGCCGCGGACCGCCGTACCGCGCAGTGGTGGCCCCAGGGCGTCACGACCTCCGGCGACGCCACCGCGCTCGGCACCACGCCCGCCGGTCTCGGCGGACGGCGGGTGGCGGTGGTGAGCTGGTACGCCAAGCCCGTGCCCGGCCCCGGCGGGAAGGACGAGAACCACGGCGTCCGCCTCACGTTCCTCGACCTGGAGACCCTGCGCTACCGCCACGTGCTGCTGATGAGGCCGGTACGGCGCGACGACGGGCAGGTGGGCCTCGACCCGGTCACCGCCCACGCGGGCGGCATCGTGTGGACCGGGTCGTGGATCCACGTCGCGGCGACCGGGAAGGGTTGCGTGTCGGCGCACGTCGACGACCTGCTGTGGCTGCCCGAGGGCGAGGAGGACACCGCCCACGGCCACCGCTGGGTGCTGCCGACCCGCGTCGACCACCGCGGCGGGGTCGAGGAGACGGCACCGACGAGCGCGCAGCCCGGCGCCGAGGTGGAGCGGCTGCGCTGGTCGTTCCTCTCCCTGGCCGCCGAGGGCCGGCAGGGGCCGTCGCTGCTGGTGGGCGAGTACGGCCGCGGTGACGCCTCGACTCGGGTGGCGCGCTTCCCGCTGAGCCCGGAGGGTCTGCCGGCGGGCTCGCCCGGCGACCGCCGCACCACCTACGCCAGCGAGGTCGTCGAGACCGGCGTGAAGGGCATGCAGGGCGTCGCCGACGTCGCGGGCCGCCTCCACGTCACGACCTCCCACGGCCCGTGGGGCGCGGGCAGCCTCGTGACCGCGCAGCACGGGACGGGCCTCGACGGGGCCCGCTGGCGGCGCACCGCCGCCGCGACACCCATGGGCCCGGAGGACCTGTCGTGGTCGCTGGGCCGCCTGTGGGTGCCGACCGAGCACCCGCGGCGCCGGTGGCTGGTCGCGTTGCGACCCGCGGGCTGAGGGCGCTGCGACCCGTGGGCTGAGGGCTCAGCCCCGCGGGACGCGGGCGAGCTGGCGCGCCTGGGCGACGAGGCGGCCGGCGGAGTCCCAGATCTCGCAGTCCTCCTCGAAGAACCCGCCCGCGACGTTGCGGGTGGCCTGGCGCATGCGCAGCCACCCGGGAGCGGGCACGGCGCGCACGTGCGCCGTCAGCTGCACGGTCGGCGCCCAGCCCGGGCGGCCGAGGTCGAAGGTGACGGGCGGCATCGCGTCGAGGGTCATCAGCAGCGACAGCGGGTCGGGCTCCCGGTCGGCGAGGCGGAACCAGGCCTGCAGCTCGCCGCGGCCCGAGGGGCGCCCGGCGATCCACCCGGCGCTGGCGGGGTCGAAGCGCATCTCGAACCGCTCGACGAGCGGCGCCAGGCGGCGGAACTCCTCGGGCGCGGACGCCGAGGCGAGGCACTCCTCGACCGGGGGCAGGGCGGGCGGGGCACCCGTCGTACCCACCTCGTCGGTGAGCCCCGTCAGGTCGCCGAACGTGGCGAGGGCGGTGATGCGCAGCGCACCCTCCTGGGCCAGCTCGGCCGCGACGGTGGTGAGGGTGCCGCGGCGCACGACGCGGGTGACGACCTCGGCCGGGCCCTCGGTGCAGGCACCGACGTACGTCGCGGCCACCACGACCGGGTCGGGCCGCTCCGGCACCGTCGCCCGGACCGCGGAACCCAGCAGGGCCAGCAGGAAGCCGCCGTTGATGCCGCCCCCCACGGACCAGCCGCCCGGCAGGCGGGCGCCGAAGCGGCGCTCGTCGTCGCCGGCCTGCCCGGCGGTCGGGGACAGGGTCAGGTCGCGGTCGAACGCGGACTCCTCGCTCACGGCGCGGAGCCTAACCGCGCACGAATCGGCGCCGACGGCCCCCCGCCCCTAGACTCCTGGAGGCCCCTCGGGGCTTCCCACCCTTCGACGGAAGCGACGCATCCTCACCATGACCACCCTCCGCTCCGACCTGCGCAACGTCGCGATCGTCGCGCACGTCGACCACGGCAAGACGACCCTCGTCGACGCGATGCTCCGCCAGGCGGGCGCCTTCACCGCCCACCAGGCCGAGAGCGTGGCCGAGCGCGTCATGGACTCCGGGGACCTCGAGCGCGAGAAGGGCATCACGATCCTCGCGAAGAACACCGCGGTCCACTACGCCGGCCCCGCGGCCGACGGCAAGCCGATGACGATCAACATCATCGACACCCCGGGCCACGCCGACTTCGGCGGCGAGGTGGAGCGCGGCCTGTCGATGGTCGACGGCATCGTGCTCCTCGTCGACGCCTCCGAGGGCCCGCTGCCCCAGACGCGCTTCGTGCTGCGCAAGGCGCTCAACGCCGACATGCCGGTGATCCTGGTCGTCAACAAGACCGACCGTGGCGACGCCCGCATCGCCGAGGTCGTCGACGAGACCTACGAGCTGTTCATGGACCTGCTCGACGACAGCCACAGCCAGGACGCGCTCGACTTCCCCGTCGTCTACGCGTCGGGCCGCGCCGGTGTCGCCGGTCTCGACCAGCCGGAGAACGGCGAGCTGCCCGACTCCCCCGACCTCGAGCCGCTCTTCAAGACGATCCTCGAGACCATCCCCGCGCCGACCTACACCGAGGGCGCGCCGCTGCAGGCGCACGTCACGAACCTCGACTCCTCCCCGTTCCTCGGTCGCCTCGCGCTGCTGCGCATCCACGAGGGCAACCTGAAGAAGGGCCAGACCGTCGCGTGGATGCGGCGCGACGGCGAGGTCAAGAACGTGCGGATCACCGAGCTCCTCGTCACCGAGGGCCTCGAGCGCAAGCCCGGCGAGTCGGCCGGCCCCGGCGACATCGTCGCGGTGGCGGGCATCCCCGACATCACCATCGGCGAGACGCTGGCCGACCCGGAGAACCCGAAGGCGCTGCCGCTCATCCACGTCGACGAGCCGGCCATCTCGATGGTCATCGGCACCAACACCTCGCCGCTCGTGGGCCGGGTCAAGGGCTCGAAGGTCACCGCGCGCCTCGTGAAGGACCGCCTCGACTCCGAGCTCATCGGCAACGTGAGCCTCCGCGTGCTCCCCACCGAGCGTCCCGACGCCTGGGAGGTGCAGGGCCGCGGCGAGCTGGCGCTGGCCATCCTCGTCGAGCAGATGCGCCGCGAGGGCTTCGAGCTCACCGTCGGCAAGCCGCAGGTGGTCACGAAGGAGATCGACGGCAAGCTCCACGAGCCCGTCGAGCGCCTGACGATCGACGCGCCGGAGGAGTACCTCGGCACGATCACCGAGCTGCTCGCGACCCGCAAGGGCCGCATGGAGCAGATGACGAACCACGGCACCGGCTGGGTCCGCATGGAGTTCCTCGTGCCCGCGCGCGGCCTCATCGGCTTCCGCACCGAGTTCCTCACCGACACCCGCGGCACGGGCATCGCCCACCACATCTCCGAGGGCTACGAGCCGTGGGCCGGCGAGATCCGCTCCCGCAACAACGGCTCGCTCGTCGCCGACCGCAAGGGTGCCGCGACGGCGTACGCCATGACCTCGCTGCAGGAGCGCGGCGTCATGTTCGTCGAGCCCGCGACCGAGGTCTACGAGGGCATGATCGTCGGCGAGAACTCCCGCGCCGACGACATGGACGTCAACATCACCAAGGAGAAGCAGCAGACCAACATCCGGTCCGCCACCTCCGACAACTTCGAGAAGCTGATCCCGCCGAAGAAGCTGTCTCTGGAGCAGTGCCTCGAGTTCTGCCGCGACGACGAGTGCGTCGAGGTCACGCCCGAGATGGTGCGCATCCGCAAGGTCGTCCTCGACCAGAACGAGCGCGCCAAGATCACCTCGCGCGCCCGCAAGTCGAAGTGATCCCCGGCGCCCCGCGCGCCTGATCCACCACCGCCCCGCCCGGGTCACCCGGGCGGGGCGGTGTCGTTCGTGGGTTGGTGCGTAAGTGGGGGGTCCCGGGGGGCTCAGGCGGCGCGCAGCCGCACGACCCAGTACTGAACGCCGTACGGCGCCGCGTCGTGCAGCACCTGCGCCGTCCAGCTGAGCCCGGTCGCGGCGACGGCGGCGAGGTGGCGCCCTAGCGCGGCGAGCGGTGCCACGTCGGCCCACAGCTCGGCACCGAGCGCGAGGTCGAGCCGGGCCAGGCGCTCGGCATCGGCGGACGCCAGGGCGGTCCCGACGGCGGCGTCGAAGGCCTCGGCGCGCTCGTCGAGGTGGCCGGGGGCCTTCTCGGTGCGGGTCGCCGAGCCGTTGGCCACGACGAGCAGGCGCTCGGCGTCGGCGGGCACGTCGCCGTCGACCTCGCACGCCGGCCGGGCACCGGCCTCGGCCAGCAGGTGCCGCGCGACCCGCAGGCCGACCGTGGGGCCGGCGCTGCGCCGTACCTGCTCAGGGGTGGGCGGGCTCGCGAGCACCGTGACGGGCTGCGGGGGCTCCCCCACCAGCTCCGGTACGGCGGAGCGCACCGCCCGGCGCAGCTGCGCCACCGGGTCGACGAGCCCGGCGTGCTCGGGCAGCAGCGCGGGCACGGCCGGGACGACCAGGACCTCGGGAGCGGGCACCTCAGCCGCCGTGGTGCGGCGGCACCTGCGCGCGCAGCCAGGCGTCGCCGGCGTCCTCGCCGGCCCGGGAGCCGTCGCGGTCGTCGCGGTCGTCGCTCGTCTGCTCCGGCAGCGTCTCGCCGAAGACGGCCGCCAGGCGCCGGCGGCGCTGCTCGGGCGACTCGAGGACGTCCGGGGTGCCCGACCCGGCCGGACCCGACGCCGGCATCAAGCGCACAGGCCGTTCTGCGCGGCGATCTCCTCGGGCGTCAGCGACTCGGCCGGGTCCTCGTCGGTCGGCTCGGAGGTGGCGGAGTCGGTGCCCGTGGGCTCGTCGGTCGCGGACGAGGTCGGCGGAGCTGTGGTGCTCGGCGCGGCGCTCGCGCTGCCGCCGGGCGCGATCGTGCCGGCCGAGTCCTCCGCGGTGATGGCCTCGCCGAGGAACTGCTGCGTCAGGGGCTGGTCGGTGCGCACGAGCTCCCAGAGGTCGTCGGCGTCCTCCGACCACACGAGGCGGTTCGGGTTGGGCTCGTACTCCTCGTTGGGCACGGTGATGAACGTGATCTGGTCGAGCCCGATGCCGTTGAGCTGCAGACCGAGGTCGGCGAGCTTGGCGAGGCTGCGGTAGTCCGACGAGATCGTCATCGAGCCCGTCACCGCCTCGAGGAAGGAGTAGACCCGGTTGGGGTTGGTGAGGGTCTCGGCCGAGACGACCTTGTTGGCCATCGAGGCGAGGAACGCCTGCTGCCGCTTCATCCGGCCGAGGTCGCCGTTGGGAGACCCCTGGTGCCGCTCGCGCACGTAGTCGAGAGCCTGCTCGCCCGTGGCGTTGTAGGTGCCCTCCGGGAGGCTGATGTTGAACTCCTCGTCCTCGATCTCGTTCGGCACGCAGATCTCGACGCCGTCGATCGCGTCGACCATCCGCTCGAAGCCGTCGAAGTCCATCTCGACGACGGCGTCGATCGGGACGTCCGTGAGGGTCTCGAGGGTCTTCACCGTGCAGATCGCGCCGCCGGCGTTGTAGGCGGTGTTGAACATCGCCATCTCCTCGCCGGGCACCGTCTCGGAGTCGTCGTCGATGCAGTCGGGCCGGTCGACGAGCGCGTCGCGCGGCAGGCTGATGCCGTACGCGAAGTCCCGGTCCGCCGACACGTGCATGAGGATCGTCGTGTCGGAGCGCCGGCCGCCCTCGTCCGGCTTGTCGGAGCCGACGAGGAGGATGTCGAGGGGCTCGCCGTCGGCCACCTCCTCGGGCCGCTCGTAGTCGAACTGCTCCTCCTCGTTCGCGAACTCGCCGAGGTTGCCCTCGAGTTGGCGGTAGAGGAAGGTGACGCTCAGCGCCGTGACGAGGGCCAGGGTGAACGCCGTCGCGAGGACGGCGCGCAGCACCGTGTGCCGGCGCTTGCGCTGCGCACGCCGCTTGGGGGTGGACATGGATCTGCTCCTGGATGCTCGTCGGGCCACGCGAAATCTACGCGGAACCGCCAAGCGACGAGACATCCACGCATGGACCGGGCCCCGCGCGGGTACCGCACCCCTTCGCCGTACGGCGACACCCACCGCCCTGCCCACCGCCCTGCCCACCGGCCTGCCCACCGCCCTGCGGGGGCCCCGCGCACCGGTGGCAAGATTGCCCGCGCGGCCCCAGTAGCTCAGCGGATAGAGCAGCCGCCTCCTAAGCGAAAGGTCGCAGGTTCGACTCCTGCCTGGGGCACCACGCCGTACCCCGCAGCGCCCCGGCCGGCGCCCCGCGTCGGACCACCGCCCTGGGGGTACCGGCCCGGCACGGCGCCCGGGTCCCCGCGCGCCGCCGCACGAGAGCCATCGAGGAGCCCCATGTCGACCGACGCGATCGTCCTCCTCAAGGACGACCACCAGCAGATCCTCAAGACCTTCTCCGACTTCGAGGCCGCCGGCGAGAACGCGCTGAAGACGAAGCAGCGTCTCGTCGACCGGATGATCGAGCTGCTCACGGTGCACACCTACATCGAGAACGAGGTGATGTACCCCCGCGTCCGCGAGCTCGTGCCGGACCTCGAGGACGACGTCCTGGAGTCCTACGAGGAGCACCACGTGGCCGACCTGCTCGTCGTGGAGCTCGCCGCCCTGACGCCCGAGGCCGAGCGCTTCGACGCGAAGACCACGGTGCTGATCGAGAACGTGCGCCACCACATCGCCGAGGAGGAGGACGAGTGGTTCCCGAAGGTCCGTGAGGCCCTCGGCCGCTCCGTCCTGCAGGACATCGGCGCCGAGATGATCGAGGCCAAGAAGTCGGCGCCGCGCCGCCCCTCGCAGCCGAGCGCGCTGAAGAAGACGATCGACGCCGTCATCAAGTAGGCGCCGGCACCACCTAACGGCCGGGCCGCCGCCACCGCGCGGCCCGGCCGTCGTGGCGGTGCAGCGGGACCTGTGACGCGCGGCGCTCAGCGCAGCGGCCGGCCGGCGTGGTCGAGCACCCGGCGGGCGACGCTCCCCTCCGGGGCCCGCACCTCGACGGCGATCCCCAGCGCGTGGGCGACGCGGACGCCGCCGTCGAGCTCCCGCACCCCGGCGGGGTGGA
This sequence comes from Nocardioides sp. CPCC 205120, assembly GCF_048654585.1. Classification (NCBI taxonomy): domain Bacteria; kingdom Bacillati; phylum Actinomycetota; class Actinomycetes; order Propionibacteriales; family Nocardioidaceae; genus Nocardioides; species Nocardioides sp. CPCC 205120. The sequence goes on along the minus strand of NZ_JBMCYY010000003.1, from coordinate 58,990 downwards.
GCTGCTCCACCTCGGCGAGGTCGACGACGAGCCGCCGCACGTCGGTGAGCGCGGCCATCTCCAGGAACCCGCGCAGGTTGCGGGCACCGCGGACGTCGACCACCCCGCGCACGCAGACGGTGGCGCTCGCGAGATCGAACGTGATCTCGAGCGATCGTTCCTGCTGGTCCACGGTGCACCTACGCGGCCGGTACGGCGGGCGCCCTGTTCTCGAGCACGCTCCGGTACCCCCGTCCGCCTCCCCCAACCCCGCCTCGGGCGGGGCCCGCCCGCCGTGCCCCTTCCCCGCCGTGCGATCGTTGTTGCATGTTGTTCGCGATAACGACGGAGGGGGCGGCGTGACCACCACCGACGCACCCCCCGTCGTCGCGACGGGACCGCCCGGGCGCGGGGGCCCGGGCGGTCCGCCCCGGGACGAGGGCGACGACCTCCTGGGGCTCGCGGCCCAGCGCCGCCGGGCCGCGGCGTGGACCACCGCCCTGGCCGTGGCGCTGCTGGTGACCGTCGTCGTCGGCGTGGGCGCCGGCCCCGTCGGCGTCTCCCCCGGCGACGCGGCGCGCATCGTGCTCCACCACCTCACCGGCTTCCCGGGCGACATGACCTGGGAGCGGCGCCACGACGCCATCGTGTGGGAGATCCGGGCGCCGCGCGTCGTGCTGGGCGCCGCCGTCGGTGCCGGTCTCGCGCTGGCCGGCGTGGTGCTGCAGGCGATGGTGCGCAACATCCTGGCCGACCCCTACGTGCTGGGGATCTCGTCGGGCGCGAGCTGCGGCGCCGCGGGCGCCATCCTCTTCGGGGTCGGCGCCGGGTTCGGCGACTACGCGCTGCAGGGCAGCGCGTTCGTCGGTGCCCTGCTCGCCTCGCTCCTCGTCTTCCTCGTCGCCCGCAGCTCCGGTCGGATCACCTCCGTGCGGCTGCTGATGGCCGGCGTCGCCGTGGGCTACGCCCTCTCGGCGGCGACGAGCTTCCTCATCTTCGCCTCCGACTCCGCCGAGGGCTCCCGCTCGGTGATGTTCTGGCTGCTCGGCTCGCTCGGCCTCGCCGCCTGGAACGGGGCGCTGGCCGTGGTGGTCGTCGTCGTCGCGGCCACGGCGCTGGTGCTCGGGGTCGTCGGGCGCCGGCTCGACGCGCTCGTCGTCGGCGACGAGACCGCCTTGACCCTCGGGGTGCACCCCGAACGCTTCCGCACCCTGCTCCTCGTGCTCGTCTCGCTCGTCGTCGGCGTGCTCGTCGCGATGGCCGGGAGCATCGGCTTCGTCGGGCTCGTCGTGCCCCACCTCGCCCGCCGCCTCGTCGGCGGGGCCCACCGTGCCGTCGTACCCGTCGCCGCGCTCCTCGGCGCCGTGCTGCTCGTGTGGGCCGACGTGCTCGCCCGCACGCTGCTGGCACCCCAGGAGATCCCCATCGGCATCATCACCGCGCTCGTGGGCGCGCCCTTCCTGCTGCTCCTCGTCCGCCGCCTCCACGCGGTGCCGTCCTGATCCCGGAGGAACCCATGTCGTCGACCCGCCCCGCCGCCCGTCGCCGCGCCGCGACGGCGACGGCCGCAGCGCTGCTGCTGCCCCTCGCCGGGTGCGGCGGCGAGGCCGCGGGCGACGCCGCCATCTCGGTGGAGAACTGCGGGGCGACCGTCGAGCTCGACGCCGCCCCCGAGCGGGTCGTCATGCTCAAGAGCGCGGCCGTGCCGACGCTGCACCGGCTCGACGTGCTCGACCGGGTCGTGGCGCGCGCGGGGGTCTACCCCGACGAGTACTACGACGACGAGACCCTCGCCGCCCTCGACGAGGTGCCCCTGCTGACCGACCGCACCGACGCGAGCGGCCACCTGCAGATCTCCCGCGAGGAGGTCGTCGCCGAGACTCCCGACCTCGTGCTGGGCGAGACCGAGAACCTCACCCGCGAGACGCTCGCCTCCTCCGGCATCGAGCTCGTCGAGGAGCCGGCGTTCTGCGGCTCGCTCGAGGGCGACGCGAGCTTCGAGGACCTCTACGACCAGGTGCGCCTCTACGGCGAGGTGTTCGAGCGCCCCGACGAGGCCGACGCCTACGTGGGCGAGCTGCAGGACCGGGTCGCCCAGATCGAGGCCCGCGTCCCCGCCGACGAGGACCGCACCGTCGCCGTCCTCTACCCCACCGTCGGCGGCGGCGTCACCTACGCGTACGGGCGGGGCTCGATGTCCGCGCCCCTCGTCGAGGCCGCCGGGCTCGAGAACGTGTTCGGCGACGTGGCGGACCGCGTCTTCGAGGTGAGCGCCGAGGAGCTCGTCGAGCGCGACCCCGACGTGGTGGTCGTGCTCCACAGCGACGGCGACCCCGCCGAGGTCGTCGACGCCGTCGCCGACCTGCCGGGCGCCGGCGCCCTGCGGGCCCTCGAGTCGGGCGCCGTGCTGCCGCTCCTGCTCAACTTCGCCGAGCCCCCGACCCCGCTGGCCGTCGACGGCCTCGACCGCCTGGTGGCGTTCCTCGCGGCGAACCCCGTCCAGGACCCTGCCCAGGCCCCGGCGGGGTCTGCCCCGTGATCGCCGGGCACCGGGTGCGGCACCGCTACGGCGACGTCGTCGTCGTGGACGGCGTCGACGTCGCGGTGCCCGCGCGCAGGACCGTGGGCCTCGTCGGCCCCAACGGCAGCGGGAAGACGACGCTGCTGCGCGCGCTCTACGGCTCCCTGCAGCCGACCGAGGGACGGATCGAGCTCGACGGGCGCGACCTCGCCGATGTGCCGCGCCGCGACCTCGCGCGCGCCGTCGCGGTCGTCGTGCAGGAGCACAGCGGCGACCTGCCGATGCGGGTCGCCGACCTCGTCCTGCTGGGTCGCCTCCCCCACCAGGGGCTGTCCGGGCGGCCGTCGGCCCACGACCAGGAGGTCGCCACCGACGCCCTGCGACAGGTCGGCGCCCTCCACCTCGCCACCCGCGAGTACGCCGGGCTGTCCGGCGGCGAGAAGCAGCGCGTCCTCATCGCCCGGGCCCTGGCGCAGGAGGCCGAGCACCTGCTGCTCGACGAGCCCACGAACCACCTCGACATCCGCTACCAGCACGAGGTGCTCGACCTGGTCGCGCGGCTGCCGGCCAGCAGCGTCGTCGTGCTCCACGACCTCAACCTGGCCGCCCGCTACTGCGACCACGTCGTCGTGCTCGGCGCCGGCCGGGTCGTCGCCCAGGGACCGCCCGACGAGGTCTTCGTCCCCGAGGTCCTCGAGCCCGTCTACGAGGTCGAGGTGCGCCGCGTCGACCACGACGGCGACATCAACCTCGTCTTCCGCAAGGCCACCACCACCAGGAGCAGCGCATGACCCTCCAGCAGACCGCCGCCCGGACCCTCACCGCCCTCGGAGCCGCTCCCGGGACCGCCGCCGGTGATGCCGACCTGCAGGCCCGGCTCGACCGGTACTGGAGCGGCCGCGCCGCGGCGTACCACCAGCGGCAGGTCGACGGCGAGCGCGCCCCGCACGACCGGGCGCTGTGGCACCGGATCTGGGGCGGCGCCCTGCCGCCCGCGCCCGCGCGCGTGCTCGACGTGGGGACGGGCACGGGGTACGTCGCGAGCGTGCTCGCCGAGCTCGGTCACGACGTCGTGGGCCTCGACAGCTCCCCCGGCATGCTCGCGGAGGCCGAGGACGACGCGGCCCGCCGCCGGGCCGAGGGCCTGCCCGCCGCCCGCTACCTGCTCGGCGACGCGGTGGCGCCCGAGGGGGTCCCCGGCGTGCCGGCGGACCTCGACGCGGTCACGAGCCGCTACCTGCTGTGGACGCTGCGCGACCCGGTGACCGCGATCCGCGCCTGGGCCCGCCTGCTGCGCCCCGGCGGCACGGTCGCCTGCGTCGACGCGAACTGGTACCCCGGCGGCATCGACCGCGGCGTGGCCGTCGAGTCGGTGGACGGCCCCGGCGCCTTCGGCGCGACGTACGACGCCCCCACCGAGGCCGGGCTGCCGCTCGCCAACGCCACCGGCGTCGAGGACCTGGTCGCCGTGCTGGAGGCGGCCGGCCTCGTCGCCGTGCGCGCCACCCGCCTCGACGAGGTGGCCGAGCTCGACCGCCGCTACGGGATGTCGCCGGGCCACGAGTCGCGGCCGCAGTACCTGGTCACGGGACGCACGCCGCGCTGAGGCGGCCCGCCCCGCCTGGTTCGTGGTAGCAGCGCCACGGAATGTCTGGCGCTCCTACCACGAACCGGGGGTGGTCAGGCCTCGTCGGGCTCGGCATCGGGCTCGGCATCGGGGTCGGCATCGGCCCCCGGCTCGGCGCGGTGGCGCGGGCGGGGCTCGAGGCGGTAGCGCGTCGTGCGGCTGCTGTTGGCCACGACCGCGATGGACGAGGCGTTGTGGAGCACCGCGGCGGCGACCGGTGACAGCGCGCCGGCGGCGCTGACCGCGAGCCCGGCCGCGTTGACCGCGATCGACATGCCGTAGTTCTCCCGGATCGTCGCCACCGTGTGCCGCGAGAGGTCCCGCAGCTCGAGCAGCTTGCCGAGGTCGTCGCCCGCGAGCGCGATCTCGGCGGTCTCCAGCGCCACGTCCGTGCCCCCGATGCCCATTGCGATGCCGACGTCGGCGAGCGCGAGGGCCGGGGCGTCGTTGGTGCCGTCGCCGACCATCGCGACCGTGTAGCCCTCGGTCTGCAGCGCCCGCACCACGTCCTGCTTGTGCTCGGGCATCACCTCGGCGCGCCACTCGTCGATGCCGAGCTCGGCGGCCACGGCCGCGGCGACCTGGGGGTGGTCGCCGGTGAGCATGACGATGCGCTCGACGCCGTCGGCGCGCAGCGCCCGCACCACCTCGGCCGACTCGGGGCGCACGGTGTCGCGCAGGCTCACCAGACCGGTGAGCACGCCGTCGACCGCGAGCAGCAGCGGCGTCTCGGCCTGCGCCTGCAGCTGCGCGATCCAGCGGTCCGCGCCGGCGTCGACCGCGATGCCCTCGCGCTGCAGCAGCGCCGTGCTGCCGAGCAGCAGCGTGCGGCCGTCGGCGATCGTGCGCATGCCGAGGCCGAGGAGCACCTCGCACTCCTCGTGCTCCGGGATCGCGATGTGCCGCTCCTCGGTGGAGCGGATGACCGCCTGGGCCAGCGGGTGGCGCGAGTGGATCTCGGAGCTGGCGACGTAGGCGAGCACCTGCTCGGGCTCCCAGTCGTCGCGGAAGGACACGACGTTGGTGACCACGGGCCGCCCGACGGTCAGCGTGCCGGTCTTGTCGAGCACCACCGCGTCCACCCGGCCGGCCAGCTCGAGGTGCGAGCCGCCCTTCACGAGGATGCCGCGGCGGGCGCCGTTGCCGATGGCCGCGCTGATGGCCGTGGGGGTCGCCAGGCCGACCGCGCAGGGGCAGGCGATGAGCAGCATCGTCATCGCGCGCCGCACGTCGCGGGTCACGACGAGCGTGGCGCCGGCGAGGAGGAACGAGGCGGGCACGAACCGGCGGGAGAACCCCTCGCCGACGGTCTGGATGGGCGCCTTGTCGTGCTGGGCGCGCTCGACCCGCGTGATGATCCGCCCGATGGCGGTGTCGCGGCCGACGGCCTCGGCGCGCACGACGAGGCGGCCCTTCATCAGCACCGTGCCGGCGTGCACCCGCCGGCCGACCTCGACCACGACGGGCAGGGTCTCGCCGGTGATCGCCGACTGGTCGACGACGCCGTCGCCGGCCACCACGATCCCGTCGACCGGCACGGCGACGTGCTCGTGGACGACGACCTCGTCGCCCACCCGCAGCTCGTCGATGCCGACGCGGACCTCGGTGCCGTCGCCCCGCCGTACCCACGCCTCGTCCTGGGTGCCGGTCAAGAGGTCGCGGATGGCCCGTCGGGTACGGCGCAGCGTGAGGTCCTGCAGGAACTCGCCGATGTTGAGCAGCCAGAGCACGGTCAGCGCGACGACGTTCTCGCGCAGCGCGAGGCTGGCGACCGTCGCGGCGGAGACCAGCGCGTCGGTGCCGGGGCCACGACCGCCCGCGAGCCCGCGGACGGCGCCGCGCAGGAACGGGTAGCCCGTGAAGATCGTGACGCCGGTGGCCACCGTGCGGGAGGTGGGGCCGAGCACGGGCGGGCGGCGCAGCACGTAGCGGCGGCCGCCGAGCAGCAGGAGCGCGGCGCCCCCGACGACCATCCGCAGCACGTCGCCGTCGGCGACCTCGGCGGAGCGCGGCAGCCGGGACGGGACCGCCCCGGGGGCGGCCACCGGTGCGGTGGTCGCGACGGCGGCCGCCACGGCCGCCTGGACGGCGGCCACGTCGCAGCGCCCGGGGCTGAACCAGACGACGACGCTGCCGGTGCGCGGGTAGGCGTGCGAGGAGCGCACGCCCGGCACGGCGTCGAGGGCGTCCTCGACCGCCAGGGCCCGGGCGACCGACCCGCGGAGGGCGGGCACGTCGTACCGCGCCCGGCCGGCCCCGGCGGCCAGCGCCACCTGCTGGATCACCGTGCTGCGCCCGTCAGTGGTCGTGGTCGTGGGCGTGGCCACCCAGGTCCGAGCCCGGCGGCGGGGCCTGCTCGCCGACGCGCTCGCGGGCCTCCGCGACGACGTCGCCCGTCGCGAGGCGCAGGCGCTCGGCGCCCACCTCGAGCGAGCGGCGCCCGCGCAGGCCGACCGCGGTGGTCGTCACCGCGGCCTCGCGCAGCAGTCCGCGATCCGCGGCCTTCTTCACGCCGTCCCAGGCGACGGCGCCGACCAGGCCCGTCACCACGGTCGAGCCCAGCTTGCCGAACAGTCCCACCACAGTGCTCTCCTCCGTGCGTCGAACGACGTCGGGCGCGGTCGTGCACCGCCGCCCAGTCGAGAATCGTTCCCGATAGTTGCACACGGCCGGGCGCACGCCACGCCCGGCCGGACACGACCCCGTTGACAGATGGAGACCGACCGGTTTCTATCTATGTCATGCACGTCACACCGGAGCCCTTCGACCTCGTGGTCCGGGGTGCGCGGTGGTTCGACGGCACCGGCGCCCCGTCGGCCGTCCGCGACGTCGGCGTGCGCGCCGGCCGGGTCGCCCGGGTCAGCGCCACCCCGCTCGACACGACGGGCTGCCCCGAGGTCGTCGAGGCCGCCGGCCGCTGGGTGCTGCCGGGCCTCGTCGACATCCACACCCACTACGACGTCGAGGTGCTCGACGGCCCCGGCCTGGCGGAGTCGCTGCGCCACGGCGTCACCACCGTGCTGCTCGGGTCGTGCTCGATCTCGACCGTCCACGTCGACCCGGCGACCGCGGGCGACCTGTTCGGGCGGGTCGAGGCCATCCCCCGCCCCTTCGTCGTGCGCACCCTCGAGCGCGCCCGCGGCCGCGACGGGTGGCGCGGGGCGGGTGAGTACGCCGCGATGCTCGACGCCCTGCCGCTGGGCCCCAACGTCGCCGCGTTCCTCGGCCACTCCGACGTGCGCGCCGCGACGATGGGGCTGGACCGGGCGACCCGGCGCGACGTCCGGCCCACCGAGTCCGAGCTGGGGCGCATGCGCCGCGCCGTCGAGGAGGCGCTCGACGCCGGGTTCGTCGGCATGTCGGCGCAGGAGCTGGCCTTCGACAAGCTCGACGGCGACCTGTGCCGCTCGCGCACCCTGCCCTCGACGTACGCCCGCCACCGCGAGCGCAGCGTCCTGCGCCGCCCGCTGCGCGAGCGCGACCGCGTGCTCCAGGGCGGGCCCGACATCACGGACGTGCGCAGCATCGCCCGGATGGTGCTCGGCACGCTGCCGGCGCGGGGCGGGCGGCTGCGCACCAGCCTGCTGTCGGCGGCCGACCTCAAGGCCAACCGCGCGATCGTGCGCACCATGGGGCCGCTCGCCGCCCTCACCGGGGCGCTGGGCGGGGAGCTGAAGTGGCAGCACCTGCCCGTGCCGTTCGAGGTCTACGCGGACGGCATCGACCTCGTCATCTTCGAGGAGCTGGGCGCCGGCGCGGCCGCGCTGCACCTCGCCGACCGCGTGGAGCGCGACGCCCTGCTCGCCGACGAGGAGTACCGGCGTCGCTTCCGCAGGGAGTACGACGCCCGCTTCGGCATGCGCGTGTGGCACCGCGACTTCTTCGACGCCGAGATCGTCTCCTGCCCGGACGACGGCGTCGTGGGCCGCACGTTCGGGCAGGTCGGGGTGGAGCGCGGGGGGCTCCACCCCGTCGACGCCTTCCTCGACCTCGTCGTCGAGCACGGGGCCAAGCTGCGCTGGCGCACGACCATCTCCAACGACCGCCCCGACGTGCTCGACCGGCTCGCCCGCGACCGGCACGTGCAGATGGGCTTCTCCGACGCCGGGGCCCACCTGCGCAACATGGCGTTCTACAACTTCGGGCTGCGGCTGCTGCGCCGCGCCCACGCCGCGGCGGGCGAGCCGGGCACGCCGTTCCTCACCGTCGAGCAGGCCGTGCACCGCCTCACGGGCGAGCTCGCCGACTGGTACGGCGTCGCGGCCGGCCACCTGCGCGAGGGCGACCGCGCCGACCTCGTGGTCGTGGACCCCGACGCGCTCGACGACCGGCTCGACGCCTACGCGGAGTCGCCCGTCCCGGCCTTCGACCACCTGCCGCGCATGGTCAACCGCAACGACGCCGCCGTCCCGCTCGTCACCGTCGCCGGCCGGGCGGTGGTGCGCGACGGCGTGCCCGTGCCCGACGTCGGCACGCGGCGCACCGGTCGCTTCCTCACGGCGGGCGGCGCGTGAGCCCGGAGGTCGGCCCCCCGGAGCCGGAGCAGGCGGAGCCGGAGCAGGCGGCGCCGGAGCAGGCGGCGCCGGAGCAGGCGGCGCCGGAGCAGGCGGCGCCGGAGCAGGGCCCGCGGGTCCGGCGTACCCAGGCGGAGCGGAGCCGCGCCATGCGTGCCCGCCTCGTCGCGGCGACGATCGCCTCGATCGCGGAGGTCGGCTACCACCGCGCGTCGGTCGGCGACATCTGCGCGCGGGCGGGGGTGTCGAAGGGAGCGCTGTTCCGCCACTTCCCGACCCGCACCGACCTCGTCGTGGAGGCCGCGCAGGAGGTCGGACGGCGCCACCTCGCGGCGTTCGCCGAGCTGCGGGACGCCACGACGACCGTGGAGGAGCAGCTGCGCTTCGCGCGCCGCCAGATCCGCGACGCCACCAACGCCGTGTGGCTCGAGCTGCTCGTCGCCTCCCGCACCGAGCCCGACCTGCGGGAGCGGCTGGCGCCCGCGGTGCGCGAGCTCTACCGCGGCGTCGAGCGCGCCGCCGTCGGCGCGCACGGGGGCGACGGCGTGCCGGACGGCGCGGTGCGCCTCGCGGTCACGTCGCTGCTCCACATGCTCGACGGCGAGGCGCTGCTGCAGGCCACCCTGCCGCGCCCCGACCTGGAGGAGGAGCGGCTCGTGGCCGCCGCCAGCCTCTACTCCGCCGTGCTCACCGGGCGACTGTCGATCACCGACGAGGCCTGAGCCCGCGCCCGTCGGTCCCGGCGGCTGCGCTCACCGGGCGGCTGCACTCACCGGGCGGCTGCGCTCACCGGCCGACGGCGTACCCCTGCGCGCCGCGCGGGTTGGCGGCGCCGAAGAGCAGGCCGGTGCCGAGGTCGCGCCCGACGCTGGAGAGCCGGCCGAGGGTCCACGGGCCCGAGACGGTCACGTCGTGCCCGCGCTCGCGCAGCTCGGCGACGACGGTCGCGCCCAGGCGGTCCTCGACGACGACGCCGCCGGGCTCCCACGTGCGGGGCCAGAACGAGCTGACGATCGAGGTGGTGTGGAACGCGGGGGCGTCGATCGCCTCCTGCGGGGTGTAGCCGCCGACGAGCAGGCGCAGCAGGTAGAGCAGCTGCCACTGGTCCTGCTGGTCCCCGCCCGGCGTGCCGAGCGCCGCGAAGGGCTCGCCGTCGCGGCTCAGCACGGTCGGGCTCAGGGTCGTGCGCGGACGGGTGCCCGGGCGCAGCGCCGACGGGCTGGCCTCGTCGAGCCACGTCATCTGCAGCCGGGTGCCGAGGCAGAAGCCGAGCTCCGGGATCGTCGGCGACGACTGCAGCCACCCGCCGGACGGCGTCAGGGCCACGAGGTTCCCGGCCGCGTCGACGACGTCGACGTGGCAGGTGTCGCCCCGGGTCTCGCCGTTGCGGGCCACGGTGGGCTCGCCGACACCGACCGGGCGCGTCGGCTGGCCCGGTCCGGGCGGCCCGGAGACCTCGACGTCCTCGGGGCGGCGCAGGGGCGGCACGAACGGCACGAGCCCGGCGACCTCGCCCGGCCGGAAGTCCAGCGACGCCGTGTCACCGACGAGCCGGGCGCGCGCGGCGGCGTACTCCGGCGAGAGCAGGGCCTCGAGCGTCGCGCGGTCCGCGGAGCCGCCGTAGTGGGCGTCACGGTCGGCCATCGCGAGCTTGAGGGCCTCGACGATCGTGTGGACGCCGAGCGCCGTCGACGGGTCGAGCCGCTCGTCGGGGAGGTGGTCGAGGATCGCGAGGGTCTGCAGCAGCACGGGACCCTGGCTCCAGAACCCGGCCTTGTGGATCGTCGTGCCGCGGAAGATCGCGGTCACCGGCTCCTCGAGGCGCACGGGGTCGTCCGCGAGGTCGGCGAGCGTCAGCACGCCGGCGTGGTCGGTGCCCGAGGAGTGCCGGTGCGGGGTGCGGCCGTGGGCGACGACGGCCTGCGCGACGCTGCCCGCGCGCCACTCGGTGCGCGCCGCCCGCACGCGGTCCTCCCGGGTCCCCCCGGCGGCGTCGGCGAGGTCGGGCGCCTCGGCGGCGGCGACGAGGCGGCGCAGCGTGGCGGCGTACGCCGGGTTGCGGATGACCTCGCCCGGCTCCGGGGCCCGGCCCGCCGGCATCCACAGCGCGGCCGAGTCGGGCCAGTGCTCGGTGAAGTGCTCGCCCATGACCGCGACGGTGCGGCAGAGCTGGGGACCCGCCGCGTGGCCCTCCTCGAGGTAGTGCACCGCCGGCGCCAGCACGTCGCCGAGCTCCCACGTGCCGTGCTGCTCGAGCAGCGCGAGGAGCGACTCGACCGCGGCGGGTACGGCGGCAGCCAGCGCCCCGCTGCCCGGCACCGTGGTCAGGCCCTCCGCCCGCAGGTGCTCGATGGTGGCGCCCGCGGGCGCCGGGCCCTGGCCGTTGACGACGACGGGGGCGCCGCCGGCCGGGGCCAGGATGCCGACGAGGTCACCGCCGGGACCGTTGAGGTGGGGCTCGACCGCGTGCAGGACGAAGCCGGCGGCCACGGCCGCGTCGACCGCGTTGCCGCCCCGCTCGAGCACCGACTGGGCGCTGCCCGCGGCCAGCCAGTGGGTCGCGGCCGCCATGCCGAACGAGCCCGTCAGCGTGGGGCGCGTCAGGTCGGCCGGCGGCGGGGTGAACGGGCGGCCGGGGCCGGCGTCGGGAGCAGCGGCGGGCTCGGGGTGGGGCGTGGGGGCGGGCGTGGGGGCGGGCGTGGGGTCGGGCGTGGGGTCGGGCGTGGGGGTCGCTTCGGGCACGGGTCGAGCATGCCAGGCGCGGCGACCGCCACCCGTTCGTGGTAGCAGCGCCACGGAATGCCTGGCGCTGCTACCACGAACGGCGGGGACCAGCGCCCGGCTCAGTCCTCCGCGGCCTCGGGCACCGCGTCGCCGCGACCGAGGCGCAGGTGCTCGGCGTGGAAGATGGCCTCGTCGATGAGCTGGGCGACGTGCTCGTCGTACAGCGTGTAGACGATCGTGCGTCCCTCCCGCTCCCCCGTGACGAGACCGAGGTTGCGCAGCAGGCGCAGCTGTTGGGAGACGGCGGGCTGCTCCATCCCGACGGATGTCGCGAGCTCGCCGACGCTGGCCGGGGCCTCGCGGAGCCGGTCGAGGATGAGGAGGCGGCTCGGGGTGGCGAGCGCCTGGAGGGTCGTGGCGACCGAGGTGGCGGCGGTGCGGTCGAGGCGTGCGCGCCGGCTCTCGCCCCACCCCCCGTGACCCATGGGCGGCATCCTAGACCCTTTGACATGCACGGGTGTTCATGTGTTTATCTCTACGCATGAGCACGACCTCGGCCGCGGCGCCGACCCGTCCCGGCGTACCGGACCGTCCCGGGGCCCCGCCGGCCGCCCGGTCCGCGCTCCGCAGCGCCCTCGTGCTGCCCGAGGTCCGCTGGGCGGCGCTGTCGCTCGCCCTCTTCGCGCTCGGCGGCGCGGCGCAGCTGCTCGGGGCGCCGCCGCTCGTGTGGTGGGCGCTCTACCTGGCCTGCTACGCCGCGGGCGGGTGGGAGCCCGCGCTCGAGGGGCTGCGCGCCCTGCGCGAGCGGACCCTCGACGTCGACGTCCTCATGGTCGTCGCCGCCCTGGCGGCCGCCGCCATCGGCCAGGTGCTCGACGGGGCCCTGCTCATCGTCATCTTCACGACGTCCGGTGCGCTCGAGGCGTTCGTGACCCGCCGCACCGCCGACTCGGTCGGCGCCCTCCTCACCCTCGCCCCCGACCGGGCGACCCGCGTGCACGTCGACGACCGGCTCGAGGAGGTCGACGTCGAGCAGCTCGCGGTCGGCGACACCGTGCTCGTGCGCCCCGGCGAGCGGGTCGGCGCCGACGGCGTGGTGGTCGCCGGCAGCAGCGACGTCGACCAGTCGTCGGTCACCGGCGAGCCCCTCCCCGTCGGGCGCGGCGTCGGCGACGAGGTGTTCGCGGGCACCGTGAACGGCACCGGTGCGCTGCGGGTGGAGGTACGGCGGCCCGCCGGCGAGTCGGTCGTCGCCCGCATCGTCGCCATGGTCGCGGAGGCGGCGGAGACGAAGGCCCGCTCGCAGCTGTTCATCGAGCGGGTGGAGCAGCGCTACTCCGTGGTGGTCGTGGCCGCGACGCTCACGCTGCTCGGGGTGCCGCTGGCGGCGGGCGCCGAGTTCGAGCCGACGCTGCTGCGGGCGATGACGTTCATGATCGTGGCCTCGCCGTGCGCCCTGGTGCTGGCGACGATGCCGCCCCTGCTCGCCACCATCGCGAACGCGGGACGCCACGGCGTGCTGGTGCGCTCGGCGGTCGCGCTCGAGGAGCTGCGCGGCGTCGACGTGGTGGCGCTCGACAAGACCGGCACGCTGACACGCGGCGAGCCCGTCGTCGGCACCGTCCACCCGCTCGCGGGGACGTCGGTCGCCGAGGTGCTCGCCCTGGCCGCCGCCGCCGAGCGGTCCAGCGAGCACCCCGTCGCCGGCGCGGTGCTGGCGGCCGCGCGGGAGCGCGAGGTGGTGGTGCCCGAGGCCCGCGACGTCGTCGCGACGCCGGGGCGCGGGGTGACCGGCCGCGTCGGCGGACGGGTCGTGCAGGTCGGGGCGCCGGCGCTGCTGGAGGCGGCCGGCGGCGGCGCCGGCAGTGGGGCCGGCGGTGGAGCCGGCGCAGAGGTCGCGGAGCTCGTCGCGGCGGTCGAGCGCGCCGGGGACACCGCGGTCGTCGTCATCGTCGACGACCGGCCCCTCGGCGTGCTGGCGGTCAGCGACGCCCTGCGCCCCGAGGCCGCGGACGCGGTCGCGCGCATCCACGACCGCCTCGGCGCACGCACCGTGCTCCTCACCGGCGACCACGCGACGGCGGGCCGGGCGGTGGCGGCGCGGGCCGGCGTACCCGAGGTGCACGCGGGCCTGCTGCCCGAGGACAAGGCCGCCCACCTGCGCGGCCTCGCCGACCGCGGCCACCGCACGGCGCTCGTGGGCGACGGCATCAACGACGCGCCCGCGATGGCGACCGCCCACGTGGGGATCGCCCTGGGCCGCCGGGGCAGCGACCTCGCGGTCGAGACGGCCGACGTGATCCTCGTGCGCGACGACCTCGGGACGGTGCCGACGCTCGCCGTGCTGGCCCGGCGCGCCCACCGCGTGGTGGTGGCCAACCTCGTGATCGCGGGGACGGTCATCGTCGCCCTGGTGACGTGGGACGTCGCCGGGACGCTCCCGCTGCCGCTCGGCGTGGCGGGCCACGAGGGCTCCACGGTGGTCGTCGCGCTCAACGGCCTGCGGCTGCTGCGCCGCTCGGCCTGGGACCGCGCCGCCGCCTGACGGATCGTGGTAGCAGCGCCACGGAAAGCCTGGCGCTGCTACCACGAACGGGGCGGGCCCCGGGCGCTCAGTGCCCGGAGGTCTCCTCGGCGTCCTCGACGGCCTCCTCGGCGCTCTCGCCGGTGACGTCGTGGGCCGCCTCGTCGGCGAGGTGGGCGCCGCCGAACGGGTCGCCGCTCCAGCGCAGGAGCCGCCACCCCGCGTCGGGGTCGCCCTCGAGCACGGCGCCGCCGGTGTTGCCGAGGCGGGAGCCGGCGAGCTGGTCGCTGTCGGCCTGCGCGGCGCGGATGCCGACGTACGCGCGGATCGCGGCGCCGTGGCTGACCACCAGCGAGGCGGCACCCTCGGTGGACCGCTCGGCCACCGCGCGCAGGGCGGCGTCGTAGCGGGCGAGGAACTCGTGGCCGGTCTCGCCGCCGCGGATCGTGGCGTCGAGGTCGCCGGTCAGCCAGCCGGCGACGCACCCGACGTACGCCCGCACGGCCTCGGCGCTGGTGCCCATCTCGTGCTCGCCGGCGCTGATCTCGCCGAGGCCGTCGACGACCTCGAGCGTCAGCCCGTGGGCGGCGACGAGGGGGGCGGCGGTCTCCTGGGTGCGCACCCGGTTGGACGCGTGGGCCCGCGCGAAGGTCTCGTCGGCGAAGGCGTCGACGAGCGCGTCGGCCTGCCGGCGGCCGAGGTCCGTCAGCGACGCCCCGGGGGCGGCGGTGTCGAGGGCGCCGGCGACGTTGGAGGAGGTCTGGCCGTGCCGCACGAGGATCAGGCGCACGGGACCACCCGCGCAGGTGGGGCCGCGGTCACGGCGGGTACGGCGGGGGTGAGGGGCACGCGTCGAGCCTAGCGACCGGGGCGGCGGCTCAGCCCGGTCGGACGGTGAGGACCTGGCTGCTGGTGCCGACCGGGCCCGTGGCGTCGTGGAGGACGCTGCTCGTCACCCCGAGGCCCTGCGGCCCGAACGAGACGGTCGTGTCGAAGCCCAGCCAGTCGCCCGCCGGCGCCCGCAGCAGGTGGGCCGTCAGGTCGACGTTGGGGAACGCCACGCGCCGGGGGTCGACCCGCACCGTCATCCCGTTGCTGATGTCGAGCAGCCCCGCGGCGCGGGCGGTGGGGCTCACGGCCTCGTCGGCGACGACCGGAAGGGCGGTGCGCGCCCAGAACGAGGCCCGGCCGGGCTCGATCTGGCGCCGCCGCACGTCGACCGACGCGATGAACCCACCCGGCCAGACCGTGGTCGGGTCCCACGCCGGGACGTCCTCGGGCCCCGCGATCCGCGGCAGCGCGGACGCGGCGATCGTGCCGGTGGCGCGTGACTCGAGCAGCCAGGCGCGCAGCGTCACCGCGGCGCGACCGCCGGCGCTCATCGTCGCCTGCACCAGCTCGATGGTGCGCCCGGGACGCAGCACCTCGACGGACACGTCGACCTCGCCGAGCGGCATGGTGCCGAGGATGTCGGCGGAGATCCGTGCGGTGAGCAGCGCGTCGTTGCGGCGGGCGTCCCGGTCGACCTCGATCGCGTGGACCAGGAGACCGAGCGCGGGCGCGACGTGCTGGGCCGTGGTGTCCCAGGCCCCGCTCGTGTGCTCGGTGGCCCGGAACCGGCCGGCTCCCGTGCGTTCGAAGTAGGCGTCGCTCACCGTGGGTCCCCCTGGTCGTCGGCGGACCCGGCAGGGGCCACCCGGTGATCCTCCTCCCCACCGTCCGTCGGCGCCACCTCGACGAGCACGGCTCCCAACGCGACCTGCGCGCCGGTCGTCGCGCCGAGCGCGCCGACGGTGCCGGCGAACGGGGCGCGCAGCGCGATCTCCATCTTCATCGCCTCGAGCACGACGAGCACCTGGCCCTCCTCGACGACGTCGCCGGCGGCGCAGCGCACGTCGAGCACGGTGCCCGGCATGGGCGCCGTCAGCGCCCCGTCGCCCACCGGCGCGGCGCGGTCGCCGGGCGGCAGCGGCCGGGCGAGCACGTGGCGCTGACCGCGGTGCGCGACCTCGACCGCGTGGCGGCCGACGGCGACGGTCGCGGTGACCCGCTCGCCGTCGACCAGGAGCGACAGCTCGCGCACCTCGACGCCCCGCTCCGCGAGGAGGCGCACCTGCGCACGGGCGCCCCCGTCGGGCGTCACCCCCGTCTCGTCGACCACGACGCCGGTGCCGCCCAGCACCGTCCGCCACGGCGCACGGGTGCCCGCGGTGCGCCACCCGTCCGCCCGGAAGGCGCCGCGGCCCGCCCGGGCCCGCCCGGCGCGGGCGTCCGCCCACGCCGCCACCACGTGCGGCAGCACCGGGTCGGGCGCCGGCACCTCGGCGTGGTCGAGCCACGCGGTGTGGATGGTGGCGTCGCGGAACTCGTCGGAGGCCACCAGCGTGCGCAGGAACCCGGTGTTCGTCGTCAGCCCCAGCACGGCGGTGTCGTCGAGCGCGGCCAGCAGCGCCCGCCGGGCGGCCTCCCGGTCGGGCCCCTCGGCGACGACCTTGCCGAGCATGGGGTCGTACGCCGTCGTCACCTCCTGGCCGGACTCCAGGGCGTGGTCGACGCGCGCGCCGGTGGGCCACCGCACGTACGACGCGGTGCCCGCCTGCGGCAGGAAGCCGCCGTGGCTGTCCTCGGCGTACACCCGCGCCTCGACGGCGTGCCCGACGAGCACCAGGTCGTCCTGGCGCACCGGGAGCGGCTCGCCGGCCGCGACCCGCAGCTGCCACTCGACGAGGTCGACGCGTCCCGGGGCGCCCCCGGGGCCGGCGCCCCGGACCCGGCAGACGGCCTCGGTCACCGGGTGCTCGACCTGCAGGCGCGTGTTCATCTCGAGGAAGAAGAAGTCGCCGGAGTCGACGTCGAGGAGGAACTCGACGGTGCCCGCCCCGACGTACCCGACGTGCTCGGCGAGCCGCACCGCGGCACCCGTCAGCCGCTCGCGCAGGTCGGCGTCGACGGTCGGGCCGGGGGCCTCCTCGAGCACCTTCTGGTGGCGCCGCTGGGTCGAGCAGTCCCGCTCGAAGAGGTGGAGCACCGTGCCGTGGGTGTCCCCCACGACCTGCACCTCGACGTGGCGGCCGCGCTCGACGTACCGCTCCACGAGGATCGTGTCGTCCCCGAACGCGCTCAGCGCCTCGCGGCGCGCGGCAGCGACGGCCTCGTCGAGCTCGGCGGGCGTGCGGACGACCCGCATGCCCTTGCCGCCCCCGCCCGCGGCGGCCTTGACGAGCACGGGGCCGGACCAGTCCCCCTGGCCGCCCTGGCCGCCCGGGCCGCCCGCGTCGCCGCGCGGGACGACCGGCACGCCGGCGGCGACGGCGATCTCGCGGGCCGCGTCCTTGCGGCCCATCTGCTCCATCACGGCCGCGCTGGGCCCGACGAGGGTGACGCCCGCCGCCTCGAGTGCGGCGGCGAACGCGGCGCGCTCCGACAGGAACCCGTAGCCGGGGTGCACGGCGTCGGCCCCGGCGCCGACCGCGGCGGCGACGACCTCGTCGACGTCGAGGTAGGACGCCACGCGCACCGCCCGGTCGGCCGCGCGCACGTGGGGCGCGTCGGCGTCGAGGTCGGTGTGGAGCGCGACGGTGCGCAGGCCCATCCGGGTCGCGGTGCGCAGCACGCGCAGGGCGATCTCGCCGCGGTTGGCGACGAGGAGCGTGCGCAGGGGGCGCGCGGCGGGGGTCGGGGCGGTGATCGTGGTGGTGCTCGGGGTGGTCATGGCCTCACATCCGGAAGACGCCGTAGGCGGGCGGGGGCACCGGTGCGCCCGCGGCGGCCGCGAGGCCGAGCGCGAGCACGCGGCGGGTGTCGACGGGGTCGATGACGCCGTCGTCCCAGAGCCGGGCGGTGGAGTAGTACGGCGAGCCCTGCGCGTCGTACTGGGCCCGGATGGGCGCCCGGAACGCCTCCTCGTCCTCGGCCGACCACTCCTCGCCGCGGGCCTCGATCCCGTCGCGGCGCACCGTGGCGAGCACCGCGGCGGCCTGCTCGCCGCCCATGACGGAGATGCGGGCGTTGGGCCACATCCACAGGAAGCGGGGGTCGTAGGCGCGCCCGCACATGCCGTAGTTGCCGGCGCCGTAGGAGCCGCCGACCACCACGGTCAGCTTCGGCACCACGGAGCACGACACGGCGGTGACGAGCTTGGCGCCGTCGCGGGCGATGCCGGCGTTCTCGTACTCCCGCCCGACCATGAACCCCGAGATGTTCTGCAGGAACACCAGCGGGATGCCGCGGGCGTTGCACAGCTCGACGAAGTGGGCGCCCTTGAGCGCCGACTCGCTGAAGAGGATGCCGTTGTTCGCGACGATCCCGACCGGGTGGCCCTCGATGCTCGCGAAGGCGCACACGAGGGTCTCGCCGTAGAGCGCCTTGAACTCGTGGAACCGGCTGCCGTCGACGATGCGGCGGATCAGCTCCCGCACGTCGTACGGCGTGCGCGGGTCGGCGGGCACCACGTCGTACAGGCTCTCGGCGGGGAGGGTGGGCTCCTCGAAGTCGGGGTCGTACGGCGCGCCCCGCCCGCCGTCGAGCCCCGCGGCCCCGCCGCCCGGGACCGGGGTCGGCGGCAGCGTCGCGACGGCGTCGCGCAGGATCGCCAGCGCGTGGTCGTCGTCGTCGGCGAGGTGGTCGACGACGCCGGAGCGCCGGGCGTGCACCTCGCCGCCGCCGAGCTCCTCGGCGGTGACGACCTCGCCGGTCGCGGCCTTCACCAGGGGCGGGCCGCCGAGGAAGATCGTGCCCTGCTCGCGCACGATGACGGTCTCGTCGCTCATCGCCGGCACGTAGGCACCACCCGCGGTGCACGAGCCCATGACGGCCGCGAGCTGCGGGATCCCCTGCGCCGACATCTGCGCCTGGTTGAAGAAGATCCGCCCGAAGTGCTCCCGGTCGGGGAAGACCTCGTCCTGCATCGGCAGGAACGCGCCCCCGGAGTCGACGAGGTAGAGGCAGGGCAGGCGGTTCTGCAGCGCCACGGTCTGCGCGCGCAGGTGCTTCTTCACGGTGAGCGGGTAGTAGGTGCCGCCCTTGACGGTCGCGTCGTTCGCGACGACCACGACGGTGCGGCCGCTGACCCGGCCGACGCCCGCGACGACCCCGGCGGACGGGACCGTGTCGGGGCCACCGGGCTCCGCGCCGTACATGCCGGTCGCGGCGAGCGGCGCGATCTCCAGGAAGGGGCTGCCCGGGTCGAGCAGCCGCTCCACGCGGTCGCGCACCAGCAGCTTGCCGCGGTCGGTGTGCTTGCGGCGGGCGGCCTCGGAGCCGCCGGCCCGGCCCTCGGTGAGCGCCGCCATCCGCGCCCGCAGGTCGGCGGCGAGCTCGCGCAGGTCAGCCATCGGACGTCGTCCCCTCTCGTGTCGCCGTTCCCCGTTCGGCGAGGCGCAGCACGCGCCGGGCCTGGGCGTAGATCGGTCCGTCGACCATGCGGCCCCCGTGCGTGCCCACCCCGCCGGCGGCGTGGGCGGCCAGCAGGTCCTGCGCCCACGCGACGCGCTCGGCGTCGGGCGCGAACGCCGCGCGGATCACCGGCACCTGGCTCGGGTGGATCGCCACGCCGGCGTCGAAGCCCACCGCGACCGCGTCCTCGCAGGCGGCGCGCAGGCCGTCGGCGTCGGCGATGTCCATGTGCACGCCGTCGAGCGCGAGGCGCTCCGCGGCCTTCGCGGCGACGAGCACGCGGGAGCGGGCGTAGCGCACCACGTCGCGGTAGGACCCGTCCGCGCGGCGGCTGGCCGTGCCGCCGAGCCCGGCGACGAGGTCGTCGGCGCCCCACATCATCGCGACCACGCCGGGCACCTCGGCGAGCACGCCGGCGTGCTCGACGCCCCGCGGGGTCTCGACGAGGCAGAGCACGTCGTGGCCGGCGGCGACGACCTCGGCGACCTCGGCCGGGCGCTCCGCCTTGGGCAGCATCACGCGGCGCACGCCCGTCGCGGCGGTGAGGGCGAGGTCGGCGGCGAGGTGCGCCGTACCGGCCGCGTTGACGCGCACGACGGTGCGCTCGGCGTCGAGCACGCCGTCCGCCGCCAGCCGACGTACGGCGACCCGCGCCGCCTCCTTCGCCGGCTCGGCCACCGCGTCCTCGAGGTCGAGGATGACGACGTCGGAGCGCTCCAGCGCCTTGGCGTAGCGCTCCGGGCGGTCCGCGGGGCAGAACAGGAAGCCCGGGCCCGGCTCCCAGGCGCTCATGCGGTGCCGTCCGGGGCGGTGCGCACGAGGGTCTGGCGGGTGGCCGTGGCGACGACCTCACCGTCCTGGTTGCGCGCCGTGTGCTCGAGGGTGACGACGCCCTCGCCGGGACGGCTGCGCGACAACCGCTTGTCGACGACGAGCGTCTCGGCGTAGAGCGTGTCCCCGTGCCGCACGGGCGCCGGGAACGAGATCGCGGAGAACCCCAGGTTGGCCACGATCGTGCCCTGCGTCAGCTGCGCGACCGAGAGCCCGACGAGCGTGGACAGGGTGAACATCGAGTTCACGAGCCGCTCGTGGAACGGCCCCTGCTGCTCGCTGGCCGCCGCGTCGAGGTGGAGCGGCTGCGTGTTCATCGTCAGCGTCGTGAAGAGCACGTTGTCGGTCTCGGTGACGGTGCGTCCCGGGCGGTGCTCGTAGACGGTGCCGACCTCGAACTCGTCGAACCACAGGCCGCGCTGGGTGATGCGGCGGCGCTCGGCGCCTCCGCTGCGCGTGGGGTCGCTCGTGGGGTCGCTCATCGGCCCGCTCACTCGACCGGGAGACCGAGGCCGCGGGCGATGAGCATGCGCTGCACCTCGGAGGTGCCCTCGCCGATCTCCAGCACCTTGGCGTCGCGGTAGAACCGGGCGACGGGGTACTCCTCCATGAAGCCGTAGCCGCCGAACACCTGCGTCGCGATGCGCGTGGCGGTCACCGCCGCCTCGGTGGTCTGCAGCTTGGCGATCGACGCGGCGTGCTTGAACTGCTGGTACGGCGCGCCCGCGTCCTTGAGCGCCGCCGCCCGGTAGGTGAGCATCCGGCCCGCCTGCAGCATCACCTCGAGGTCGGCGATCTGGAACGCGACGCCCTGCTTGCGCCCGATCGGCCCGCCGAAGGTCTGGCGCTCGCCGGCGTACGCGACGCACAGGTCGAGGCAGGCCTGCATGCAGCCGACGCTCAGCGCCGAGATGGCGACGCGGCCGTCGTCGAGCGTGGCGAGGAACTGGGCGTAGCCGCGGCCGCGCTCGCCGAGCAGGTTCCCGGCCGGCACCCGGCAGTCCTCGAACGACAGCGGGTGGGTGTCCGAGGCGTGCCAGCCGAGCTTGTCGTAGGCCTTCTCGGCGGTGAAGCCGGGCGTGCCCGCGGGGATCATCAGCGTGCTGATCTCCGGGCGGCCGTCGGAGCGCGTGCCGGTGCGGGCCGTGATGTTGACGAGGCTCGTGATCGCCGAGCCCGAGTTGGTGATGAACTGCTTGGCCCCGTCGACGACCCACTCGTCGCCGTCGAGGCGGGCACGGGTGGCGGTCGCGCCGGCGTCCGACCCGGCGCCGGGCTCGGTGAGGCCGAAGCCCGCGAGCGTGCGCCCCGCGACGAGGTCCGGCAGCCACGTCTCCTTCTGCTCGGCCGTGCCGTAGGTGAGCACCGGGTTGATGCCGAGCCCGACACCGGCCTGCAGGGTGATGCCCATCGACTGGTCGACGCGACCGAGCTCCTCGATCGCCAGGCAGAGGGACGTGAACCCGCCGTCCGCGCCGGAGAGCCCGGCCCCGCCGTACTCCTCCGGGGCGGTCAGCCCGAACAGGCCGAGGTCGCCCATCTTGTGCACGACGTCGGTCGGGAAGTGGTGCTCGCGGTCCCAGCGCGCCGCGTGGGGCGCGATCTCGGCCTCGGCGAACTCCCGCACCGAGCGGCGGAACTCCTCGTGCTCCCGTGACAGCTCGAACATGACGTCCTCTCCGGGTGGGGTGGTGCGGCAGCCGGTTAATGCTCGCTAACCAGCGGGCGGTGGTGAGGTTATCGGTCGTTAACCCGTGGGGCAAGGGGCGGGCCGGTGGCGGAGCGGCGCTCGCCTCACTCCCCGCCGAGGCCGAGGAGGTCCGTGCTGCGCTCGCGCATCTCGACCTTGCGGACCTTGCCGGTGACGGTCATCGGGAACTCGTCGACGACGATCACGTGCCGCGGGACCTTGAAGTGGGCCAGGCGGCCCGCGCAGAAGGCGCGCACACCGGCCGCGTCGAGCGGCTCGGCCCCGGCGCGCATCCGCACCCAGGCGCAGAGCTCCTCGCCGTACCGCTCGTCGGGGACGCCGACCACCTGCACGTCCTCGACGTCCGGGTGGGCGTGGAGGAACTCCTCGACCTCGCGCGGGTAGATGTTCTCGCCGCCGCGGATGACCATGTCCTTGATGCGGCCGACGATGGTGCAGTAGCCGTCCTCGCGCATGACGGCGAGGTCGCCGGTGTGCATCCAGCCGTCGGCGTCGATCGCCTCGGCGGTCCTCTCGGGGTCGTCCCAGTAGCCGAGCATGACGCTGTAGCCGCGCGTGCAGTACTCCCCCGGCTCGCCCCGCTCGACCGTCTCCCCCGTCACCGGGTCGACGACCTTGACCTCGAGGTGGGGGTGGACCCGCCCGATGGTGGCGGTACGGCGCTCCGCGTCGTCGTCGGCCAGCGTCTGGCACGACACGGGCGAGGTCTCGGTCATGCCGTAGGCGATGGACACCTCGGCCATGTGCATCTCCTCGACGCAGCGCTTCATCACCTCCACCGGGCACGGCGAGCCGGCCATGATCCCGGTGCGCAGGCTGGTGAGGTCGGTGGTCGCGAAGTCGGGGTGGTTCTGCAGGGCGATGAACATCGTCGGCACGCCGTAGAGGGCGGTGCAGCGCTCCTCGGCCACCACGCGCAGCACGGTCGCGGGGTCGAAGGCCGGGCCCGGGACCACCATCGTCGCGCCGTGCGTGACGCACCCGAGGTTGGCCATCACCATCCCGAAGCAGTGGTAGAAGGGCACGGGGATGCAGAGCCGGTCGGCCGCGGTCAGGCGGATCGTCTCGGTGACGAGGTGGCCGTTGTTGAGGATGTTGCGGTGGCTGAGCGTGGCGCCCTTCGGCGAGCCGGTGGTGCCGCTCGTGTACTGGATGTTGATGGGGTCGTCCGGCGCCAGGCTCGCGGCCACCTGGGCCACGGCGTCGTCGGGCAGGTCCTCGCCGGCGGTGGCGAGGTCCGTCCAGTCGTCGGTGTCGAGGTGCACGACCTCGCGCAGCGCCGGGCACCGGTCGCGCACCTCGGCCAGCATCGCGCGGTAGTCGGCGCCCCGGAACCCGCTCGCGGCCACCACGAGCGAGACCCCGCTGCGGCGCAGGGCGTAGGCGAGCTCGTGGCTGCGGTAGGCCGGGTTGATCGTCACCAGCACCGCGCCCATCCGCGCCGTGGCGAGCTGGGTGATCGTCCACTCAGCGCAGTTGGGGGCCCAGATCCCCACGCGGTCCCCCGGCTGCACGTCGCGGGCCAGCAGCCCCCGGGCGACGCGCTCCACGTCGTCGGCCAGCTCCCGCCACGTCCACCGGCGCCCGCTCGCCACCTCCACGAGCGCCTCGCCGTCGGGGTGCGCGGCCACCGTGCGGGCGAACGCCTCGCCGATCGTCTCGTCGAGCAGCGGCGGCTCCGTCGGGCCGGAGTCGTAGGACAGCATGCGGGTCTCCTCGTCGTCGCGGACCCCGCCAGCCAACCCCCCTGTGACGCGCGACACAACCCTCCGGGGAGGGGTACGGCGCGCCCCACCCGCGTCGCGGTAGGAGCGGTAGTCGATGACTATCGCTGGTACCGCGACCCGCTCCGGTGGTCGAGGGGACCGGGGGCTCTACGCCTCGCGCCCGACGGGCAGGCGCGGGACGCCGCCGAGCCCGCGGCGGTAGCGCACGTGCGGCGCGAACGGTGACAGCACGTCGTACAGCGTGGCGTGCGCCGCCCACGCCAGCGGCTCGTCGTCGTGGCGCCAGGTCTCCCCGAACGCCACCCAGGCCGGCACCCACGCGGCCGCGAGGTCCCACGCCCCGCGCCGGGCCTCGACGAGGCGCCGGCGGATGACGTGCGCGGCCTGGCGGCCGTCGGCGTACACCCCCGCCGTGCTGACCGGCCACAGCCACAGGTCGCGGCCGGCGAGGTCCAGCTCGAGGTCGTGCAGGACCGTCGGGTCCACCAGGACCGTCAGCACGTTCTCGTGGGGCCGCCGCCGCATGACCCCACGCTAGCCCCGCGGGGCGTCGCGCGGGGAGCCCCGGGCGTACCACTCGAGGTGGCGGCGCGCCGCGGCCTCCCAGGTGTACGACGCGGCGAGCGCGCGGCCGGGCGCGGGGTCGCCGGGCCGGCGCAGGGCGGCGTCGAGCGCCCGGGTGAAGTCGTCGACGCCCGTCCCGAACCGCACGGTGTCGCCGAGCACCTCCCGCAGGACGGGGAGGTCGCGGGAGACGACGGGCACGCCCGCGGCCAGCGCCTCCATCGCGGCGAGCCCGAAGCCCTCCTTCACCGACGTGAACCCCAGCACCGCCGCCTCCGCGACCAGCGACGGCAGCGCCGGGTCGTCGACCGGCCCGAGCACGACGGGCTCGACGTCGAGCGCGGCGGCGCGGGCGTCGAACGCGGCCCGGTAGTCGCGGTAGTCGAACAGCGTCTCCCCGCCGCCCACCACCAGCTCGAGGTCGGCGTGGTCGGGCGAGGAGGCGCGCAGCCGCGCGAACGCCTCGAGCAGGTCGAGCGTGCCCTTGCGCGGCTCGATGCCGCCGAGCGCCAGCACGTAGCGCCCCAGCCGCCGCGCCCACGCGGCCCGGCCGGCGCGGTCGACGGCGCCCGCCGCGAACCGCGCCGCGTCGACGCCGTTGGGGATGACGACGGGCTCGCGTCCCCAGCCCGCGGCGACCTCCGCGGCCACCGACGCGGAGACGCAGGCCAGCGCCGACGGCTCGGCGACCGCCCGGTCGTGGCAGGCCACCAGCTCGGGGGTGGTGAAGGTGTCGAGGTGGTGGACGGTACGGCGGCACGCGACGCCCGCGCGCAGCACGGCGTTGGCGGAGATGCAGTCCTGGGCGTGGACGACGTCGTACTCGGCACCCCCAGCGCCCCCGGCACCCCCGGCGCCCCCGGCGGCCGCGCCGAACGCCTCCCCCAGCACCCGGATGGACCGCTCGATCCGCGCCCCCACGGGCTCCCCGTCGACGCCGGGGAACGGCACGGCCCGCACCCCGACGCGCGGGTCGACCGGGCGGAAGAACGTGGCGTCCCCGCCCCGGCCCAGCGTCCACACGTCGACGGCGTCGACGCCGTGGGCGGGCCCCAGCGCCACCAGCGCCTCGGCGAGCGCGAGGGTGTGGACGACGCCGCCCCGCGGCTTCGTGGAGTAGGTCAGCAGCGCGATCCTCACGGCGCCTCCCCCGCCCCCGCGCCGACCGCACCGCCGACCGCACCGCCGACCGCCGCGGCGTCGGCGGCCCGCAGGGGCCCGTACGCCGCGGGCCGGCGCTCGGCGAGGTGGTGCAGCAGCCGCCGGGCCCGGGCGACCTCGCGCTCGACGTCGACCTCGGCGACGGCGAGCCCGCCCTTCGACGACGTCCGGGCGAGCACGTCGCCGCCCGGCCCGACCACCTTGGCCTGGCCGAGGAACCGCAGGCCGCCCATCACGCCGGTCTGGTTGGCGGAGACCCACACGACCTGGTTCTCGGCGGCGCGGGCGGCGTCGTACAGGTCGAAGAGCCGCGACTGCCGGTCCTGGGGCAGCCGCGAGGCGCGGTCCGTCACGCTCGCGGGCCACGCCGACAGGCAGGCGAGGACGTTCGCGCCGTCCAGCGCCAGCGACCGCGCGGCCTCGGGGAACGTCTTGTCGTAGTCGATGAGCAGGCCGAGCCGCCCGACCGGGGTGTCGAACGCGCCGAAGCCGTCGCCCGCGGCGTAGACCAGCGACTCGCCCGCCGGCTGGTGGACCTTGCGGTGCCGCCCGAGCACCCCGTCGCCGCTGACGCAGAGGGCGGTGTTGTGCAGCCGCACCTGCGGCACTGCGTCCCCGCCGTCCCCGTCTGCTCCGGGGCCCACGCTCTCCTCGGCGTACCCGAAGCACACGACCATCTCGCGGGCCATCGCGACGATCCGCCGCACCTCGTACGACGTCTCCTCCAGCGCCGGGGGCAGCGCGAGCGGGTCGGGGTGCCGCAGGTCCGACAGGTAGCCGCCGAGCGTGGCGTCGGGCAGCACCAGCAGGCCCACCCCCGCCGCCCGCGCGTCGGCGACGATCCCCTCGACCTTCGCCAGCGCCCGTGGCACGTCGCGGCCGAAGTGGGCGGCGACGGCGCCGATGCGCAGCGGGGGCACCGCGGCCTAGCGGCCCGCGGGCACCGCGACGAGCGGTCCCGGGGAGGTACGGCGGGCCAGCTCGGCCGCCGGGAGCGTCTCCGTCGTGGGGCGCCCGGTGATGTGGCCGGCGACGTGCTCGGCGTCCGCGGCGATGCCGAGGAACCGCCCCGATCCCCACGTGTGCAGCCACGGCAGGCCGAGGAAGAACAGGCCGGGCACCGCGCTGACGCCGCGCACGTGGGTCGGGCGGCCGGTGCCGTCGAAGGCGCCGACGCGCACCCAGCGGTAGTCGGGCCGGTAGCCGATCGCCCACACCACCGTGCGGATGCCCGCAGCGGCGAGGTCGAGCGACGTCGGGTCCTCGTCGGGCACCCACACGGGCTCGTACGGCGGCTCCGCCGGCCCCGCGACCCGGGCGGCGGCGGGGTCGCGCGCGACGAACGCGTCGATGTCGCGGCAGATCGAGCGGTAGGTGTCGTCGGCGGCGTCGAGGGCCGCGGTGAGGGTCGGGCGGAACGTCAGCCGCGTGCCGCGGCCGTCCTCGAGCATCCCGTAGAGCCGCATGCCCTCGTGCGCGAACCGGCGCAGGTCGATGTCGCGGCCGCCGTCGCGCCCGGTCACGTAGTGGTTCGTCTTCTCCCGCGCGGCGACGCCGCCGGGGTACTGCGCGACCGCCGTGTCGTAGAGCCCCATCTCGGCCAGCCACGTCATGACGTCGCGGCCGCGGTGGAAGCGCGCCACCCGTGGCGCGTCGCCCAGCGCTAGGTGGACCCGGCGGCCGGCGAGGTGGAGGTCCTCCGCGATCTGGGCGCCCGACTGGCCCGAGCCGACGACGAGGACGTCGCCGTCGGGCAGGTCGGCGGCGCGCTCGTACTCCGCGGAGTGCAGCTGCGTGAGGGCCGGGTCGAGCGCCGCCGCCCAGGGCGGCACGACCGGGTGGTGGTAGCCGCCGGTGGCGACCACCACGTGGTCGGCCTCCCACCGCTCGGGGCCCTCCGGGCCCTCCGCGTCGACGACGAACCCACCGCCCTCCCGCTGGGTCAGGGCGACCGCCCGCGTGCGCTCGCGCAGCGGCGGGCCGAACGTGCCGGCGTACCCCGCGAGCCAGGCGACGACCTCGTCGCGCGTCATGAACCCGTCGGGGTCGGGCCCGTCGTAGGCGTACCCGGGCAGCCGGCAGTGCCAGTTCGGCGTGACGAGCGTGAAGTTCTCCCAGCGGGTGTCGGCCCACTCGTGGGCGGCGGTGGCGGCCTCGAGCACGACGTGGTCGACGCCGTCGCGGGTGAGGAACCAGCTGGTCGACAGGCCGGCCTGCCCGCCGCCGACGACGACGGTGCCGGTGCGGTGCGTGGTCGGGACGGTGGTCGGGGCGGCGGTCGGGGCGGTGGTCGGGGTGGGTGCGGGGCTGCTGCTCATCGGGGGGTCTCCTGCGGCAGGGGCGGGTGGAGCCGGAGCACCTCGACGCGGGCGTCGGGGGCGTGGGCGGCGACCAGGGCGTCGATGCGCTCCAGCGACGCGGCGGAGGCGCTGCAGGCGAACCCGTAGCGGGCCCGCACCCGGTCGCTGCCCTCGGCCAGGGCGGCGGCGGCCCGGTCGCGGAACTCGCGCACGGTGTACGACGCCCCCGCGTCGAGGTGGTCGTGCACCACCAGCGAGGGCGACCAGCAGTCGGTGACGGCACCGTCGGGCCAGCGGACGGTGAAGGTCAGCTCAGGCACGGACGGGCTCCGCGACGGCGAGCGGCAGGCCGCGCGCGAGGTCCCCGGGGTAGGTCTCCGGGCGGCGGTCCCGCAGGTGGAACATGGCCCGGCGCGCGGTCTCCAGCGCGCCGGCCACGTCGACGTGCGCCACGGCCAGGCCCGCGTCGAGCCCGGTCGTCGCCAGCACGTCGCCGCCCGGGCCGACGACCTTCGCGTTCGCCACGAACCGCAGGGAGCCGAAGGTGCCGTGCTGGTTCGAGGCCACCCAGACCACCTGGTTCTCCAGGGCGCGGGCCGCGTCGAAGAGGTTGAACCGCCGGGTCCAGCGGTCCTCGGCCAGCGAGGCGCCGCTCGCGGTGCGCGAGCCCGGCCACGCGGAGATGCAGGCGATCACCTCGGCGCCGTCGACGGCCAGGGCGCGCGCCGCCTCGGGGAACGCCTTGTCGTAGCAGATCAGCGCCCCGACGCGCCCCGCCGGCGTGTCCACCGCGCCGTACGCGTCGCCGGCCGCGTAGAAGAGGCTCTCGCCCAGCGGCTGGTGCACCTTGCGGTGCGCGCCGAGCACGCCGTCGCCGCTGACGATCGCGGCGGTGTTGTAGCGCTCGGCGCCGTCGGACTCGCACAGGCCGACGACGAGCGTCATCTCCCGGGCGATGGCCGCGACGCGGCGCAGCTCGGGCCCCGCGAGGTCCATGACCGGGGGCAGGTCGTCGGGCTGCTCGTCGTGGGAGCCGTCGCGGCCGCGGCCCAGCACGGACAGGTAGCCGCCGAGGCAGGCCTCGGGCAGCGCCAGCAGGGTGACGCCCTGCGCGCGGGCCCGGTCGACGAGGGCGGCGACCTGGGCCAGGTTCTCCTCGACGTCGCGGCCGAAGCCGGCGCAGGCGGCGGCGACGCCGGTGGTCGAGGGGGTGCTCGGGGAGGCGGCAGGGATGCTCATGCGGGTCCCATTCCTGTGACGGTGTGGCGGACGGCTTCGGTGACGACCCCGTCGGGCCAGCGCAGGCCGACCCCCGTGCCGGGGGTGAGCGCGCCGCAGACGGCGGTGTCGACGTGGTCGGGCAGGGCCCCGACGCCCGGGGCGGGCGCCCGCTCGGCGCTCACCACCGCGAAGCCGGGGAAGCAGGTGAGCCAGTCGCCGGGGGCGGCCCCCGCCGGGGCGGGTACGGCGGACACGTCGAGCACGGCGCGGCAGCCGCTGGCCTCGACGAGCATCCCGGTGGTGCCGACGAGGCCGGTCATGGAGACGTCCTTGGCGGCGGTCGGCGCGAGCGCCGGGACGACGCGGGCCTGGGCGCGCAGCTCGGCGGGCGTGCGGTGCGAGGTGGAGTCCCACTGCGCCCCGGTGTAGCCGGGTCGCCAGCCGCCGCCGAGGTCCGCGGTGACGCGCAGCGCGTCGCCCGGCCGTCCCCCGCCGCCGGGCACGGGGCGGGGCAGGGCGGGATCGGTGCGGCCCAGGGCGGTGACGGAGAGCGCGCCGGGCACCCCGAGCTGGGTGTGGCCGCCGAGCACGGGGACGCCCCACGCCGCGGCCGCCTCCCCGAGGCCGCGCAGCACGCGGCGGGCGAAGGAGGCGTCGCGGGCGCCGACGGCGTCGAGGAGCCCGACGGGCGCCGCGCCCATCGCGGCGAGGTCGTTGACGTTGACGAGGACGGCGCACCACCCGGCCCACTCGGGGTCGCGCTCGACCATCGACGGCAGGATCGCGTCGCAGGCGGCGACGAGGTCGCTGCCGGGCACGGGGGCGCCGTCGTCGCCGACGTACCCGGCGGGCACGCCCGTGGCGAGCTCGCCGAGCAGCCCGCCGAGGGCGGCCTTGGTGGCGTCGGCGAGCCGCTGGACCCGGTCGACGGGCCAGTCCATGACGACGTGCGGCACGCCGTGGGCGTCCACCGCGGCGCGGGTGCGCCAGCCGAGGCGGCGGAAGAGCCGCTCGTTGCCGGCCTGCACGACGGCGTCGAAGCGCAGGGCCCCGGCGGCCTCGGCCCGGGCGCAGGCGGCGCGCACGAGGGCGGGCCCGACGCCCCCGGCGCGGCGGGCCGCGGGCGCCACGACGAGCCGGCTGCCGCGCCACCACCCGAGGTCGCGGGTCGGCGGGACCCCGTCGCGGCCCGGGGCCGGGTGCAGCCGCACCCCGCCCACCACGGTGCCGTCCGCGGCCCGGGCCAGGAGCACCACGGTGCGGGGGTCGTCGTCGACGAGGTCGGCGTCGTCGCGGGCGAAGAGGTGCTGCTCGGCGACGAACACCTCGCGCCGCAACCGGCGGTACGCCGCGTGGTCGGCCGGCCCGTCGGCCTCGGCCAGCACCCACGACGGGGCCCCGGACGGACCGGTGGGCGCGGCGGGGGGCGCGGGCCGGCGTACCCCCGTGAGGACGGGCAGGTCGAGCGTCACCTCAGGCCCCCTCGCAGGCCAGGGCGGAGCAGGCGCCGCAGGCGGCGCAGCCGGCCGACTGGGCTGCCCCCGCCATGCCCGCGCGGCGCAGGGCGGCGGCGACGCGGGTCGTCACGGAGCCGACGACGCGCGGGTCGGGGGCGCCGACGCCGTCGACGTCGGTGGCGAGCGTGCCGGCGAGCGGGCGGAACGGCACGACGAAGGGGTAGACGCCCATCGCGATGAGCTCCTCGGCCCCCGCGACGAGCTCGTCGGGGTCCTCGCCGAGGCCGACGAGCAGGTACGTCGAGACCTCGTTCCAGCCGAAGACGCGGACGGCCTCGGCCCAGGCGGCGCGGTACTCGGCCATCGGCACCGATCCCTTGCCCGGCATCCAGCGCCGGCGGACCTCGTCGTCGAGGGACTCGACGTGGATGCCGATGGAGCGGGCGCCCGCGTCGTGCAGCTCCTGGATCGTGGCCAGGTCGCCGGGCGGCTCGCACTGCACCTGGATCGGCAGGTCCGGCAGCACCGCCCGCACGGCGCGCACGCAGCGGGCGAGGTGGGTGGCGCCGCGGTCGCGGCCGTTGGAGGTGCCCGTGGTCATGACGACCTGGGTGATGCCGTCGAGCTCGTGGGCGGCGAGGGCCACCTCGGCGATCTGGGCGGGGGTCTTGACCGCGACGGTGGCGCCGGCGCGCAGCGACTCCTCGATGGCGCAGAAGCGGCAGCGCTCGGGCTCGTCGTAGCGCACGCAGGTCTGCACGACGGTGGTGGCGAGCACGTTCGCGGAGTGCAGCCGGGCGATCTTGTCGTAACCGACGCCGTCGGCGGTGGTGAGGTCGTAGAACCGGGGGCGGCGCACGGCCTCGACGCCCATGCCGGTGTCGGCGCCGTCGAGCAGCAGCTTGCCGCCGCGCACCGAGTAGGGGCTGCGGGGGTTGAGGGGGATGGCCGCACCGACCCCGTCGAGGAGGACGTGCCCGTCGTCGCTCGGGCCGGCGCCGGCGCGGCGCGAGACCGGGGCGTCGAGCAGCCGGATGCCCTGGATGGCGACGTCCACCCGGGTGGAGGAGGGGGTCGGTGCGGTCATCGTCCGCGCCTCAGAGGTTGTAGACCGAGTTGATGATGGCGCCCTTGTTGGCGAAGTGGATGACGCAGTCCTGCACGTCGAGCGGGTGGCAGGGGATGACGCCCGCGATGAGGTCCTCCTCGCGCTGCCCGTGCAGGGCCATGCCGAAGCGGCAGCAGAAGACGGTGCCGCCCTCGGCGATGAACGTCTTGATGGAGTCGTTCATGTTCTGGTTGCCGGGGAAGGCGACGTCGCCGGTGGTCGGGAACCCCCGGGTGTCGGCGCAGGCCAGCGCGCCGGGCCCGTAGAAGTAGAGGACCGACTCGAAGCCCTTGCGCAGGGCCCGGGTGGCCTGGAGGACGGCGACGAAGCTGACCGAGCTCTCGTGCGGGATGCCGTGGACGAGCGTGAGGTAGCTCTGGCCCTCGCTCGCCTGGTAGTCCGGGAAGATCTTCGTCGAGCCGTACAGGTTGGTCCCCTTCGCCTGCGAGGGGTGCGGGATCTCCGCGACGGACTTCTCGATGTTGGCCATGATCTCGTCGTCGAACGTGGGCATCGTCTGCTCCTGTGGTCGGTGCTGCGGTGGGTACGGCGGGTGGGTGCGGCGGGTGGGTCAGGCGGGTGGGTCAGGCGCCGTACAGCGCCTCGAAGTTGCCCCGGAAGAGCGCGGCGGTGAGCTCGGGGTCGTCGGTGGCGGCGGCCAGGCGGGCGTGCTCGCCGGCGTGGTCGCCCCAGGGGGTGTCGGTGGCGAAGAGGACACGGTCGTGGCCGGTCCCGCGGCGCTCGATCTCCCGGCAGAGCCACTGCGGCGCGAAGCCGATGGCCCACGAGGTGTCGGTGTAGACCTGCTTGCCGGCCTCGATCCAGTCGAAGAGGCGGCCGCCGATGAGCTTCATGTGCCCGCTCATGCCGCCGCCCAGGTGGACGAGGTGGATCTTGGTGGCGTCGCCGTACCGCTCGACGAGCTCGCCGACGCGGTCGACGTCGGAGGCGGCGCCGGGCGAGGTGTGCACGTGGACGACGAGGTCGAGCTCGGCGGCGGTGGTGAAGATCCGGTCGAGCTGCTCGCGGCAGTCGGGGTCGTCGACGTCGCCGCCCAGCAGGAAGCTGGTCTTGAGGGCGGCCACGCCGTCCTCGCGGGCCAGCGCGAGGGCGCCGTCGTTGCGGGCGGCGTCGGAGGCCTTGGGCGAGACCCACAGCCCGCACCGCACGCGGTCGTCGGCCTGGGCCGCCTCGAGGGCGAGGTGGTTGAGCCGGAACGACACGTCGGGGTCGGGCACGCCGTAGTTGGGCAGCACGAGCGCACGCTCGGTGCGCTCCGCGTCGAGGTCGCGCACCAGCTCGGCGAGCGTCTCGCGGGCGGTGACGTCGGGGGAGATCGCCGGGCCCCCGTAGAAGGGGTACGCCGGCAACCGGCCGATGTGCCGGTGCGCGTCGTGGGCGGTGGACGTCATGCGGAGCAGTCCACGCCCGGGGTGTTTCGGTCTGGTTGCGCCTGGAACACGGTGCACGACCCGGTGCGTAAGTTCCCCGTTACCGCGGGTACCGGGGTCGACCATCCCCCGCGCGGCTGCCGTGCGGCCCTCCCCCGCCGGACCCTCCCGACCGGCCCCACCGGACGGAGTCGACCGCGTGGCCGAACCCCGGCTCCTGCCCGTCCGCCTGCCGTCGCGGCCCGTCGGTGTCGCGATCGTCCTGCACGGCGGCGGCTCCCGCCCCGGCAGCCCGATGGTGAGCCCGACCCAGCTGTCGGTGCTGCGGATGAGGCCGATCGCGCTGCGGGTGGCATGGAAGGCGAAGGAGGTCGCCGTCTACCGCCTGCTCAACTCCCACCGCGGGTGGGACCCGTCGACGACGCCCGTGCACGACGCGCGGTGGGCGATGGACGTGACCCGCGACCGGTGGGGCGACCTCCCGGTCGCGCTCGTGGGGCACTCCCTCGGCGGTCGCGCCGCGCTGCTGGCCGGGGCCGCCCCGGACGTGCGGTGCGTCGTCGCGCTCAACCCCTGGGTGCTGCCCAGCGACTCCGCCGACCTCCGGGGTCGGCGCGTCCTGGTGGTCCACGGCTCGGCCGACCGGATCGCGCCGATCGAGCGGGCGCGCACCGTGGCGGACCGCCTCGCCCGCACCACCGACGTCACCTTCGAGGTGGTCGAGGGCGCCCAGCACGCGATGCTGCGCCAGGGCCCCCGGTTCGAGAGGCGGGCGGCGGAGTTCGTGGCCGAGACGCTGGGCGCGGGGCGCGCCGCCCGCTGACCGGGCGGTGGGCCCGGGTCAGCGGGCCGGGTCAGCGGGCCGGGTCAGCGGCCCGGGTGAGCGGGTCCGGTCAGGAGCGGCCGAGCCGCTTGACCCGCTGCACGCGGTCGTGGGCGATCGCGGCGCGGGCGGCGTTGCTGCCGGGGGCGCCGTGGACGCCGCCGCCGGGGTGCGCGGACGCCGAGCCCAGGTAGAGCCCACGGATCGGCGTCTCCGCCCGACCCCAGCCGGTGACCGGCCGGAAGAAGAGCTGCTGGTGGAGCTGCGCCGTACCCCCGTTGATGGAGCCGCCCATCAGGTTGGCGTCCTGGGCCTCCATCTCGTGGGGCCCGATCACGCGCCGGGCGCGCACGCGGTCGCCGAAGCCGGGGGCGAGCCGCTCGAAGCGCGCCTGCACCCGGTCGGCGAAGCGCTCGCACTCGCTGCGGTCCCAGCGGCCGGTGAGGCCCTCGCCGCCGGCGTCGTCCCGCACCTCCTGCGGCACGTGCGTGTAGGCCCACAGCGACTCCGTGCCGGCGGGCGAGCGCGACGGGTCGGCGGTCGTCATCTGGCCCACGAGGAGGAACGGGTCGGCCGGGACCGAGCCGTTGCTCACCATGTGGAGCGCGTCGGCCATCTGGTCGACGGAGTCGGCGACGTGGACGGTGCCGGGCGCGTGCTCGGGCTGGACGGCCCAGGGCACGGGACCGTCGAGCGCCCAGTCCACCTTCACGGTGCCGGGGTCGAGCGAGAAGCCCTCGAGCCGGCGGCGGAAGCGGTCGGGCAGGTGGTGGGCGGCGACGAGCCCGCCGTAGAGCTTGGGGGCGACGACGTCGGCGACGACGGCGCGGCGGGCGCCGAAGTGCTCCCCCGCGGCCAGCACGCCGGTGGCGCGGCCGTCGCGCACGTCGACGGCCGTCACCTCGGCGCCGCAGCGCACCTCGCCGCCGCGGGCGACGAGACGACGCTCGAGCGCGGCGGCCAGCTCACCGGCGCCGCCGGCCGGGACGGGGAAGCCCACGGTCTGGGCCAGCATCGACATGAGGACGCCCATGAGACCCGAGCCGGGCGCGTCGAGCGGGATGTCGGCGTGGCCGGCGTTGCCCGCGAGCAGCAGGCGCGGCCCGGGGCCGCCGAACAGCTCGCGGCCGATGTCGGCGGCGGGGCTGAGGAGCATCCGGACGAGGTCGAGCCCGCCGGCGCGTCGCAGCTTCGTCAGGGCGCGCAGCCCGGAGCGCACGGGCGGGAACGGGGCGAGGAGCGCGTGCACGACCTCGTCGCCGATGTGGTCCCAGGTGGCGCACAGGTCGAGCCACGCCTGACCGTCGCCGGGGTGGAGCCGCTCGAGCCCGGCGGCCGTCACGTCCCGGTCGCGGTGCAGGATCGCCCACCCGCCGGGGGTGGCGTGGCCCAGCACGGCCGGGGGGTGCAGCCACTGCAGGCCGTGCTCCTCGAGCCGGAAGTCGCGCAGCGTCGGCGAGGCGGCGGCCAGCGGGTAGAACGCGCTGAACGT
Organism: Nocardioides sp. CPCC 205120; assembly: GCF_048654585.1. Taxonomy (NCBI): domain Bacteria; kingdom Bacillati; phylum Actinomycetota; class Actinomycetes; order Propionibacteriales; family Nocardioidaceae; genus Nocardioides; species Nocardioides sp. CPCC 205120. The sequence continues at coordinate 23,921 of NZ_JBMCYY010000003.1, read as the reverse complement.
GTCGTGCACGAACTCGGGGTCGACCCCGCGGTCGCTGGCGACGGCGCCGCCGACCTTCGGCTGGGCCTCGAGCACGAGCACCGACCAGCCGGCGTCGACGAGCAGGTTGGCGGCGACGAGGCCGTTGGGCCCGGCGCCGATGACGACGGCGTCGTACGTGCTGCTCACGAGCCGCGCACCGCGCGCTTGATCTCGCGGACCACCGCCGTCAGACCGCTGCCGTGCCCGCCGCTGAGGTCGTGCCCGTCCGGCACCGGGTCCAGGACGCTGCCGGGCCCGGGCGCCGCCGGCTTGCGCTCGGCGGCGATGACCCGGAAGGCCGGCGTGACGATCGCGTCGTACACCTTCGGCGCGGCAGTGAAGCCGAGGCGCAGCAGGTGGTTGGCGGTGCTCAGCTGCGACGCGTGGCGCCGGCCCTGGAGGGCGGCGACCACCTGGCGGGCGGTCTTCTCCGCCGACGCGACCGGGAACGGCGGACGACCCCGGACGCCCGTCGTCGCCGCGTTCGCGTAGATGGGGGTGTCGACGCCACCGGGGGCGACGTACTCGACGCGCACGCCCGGCAGGTCACGGTTCTCGATCTGCAGCTCGCGGGCGAGGGCGCGCACGCCCCACTTGCTCACGACGTACGGCGTCATCGTGGGCGTCGCGACGTGGCCCAGGACGGAGCCCACGAACAGCAGGGTGCCGCGCTCCTGGCGCCGCAGCACCGGCAGCGTGTGGCGGGCGAGGGAGATCGAGCCGAGGAGGTTCGTGCGGAGCACGCCGTCGACCACGTCGGTCGGCTGCTCCTCGAGACGGCCGTAGGAGGCGACGCCGGCGCAGCTGACGACGGCGTCGAGGCGGCCGTCGCGACCCTGGGCGGTCTCGACGAGGCGGGCGACCGCCTCGTCGTCACCGACGTCGGTGACGACGGCGATCGCGGAGGCGGCCCCGAGGCGCACGCAGGACTCGACCGCGCGGTCGAGCGCGGCGCGGTCGCGGGCGGCGAGCACGAGGTGGTGCCCGGCGGCGGCCAGCTCGTGCGCGACCCCGAGGCCGATGCCGCTGGAGGCACCGGTGATGAGGACGACGGAGCCCGGGGCGAGGTCGGCGCTCACGCGCGCCCCTCGGCGAGCAGGGCGAGGCGGCGCAGCGCCTCGACGTTGCGGACGGCGATGCCGGCGCCGCGCAGCGGCTTCGGCACGAGGGTGCCCGGACCCTTCACGGCGTCCTCCTCGAGGACCAGGCGGGTGCCGGTGCCCTCGGGGCGCAGCGTGATGGTGATGCCGGCCTCGCCCATCGGCCAGCCGCGCGCCCGCAGACGGATGCGGGTCCCGGGCTCGACCTCCTGCACCACGGTCGCGTCGTCGATGAGGAACGGCCAGGCACCGAAGGAGTGGTGGATGCGGGTGCCGACGGCCGGCCAGCCGTCGTCGACACCGCGGATGCGGGAGGCCCCCACGACCCACAACGGGTAGAGCCAGCCGTCGGCCAGCACCTCCCAGACCTGCTCGGGCGTGGCGGTCGTGACGCGTTCGTTGCGTGCCATGCGAGCCCGGTACCCCGTCGCCCTCCCCTCCACCCGGGACGTGACGCGGTCGGCGGGTCGCGGTCGGCGGGGAGGGGGTGGGGACGCGTGCTGCGCATCAAGCCCCACTCCGCGCTACTCGGGGTGCCGGGACGGGTGGGCGCGGGCGCCTGCGGCGCGCTCTACCGGGGCCGGTCCGGGGCTTGGGGCTGAGCATCCGGACTGCCGCGATCCGAGGTCCGTCGGAGGACGGCGAGGTTCAGCTGGGCTGCAGCGTCATCCGGTAGGGGCGGGGTCTGAGTCAGGTCCGCAGCGAGACAGCGGAGGTTACGAAGCGTTGCGGTCCCGGGGCGCCTTGTTCGCCCCCCGCACCATCTGCACGATCGCGATGGTGCCGAAGAGTGCTGCGAGCACACCTAGCGCCTGCTGGGCCGCGTTGTCCTCGAACACTGCCCTGATCCCGCCGATCACGCACACCGCCAGGACGACGATCAACACCTTCTGCTGTCGGGTCATGTTCTTAGGCGGTTCGCCCAGCCTGACCGATGGCGAGCAGGCCCATGACCGTGAGACCGCCCCCGAGCGCAGCGGAGACGATGAAGGCAATCCGTCCTGCTGCCTCGGTGTTCGAGGCACTCGAGCTCTTCATGCGCTGATCCTGGCAGGACCGGGCATCGCCGGCATGTGATTGGGGAGGGTGCCGGTCGGGGCGCAGGTCCCCGTGGGCACCCTCCCGCTCGGTGGGTGGGGTCAGCTGCCGTCGCGGTCGGCATTCGTGCCGCCGTCGGTGGTGCGGCGGGGGTTCTCTTCTCGAGCTGGGCGGTGGCGCAGGACAGCGATACGCCGATCTCGCCGTCGCGCTCGTTGACCACGACGACGTCGCGGGTGCGCTTCTCTCCAGTCTCGCGGTCCTCCCAGGTCTCGGTCTCGACGTGGCCGTGGACCAGGACGCGGTCGCCGCGGGTGATGGTTTCGGCGATGTTCTCGGCCGGCTGGCCCCACACGGTGTCGCGGCCGGCGGGTCGCGGGGGCGGGGTCGTGACCGGTGGCTCAGGGCGGGCGCGGGATGATGGGTGGCGGACCCGCAGGAAGGACGCCGATGTCGCCGAGCACCCCGCGTCGCCGCCGGCGCCGCCTCCTCGCCGCGCTCGCGGCGGTGGTGGTCGTGGTGGTCGGGTTGCTCGTGCTCGACCGGGCCCTGCCCGGCGTCGAGGTGAGCACGGCGGGCGAGTCCAGCGCCCCCGCGCCGGGCTCCGACGTGTCAACGGGCTGGGTCCAGGTCGACCAACCCTTCCCCGAGGCCGCCCTCGGCGACCTCGACCGCCTCGTCCCAGGACCGGCCTCCGGCGACGACGGTCCTCGGTTCTTCAACGTCTGGGCGTCGTGGTGCGGACCGTGCGAGCGGGAGCTGCCCATCATGGAGGAGTTCTCCCGCACCTCCCCCGACGTCACCGTCGTCGGCGTCTCCCGTGACGCCGGCCGGGACGCGGCCGAGGGCGTCGTGGCGCAGCACGGCCTGTCGTTCGCCAACTTCCTCGACGCGGACGAGCGCTTCGCGAACCAGGTCGGCACCGCCGTCGACCGCCGCTTCCTCCCGGCCTCGTTCATCGTCGAGGACGGCCGCATCACCTGGGCCCACCTCGGCGAGTTCCGCTCCCTGGACGAGCTGCAGCGCGACGTCGCCCAGCGCCTCGGCACCTGAGCACCGCCGTTCCGGTGGTTGAGGTGGCCGCGCCGGCGGTCTCGAAACCAGGACTTGCTTCCCGGGCGTGGTTTCGAGGGGTTGCCAGAGCAACCCACCTCAACCACCGAAGAGGCCGGGGTGACCGCGTGCGTGTCCGGTGGTTGAGGTGGCCGCGCCAGCGGCCCTCGAAACCACGGTTCGGGGTTGCGGGTTCATCAGTTCCGCCGCGTGAACCTGAGCTTGCCGGTGCCGAGCCTCTCGGTCAGATAGGTCGGGTCGTGCGCGACGCGGTGGTGGCGCCAGCACAGCAGCCGCCCCCGTGCGACGGAGGTGCGTCCCCCGCGTGACCACGGGTCGTCGTGGTGGGCCTCGCACCGGTGCGGTGGGGCGTCGCACCCCTCGGCGGTGCAACCTCCGTCGCGCAGGATCAGCGCGATCCGCTGGGGCTTGGTGTGGAACCGCGCGGAACGGCCGAGGTCCAGGACCTCGCTCTTGGTGCCCAGCACCGCCGGGACCAGGTCGGCGCTGCACGCCAGCCGCCGGGCCTCACCCGGGGAGATGCGGTGACCGGTGTCCAACGAAGCCGCGGCCAGGCCGCCGGTGAGGGTGTCGAGCTGCATCGTGACGACCACGGTCGCGCCCGCACCGGCCGCGTCGGGGAGGTCGGCGTCACGCATCCGCTCGATCAGCTCGACGAACGCGAGGCCGCGCCTCTCCCACACCGGCCGGACGTCGGCGAAGTCAGCAGCGTCAGCAGCAGGGTCGACGTGCAGGTGGTCCCGGCGGGGCGAGGCGATGGCGTCGAGCATCTTGGTGAACATCGCGCCGTGCATCTCCGGCACCGTGAACTTCCCGTGGACGCAGCCGTGGCCGTCCTCGCGCATCGTGAGCCGGATCCGCGCAGCCGCCTCACGCTCCTCCTTCGCCAGCAGCTCCGCCTCACGCGCCTCACCGATCGCGGGCGCGACGATGTCGAGGATCCGACGACCCAGCACCCGCAGGTCCTTCGCGTCGTGATCGACCGCGAAGCCCACCAGCGCCTGCTCCGCCCGGCCCAGGACCTCCAGCTCGGCACCGGACTCGTTCGGGCCGTCGCCGAGGTCGTCAAGCGCTCGCACGATCACCTCGGCCTGGCCGGGTGACACGGAGCCAGAGGAGCAGGCAGCGACGAGAGCGTCGTACCGCTCGTCGGTGGCGACCGCGACGCGGACGCGGCGGTGGGCCTCGGCGCGCGTCACCTGCGTCGCGTTCGCGAACCACACCGCGGTCGACGGGGCACCGGTCTCGCCCTCGACCCGCACCTCGGCGGCGTGCGCCAGCAGCGTCGACTGCAGGGCGGCGAGGCGGTTCGCGGCCCGTTCGAGTTCGACGAGCGCGGCGCCCGTCTCGGTCGGGCCGAGCGTCAGAAGACCGAGGTCGAAGCCGTCGTCGAGATCCTCGTGCAGACGCGCGGCGACCCCGGCGATGGGGTGCAGCGCGGTCTCGGTCATGGATCCATCACACCAGCGACCACCGACACTTCCGGCCACGATCGACGGTTCTCCACAGAACTAGTTTGCGCAGGTCAGACGCGGCGCCCGCGCCCCCGGCCACCGGCGTACCCGGATGTGGTTTCGAGGGCCGCCGGCGCGGCCACCTCAACCACCGGATCAAGCACGGGCGCACCCACCTCAACCACCGGATCGCCGCCGCTGGCACGGGCACCTCGACCACCGACCCGCCGAGCACCTCGGCCACCTCAACCCCCGGATCGCCGCCGCTGGCACGGCCACCTCGACCACCGGACCCACCGCACCCCGCCACCGCGCACGACCTGCGCGTTCGAACACGTGTTCTATTCTTCGCCCGTGCCGCACCCGCCGTCCGACCCCGGGCCCGTCCGCCCCGCGCGGGTGCAGCACGTCTGGGTCGACCTCACGGGCCACTGGGTGCACCCGCAGGCGGGGCTGCTGATGATGTGGCGGCGCAGCCCGACCCGGCCGGGCGACTGGGACGCCTTCGTCGTCACGATCGACCAGGCGGCGCGGGCGCACGGCGGCTCACCGCGAGCGGTGCTCACCTGGGTCGAGGCCGCACACGTGCGCCCCGTCGACACCCGCACCCCCGGCCGACCGGCCGGCAACAGCCCGGGCCGCACCCCCGGTCGACCACCCGACCGAGCACCCGGCCCCGGCTCCGTCAGAGCAGCTCGAACCGGATCCCGGCCTGCTGGAGGCGGCCCGTGAGGTGGTCGCCCATGGCGGTCGCGGTCGTCACCATCCCGGCGGTCGACGGGTTGTCGTCGAGCAGCAGGCACAGCGCGGACTCGGCGAGCATCGTCGCGGTCTCGGTGTAGCCCGGGTCCCCGCCGCTCACCCGGGCGTGGACCGTGCGCCCGCCGCCCTCGGCGACGACGTCGACGGTGAACCAGGAGCGCTCGCGGCGCCGCTCGTCCGGCCCCTGCCCCTCGCCGACCTTGCGCTGCAGCGCGCGCCGCAGCGGCCCGACCTGCGCGGCGGCGGCCAGCGCGGAGACGCCCACGGCACCGCCGGCCGCGTAGCGCAGCGTCTTCGTGCCGGCGTAGTGGGAGTAGGTGAAGTCGGGGCCGTACGCCGGGTCCGCGGCCGCGCTGCGCACCACGACCATCGGGTCGATCGTGGGCAGCGGGAGCAGCCAGTAGCCCAGGACGGGGTCGCGGTGCGGCTTGCCCGCCGAGCCCCGCACGCGGCGGCCCTCCGGCCGGCCCTCGGCCTTGCGGCGCTCGGCGTGGGTGCGGCTCATCGTCCGCGCCCGGGCGAACTGCTCGAGCGCGGAGTTGAGCGTGCCGGACGACGACGAGGCGGCGGCCCGCACGACGCCGCGCGCCCGGATCGGCACGTCGTCGGGCAGCTGGCGCACCGCGAACCGCACGCCCAGGTCGTGCGGGATCGAGTCGAAGCCGCAGGCGTGCACGACGCGGGCGCCCGACGCCTCGGCCGCGGCGTGGTGGCGCAGCCAGACGTCGTCGACGAACTCCGGCTCGCCCGTGCTGTCGACGTAGTCGGTGCCGGCGGCCGCGCAGGCGGCGACGAGCGGCTCGCCGTACCGCAGGAAGGGCCCGACCGTCGTCAGCACCAGGCGCGTGCGCTCCGCCATCGCCCGCAGCGACGCGGCGTCGGAGGAGTCCGCGACCACGAGCTCGGGCGCGGCGGCGGACCCGGTCGGGAGGCCGTCCCGCACGGCTGCCAGCCGGCCCTCGTTCCGCCCGGCCAGCGCCCAGCGCAGGTCGGCGGGGGCGTGGCGGGCGAGGTAGGCGGCGGTGAGGCGACCGGTGAACCCGGTGGCTCCCAGGACGACGAGGTCGAGCTCGCGGTCAGCGCGTTCAGGCATGGCTCCCAACCTACGGCGCGGCGTACGTTGGGACCATGTGCCGCAACATCCGTCCGCTCAACAACTTCGAGCCGCCGGCGACCGACGACGAGGTGCAGGCCGCGGCGCTGCAGTTCGTGCGCAAGGTCAGCGGCACCACGAAGCCGTCGCAGGCCAACCAGGCGGTCTTCGACCGCGCCGTCGCCGAGATCGCCGCCATCACCCGGCAGCTCGTCGACGACCTGGAGACGAACGCCCCGCCGAAGGACCGCGACGTCGAGGCCGCGAAGGCACGCGCCCGCGCCGAGCTGCGCTACGCCCGCTGAGCCGCCCGTGACGCTCCTGCCCGCCCCGGGCGCCGGCCGCCCCACCGACCCCTCCGCCGACCCCTCCGCCGGCCCCTCCACGGGACCCGCCGGACGCTCGGCCGCGCCCGAGCACCGCTCCGCCGCCCTCGACCTGCTCGTCGGCCGGCGCCTCGTCGTGCTCGGCGGCGCGGGCCTGTCGACCGACTCGGGCATCCCCGACTACCGCGGCCCCGTGGCGCAGGGTCTGCCCCCGCGGCCGACGCCGATGACCTACGGCGACTTCGTCTCCGGCGAGGCGGCCCGGCAGCGCTACTGGGCGCGCAGCCACCTCGGCTGGGCCCGCATGCGGCACGCCGAGCCCAACCCCGGCCACCGCGCCCTCGCCCGGCTCGACCCCGAGCTGCTGATCACCCAGAACGTCGACGGTCTCCACGAGGCCGCCGGCACCCGCCGGGTCGTCGCCCTCCACGGCCGCATCGCCGACGTCGTGTGCCTCGACTGCCGCCGTACGTCGACCCGCGTCGCCCTGCAGCAGCGGATGGCGGCGGCGAACCCGGGCTGGGCCGAGCGGCACGCCGACGTCGAGGTCCGCCCCGACGGCGACGTCGCGCTCGACGAGACGCGCGACTTCGTGGTCCCGCCGTGCGAGGCGTGCGGCGGGGTGCTGAAGCCCGACGTCGTGTTCTTCGGCGAGAACGTGCCCGCCGCGCGGGTGGAGCGGTGCTTCGCGGCGCTGGACGCCCTCGACCCGGCCGACGGCGCGCTGCTGGCGGTGGGCACGTCGCTGACGGTGATGAGCGGCTTCCGGTTCGTGCGCCGCGCCGCCAAGGCGGGCCTGCCGGTCGTGGTGGTCAACCGGGGCGCGACACGTGGCGACGAGCTCGCGACGTACGCCGTGGAGGCGGGCTGCACGCCGTTCCTGCTCGACCTGGCAGCCCGGCGCCCGGTGGCCTAGCGCCCGGCAGCGGCCAGCGGGCCCGGCGACCACGGCCGGGTGGGCGGCACGATGCCCTGCTCGCGCGCCTCGCGGAGCAGCTCCTCGACGCGCCGCAGCTCGTCGTCGAGCCCGGGCTCGGCCGTCGTCGACGCCGGGCGCCCCGGTCCGGCCGCCGGGTCGTGGAGCGCGAGGCGGTAGTAGGTCTCCTCGAGGCCGAAGTCGAGGTCGGCCACGTGCGCGGTGTGCAGGTTCCCCTGCTCGTCGCGCAGGACGACGGTCTCACCGGGCTCGAGGCCGCGGGCGAGGCCGGTGGCGCCGTGGGCGAGCACGACGCTGCGCGAGCGCAGCGCGAACGGCGCAAGAGCGATGTCGATCGTCTCCACTGGTGGTTCCTCCCGGCCGGCGAGGGCCCCGCACCCTCGTCGCTCGCACCAACGAGCCGATCGGGTGGGGGTCACACCGGTCTGGACCACTCCGCCGCCTCGACGGGCGGACGGCGCGGGGGGGGCCGGTGACGGCGTCGCCCCTCACCCTCCCCGCGAGGGGCGACGCACGCACGACGCTACCGACGAACGGCCGCGCCGACCTCAAGGGAACCTCTGGAAATCCTCCGTTCCCGCCCCTGGTCCCGGGGGCGGGCGCAGGCCGGACGCGCGTCAGCTGCGGCGCACGAAGATGTGCTCGGCCGCCTCGGGGAAGATCTCGGCCGTCTCGCCGCCGGAGCCGACGAGCACGCCCTCGGAGGTGGCGACCACGGTGACGGTCTTGTCGGGCAGGGCGCCGACGCGGCGCAGCGCGCTCATCAGCGTCTCGTCCTTCTGCATCTCCTCGGAGATGCGGCGCACGTGCACGAGCGCCTCGCTCTCGCCGGCGACGGCCTGCAGCGACTCCACGCCCTCCATGAACGCCTCGGCCGACTCGATCTGGCCGAGCTCGTCGAGCCCGGGGATCGGGTTTCCGTACGGCGACTCGGTCGGGTTGTCGAGCAGCTCCAGCAGGCGCCGCTCGACGGTCTCGCTCATCACGTGCTCCCAGCGGCACGCCTCCGCGTGCACGAGCTCCCAGTCGAGCCCGATGATGTCGGTCAGCAGGCGCTCGGCGAGCCGGTGCTTGCGCATGACGCGCACGGCCAGGCGGCGCCCGTCGTCGGTCAGCTCGAGGTGGCGGTCGCCCTCGACGGTGAGCAGGCCGTCGCGCTCCATGCGCGCGACCGTCTGCGACACGGTCGGGCCCGACTGGTGGAGACGCTCCGCGATCCGCGCCCGCAGCGGGACGATCCCCTCCTCGACGAGCTCGTAGATCGTGCGCAGGTACATCTCGGTGGTGTCGATGAGATCGCTCACGGGACCCATTCTTGCCTACGGCGACGACGGCCGCAGAACCGCGAGCCGGGGCCCCTGCTTCCGCCCCCTGGCAGGCTGGTCGCGTGCCTGCCGACCACGCCGTCATGTGGTTCCGCCGTGACCTGCGTCTCGGCGACAACCCCGCGCTGCTCGCGGCCTGCGAGGCCGACGCGGTGCTCCCTCTCTTCGTCCTCGACCCGGCCCTGTGGGGCCCGGCCGGGGTGTCGCGCCGCTCCCACCTGACCGCAGCGCTGCGGGCCCTCGACGCCTCCCTGCGCACCCACGACGCGCGGCTCGCGCTCGTCCACGGCGACCCGGTCGAGCGGGTGGTCGCCGCGGCCCGCGAGGTCGGCGCCACCGCCGTCCACGTCAGCGCCGACTTCAACCCGTACGGCGCCGCGCGCGACGAGCGGGTCGCTGCGGCCCTGGCCGGGCACGGGATCGAGCTCGTGCGCACCGGGTCGCCGTACGCGGTGCCGCCGGGGACCGTGCGCAAGGCCGACGACTCGGCGTACGCCGTCTTCACCCCCTTCTCCCGGGCCTGGGCCGACCACGGCTGGGACGCCCCGGCCCCGGCGCCCACCCGGCTGCGCGGGCTGGCCCTGCAGGACACGGTCGACGTGCCCGGGGTCGACCTGCCGGAGGGGCTGCGGCTGCCCGACGCCGGTGAGGAGGCCGCGGCGCAGCGCTGGGCGGCGTACGTCGCCGACCACCTCGACGAGTACGCCGAGGGCCGCGACCGGCCCGACCTGGACGCCACCTCCAAGATGTCGGTGCACCTGAAGTGGGGCGAGATCCACCCCCGCACGATGCTGGCGGACCTGGGGCGCTCCGCCGGGCGCGGCCGCACCACCTACCGCACGGAGCTGGCGTGGCGGGAGTTCTACGCCGACGTGCTGCACCGCCGCCCGGACTCGGCGCGCCACTACCTGCGCCCGGAGTACGGCCAGATGGCCTACGAGGCGCCCGGCGAGGCGTTCGAGGCGTGGTGCGCGGGCCGCACCGGGTTCCCGATCGTCGACGCCGGGATGCGTCAGCTGCGCGGCGCGGGCTGGATGCACAACCGCCTCCGGATGATCACGGCGAGCTTCCTCGTCAAGGACCTGCACGTGGAGTGGCAGCACGGCGCGCGCCACTTCCTGCGCTGGCTCGTCGACGGTGACCTCGCCTCCAACAACCACGGGTGGCAGTGGACCGCCGGCAGCGGCACCGACGCCTCGCCGTTCTTCCGCGTCTTCAACCCCACGTCGCAGGGCCGCAAGTTCGACCCGCAGGGCGCGTACGTGCGGCGCTGGGTGCCCGAGCTGCGCGACCTGCCCGACGGCGCCGACGTCCACGACCCCGCGCCCGAGCACCGCACGGCGGTCGGCTACCCGGCGCCGGTGGTGGACCACAAGGCCGAGCGCGTCGAGGCCCTCGACCGCTGGGAGGCCATCCGGCGCTGAGCGTCGGGCTTCCCCGCTGTGCCACGATGGCGCCATGGTCGCTGTGAACGATCCAAGCTCTCCGTCGACCCCCTCCCCCACCGGCAGCACCTCGGGCGGCCCCGCCGTGCCCGAGGACGGCGCCTGGTGGCGGCACGCGGTGGTCTACCAGGTGTACGTCCGCAGCTTCGCGGACGGCGACGGGGACGGTGTCGGCGACCTGCCCGGCATCACCTCGCGCCTGCCGCACCTGCGCGACCTCGGCGTCGACGCCCTGTGGATCACGCCCTTCTACACCTCCCCCCAGCACGACCACGGGTACGACGTGGCCGACTACCGCGACGTCGACCCGCTGTTCGGCTCGCTCTCCGACGCCGACGACCTGCTGGCCCGCGCCCACGAGCTCGGCCTCAAGGTGATCGTCGACCTCGTGCCGAACCACACCTCCGACCAGCACCCGTGGTTCCAGGCCGCCCTGGCGGCGGGCCCGGGTAGCCCCGAGCGCGAGCGCTACATGTTCGTCGAGGGCCGCGGCCAGGACGGCGAGCTGCCGCCGAACAACTGGCCCAGCGTCTTCGGCGGCGACGCGTGGACGCGGGTCACCGAGGCCGACGGCACCCCCGGTCAGTGGTACCTGCACCTCTTCGACTCCACCCAGCCCGACCTGAACTGGCGCAACCCGGAGGTCGGCGACGAGTTCGAGTCCGTGCTGCGCTTCTGGCTCGACCGCGGCGTCGACGGGTTCCGCGTCGACGTGGCCCACGGCCTGTTCAAGCAGGAGGGCCTGCCCGACACCGAGCTGCCCGACCCCGACGCCGACGGGCCCGCCTCGATGGTCGAGCTCGCGGGCCTCGACGAGCCCATGTGGGACCAGCCGGAGGTGCACGAGGTCTACCGCCGCTGGCACCGGGTGCTCGCCGACTACGACGACTCCCCGCGGGGGCGGCGCATGGCCGTCGCCGAGTCGTGGGCCCGCACCGCCGAGGCGATCGCCCGCTACGTGCGCCCCGACGAGCTGCAGCAGTCGTTCAACTTCCACTGGCTCTCGGCGGCCTGGTCGGCGCAGGAGTTCGCGGACGTCGTCACCGAGACCCTCCCGTCGCTGCTGCCGTACGGCGCGACCCCCACGTGGGTGCTGAGCAACCACGACGTGGTGCGCCACGTGACCCGGTACGGCGGGGGCGAGCTCGGCCTGGCCCGTGGCCGTGCCGCCACGCTCGCGATGCTGGGCCTGCCGGGCTCGGCGTACCTCTACCAGGGCGAGGAGCTCGGCCTCGAGCAGGTCGAGGTGGCCCCGGAGGACCGCACCGACCCGTCGTGGTTCCGCACCAAGGACACCGCGAAGCCCGACATCGGGCGCGACGGCTGCCGGGTGCCGATCCCGTGGGACGACGAGCAGCCGCCGTACGCCTTCGGCCCGGCCGCTCCCGGCAGCCAGCCCTGGCTGCCGCAGCCGGACGGGTGGGCCGGCCTGAGCGTCGCCGCGCAGACGGGTGCGGCGGGCTCGACGCTCGAGTTCTACCGGCGGGCGCTGGCGGCACGACGCTCGTTCGCGCTCACGGCGGGCGAGTCCGTCGACCTGCTCGACGCGGGCCCGGACCTCTTCGCCTACCGGCGCGGGCCGCTGGTGTGCGTGCTCAACGCGGGCAGCGAGCCCGCGGACCTGCCGGACGGGGTCGGGGCGCTCGTGCTGAGCAGCGGCCCCGAGCCGACGAGCACCCTCGCCCCCGACACCGCCGCCTGGTTCCTCGACGCCTGAGCGCCAGGACGGCCCCGGCCACCGACGGCGGCCGGGCGCGTCCTAGCGCTGCGCCGAGACGGGCTCGACGGTGGAGTTGTAGCGGGTCAGCCCCGCGACGAGTTCGGCCAGCTCGTCGCTCGTCCAGCCCGCCATGGCGCCGAGGAAGCGGGCGCGGCGGGCCGCGTTGACCTCCTCGAGGCGTTCGCGGGCCAGGTCGGTCAGCCCGAGCACCAGCGCCCGGGCGTCGTCCGGGTCGGTGGTGCGCTCGACGAGGCCGAGGTCCACGAGCTGGTGGACCGTGCGGCTCATGGCCCCCTTGTCGACCCCGAGCGTGCAGCCGATGTCGGCCGCCCGCCCGGAGCCGTCGCGCGCCAGCTGGTCGAGCACGCCGTACCCCAGTGCCGACAGCCCCGGGGCCACGGCGTGACCGCGCTCGGCGACGCTGCGGCGCACGCGCCGCAGGAGCACCCAGAGCTCGTGCTCGAGGTCGCCGAGCACGGTCAGGTCGAGCTCGCTCATCGTCGTGTGCCCGCCTCGGTACGGCGCTCCCCGCCCGCCGCGGCCGGCACGGCCGGGGCCTCGCCGCCGACGGCGGCCGGCGCCTCGGGAGCGGCGGCCACGTCGAGCGTCGTGCGCAGCGGCACCTCGCGGATGGCGGTCACGAGCAGCAGGGCGACCACGGCGAACGGCACGGCCACGAGGAACAGCAGGGCGGTGGCGTCGCCGTACGCCCCCTGGAACACGTCGCGGACGGGGCCCGGCAGCGTGTCGAGGTCGGGCAGGGCGGTGCCGGACCCGCCGGCGTCGATGCCCAGGCGGGTGAGGCCCTCGGTCACGCTGTCCGCCACGCGGTGGCCGAGCAGCGCCCCCAGCGCGGCGACGCCGGCGGAGCCGCCGATCGAGCGGAAGAAGGTGACGAGGGCGCTGGCGGCGCCCATGTCGCGCTGCGCCGTCTGGTTCTGCACGGCGAGCACGAGGTTCTGCATCGTGGCGCCCAGGCCCACGCCGAGCACGACCATGAAGGCGCCGATCCGCACCAGGGAGGTCGTCTCGTCGATCGTCGACAGCAGGCCCAGGCCGATGACGACGGCGACCATGCCGGAGACGAGGAAACGCTTCCAGCGGCCCGTCTCGGAGATGATCCGGCCGGTGACGACGCTGGAGAGGAACAGGCCGGCGACCATCGGGGTGGACATCAGGCCGGCGTGGGTCGGGCTCATGCCGCGGGCGATCTGGAAGTACTGCGACAGGTAGACCGTCGAGCCGAACATGGCGACACCGACCATGACCGAGGCCAGGGTGGCCAGCGTCGTGGTGCGGTCGGCGAAGAGGCGCAGGGGGATGATCGGCTCGGCGACCCGCTTCTCGACGACCACGGCCGCGGCGAGGAGCACGAGGCCGCCGACGACCATGAGGGCGGTGGTGGGCGAGGCCCAGTCGAACTGGTGGCCGGCGAGCGAGACCCAGGCGAGCAGCACCGAGACGCCGCCGACGATGAGCAGCGCGCCGGGGTAGTCGATGCGCGTGCGGGTGCCGTCGGCGCGCGGGGCCGGGGCGGGCAGGTGCAGGGTGCGCTGCAGCACGACGAGGGCGATCAGCGCGACGGGGACGCCGATCCAGAAGGTCCAGCGCCAGCCGAGGCCGGGGGCGTCGACCACGAAGCCGCCGATGAGCGGGCCGCTGACGGTCGCCATGGCGAAGACGGCGCCGATGTAGCCGGAGTAGCGGCCGCGCTCGCGCGGCGTGACGATCGAGGCGATGACGACCATGACGAGGGCGGTCATGCCGCCGACGCCGAGACCGGTGACGGCGCGCGCGGCGATGAGCGCCCCCATGTCCTGCGCGAAGCCGGCGGCCACCGAGCCGACGATGTAGGTCACGAGCGCGACCTGCACGAGGCGCTTCTTGTCGACCAGGTCGGCGAGCTTGCCCCAGATCGGGGTGGACGCGGTCATGGTCAGCAGCGTGGCGACGACGACCCACGTGTAGCCCGCCTCGCCGCCGTCGAGGTCGACGACGATGCTGGGCAGCGCGTTCGTGACGATGGTCGAGGAGAGCATCGCGACGAACATCGCGAGCAACAGGCCCGACATCACCGTGAGGATCTCGCGGTGGGTCATGGGCACGTCGGCCCGGACCTCGGGGTCGACCGGGGAGTGGGGGTGGGTGGCGGTCGGTTCGTCGACCGCCCGGGACGGGTTCGTCGCCATGGGCAGCACCTTCGATCTCTGGGCGTGAGGAGCCGCGGGGTGGGCACGCGGCATTGGTTGTCTTGTGCAACCATACGCCGATGGTTGCAGATTGCAACCAATCGCGGGTGTGACCTCGGCCGCGGGGCCCGACCGTCCGCCGTACCCCGCCCTCCGCTCACCGCCGCGCCACCCCGCCGGGCCGCAAAGGTGGGAAATCGGGGGGTGACGGGTCAGAGTGGGGCCATGACGACGACGTCCTCGGTGCGCGTGTTCCTCGTCGACGACCACGAGGTGGTGCGTCGGGGACTCCGGGCGCTGCTGGAGTCCGACGGCGACCTCGAGGTGGTGGGCGAGGCCGGGACGTTCGCGGCCGGCCTGGAGGGCATCCTCGCGACCACGCCCGACGTGGCCGTGCTCGACGCACGCCTGCCCGACGGCTCCGGCATCGAGCTGTGCCGCGAGGTCAAGGCGGCGACGGAGGGCATCCGGGCGCTCATCCTCACCAGCTACGACGACGACGAGGCGCTGCAGAGCGCGGTCCTGGCGGGCGCGGACGGCTACGTGCTGAAGGAGATCGGCGGCAGCTCGCTGCTCAGCGGCGTGCGCGCCGTCGCCAGTGGCCACTCCCTCATCGACCCGATGGTGGCGATCCGGGCCATGGAGCGGCTGCGCGAGAACACCCAGCGCGGCAACGACGCCGATGCCTCCGCCCTGACGCCGCAGCAGCAGCGCATCCTCGCGCTCGTCGGCCGGGGAATGACGAACCGCGAGATCGCCGACGAGCTCTTCCTGTCGGAGAAGACCGTCAAGAACCACATCACGCACCTGCTGGCGCGCCTCGGCGTGAAGCGGCGCACCCAGGCCGCGCTCATCGCCGCCCAGATGCGGCTGACCGACCCGCCCCCGCGCCACTAGTCGTCACCGCGCCCGGGACGCCACCGCGGCGGGCCACGCCCGCCGGGGCGCACGGCTCAGCGCAGGAAGTCGACCAGGCTCGGCTGCAGGCACGACGCGGTGCGCACCGCACGGACGCGCCGGTGGTCGTGCAGGTCCACGACGGTCGCGAGGTCGCCCCCGGCGCCGTCGTCGGGACCGGCCCCCCACCGCGGCGGGTCGACGACGAGGACCCCGCCGGCTGCGAGCGTCCCGGCTTCCCGCCCCTCGCGGTCGCCCTGACCCTGACCCTCGCCCTCGCCCTCGCCCTCGCCCTGGCTGGCGGTCTCCAGTCCCTCGATCGCCCCGACCCGCGCCACGATCGCGTGGTGCTGCTCCCCGAGCAGGTGGGCCCACGGCTCGGGCGCGTCCGCGGCGAGTTCGCGCAGCGACGCACCCGGTGGCAGGCCCAGGCCGGCGGCGAGGTCGTCCGCGACCACCGCGCGCAGCAGCTCGACGCCGCGCAGGGTGGCCAGGATCGCGTCGGCGCCCGCAGCGCCGACCGCGGGCCCACCCACCGGCCGGCCGGCGCCACCGCCGTCCGCGGAGACCCGGCCCGTCGCGGCGAGGTCGTCGTGGAGCGCATCGAGCAGGTCGCGCTCCCGCCACAGGATCATCCACAGCTCCTCCACGTCCCCACCCCCTCGTCCCGGGCACCCGCCCGTCCGCCGCCTGGCCGCGTCCGTCGCGACCCCCCTCCGATCGGCGTGGTCACGACTGCCCTGAGGGGTTCGTCGGTGCTTTCCGGAACAGCGTTCTCCCCACGCCGCCGGTGCTGCCGGGCGCGGCGGGCCACGACGGGCCGCGACGACGCGGCCTTGCGCCGTTCTTGAGCCTTGCTTGCACCCCCCTTCGGACCCGTCGGGACCGGGACCTCCTGCATGACCATCCCGGACTAGACGGTCTGGGCCGAAGGTCCCGGCCACCGCGCCGCTTCAGTCCGATTAGCACCTGGGCCCGTGCTTCTCACCGGGGACGCGCCGACGATTGAGTCATGAGCCTGAACGCAGCCCACGACCAGGAAGTGCTGGTCACGTCGCACGTCGCCCTGGTCGGTCACATCGTTCGCGAGACGATGACGCGCGTCCCGGCCCACGTCAGCCGTGACGACCTCACCTCCGCCGGTCTGACCGCGCTCGTGCAGGCCGCGCAGAGCTTCGAGGAGGACCGCGGGGTCCCCTTCACCCGGTACGCCGCCCGCCGCATCCGCGGCGCGATCCTCGACGAGCTGCGCAGCGTCGACTGGGCCTCCCGGTCGGTTCGCCGCCGCGCCCGCGACCTCGACGAGACCCGGACGCGGCTCGCCGCCTCCCTGGGCCGCCCGGCGCGCGCCGAGGAGGTCGCCACCGCGACGGGCCTCTCGGTCTCCGAGGTGGAGTCCAACGACGACGACATCGCCCGGGCGCAGGTGCTCTCGCTGCACGGCACCACGGGCACCGCGCTCGAGGACACCCTCGTCAGCGACACCGCGTCGCCCGAGGAGGTCCTCGAGCACCGTGAGCAGCTGCAGTACCTCGTGGCGGCCGTGGCCGAGCTCCCCGACCGCCAGCGCACCGTCGTGGAGGGCTACTTCTTCGCCGAGCGCCCGATGGCCGAGATCGCGGCGGAGCTCGGCGTCAGCGAGTCCCGGATCTCCCAGATCCGCGCCGAGGCCCTCGTGCTCCTGCGCGACGCCCTGCACCACGCGCTCGCGCCCGAGCTCGTGCAGCCCGCCGCGCGCCCGGGAGGCTGTGCGGCGCGTCGGCGTGACACCTACGTGAGCGCCGTGATGGCCCGTCACGCGGCCAGCGCCGGTCGTACGGCGGGTGCCGCCGGCGTCGCGGTCTGATCCCAGGCTCGGCCCGTCCGGGCGGTGTCGCCCGGGCGCCGGGTCAGTGGTCGCGCAGCATCTCGATGAGCTCGTCCTTGCGCTTGCCGGAGTAGCCCGACAGGCCGAGCTCCTTCGCCCGGCCGCGCAGGTCGTCGACGGTCCACTCCTCGTAGGCCGGCGACGAGCCGCCACGCTTGCCGACCTTGCTCGCGCCGTCCCGGGCGGTCGCGTTCGCGATGCGCGCGGCCTTCTCCTTGGACGCGCCGTCGTCGCGCAGGTCCTCGTACACCTTCTTGTTCTTCACGCTGGGTCCGGGGTCACGCTTCTCGGTCGCCACGGCGTCCTCCTTCGTCCCTGTCGCAGGTGCCGTCGACCGTAGCGCGCTCGCCGTGGGTGCGCGCCGGACCGCGTCCCGCACGGCCCGGTGGTCGGCGGGGCTCACCTCGAGGAACCCCGGGCGGAAGACGACCCCCCAGCCCGGCGCGTCGCGCACGAACGACAGCTCACCGAGCAGCCCCTGCACCTCGGGCTCCCCGCCGGCGTCGAGCTCGACGTCGATGCACCACGAGCCGTGGACGTCCCCCTCGAGCTGGTACGGCGCGTCCCCCCGCACGAACCCCGCGGCCGTGAAGCGCCGCACCGGCGGGCCGGCCTTGTTGCGCTCGCGGGGCGAGTAGACGACGACGCCGTCCCCGGCCGCGGTGCGCCGCAGCCGTCCCTCCCCCGTGGCGGAGAGGCGCAGCCGCCCTTCCGCGCGAGCGCGCAGCGCGTCCTCCCGGCTCAGCACGAACAACCAGTGACGGGTGGGGCGCTCGGCCCCGGTGACGTCCGTCGGCATCGGCGGCTCCTTCGACTCACCGCGGCGCCAGGTGCGCCGCAGGCGACCGATGTTGGTCCGGGCCCGCGCGGTGCGGGTTCCCGTCGACGGGCCTGGGGACGACCGGATCCGGACGCCGCGTTGTGGACGGTTACCGGCCCTGTGGAGGACCGGTCGCGCCGACGACCGCACCCCTCGACGCTGGAGCCATGACGACGAACGACCACCGCACCCCCGGACCATCAGAGCCTCCCCGGCCGCCGACCTCCGCCGCCTCGTCCGGGCCCGGGGCCCCCGGCCGCTTCCCGGCGCCCGACGCCCCGCCGCTGGTGGTGCGCACCCAGGCCGACCTCGAACGCGCCTGGACGCGGCTGATGAGCCCGCTCGGGTTCTCAGCGGCCGCGTTGTGGATCGGGTTCGTCGACGCCGAGACCGACGCCCTGCTGGCGCAGCTCGTCGAGGTCAGCGACCTGCCGCCGACGATGGACGCCGACGACGTCGAGTCCCTCGCCTCGCTGCTGCGCCACCTCGACGCGACCGCCCTCGGCGGCTCCCACCGGTTCGCCTTCCTCGTCGCACGACCCGGTCCCGACGCCGTGACGGACCGGGACCGGGCGCACGCACGCGGCCTGCTCGAGGCCTGCGCCCGCGCGGGCACCAGCCACGAGGTGGTGCACGTCGCCACGGCCCGCCGGGTGCGCCCGGTGCCGCTGGACGACGTCGCGCCCGTGCCGGACCAGCCGCCACACCCCTGACCCGCCGCGGCCCGGGCCCTCAGCGGCCCGGCCCCTCAGCGTTCGAGCAGCGTGATGACCTCGTGGTGCGCGGTGTGCGGGAACATGTCGAGCAGCCGGGCCCGCACCGGACGCAGGGAAGGCATCGCCGCGAGGTCCCGGGCGAGCGTCCGCGCGTTGCAACTGGAGTAGACGACGTGGCGCACGGTCGAGGCCTCGAGCCACGCCGCGAGCCGGTCCCCGATCCCCCGTCGCGGCGGGTTCACCACGACGAGGTCCGGCGCCGCCCCGCCCTCGAGGGCCGTGGTCGCGTCGCCGGCGCGGAAGCGGGCGTCGAGACCCAGCTCGCGGGCGCTGCGGGTGGCGCTCTCCACCGCTGCAGCGCTCACCTCCACGCCCAGCACGTCGCGTCCCCGGCCGGCGACGTGGAGCGCGAAGCCGCCGACGCCGCAGTAGAGGTCACCGACGCTGCGCGGCGTGGCCTCCTCGACCCACGCCCGCCCCTGGCGGTAGAGCGCCGCCGCGACCTCGGTGTTGGTCTGGAAGAAGCTCTGGGGCAGCAGGTGGAGGTCGACGTCGTTGACGCGCATCCGCAACGACGCCTCGTCGGTCAGCACGATCTCCCGGTCGCCCTCGAGCACCGCCTTGTGCTCGGGCTGCAGGTTCACCGACACCACCCGCGCGCCGGGCAGGTCAGCGAGCAGCGCCGGCAGGTGCTTGCGCAGCCGGCTCACCGCCTCCTCCGAGCGCAGCACCAGCCGCACCATGAGCTCCCCGTCGGGTGAGCTGGTGACGAGGAGGTGCTTGAGCTCGCCGCGGCGGGTGGTCACGTCGTACGGCGTGACCCGGGCCCGCGCCACCGCGTCGGCGAGCGCGGGCAGCGCCGCGACGATCGGGGCCTCGTGCAGGGGGCAGTCGCGCAGGTCGACCCCGCGGCCGCGGGGGTCGAGGATCCCGAGGGTCGGGGCGTCGACGGTGCCCCCGACGACCATCTTGGCCTTGTTGCGGAAGTGCGCGGTGCGACTGCGCACCGTCGGCTCCCACACGAGGCCGTGCCGCTCACCGACCAGGGAGCGGACGTCGTCCTCGAGCGCCTGCACCTGCACGTCGTAGGGCCGGTCGAGCCAGCCGCAGGATCGGCAGCGGCCCGTGTCGAAGTGGCCGCAGGGGGTGCCGCGCGAGAGCAGGTCGACGCCGGCGCTCACCGCCGCGCCGCCACGACGCCCGTCCCGAACCCGACCACCCGGCGACGGTAGCAAGGCGCCACCGCCCGGGCACCACCGCGAGCCGTCGCACGCCTGCGACCCTCACGGAGGGGTGCCATGCTGCCGCCATGCCCGTCCTCGCCGCGGCCCTCGTGGTCGGTCTCGCCCTCGTCGGCCTCGTGGCCCTCGTGCTCGGGATCGCGTTCCTCGTCCACCGCCCGCGCAGCGGCCGGCGGCGGCTGCGCGGCGGCGCGACGCTGCTGGTGCTCGGCGTCGCGGCCCTCGTCGTCGCCGAGCTGGGCCCGCGACAGCTCGCCGAGTCGCTGCCGGCGGACGACGAGTGCCTGCCCGCGGGGATCGACGTCGACCTGAGCGCCGTCCCGGTGGCCCTGCAGCTGCTCGGCGGCCAGGTGGAGGGCACGGCGCGCCTCGACGAGGCGGGGCTGCAGCGCTTCGTCGAGCAGGAGCTCGAGGGCTCGGTCTTCGCCGACGCGGACCCCACGGTGGACCTCGGTGGGGGCGAGATCACCCTCGAGCTGGCGTACGACGCCGTGCTCGGGTCCATCCCGCTCTCCGCCGGCGTCGTGCCCTCCCTCGAGGACGGCGCGCTGGCGCTCACCCCGTCGGAGGTCTCGGTCGCCGGCATGGACGCTCCCGGGTGGATGGTCGACGCCGTCGTGACCCTGGGGCTCGACGACACCCTCGCGGAGGCGATGGCCGGGGACGACGACACCTGCGGCACAGGGGACGCCGGGGACGACGCCGGGGCTGGCGTGCGGCTCGACGACGTCGTGGTGACCGAGCGGCTCGAGGTGGCGTTCACCGTCCCCGTCGGGTGAGCGTCGGGCGGCCCGCCCCTCGGGAGGCGTGCTTTCTGCCAGCTTTGATGTAACACTCCCGGTGTCACATTCGGCTGCAGGAGGTACGACGTGGTGTTCTCCCCGCTGGTCCACACGCGCCAGGGATCCGGTGAGCCGGTCGTGCTCATCCACGGCATCGGTCACCGCCGCCAGGCCTGGGGCCCGGTCTTCGACCGGCTCTCCGAGCGGTACGACGTGATCGCCGTCGACCTCGCCGGCTTCGGCGAGTCCCCCGCCTTCCCCGCCGGCGTGCCGTACACGATGGACGTCGCCTGCGAGCACCTCGGCGAGCAGTTCGCCGCCTGGGGCGTCGAGCGCCCGCACGTCGTGGGCAACTCCCTGGGCGGGGCGATCGCCCTCGAGCTGGGCGCCCGCGGCCTGGCCTCGTCGGTCACCGCGCTCAGCCCGGCCGGCTTCTTCGGTCGCTTCGACCGCTACCAGGCGCTCGGCATCCTGTCGGTGCTGCGCCTGGTCGCCCAGCTGCCCGACCGCCTGCTCGCCGTGGCCGCCCGCTCGGCGCTCGGGCGCCGCCTCATCGGCCTGGCCCTGTACGCCCACCCCGAGCGGCACGACCGTGAGCGCACGTACGGCGACGCGCTGGCCCTCAAGCACTGCGAGGGCTTCGAGGCGGTCGCGAAGGAGGGCCTCGACTACGAGTTCGCCCTCGACGTCACCGTCCCCACGACGGTCGCCTGGGGCACGAAGGACCGGATCCTCCCCTACCGCCAGTCCGCCCGCGCGCGCCACCGGTTGCCACAGGCGCACCACGTGCCGCTGGTCGGCGCCGGCCACGTGCCGATGAGCGACAGCCCCGACGAGATCGTCGCCCTCGTGGACGCGACCGTCGGGCGCGCCCGCACGGGCGCCGCCGCCTGACCCCAGCTGCGCTCTGCCACCCTGGGGTGGTGACCCCGCCCTGGCCGCTGCCCCACCGCACCGACCTGCGTGACCGCCTGCTGGCGGCGTACGCCGACGGGCGCGGGTACCACGACGTCCGGCACCTCACCGAGGTGCTCGACCGGCTCGCCGAACTGGGGTGGGCCGAGGACCTCGAGGTGGTGCTCGCCGCCTGGTTCCACGACGCCGTGTACGACGGTCTCCCCGGTGCGGAGGACCGCTCCGCGGCGCTGGCCGAGCGCGAGCTGGTCGGTGAGGACGTCGACCACCGCGAGGTCGCCCGCCTCGTGCGCGTCACCGCCGACCACTCCCCCGCCCCGCAGGACGCGCGCGGCGCCGCCCTCTGCGACGCCGACCTCGCGATCCTCGCGGCGCCGGCCGAGCGGTACGCCGACTACGTCGTAGGGGTCCGCCGGGAGTACGCCGCGGTGCCCGACGACGCCTTCCGTCGCGGCCGCCTGGCGGTCCTGGAGGACCTGGCCGGCCGCACCCACCTCTTCCGCACGTCGTACGCCCGGGAGCACTGGGGCGCGCCGGCCCGCAGGAACCTGGCCGCCGAGATCGCGACGCTGCGCGCGGGCTGAGGCGCTGCCAGGGGCGCTACCGGGGGCGCTTGGGTCGGCGCAGGCCCGCCGCGGCCAGTCGGCCGACCAGCTCCCGCGAGCGCACCACCTGCGCCCCCGCTGCGACGGCTGCGTCGAACAGGTCGTCGGGGATGTCGTAGTGGTCGCGGTCGAAGGCACGCGGCGGCACCCCGAGCGCGGCGGCGAAGGCGTGCAGCTCGTCGTACGAGGTGTCGGAGACCAGGTGCGACCACCAGCGGTCCCGCCACTGCACCTGCGGCGGGTCGATGAGGATGGTCACGGGGGAAGGGTAGTGCCGCGCTCGAGCGGCTCCGGAGGACGGCGGCCGGCGCCCCAGGGGGACGCCGACCGGCCCGTCAGTCCTCGGAGCGGTCGAGCTCCTTCTCGAGAGCAGCCGCGCGCTCGCCGGCGTCGGTGACGTCGTCACCGTCGATGGCGTGCGTGCGGTGGAACCACTCGAGGGCATCGGAGCCGCGACCGGCCGCGAGCAGCGCCTCGGCGTAGACGTACCGCAGGCGGACGACCCACGCCGCCCGGGTCTTGTTGTTCAGCGGGGCCTGCTCGAGGGTGCGGAGCGCCGCGTCGTGCTGACCGAGGTCGAGGCGCGCACCGGCCTCGACGATCGTCATCTCCGCCTTCGCCTCGACCGGGAACCCGGCCACGGAGGGGCTGTGGGCGAGCTTGAGCGCCTGCTCGGGCTGGCCCAGCGCGCGGTGGCAATCGGCCATGATCGGCAGGTACGCCGTCACGCCGTTCATCCGCTTCGCGGCGCGCAGCTCGGCGAGCGCCTCCTTGTAGTGACCGGCGGCGTACGCGGCCTCACCGACGGCCTCGCGCACCATCGCCAGGCGGGCGGCGCGCGCCCGCGCAGCCAGGGTGTGCTGGTACGCCGTCTCGGGGTCGCTGTCGATGAGCCGGCTAGCCGCCACGAGGTGGCGCGCGACGCGGGCCGCGAGCTTCTCGGGGAGACCCTTGAGCTGCGCGGCGAGGTTGCGGTCGAGCTCCTTGCCGGTGATGTCGTCCTCGAGCGGGGGGCCGTCGTACACGGCCTGGTCGACGGTGCGCTCCACACGGTCACGCTGCTCGCCCGACCGGTACGGCCGATCCGAGCGCGGGCCACCGGGCCCACCCGAACGACCCGCACCGGGACCACGTCGGTCACCGCCGCGAGGGGCGCCGCCGCGGCCACCGCCGCCGCTGCGTCCCTCACCGCCGGCACCGGGGCGACCGGAGCCACCGCCAGCGCCACCGCCGGGGCCACGACGCGGCCCACCCGAGGGGCCGCCGTCCTTGCTGCCACCGCCGTAGCCGCGACCGCCACCTCCGGCCGACGAACCGCCGGAGGACGCACCTCCCGGTCGTCCGCCCGGGCGCTGGGGCCGGCCGCCCCCGCTGCCACCCTGGCGGGGGCCTCCTGAGGACCGACGTCCCTTGCTGCTGTCGTCTGCCACGGCTGTCTCCTCGTACGTCGCGATCAGGGCGCTCGCAACGCCCCAGAAAAGAGACTAGGGGCTGTCACGACGCGGTGCGTCGTGACAGCCCCTAGGAAAGAATGTCCGGCGGCGTCCTACTCTCCCACGACCTCCCGGTCGCAGTACCATCGGCGCTGAGAGGC
>NZ_JBMCYY010000002.1:0-997412 GCF_048654585.1 Nocardioides sp. CPCC 205120 | reverse complement strand
GCGGCCCCGGCTGCGAGCGCGCCGTCCGCGCCCAGCGCCCCCGCGGCGCCGTCCGCGCCCTCCGCCCCGTCGACGCCGGCGGCCCCCGCCGCGCGTTCCGGTGGCGGCTCGGCGCCGTCCCCCTCGGCCCCCGGCCGCCCCGGTCCCTCCGGCGGCGCCCGTCCGGGCCCCAAGCCGGCGCAGAAGAGCCCCGGCCCGCGTCCCGTGGGTCGTCCCGGCCAGCCGCGTCCCGGCAACAACCCGTTCGCCTCCAACCAGGGCATGGGCCGTCGCCCCGCTCCGGCCAACCCCGCCGCGGGTGGGCAGGGCGCCCCGGCGTCGTCGGGCGACCAGCGTCCGCCGCGTCCCCCGGCCGCCCGTGAGGGTGGCGCCCAGGGTCGGCCGGGCATGCCCCGCCCGAACCCGGCGATGATGCCGAAGTCCCCGGCCGCGTTCGGCTCCGGTCCGGGCGGTGCCCGTCCGGGCGGTCCCGGTCGCGGTGGCCCCGGCGGTGCCCGTCCCGGCGCGCCCGGTCGCGGTGGCCCCGGTGGCGCCCGTCCCGGCGCCGGCGGCGGTGCCCCCGGGCGTGGTCCCGGCGGCTTCGGCGGCGGTCCGGGTGCCGGTCGCCCCGGTGGCGGTCGTCCCGGCCAGCGCGGTGGCACGCAGGGCGCCTTCGGTCGCCCCGGCGGCCCGTCGCGTCGCGGTCGCAAGAGCAAGCGCGCTCGTCGTCAGGAGTTCGAGGCCATGCAGGCCCCGACGCTGGGCGTCAAGGGCGTGCGCAAGGGCGGCGGCGAGACGATCCGTCTCTCCCGCGGCGCCTCGCTGACCGACTTCGCCGAGAAGATCGGCGTCGACGCGGCCCAGCTCGTGCAGATGCTGTTCCACCTGGGCGAGATGGTCACGGCGACCGAGTCGGTCAACGACGAGACGCTGGAGCTGCTCGGCGACGAGCTGAACTACACCGTGC
The DNA here is from genome assembly GCF_048654585.1 of Nocardioides sp. CPCC 205120. Taxonomy (NCBI): domain Bacteria; kingdom Bacillati; phylum Actinomycetota; class Actinomycetes; order Propionibacteriales; family Nocardioidaceae; genus Nocardioides; species Nocardioides sp. CPCC 205120. The sequence continues at coordinate 996,466 of NZ_JBMCYY010000002.1, read as the reverse complement.
AGGTCGTGTCCCCGGAGGACGAGGACCGCGAGCTGCTCGAGTCGTTCGACCTGGAGTTCGGCTCCGACGAGGGCGACGAGTCCGACCTCGTCATCCGTCCGCCGGTCGTGACCGTCATGGGTCACGTCGACCACGGAAAGACGAAGCTGCTCGACGCGCTGCGCAACGCCAACGTGGTCGACAAGGAGGCCGGTGGCATCACGCAGCACATCGGCGCCTACCAGGTCGCGACCGAGGTCGACGGCACCGAGCGCCGGATCACCCTCATCGACACCCCGGGCCACGAGGCGTTCACCGCCATGCGTGCCCGTGGTGCCCAGGCGACCGACATCGCGATCCTCGTGGTCGCGGCCGACGACGGCGTCATGCCGCAGACGGTGGAGGCGCTCAACCACGCCAAGGCCGCCGGCGTGCCGGTCGTGGTCGCGGTCAACAAGATCGACAAGCCGGACGCCGACCCGACGAAGGTCCGCGGTCAGCTGACGGAGTACGGCCTCGTCCCCGAGGAGTACGGCGGCGACGCGATGTTCGTCGACGTCTCGGCCAAGGCCGGGCTCAACCTCGAGGGCCTCCTCGAGGCCGTCGTCCTGACGGCGGACGCCTCGCTCGACCTGCGGGCCAACCCGACGCAGGACGCGCAGGGCCTCGTGGTCGAGGCGCACCTGGACCGCGGTCGCGGTCCGGTCGCCACCGTCCTGGTGCAGCGCGGAACGCTGCGCGTCGGCGACTCGATCGTCGCCGGTCCCGCCTACGGTCGCGTCCGCGCCATGCTCGACGAGCACGGCAACGAGCTCACCGAGGTCGACCCGGCTCGTCCGGCGATGGTCCTGGGCCTCTCGGCGGTGCCGGGTGCGGGCCAGAACTTCATCGTCGTGGACGACGACCGCATGGCCCGTCAGATCGCCGAGAAGCGGGAGGCGCGCGAGCGTGCCGCCCTGCAGGCGAAGCGCCGGGTCCGCCGCACCCTCGAGGACTTCATGGCCTCGCTGGAGAAGGGCAAGGACCAGGAGCTCAACCTGATCCTCAAGGGCGACGTGTCCGGCTCGGTCGAGGCGCTCGAGGACGCGCTGTCGAAGATCGACGTCGGCGACGACGTCAGCCTGCGCGTCATCGACCGCGGTGTCGGTGCGATCACCGAGACCAACGTCGACCTGGCGGCCGCCTCCGACGCCATCATCATCGGCTTCAACGTCCGCCCGCAGGGCAAGGCGACCGAGATGGCCGACAAGGAGGGCGTGGAGATCCGGTACTACTCGGTGATCTACCAGGCCATCGAGGAGATCGAGGCGGCCCTCAAGGGCATGCTCAAGCCCGAGTACGAGGAGCAGGTCCTGGGCCAGGCGGAGATCCGTGCGATCTTCCGCAGCTCCAAGATCGGCAACATCGCGGGTTGCATGGTCACGAGCGGCTCGATCCGGCGCAACGCGAAGGTGCGGGTGCTCCGCGACAGCAAGGTCGTCGCCGACAACCTCGACCTGTCCTCGCTCAAGCGGGAGAAGGACGACGCGTCGGAGGTCCGCGAGGGCTTCGAGTGCGGTCTCGTGCTGCGCAACTTCCAGGACATCAAGGAAGGCGACATCGTCGAGGCCTTCGAGCTGCGCGAGATCCCGCGCGGCTGAGAACCGTCCCGACCGGCCGTCGACCGGGCGCTTCGCCGCCCGGCCGACGGCCGGTTCGTCACGACAGGAAGAACGACATGAGCAACCCCCGTGCCCGCCGCATCGCGGACCGCATCCAGGTCGTCGTGGCCCAGATGCTGGAGCGCCGTCTCAAGGACCCCCGGCTGGGGTTCGTGACGGTCACCGACGTGCGCGTCTCCGGTGACACGCAGCACGCCACGATCTTCTACACCGTGCTCGGCGAGCAGGACTCGCTGGCCGGTACGGCCGCGGCGCTCGACTCGGCCCGGGGCATGATCCGCTCCGAGGTCGGCAAGCAGCTCGGCACGCGCCACGTGCCGACGCTCGAGTTCGTGCCCGACGCCCTGCCCGAGACGGCCCGCCACCTCGACGAGGTGCTGGCCAAGGCGAAGGCCCTCGACGAGGCGGTCGCCGCCTCGCGTGTCGAGCAGTACGCCGGGGAGCCCGACCCGTACCGCAAGCCCCGCGAGGACGACGACCTCGACGAGGCTGACGACGACGACCTCGACGAGGCTGACGGCGACGACCTCGACGAGGACGACGGCGACGACCTCGACGAGGACGACGCGGACACCGGCACCGACGGCCCGGCCGAGGACGCGTCGCCGTGATGAGCGAGGCCCCCACGGGCATCGTCGTGGTCGACAAGCCCGGGGGGATCACCTCCCACGGGGTCGTCGGCCGCGTGCGCCGGCTCGCCGGCACCCGCAAGGTCGGCCACGCGGGCACGCTGGACCCGATGGCGACCGGCGTGCTGGTCCTCGGAGTCGGGCGGGCCACGCGCCTGCTCGGCCACCTCATGCTCACGGAGAAGGGGTACGCCGCGACCGTGCGGCTCGGCGTCGCCACGTCGACGGACGACGCGGAGGGCGAGGTGCTCGCCGTACGCCCGGCCGGTCACGTGGGCGAGGCCGACGTGCGCGCCGCGCTCGCCGGCTTCGTCGGGGAGATCGAGCAGGTGCCCACCGCGGTCTCGGCCGTGAAGGTCGACGGCAGGCGCGCCTACCAGCGCGTGCGCGACGGCGAGGAGGTCGTGCTCGCGTCGCGCCGCGTCACCGTCCACGAGCTGGCCGTCGGCCACGTGCGCCCCGCCGAGGTGGAGGGCACGCCCGTCGTCGACGTCGACGTCGAGCTGCGCTGCTCGAGCGGGACGTACGTGCGCGCGATCGCGCGCGACCTGGGCGTCCTGCTCGGGACGGGCGGGCACCTGACGGCGCTGCGCCGTACCGCGGTCGGCCCGTTCGACCTGGCCACGGCGCGCACGCTCGACCAGCTCGCCGACGAGTTCACGATGGTGCCCCTGGCAGAGGTCGCCCGCCGGGTCTTCCCCGTGCTGGACGTCGACGCCGACGGCGAGCGCGACGTGCGCGTGGGTCGGGCGCTGGCCCTGCCGGCCACCCTCCCCGGCGGCGACGCGGGGGAGGGCCCCGACGCACCGCCGCTCGCCGTGCTCGGGCCGGACGGCGACTTCCTGGCGCTCTACCGCGCCGCGGGCGACCGCCTCAAGCCGGTCGCCGTCTTCACCTGAGACCCCACGGCGTCGCGCGTCCGCGGGACGAGGCGGACCGCCGCCGCCCGCCGCCGCGGTGGCAGGCTGTGCGGATGCACCCCCTCCCCGACGAGGCCGCCCGCCTCGAGGCCACCGAGCGCTGGTTCGCGACGCACGGCCTGCCGTACTTCGTCTCGTCCGGGCGGACGCGGGCCCGCGCCGCGCTGCGACCGTCCCGGGTCGTGCCGGGCCTGGTGCTCGTCGTGCTCGCGACCGTGCTGGTGGGCGTCGCCCTGGCCTGGGCGGGGTCCGACGCCGCGCTGGCGCCGGCGACGCTCCTGACGGGTGCGGGGCTCGCGGTGGCGGCGTACGCGATCGTCGCCCTCGGGGCGCGGCCGATCGTCGCGTGGGCGGTGGGACGCACGCTCGGCAGCCTGCGCCAGCTGCTGCCCACCGTCACCCGTGCCCTGCCCCTGCTCCTCGTCTTCGTCACGTTCCTCTTCATCAACGCCGAAGTCTGGCAGATGTCGGCGAGCCTCCCGGCCGGCTACCTGTGGCTGACGGTGCTGCTCTTCGGGGCGATGGCGGTGGTGTTCCTCCTGGTGCGCCTGCCGGAGGAGGTCGACCGCGTCGACGACAACGTCGACGACGCGCTCCTGCTGTCGGCGTGCCGCGGCACCCCCCTGGAGGACGACGCGGCCCGCCTCGTGGCCGACGAGAGCGCCGACCCCGCCCGCAACGTGGTGCTGAACCGCTTCGAGCGCTGGAACCTGCTGCTCGTGCTCATCGTCGTGCAGGGCGTGCAGGTGCTCGTCGTGGTCGCCTCCATGTTCGTGTTCTTCGTGCTGTTCGGCGTGCTGACCATGCGCCCGGAGGTCGCGGAGACGTGGACCGCCGGGTCGGTGAGCTCGGTGCCGGGCCTGCCCGGGCTGACCGCCGAGCTGCTGGCGGTGTCGGTCTTCCTGTCCGCCTTCTCCGGGCTCTACTTCACCGTCGTCGCCGTCACGGACGACACCTTCCGGGGGCAGTTCTTCACCGGGGTGCTCGCCGAGCTCGAGCGGGCCATCGGGGTCCGCGCGGTCTACCAGGAGCTGCTGGACCGACGCGCGGACGCGCCGGGCGCTGTGCGAGGCTGACGTCAGCACTGGCGAGCGTCGCGACGACGCGGGTCGAGAGGAGTCTGCTGCGGTGGTGCAGGTCTGGCGGGCGCTGGCCGACGTCCCCGGCGACCTCGGTCGCACGGTGGCGGTCATCGGCAACTTCGACGGGGTGCACCTCGGCCACCAGCACGTCGTGCGCCGGGCCCGGGAGCTGGCCGACGAGCTCGGGGTCTCCCGGGTCGTCGCCGTCACGTTCGACCCCCACCCCATCGCCGTGCTGCGCCCCGAGCACGCCCCGCCGACGCTCACCACCATCGACGCGCGGGTGGCGCTGCTGAGCGCCGCGGGCATCGACGACGTGCTGGTCGTGCCGTTCGACCGCGGCGTGGCCGCCTGGACGCCGGAGGAGTTCGTCGACCGCATCCTCGTCGAGGCCCTCCACGTGCGCGGCGTGGTGGTCGGCGCCAACTTCCGCTTCGGCAACCGGGCGGCGGGCGACGTCGCCACGCTGCAGGAGACCGGCCGCTCCCGCGACTTCGTGGCCGAGGGCATCGCGCTCGACGGCGGTCCACAGGTGTGGTCGTCGACCTACGTGCGCAACTGCCTCGCCGCCGGCGACGTCGAGGGTGCCGCCGAGGCCCTCGGCCGGCCCTTCACCGTGCGCGGCGTCGTCGTGCAGGGCGACCAGCGGGGTCGCGAGCTGGGCTACCCGACGGCGAACGTGCCCACCACCGGCCTCGCGGCCGCCCCCGCCGACGGCGTGTACGCCGGGTGGCTGCGCCGCCCCGACACGGGCGAGACGCACCCCGCGGCCATCTCGGTCGGCACCAACCCCACCTTCGACGGCGAGCGCGAGCGGCGCGTGGAGTCCTACGTCCTCGACCGCGCCGACCTCGAGCTGTACGGCGTGGAGGTCGAGGTCTCCTTCGTCGCCCGGCTGCGCGGCATGACGCGCTTCGACGGCGTCGAGGCCCTCGTCGTGCAGATGGCCGAGGACGTGCGGCGGGCCCGCGAGCTCCTCGCGCCCCCCACCTGACCGACCGGCCGCCGTACCCGCCGCGAGCAGGACGCCGGACGCGGCCCCCCACGAGCCCCGCGCACGACGACGGCCCGCCCCCGTGAGGGGACGGGCCGTCGTCGTACCGGCAGTGGCGCCGGACCGGGCCGCTCAGTCCTCGGCGTCGAGGTCCTTCTCGACCAGCGCGACGATCGCGGCGACGGCCGCCTCGTCGTCGCCGGCGACCTCGATGGTGTCGCCGTGGCCGGCACCCAGGGTCATGATCATCAGGGCGGAGGCGGCGTCGACGGGCTCGTCGCCCGGCAGCGCGATGGTCACGTCGGCGTCGAGCTCCTCGGCGGCCTCGGCGATGATGCCCGCGGGGCGGGCGTGGAGGCCGACGGCGGAGCCGACGACGGCGGTCGTGGTGGGCATGAGCGGGTCCTCTCGGTGGTGGTGCGGGGTCAGGCGGAGACGGGGGAGCGGTCGCCCGCGGTGGCCCCGGTGGCCCCGGTGCCCGTGGCGCCGGCGCTCACCCCCGTCTCGGCGTCGGGGAGCGCGGGACGGGTCCAGGTCTTGAGCGCGACCACGGCGGCCGCGGCGGCCACGGTGCCCACCGCCAGGGCGATGAGGAAGCCGACCACGTTGCCCACGGCGAACAGCACGAAGATGCCGCCGTGCGGGGCGCGGACGGTGACCTCGAAGGCCTGGGACAGGCCACCGGTGATGGCGCTGCCGAACATGATGGCGGGGATGACGCGCAGCGGGTCCGCGGCGGCGAACGGGATGGCGCCCTCGGTGATGAACGAGGCGCCCATCAGCCAGCCGGCCTTGCCGTTCTCGCGCTCGTTCTCGGTGAAGAGGCGGGGCCGGACGACGGTGGCGAGCGCCAGGGCGATCGGCGGCACCATGCCGGCGAGCATCACGGCGGCCATGATCTTCAGCTCGGGCGCGTCGCTCGCGAGGCTGGCGCCGCCCACGCCGACGGCGGCGAAGCTGTAGGCCACCTTGTTGAGCGGGCCACCCATGTCGAACGCCATCATCAGGCCGAGCACGACGCCGAGCAGGATCGCGTTCGAGCCGTCGAGCGAGCTGAGGCCGTCCTCGAGGGCGGTCATCAGCCAGTTGATCGGCTTGCCGAGCACCACGATCATCAGCAGGCCCGCGACGATCGAGGTGAGCAGCGGGATGATGAGGACGGGCATGAGGCCGCGGGCCCAGCTGGGCACCTTCCAGCCGGCGATCCAGTGGGCCACGACGCCGGCGAGCACGCCGCCGACGATCGCGCCGAGGAAGCCGGTGGCGGGCAGCGCCGTGCCGTCGCCGTCCACGACGCCGAAGATGTTGGCCGCGAGGCCACCGACGACGAAACCGGGCGCGATGCCCGGGCGGTCGGCGATCGCGTAGGCGATGTAGCCGGCCAGGGCCGGGATGAAGAACATGAACGCGGTCTTGCCGATGACGAAGAGCAGCGCGCCGAGGTAGGCCGCCAGGCCGGAGCCGAAGAGCACGTGCTGCAGGTCGTACGACGCGGGGTCGGGCAGGTCGGCCAGCGAGTGGTTGACGGCGATCTCGGCGTACGCGTTCGTGATGTCGTAGCCGCCCAGCAGGAAGCCCAGGGCGATGAGCAGGCCGCCGGCCGCCACGAACGGGATCATGTAGGAGACGCCGGTCATGAGGACGCGCCGCGTGCGGCCTCCCCACGACTCGCCGTCGCCGGCCCCCTCGTCGCTACCGGCCGCGCCGGCCTCGCCCTCGACGCGGGGCGCCGACGGGTCGCTGGCCGCGCGCAGGGCCTCGGCGATCATGGCGTCCGCGTCGTCGATGGGGCGCTTGACCGAGGAGCGCACGAGGGGCTTGCCCGCGAAGCGGCTGCGGTCGCGCACCCCGACGTCGACGGCGAAGATCGCGGCGTCGGCCGCGGCGATGACGGACGGGGCCAGCGGGGTCGAGCCGGCGGAGCCCTGGGTCTCGACGTGCAGGGTCACCCCGGCCCGGGCGGCTGCGGCCTCGAGGGCCTCGGCGGCCATGTAGGTGTGCGCGATGCCGGTCGGGCAGGCCGTGACGGCCACGAGCGACGGGGGGTTCGCGACGTGGCGAGCCGCGCCCGGGTCCGCGGTGGCGGTCGCGGCCGCACCGGTGTCGGCCGATGTCGCCGTCGGGGCCGCGGCCTCGGCGGGCAGCGAGACCACGTCCTCGACGATCGCCACGACCTCCTCGGGGGTGGCCGCCGCGCGCAGCGACTGGGTGAACGCCGGCTTGGCCAGCGCCCGGGCGAGCTGCTGCAGGATCTTCATGTGCAGCGCGCCACCGCCGTCGGGGGCGGTGATGAGGAACGCGAGGTCGGCCCCGCCGTCCTTGGCGCCGAAGTCCACGCGCGGCGAGAGCCGCGCGAAGGTCAGCGTCGGGTGGGCCACGCCCGCGGTGCGGCAGTGGGGGATCGCGATGCCGCCGGCGAGGCCGGTGGCCGACTTCTCCTCGCGGGCGCGCACGTCGGCGAGCACCGTCTCGGGGGCGTCGGTGCGGCCGGCCTCGGCCAGCACGGCCACGAGCGCGCGGATCGCGTCGTCCTTCTCCGGCCCGAGGTCGGCGTCGAGCCGGACCAGGTCGGGGGTGATCAGCGCAGGGCTGGTGTCGTGGGTCATGAGTCACCTCGGGTGAACGGGACGGGGGAGACGGCGACCAGCTCGGGACGGACCTGGTCGGGGAGCGGGATGGTGGTGCCGGGCAGCCCGGCGGCGGCGCTGCCGTAGGCGACGCCGAGAGCGAGGCGCTGCTCGGCGGGGAGGCCCCGTCGGCAGCCGAGGAGGTAGCCGAAGAGGCTCGAGTCGCCCGCGCCCACCGTGCTCACCACGGTGGTGGGGGGCGGGGTGGCGTGCCAGGCGCCGACCGCGCCGGTGGCGTCGCGGTGCAGCAGGACGGCGCCGTTGGCGCCCAGGGTGGCGAGCACCGTGCCCACGCCCCGCTCGAGCAGCTGGTGCGCCGCCGCGGCGGCCGCGGCCGGGTCGGCCTCGAGCACGTCGGCGTCGGCGCCCGTGAAGGAGGCGAGCTCCTCGGCGTTGGGCTTCATCAGGTCGGGAGCGGGGCCGGGCAGGGCGGCCACGAGGGCCTTGAGCGGGGCGTCGCTGGTGTCCACCGCCACCCGCGTGCCGCGCGAGCGCAGCCGGGCGGTGAGGGCGGCGTACCACTCGGGAGGTGCCCCGGGGGGCAGGGAGCCGGCGAGCACCGTCCAGTCGGCCTGGCCCGCGTGGTGCAGCAGCACCTCGGTCAGGTCGTCGAGGACGCGGGCGTCGACCTCGGCCCCCGGGCTGTTGAGCTTCGTCGTCGTGCCGTCGGGCTCGGCCAGGGTCACGTTGACGCGGACCGGGCCGCTGGGGCGCACCGGGCGGCAGTCGACGCCGCCCGCGAGCAGCTCGAGGACGAACGGGTCGTCGATCAGCGCGGGGAGCACGGCGATCGAGGGCTCGCCGGCGGCGACGGCCGCGCGGGAGATGTTGACGCCCTTGCCGCCGGGCTGGGACGTCGTGGTGGCGACGCGGTGGACGGCCCCGCGGGCCAGCCGCTCGGTGAGCGCCACCGTCTGGTCGACGCTCGGGTTCGGGGTGAGGGTCAGGATCATGCGACGTCGACCTCCAGGCCGGTGGCGCGCAGGGCGGCGAGCTCGTCGGGGTCAGCGTCCGTGGTCGTGACCAGGGCGTCGACCTCGTCGAGCTCGGCGAACTTGCGGGTGTGCTCCTCGCCGACCTTGGTGCCGTCGGCGAGGGCGACGACGGATCGGGCGGCAGCGACGAGCGAGCGCTTCACCGCGGCCTCCTCCGCGTCGGGGGTGGACAGGCCGTGGTCGGTCGAGATGCCGTTCGCGCCGACGAACGCCACGTCGACGCGCAGCCGCTCGAGGTGCACGACGGTCTCGGGACCCACGGCGGCCAGCGTCTGCGGGCGGACGCGGCCGGGGAGCAGGTGCAGGTCGAGCTGGGGGAGGCCCGCGAGGCGGGCCGCGATCGGCACCGAGTGGGTGACGACCACGAGGCGGTGGGCCGGCGGGAGCGCCGCGGCCAGGGCCGCGGTGGTGGTGCCCGCGTCGAGCAGCACCGTGCTCCCGGGGCTGGGCAGGTAGCGGACGGCGAGGCGGGCGATGCGCTCCTTCTCCGCGGTGCGGGTGCGGCTGCGGTCGGCCACGCCGGCCTCGATGACGTGGAGCGCGTCCGCGGGCACGACCCCGCCGTGGACCCGGCGCACGAGGCCGCGGCGCTCGAGCCCCGAGAGGTCGCGGCGCACCGTCTCGGTGGTCACCTCGAACTCCGCGGCGAGAGCCGTCACGGACAGGCGGCCCTCGGCCGCCACCCGCTGGGCGATCGCGTTCTGTCGTTCCTCGGCGTACATCTCCGCCTCCCTGGACCGTCCGGTCTCGGCCGGCGTGATCACGAATCTGTGTTCGTGTTGTTCTATGCCCGAACATGTTGACTGTCAAGGGGTCGGGGCGCAAACTCGGAGCATGGTCACCGCCGACTCCGTCGACCCCGCCGACACCGCCGCCGACACCGCCTCCGTCCGGACCCGTCGCGGCACGCCCGTCGTGCCCGGGGTCGCGCACGCCCCCGTGCTCCGCGTCGCGACGGAGGTCGACCCCGCGGCCGTCGCCGCCCTGCGTGCCTCGGCGCCCACCGAGGAGGAGCCCGCGCTCGCGGCGTACGACGCGGCTGCCGCGGCCGTGGCCGACGGGTACGTCGCGCGTGCCGCCCGCGTCGAGGGCGCGGCCGCCCAGGTGCTCACCGCCAGCGCGGGCCTCGCCCGCGACCGCGGGCTGCGCTCCGGCGTGCGCAAGCAGCTGCGGGGCGGCGCGGACCTGCTGGGTGCCGTGGAGTCGACCGTCGACACCTTCGTCGCGCTGTTCGAGCAGCAGGGCGGCCTGATGGCGGAGCGCGTCGCCGACCTGCGCGACATCGAGCGCCGCCTGGTCGCGCGCCTGGCCGGTGCGCCCGAGCCGGGCGTCGTGCTGCCGGGGACCCCGGTGGTGCTCGTCGCCGCCGACCTGGCGCCCTCCGACACCGCGGGGCTCGACCCCGCCGTCGTGGTCGGCCTCGTCACCGAGCGCGGCGGCGCGACCAGCCACACCGCGATCATCGCCCGCCAGCTGGGGATCCCGTGCGTGGTCGGCGTCGTCGGGGCCCTGGAGCTGCCGGACGGCGAGCCCGTGCTGGTGGACGGGGCCGCCGGCACCGTCGAGCTCGCGCCCGACGCCGACGAGGCCCGCGCCCGCGTGCGCGTCGACGCCGAGCTGCGCGCCGCCACCGCCGCCTGGACCGGGCCGGCCGCCACCCGCGACGGGGTGCGGGTCAAGCTCCTCGCCAACGTCGCCGACCCCGCCTCCGCGCAGGCCGCGACGAGCGAGCCCGTCGAGGGCGTGGGCCTCTTCCGCACGGAGCTGTCGTTCCTCGACCGTCCCACCGAGCCCACGGTGGCCGAGCAGGCGGACCTCTACGCCGAGGTGCTCGCGCCGTACGCCGACCGGGGCCAGCACGTCGTCGTGCGCACCCTCGACGCCGGCTCGGACAAGCCGATCGCGTTCGCGACGCACGAGGGGGAGGAGAACCCCGCCCTGGGCGTGCGCGGGCTGCGGCTCGCCGCCCACAACCCCGCGCTGCTGGCCCACCAGCTCGACGCGGTGGCGCAGGCCGCGGAGCGCACCGGCACCGAGGCCTGGGTGATGGCCCCCATGGTCGCCACGCGTGACGAGGCCGCCGCCTTCGCCGAGCAGGTGCACGCCCGTGGCCTCAAGGCGGGCGCGATGGTCGAGGTGCCGGCGGTCGCCGTGCTCGCCCACCGCGTGCTCGAGGTCGTCGACTTCCTCTCGATCGGCACCAACGACCTGACGCAGTACACGATGGCGGCCGACCGCCTCGCCAGCGACCTGGCCCACCTCACCGACCCGTGGCAGCCCGCGGTCCTCCACCTCGTCGCCATCACGGCGGCGGCGGGCCAGCAGGCCGGCAAGCCCGTCGGGGTCTGCGGCGAGGCCGCCGCCGACCCGCTGCTGGCCTGCGCGCTCGTCGGCATGGGCATCACCTCGCTGTCGATGGCGCCCAGCGCGGTCCGGGCCGTGGGCGCGATGCTCGCGCGCGTCACGGCCGACGAGTGCCACCAGGTCGCCGAGGCCGTGCTCGCCGCCTCCGACCCGACGGCGGCCCGCGCGGCGGCCCGCGCGGTGCTCGCCGCGGCCGAGGGTGCGCCGCAGGAGGGGTGAGCCCCGCCGTACCGGTGTTTTGGGTGCGTCGCGAGGCCGCTGGTACGTTTCTCCGGTTGCCGTCAGGACGGCCGCGGATCCAAGTGCCCGGGAGAACAGGCCCCGGCGCGCCGCGCAACGAGTCGAGAGGAGCCCGCATGTCGATCGGAACCGACGCGGAGACCAAGAAGAGGATCATCGCCGAGTACGGCACGACGCCGGGCGACACCGGCTCGCCGGAGGTGCAGGTCGCGCTGCTGAGCCACCGCATCGCGCACCTCACGGAGCACCTGAAGCAGCACAAGCACGACCACCACAGCCGTCGTGGTCTGCTGCTGCTGGTCGGCCAGCGCCGCCGCCTGCTCAACTACCTCAGCAAGACGGACATCAACCGTTACCGCTCGATCATCGAGCGCCTCGGCCTCCGTCGTTGATCGCGCCAGGAGCGGTCGCCCAGCCGGGCGGCCGCTCCTGCTGCATCCGGCCTCCTTCGTCCAGCGGCTCCCAGCCGCTATCGTCGGAGTCGTGCGCGCCGCCCGCCGGCGCGCCCCGCACCACGCGTAGCACCAGCACGACCAGCAGCACCCCGTAGGACAACAGAACACCGGAACCATCCACCAGGAGCGACCCGCCCGTCCGGCCCGGTCCTCGGTAGTGGCCCTCGGATCCCCGCGTCGCACGTCGACCGGCCGGCTCCGCGGGCCTCGATCGAAGACCGGCACGCAAGCCGCGGGACCTCGACGAGGCCCCACCTTCGCGTGGACGGCCCCCGTGCATCGCGACAGGCGAGCACGCCGCGGTTCGCTCCGCACACAGAACAGGGATCTCCTTGACCGAGTCCACCCCCACCGGGCCCGTCATCTCCGCCGTCGAGACCGTCCTCGACAACGGACGCTTCGGCACCCGCACCGTCAAGTTCGAGACCGGGCTCCTCGCCCGGCAGGCCGCCGGCTCCGTGACGGCGTACCTCGACGACGACACGATGCTGCTCTCCGCCACGACGGCGGGCAAGCAGCCCAAGGACCACTTCGACTTCTTCCCCCTCACGATCGACGTCGAGGAGCGGATGTACGCCGCGGGCCAGATCCCCGGCTCGTTCTTCCGCAGCGAGGGCCGCCCGGGCGAGGACGCGATCCTGGCCTGCCGCCTCATCGACCGCCCGCTGCGCCCGACCTTCAAGAAGGGTCTGCGCAACGAGGTCCAGGTCGTCATCACCGTGATGTCGCTCAACCCGGACACCCCGTACGACGTGCTGGCGATCAACGCCGCGTCGATGTCCACGCAGCTCTCCGGCCTGCCGTTCTCCGGCCCCGTCGGTGGCGTCCGCGTGGCGCTCATCGAGGGCCAGTGGGTGGCGTTCCCGACCCACAGCCAGCTCGAGGACGCCGTCTTCGACATGGTCGTCGCGGGTCGCGTCACCGAGACCGGCGACGTCGCGATCATGATGGTCGAGGCCGAGGCCACCGAGCAGACCTGGACCCTGGTCCAGGGCGGTGTGCAGGCCCCGACCGAGGAGGTCGTCGCCGGCGGTCTCGACGCGGCCAAGCCGTTCATCAAGCAGCTCGTCGAGGCCCAGGCCGAGCTCGCCAAGGCCGCCGCCAAGCCGGTCGCCGACTTCCCGGTCTTCCTCGACTTCGAGGACGACGTCTACGCCGCCGTCGAGTCCGCCGTCTCCGACGAGACCGCTGCCGCGCTGACCATCGCCGGCAAGCAGGAGCGCGAGGACAAGCTCGACGAGGTCAAGGCCGCGCTGCTCGAGCGCGTCGGCGGCGACTTCGAGGGTCGCGAGAAGGAGGTCGGCGCCGCCTTCCGCGCGCTGACCAAGCACCTCGTGCGCCAGCGCGTGCTGCGCGACAAGGTCCGCATGGACGGTCGCGGCCTGGCGGACATCCGCCCGCTGCACGCCGAGGTCGGCGTGATCCCGCGCGTCCACGGCTCCGCGCTGTTCGAGCGCGGCGAGACGCAGATCCTCGGCGTCACGACGCTCGGCATGCTCAAGATGGAGCAGCAGCTCGACACGCTGTCGCCGGAGAAGCACCGCCGCTACATGCACAAGTACGTGTTCCCGCCCTTCTCCACGGGCGAGACCGGTCGCGTCGGCTCGCCGAAGCGCCGCGAGGTCGGCCACGGTGCGCTCGCGCGCCGCGCGCTCCTGCCCGTGCTGCCCACGCGCGAGGAGTTCCCCTACGCGATCCGCCAGCTCTCCGAGGCCATGGGCTCCAACGGCTCGACCTCGATGGGCTCGGTCTGCGCCTCGACGCTCGGCCTCCTCCACGCGGGTGTCCCGCTGAAGGCGCCGGTCGCGGGCATCGCGATGGGCCTCATCTCCGGCGAGGTCGACGGCCAGACGCAGTACGTCGCGCTGACCGACATCCTCGGCGCGGAGGACGCGTTCGGCGACATGGACTTCAAGGTCGCCGGCACGCGCGAGTTCGTCACCGCCCTGCAGCTCGACACCAAGCTCGACGGCATCCCGGCGCAGGTGCTGGCCGGCGCGCTGACCCAGGCCCGCGACGCGCGCCTGGCGATCCTCGACGTCATGGACGAGGCCATCTCCGTCCCCGGCGAGATGTCCGCCACGGCGCCGCGCATCATCACGGTGAAGATCCCCGTCGACAAGATCGGCGAGGTCATCGGCCCCAAGGGCAAGGTCATCAACCAGATCCAGGACGACACGGGCGCCCAGATCTCGATCGAGGACGACGGCACCATCTACATCGGTGCCCAGGAGGGCTCGGCCGCCGAGGCCGCCCGCTCCGCGATCAACGCCATCGCCAACCCGACGATGCCCGAGGTCGGCGAGCGCTACCTCGGCACCATCGTGAAGACGACGAACTTCGGTGCGTTCGTCTCGCTGATGCCGGGCAAGGACGGCCTGCTGCACATCACGAAGCTGCGGGCCCTCAACGACGGCAAGCGCGTCGAGTCCGTCGACGACGTCGTCTCGGTCGGCCAGAAGATCCAGGTCGAGATCGGCGAGATCGACGACCGCGGCAAGCTGTCGCTCGTCCCCGTGGTCGAGGAGGCCGGCGAGCCGGCCGCCGAGTCGGCCGCCGAGGTCGAGGGCGACTCCGCGGAGTGACCTCCCCGCACACCACCGGTCCGGCCGGCCAGCAGTCCGCTGCTGGCCGGCCGGCCCCGTTCCCGGCCCCGTTCCCGGCCCCGTTCCCGGCCTCGTCCACGGCCTCGTCCACGGCCCCGGCGGTCGGCGTCCCGGGCACCGTCCCGGGCCTGCCGGCGGGGGTGCGGCGCACCGTCCTGCCCAGCGGCCTGCGGGTCGTGAGCGAGCACGTCGCCGGCGTGCGCTCGGCCAGCATCGGCGTCTGGATCGGTGTGGGCTCGCGCCACGAGGTGCCCGCCCTGCACGGCGGATCGCACTTCCTCGAGCACGTGCTCTTCAAGGGCACCCACGACCGCTCCGCGCTCGACATCTCCGTCGAGCTCGACGAGGTCGGCGCCGAGGTCAACGCCTTCACGGCGAAGGAGTACACGTGCTTCCACGCGCGGGTGCTCGACGCCGACGTCCCGCTGGTGCTCGACGTCATGGGCGACATGCTGACCTCCTCGCTCATCGCCGACGCCGACGTCGAGGCGGAGCGCGAGGTGATCCTGGACGAGATCGCCATGCACGACGACGACCCCGACGACGTCGTCCACAACCTCTTCGCCGCGCAGGCGTGGGGGGACTCGCCGTACGGGCGCCCGATCGCCGGCACCGAGGAGTCGATCGAGGCCATGTCGCCCGAGGCGGTGCGGCGCTTCCACCGCCGCCACTACCGGGCCCCGCGGATGGTCGTCTCGGCCGCCGGCAACGTCGACCACGACGAGCTGGTGGCCCTGGTGACCCGCGCCTTCGGCCGCCGCGGCTTCCTCGACGCCGAGGCCGCCCCCGAGACCCCGCCGCTGGCCGACGCGGCACCCCGACCCGCCGTCCGCCGGGTCCGCCCGGGGCGGGCGAGCGCGACCCGCGGGTTCGAGCAGGTCAACGTCGTGCTGGGCACCTCCGGCCTCGCCCGCGGTGACGAGCGCCGGTTCGCGATGGGCATCCTCACCACCGGGCTGGGCGGCGGCACGTCGTCGCGCCTGTTCCAGGAGGTGCGCGAGCGCCGCGGCCTGGCCTACTCAGTCTACGCGTTCACCACCCAGCACGTCGGCGCCGGCCTGGTCGGCGTCGCGGTGGGGTGCCTGCCCGCGAAGCTCGACGCCACCCTCGAGGTGGTGCGGGCCGAGCTGGCCGCGGTCGCCCGTGACGGCCTCGACGCCGACGAGGTGCGCCGCGGCGCCGGGCAGCTGCGCGCCGGGCTCGTGCTGGGGATGGAGGACACCGCCTCGCGCATGCACCGGCTCGGGAAGGGCGAGCTGCTGGGGGAGCGGCTGCTGGGCGTGGACGAGGTCATCGAGCGCATCGACGCGGTCACTGTGGACGAGGTGGCCGAGCTGGCCGCCACGATCCTGCGGGGCCCCGAGGTCCTCGCGGTGGTCGGCCCCGCCTGATCCGGCCGGTGGCTCAGATCTGGGCGGTGACCCGCTGCCCGACGATGCCGACGGAACCCTGCTGCGGGTTCTGCACGACGGAGACCCGGAACCCGCCGTCGGTCAGGGCCTTGCTCGCGGCCTCCACGATGCGCCGCTGGCCCTCCGGGCGCGTGGCCTCGTAGAAGAGGAACAGCTTGCCGCCGGGCAGCAGCTTCTCGTGGAGCAGCGCCACCTCGTCGGCGGCGCCGCGGACCCAGAACAGGTTGACGTTGAACGCGAACGCCTTGTGGAGGCGCTTCACGGGCACGCGCAGGGTCGCGAGGTCGATCTGCCGCACGGTCAGCCGGCCGGCGTCGACGTACGCCGCGCAGCGCCGCTTCGTGCGGTCCACGCCCGACTCGGAGCGGTCGATCGCGAAGAGCTTGCCGGTCTCCAGGCGGGAGCACACGAGCTCCGCCGCCGCCCCCGGTCCGCAACCGACCTCCAGGAGCTGGTCGCCGGGCTGGACGTCCATGACGTCGACTCCCCAACGGATCCGGGCCGGGATGGTCTGCTGCCTCATGCCGTACAGCCTGCCACCTGCGCCCATCGCGCGCTGGCACCGCCACGGCCCGCGGACGTCTCGACCGGGTGGGCGGGGGCGGGTGCGACCCGCGTAGGTTGTCCTGCTGTGAGCGAGAACGGGACGCAGCGGACCCGCGTCGGCGTGCTGGGCGCGCGCGGCAAGGTGGGCCAGGAGATCTGCCGGGCGGTCGAGGCCGCCGAGGACCTCGAGCTGGTGGCGCAGGTCGACGCCGGGGACGACGTCGCGGTGCTGCGCACGTCGGGCGCCGAGGTCGTCGTCGACTTCACCCACCCCGACGTGGTGATGGAC
The DNA here is from genome assembly GCF_048654585.1 of Nocardioides sp. CPCC 205120. NCBI lineage: Bacteria > Bacillati > Actinomycetota > Actinomycetes > Propionibacteriales > Nocardioidaceae > Nocardioides > Nocardioides sp. CPCC 205120. Next base: position 979,667 of record NZ_JBMCYY010000002.1, on the reverse strand, counting down.
AACCTCGAGCTCTGCGTCGCGGCCGGCATCCACGCCGTGGTCGGCACCACCGGCTTCGACGAGGACCGCCTCGACCGACTGCGGGGATGGCTCGCGGACTCGCCGGGCACCGGGGTGCTCATCGCCCCCAACTTCTCCATCGGCGCGGTGCTCATGATGCGCTTCGCCGCCGAGGCCGCCCGCTTCTACGAGTCGGTCGAGGTCGTCGAGCTGCACCACCCGACGAAGGCCGACGCCCCCTCCGGTACGGCGCGCCGCACCGCCGAGCTCGTCGCTGCGGCCCGGCGTGAGGCGGGGTGCCCGCCCATGCCGGACGCCACGTCGACGGCCCTGGACGGTGCCCGTGGTGCCGTCGTGGACGGCGTCCCCGTCCACGCCCTGCGCATCCGCGGGATGGTGGCGCACCAGGAGGTCGTGCTGGGCGGTCCGGGGGAGACCCTGACCATCCGCCACGACTCGATGGACCGTGCCTCCTTCGCCCCGGGCGTGCTCGTGGGCGTCCGCGAGATCGGCGCGCACCCCGGCCTCACGGTCGGGCTCGAGGCGTTCCTCGACCTCGACTGACCCGGCGGGGGCTCAGCCGACGCCGGCCGCGCGCAGCGCGGCCGCCGTGACGGCCGCGAGCACCACGACGACGAGGAAGTTCGCCCGCAGCACCAGGGCGACCACCGCGACCGCGAGGCCCGCGAGCCGGGCGTCGACCGCGAGGCGGGACCCGTCCGCGACGGCCTGCACCGCCACCAGCGCGGCCAGCAGCGCGATCGGCAGGGCCAGGGCCACCCGTCGTACGACGGGCCGCTCCAGCACCTCCGCGGGCAGGGAGAGCCCCGCAAGCTTCAGCAGGTAGCTGCCGGCCGCCAGCACCAGCAGCGCGACCCAGGTGACGCTCACGGCGCGCCCTCCTCGGCGGGGTCCGCGCCGGGCGGCGTGCGCCGCGGCCAGAGCGCGGCCAGGAGGGCCACGGAGGCGGACGCCAGCACCGGTACGCCGGCCGGGGTGGCGGGCACCAGGAGCAGGGCCAGCGCGGCCGCCACGACCGCCACGGCGACGGCGGGCCGGTCGCCCAGCCGCGGCCACAGCAGCGCGAGGAAGGCCGCGGCGACGGCCGCGTCGAGGCCGTAGGTGCGGGGGTCGCCGATGGCGGTGCCGGCCAGCGCGCCGACGAGCGTCATCAGGTTCCACAGCACGAAGATCGACCCGCCGGTGACGAGGAAGCCGAGACGCGCGTCGGCGGGGCGGGTCGTCGAGGTCGCCACGGCGCTCGACTCGTCGATGACGAGGTGGGCGGCCCCGACGCGGCGCAGGCCCCGCCAGCGCAGGAGACGCACCAGGCCGAGGCCGTAGAGCATGTTGCGCGCCCCGAGCATGAGGCCGGTGGCCGCGCCCGACCAGGGGGAGCCGCCGGCGGCCAGCACGCCCACGAAGGCGAACTGGGAGGCGCCGGAGAAGACGAGGAGCGACAGGGCGCACGCCTGCCAGACGTCGAGGCCGCCCGCCACGGCGACGGCCCCGAAGGAGGTGCCGTAGAGGCCGGTCGCGACGCCGATCGCGAGGCCCTGCCGCACGAGGGCGCGCCGGTCGTCCGCGCCCGACGGGGAGACGTCGGACGGGGGGACGGGGGCGGCGCTCACCCGCGGGAGGTGCTGCGCACCAGCAGGTACGCCGCCGCGACGCCCGTCGCCGTACCGAGGCAGACGGCGGGCTTGAGCAGCACGGGGAACGTGGAGCTCAGCCCGGCGACGACACCCGCGAGCACGAAGAGGACGACGACGGTGATCGCCAGCACGCGGCGGTGACGGTCGGGGAGGGGGCCCAGCACGATGGTCTCCTGGCCGGTCACCCGGTCAGCGGTAGTCCTCGCCGAGGCGGGCGCCGATCTTGACGCGCGGCTTCGGCAGCCGCCACGGCTTGATCTGCAGCGAGCGGCTGACGGCGTAGAAGGTCAGGCCCTTGAACGGCTCGTCGGGGAAGCGGCGACGCACCTCGCGGCGCAGGCGGAAGCGCAGGTAGAGCACGTCGAGGACCACGAGCAGCAGCATCGTCGTCAGGACGAGGGTGCCCATCGCGACGAGGTCGGCGTTGCCCGAGTACTGCAGCACCAGCGACAGCACCATGACCGGCAGCGTCAGCTCGGTGAAGGAGAAGCGCGAGTCCACGAAGTCGCGGGTGAAGCGGCGCACCGGGCCCCGGTCGCGCTTCGGCATGAAGGTCTCGTCGCCGGTCTTCATGGCCTCGCGGACCTTGTCCTGGCGCGCCTTGCGGTCCGCGCGCTCCTTGGCCGCGAGCTCCTTGCGCGACCGGGCGGGCTTGGCCCGCGCCCGGGCGGCCGCCTCGGCCTCGCGCCGGCTCGGCGTGGGCCGGCCCTTGGCCGCGGGGTTCTTCGAGGGCCGTCCGTCCACCTCGCCCGTGGGGTCGGGGGCCTCGGTGGTCGAGGGGCCCGGGTCGACGGGGGTGGAGCTACGACGGAACAACGCTGGCCTCACAGGACGGACGGTGGGGGGGCGCACGGCGCGGGGGCCGGGACGCTCACGGAGGTGCCAGGGTACCGGCCCCCCGCCGGCCGCACCCACCCTCGCCCACCTTGAGGTTTGCGCCTAGTGTTGAGCGGGAAGCCGCAGCGGGCCCCGACCCCGGTCGGGAGCACCGGACGCACCGCCGCACGAGCACCGCCCGAGGAGAGGCCACCCGATGAGTCTGATGAAGCGCATGAGCCTGATCTTCAGGTCGAAGGCCAACACCGCCCTCGACCGGGCCGAGGACCCGCGGGAGACCCTGGACTACAGCTACCAGCGCCAGATCGAGCTGCTGAGCAAGGTGCGCCGCGGCGTCGCCGACGTCGCCACCAGCCGCAAGCGCGTCGAGCTGCAGGTGAACCAGCTCGAGCAGCAGGCCCAGAAGTTGACCGACCAGGCGCAGAAGGCGATCCAGGTCGGCCGCGAGGACCTGGCCCGCGAGGCCCTGACCCGCAAGTCGGGCCTGAGCCAGCAGATCGCCGACCTCCGCACGCAGCACGCTCAGCTGCAGGGCGAGGAGGAGAAGCTCGTGCTGGCGCAGCAGCGCCTGCAGGCCAAGGTCGAGTCCTTCCGCACGCGCAAGGAGACCATCAAGGCCACCTACACGGCGGCCGAGGCGCAGACGCGCATCAACGAGGCGATGTCCGGCATCGGCGAGGAGATGGGCGACGTCGGCATGGCCATCCAGCGCGCCGAGGACAAGACGGCGCAGATGCAGGCCCGCGCGGGTGCGATCGACGAGCTGCTCGCGTCGGGTGCCCTCGAGGACGCCTCCTCGCTCAACCGCGGGGACGACATCGCCCGCGAGCTCGACGCGCTCAGCTCGGGCGCCGACGTCGAGGCCGAGCTCGCGGCCCTCAAGGGCATCTCGGCCCCGTCCTCGCCCCAGGCCATCGAGGGTGCGCCGGCCAGCGGCGACATCCTGCAGCCCGAGGCGGTCAAGCGCACGGAGGGTGGTCAGCAGTGATCGTCCGCATCCTGGGTGAGGGTCAGTTCGACATCACCGACGCCTGCTTCGAGTCCCTCAACGCCCTCGACGACGCCGTGGAGAAGGCGGTCGAGGAGGGCGACGAGGCGGCCTTCCGTCCCGCGTTGGCCGCGCTGCTCGCCGGTGTGCGCGCGGAGGGCGTGCCGCACCCCGCCGACGCGCTCGACGAGTCCGACCTCATCCTCCCGCCGGAGGACGCCTCCCTCGAGGAGGTCCGGGCGATGCTCGGCGACGACGGTCTCATCCCCGGCTGACGCCGGGCACCGCATGGCTCGGACGCGTTTCCTCCCCGACCGGGGCCTCACCGCCCGGATGACGCTCGTGCTCTTCCTCCTCGGCGCGCTGTTCGTGGCGCTCGTGGTGGGGATCATGTTCGCCGTCCAGAGCCCCGGTCTCGCGGTGGTGGTGGGCCTCGTCGGCCTCGGCATCGCCTTCTTCCAGTGGTGGTCCTCCGACACCCTCGCCATGCGCGCGATGCGGGCCCGCGAGGTCTCACCGCAGGAGGCGCCCGAGCTGCACGGCATGATCGACCGGCTCTGCGCGCTGGCCGACATGCCGAAGCCGCGGGTCGGCGTCGCGGACATGGACATCCCCAACGCGTTCGCCACCGGGCGCTCGCCGGAGCGGGCCGTCGTCTGCGTGACGACCGGCATCCTGCGCCGGCTGGACGCCGACGAGCTGGAGGGCGTGCTCGCCCACGAGCTCTCCCACGTCGCGCACCGCGACGTGATGGTCATGACGATCGCCTCGTCGGCGGGCATCGTGGCCGGCATGGTCACCCGGGGCGCGCAGTACGGCGCGTTCATGGGCGGCGGGCGGGACCGCAACGGCAAGGGCGGGGGCGCCGCGGCCCTGCTCCTCGCGCTCGTGATCTCGCTGGTCGTCTACGCGATCAGCTTCTTCCTCACCCGGCTGCTCTCGCGCTACCGCGAGCTCTGCGCGGACCGCTCGGGCGCCTACCTGACGCTGAAGCCCGCGGCCCTGGCGTCGGCGCTGCAGAAGATCACCGGGGAGATGTCCTCGATCCCGCAGCGGGACCTGCGCACGTCGCGGGCCATGAACGCGTTCTTCATCGCCCCTGCCATCAGCGGGGCGTCGCTGTCGACCATCACCTCCACCCACCCCTCGCTCGAGCAGCGGCTGGAGCAGCTGGCGCGCATCCAGGCCGACCTCGCCCGCCCGGGGGTCTGACGTGGGGTTCTGGGACGCCGTCCTGGGGCGCCGTGCGCCCAAGCAGGCCGACCTCGACGCGCTGTTCGGCGTGCCGAGCGCGGCGATCACCCTGCAGACGGCCATGGGGCTCGAGCCGACCGGCGTGGGGTCGGTGTGCTTCCGGTCCGCTGACGGGGCGGCCTTCCGCTCCACCGAGGCCGACATCGTCGCGCTGCTCGACGCGGACCCGCGGGCGCCGGCCGCCGAGCGCACCGTGGACCAGTTCGGGTTCACGTGGCTCGTCGTACGGCGCGAGCCCACCGACGTGGCGGGCCTGTGCACCGACCTCCACGCGGTGAACGTGCTGCTGGAGGAGCAGGGGTTCGGTCCGTCGCTGCTCTGCTCGGTCGTCGGGTTCGCCGCGACCGGGGGAGGCTCCCGGCTGGGGCTCGTGTACCTCTACAAGCAGGGCACCTTCTACCCGTTCGCCCCCACCGGCGCCGACGCCCGTGACAACCTGTTGGAGATCAACGTGCGCGACCAGCTCGCGACCGAGCTGCCGGTGGAGCAGAGCCTGCAGCGCTGGCTCGCGCTCTGGGGCGCTCCCGGGCTCTGAGCCGCTGGACCGAGCCCCGCGCCGACGCGGGGTGGGAGGAGGACGGGTCGATGGGCCAGCAGGCGCAGGACCTCGAGGAGGCGATCCACCGCTACGGGTTGCTCGACCCCCCGCCGCGCGAGGTGCAGGCGGTGGTGGAGATGGCGGCGTTCGTGGCGCGGGTGCCGCTGGCGACCGTCAACGTCGTCACCTCCACCCAGCAGCACCAGATCGCCACGGTGGGCTTCGAGGCCGCGATCTGTCGCCGCGAGGACTCGATGTGCGCCGTCACGGTGGCGCTCGGCAGCCCGGTGGTCGTCCCCGACGCCCGTCTCGACCCGCGGTTCAGCGCCAACCCCTTCGTGGACGGGCGGATCAACACCGTGCGGTTCTACGCCGCCCACCCCCTCGAGACGGAGGAGGGCGTCGTCATCGGCACGCTGTGCGTGTTCGACACGGAGCCGCGGGAGCTGGACGAGACCCAGCGCCTGGCGCTCTCGACGCTCGCCGACCGCGTGGTCGACATCCTGGAGCTCTCCCGCCGGGCCCGCGCGCTCGACGCGTCGCTGCGCCGTACCGAGGAGATGCGCGACGAGCTCGCGCGCTCCAACGAGCACCTCGCGGCCTTCGCCGGCCAGGTCAGCCACGACCTGCGCAACCCCCTGTCGACCGTGGCCATGTCGCTCTACCTGCTGCAGGAGCAGCTCGAGGAGCAGGACGGCGCCCGCACGGTGGAGCGCGCGCTGCGTGGGACCAAGCGGATGCAGGCCCTCATCGAGGACCTCCTGGCGTTCGCCCGCGTCGGGGGCTCCCTGCGGCGCGACGACGTCGACCTCACCCACGTGGTCGCCGCCGTCCTCGGGGACCTGGCCGGCACCCTGCGCGACGCCTCCGTCACCGTCGGTGAGCTGCCCACCGTGTGCGGCGACCCCACCCAGCTGCGCGCGGTGCTGCAGAACCTCGTGGCCAACGCCTGCAAGTTCGCCCGCCCCGGGGAGCCCGCGGTCGTCGAGATCGGCGGGCGGCGCGTGGACGGCGGCTGGCGGGTGGAGGTCGCCGACCGTGGCCGGGGCATCGCGCCCGAGGACGCCGGGCGCGTCTTCGAGCCCCTCGTGCGCCTCGACACGCAGGCCGACGGGTCGGGCATCGGCCTCGCGACGTGCCGCCGCGTGGTCGAGGCCCACGGCGGGCGCATCGGGCTCGAGCCCCGCGAGGGCGGCGGCGCCGTCGCCTGGGTCGAGCTGCCCGACGCCTAGCGGGCGGTGCGGCCCGGGAGGTCGAGCATCCGCTGGAGGGCGACCTTCGCCCAGGTCTCGGTGTCGGGGTCCACGCTGATGACGTTCGGCACCTGGCCCGCGACGAGCGACTCCAGCGCCCACACGAGGTGGGGCAGGTCGATCCGGTTCATCGTCGAGCAGTAGCAGACCGTGCGGTCGAGGAACGAGATCTCCTTGTCGGGGTGCGCCGCCGCGAGGCGCTTGACGAGGTTGAGCTCGGTGCCGATCGCCCAGCGGGAGCCGGGCTCGGCGGCCTCGATCGTGTTGATGATGAACTCGGTCGAGCCGACGAGGTCGGCCCGCGTGACGACCTCGTGGCGGCACTCGGGGTGCACCAGGATCTTGACGTCGGGGATCGTGGCGCGCAGCTCGTCGACCACCTCGGGGGAGAAGCGGCCGTGCACCGAGCAGTGGCCCTTCCACAGGATCATCCGCGCGTCGCGCAGCTCCTGCACCGTCAGGCCGCCGTTGGGACGGTGCGGGTTCCACACCACGCAGTCCTCGAGCGCGAGGCCCATCTCGAGCACCGCGGTGTTGCGGCCCAGGTGCTGGTCCGGGAGGAAGAGCACCTTGCCCCGACCCTCGGGGCGCTGCGAGAACGCCCACTCGAGCGCGACGTCGGCGTTCGACGAGGTGCACACGGCGCCGCCGTTGCGCCCGCAGAACGCCTTGATGTCGGCGGAGGAGTTCATGTAGGTCACCGGCACGACGTCGTCCGCGACGCCCGCGTCGACCAGCGCGTCCCACGCGTCCTCGACCTGCGGGAGCAGCGCCATGTCGGCCATCGAGCAACCGGCCGCGAGGTCGGGCAGCACGACCTGCTGCGCGTCGGAGGTCAGGATGTCGGCGGACTCGGCCATGAAGTGCACGCCGCAGAACACGATGTACGGCGCGTCCGGGCGCGCGGCCGCCTCGCGGGCGAGCTTGAACGAGTCGCCCGTGACGTCGGCGAACTGGATGACCTCGTCGCGCTGGTAGTGGTGGCCGAGCACGAACACCCGCTCGCCGAGCGCCTCCTTGGCCGCGCGGGCGCGCTCGACCAGGGTCGGGTCGGAGGCCGGGGGCAGGTCGCCGGGGCAGTCCACACCCCGCTCTGCGGCCAGGTCGCTGCCGCGACCCAGGGGGAGCAGGGACAGGTCGACGGTGGTCATGGGCCCCATCGTAGGCGCCGGGCAGGATGGGTGCGTGCGCGTGCTCATCGCTCCCGGTCACTTCTCCGGCACCCTCACCGCCGGTGAGGCGGCCCGGGCCGTCGCCGACGGCTGGCGGACGCGCGCCCCGGGCGACGAGCTGGACCTCGCCCCGGTCGCCGACGGCGGCACCGGCTTCGTCGACGTGCTCCACGCGGCGCTGGGGGGCGACCTCGTCGCGCTCGCGGTCCGCGACCCGTCCGGCGGCACCGTCCCCGCCGCCGTCCTGCTGGCCGGGGACACGGCGTACGTCGAGTCGGCGCAGGCCTGCGCACCCGGCCCCGGCGACCCCGCGCGGGCGGAGGCGGCCACGTCGTACGGTGTGGGGGAGCTCGTCGCCGCGGCCGTGGCCACGGGGGCACGGCGGGTGGTGGTCGGCGTCGGCGCGAGCGCGGCCACCGACGGGGGAGCGGGCCTGCTCGCCGCGCTCGGGGCCCGGGCCGACCGCGCGCTCGACGGCGGTCCCGCGGCGCTCGCGGGCGTGGGCGAGGTGGACCTGTCCGCCGCCCGTGCGGCCGTCGCCGGCGTCGAGCTCGTCGTGGCCCACGACGTCCCCATCCCGCTCACAGGGCTGTTCGGCACGACGAAGGCCGCGGGGGTCGAGCGCGGGATCGCCGAGGAGCGCGTCCCGGCCGTCGACGGCCTGCTCGAGGGGTGGGCGGCGGCCGCGGGCCGGCGTACCTCGCTCGAACCGGGGGCCGGGGCGGGCGGTGGCGTCGGGTTCGGGCTCCTGCTGCTCGGAGCCGCCGGGGTCCCCGGCGTCGACCTCGTGCTCGACGCGCTGGGCCTGGAGGACCGGGCCCGCGCGGCCGACCTCGTCGTCACGGGGGAGGGGCGGCTCGACTTCGCGAGCCGGGCCGGGAAGGCCCCCCACGGCGTCGCCCAGGTGGCGACCCGGGCCGTGCGGCCGTGCGTGGTGGTCGCCGGCGAGGTGCTGGTGGGGACCCGGGAGATGCGGACGATGGGGGTGGAGACCGCCTACTCCGTCGTCGACGTGGCGGGCCGGGAGGCGGCGCTGGCGGAGCCGTACGACGCGCTCGCCCGCACCGCGGCCCGTGTGGCGCGGGCCTGGTCGCGCTGACCACCCCACCGGGCCCCGCGCCCACGACGCCCGATCCGGGCCGTGGTCCGGATCAGGTCGGTCGAGGCCTCGGGAATACGGCAGGGGTGTGTCACCATTGACCTCACTGCACGAACAACCGCCGAACCTCCAGGGAGTGCACATGACCGAGCAGGTGGACATCCAGACGACCACCGAGCGTCGCACCGACCAGATCAACCTGAGCGCGACCGCGGCGTCCAAGGTCAAGAGCCTGCTGGAGCAGGAGGGTCGCGACGACCTCTCCCTCCGCATCTCCGTGCAGCCCGGTGGCTGCTCGGGTCTGCGCTACCAGCTGTTCTTCGACGAGCGCACGCTCGACGGCGACGTGGTGACGGACTTCGACGGCGTCAGCGTCGTCGTCGACCGCATGAGCGTCCCCTACCTCAACGGTGCCGAGATCGACTTCGTCGACACCATCGAGAAGCAGGGCTTCACGATCGACAACCCCAACGCGACGGGCTCCTGCGCCTGCGGCGACTCGTTCCACTGAGCCGCACCCGCCGGTGACCCGGCGGACGTACGCGACGGGCACGACGAAGGCCCCACCTCCAGCGGAGGTGGGGCCTTCGTCGTGCGTAGGGGCGGCGTCCGGCCCCCGGGGCCGGGGAACGGGTCCCGGCGGCGGGTCAGTCCTGGTAGATCGCGGCGGCCAGGCGCGCGGCGGCGTCGCTGACGGCGATCTCGGGCTTGCGGCTCTCGCGGGGCTGGTCGTCGTAGGCGAGCGAGGGGGCGGGGCGCAGCGCCGCGCGGGCCATGCGGTCGGCGGGCGTCGGCAGGTGCAGCTCGCGGGTGGCGGCGCGGCAGTCGTGCACGAGGTCGGCGGGCGCCGTGGGGTCCGCGTAGGCGGGGCGGGCGGAGGGTGTCACGGGGGTCATGTCGCGAACGTAGGCGCTACCACCCGGTAGCCCCAGGGCTACCTGGCGGTAGTCTCCCGGACCCCTGCGCGTCGCCTCCGCGCGATCGCTCCGCGCGACGCGGGCTGGGAGCGTCGCCGGGCCTCGCGTAGGGTCGGGCGTCGTGTCGCTCCTCATCACGGGATCCATCGCCACCGACCACCTCATGACCTTCTCGGGCAAGTTCGCCGACTCCCTCGTCGTCGACCAGCTCGACAAGCTGTCGGTCTCGTTCCTCGTCGACGACCTCGACGTACGACGGGGTGGGTGCGCCGCGAACATCTCGTTCGGCCTCGGCAACCTCGGCCTGCGGCCGATCCTGGTCGGCGCGGTGGGCGAGGACTTCGCCGACTACCGCTCCTGGCTGGAGCGCCACGGCGTCGACTGCGACTCCGTGCACGTCTCCGAGACGCGCCACACCGCGCGGTTCGTCTGCACGAACGACGCCGCCATGGCCCAGTTCGCGACGTTCTACGCCGGCGCGATGAGCGAGGCCCGCGAGATCGAGCTGCAGCCGATCGTCGAGCGCGTCGGTGCGCCCGACTACGTGCTCGTCGGCCCCAACGACCCGGCCGCGATGGTGCGTCACACCGAGGAGTGCCGCCAGCGCGGCTACCGCTTCGTCGCCGACCCCTCGCAGCAGCTCGCGTTCGGCGACGGGGACCTGATCCGCCCGCTCGTCGACGGCGCGGACATCCTGTTCTCCAACGAGTACGAGGCCGCACTCATCGTCTCGAAGACCGGCTGGTCGCACGAGGAGGTGCTCGAGCGGGTCGGCACCTGGGTGATCACCCTCGGCCCCGACGGCGTGCGCCTCGAGCAGAAGGGCGCCGAGCCGATCGTGGTCGGCGCCGTGCCCGAGATCGCCAAGGTCGAGCCGACCGGCGTCGGTGACGCCTTCCGCGCCGGATTCCTCGCGGCGCTCAGCTGGGGCCTGGAGCACGAGCGGGCCGCACAGGTCGGCTGCCTGCTCGCCGTGTACGTCGTGGAGCAGGTCGGCACGCAGGAGTACACCCTGGGCCGCGCCGCGTTCCTCGAGCGCCTCGAGGGCACCTACGGCCCCGACGCCGTCGCCGAGGTCGAGCCGCACCTGACTACCTTCCGCCCCTGACCGACCGGGGCTGACCGACCGGGGCTGACCGACCGGCGCTGACCCCTTCCGTGCCGGGCGCTCAGGCGCCGAGCGCGACGCGGTAGCGCGGCACCCCGTCGGGAGCCGAGTCCTCCCCGAGGAAGCGGTGCCCCCGCATGCGGCACCACGCGGGGACGTCGACGCGTGCCGCCGGGTCGTCGGCCACCACGGCGAGCTCGGTGCCGTCCGGCCGGTCGCGCGCGGCCTTGGCCAGCGCCAGCACCGGGGCGGGGCAGGGCAGGCCCCGGCAGTCGATCTCGGTCACATCCCCACCTCCGCGCGCAGCCGCGCCACCACGCCCGGCAGCACGTCCAGGAACCGCTCGACCTCGCGCTCCGGCGTACCGGGGTGGAGGGACAGGCGCACGTTGCCGTGGGTCAGCGCGCCCATCGCCGCGAGCACGTGGGAGGGCTCGTGCGTCGACGCGGTGCAGGCCGAGCCGCTACCGACGCCGAACCCGGCGCGGTCGAGCTCGGTGACGAGGGCCTCGCCGTCGACGTAGAGGCACGAGAACGTGAGCAGGTGGGGGAGCCGGTCGTCGGGGTCGCCCACGACGTCCACGTCCGGCACGCGGGCGGAGACCTCGCGGCGTACCCGGTCCACCAGCCCGTGCAGGCGCGCCCCGACGTCGGCGGCCTCGGCCACCACCGCCTGGAGCGCGGCCGCGGCGGCGACGGCGCCGGGCACGTCCTCGAACCCGCTGGCGCGCAGGTCGCTGCGGTCGTCGGCGGGGTAGGGGTCGCGCCAGCGGACGCCCTTGCGCACGAGCAGGACGCCGACGCCGGCCGGCCCGCCCCACTTGTGCGCCGACGCGGCCGCGACGCCCCACCCGGCGGGGAGCGGCTGCCAGCCCACCGACGCGCACGCGTCGACGAGCAGCGGCACCTCCCCGGCGACCTCGGCGGCTGCGGCGACCGGCTGGGTCGTGCCGACCTCGTGGTTCGCCGACTGCAGGGCGAGGGCGGCGACGTCACCGGGGGCCAGGGCGGCGCGCAGCGCGTCGAGGTCGAGGCGTCCGGCCGGGTCGACGGCGACGGGGCGCGCGCTGCAGCCCAGGTCGCGCACGGCCCAGTCGACGGCGTGCAGCACGGCGGAGTGCTCGACGGCGGAGTGGGCGAGCACGGTGCCCGCGCGGCGCCGGCCGCGGGCCAGCCCCAGCAGCCCGCGGTGCACCGCCTCGGTGCCGGAGCCGGTGAACGTCACCTCGTCCGTGCGGGTCCCCAGGCAGGTGGCGACCACCTCGCGGGCGTCGTCGAGCAGCCGGCGCGCCTGCCGGCCGCCGTGGTGCAGGCGGCGGGGGTCGGCGTACCCCTGCTCGTACGCCGCGACCAGCGCCGCGCGGGCCGCCGGGTGCAGCGGGCGGGCCGAGGCGGCGTCGAGGTCGGTCCACGACGGGGTCGCAGGCGGGCCCGACGGGCCCGCGTCGAGGTGCCCGGGGCCCGTCACGGCGCCGCCGGGAACGGGTGTCTGCTCCTCGCGTTCCACGGGTACCGACGGTAGTCCTACGCTGTGTAGGAGGTGAGGCGACCCTGGGGGTCCGCCCTCCCTGTGATTCGGATAAAGTTCCCCCCGTCGTGTGATCGTCCAAGAGAGAGGCTCGTTCGTGGGTCTGCAACTCCACCGGCGGTCCGGCGCCGGCACTGCCCGCGGCGCCGCCGCGGGCAAGCCCCGACGCGCCGCGCTCGCCGCGTCGCTCGGCCTCGCCCTCCTCGTCCTCACCGGGTGCTCCGAGGAGAGCCAGTACCAGCTGCGTCACCTCGGCCTGCCCGGCCAGGCGACGGAGGAGGCGCCGTACATCGCCGACCTGTGGATCTGGGCGTGGGTCGCTGCGCTGGCCACGGGATTCGTCGTGTGGGGCCTCATCCTGTGGGTGGTCGTGCGCTTCCGTCGCCGCAGCGCCGACGAGGTGCCCGTGCAGACGCGGTACAACCTCCCGCTCGAGATCTTCTACACGATCGCCCCGGTCATGATGGTGATCGTCTTCTTCTTCCACACGGTCAGCGTGCAGAACACGGTGCTCGACGACTCCGAGCCGGACATGACGCTCGAGATCGTCGGCCAGCAGTGGTCGTGGACGTTCAACCACCCCACGGACGGCGTCGGCGACACCGACCCGGAGACCGTCGACGAGGGCGAGTACGCGTACGTGGTCGGCACCGCGTCGCAGCTCCCCACGCTCGTGCTCCCGCAGGGTGAGACGGTGCGGTTCAACCTGCACTCGCCCGACGTGGTCCACAACTTCTGGATCCCGGGCTTCCTCATGAAGATGGACGTCGTCCCGGGCCGCACGAACAGCTTCCAGGTCACCCCGACCGAGCTGGGCGTGTTCAAGGGCAAGTGCGCCGAGCTCTGCGGCACCTACCACTCCCGCATGCTCTTCAACGTCGAGGTCGTGTCCCCCGAGGACTACGACGCGTACGTCGAGAGCCTCGTGGAGGCCGGTGACGTGTCGGACGACGGGCCCATCCTCGGTGGCACCGAGGCCCGCACCTCGCTGCGCAACTTCGACGACCCCAACGGAGGCGACGAGTGACCGCCACACAAGCTCCCACGACGGGGACCGTGGTCCCCGGGAGGAAGCCTCTCGGCGAGAACGTCGTGCGTCTGCTGACCACGACGGACCACAAGCTCATCGGCAAGATGTACCTGGTCACCTCGTTCGCCTGGTTCTGCATCGGCGGACTGATGGCCCTGGTCATCCGGTCCGAGCTCGCGTTCCCCGGCCAGCAGGTCGTGAACGACGAGGTCTACAACCAGATGTTCACGATGCACGGCACGATCATGCTGCTGCTGTTCGCGACGCCCCTGTTCTTCGGCTTCGCCAACGTGATCATGCCGCTGCAGATCGGCGCACCCGACGTGGCGTTCCCGCGCCTCAACATGTTCAGCTACTGGCTGTTCCTGTTCGGCGGCCTCATCGCCGCGGCGGGCTTCTTCACGCCGAACGGCGCGGCGAGCTTCGGCTGGTTCGCCTACGTGCCGCTGTCGAACGAGGTCCGCTCGCCGGGCGTCGGCGGCGACATGTGGATCATGGGCCTGTACATGGCGGGTCTCGGCACGATCCTCGGTGCGGTCAACTTCATCACCACGATCATCTGCATGCGCGCCCCCGGCCTGACGATGTTCCGGATGTCGCTGTTCACGTGGAACACGCTCATCACGAGCCTGCTCGTCCTCATCGCGTTCCCGATCCTGGCCGGCGCGCTCCTCATGCTCGAGGCGGACCGCTCGATCGGCACGCACGTCTTCGACGCCTCGCACGGCGGCCCGATCCTGTGGCAACACCTGTTCTGGTTCTTCGGGCACCCAGAGGTGTACATCATCGCCCTGCCGTTCTTCGGCATCGTGACGGAGATCCTGCCGGTCTTCAGCCGCAAGCCGATCTTCGGCTACGTCGGCCTGGTCGGCGCGACGCTCGCCATCGCGATCCTCTCGGTCGCGGTGTGGGCCCACCACATGTTCGTCACGGGTGCGGTCAACCTGCCGTTCTTCTCCGGCATGACGTTCCTCATCGCGGTCCCGACCGGCGTGAAGTTCTTCAACTGGATCGGCACGATGTGGGGCGGGTCCCTGTCCTTCGACAACCCGATGCTGTGGTCGATCGGCTTCCTCACGACCTTCCTCTTCGGCGGTCTGACCGGTGTCCTCCTCGCGAGCCCGCCGCTGGACTTCCACGTGTCCGACTCCTACTTCGTGGTGGCCCACTTCCACTACGTCGTGTTCGGCACGGTCGTGTTCGCGATGTTCGCCGGCTTCTACTTCTGGTGGCCGAAGATGACGGGCCGGATGCTCGACGAGCGCCTCGGCAAGCTGCACTTCTGGCTGCTGTTCTTCGGCTTCCACACGACCTTCCTCGTCCAGCACTGGCTGGGTGTCGAGGGCATGCCGCGCCGGTACGCCGACTACCTCGCGGAGGACGGCTTCACCACGCTCAACCAGATCTCCACGATCGGTGCCTTCGTGCTGAGCGCGTCGCTGCTCCCGTTCTTCTACAACGTCTACGTCTCCGCCAAGGGGCCGAAGGTCGAGGTGGACGACCCGTGGGGCTGGGGCCGCTCGCTCGAGTGGGCGACGTCGTCCCCGCCGCCGCGGCACAACTTCCACTCGATCCCGCGCATCCGCTCGGAGTCCCCGGCCTTCGACCTCCACCACCCGGAGATCGCCGCCCTCGAGCTCGAGCAGAACGCCGCTGAGAACCAGGGTCGGTTCGCCGACGCCCCGGACACCCAGGGTCGTGAGCAGCTCCTCAACGACCACGGTGTCGATGTCAGGAAGGACGACGACAAGTGAAGGCCCTGCGCGCGGAGGTCTGGATCTTCGCCATCTGCACCATCTTCCTGATCCTCGTGTCCCCGGCGTAC
The DNA here is from genome assembly GCF_048654585.1 of Nocardioides sp. CPCC 205120. Taxonomy (NCBI): domain Bacteria; kingdom Bacillati; phylum Actinomycetota; class Actinomycetes; order Propionibacteriales; family Nocardioidaceae; genus Nocardioides; species Nocardioides sp. CPCC 205120. The sequence continues at coordinate 964,464 of NZ_JBMCYY010000002.1, read as the reverse complement.
TGGTTCGTGACCGACGCCAGCGGCGAGGGCGGGGACTGGACCGGCACGTCCGCCCTCGTCATGACCACGCTGCTCGCGGCCATGGTCACGTGGTACCTGGCCGTCCAGGCCCGCAAGCTCGACGAGCGCCCGGAGGACCGCAAGGACGCCGAGATCGTGGAGGGCGCCGGCGAGCTCGGCTTCTTCCCGCCGTACTCCTGGTGGCCGCTGTGGGCCGCCTCGACCTTCGGCGTGTGCATCCTCGGGGTCATCTTCGGCTGGTGGCTGTTCATCATCGGGTGCGCGCTCGGCATCCTGGCTCTCTCGGGCTGGGTGTTCGAGTACTACCGGGGCGTCCACGCCCACTGATCGACCGGGCGGCCGGCCCCTGCTCCCGCGGGGACGAGGTCGCCGGGGTTACGCTGGAAAGCGCTCGTCGGGTCTCCCGGCGGGCGCTTTTCGCGTGCAGCCCGGTTCTCGGCCGGGCCGGAGGGAGAGGGATGTCGGAGTTCCGCACGCCCCACGGGGTGCACCTGGGGCGGCGCAGCCTCGTCCGGATCGTCGGGGCGGTCGGTGTCGCCGCCGTCGCCGGCGGGGCGCTGGCGGCCTGCACCTCGGACGAGCGGTCGGACAGCGGGGCGGCCACGTCGGGCGGGGAGTCCGCGCCGGAGCCCACGATCGTCACCAGCGTGGCGGCCGACGAGCAGGTCCCGGTCGACCACCTCGTGCGCGTCGAGGCGCAGGGCGGCCGCCTGGCCGCGGTCACCGTCACGACGGCCGAGGGCACCGAGGTGCCCGGCGAGATGCTGGAGGACGGCCTCAGTTGGGCCGCCACGGCCCTGCTCGACCCGGGTACGACGTACTCGCTGCGGGCCAGCGCCCGCGGCGAGGGCGGCGGCGAGGCCACGGCGGAGGTGTCGTTCTCCACCGTCGAGCTGTCCCTCGACGAGCAGACCTACCCCTCCATCGCGCCGCTCGCCGACGAGGAGGTCGGTGTCGGGATGCCCGTGGTGGTGGCCTTCGACCTGCCCGTGGTCGACCGCGCCTCCTTCGAGCGGCACATGAGTGTCACCAGCGAGCCCGCCCAGCCCGGGTCGTGGCACTGGTACGACGACCACCAGGTGCGGTGGCGTCCCGACACCTACTGGCAGCCGGGCACGACGGTCACCGTCGACGTGGCCGTGAACGGCGTCCCGGCCGGCGGCGGCATCTACGGCCAGGAGAGCCGGACGGTGACCTTCCGGGTCGGGCGCTCGGTGATCCACCGCGTGGACGCGGCCACCCACACGATGACCACCCTCATCGACGGGGTGGAGGCGCGCCGGATGCCGATCAGCGCCGGCAAGCCGGGCTTCGAGACGCGCTCCGGGGTCAAGGTCGTGATGGAGAAGTTCCGCACGAAGACCATGGACGCGGCCACGACGGGCATCAGCCCCGACGACCCGGAGTACTACAACATCGAGGACGTCGAGTACGCGCTGCGCGTCACGAACTCGGGGGAGTTCCTCCACGCCGCCCCGTGGTCGTCGGGCTCGCAGGGCGTGGCGAACGTCAGCCACGGCTGCGTCGGCATGGCCACGCCGGACGCGGCCTGGGTCTACGAGAACACCCGCCGGGGCGACGTCGTGGAGGTCACGGGCACGGACCGGCGGATGACGCTCGAGAACGGCTTCGGCGACTGGAACGCGACCCCCGAGGAGTACGCCGCGGGCTCGGCCCTCTGAGGCTCGCCGGCCCCGCGCCGCCGCCCGACCGGTCGGCGTCAGGGGCGGGTGTCAGGGGTAGGCGAGGCGTGCGGGGGAGAGCACGTAGTGGGTGCGCAGCCACTCGTACTGCAGCGCCAGCCCGAGGGCGAGCACGCCGACGAGCACGAGCGCCTGCGCGGCGCGGTGCCACGTGCGGCCCAGCGTGGGGAAGGGCCACCACACGACGAGCAGGAACAGGGCGTAGCGGGTGATGCTGGGCGTGGGACGCGTCGTGAGCAGCAGGAACGCGCCGTACGACAGCACCCACGCGCGCAGCTCCGGTGCCCAGACCCGGGCGGCCGGCTGGAGCACGATCGCGAGGACGAGGGCCAGCACGATCGCGACGTCGACGGCCGGCCCCACGCCTGCGGAGCCCAGGAGGAGTGCCGCCCACGTCTGCCAGCTGCGCTCGTCGGTCAGCACCCACGCCGACTGCGTCGCCAGGTAGGCGTCCGGCTCGCCCGTGACGACGGCGGCGGTGAGGGGCCACAGGCCGAAGGCCGCGGTGGTCGCGGCGGCCGTGAGCGCCAGGCGGACGACCTCGGCGCGGGGGAGGCCGCCCTCGGCGCGCCAGCGCAGCACGGCGTGCACCACGACCACCGGCACGAGGGCCAGGGCGATCGGCCGGGTGAACCCGAGCACCACGGCACCCAGGACCACGAGTCCGTAGCGCCGCCGGGACAGCGCGTGCAGGACCAGCACGAGCACGAGCAGGCTGACGGCCTCGGAGTAGCCCGTGGCGAGGATCGCGCCGGCGGGGCTGACGCTGAGCGCGGCGGTGGTCAGGAGCGCGACGTACGTGCCCGCGCGGCCCGCCACCATGCGGTGGAGGAGGCACAGGGCGACGGTCGATGCCACGACCCCGAGGACGGCCGCCGCGAGCCCGAACGACAGCCCCGTCAGCGTCATCAGCAGACGCGTCGCGAGCGGGAACAGCGGGAAGAACGCCCACGGGTTCTGCTGGACCTCGCCCTCGTGGCGGGGGAGCTCCGTGGGGTACCCGTGCTCGGCGATGGTGCGGTACCACTGCCCGTCCCAGTTGGTGGCGAGGTCGCCGTACCCCGGCGCGGCCGGCACGGGCTCGGTCAGGTAGAAGCCCTGCCCGACGCCGAGCGCCGTCTGCTCCCGGCCGAGCTGCCACAGCATGACGACGTCGACCAGGCGCGTCAGCGCCACCACCAGCAGCGGCGGGAGCCACCACGGCCAGCGGGTCGGCGCGAGGCCGGACGGAGCCCGGTGGGGGAGGGGAGGGGTGTCCCCCGAGGTCCCGGAACGACGACGAGCGCCCGGATCCGTGGAGGATCCGGGCGCTCGTGCGTCGTCCGGCGTCAAGGGCGGAGGGTCGCGGCGGGTGGCCGGACTCAGTGGCCCTTGGTGAGCGTCACATGGTCGTCGTCCGCGGAGGACCCGCCCTCGAGCTCGTGCGCCCCGTCGTGGTGGTGGTGCGCCGCCTCGATCTCCGCCTGGGTGGGCGGCTGGACGTTGTCGGCGAACCACAGCTTGCTGAGGCGACCGCGGAGACCGTCGGTGCGCGACCCGGGCTTGCGCACGCCGTTGGCGTCCGTCCCCGGCTCGAGCTCCGGCAGGCGGTCACCCTCGCGAGCCGTGATGACGACCTGCTTGGCCTCCGGGAGCGGGAGGTGGCGCTCGGAGTAGGCACCGTCGGGCGAGCGCTCGATGATGCCGGTCTCGTACCCGTGCAGCGCCTGCTCCTTCGCGTGCCGCTGGAGCGAGATGCACCAACGACGCGTGATCATGAAGGCGATGAGCGGTCCGATGAAGATCGCTGCCCGCAGGAAGTACGTGATCTGGTTGATCGACAGGTCGAACCGGATGGCGATGATGTCGTTGCCGCCCGCGATCCACGCCATGGCGTAGAAGGTCATGAGCGACACCATCAGCGCGGTGCGCGTAGGAGCGTCCCGCGGCCGCTGCAGCAGGTGGTGCTCCCGCTTGTCGCCGGTGATCCAGTTCTCGATGAACGGCAGCAGCATGAGGATCGTCCACATGAGGCCGGGCACCACGATGATCGGCAGGAAGACGTTGAACGGGAACGTGACGCCCCAGATCTCGAACTCCCAGCCCGGCATGATGCGCAGCAGGCCGTCCGGCCAACCCATGTACCAGTCCGGCTGCGAGCCCGCCGTCACCTTCGAGGGGTCGTAGGGCCCGTACATCCAGATCGGGTTGATCGTCATCAGGCCACCCATGAGCGCGGTGACGCCGAAGACCACGAAGAAGAACCCGCCGGCCTTGGCGGCGTACACCGGCAGCATCGGGAAGCCGACGACGTTGCCCTCGGTGCGGCCGGGGCCGGGCCACTGCGTGTGCTTGTGGTAGACGAGCAGCAGCATGTGCGCCGCCACCAGGGCCAGCAGGATGCCCGGGATCAGCAGCACGTGGATGATGTAGAGCCGCGGGATGATCGCGGTGCCCGGGAACTCGTCGCCGAAGAGCAGGAACGAGCCGTAGGTGCCGACGACCGGGATGGACTTGATGAAGCCGTCCGCGGCCCGGACGCCCGTGCCCGACAGGAGGTCGTCGGGGAGCGAGTAGCCGGTGAAGCCCTCGAGCGTGCCGATGAGGAGCAGCAGCGAGCCGATCACCCAGTTGAGCTCACGCGGCTTGCGGTGCGCGCCCGTGAAGAACACGCGCAGCAGGTGGATCATCATCGAGGCGATGAACAGGTGGGCGGCCCAGTGGTGCATCTGCCGGACCAGCAGGCCCCCGCGCACCTCGAACGAGATGTGCAGCGAGGAGTTGAACGCCTCGGAGATGTAGCTGCCACGCAGCGGGGCGTAGGAGCCCTGGTACTCGACCTCGACCATGCTGGGGTTGAACCAGAAGGTGAGGAAGACACCGGTGAGGAGCAGTACGACGAAGCTCCACAGCGCGATCTCGCCGAGCATGAAGGACCAGTGGTCCGGGAAGACCTTGCGGAGGTTCTTCTTGGCCAGGCCCGCGAGGCCCAGGCGCTCGTCGGCCCACTGGGCCCCGGCGCCGATCCTCGAGGGCTTGCCTCCGGCGACGGCGGTGGCGCCGTTCGTGGAGGCGACCTTGGACGTCGTGCTCATGGTCAGCCACGCTCCCAGTAGCTCGGTCCGACGGGTTCGCTGAAGTCGTCCACGGCGTACAGGAAGCCGTCCTCGTCCTCCGCCAGGTGCATCTGGGGGAGCGCGTGGCCCGCCGGCCCGAAGACGACCTTGCCGCTGTCGGCGAGGTCGAACGTGGACTGGTGGCAGGGGCACAGCAGGTGGTGGGTCTGCTGCTCGTTGAGGGCGATGGGGCACCCGACGTGCGTGCAGATCTTGGAGTAGCAGACGATCCCGTCGACGTCCCAGTTCTCCCGGTCGGGAGCGCGGACGATGTCACCGGGGGACATGCGGAGCAGGATGACCGCAGCCTTGGTCTTCTCGATGTTGAGGCGCTCGTGCTCGAGCGCGGGGCGCAGCTCCTCGCCGTTGGCGTCGAGCGGCGCCGGCAGGTGGCCCTCGCTGTCCGCGACGAGGCCCTCGGGCTCGCCGTTGACCAGGTCGCCGATCTGGAGGTCCGCCTTGTTGATGCGGGTGCCGACGACGTCGCGCACGACGTACATGCCCGGCATCCAGAACGTCTTCTCGAGCCGCGACGGGCTCATGTCCGAGGGACCGAGGTCGCGGAAGGCCACCACCAGCGGCACGCCGGCCAGACCGAGGGCGCCGAGGAGGGTGTTGCGGATGAGGGGACGGCGGCCGATGCCCGACTCGTCGACACCGGCGTTCAGCGCGGCCAGCGTCGTCTCGCGGTCCTCGGTCGACGAGCTGGCCGGGTGGCGCAGCTCGGAGATCTCCTCGTCGGCCATGAGCTTGCGCGCCCAGTGGATGACGCCGACGCCGATGCCGAGCATGACGCCACCGAGGGTGAGGCCCAGGAACAGGTTCGAGGCGCCGAGGCCCAGGAACGTGTCCATGTCGTCGCCGATCTCGAAGACGAAGTAGGCGACCACGAAGAGGACCGCGCAGATCATCGAGAAGATGAAGAACCCGGCGACCTGGCGCTCGGCGCGCTTCTCCGCCCTGCGGTCGACGTCCGTGGGACGCCACAGGTGCGCGGGCAGGCCGGAGGCCTGGTCCTCGAGCGGACGCGAGGTGGGCGTCGTGTCCGTGCCGCCCTGCTGCGCCGGGAGGTTGTCGTGCTCGCTCACGCCTGTCCCTTGCCCTTCTGGGTGCGAGTGGTGTGCGCCGCGATCCACACGGCGAAGCCGACGAGGCCACCGATGCCGATGAGCCACGCGAAGAGGCCCTCGCTCACGGGGCCGAGACCGCCGAGGCTGAAGCCGCCCTGCTGGGGCTCCTCCTCGAGGGTCGTGAGGAACGCGATGACCTCGCGCTTGTTCTCCGGCGGGATGTTGCCGTCGGAGAAGACGTCCATCTGGCCGGGGCCGACGAGCATGGCCTCGTAGATGTGCTTCTCGCTCGTCTCGCGCAGACCGGGGGCGTAGCCGCCGCGGGGCATGGCGCCGCCGCGACCGTTGAAGTTGTGGCACGCCGTGCAGTTGGTGAGGAAGATCTGCTGGCCGCGGTTGATCGCGGCGTCGCGCTCCTCCTCGCTCAGGTCGTCGAGGTAGTCGCTCGAGTACTGCTCGGGGTCCGGGATGCCCGGGCCGGGGCCGAGCGAGGCGACGAAGGCGGCGAGCGCCTCGATCTCCTCGTCGGAGTACGCGACGTTCTTGCTGGGGTTCTGCTGGCCGGGCTGGACCATCGGCATGCGGCCGGTGCCCACCTGGAAGTCCACGGAGGCGGCGCCGACGCCCTGCAGCGAGGGGCCGAGCTGGTTGCCCTTGACGTCGAGCACGCCCTCGCCGTTCTGGCCGTGGCACGTGGCGCAGCCGACGAGGAAGAGCTCGCGGCCCTGCTCGACGAGCTCCGCGTTGTCGGCGGCCTCCTCGGCCTGACCGGCGGGCGCGAACGCGGCGTACGCCGTGCCCGTCAGGACGAGGCCGAGCAGCAGCACGACGAGGCCCGCGAGCGGGCCCCGGCGGTGGCGGGAGAGCCGGCCGGCGGATCGGTTCAGGAAACGCAACGTGATGTCCCTTGTTCTGGTCCGGACGATTCGGTCGTGCGGTGGGGCGGGGGAGAGGTCGGTGACCGGTGGGTCACTGGATCCAGTAGATGGTGGCGAAGAGGCCGATCCACACGACGTCGACGAAGTGCCAGTAGTACGACACGACGATCGCCGAGACCGCCTGCTCGTGGGTGAAGCGGCGCGCGATGAAGGTGCGGCCGAGGACGAGGAGGAAGGCGATGAGGCCACCGGCGACGTGGATCCCGTGGAACCCGGTCGTCAGGTAGAACATCGAGCCGTAGGCGGAGCTCTGCAGCGTCAGGCCGGCGTGGACGAGCTCGGCGTACTCCAGCGCCTGACCGGCGAGGAACACGGCGCCCATGACGTACGTGAGGATGAACCACTCGCGCATGCCCCACTGGCCGACCTGCCAGACCTTGCCGCTGCGCCCGACCTTCGGACCGCCCTGCGCGGCCGAGCGCTCGACCGCGAACACGCCCCACTGGCAGGTGAAGGACGACAGCACGAGGATCGCGGTGTTCGCGAAGGCGAACGTCACGTTCAGGTGCTGGGTCTCCTCGGCCCAGAGGCCGGGTTCCGCGGCACGGATCGTGAAGTACGCCGCGAACAGCGCCGCGAAGAACATCAGCTCGCTGGAGAGCCAGATGATCGTTCCGACGCTGACCATGTCGGGCCGGCCGTGCTGCCCACGCAGACGGGAGGCCGGGATCGCTGCAGTTGCTGTCGCCACCCCGTCATTATGTCCTGTCCGCCGAGCCCTGTGACCCCACCCCCCGGAAGAAGTCTTACGCAGCGTCGTAGACGGCTGCGGGAGGCCTGGGATCGGGCCCCCGGCGGGCTCCCGGCGGGGGGCGCCGGGAGCGGGTAGCATCGCGCGGGTGAGCGCGACGACGACTGCCTCGACCGAGGGCCACGGGCCCGGCACGACCCGCCTGCGCGTGCTGGTCTACAGCGACGACGTGCGCACGCGCGAGCAGGTGGTGCTCGCGCTGGGCCGGCGGGTGCACCCCGACCTCCCCGAGCTGGAGTACGTCGAGGTGGCGACCCCGGCCGTGGTGCGCCAGCAGATGGACACCGGCCGCATCGACCTCGCGATCCTCGACGGCGAGGCCGTGCCCGCCGGCGGCATGGGCATCGCCAAGGAGCTCAAGGACGAGATCTACGCCTGCCCGCCCGTGCTCGTGCTGACGGGCCGCCCGCAGGACGCCTGGCTGGCGACGTGGTCGCGCGCCGAGGCCGCGGTGCCCCACCCGCTCGACCCCGTGCTGCTCGCCGAGACGGTCGCCGGTCTGCTCCGCGGTCGCCCCGTCGTCGCCGCGCGCTGATCCGCGATGGGCACCCGCAGCTGGCCCGAGGTCCTCTCCGCGCTCGTCGCCCGCCGTGACCTGACCCCGGACCAGGCGTCCTGGGCCATGGCGGAGGTGCTGGCGGGCGAGGCCACCCCCGCCCAGGTCGCCGGCTTCGCCGTGGCCCTGCGCGCCAAAGGCGAGACGATCGACGAGGTCGCGGGCCTGGCCGACGCGATGATGGCCGCCGGCACCCCGCTGGAGGTGCCGGGCCGCCTCCTCGACGTGGTCGGCACCGGCGGCGACCGGTCGATGTCGGTCAACATCTCGTCGATGTCGGCGATCGTGGCCGCCGGCGCGGGCGCCCGCGTGGTCAAGCACGGCAACCGCTCCGCCTCGTCGAAGTCGGGGAGCGCCGACGTGCTCGAGGCCCTCGGGGTCCGGCTCGACCTGGCCCCCGAGCGGGTCGGCGAGCTGGCGACCGAGGTCGGCATCACCTTCTGCTTCGCCGCCGCCTTCCACCCCGCCATGCGGCACGCGGCGGTCGCCCGCCGGGAGCTGGGCGTCGCCACGACCTTCAACTTCCTCGGCCCGCTGACCAACCCGGCGCGGCCCGCCGCCCAGGCCATCGGGTGCGCGGACCCGGCCATGGCCCCGGTGATGGCGGGCGTGTTCGCCCGCCGCGGGGTCGACGCGTGGGTCTTCCGCGGCGACGACGGGCTCGACGAGCTGACCACGACCACCACGTCCCGGGTCTGGGTCGTGCGGGGCGGCGAGGTCGTGCCCGCTGCCGTCGACCCGGCGGACCTCGACCTGCCGCGCGCGACGACCGAGGACCTGCGCGGGGGCGACGTCGAGCACAACGCCGACGTGGTGCGCCGGCTGCTCGCCGGCGAGCGCGGGCCCGTGCGCGACGCCGTGCTGCTCAACGCGGGCGCGGCGCTCGCCGTGCACGCTGAGGAGCCGACGTCGGACGACGTGACCGAGCAGCTGCGCGTGGGGATGGAGGCGGCCGCGGTCGCCATCGACTCCGGCGCCGCGGCCGCGACGCTCGAGAAGTGGGTCGCGGCCTCCCGCTGACGGCCGGGCTCGGCCGGGTCCGGCCGGGTTCGGACTGGCCCGGCCGGCCCCGAGGAGGCGTGGGTCAGACCGAGGCGAGGTCGAGCACGTAGGCGCGGCCGTTGCGGCGGAACCCGAGGCGCTCGTAGTAGGGGTCCTTCATGTTCGGCGGCGTGATCACGTGGCGGATGCCGCGGTGGCGCAGGATGTCGCTGCGCAGCCAGACGTACTCGCCGGCGGCGCAGTCGCGGAAGCCGGGGGTGACCCAGTCCAGCTCGACCTGGGCGACGTCGCCACGGGTGCGAAGCACCACCACGCCGACCGTCTCGTCGCCCTTCTGCACCAGGTAGGCCTGGCGGTCGGTGTCCGACGGGCTCCACGCGAAGTCGGGCTGGTGGCGGTGGATGTCGACGTCGTGCGCGCGCAGCACGTGGTTGAGGTAGGCGTCACCGGACCCCACCGCCAGCACCGTGAAGTCGCGGTGCGGCCCCGGCTGGCGCACGACCCGCACGAGGAACCACACGTTGATGGCCAGCAGCACGACGTTCATGGCCACCATCGGCCACACGCCGATGAGGAGGTTGAAGACCGCGAGGGTGACGGTGGCGGCGGCGTTGAGCAGGCGGAACCGCAGGACCCGCGTCTGGAGGATGGAGCACACCAGCAGCGCGGAGCCCGTCCAGCCCAGGAGGGGGAGCCAGTGCTCCAGCAGCCACGTCACCCTGGAATGTTACGAGCGTGTTGCGGCCCGGACCGGGGCCGCGGCTGTGAACTCACTCACCCGGGTGGCGCAGCAGCACGTGGTCCCCGCCGGTCTCGACCCGCTCCCAGCCGAGGTCGTGCTCGACCGCGTAGCCCAGCGACGAGTCGGTGCGGAGCAGCGCCCACCGCGCGCCGGTGTCCGCGACCATCTCGTCCCACCGGGGCTCCACGTCGGTCAGGTCGGTGTTCCGGCGCAGCTCCTCGACGGTGAACGTGTCGCCGTAGCCGTGCATGACGAGGTCGAGCTGCGGGTGGCGCCACATGAGGTAGCCGCCCCTGCCCCAGTCGTCGAGCAGGACGGTGCCCGCAGGGAGCGCGTCCAGCGCCGGCGCGGCCCAGGCGAGGTCGTCGTCGGGCTCGTCTCCGGCCCGCAGGTTCAGCACGACCACGGCCACGACCGCCAGGGCGACGGCCGCACCCCCCACCGCCAGCTCCAGGCGGCTCGGCGCCCCGCGGTGGTGCTCGGCCTCGGGAACGCCCGGCGCGCCCGCGGTCACGTCCGGCTCGGTACGACGCAGCGCGTGCGCCAGCACGGGCGCGAGCACGGCGGCGCTGACGGGCACGGTGCGGGCCGAGTAGAGGGCCCAGGCCAGGGCGAGCAGCGCGAGGAGGCACGTGGTCCAGGAGGGCCGGCGGCGCCGGCGGGCCAGCACGGTGACGAGGAGGGCCAGGAGCAGGGCCAGCACGGCCGGGCTCGGCACGGTGAAGTCGGTGGGCCCCCACTCGGCGAAGAACTCGGACCGCCCGCCGACCGCGACCACGGCGCCGTACAGCGCGGGCCCCACGGGCGTCAGCGCGGCGACGACGGCCCCGGCGAGCGGCACGGTGGCGAGGCGGAGGGCGGTGCGCGCCTCGCGGGTGTCGAGCCACGCGCCCACGCACGCCAGAACCCCGACGACGAGCCCGACGGGCCACATGCCGTGGCAGGCCGCCCACAGCCAGGTGAGGGGGACGAGGTGGTACGGCGGGCGCCGGTCGGCGACCGCCCGCAGCCAGGCGGCGGTGAACCAGGCGGTCAGCACGTAGCTGATGACCTGGGGGCGTGCCGTGAGGTGGCCGGCGCTGGCGAGCATGACGGCCAGCACGAGGGCGGCGGCCGCGACCGGCGCCAGGTGGCGGCGCGCGATCGCCCACAGCAGGCCCAGGTAGGCCACGACGAGGGCGCCGGAGGCGGCGGCCACGGCCCCCAGCCCGCCGTGACGCTCCAGCCAGGCCATCGCGACCTGGGGGAGCCACTGCGTCGGCACCCAGGACTCGGTCGCGAACGTCGAGACGCTGCCCGGCGAGCGCAGGCTCCAGGTGCCGTCGAGGAACTCCCGGCCGAAGCGCAGGTGGAAGTAGGTGTCGTCGTTCGGGAGCGGGCCGTGGCTGCCGGCCGCGGCCAGCCCGAGCCCGGCGAGGAGCAGCAGGAGGCCGACGGTCGGCCCGAACCACGGGGGCGCGGCCGCACGGGTCCGCGCCACGGATCAGTCCAGCCCGAGGGAGAAGGCGGACTCCAGGTCGTGCCGCGAGTAGGCCCGGAACGCGATGTGGGTCTCGGTCGACAGCACGCCGTCGACCTTGTTGAGCCGGTCGGCGACGACGGCCGCGATGTCGTCGTGGTGACGCACCCGCACGAGGGCGATGAGGTCGATCTGCCCGGTCACCGAGTAGACCTCGCTCACGCCCTCCAGGGCGGCTATCGCCTCGGCCACCTCGGGGATGCGGTCCACCTCGGCGTTGACGAAGACGATGGCCGTGATCATGGCCGGTGAGCCTAACGGGCCGGGCGGTGCTGCGGGGAGAGCGAGCGCGCGTCCTCGAACGGCGCGGCGGCGGCGCGCGCCTGCTCGCCCGCCTCTCCGATCCACAGGTGCCGGGCGGCGCCCGCCACCGGGCAGCTCCACTCGCCGTCCACGTCGACCAGCCGGACCCCGGGGGTCTCGAGCCACGACAGTACGGCCTCGCTCTCCTCCGCGCTGGCGGCCGGCACGGGTCCGGGGGCGGGGCGCACGGTCTCCGCGCCGGCGCGCAGCGACGCGACGTACGCGTGCGCGTCCTGGCCCGGCGGGATGACGCCTGCGGCCGCGAGCCGGCCGTGGCGCACGACGTGCACCGCCCACCGGCCGTCGGTGCCCCGGTGGGCGGCCACCAGCTCCGGGCAGCGGGTCAGCGCCACGAGGCGCTGGGTGCGTGAGGCGCCCCGCACGAGGGCGGCGAGGCGGTCGCGGTGCGCCCCGGCCTCCTCGAAGCGCTCGTCGGCCGCGAACCCCGCCATCCGGGCGGTGAGGTGCTCGACGACGGGGGTGGGGTCGGCGACGAGGGTGGTGCGCACGCGGGTGACCACGGCGTCGTACGTCGCGGGGTCGACGCTGCCGTCGCAGGGGGACAGGCAGCGCCCCATCTCCGCCAGCACGCAGGGGCTGCGGGAGGGCTCGCGCGGCAGCCGGCCCGTGCACTGGCGCAGGGGGAAGGTCTCGTGGAGGGCGTCGAGGCAGCGCTCGGCGGTGCGCCGGGAGCCGAAGGGGCCGAGGTAGGTGGCGTCGTCGGCCAGCACCTTGTTCACCAGCGACAGCCGCGGCCACGGCTCGCGGGTCAGCTTCACGTAGTGGGTCTTCTCCGGGAACCGCGAACGCCGGTTGTAGCGCGGCTTGTGCTGCGCGATGAGGCGCAGCTCCCGCACCCGGGCCTCCAGGGGCGTGGCGCACTCGACGGCGCGGACGGCGGTGGCGATGCCGATCATCTCGCCCATCCGCGACCGGGTCTCCGACGCGGTGAAGTAGGACCGCACGCGGGTGCGCAGGTCCTTGGACGTGCCGACGTACAGCACCCGGGCGGCGTCGTCGGTGAACAGGTAGACGCCCGGGGCGTGGGGGAGGCCCTCGGCCAGGTGGCGCTTGCGGCGCTGCGCCTCGGTGACCCGCGAGCTGAACTCCTGGAGGTCCTCCAGCGTGTGGACGCCCAGGTTGCCCAGCCGCGCCATCAGGCCGTGGAGCACGTCGACCGTCGCCCGCGCGTCGTGCAGCGCGCGGTGGTCGGGCGTGGTGGCGGCGCCGAAGAGCCGGGCCAGCGAGGACAGCTTGCAGTTCGGGGCGTCGTCCTTCGTGATGACGCGACGGGCCAGCCGCGCGGTGTCGAGCACCTCGAAGCCGGGCCACGGCCGGCCCAGCTCGCGGGCGTAGTGCTGCAGGAAGCCCACGTCGAAGGGCGCGTTGTGGGCGACCAGCACGCAGCCCCGCGCGAACTCGAGGAAGGCCGGCAGGACGGTGTCGATCCGCGGCGCCTGCACGACCATCGCGTCGGTGATGCCCGTGAGCACCGAGATGAACGCCGGGATCGCCTCGTCGGGGTTGACCAGCGTCTGGAACTCGCCGAGCACCTCGCCGCCCCGCACCTTCACGGCGCCCACCTCGGTGATCTTCGAGCCCGCCGCCGCCGACCCGCCGGTCGTCTCCAGGTCCACCACGCAGAACGTCACGTCGCGCAGCGGGCGACCGAGCGTGTCGAACCCGCGCTGCTCCTCCCAGCGGGACGGGGCGGACGACGAGGCCTGCGGGTGGTTCCTGCTCATGGGCGGGGACGCTAGGGGGCGGCGCCGACGTTCTCGGTCGGCGCGGGCGATCCGCCCGCGCCGCCGTCGGACGCGGGGGTGCCTCCGGGGCCGCACTAGGCTCGGAGGTCCCATGACCCCCGACGACGCACCGGCCGAGCGGCCCGACCTCCCCCCGGCGTGGGAGCCGCTGCCCGACCCGGTGCGCGCCCGGGTGGGCCAGCTCGCCGCCCAGGTGCTGCCGGCGGTCGGCGTGCTCCCGCCGGCGCTGCGACCGGTGGCCGCGTTCACGCCGCAGCGGCGCGCGCGGCTGGGCGGGACGCAGATCCTGGCCGCGCTCCTCGACGACCCCGACCTGCGCGAGCGCGTGGGCACCCAGGTCGCCGCGCGGGGCCCGCTGGCCGCGGTCGGCCGCCTCGTCACCACCGCGGGCGCGGCGGGGTCCGCCGAGGAGCTGGCCGCCCTCGACCCGCTCGACGTCGCCGCCCTGCTCTGGCTCCTGCGCCCCGAGGGCGGTGAGGAGCAGTACGGCGCGGCCCTGCAGCGCCACGCGGCCTCGCTCGAGGTGGCGACCCGTCAGCAGGACTCCCGCGACCGCGACCGCCTGGAGCGCCGCGTCGCCGACCTCGAGGGCGAGGTCGCCCGCCAGCGCGACGAGGCCAAGGAGGTGCTCGACGCCGCCCGCGCCGAGAACACCGCGCTGCGGCGCAAGCTGGGGGAGGCGCGGGCCGAGGCCCGGACCGCCCGGGCGGAGGCGGAGGCGGCGCGGGCCGGGCTCGCCGAGGCCGAGTCCCGTGCGGGCTCCGCGGCCGCGGCCGCCCAGGGCGACGTCCGCCGCCTGCGCAAGCAGGTCGAGGAGCTGCAGGCCGAGCTGGCCTCCCGCCGTACCGACGAGCGGTCGGGGGCCCGCGCCGGCCGGGAGGCCGCCACCGTCCGCACACGGCTGCTGCTGGAGACCCTCACCGCCGCCGCCCAGGGCCTGCAGCGCGAGCTCGCCCTCCCGCCCGGCGACGGCACGCCCGGCGAGCGCCTCGAGGCCGCGCTGGCCGGCGAGGGCACGCGCACGACCTCCGCGGCCGGGGCGATGGGCACCGGCAGCCCCGCGCTGCTCGAGCAGCTGCTCTCGATGCCGCGGGCCCGCCTGCTCGTCGACGGCTACAACGTGACCAAGCAGACCTGGGGGAGCGCCTCGCTGGAGGTGCAGCGGATGCGCCTGGTCAACGGGCTGGCCCCCGTCGTGGCCCGGACCGGGGCCGAGACCACCGTGGTCTTCGACGCCGCGTCGTCGCCGGTGCGCCCCGTCGTGGCCGCGCCCCGCGGGGTACGCGTCGCCTTCAGCCCGGAGAACGTGATCGCCGACGACGTCATCCGCGACCTCGTGGCGCTCGAGCCCGCCGGGCGCGTGGTCGTCGTGGTCACCAGCGACCAGGCCGTCGCCCGCGACGTGCGCCGGGCCGGCGCGACCGTCATGGACGCCGTGGCGCTCTCCGGCCTGCTGACCCGCTAGGGCCACGACCGGAGGCGCGCAGGCGTTCGGGGGATCTGCACGCCCCTGACGCGCCGGGTTCGACTCCCGTTCAGGTGGGGGCGCGAGAACGGCCTGGTCCGTCGTCCGACCGGGAGGTCATCGTGCTGCTCTGGGTCGTCATCCCCGCCCTGAACGAGGCCGAGAACCTTCGGGTCCTCGTGCCGCGCGTCGTCGAGCACGCCGCCGCGCTCTCGCCCGACGCCCGCGTCCTCGTCGTCAACGACGGGTCCACGGACGACACCGCGGACGTCATGCGCGACCTCGCCGCGGCCCACCCGGCCGTCGAGCTCGAGATGCTGCGCCACAACATGGGCAAGGCCGCCGCGCTGCGCCGCGGGTTCGAGCGCGCGCTCGAGGGCGGCGCCGACGTCGTCGTGATGATGGACGCCGACGGCCAGGACGACCCCGCCGAGCTGCCGCAGCTCGCGGCCGCCCTCGAGGCCGGTGCCGACCTCGTCACCGGGGCGCGCCTCACCCGCCGCGACCGGTTCGTCAAGCGCACGACGTCGCGGCTCTACAACCGCACGACGGCGGTGCTGTCCGGCGCCCCCGGCAAGGACTTCAACTCCGGCTTCAAGATGATGCGCGCCGAGGTCGCCGCCGACGTGGCGCCGATGCTCTACGGGGAGATGCACCGCTACCTCACCGTCGTGGCGCACGACCTCGGGCACCGCGTGGCCGAGGTGGCGGTCCAGCACCACCCCCGGATGTCCGGCTCCAGCAAGTACGGCCTCGCCCGCTTCTGGCGCGGGTTCGCCGACCTGGTGACCATCCGCTTCCTGCTCTCCTACGAGAACCGGCCCTCGCACCTGTTCGGCGGCATCGGCGGCGCGGCGCTCGGCCTGGGCTCGCTCGTGCTCGGCTACCTGACGGTGCTGAAGGTGCTCACCGGCGCGACCATCGGCGACCGGCCGCTGCTGCTGGCCGGCGTGCTGCTGGTGCTCGTAGGTCTCCAGCTGCTGCTCTTCGGCCTGCTGGCCGAGCTCGTCGTGCACGCCCGGCACCAGACGGCGCCCGCGCCGAGCGTCCGCCCGACGTACGACGCCCGCCGGCTCGTCGAGGCACCGGTCACGTCGCCGGCAGCCCCGGTCGCGACCGCCCCGGCCGCCGGATCGGCCGCCGGGCCGGCCGCCGGATCGGCCGCCGGGTCGGCGGTGCCGGCCGAGCGCCGCGCGTGACCGAGGTCGTCGACCGGCCCCGCGCCCCGGAGGCGCCCGCGGCGCCGCGGCCCGCCGTACCGCCCGTGCCACGGCCGCTGCTCGTCGTGGCCGCCCTCGTCGCGGCGACGACGACGGTCGTCGCGGTGCTCGGCGCGTGGCAGACGGGGGTCTCGTGGGACGAGACCTACCACGTGGCGCGGATGCGCAGCTTCCTCGAGCACGGGTGGTACCTGCTCGAGGGCGACCTCGACGGCGACCGGCCCGGGTCGTGGGAGGACCAGGCCTACGTCTACGCGCCGGTCACCGCGCTGCTCATGCACGCCGCGGTCGTGCTGGCCGGCCTCGAGGGTCCGGGCGAGATCGTGGCGACGGGGGAGGCCTACGCCGTGCGCCACCTCGTCGTCGTCGCGATCGGGCTCGTGGGCACGGGCGCCGTGGCGCTGATCGCCCGGGTGCTGCTGCGCTCCTGGGGCTGGGGGCTCGTCGCCGCGGCGGTCCTCGGCAGCGTCCCCATGTGGACGGGCCACACCATGTTCAACGTCAAGGACGTGCCGGTGGCCACCGGCTGCACCCTCGTCACCGCCGGCCTCGTGCTGCTCCTCACCCGCGGCCGCGGCGCCGGGACGGCCCGGTACGGCGTGCCCGCCGCGGCGTTGCTGGTGCTCGCGGGGTGGGTGCTGGCGCTCGGCACCCGGCCCGGCATCTGGCCGACGCTCGTGGCGAGCCACGTCGCCGCCGCCGTCGTGCTCCACCCGCGCCTGCGGTCGGCGGCGCCGCCGCGGTCCGCGCCCTGGGTGCTCGCCGCGACGCCCGTGGTGGCGTGGCTCGTGCTGCTCGCCGTCTACCCGGCGGTGTTCTCGACGCCGCTGACGACGCTGTGGGAGTCGGCCGCCTCGTCCTCCCGCTTCGACGACGCCCGGGGCGAGTGGTTCTACGTGCCCGCGCTGCTCGTCGGCGAGGTGCCCCTGCTGCTGCTCGTCCTGGTGCTCGCCGGGAGCGTGGTCGCGCTGCGCCGGGTGCTCGTCGGGCTGCGGCTGCCGACGGGTGACACCGCCACCAGCGCCTGGCTCCTCGTCGGCGTGCAGGCGTGGACGCTGCCGCTGCTCGCCGTGGTGCGCGAGTCGAACCTCTACAACGGGCTGCGGCAGCTGCTCTTCATGGTGCCCGCCATGGCGCTGCTGGCCACGCTGGCCGTCGCCGCGCTCGTCGGGTGGGCGGCGCGGGCGCGGGAGGAACGGCAGGGTGCGACGCCGTCCTCCCCCCGGCGGGCGCTGCCCGCCGTGCTGCTCGCGCTCGTCGCCGTGGGGCTCGTCGCGCCCACGCTCGACCAGCTCCGCCTGCACCCCTACGGCTACACCTTCGCCACCCTCCCGTCGTACGGCGTGGCCCAGGCCGCGGACTCCGACTACTGGCGCACCAGCGTGCGCGAGCTCGCCCCGTCGGTGCCGGCGGGCTGGGTGACGTGCTCGCCGGCGCTCGACGAGGAGCGTCGCTCCCTGCGCCGCTCGCTCGACGGTGACGAGAACTGCGCCGTCGACCTCATCGGCCCGCTCTCGGCGTACGCCGACGTGCGCGGCACCGACCCCGTCGCCGGGGCACCGCTGGGGCCGACGGAGTTCTGGGCGATCACGGCCGGGCCGCGGCGTCCGGGCACCAACTGCACCGAGGTGGCGCGGATCGACCGCCCGGGGCCCCTGCCGGGCGTCGGCACCCTCCTCGGCCTGCCCGAGCGCGACGTGATGAACCGCCTCTCCCGCTGCAAGCTGGTGCTGCCCGCCCACGACGGGTCGCTCCTCACCTTCGGTCCGGGCGGGGACGGCGGCGCCTTCGAGCTCGGTGGCTGGACGGCCCACACCACGCAGCCCGGGATCCGGCTGGACGGCGCCCGCGCCGAGGTCGGGTTCACGCTGCCCGGCACGGGGGAGCGGGTGCTGCGGGTGGGGCTCACCGACGCCGCGGGCGTCCGCCTGCTCGTCAACGGCACGGAGGTCGGGGCCCGGACCGAGGGCGACGAGCTCGTGGCCGCGGTGCCCGCGGCGGTGCTCGGGGCCCACGGCGACGGGCGGGTCGTGGTGGCGCTGGAGCGCGGCGACGGGGCCGACGGGGCCGACGGGGCGGACGGGAGCGGGGACGACCGTCCCCGCCTGCTGACGATGGAGCTGACCGGCGCCGGTGGCGCCGGCGCGGGAGGTGACGGGTGACGTGAAGGGTCTCTACGTGCGGGCGCTGCGGGCGCTGCGGGCCGTGCTGCGGGTGACGGGGCTGCTGGCCCTGCTCGACCGGTGGGCCGCGCGCTCGCGGACCGGTCTGTGGGTGCGCTCCTGGCTGTCGATCTACGACCTTGACGAGCTCGTGCGCCACGACGTGCCCTGGTGGACCTTCGAGGCCGCCGACGCCGTCGACGCCTTCCTGCGGGAGCGGCCGGGGGCCCGGGCGCTCGAGTGGGGCTCGGGCGCCTCGACCGTCTGGCTCGCCGCGCGCTGCGCCGAGGTGGTCTCGATCGAGCACGACGCCGCGTGGGCCGTCGCGATGGAGCGGGTGCTGCCCGCCAACACGGAGCTGCGCGTCGTACCCCCGCAGGACGCGCGCACCCGGCTCACCCGCGAGGTCGTGCCGTCGCGCAAGCGGGGCTTCGAGGACCTCGACTTCGCCGACTACGTCGCCGAGGTGGACCGCGTGCCCGGCCAGCTGGACCTCGTCGTGGTCGACGGCCGCGCCCGCGAGGCCTGCCTGCGACGCGCCGTCGACCGCGTCGCGCCGGGCGGCGTCGTGGTCGTCGACAACGTCGACCGGGAGCGCTACCGCGACGCGATCGACGAGGTGCGGGCCGTGCTGGGGGACAGCGTCAGCGTGACGTGGACCCGCGGACGCACCCCGACCCTGCCGTACCCCACGCGAACGGCGCTGCTCCGGCTCGCCCCGGCCGCCCGGGCCGCGTGAGCACCGGCCGGGCGCGGGCCTGGGCCGTCCGCCTCGTCTTCCTCGCCGTCGTCCTCGGGTGCGCCGCCTGGAGCCTGGACGGCCGGTGGCACGAGGTGGGCGAGGCCGTGCGCCGGGTGCACCCGGTCCCGCTCGTCGGCGCGGTCCTCCTCACCTGCGTCGGGCTGCTCGCCACGTCGGTGGTGTGGCGCCGCACGCTGGGGGCGTTCGGGTACGCCGTGCCGCCCCGCGAGGCGCGCTCGGTCTTCTTCACCAGCCAGCTCGGCAAGTACGTCCCCGGCGCGGTGTGGGCCATCGGGGTGCAGGCGCGGCTGGCCGCCCGTCACCACGTGCCGGTGCGCGTCACGATCACGACCGCCCTCGTCTTCACCGGCATCCACCTGGTGACCGCCGGGTTCCTCGGGGGAGTGCTGGTGGCGGTGGGCCTGGCCCCGGCGCCGGGACCCGACTGGCTCGGGGCGCTGGCCGCGGTCGGCTGCGCGCTCGGGCTGGTGCCCGCGGTGACGCGGCGGGTGCTGCGCCGCGCCGCGGGCACCGACCTCGTCGTGGGGTGGCGCGAGCCCGTCGCCGTCGCGGCGCTGATGGCGCTCACCTGGACGGCCTACGCGCTGGCCCTGCTGCTCCTCGTCGAGGACCGGTCGCCGCGCTCCCTCGCCGCGCTGGCGGGGGCGTTCGCCCTCGGGTACGTCGCCGGGGTCCTCGTCGTCGTCGCCCCGGCCGGGCTCGGGGCCCGGGAGGCCACCTTCGTCGCGGTGCTCTCCCCGATGACCGGTCTGCCCGTGGCGACCGCGGTGGCGCTGCTGGCGCGGGTCGTGCACACGGTCGCGGACCTGCTCGTGGCCGCGGCGACGTGGCGCCCGTCGCGGCCCGGCGGGCCTGCGGTGGGCGGGGCGGCCGGCGTCGACGGGGGAGCCGAGGGGGCCGCGGGGGCCGCCGTGGGGGTCGCCGGCGCGACCGGACCGGAAATGTCGGTGGGCACCGGCAGGGTCCCGGGACATGACGACGATCGACTGTGACACCTGCCAGGTCCGCGGGCTCCACTGTCACGACTGCGTGGTGACGGCCCTGCTGGGCCCGCCCCCCACGACCGGCTTCGGCGTCGAGGAGCGACGGGCGCTGGAGACCCTCGCGGCCGGGGGTCTCGTGCCGCCGCTGCGCATGGTCACGCCCCTGACCGGGCCCGACGTCGAGACGGGCTGACGGGCACGCGGGCCCGCCGCGTCGCCCGCCGCGTCGCGTGTGATCCGCACCACGTCGCGTCCGTGGACGGGCGGTTTGCCGGGGCGCCGCGACCGCGACTACCCTCGCTCGAGGCGTCCGTGGCAGTGGTCCAACCAGGACCGCGCGGACGCCGCGCCGAGTCCGGACCGCGTCACGCGGATCCGGAGCCGGGGACCCGGTCTCCCTGGGGTGAATCGCGCACGAGCCGCCGCCGACCGGTGGTGGGGAGTGCGCGTAGGGCAAGTCGTGCCCGAACCCGTCAGCTCACCTGGTAGGCGTACGACGTTGTGTGAGGAGAGCGCCCACTCGTGCTCGACGGACGGAAGCGATTCAGTGTCGGCCTCGCGGCCGCAGCGGTGGTGGGGATCTCCCTCCTGCCGAGCACCCCGGCCCAGGCCGAGCCCGACGTCGACGACGTCCGGGCCCAGGTCGAGGACCTCTACCACGCCTCGGAGCAGGCGGCGGAGCGTCGCAACGACGCCGAGCTCGAGCTCGAGCGGCTGACCCAGGAGCTGGCCCTCCTGCAGGCCGACGAGCGGGCCCAGGCGGCCGGATTCGACACCGTCCGCGAGCAGGTCGCCGACGCGGTCGTCGCCCAGTCGCAGGGCACCGGTGTCTCGCCGCTGGCGGAGGCCGCGCTCTCCGAGGACACGGCCGGCTTCCTCGCGCAGATGTCGACCATCGCGTCGTACAACGACGTGCAGGGCCGCATCGTCGACACCTACACCACCGAGCTCCAGGCGCTCGAGATCCGCCGCGAGGCCACCGAGCAGCGCGTCGAGCAGATCCGCGCCGTCGAGGAGCGGGCCGCGGCCGAGAGCCGCGAGATCGACGCCAACGTCGCCGAGGCCGAGGAGCTGCTGCAGCGCCTCGAGGCCGAGGAGCAGGCCGAGATCTTCGCCGCCGAGGCCACCACCACCGACCCGGGCGAGGCCGCCGAGATCGCCGCGGACGTCCCCGACGTCCCGGTCTCCGGTCGGGCCGCCGCCGCGGTGCAGTACGCGCTCGCCCAGGTCGGCGACAGCTACGTGTACGGCGCCTCCGGCCCGAACGCGTTCGACTGCTCCGGCCTGACCTCCATGGCCTGGGCCCAGGCCGGCGTCTCGCTGCCGCACTCGTCCTCCGCGCAGTACAGCTCCGGGCGCAAGGTCGGCCGCGACGAGCTGCAGCCCGGCGACCTCGTCTTCTACTACAGCCCGATCAGCCACGTCGGCATCTACATCGGTGGCGGTCAGATCGTGCACGCCGCCAACCCGCGCTCCGGCGTCGCGGTGACCGGCGTCGGCTCGATGCCCTACACCGGCGCCGTCCGCCCGGGCTGAGCCCCGGCACGGCAGTTGCCGGCGGCTGGCAGAGTTGGCCGTCGTGACCGAGACCCCCGCCCTCCGCGCACCTGCGCGCGAGCGGGGGTCTCGTCGTACCGGGCTGGTGGTGGCCGGTGTCGGAGCCGTCGCGTTCGTCGCGCTGGCCGCCGCGCTGGTGCCGTGGCACCCGGTGCCCGGGGGAGTGCCGGAGCCCGCCGACCCCACGACGGTGCTGAGCGCGGAGCAGATCGCCCGCGGTGAGGCGCTGGGCGCCTACAGCCGGGCCGTCAGCTGGAGCTCGCTCGCGGTCTCGAGCCTCGTGGCGCTCTGGCTGGGCCTGGGCCGGCGCGGCGCGGCGCTGGTCCGGCGCCTGCCGGGCCCCTGGTGGGTGCAGGTGCCGCTGGCCGTCCTGGCGCTCGCGGTGATCGGCCGCGTCGTGACGCTGCCGTTCGGCATCGCCCTGTGGCGTCGCCGCGTCACCGAGGGCCTCTCCACCCAGGGGTGGGGCGACTACCTGCGGGACGTGGCCACGGGCGTCGGGGTCGGTGTCGTTGGCACCTCGGTGGTGCTCCTCGTCGTCGTGGCCTGCGCCCGTAGGTGGCGCCGCGCGTGGCCCGCGGTGGCCGCGGGACTGGCGGCCGTGCTCGTGGGCCTCGGTTCCTTCGCCTACCCGGTGCTCGTCGAGCCGCTGTCGAACGACTTCACCCCGCTCCCCGAGGGTGGGCTGCGCACGCAGATCGAGGAGGTGGCCGCCGCCGAGGGGGTCCCCGTCGACGACGTGCTCGTGGCGGACGCGTCGCGGCGCACCACCACGCTCAACGCCTACGTCTCGGGCCTGGGCGGCACCCGCCGCGTCGTGCTCTACGACACCGCCGTCGAGGCGCTGCCGCGCGAGGCCCTGCTGTCGGTCGTCGCGCACGAGCTCGCGCACGCCAAGAACCACGACGTCGCGGTCGGCACCGGCCTCGGCGCCGCCGGCGCGGTGGTGGGCGTCGGCCTGCTGGCCGCCCTCGTCGGTACGCCGGCCCTGCGCCGCCGGGGCGGCAGCTCCGGCATGGCCGACCCGGCGGTCGTGCCGCTCGTGCTGGCCCTCTTCGCCGTCGGCTCGTTCCTGGCGGCGCCGGTGCAGAACGGCATCAGCCGGCAGGTCGAGCGGCGCGCGGACGTCGTGGCGCTGCGCACGACGGACGACCCGGAGGCGCTCGT
Organism: Nocardioides sp. CPCC 205120; assembly: GCF_048654585.1. NCBI lineage: Bacteria > Bacillati > Actinomycetota > Actinomycetes > Propionibacteriales > Nocardioidaceae > Nocardioides > Nocardioides sp. CPCC 205120. The sequence continues at coordinate 941,681 of NZ_JBMCYY010000002.1, read as the reverse complement.
CGCCCTGCAGCGCGAGCTCGCCGTGCGGGCCGCCACGGACCCCACGCCGTCGGCGTGGGGACTGCTCTGGTTCGGGAGCCACCCCACGACCATGGAGCGGATCGCGGTGGCGCGGGAGTGGGACGGGGGCTGAGCGCCCCCGGGGAGCCGCTCCCCGCGTCGCCCGGGGCCGGGGTGGTCGGTCAGGGCAGGTCGGAGACGCTCGAGCCCGAGCGGTCGAAGAGGCCGTCGACGGCCCCGCCGAACGCGAGGACCGCGCCGATGAGGGCGACGGCGATCAGCGAGACGAGGAGCGCGTACTCGGCGCTCGAGGCGCCGCGCTGGTCGCGGCGTGCGGGGGAGTCGTGGTCCATGCTCGGTCCTGTCGTGGAAATGCCGGACGGGGCGGGTCCCACCAGTCGGTGGGACCCGCCCCGTTCAGGTCTGCTAGGCGAAGGTCACTCGCCGTCCTCGGCCGGGACCTCTCCACCGAGGGAGGTGCCGGCCTCGTTGAAGATGCCGGAGATCGAGTCGCTGAGGAACATGACGGCCACGATGATGGCGACGGCGATGAGGGCGACGAGCAGGCCGTACTCGACGGCGGACGCGCCGCGCTGGTCGGACTTGGTCTTCTGCGCGCCGAGGAGGATGGAGAGGAACTGGATCATGGTGGTGCCTTTCGGGGAGGTGGAGCTGCCGGGTCCGACCGGGTTCCCCCGGCGTTGTCCCCAATCCTGCGCGAGCGCCACCGGCGCGGACATCGTGTGAACGTCCGCACCTCGCTGACGCGTAGTGACTAGGACCTTCGGCCCAGGTCCTGGCTGTTCTCCGGGGGCCGGGCCCTTGGTCCTACTACCTAGGTCCCGACCGGGCGAGCGAACGGGCGCCACCGGGAAGGACCGTGCGGAACCGGCGGCGGTCCAGATTCAGACGCGCGGCGGCTGGACGCTCGACAGGAGCCCGATCCGCATGGCCGTCACCACCGCCTGGGCCCGGTTGGTGGCGCCGAGCTTCTGGTAGATCCGTGCGATGTGGGACTTGGCCGTGGACTCGCTGACGTGGAGGCGGCGGGCGATCTGCTGGGTGCCGAGCCCGTCGGCGAGCAGCACGAGGATGTCGTGCTCGCGCTCGGACAGCCGGGTGGACTCGCCCGACATGCGGCGCACCATGGCCTGGGCCAACCCCGCGCAGACGAAGGTGCGTGGCGAGCGGGCCGCATGGGCGGCGGTGCGCACCACCTCGGCGGCCGGGGCGTCCTTGCCCACGAACCCGGAGGCGCCGGCCTCCATGGCCGCGAAGATCTGGTCGTCGCCGGAGTGCATCGTCAGCAGCACGAGACCGATCTCGGCGGAGTCGGCCCGGCAGCGGCGCACGACGTCGATCCCGGTGCCGTCCGGCAGCTGGAGGTCGGTGACGACGACGTCGGGGCCGGTGGCCGCGATGACGGAGAGCGCCTCGGCCACCGAGCCCGCCTGGCCCACCACGCGCATCCCCGGGTCGCGGGTGAAGGCGGCGGCCAGCCCGGCCCGGATGAGCTCGTGGTCGTCCACCAGGACGACCCGGACGGCCTCGTCGGTGGCCCCTCCGTGGACGCCGGACGGGACCCCGTTCGGGCGTGCGGTCATGGCAGTGCTCCTTCCGGTACGCCGCGGGTCGCGCCGCGGCGCGACCCGAGGGAGACGTAGACGACCGTGCCGAGATGGCTGCTGTCGATGGTCAGTGATGCGCCGACCAGGGTGGCCCGCTCGCGCATGATGGTGAGCCCGTGGGAGTCGGCCCGGCGGGGCCCGAGGCCTCGGCCGTTGTCGCGCACGACGATGCGGGCGCGGGGCGCGTCGACGAGGCACTCGACGTCGATCTCGGAGGCGTGGGCGTGCTTCACCGCGTTCGTCATCGCCTCCTGGGCGATGCGCAGCAGCTCGGCCTCGACCTCCGGGCGCAGGCGCGCCGTGCGCTCGTCCACGGTGCAGCGGATGGAGAGGCCCGAGGCGTCGCTGAGGCGGCGGGCCAGTCCGGAGATGGCCTCGCCGAGGCTCTGGTTGGCGTCGACGTCCATCCGCAGGGCGGTGACGGACGCCCGCACCTCCCCGACGACGCGGCTGATGGTGGCGCGCAGCAGCTCGACCTGGGGGCGCACGTCCGCGGGCAGGTCGGCGGCTCCGACGGCGTCGAGGAGGTACCCCATCGAGGCGATGTCCTGCGCGACGCCGTCGTGCATCTCCCGCGCCAGCCGGCGCCGCTCGTTGCGGGTGGCGGCGACGTTGACCTCGTGGAAGATGAGCGCGGTGTCGAGCTGGGCCGTGAGCCGGCGCAGGCCGTCGGCCGCCGCCTGCAGCTGCTGCTCGAGGGAACGCCGGGTGGTGGCCAAGGTGGGGGAGCACTCGCCCTCGAGGAGCACGGCCCGCCCCGCGACCCCGACGAGGCGCACGACGAACCGGTCCCCCCGCACGAGCGGGCGCCCGCTCGACCGGGCCTCGACGAGGTCGAGCGACGCGTCGTCGGCCGAGCGCGAGCCGTGGTCGGGGGCCTCGAGGAGCGAACCGGTGACGAGGGGCCGGAGCTCTCCGTCGACCGCGACCCACAGCGAGGCCCGCACCGTGGGGACCGCGTCGTGGAAGGCGGAGATGACGCGGGCCCCGATCGATGGCGCGTCGAGGCCCGCGTCCAGGACGTCGGAGAGCTCGAGCAGCTGCTCGAGGAGCATCCGGGCGTCGCGGTAGGGGGTCAGCTCCTCGCTGGAGGCCTGGGCGTTGCGCACGAAGCACCCGAGCAGGCCGAGGCCGAGCGCCACGACGTACCCGGCCAGCAGCTGGGCGAGGAGGCCGGCGTCGAGCGAGCCGATCAACGTGCCGACCACCAGGGCGAGGGAGACCACCTGCACGAGCACGACGAGCACCAGCCCGCGGACACCCTGGCGCAGGCCGCCGAGGAACGGGGTGACTGCCAGCGCCGCCGCGTGGATGAGTCCCGTGCGGTCGAGGGCGAAGCCGCAGGCCGCAGAGACGGCGACCGCCTCGGCCGACAGCGCGGCAAGGACCGGGATCCGGGTGGTCGCCGACAAGGTGACGGCGACGGCCCAGATCACGGCGAACGTCATCATGACCAGGAGGCCGTCGACGTCGCGCGCGACCGCCGCCGGCACCCCGATGGTGACGAGACCGAGGACGCGGGCCAGGGCGCCCGTCGCGAAGTGCGCGGGCGCGGGACGAGCGATCGGCCTAGCCACCGAACCCGGAGCTGAGGATGGACAGCGCGGCCGGTCCGAGCACGACGATGAACAGGCACGGCAGGATGAAGAGCACGAGCGGCACCATGATCTTGACCGGCACCTGCTGGGCCTTCTTCTCGGCGTGCTGCCGCCGCTTGACGCGGACCTCGTTCGCCTGGGTACGCAGGACCTGGCCCACGGGCGCGCCGAAGGCGTCGGCCTGCACGAGGGCGCCGACGAAGGCCTTCAGGTCGTCGATGGGCGACCGGCTGCCGAGCGCCTCCAACGACTCCCGACGGCTCTTGCCGAGCTGCATCTCGCGCAGCATGCGGGCGAACTCCTCGGCGACAGGCCCCTCGGTGTTGCGCGCGACCTGCTGCAGGGCGGCGTCGAAGCCCAGGCCGGCCTCCACGCTGATGGTGAGCAGGTCGATGGCGTCGGCGAGGTCGCGCTGCATGCGCTCCCGGCGGTCGTAGGCCCGCTGGTAGAGCCAGAGGTCGACCGCGAAGAAGCCCAGAGCGGCGGCCCCGGCGACGAGCAGCAGGGCCAGGGCCGGGCGGGGCGCCAGCAGCAGGGCGAGCAGGCAGCCCACGAGGAACCCGGCGACCGCGCCGCCGACCTTGCTGGAGGCCACCTTGTCGACCGTCCAACCGGCCGGTCCGCCGGCGAGGTCCAGCTTGTGCTGGATGCGTCCCCGGGACTCGCCACCGGTCAGGCGGCTCCCGGCACGGCCGAACCGGTCGAGCAGGGGTGTGAGGACACGCTCGTCGAAGGACTTGTCGACGTCCTGCTTCAGCTCATCGGGGGCGGTGCTCATCGCCTCGAGCAGCGCCAGCGAGCGGGTGAGGCCGCCGGCCTCGGCCTCGGTGCGGCCGACGGCCAGCCAGGCCACGACGAGGGCGGCGGCGAGCAGGACCCCGCCGAGCACGAGCAGCATGGTCATCTCAGACCTCCACCTTGACCATGCGGCTCATCCAGAAGGATCCGAGGCCCAGGAGCAAGGCGCCCGCGCCCAGGATCACCCAACCGCGGGGGTCGACGAAGAGCGGCATGATGTAGGCCGGCTGGGTGACGAGCTGGAAGAGCATGAACCCCGGCGGGAGCACCGCCAGGATGACCGCCGACATGCGGCCCTCCGCCGACAGCGACTGCACCTGGCGACGCAGGTACTCCCGCTCGCGCATGGTGCCGGCCACCGTCTGCAGCAGCTCCGACAGGTTGCCGCCGACCTCGCGCTGGATGCGGATCGCCATCACCACCCATCGGAAGTCCTTGCTCTCGAAGCGGTCGGCCACGTCGGTCAACGCGTCCTCCACGCCCACACCGAGGCGCGTCTCCACCAGTACCCGCTTGAACTCGCTGGCGACGGGCTCCTGCCCGTCGCGTGCGATCGTGTCGCAGGCCTGGGCCAGCGAGAGGCCGGCCGAGAGCGCTCCGGACATCAGCTGGAGGGTGTCGGGCAGGGCGGAGTCGAACCGCTTGCGCCGCTTGGTGCGCCGCCGCCCGAGGTGGACCCAGGGCAGCACGGCGCCGGCGACCAGGAACAGCAGGCCGACCAGCAGGTTGCCCCCACCGACGAGCAGGCCCACGACGCCGGCGCCCACGAAGAACGCCACGTGCACCAGGAGCCACTCGGCCGGCTTGAGCGGGCTGCCGGCGCCCTCGAGGCGTGCGGAGATCGCCGACTCCAGTCCCTGGTTGCGCTGCAGCACCTGGCTCGCGGCGTCCTTGGCCTGGGCGAGCGCGGCGTCGGGCTCGCGGCGTCCGCTGTCCGCCGGACGGCCGACGTCCGCCCGGGCGCTGACAGCCTCGGTGTACGTCGTGACCCGCTCGGCCGGTGTCATCGGACCGCGGCGGCGGGGCACGGCGAGCGCGAGGGCGCCGAGGATGCCCACCCCGAAGACGGCGATGCCGGCGTACATGGCCCACGAGGGGAGCGTCGTGCCGGAGCGTGACGAGGGCGCCGCGGCGAGGTCGGGGCCCCGAGGGGCGGCCGCGGAGCCGAGGTCGCCGAGCGGGGCGAGGGCGGAGGCGGCGAGCGACCGGCCGCTGCTCGTGCCCACGCTGACGGCGATGGGAGCGGTCGCGGAGTCGACGCCCGGCGGGACGGTGACGTCGAGGACGAGCTGGTTGGCCAGCGTCTCGGCCTGGCCGGCGAACACGCTCGCCAGGCTGCCGGGGTCGGCGGCGACGACGGTCCCGCCCGAGGCGACGGCGAGGTCGGTCAGGGCGCGCGGCGAGGCGTCGTCGTCGAGCGCGACGGCGTCGACGCGCACGCCTGAGGCGCGCAGCGTGTCGACCGCAGCGGGCAGGGAGCCGCCCACGCTGTCCTGGCCGTCGGAGAGGAGCAGCACCTGCCGGGCACCCTCGGTGCCGGTGAGGGACACGGCGGCCTGCACGCCGTCGTACAGGGCGGTGTCCTCGTCCATCTCCAGGTCGGTGACGGCCGTGGTCGCCGCGGCGCGGTCCCGGGTGGGCGACAGGACCGTGCGGGCCTCGCCGTCGAAGGTGACGACCCCGACGAAGACGTCCTCGGGCACCGACGCCACGAAGGTGCGCGCGGCCGCCTCGGCCGCCTCGATCCGCTCGCCCGCCATCGAGGTGCTGGTGTCGATCGCGAGCACGGCGGTACGACGGACCTCGTCGCCCGCCACGGAGGCGGTGACGTCGGCCTCCTCGCCGTCCAGCGTGACGGCGACCTCGTCCAGGTCGGCCTCGGCGCCGTCGGGCAGCGAGACCAGGACGCGCAGCGAGTCCTCGCCCGGCTCCATCAGGTCGATCGAGACCTCGCCCGGCTCGGCCGCCAGGGCGGACGGGGGGCCGGCGCCCAGGGCGAGCACGCCGAGCAGCACGGCGCCGGTCAGCGTCGCGGCCCGCGGGAGGGGGCGGGGGTGGGGCATCAGAACCTGTCCAGGGCGAAGAGCATGGGGTCGACGGTGACGTTGTGGTACGTCATCTTCTCCAGGAACTTCGGCCGGAGACCGGTCGACCTGAGGCGCCCCAGCGACTTGCCGTTCGTGTCGAAGCCCGCACCGTGGTCGTAGACGAAGATGTCCTGGAGGGTGACGACGTCGCCCTCCATCCGCTCCACCTCGGTGATGTGGGTGATGTGGCGCGAGCCGTCCTTGAGCCGGGTCTGGTGCACGATCAGGTCGATCGCGGAGGCCATCTGCTCGCGGATGGCGCGCATCGGCAGGTCCATGCCCGCCATCAGCACCATCGTCTCGATGCGGGAGAGGGTGTCGCGCGGGCCGTTCGAGTGGGCGGTCGCGATGGAGCCGTCGTGACCGGTGCTCATCGCCTGCAGCATGTCGAGCGCCGAGGCGTCGCGGACCTCGCCCACGATGATGCGGTCGGGTCGCATGCGCAGGCTGTTCTTCATGAGGTCGCGGATCGAGACCTCGCCCTTGCCCTCCACGTTCGGCGGCCGCGACTCGAGCCGCACCACGTGGTCCTGCTTCAGCTGCAGCTCGGCGGCGTCCTCGATCGTCACGATGCGCTCGTCGGTGGGGATGAAGGAGGAGAGGACGTTGAGCGTGGTGGTCTTCCCGGCGCCCGTCGAGCCCGACACGATGATGTTGAGGCGCCCCTTCACGCAGGCCTCGAGGAAGTCGGCCGTGCGCGGGGTGAGCGAGCCGAACGCGATGAGGTCGTCGACCGTCAGCGGGTCGGCGGCGAACTTGCGGATGGTCAGCGCGGAGCCGTCGATCGCCAGCGGCGGGACGACGGCGTTGACACGGCTGCCGTCGGGGAGGCGGGCGTCGACCATCGGGCTGGCCTCGTCCACACGACGGCCGAGCCGGGAGACGATCTTGTCGATGATGCGCCGCAGGTGGGCCTCGTCCGCGAACGTCGACTCGACGGGCACGATGCGGCCGCTGCGCTCCACCCACACCTGGTGGGGCCCGTTGACCATGATCTCGGAGACCTCGGGGTCGCGCAGGTGCACCTCGATCGGGCCGTAGCCCAGGACGTCGTCGCTGATCTCCTGCGTCACCCGCACGCGGTCCGCGTTGCTCAGCGGCCGCTCCTGCGTGGCCAGCACGTCCTGGAGCACCGCGCGCACCCGGGCGTCGAGCTCGGCCTGGTCCATCTTCGCGTCGTACAGCTGCGGCCCCAGCTGCTGCAGCAGCTGGGCGTGGACGCCGGCCTTGACCTCCTCGATCCGGTCGTTCTGCTGCGCGGCGAGCACGCGCCGGGCGCCGGAGGAGGCCGGCGAGGTGGCCTCGGGCCGCGTCGCCGCGGCGGGCACCGGCGGCTTGTGGCGCCCGGGCGCCTCGGCGCGACCCTTGGACGGGACGGGCTTGCTCGAGGCCGCGGGGGTCGCGGATGCGGCGCTCTCGCCCAGCGCGCCGATGGAGCGGGAGATGGTGGTGTCGACGTCACCGACGCTCGGGTCCGCGGCGGGCTGCTCCGCCCCGGCCGGTACGGCGGACGCGGCGGCGTCGGCGGGCACGCTCGCGGTGGGCGCGGCCCCACCGCTCGTGGGAACCGCGGGGGAGTCGGCGGGGGCGCCGGTCGCGGGGCGGGTGGTCTGGCGGCGGGCGGCGGCGGCGGCGAGGCGCTCGGCGAGGGTGCTCATGGGTGGTTCACCTCCGGCGGCGGAAGAAGCGCCGCTCGTCGCGCGGCTCCTCCGACGCGTTCGACGTGGTGGGGGACGCCGGGTGGCCCGGCGCGGAGGTGCCGGCGAGGCGGGCGGCGAGCTGCACGAACTGCGTGCTCGACCCGTGCTCCGGCTTGGCCGCGACGATGGGACGCCCGGCGTTGGTGGCGGCGGCGATCTCGACGGAGGTGGCGACCTGGGCGGCGATCTCGAGACCGAGGATGGCCTCGACCTTCTCGGCGCTGATCCCGACCTCGTCGTCGGCCCGGTTGAGGAGCAGGTGGCGGTGGCCCTGGGCGATGCCGAGGGCGTCCATCGTCTCCAGCGCCACCTTGACGTTCTTCAGCGTCGGCACGTCCAGCGTGGCAACCATGACGCACTCGTCGGTCTCGTCGAGCGCGGTCAGCGTCAGCTCGTCGAACGCGGGTGCGGTGTCGACCACGACGAAGTCGAAGTTCTCCGCCAGCACCCGGAGGGTGCGCGCGACGAGCGTCGGGGTGATCCGGTCCCGGGCGTCCGGGGTGCTGGGGGCAGCGAGCACCATCAACGAGTCCTCGTGCCGCGTCAGCATGGGCTCGAGCAGGCGGAAGTCGAGGGCCTCCTCGGAGCCGACCGCGTGCTCGATGGAGTGCGAGGGGAACAGCTGCAGGGTGATCGCGACGTCGCCGAAGGCCAGGTCGAGGTCGACGAGGCAGACCTGCCGGGCGCCGCGGTCCGCCAGCGCCAGGGCCAGGTTGACGGCGGCGGTCGTCTTGCCGACGCCGCCCTTGGGCGAGAACACGGCGGCGATGCGGCCCTGGCGGGCGACGCCCCCGGGACCGCGCAGGGCGATCCAGAGCTGGTAGGCGCGCTCGACGGCCCCGCTGATGGCGGCGAGGTCGGTGCCCGGCACGACGTCGCGGACGCCGGCGTGCATCGCCTTCGTCAGCACGTCGGTGTCGACGTGGTCGCGGACCACGACGACGCTGACGGTCGGGCGGGTGAAGCGGAGGGTCTCGCAGATCTCCAGGGCGACGGCGAGGTCCACGCCGGGGCCGATGACCGCGACGTACTCGTCGGGCCGGTTGTCGAGCCAGGCGGCGAGCTTCTCCGTGCTGTCCATCCCGTGGCCGCCCGGGGGCAGTGCGGTCAGCAGCTCGCTGAGGGTCGAGCTGTCGGGGTCGACGACGACGGGCATGGTCTCCTCGTTCGGGTCAGTGGTGCTGACGTCCCTGGCGTGCGGCGGGGGCCGCGGCGCCGGGGCCGGGGATCAGGGGGAGAGGGCGGTCGAGCCGGGCACGGTCTGGCCGCGCTCCAGCTGGACGCCCTCGCCGCGGATCGCCAGGGTGATGGTCGAGCCGGCATCGATGGCGGCGGTGAGGTCGAGCGCGCCCTCGGGGGTGAGGGCGAGGGTGACCACGGTGTTGGCGACGGCGTTCTCCTGCGTCGCGCCCTCCTCGCCCTGCGTCTCGGGGGAGGCGATGGGGGACGAGGAGCCGACGGCGAGCACCTGGGTCTCCGGCACGAGGACGACGGCGGCGGAGGACCCGGTGGCCACGAGGACCGCCACGGAGTCGCCGGGGCTGGCGAAGCCGGCGACGCGACCCTGGTCGTCGAGCTCGACGGACTGGCCCAGCATGCCCTCGGGGACGGGGAGCACCACGCCGGTGCGCACCTCCTCGGCGAACTTCGCCGTGGTGACCTGCTCGCCCGGCGCGATGTCCATCGCGGCGAGCTGGCCCTCCAGGGAGGTGGCGTTCTCCGAGGTCACGTAGCCCTCGAGGAGCTGGCCCCGGGGGACCGCCTGCTGCTCGATCTTGCCCCCGGCCAGTGCGGCGTCGAAGGTCTCGCCGATCTCGATCGGCTTGACGACCTTGTAGACGTCGACGGCGTCGTACCGCTCGTCCGCGCGGGCGTCGGCCTGGCGGGCGTAGACGAAGACGATGGCGAGCCCGAGCGCGGCGACGACGGCCGCGACGACGAGCAGGATCCTGCGTCGATCCATGGGGGAGCGGGTCCTTCCAAGGGGGAACGTGCGTGTGGGAGGACGTGCGTGCCCGCCGCGCGCTGACACGCGGCGCCGACCCCTCCACGCTTCACCCTGCCCGACGGGCCCGTCGGGCAGAGCGGTTTCGCGCAGGAGGTGGCCGAAAGTCCCAAGTGTGGTCTAGACCGGCCTGTCGGGCCGGGTTCTCAGGAGCCGTAGAGCCCCTCCACCTCGGCGCGGAACTCGCGCATCACGACGTTGCGCTTCAGCTTCAGGCTGGGCGTCAGCTGCCCGCCCTCCTCGGTCCAGTCGACGGGCAGGATCGAGAACTTGCGGATGGCCTCGGCCTTCGAGACGGCCTTGTTGGCGTCGTCCACCGCGCTCTCGATGGCCGCCACCAGGTCGGGGTCGTCCACCAGGTCGGCGATCTCGCCGGTCTTGCCGTGCGCCTGGGCCCAGGCAGGGAAGGACTCGGGGTCGATGGTGACGAGGGCGCCGACGAACGGCTGGCCGTCACCGACGACCATGCACTGGGAGACGAGGAAGTGGGCGCGCAGCCGGTCCTCGAGCACCGCCGGGGCGACGTTCTTGCCGCCCGCCGTGACGATGATCTCCTTCTTGCGCCCGGTGATCCGCACGAATCCCTCGTCGTCGACCTCGCCGACGTCGCCGGTGCGGAACCAGCCGTCGGCGTCCAGCGCCTCGGCGCTCGCCTCCGGGTTGCCCCAGTAGCCGCGGAAGACCTGGCCGCCGCGGAACTGCAGCTCGCCGTCGTCGGCCACCCGCACCGCCGTGCCCGGCAGCGGCCGGCCCACGGACCCGATCTTCTGGGCGTCGGGGAGGTTCACCGTGAGCGCGGCCGTCGTCTCGGTGAGGCCGTAGCCCTCGAGCACGCCGAGGCCGATGCCGCGGTAGAAGTGGCCGAGCCGCTCCCCGAGCGGCGCGCCACCCGACACGGCGTACCGGCACTGCCCACCCAGCGCGGCCCGCAGCTTGCCGTAGACCAGCTTGTCGAACAGGGCGTGCTGCAGCCGCAGCGCGAGCGAGGGGCGCCCCTGGTCGAGGGCCCGGGACCACGCGATGGCGACGTCGGCGGCGCGGTCGAAGATCTTGCCCTTGCCGTCGGCGGCCGCGTTCTGGCTGGCGGTGTTGAACACCTTCTCGAACACCCGCGGCACCGCGAGGATGAAGTGGGGCTGGAAGACGCCGAAGTCGGCGACCAGGGTCTTGATGTCGCTGGAGTGGCCCATCCGCACGCGTGCCTTGACGCAGCCGACCTGGATGATCCGGGCGAACACGTGCGCCAGCGGGAGGAAGAGGAGGGTGGAGGCGCCCTCGTCGAAGAGGTCGTCGAGCTCGTCGACCGCGACCCCCAGCTCGAACATGAAGTTGCCGTGCGTCAGCTCGCACCCCTTGGGGCGTCCCGTGGTGCCCGACGTGTAGATGAGCGTCGCGAGGTCGTCGGGGCCGCTCGTCGTGCGGCGCGCCTCCAGGTCGGCGTCGCTCACGTCGCCGCCGAGGGTGGTGAGGACGCCGACGGCGTCGTCGTCGAAGGACCAGACGTGCGCGAGCGCCGGGGCCTGCTCGCGCGCCTCGGCGGCGCGGGCGACGTGGTCGGCGGTCTCGGCGAGCACCGCGACGGCGCCGGAGTCGGCGACGATCCAGGCCACCTGCTCGGCGGACGACGTCTCGTAGACCGGCACCGTCACCGCGCCCGCGAACCAGATGGCGTAGTCGGCCAGGGTCCACTCGTAGCGGGTCTTCGACAGCAGCACCACCCGGTCGCCCGGCTGCACCCCGGCGGCGACGAGACCCTTGGCGACCGCCGTGACCTCCGCGAGGAAGGTCGCCGCGGTGACGTCCGCCCACCCGCCGGACCCGTCGGGCCGGCTGAAGACGACGGCGTCGGGAGCCTCGGCGGCGTTGCGCACGACGTCGTCGGTGAGGTTCCCGGTGCCCGGGATCTCGATCGTCATCGGGGTGGAGTACTCGCGCACAGAGGGGCTCCTGGCTGCTCGGGGACGCAGGTGTCGGGGGTGATCCGCGGTGCACGTTACCGCCGCGATCGGAGGCCACCGCGATCCGGTACGCTCGCCGGGCGTCAGACCGCAGACCCACCGCGGTGGTGGTTCCGGAGGCCTGGGAGGTCGCAGTGGCAGAGCAGACGTCGTCCACGATCGTGATCGACGCGCCGCCCTCGGTCGTCATGGCCGTCATCGCCGACTTCCCGGCGTACCCGCAGTGGGCCACCGGCATGAAGTCGGTCGAGGTCGTCACCCCCGGCGCCGCCGGCGAGCGTGCGCGCGAGGTCCGCTTCGTGCTCGACGTCGCCCCGATCAAGGACGAGTACACGCTGGCCTACGAGTGGCACGGCGACCGCGAGGTCACCTGGACCCTCGCCGAGGGCGGCATCCTGCGCGCCCTCGACGGCTCCTACGTGCTGCGGGACCAGGGCGACGGCTCGACCGAGGTGACCTACAGCCTGTCGCTGGAGGTCACGATCCCGCTCATCGGCATGCTGCGGCGCAAGGGCGAGAAGATCCTCATCGACACGGCCCTGAAGGGTCTCAAGAAGCGCGTCGAGGCCCTTGGCTGACGAGCCGCGCGTCCTGCTCCTCACCGGGAAGGGCGGGGTCGGCAAGTCCACCCTCGCAGCGGGTACGGCGGCCCTCGCCGCCGCGCGCGGCGCGCGCACCCTGGTGCTCAGCACGGACCCGGCCCACTCGCTCGCCGACGCGTACGGCGTGCCCGTGGGCGCCGAGCCGACCCCCGTCGCCGACGGCCTGTGGGTGCAGCAGGTCGACGCCCAGCTGCGCTTCGAGCAGTCGTGGGCGGAGGTGCAGCGCTACCTGCTCTCCGTGCTCGACGTCGTGGGCGTCGACCGGGTCGCCGCCGAGGAGCTGACCGTCCTGCCCGGCGCCGAGGAGGTGCTGGCGCTGCTCGAGCTGCGGTTGCAGGCCCGCTCGGGGCGCTGGGACGTGATCGTCGTCGACTGCGCGCCGACCGCGGAGACGCTGCGGCTGCTGGCGCTGCCCGAGGCGCTCGGCTGGTACGTCCAGCGGATCTTCCCCGCCCAGCGCACGGTGGTGCGGGCGCTCAAGCCGGTGCTGACCCGGGCCGCCGGCGTGCCCATGCCGGGCGACGGCGTCTTCGACGCCCTCGAGCGGCTGCACGCCGAGCTGGCCGAGGTGCACGCCCTGCTGACCGGGCCCCGGGCCTCGGTGCGCCTCGTGCTGACGCCGGAGCGGGTCGTGCTCGCCGAGGCGCGCCGCTCGTGGACCATGCTCTCGCTGTTCGGCTACCGCGTCGACGGGGTCGTCGCCAACCGGGTCTTCCCCGCCGACGACGGCGCCGACGCGTGGCGTGCCGGGTGGGCTCGGGCCCAGGCGGCGGTGCTCGCCGAGGCCGACGAGTCGTTCGCCGGCCTGCCGGTGTGGCGCTCGGTCTACCGCGCGGAGGAGCCGGTGGGCGCCGAGGCCCTCGCGGCCCTCGTGGCCGACGTGCACGGCGAGGCCGACCCGCTCGCCGTGCCCGTGGGTCCCGGGCCGTACGCGGTCCAGCGCGGGGAGGGGACCGCCACCGTGCGGCTCACCCTGCCGCTGGTCGAGCGCAGCGACGTCGCCCTCGCGCGCACCGGCGACGAGCTGGTGGTGACGGTCGGGTCGTATCGTCGCCTGCTGACCCTGCCCGTCGGGCTGGCACGCCTGCGCATCGCGGGTGCCCGGGTCGAGCGGGGGGAGCTGGTCGTGCGATTCGAGGAGAAGACGACGTGAAGGGTCACGACGACCGGGAGGCCCCCGGCGCCCCCACCGACCACGGGGCGGGCGCGCCCGATCCCGGCCCCGACGACGCCGCCGCCCGCGACGCCGCCGTCGGCAGCGTCGGCGAGGAGGCGGTGAAGCTCTTCGGCGCGTTCTCCGACTGGGCCCGCGACCACGGGCTGGGCGCCCACCCCGACCCGCAGGCCGGTCCGCCCCACGACCCGTACGCCGACCCGTACGCAGACCCGTACGCAGACCCGTACGCAGAGCAACTGCCCGGTGCCCCGGGAGCCGGTACGACGGGCGGCGCGGCCGAGTGCGCCTGGTGCCCCGTGTGCCGCGGAGCGCACGCCCTGCGGCACGCCGTGACTCCCGAGGTGCGGACCCACCTGACCGCCGCCGCGGCGTCGCTGCTGCAGGCCGCCGCCGGGATCCTCAACGCGGCCGCCGAGGCCCGCCCCGACGGTCCCCACCCCGGTGGGCACCCCGGTCCCCGCCCCGGTGGGCACCCCGGCGGGCGGGCGAACGGCCTCGAGCACATCGACCTCGACGACGACACGACGGGCGGACCCCGGTGAGCCTCTCCTGCGGCATCGACATCGGCGGCACCAAGATCGCCGGCGGTGTCGTCGACGAGTCGGGCCGCATCCTCGCCCGCCTGCGCGCCGAGTCCCCGGCCACCGACCCCGAGGCCATCGTCGACACCGTCGCGTGCCTCGTCGACGACCTGCGCGCGGAGCACCCGGTCGAGCACGTGGGCATCGGCGCCGCCGGGTTCATCGACGCCGGCCGCTCCACGGTGCTGTTCGCGCCCAACATCGCCTGGCGCGACCAGCCGCTGGGCCGCCAGCTCAGCGAGCGGACCGGCCTGCCCGTGGTGGTCGAGAACGACGCGAACGCCGCAGCCTGGGGTGAGTACGTGTTCGGCGCCGGCCACGGCTCGGCCACCGGCGACATGCTCCTCGTGACGGTCGGCACCGGCGTCGGTGGCGGCATCGTCGCGGACGGCGAGCTGCGGCGCGGGGCCTTCGGCATCGCCGCCGAGATCGGCCACCTGCGCCTCGTGCACGGCGGGCGGCTGTGCGGGTGCGGCAACCACGGCTGCTGGGAGCAGTACGCGAGCGGGTCCGCCCTGGTGCGCGAGGCCAAGGCCGACGCGGTGGGCGGGTCGCTGCTCGCGCGCCCGCTGCTCGACCGCGCCGGCGGCGACCCGAGCGGCATCACGGGACCGCTCATCACCGAGCTGGCCCAGCAGGGCGACCCCTTCTGCCTCGAGCAGCTGACCGAGCTGGGGCACTGGCTCGGGGAGGGCGTCTCCTCGCTCGTGGCCGTGCTCGACCCCGGCATGGTCGTCGTCGGAGGTGGCGTCTCGGCCGCGGGGGAGCTGCTGCTCGCGCCCCTGCGCGACCGCTTCGCGCACACGCTCAGCGGCCGCGGCTTCCGCCCGGCCCCCGCGATCCTCGGCGCCGTGCTCGGCAACGACGCCGGGATGATCGGCGCGGCCGACCTCGCCCGCCGGTGACGGCGTGAGCACGCAGGCCGGCCCCCGCTCCGACCCCGACGGCGTCCGGATCGGCGTGGACGTCGGCGGCACCAAGATCCTCGCGGGCGTCGTGGCGCCGGACGGGCGGCTCGAGGCGGTCGCGGTACGGCGTACCCCCGGCCGGGAGAGCAGCGTCCTGCTGCTGGAGAGCACCGTCGCGGAGGCGGTCGAGGAGGTCACCGACGGCCGACCCGTCGCCGCGGTCGGCGTCGCCGCCGCCGGGTTCGTCGACGGCGCGGGGGAGCGGGTCATGTTCGCCCCCCACCTGCCGTGGCGGGGCGAGGCCGTCCGCCAGCGCCTGGCGGAGCGCTTCGGAGCGCCGGTGCGCCTCGACAACGACGCGAACGCCGCCGCCTGGGCCGAGCAGCTGCACGGCGCTGCGCGCGGCGCGTCGCTGGCCGTCACCATCACGGTGGGCACCGGCCTCGGCGGGGCCGTCGTGCTCGACGCCGGCGCCGGGCCGCGGCTGCTCCGCGGTCGCAACGGCATGGCCGGGGAGTTCGGCCACCAGCAGGTCGTGCCCGACGGGGAGCCCTGCGAGTGCGGTGGGCGGGGCTGCTGGGAGCAGTACTGCAGCGGCAACGCCCTCGTCGCCTTCGCCCGCGCACGGGTCGGTCGCGAGCCGACGCTGCTCGACGACTGGTGCGGCGGGGTCGCCGAACGACTGACGGGCCCCATGGTCACCGACGCCGCGGAGGCCGACGACCTGGTCGCGCTGCAGGCGTTCCGGGCGGTCGGCGACTGGCTCGGTGTCGGCCTGGCCAACCTCGTGGCGGCGCTCGACCCCGACGTGGTCGTCGTCGGCGGAGGTGTCTCGGCGGCGGGTGACCGCCTGCTCGAGCCGGCCCGCGCCGCGCTGTCGCGCTCGCTGGTGGGCGCGCCGTACCGCGCGGTGCCGCCGGTCCGCGCCGCCGAGCTGGGCCCCGAGGCCGCGATCGTGGGCGTCGCCGCCCTCGCGGCCGACGCCTGACCCGCTAGACGACCGCGCCGTCGTCGCCGTCGTCGTCGACGCGCTGGGTGGGCATCGAGGCGACGAGGTAGGCGAAACCGCCGAGGAACCAGACGACCATGAACGAGGAGACGACCGGCCACAGCACGACGCCGAGCAGCAGCGACAGCACCAGGAGCGCCGGCATGCCGAGCACCCCGAGCCAGGCGATCAGCCGCGGCGGGGACGGCCGGGGCAGCGGCGGGGGGACGGGCGGCACGAACCGGTCCTCGATCGGCTCCCGGACGGGCGGGGCCGCCACACCGGCGGGCACGTCGTCGGGCAGGTCGTCCAGCAGGTCGTCGGGAAGCTCGCCCTGCGGGTCGTCGGCATCGGCGAGGTCGCCGGGCAGGACGTCGCCGGGGACGTCGCGGGAGCCCCGGGAGCCGGGGCCGCCGTCCGGCCGGGACGCGTCGGCGGGCCACGCGTCGTCGTCGATCTCGGCGCGGTCGCCGTAGTTCTCGACGATGGCCCGCCAGGCCTCGTCCTCGCTGCCGCGGTTCACCCGACGAGTGTAGGCACGCGGGGCCGCCCACGACCCCCCGTGGCGGACGGACCGGCGGCCGGTGACCTCAGGCGGTCACGCGGGCGACGAACTCCGCCGACTCCTCCACGATGCGCTCGGCGTCGTGGTCGAGGGTCGCGACGTGGAAGCTGCGCTCCAGCACCCGCTCCTCCACCTGGGGCACGCGGGCGCGGACGAGGGCCGCCGACGACGGGTCGACCACCTTGTCCACCTGCGAGCGGAACAGCAGGACGGGCGCCTCGACGCGCTCGAGCTCGGCCTGCACGGTGCGCCAGCCCCGCGTCATCGAGGCCAGCGCGCGCAGCGGGGTGCGGGCGTAGCCGTGCTCGTCGGCCCCCGGCTTGGCGATGTCGTTGCCGATGCCGGCGACCGACGGCACGAGGTGCTGCAGCACGGGCACGGCGCGCAGCTGCTTGTTCGTGGTGGTGACGGCCGGGTTCACGAGGACGACCCCGGCGACGCGCTCCGGGTGGCGGGCGGCCAGGGACAGCACGAGGCCGCCGCCCATCGACAGGCCGCCGACGACGACGGCGTCGCAGGCGTCGGCGAGCGTGGTGAAGGTGCGCTCGAGGTGGCCGTACCAGTCGGCCCACCCGGTGCGGTTCATCTCCTGCCAGGTCGTGCCGTGCCCCGGCAGCCGCGGCACCTCCACGGCGTACCCGCGCTCGGCGAGCGCCTCGCCCCACGGCCGCATCGAGGCGGGGGAGCCGGTGAACCCGTGGCTGAGCAGCACGCCGACGCGGCGCCCGCCCGTGAGGTCGGGACGGGAGGGCGCGGAGAAGGGGTGCGCGAGCGGGTGGATGGCCATGGCGGGCATTCTGCCCGGGGCCGCGCAGGGTCTAGGGTTCGAGTCGGTCGTGTCGCGGGCGGACCGCGGGCAGGCGACGGCCCGGTCCGGAGGAGGTCTGACGGTGTTCTACTGGTTCCTGAAGCTCGTGGCCCTGGGGCCCGTGCTGCGCGTCGTGTTCCGGCCCCGCAGCGACGGCGCCGAGAACGTGCCCGCCGAGGGCCCCGCCATCCTCGCGAGCAACCACCTCTCCTACGCGGACTGGCTGTTCACGCCGCTCGTGATCCCCCGCCGCGTCAGCTACGTCGCGAAGTCGGAGTACTTCACGGGCCGCGGCGTCAAGGGCCGGCTGCAGCGCACCTTCTTCTCCGGCGCCGGCCAGATCCCCATCGACCGCTCGGGCGCCAACGCCGCCGAGGGCGCGCTGACGTCCGCGAAGGCCGTGCTGGGACGCGGCGAGCTGTTCGGGATCTTCCCCGAGGGCACCCGCTCCCACGACGGTCGGCTCTACCGCGGCAAGGTGGGCGTGGCCCGTCTCGCGCTGGAGACCGGCGTGCCCGTCATCCCCGTCGCCGTCATCGACACCGACACCGTGGCGCCCCCCGGCAAGAAGTTCGGCCGCATGGCGCGCCCCACCGTCCGCTTCGGCGCCCCGCTCGACTTCTCCCGCTACGAGGGCATGTCCGGCGACCGCTACATCCTGCGCTCCGTCACCGACGAGATCATGTACGCGATCATGGAGCTCTCCGGCCAGGAGTACGTCGACGTCTACGCCAGCCGAGCGAAGGCCGACGCCAAGAAGTCGGACGCGCCCGAGGCCGACCGGGGCGCCCCCGAGGACCGCAAGGCGTCCTGACCCCGTGGCGGGCCGACTCCGCATCCTCCCGCCGGGCTGGCGCGACGCCGCCGCCGTCGCGGTCGAGGACCGCATGTTCCGCGCCCTCGCGGTGCTGCGGGTGGTGCTGCTCGTCAACGCCGTCGCGCTCAACGTGGTGCGGCGCGACAACGCCCAGGTCGCGTGGGCGCTGTGGGCGAGCCTGCTGCTGATGGTCGGGTGGACCGCCGTCGCGGTGTGGGGGTACGCCGTACCCGCCCGGCGCCGCGCGGTGCTGCTCGTGCTCGACCTGACGGTGACCGCCGCCCTCCTCCTCGTCAGCCTCCCCGTCAAGGGCGAGGGCCTGCGGGCCACCATCCCCGGCTTCTGGATCATGGGCGCGCTGCTGGCCTGGGCCGTGCACTGGCGCTGGCGCGGGGGCCTGGTGGCCGCCGTGGTGCTCATCGCCGCCGACGTGTCGGTGCGCCAGGAGCTGAGCCAGACGAACTACGGCCACCTCTTCCTCATCGGCATCGGGGCGCCGCTGGTCGGCTACCTCTGCGAGTCGCTGCAGCGCATGGCCGCCGAGCGGGACCGCGCGGAGCGGGAGGCCGCCGTCGCCTCGGAGCGCGCCCGGCTCGCGCGGGCCGTCCACGACGGCGTGCTGCAGGTGCTCGCGCTGACCCAGCGCCGCGGCGCCGACCTGGGCCCGGGCGGCGCCGAGCTGGCCCGGCTCGCCGGCGAGCAGGAGGCCGCCCTGCGCGCCCTCATCCGCCAGCAGGACACCCTCACCACCCCCGGCGCCGGCGCGCGCGACGAGGTCGACCTCGCCGGCGCGGTGGAGGAGCTGGGGCACCGCGACCGGCCCCGCGTCGCGGTCGTGACGCCCGGTGTGCCCGTGCGCCTCCCGGCGGACGTGGTGGCCGAGCTCGTCGCCGCGGCGGGGGCGTGCCTCGACAACGTGGCCGTGCACGTCGGGGACGACGCCCCGGCCTGGGTGCTGCTCGAGGACCTGGGGGACAGCGTCGTGCTGACGGTCCGCGACGAGGGACCCGGCATCCCCGCGGGCAGGCTGGAGGAGGCCGAGGCCGCGGGCCGGCTGGGGGTCTCCGGGTCGGTGCGGGGACGTCTGGCCGACCTGGGCGGCACGGCGGAGCTCGCCACCGGCTCGTTCGGCACGGAGTGGGAGCTGACCGTGCCGCGGGCGGGGGTGGCGGCGTCGTGACGATCCACACCACCCACCCGTTCGCCGACCCCGAGCCCGGACGCGACCCCGTCCGCCGTCTCCGCGGTCGTCTCGGCGGCGCCGTGACGCTGTGGACCGCGGGGGAGGGGGCGGATCGGGCGGGCCTGACCGTGAGCTCGCTGATGGTCGCCCACGGCGAGCCCGGGCGCGTGCTGGCCCTGCTCGACCCCGACGCCGACCTCACCGACGCGCTCGAGGAGACGGGCCGTGCCGTCGTGCAGCTGCTGCGCTGGCGTCACCGCGACCTCGCCGAGGTCTTCGCCGGGCTGGCCCCCGCCCCGGGCGGCCCGTTCCGTCAGGCGACCTTCACCCCCACCGCGTGGGGCCCCCGGCTCGACGGTGCCGAGGGCTGGGCCGGCGTGCGGCTCGAGTCGGCGACGGAGGTCGGCTGGTCGCGCCTCGTCACCTGCGTCGTCGAGGAGACCCACCTGGAGCCCGCGCCGGACGCCGCCGCAGCCGCCGGCGACGCGTCCGCGGCGGCCGACGCCCCGCTGGTGCACCGCCGCGGCCGCTACGGCCGCGGCTGAGGGCGCTCGCGCCCCGCGTCGTACCGGACGGGGCGGAGATCTCCGCCCCGCGGCGGGTTCCCCGGTCCCGGCGGGCGTGCTCGACTGGGGCGCATGGCTTCCTCTCGGGACGGACGACCTGACCACCTGACGCCGCGTCGCGACCGGCCGCGCCGCGTCCGCGGCCCGCGCCGCGCGCTGCTGGCGCTGCTGGCGCCGCTGCTGGCCCTGGCGCTGCTCACCGGTGCGCCGGGCGCGGCGCACGCGGCACCCGACCTTGACGACGGGCTCGACCGGCCCCGACGTCACCGCGGTGCAGCACCTGCTGACGCACCACGGGCGGGCGACCGCGGCCGACGGGCAGTACGGCTCGGGCACGCGCGCCGCCGTGACCACCTTCCAGACCGACCGCGGCCTCACCGCCGACGGCGTCGCCGGGCCCCGGACGATCGGGGCCCTCGTCGTGACCCTGCGCGAGGGCGACCGCGGGCCGGCGGTGCAGGCCCTGCAGACGCTGCTGAACGCCCGGGGCGCGGCGCTGGACGCCGACGGCGACCTCGGGCCCGCGACCGCCGGGGCGGTCCGCGCGTTCCAGTCCGCCCGCGGCCTGGCGGTCGACGGCGTCGCCGGGCCGCAGACGTGGGCCGCGCTGTTCGGGACCGGCGGCACGCAGCCGCCCGGCTCGACGTACGACTCCCTGTCGGAGGCCCAGAAGGCCAACGCGCGCACGATCATCGCGGTCGGCAAGGGCGCCGGCGTGCCCGAGCGGGGGTGGGTCGTCGCGCTCGCCACGGCCATGCAGGAGTCCACCCTCGTCAACGTCGACTACGGCGACCGCGACTCCCTCGGCCTGTTCCAGCAGCGCCCGTCGCAGGGCTGGGGCACGCAGGCGCAGGTGCAGGACCCGGTGCTCGCCTCGAAGGCGTTCTACGGCGTCGCCGCCCACACCCCGAACCCGGGTCTGCTCGACATCGCCGGCTGGCAGTCGATGCCCGTCACGCAGGCGGCGCAGGCGGTGCAGCGCTCGGCCTACCCCGACGCGTACGCGCGGTGGGAGACGCTCGCCCGCGAGATCGTCGCCCGCGAGGGCGGCGTGGCGCCCGTCGGCTGAGCGGTCCGGCGGGACGGGCTCGGCGCGACCGTCCCGGACCGTCGCGGGCCGGGGCGTCGCCGGGCGCGTCGTAGCCTGGGAGGGGTGACCACCACGACGGCCCTGCCCACCCTCGGTGACCGCTTCGCGCGCGCCCTCCCGGAGCTCGCGGTCGAGTGGCGCGCCGAGGAGGCGCCCGACCCACGTCTGCTCGTGCTCAACGAGCCCCTGGCCCGCCGGCTCGGCCTGGACCCCGACGTGCTCCGGAGCCCGGACGGCGTCCGCTTCCTCGTCGGCAACCTGGTCCCCGACGGCGCCCTCCCCGTCGCCCAGGGGTACGCCGGGCACCAGTTCGGTGGGTTCTCCCCGCGCCTCGGCGACGGGCGGGCCCTCCTGCTCGGCGACCTCGCGGACGCGGACGGCCGGCGCTTCGACCTGCACCTGAAGGGCTCGGGGCGCACCCCGTTCGCCCGCGGCGGCGACGGGCGGGCCGTCGTCGGCCCGATGCTGCGCGAGCACGTGGTGAGCGAGGCGATGCACGCGCTCGGCATCCCCACGACCCGCTCGCTGGCGGTGACCGCGACGGGCCGGCTCGTGCAGCGCGAGACGGCGCTGCCGGGCGCGGTCCTCGCGCGCGTGGCCAGCAGCCACCTGCGGGTCGGCAGCTTCCAGTACGCGCGGGGCAGCGGCGACCTCGACCTGCTGCGCCGGCTCGCCGACCACGCCATCGCGGTCCACCACCCGGAGCTGGCGGACGCCGACGAGCCGTACGCGGAGCTGTTCTCGGCGGTCGTCGCGGCGCAGGCGCGGCTGGTCGCGCGCTGGATGCTCGTCGGCTTCGTCCACGGCGTGATGAACACCGACAACGTGACGATCTCGGGCGAGACCATCGACTACGGCCCGTGCGCGTTCATGGACGCCTACGACCCGGCCACCGTCTTCAGCTCCATCGACAGCGGCGGCCGCTACGCCTACGGCAACCAGCCGGCCGTCACGCAGTGGAACCTGGCCCGGTTCGCCGAGGCCCTGCTCCCGCTGCTGGACACCGACGAGGAGGCGGCGATCGCCCGGGCGACCGACCTGCTCGGCGGGTTCGCGACGGCGTACGTCGCGGCCTGGGCCGGCGGGATGCGCGACAAGCTGGGCCTGCCCACCGGCCTCGGCGACGAGGAGACGATGGACCTGGCCGAGGACCTGCTCGAGGTGCTGCGCTCCGGGCGCGTCGACTGGACGACCGCCTTCCGGGCCCTGGGCCGGGCCGCGCGGGGCGACGTGGAGGCCGTGCGCGCGCTCGTGCTCGACCTGCCCGAGGTCGACGCCTGGCTGGATCGCTGGCGCGCGCTGGAGCCGGACGCGGACCGGATGGACCGCGTCAACCCCGTCTACGTGCCCCGCAACCACCTCGTCGAGGAGGCCCTCGCCGCGGCCACCGACGGCGACCTGGCCCCCCTCGAACGGCTCCTCGAGGTGCTGGCGGCGCCGTACGACGAGCGGCCCGGGCTGGAGCGGTACGCCGAGCCCGGCCCCGACGCGGGCGACTACCAGACCTTCTGCGGCACCTGAGCCCGGAGCTGTCGGTGGGCCGTGCTGGGATGGTCCGCATGGCAGTCGCAGGGTCGGTCGGGAGGCCCGTCGGGGGTTCGGTCGGGGGAGTGCGCGCCGGGGCGGGCGCGGCTCCGGCGTACCAGCTGGTGCGCCCGCAGGGCGACGTCGCCGTGCCGACCCTCGACGAGCACCAGCAGCGCGTCGTCGACCACCCGGGCGGGCCCCTGCTCGTGCTCGCGGGGCCGGGCACGGGCAAGACGACGACGCTGGTCGAGGCGATCGTCGACCGGGTGGAGAACCGGGGCGTCGACCCCTCGTCCGTCCTCGCGCTCACGTTCTCCCGCAAGGCGGCGGAGCAGCTGCGCGACCGCGTGACGGCCCGCCTGGGCCGCACCACAGAGGCCGCGCTGTGCTCGACGGTGCACTCGTTCGCCTACGGCCTGGTCCGCCGCTACTCGCCGCCGGAGCTGTACGCCGCGCCCCTGCGCCTGCTGTCCGCCCCGGAGCAGGACGTGGTGCTCGCCGAGCTGCTGACCGACGCGCCCGAGTCGGTGCGCTGGCCCGACGCGCTGCGGCGTGCGGTCGGCACCCGCGGCTTCGCCCGCGAGGTCCACCACGTGCTGGCCCGCGCCCGCGAGAAGGGCCTCAGCGCCGACGAGCTGGTCGACCTGGGGCGGCGCTCGGATGCCCCCGAGCTCGTCGCGGCCGGGGCCTTCCTGGGGCAGTACCTGACGATCCTCGACCACACGGGCGCGATCGACTACGCCGACCTGGTGCGCCGGGCCGTCATCGAGGCCGAGGACCACCGCGACGAGCTGCGGGAGCGGTACTCGTGCCTGTTCGTGGACGAGTACCAGGACACCGACCCCGGCCAGGTGGAGCTGCTCCGCGCGCTCGCCGGCGACGGGCGCGACCTGGTGGCCGTGGGCGACCCCCACCAGTCCATCTACGGCTTCCGGGGCGCCGACGTGCGCGGCATCCTGGAGTTCCCCCGCGCCTTCCCCCAGGCGGACGGCTCGCCGGCCCCGGTCGCGGTGCTCGCCACCACCCGGCGGTTCGGCCCGCGGGTGCTCCGCACGGCCACGGCCGTCGCCTCGCGGCTCTCCCTCGCCGGCAGCATCGACCCGGTCGCCCGAGAGGTCTTCAGCGCCCCGGTGACGGCACCCGGGGCGCCGCGCGACCGCGTCGAGGTGCTGACCTTCGACACGGAGCGGGCCGAGGCGGAGCACCTGGCCGACCTGCTGCGCCGTGCCCACCTGGAGGACGGCGTGGCGTGGGGCGACATGGCGGTGCTGGCCCGCTCGGGCCGGGCGACGCTGCCGGCGCTGCGGCGCTCGCTGTCCGCCGCGGGCGTGCCGGTGGAGGTCGCGGCGGACGAGCTGCCGCTGGTGCGGGAGCCCGCGGTCGCGCCCCTGCTCGACGCGCTGCGGGCGGTCGTCCACCTCGACGTCACCGACCCCGAGGCGGAGACGTACGTCGACGCCGGCCAGGTGCAGGCGCTGCTGACGTCGCCGCTCGGGGGTCTCGACGCGACGGAGGTGCGGGCGCTGGCCCGTCACGTGCGCACCGAGGAGCGGGCGCGCGCCGCGGCGGGCGGCGGTGCCCCCCGGTCCTCGGCCGACGTGCTGCGCGACGCGGTGCTGGAGGCGGGGCGGCTCGACGACGCCGACGCGGCCGGTGTCGCGGGCGTGACGAAGGCGCGGGCCCTCGGCGACCTCCTGCGGGCGGCCCGCGCCGTGGTGGACGGCGGCGGCACGGCCGAGGAGGCGCTGTGGGCCCTGTGGTCCGGCACGTCCTGGCCCGAGCGGCTGCGCCGGGGGACGACCCTGGGCGGGGCGGCCGCCCGGCGGGCCCACCGCGACCTCGACGCGGTCTGCGCCCTGTTCGAGGGCGCGGCCAAGATGGAGGAGCAGCGGGGCCACACCGGCGTCGGCTCCTTCCTGGCGACGCTCGTGGCGCAGGAGATCCCGTCGGACACCCTCGCCGAGCGGGGGGTGCGGGGGGACGCGGTCCGGCTCCTCACCGCCCACCGGTCCAAGGGCCTGGAGTGGCGCCTCGTGGTCGTCGCCCACGTGCAGGAGGAGACGTGGCCCGACCTGCGGCGCCGCGTGACCCTGCTCGGCGCCGACCGCATCGGCGGGCCGGGGGACGACCTCCTGCCGCCACCGGGGGTGCGCGAGGCCCTGATGGAGGAGCGCCGCCTCTTCTACGTCGCGTGCACCCGCGCCCGCGAGCGCCTCGTCGTCACCGCGGTGCGCTCGCCGGAGGACGACGGCGAGCAGCCGTCCCGCTTCCTCGCCGAGACGGGCGTCGCCCCGGTGCACCGCGTCGGGCGCCCGTCCCGTCCGCTGTCGATGGCGGGCGTCGTCGCCCACCTGCGCCGCACCGTCGCCGACCCCGAGCGGCCGGAGGCGGTGCGCCGCGCCGCCGCCCGCCGCCTGGCGGCGCTCGCGTCGGCGCGGGACGCCGAGGGCCGTCCGCTCGTGCGCTCGGCGGACCCGGGCACGTGGTGGGGCACCCGCGGCCTGACGTTCGCGGAGACCCCCGTGCGCCCGGCCGACCAGCCGCTGCGCATCTCGGCCAGCACGCTGAGCTCGATCCTCGTCTGCCCCCTGCGCTGGTTCCTCGAGCGCGAGGCCGGTGGCAGCCAGGTGAGCAGCGCCTCGCAGGGCTTCGGCCTCGTGCTCCACGCGCTCGCCGAGCGCGTCGCGACCGGGGAGCTGCCCGCCGACCCGGCGGCCGTCGACGACCTCATGGCCCACGTCGACGAGGTGTGGCCGCAGATGTCGTTCCGCACCCCGTGGTCCGGCGCCCGGGAGCGGGCCGAGGCGCGGGCGGCGCTCCTGCGCTTCCTGCGGTGGCACACCCGGCCCGACGCGCGTCGCGTCCTCGGCGTCGAGCAGCACCTGCGCGCCGAGCTGCGCCTCGACGACGGCGAGCGCATCGTCGTCAACGGCTTCGCCGACCGCCTCGAGATCGACGACCAGCACCGCGTCGTGGTGGTCGACCTCAAGACGGGGAAGTACCCCCCGACCGGCGCCGAGGTGGCCGAGCACCCGCAGCTCGGGCTCTACCAGCTGGCCGTCGAGCTGGGCGCCGCCGACGAGCTGCTGCCACCGGAGCACCGCCCCGCGCGCTCGGGCGGCGCCGAGCTGGTGCAGCTGCGCAAGGAGACGCGCGGCAGCGTGAAGGTGCAGGCCCAGCCTCCGCAGGAGGCCGACGCGACGGGCCGCCGCCTCGTCGAGCAGCAGCTGGCGCTCGCCGCCCGTGTCGTGCGCGGCGAGTCGTTCGGAGCCCGTGCCGGTGGGCACTGCGACACGTGCGCCTTCGTCGCCGCCTGCCCCGCCACGGGCGCCGGGACGGTGCTCTCGTGACGGGCACGGCGGTGGAGCCGGACGTGACGACCGGGCGTCCCGCCCCGGTCGAGATCCGCACGCCGGCCGACCTGCAGCGGGTGATGCGGGCGCCGTACCCGGTGAGCGACGAGCAGTGGCGCGCCGTCAGCGCGCCGCTGGAGCCGGCGGTCGTGGTCGCGGGCGCGGGCTCGGGCAAGACGACGTTGATGGCGGCGCGGGTCGTCTACCTCGTCGCGACGGGCCAGGTGCGCCCCGAGCAGGTGCTCGGGCTCACCTTCACCACGAAGGCGGCCCGCGAGCTGTCCACGCGCGTCCGCGAGGCGCTCGCGGTGGCCGGGCTCGGCCCGGCGGGCCCGCCCGCCGGCGCGCGCGACGACGCCGCCGGGGCCGCCGGGGCCGACGGGGCCGACGGGGAGGAGGTGCTGGAGCCGACGGTCGCGACCTACAACGCGTACGCCGCGTCGCTGCTCACCGAGCACGGCCTGCGGATCGGCCACGAGCCGGACACGCGCGTGATGGCGGACGCGTCGCGCTACCAGCTGGCCGAGCGGGCCATCACCCGCCACCGGCGGCCCGTCGAGCTGCTGAGCGACCACCCGGCGACGGTGATCGCCAACATCGTGGCCCTGGAGGGCGCCCTCAACGAGCACCTCGTCGAGCCCGACGACGTGCGGGCCTTCCACGCGCGGGAACGGCCGCGGTTCACCGAGGCGCTGGCCGTCTCGCGGGGCAAGAAGGACCTCGAGGGCGTGCTCAACACGATCGGGCGGCGCGAGGAGCTGCTCGACCTCGTGACGGCGTACCGGCGGCTGAAGGGCTCGCTCGGGCTCATGGACTTCTCCGACCAGATCGCGCTCACCGCCCGGCTGGCCGACGAGCACCCGGACGTCGGGGCGGTGGAGCGCGGCAAGTACGCGGTCGTGCTCCTGGACGAGTACCAGGACACATCGGTGGCGCAGGCCCTGCTGCTGCGCAAGCTGTTCTCCGGGCCCACGCCGGAGACGGGACGCGGCCACGCGGTCACGGCCGTGGGCGACCCGAACCAGGCGATCTACGGCTGGCGCGGCGCGTCGGTCTCCAACATCCTCGGCTTCGGCCACGACTTCCCGCGCGTCGACACCTCGCCCGACGTGGCGACGTACGCCCTGACGGTCAACCGGCGCTCCGACCGCCGCATCCTCGCGGCGGCGAACCGGCTCGCCGGCCCGCTGTACGCCGCCCACGACGTCGTGCGGCCCCTGCGGGCCCCCGAGGGTGCGGCGGAGGGACGCGTGCGCGTCGCCGTGCACGACACGTACGACGACGAGCTGGCGTGGCTGGCCGAGCAGGTGCTCGCGACCCGCGCGGCGGGGACGTCCTGGCGCGAGATCGGCGTGCTGACCCGCGACAACCGGCACGCCGCCGACGTCTTCGACGCGCTGACCTCCCGCGAGGTGCCGGTGGAGATCGTCGGCCTCTCGGGGCTGCTGCGCCTGCCGGAGGTCGCGGAGGTGGTCGCCACGCTGACGCTGCTGCACGACCTGACGGCGAACGCGGCGGCCCTCGTGCTGCTGACCGGCCCGCGGTGGGCGCTGGGTCCTCGGGACCTGGCGATCCTCGGCCGGCGGGCGCGCGACCTGGCCGCGACGGGTCCGGCGAGCGACCTCGAGCACGGCGTGGAGGAGGCCCTGGCGGTCGCCGTCGAGGGCGCCGACCCGACCGAGATCTCGTCGCTGTGCGACGCGCTGGAGTCACCGGGCGAGGCGCCCGACTACCCCTACTCCCACGCGGCGCGGGTGCGGATCGGCCTGCTGGCCGGCGAGCTGCGGATGCTGCGCGGCCACGTCGACGAGCCGCTGCTCGACCTGTTGCGCCGCATCGTCGACGTGAGCGGCATCGACGTGGAGCTGGCCAGCTCGACGTCGCCGGCGGCCGCGGCGCGCCGCGACAACCTCGACCTCTTCGTGCGGGCGGTGGCCGACTTCCAGGCCGTCGACGGCGCCACGGGTCTCGGGGCGCTGCTGGCCTACCTGGGCGCGGAGGACGAGATGGGCACGGGGCTCGACGTGGCCACGCCCACCGAGGCCGACTCCGTCAAGCTGCTGACGGTGCACCGCGCGAAGGGCCTCGAGTGGGACGTCGTGTTCTGCGTCGGGGTGGGGGAGGACAAGTTCCCCACCAAGCAGACCCGCACGCAGTGGACGACGGGGCCGGCGGTCCTGCCCTCGCCGCTGCGGGGCGACGCCCGCGACGTGCCCCAGCTGCGCGGTTACGAGAAGGCCGACCTCGACGCGCTCAAGGTCGAGGCCCGCGCCCACGAGGCCGAGGAGGAGCTGCGGCTGGGGTACGTCGCGTTCACCCGCGCCCGCCACGAGCTGGTGGCGTCGGCGTACCTGTGGACGCAGACGCGGGCCTCGCCGGTCGGGCCCTCGCCGTACCTCGTGACGCTCGCCGAGGCGATGGCCGACGACGGCGAGGAGCCCGAGCGCTGGGTCGAGCGGCCGCCGAAGGACACACCCAACCCGCTCAAGGCCGAGAAGCCGCCGGTGCCCTGGCCGGTGGAGGGCCGCACGCCGGAGGTCGAGCGGCGGCTGGCGGCCGCCCGGATGGTGCGCGCGGAGCAGGAGCGGCTGGCCGCGGGGGAGAGCGGCGAGGCCGACGACGCCGACCTCGACATCGTCGGCATCGCCGAGGTGGCGGAGTGGGACGAGGAGATCGAGCGCCTGCTCGCCGAGGCCCGCCGGCAGGTCGCGGCGCAGGTCGACATCCCGCTGCCGCCGAGCATCTCCGCGACCACGCTCGGCCGGCTGCGCGACGACCCGGCGGTGATGGCGCGCGAGCTGGCGCGGCCGATGCCGCGCCCGCCGTCGGCGGCGGCGCGCTTCGGCACGCGCTTCCACGCCTGGGTCGAGACCCGCTTCGGCCAGCAGGACCTCATCCCCACCGACGAGGTGCCCGGCCGGGCCGACACCGACATCGAGGACGAGCAGGACCTCGTCGAGGTGGTCGCCGCCTTCGAGTCCGGGCCGTTCGCGGAGCGGGTGCCGCTGGCGACCGAGACCCCGTTCGCGCTCGTGCTCGCCGGGCAGGTCGTGCGCGGGCGCATCGACGCGGTGTACGCCGAGCCGGCGGGCGCCGACGCCGACTTCCTCGTCGTCGACTGGAAGACCGGGCGGGGCGAGCGCACCGACCCGCTGCAGCTCGCGCTCTACCGGCTGGCGTGGGCCGAGCTGCGCGGGGTGCCGGTGGAGCGGGTGCGGGCGGTCTTCTGCCACGTCCGCACGGGGCGGGTGGTGGAGCCGGCCGACCTGCCGGGGCGCGAGGGCCTGGAGGAGCTGGTGCGGGGCGCGGCGCCGACCTGAGGCCGGCCCGCCTACCCTCGGGGGGTGCCCGACCGCAGCGATCCGACCGCCCCCGGCCACCGTCTCCCGCACGTCGCGCTGTCGTCGTACGCGCACGACCGCCACGGCGTCGAGCGCACCGACGAGGCGTGGCTGCGCCGCACCTGGGAGGCCCCCGGCACGCAGGTGCTGCCCATCGCGGGCAACCGCATGCTCGTCGCCGACGGGCTCCCGGCGTGGAGCGCCGTGGGCGACCTGCCGCCGGCGGCGGCCGAGCCGTCGGCGACCCGCCTGCTGCTGGGCGAGCACGACGGCACGACGTACTTCGCGGCGCTGTTCGACCCTGCGCGCGCCCCCCACCCCGAGGAGCAGTGGCAGGGCCTGCGGGCCGTCATGGAGGGCGTCGTCGGCGGCCCCACGGCCCCGCTGGTGCTGCACGCGATGGGGATGGCCGAGTGGCACTGGAGCACCCGGTTCTGCACCCGCTGCGGGCGACCGGTGACGTCCTCCCACGCGGGCCACGTGCTCGTGTGCTCGACCGCCCGGGGCTGCGGCAAGCACCACTTCCCGCGCACGGACCCCGCGGTGATCATGCTCGTCACCGACGGCGAGCCGGGCGCCGACGACGAGCGGTGCCTGCTCGGCCACGCGCGGGCGTGGCCCGCGGGGCGCTTCTCGACGCTCGCCGGGTTCGTCGAGCCGGGCGAGACGTTCGAGGACGCGGTGCGCCGCGAGGTCGCCGAGGAGACCGCGGTGCGGGTGGGGGAGGTGACCTACTTCGGCAACCAGCCGTGGCCGTTGCCGGCGAGCGTCATGATCGGTTTCACGGCGCGGGCGACGTCCACGGCGATCGACGTCGACGGCGCCGAGGTGGCCGAGGCCCGCTGGTTCACGCGGGCCGACATCGCCCGCGGCGTGGCCGACGGGTCGCTGGCCCTTCCCGGATCCGTCTCGATCTCCCACAGCCTCATCCAGGGCTGGTACGGCGAACCCCTCGACACCCGCTGGTGACGCGGGCGCCGAGGGGCGCGGGGTGCGGCTGGCGGGAGCCGCGGGCCGTCAGGCCAGGGAGGCGATCTTGGCCTTCACCTGGGCGAGGCTCGGGTTGGTCTGCGCGGAGCCGTCGGAGTAGACGAGCGTCGGCACCGTCTGGTTGCCGTTGTTGACCTTCTCCACGAGCGCGGCGGCCTCCGGCTGCTGCTCGATGTCGACCACGTCGTAGCTGATGCCCTCGCGGTCGAGCTGGCCCCGCAGGCGGTGGCAGTAGCCGCACCAGGGCGTGCTGTACATGGTGAACGTCGCGGTCATCGAAGTGTCCCCTCGGGCGTCTAGTGTCATCGGCGCCATAACGTTCCACGCCGAGGAGATGTTCCCCCATGCCGTCGCCGCTCCCTCCGACGACGTCGCCCGCCGCGCTGCAGCCCGACGCCCTGCTCGAGGCCCTCGACCCCGAGCAGCGCCGCGTCGCCGAGGCGCTGCGGGGTCCCGTGCGCGTGCTCGCCGGCGCCGGCACGGGCAAGACGCGCGCGATCACCCACCGGATCGCGTACGGCGTGGCGACGGGCGTCTACGCGCCGACGGAGGTCCTGGCCGTGACGTTCACGACCCGGGCGGCAGGCGAGATGCGCACGCGGCTGCGGCAGCTGGGCGCCGGCGGCGTGCAGGCGCGCACCTTCCACTCGGCCGCCCTGCGCCAGCTGCGCTACTTCTGGCCCCGGGTCCACGGCAGCGAGCTGCCCGAGCTGGTGCAGTCGAAGCTGGGCATCCTCGGCCCGGCCGCGCGCCGGCTGCGCATCGGCACCGACGCGGCCCTCCTGCGCGACCTCGCCGCCGAGGTCGAGTGGAGCAAGGTGTCGAACGTCGGCCCCGACGACTACGCGCGGGTCGCGTCGGCCCGCGGCCGCTCGGTCGGCGGCCTCGACGCCGCCGCGGTGGCCCGCGTCCTGACGGCCTACGAGGAGACGAAGCGCTCCCAGGGCCGGATGGACATGGAGGACGTGCTGCTGTGGACGGCCGGGCTGCTCGCGGAGGACGAGCGGGTCGCCGCCCAGGTGCGCCGGCAGTACCGCTGGTTCGTCGTGGACGAGTACCAGGACGTCTCGCCCCTGCAGTCCGCGCTGCTCGACCTGTGGCTGGGCGGGCGCGACGAGGTCTGCGTCGTCGGCGACCCGGCGCAGACCATCTACAGCTTCGCCGGGGCCGACGCGTCGTACCTGCGGGAGTTCCACCGCAAGCACCCGGGCGCCGCCTCGATCGAGCTGGTGCGCAACTACCGCTCGACCCCGCAGATCGTCGCCGGCGCCAACGCCCTGCTCGCGGGCACGCAGAGCCAGGGCGTGCTGCTGCGCGCGCAGGGCGCGGCGGGGCCCGAGATCGCGGCGCGTGCGCTGCCCGACGAGGTCGCCGAGGCGGACGCCGCGGCCGCCGAGGTGGCCCGCCTGCGCGACCAGGGGGTGCCGCTCGGCGAGGTGGCGATCCTGTTCCGCATCAACGCCCAGTCGGAGGCGTTCGAGGAGGCGCTCGCCGCGCGCGGGCTGCCGTACGTCGTGCGCGGCGCCGCCCGCTTCTTCGACCGTCCGGAGGTGCGCCAGGCCGTCACGCTGCTGCGGGGCACGGCGCGGGCCGGGGTCGACGACGACGTCCCGCTGCCCGACGCCGTCCGCTCGGCCCTCGCCGGCATGGGCTGGACGTCGGAGCCCCCCGCGGCCCGCGGCCAGACCCGCGACCGGTGGGAGTCGCTGCAGGCGCTGGTGGACCTCGCGGGCGACGCGGGCACCGCCGACCTGACCGCCTTCGTCGAGGACCTGGAGCGCCGCGCCGCCGAGCAGCACGCGCCCGTGGCCGACGGCGTCACGCTGGCCACCCTGCACGCGGCGAAGGGCCTCGAGTGGGACGTGGTGCTGCTGTGCGGCATCCACGACGGCGCGCTGCCCATCAGCTACGCCGACACCCCCGCCGCGATCGAGGAGGAGCGCCGCCTGCTGTACGTCGGCATCACCCGCGCGCGCCGCGAGCTGGTGGTCTCGTGGGCCAGCGCCCGCCAGCCCGGCGGCCGCGCCTCGCGCAAGCCCTCGCGCTTCCTGCGCCCGGTCCTGCCCTCGTCGTTCGAGGAGGTCGCCGGGGCCGGCACGCGGTCGAAGGGGAAGAAGTCCCGGCACGCGGTGCACTGCCGCGAGTGCGGCCGGCCCCTCGACTCGGCGGCCGAGAAGAAGGTCGGACGCTGCGCCGACTGCCCGGCCTCCTACGACGAGGAGCTGTTCGAGCGCCTGCGCGAGTGGCGGCGCGGGCGGGCCGCGGCCGAGAGCGTGCCGGCCTACGTCGTGTTCACGGACGCCACCCTGCAGCTGGTCGCGGAGCACCAGCCGCGCAACGCCGACGCGCTGCTCAAGGTCAGCGGGGTGGGCCGTTCGAAGCTGGAGAAGTACGGCGACGAGCTGCTCGCCGTCGTCGCCGGCGAGACGCCCGAGGCCGCCGCCGAGGCCGCTGCGGGAGGGTCCGCCGAGGTGCTCGGCGAGGCCTGAGCAGGGGCCGTCGGGAGGCGGCCGTGAAATGAGTCAGAAAATAGATTGCCCATGACGGGCGGGCGCGGGTAACTTCGTGCCCGTTCTGACCACGAGCGCGACGAGGGCCCTGGCACGGCCTGCGCACGAAGATCGACCGGAGGAGGTGGCACCCATGGAGAACACGACGATGACGTGGACGGCGAGCGAGCTCGCCGGCATCGGCACGTCCGCCTGCGCCGGCGGCCACCTGACCCTCGGTGCCGAGGCCGGTCGGGCGACCGATCTGCGTCCGCGTGCGTACGACGCCATCCGTGGCGCCGTCACGCCCGGCGCTGCCCTGCGCGCATTCGCGTTCCCGGAGACTCCAGCCTGGAGTCCACCCGTCTGAGACAGCTCAGTCGGCGCCTCCAGGCCACGGTCCCCCCACGGGAACCGTGGCCTTTCTGTTTTTCCCGCCCAACCCGACAGGTCGACGAAGGAGGTGACACGACATGACCGTCCACGAGCTGGTGCCCGACGAGGCACCGCCCACCCTCGGGGCGCTGCACGACGCCGCCGACCAGGTGGACCCCCGGCTGCTGCCGTGCCGCAGGGGGGACGCCGAGCTGTGGTTCGCGGAGTCGCCCGGCGACGTCGAGGCGGCGAAGGCCCTGTGCCTCGACTGCCCCGTGCGGGCCCTCTGCCTCGACGGCGCCCTCGAGCGCCGCGAGCCGTGGGGCGTGTGGGGCGGTGAGCTCTTCGCCCAGGGCGTGGTGATCCCGCGCAAGCGCCCCCGGGGGCGTCCGCGGAAGAACCCCGTCGCGGCCTGAGCCCACAGCCGTCACCGCACCACCCGCACCACCCGCACCACCCGGCAGCACCGCCCGCTCCACCCGACCACCTCCAGGAGGAACCGATGAACATCGCGCACCGCGAGCGCTCCCTCGGCGGCGACCTCGTCGCCGCCCCGACCGACACCACGACCGCCGGCGCGCCGGGCACCCGGACCGGCCAGGACGTGACCGCGTCGTGACCACCGCCCTCAAGCCCCAGACCTCCAGCACCCAGGACAGGAACACCGAGATGCAACTGCTCAACGAAGAACTGGCCCGAGCACAGTCAGTCGAGCTGCTCCGTGAGGCGGAGCAGCGCCACCAGGTCCAGCGCCTCGTCGCGGCGCGTCGCCTCAGCCGCAAGGCCGAGGTCGTCGCCGCCCGCGCCCGGCTCAAGCTGGCCCGCTCGCTCTGAGGGGACGGTCGTCGTCACGGGACGACGACCCACCCTCGGACGCACCTCCGTCACGAGCCCGTCGGGAAGGTCCCGGCGGGCTCGTGCCGTTCCTCGACCTCGTCCCAGCTGCAGCCGCACCAGGGGTGCCGCGCCCAGGGGGTCCGCACCGGCATCGAGCCGTCCAGGTCGACCGTGGCCGACCACGTCGTGGGCAGCCCGCCGTCGACGAAGCGCAGCACGTCGCTCACCGCCCACCCCACGGCCCAGCGCGCCAGCCCGGGGTCGACCGGCGGTGGCGCGAGGCCGGGCCCGCTCGTCGCGGCCTGGCTGACGACGAGCGGGTAGCGGGGGTCCTCCTCGCTGACGCCCGCGTCCACGCAGCGCTGGCACGCGGTCGTCCCGGCCACCACGAAGGGGCCCACCCGCACGCCGCCCGCCCGCAGCACGAGGACGAGGTGCGGCTCGTCGCGGCGGACCAGCTCGTCGACGACCGCACGGTCCAGCTCGCCCACCGCGACGTGCACGGTGCACGCAGGGGTGGGTGGCGGCGTACCCGCCCCGGGCTGGACGAGCGCCTCGCCCAGCCCGTCCTGCAGCGCCGTGCGCCACGGCTCCGCGCCCGTGACCCGCACCCGTGCGTCGCGGCGCCGGTGCAGGCGCTCGACGGCGCTGGCGGGGTGCTCGGCCCAGAGCGCGCTGACGGCGGCCCGCCGGGCGCCGTCGTCGGCGGCGGCGAGCGTGGCGAGGAGCGCGTCGGCGTCGACCAGCAGCCCGGCCTCGTCCAGGCGCCGGTGGGCGTCGCGGGCGGCGGGGTCGTCGACGACGGCGCCGGCCCCGGAGGTGTGCAGGGCCGCGAGGTGGTCCCGCACCGCGGGGGTGGCGGGGAGCAGTGCCCGGTCGGGGTGGTCCACCCCGACCTGTAGGTGGCCGTCCCCCCGGCGGACCGGCACCCACCCGGGCCGCAGCGCAGCGCGTCGCGTGGGCCCCGTCCCGGCAGCCCCGTCGGCACCTCCACCGGCGGCTCCGCGCCGCCGCTCGTCCTCGTGCACGTCCACGACGGCGAGCGTGGCACGGGTCGACGGAGCCCGGTGGGCGCTCTCCACAGGGGAGCCGGGGTGGTGCGCGTCACGCCGTCGCCGCCGTGCGCGGCTAGCCTGCGGACCATGACGGACACCCACGGGGCCGGCGCGCCCACCACGACCGAGCTGCCCCACCTGCGGGTCGAGCGGTACGACGACGGCGTCGTCGTGCTCGTCCTCGACAACCCCGACCAGCGCAACGCGATGTCGGCCCCGATGTCGGCGTCGTGGCAGCAGGCGGTCGACGGTCTGGTGGGGGACCGCGACGTCCGCGCGGTGGTCGTGCGCGGCGAGGGCTCCGCGTTCTGCTCCGGGGGCGACCAGAAGTGGATCGCGGGCGACCCGGAGGCGTCGGTCGACGACCTGCGGGCGCGGATGCTGCCGTTCTACCGCGGCTGGCTGTCGATCCGCCGGCTCGAGGTGCCGACCATCGCGGCCCTCAACGGGGCCGCGATCGGCGCGGGGCTCTGCGTGGCGCTGGCCTGCGACATCCGGTACGCCGCGCGCGGCGCCAGGCTGGGCGTGCCGTTCGTGAACCTCGGCATGCACCCGGGCATGGCCGCGACCTACCTGCTGCCCGACGTGGTGGGTCCCGCCCACGCCCGGGACCTGCTGCTCACCGGTCGTCTCGTGGCCGACGAGGAGGCCCTGGCGCTCGGCCTCGTCTCCCGTGTCATCGAGCGGGAGACGTTCGTCGACGAGGTGCTCGCAGCGGCCCACGCGGTCGCGGCCACCGCACCGGTGCCGAGCCGCCTGACGACGCTCGCGCTCCGGTCCCGCCACGCCGACATCGAGGCCGGGCTGCAGTGGGAGGCGATGGCCCAGCCGATCACGCTGGCCACCGAGGACCTGCAGGAGGGGATCGCGGCGGCCCGGGAGCGGCGTACCCCGCTCTTCCGCGGACGCTGAGGAAGAGCGAGACCCCCGACCGTCGTGGTGCCGCCGGCCTTCCCCTTGCCTGCGGAGCACGACGGACCGGGGGCCTCGTCGCCACCACGCTAGGGGGTGGGACCCACCCGGTCAACGCTCCCGGCTCGCCCCCTTCCTCCACCTCTGTGGACGAACCTGTGGACGACGTGTGGAGGAGGGGCCCCGACCCGTGGAGGAGCGGGCCGCGGGCCGGGAGACGCCTGGGGAGGGCGCCCGCCGGTGCCCGCCGCCGACCACCGCTGACCTGCCAGGATGGTCCTCCACACCCTGGGGAGGAGAGCTGACCGTGACGCAGAGCTACGACGGGGGTCCGGTGGCGGCGCTGCGCCGCATCGCCTTCCTCCTCGAACGCGCCCGCGAGGACACCTACAAGGTCAAGGCCTACCGGGCCGCCGCCGCCGCGCTGCTCGAGCTGCCCGCCGACGAGCTGGCCCGCCGCGCGGCCGACGGGACGCTGACCGAGCTGGCCGGCGTCGGCCGCAGCACCGCCCGCGTCGCCGAGGAGGCCGCCCGCGGGGAGCTGCCGGCACGCCTCGCCGAGACCGAGGAGCGGTACGGCGGACCGCTCACCGCCGGCGGGCACGACCTGCGCCGGGCCCTGCGGGGCGACCTGCACTCGCACTCGGACTGGTCGGACGGCGGCTCGCCCATCGAGGAGATGGCGATGACGGCGATGGAGCTGGGGCACGACTACCTCGTGCTGACCGACCACTCGCCGCGCCTGCGGGTCGCGAACGGGCTGAGCCCCGCGCGCCTGCGGCGCCAGCTCGACGTGGTCGACGCGGTCAACGAGCACCTCGCCGGCGGGGGGTTCCGGCTGCTGAAGGGCATCGAGGTCGACATCCTCGACGACGGCGGTCTCGACCAGGAGGAGGCGCTCCTGGAACGCCTCGACGTGCGGGTCGCCAGCGTGCACTCCAAGCTGGCGATGGACAGCGCCCCGATGACGCGCCGGATGGTGGCGGCGGTGCGCAACCCGTTCACCAACGTGCTGGGCCACTGCACGGGCCGGCTGGTGCGCGGCAACCGCGGCACCCGGCCGCCGTCCTCGTTCGACGCGGCCGCGGTCTTCGAGGCCTGCGCGGAGAACGACGTGGCGGTCGAGATCAACGCCCGCCCCGAGCGGCGCGACCCGCCCACGGACCTGCTGGAGCTCGCCCGCGACATCGGGTGCCTGTTCTCCATCGACTCCGACGCGCACGCGCCCGGCCAGCTCGACCTGCAGGTCCACGGCTGCGAGCGCGCCGAGCAGGCGGGCATCGACCCCGACCGCATCGTCAACACGTGGTCGCGGGACCGCCTGACGTCCTGGGCGCGGCCCTCGTGACGCGCTAGCGTCCCCTCCATGGAGCCGGGGGCCGGCCCCGGCGAGGACCGGGGCGACGTCACGGCCGACGGCACGGGCGGCACCGAGGCCCGGCCCGACGTCGAGGTACGCCGCTCTCGTCGCCGACGGCGCACGGTCTCGGCGTACCGCGAGGGCGGCCGGATCGTCGTGCTCGTGCCCGCCGCGCTCAGCGAGGCCGAGGTCGACCGGTGGGTGGCGGAGATGGTGCGCCGCATCGAGCGCTCCGACGCCCGCGCCCGCCCCAGCGACGACGAGCTGCTCGGCCGCGCGCGGCGGCTGAGCGACCGCTACCTGGGCGGCATGGCGCGTCCGGCCTCCGTGCGGTGGGTGGACAACCAGCGCTCGCGCTGGGGCTCGTGCACCCCCGGCGACGGCACGATCCGGCTCTCCACACGGCTGCAGGGGATGCCGTCGTGGGTGGTGGACTACGTGCTCGTCCACGAGCTCGCGCACCTGTTGGTGCCCGGCCACGACGCCGACTTCTGGGCCTGGGTCGCGCACTACCCGCACGCCGAGCGGGCGAAGGGCTACCTGCTCGGCTACTCGGCCGCCGGCCGGTTGGAGCCGCCGCCGGGGGAGGAGCCGGACGACCCCGACGGGTTCGACGAGCTCGCGGACGACTCCCCGGACGATCCCGCCGACGACTGAGCCCCCGCTCCGCCCGTCAGCCGCGCGCGGGCGAACGCCACCGCCTCGACGAGGTCGGGCTCGGGGTCGGGCAGGGTGTCGACCGGCCACCAGCGCACGTCGAGCGACTCCTCGCTGACCACCGGGGTGGCGGCCCCGTCGACGACGACGAGGAAACGGACGTCCAGGTGGTGCACCACGTCGTCGGGACCGAGGGTCGGTGGACGGCAGAACGGCACGGGGTGCGCGGAGAGCTGCACCGGCGCCGGGTCCACCGCCAGCCGGCGGACCGGGACCCCGGACTCCTCGGCGCTCTCCCGCAGGGCGGCCCCCGCCAGGGTCGTGTCCCCGGGCTCGCAGTGGCCGCCGAGCTGGAACCACCGGCCGGCCTTGGCGTGCAGCGTCAGCAGCACGTGCTCGCCGGTCGCGTCGAGCACGACCGCGCTCGCCGTCACGTGGTCCGGCGCCGCGTGGCGGTAGACCCCGTCCCGGTGCGCGCGCAGGTGCGCGACGTACTGCTCGCGCAACGCCTCCTGGTGGGGGACCGGCGCCGCCCACGCCTCCAGCAGCGCGAGCGCGTCGGCGTGCAGGCTCACCCGTCTGCGCCGGGACCCCCGGGGGGTCGCCCCGAGGCCGGCCCGTCGTCGGGGCCCTCGTCGGCGCCCTCATCGGTGCCCTCAGCGGTGCCGCCGGCGCCGCCGTTCCCCGGACCGGCGAGCAGGTCGCGCAGCGCGGCGTCGAAGTCGTCCTCGACGAGCTCGTCGCTGGTGAGCGCGTCCTCGCGGAACCCGAGCGGGTCGTCGAGGTCGGCGGCGGTCGGCAGCAGGTCAGGGTGCATCCAGACGCCGTCGCGGCCCTCGGTGCCCTGCCGGGTGCGCAAGGACCCCCACAGCGTGGAGGCGTCGCGCAGGCGCCGGGGCCGCAGCTCGAGGCCCACGAGGGTCGCGAAGGTCTGCTCGGCGGGGCCGCCGGTGGCCCGGCGGCGGCGCACGGCCTCCGCGAGGCGGACCGCGTTGGGCATCCGTTCGGCGGTGGCCTGGCCGACGACCTCGTCGACCCAGCCCTCGACGAGCGCGAGCGTCACCTCGAGCCGCTCCAGCGCCGCCTTCTGCGCGGGCGACTGCTCGATCTCGAACAGACCGCCCTCCATGGCCTCCTGCAGGCCGGCCAGGTTGGTCGGGTCGAGGTCGCCGAGCTGGCTCTGCAGCTTCTGCTGGATGCCCTCGACGTCGATGTCGATGCCGCGGGCGTAGGCCGCGACGGCCTCGACGAGGTGGCTGCGCAGCCACGGCACGTGGGCGAAGAGGCGCTGGTGGGCGGCCTCGCGCAGCGCCAGGTAGAGGAGCACGTCGTCGGCGGGCACGTCGAGCCCCTCCGCGAACGTCGCGATGTTGGCCGGCACGAGGGCGGCGCGGCCGGTGGGGCCGAGCGGGAGGCCGATGTCCGAGGCGCTGAGCACCTCGCCGGCCAGGGTGCCGAGCCCCTGGCCGATCTGCGAGGCCAGCATGGCGCCGGTGGCCTTGGCCATGAGGTCGAGGATCGGGCCGCCCATCGCCCGGGCCTGCTCGGGCAGGGCGTTGCCGAGGGAGCCGACGGCCTGCTCGGCCATGGGCTCGACGAGCACCTTCCACACGTCGGTCGTGCCGACGACCCACTCCGCGCGGCTCCACGCCGCCGTCGAGGTGACCCCGCTGGGGAAGTCGGTCGCGGCGTCGAGCCAGAGGTCGGCGAGCCGCACGGCGTCGGCGACGGCCGAGACCTGGCCGCTGGTGGGCGACGGGTCGGGGGAGGAGGCCACCTGGCGGCGGGCGATGTCGACCGCGACCGGCCAGTTGATGGGGCCGTCGTGGGGCTGCATCATCGCCTGCACCTGCTGCATCAGGCCGGAGAGGTCGGGCATCCCGCCCCCGCCCCCGAGGAACGCGCCGAGGCCGCTGCCCGAGAAGAGGGCCTCGAAGGGGGTCCCGCGGAACGGGTTCTCGCCGTCGCCGGGTCGGTCGCCGCCGGGGTCGCCGGGCTTGTCGCTCATGGTTCAACGTTACTCCGGCACGCACGGGCCGCCAGGGGCCGCCAGGGGCCGAGGACGGCTCGACCGGGCATCGCGGCGCGGGGTGTGCCGCGGGGTGTGCGGGGTCACTACGATCGGTCCCGTGAGCCCCGAGGTGTCCGCCGCCCCTGCCGCCGTCGTGCGTCTCGTCGGCCTGCGCGAGCAGCCGCTGGAGCTCGCGGAGGTGGTCGCCGCGCTCGACCACCCGGCCTCCGGCGCCATCGACCTGTTCGTGGGCCGGGTGCGCGACCACGACGACGGCCGTGGCGTCACCGGGCTGGGGTACGTCGCGCACCCCGGCGCGCAGGCCGCGCTCGAGGCCGTGTGCGCCGAGGTCGCGGCCGACTTCGACGTGCAGGCGATCGCCGTGCTGCACCGCACCGGCGACCTGGCGATCGGCGACGCGGCGGTGGTGCTGGGCACGGCGGCGGCGCACCGCGGCACCGCGTTCGACGCGTCCCGCGCGCTCATCGACCGCCTGAAGGAGCGCGTCCCGATCTGGAAGCACCAGCTGTTCGCCGACGGCGACGCCAGCTGGGTGGGCACGCCGTAGCGCCTGCCCGCTCGGGGGCGGCGTCCGCCGTACCCTCGCGGGGTGGAGATCCTGCTCTGGCTCGTGCCGCCCGTCGTCGTCACCCTGGGGGCGATGGTGTGGGTGACGTGGCTGGACCGCGAGCGTCCCGGGCCCGACCGCCACGAGCAGGTACGCCGCCTCGGCGACGCCCTGCGCAAGCCGCCGCCCGCGGGCTACGCGGTGCCCGGCGAGGCCCGGCGCGACCGCAGCAGCGGGGTGGCGGTGCGCCGCCGCGAGGCCGGCTGAGCGGCACCCCGGACATGCCCGGGCGAGGGCCGTCGGCCGCCGACCGCGTCCTTGCGGGCATTTGAGAGGGTAGTGGCCATGGAGCAGCGGACCGTGGCGGGCATCGTGGCGGTGCCGCTCGTCGTCGGGCTCTGGTCCGCCGCCCTCTTCCTCCCCGCCCCCTTCGTGACCTACTACCCGGGCACGACGGCCGACCTGCTCGGCGAGAGCGACGGGACGCCGATCGTCGAGGTGGAGGAGCACGAGAGCTTCCCGCCGGAGTCCGGCGAGCTGCGGATGACGACGGCGAGCATCACCCGCCCGGAGACCGAGCTCGCGCTGGTGCAGGCGCTGTCGGCGTGGCGCGACCCCGACGCGGCGGTGCGTCCCTACTCCAGCGTGTACGACGAGGACGAGGACAACGCGACCAGCGAGATGATCTCGACCGCCCAGATGACGGGCTCGGTCGACGTCTCGATCGCCGTCGCCCTCGCGGCCCTCGACATCGACTTCACGGCGAACGTGCAGGTCGGCGGGGTGCGGGTGGGATACCCGGCCGAGGGGGTGCTCCAGCCCGGCGACGTGGTGCGCAGCGTCGGCGGCCGGCCCGTGACCGCCCCGGCCGAGGTCGGCGAGGTCGTGCAGCGGGCCGGGGTCGGGGGGCGCCTCGCCGCCACGATCGAGCGTGACGGCGAGGATCGCGAGGTCGAGCTCGTCCCCGTGGAGGAGGACGGCCGCGCCGTCATCGGGATCACGCCCGTCCAGGGCTACGACTTCCCCTTCCCGGTGCGCCTGACGCCGCCGGCGGGGATCGGCGGCTCGAGCGCGGGCACGATGTTCGCCCTCGCCGTCTACGACTACCTGACCCCCGGC
This sequence comes from Nocardioides sp. CPCC 205120, assembly GCF_048654585.1. Taxonomy (NCBI): domain Bacteria; kingdom Bacillati; phylum Actinomycetota; class Actinomycetes; order Propionibacteriales; family Nocardioidaceae; genus Nocardioides; species Nocardioides sp. CPCC 205120. The sequence goes on along the minus strand of NZ_JBMCYY010000002.1, from coordinate 900,028 downwards.
GACCTGACGGGCGGCCTGCACGTGGCGGGCACCGGCACCATCTCGCCCGAGGGCGAGGTGGGCCCGATCGGGGGCATCGCCCAGAAGATCCCGGGCGCCCGCGAGGACGGCGCGGAGGTCTTCCTCGTGCCCGTCGACAACTGCGGGGAGGCCCTCGGGGCCGCCAACGGCGACGTCCGCCTCGTCGCCGTCGACACCTTCGACCGCGCCGTGGAGACGCTGACGGCACTCGCCGACGACGTCGACGCCGACGTGCTGACCTGTGAGGACGTGACCCGGTGACGGAGCAGCCCGACGTACCCGACGAGAGCGCCGACGAGGCCCCCGCGCTGGAACGCGACCTCGCCGCGGAGCTCGACACCGACCCGGCGCTCGCCGCCGCGGTGCTCGAGCTGGAGGCCCACGCCGCCACCGCCGGCTGGGACCAGCCCGCGCGGCTCTACGCCCTGGTCGACACGGGCCTGCTCGTGGCCCAGGCGCCGGGGCTGGCCGCCAGCGCGGGGCTCGACGACGCCAGCGCCGAGGGCTCCCTGACCCCGGTGGAGCAGGACGCGATGCCCGGCGGCCCCGGCGAGTTCGAGCGCGCCGTGGCCGGCATCTCCTGGCCCCCGGCCGTCGCCGGCTGCGCCGCGGTGCTGGAGCGCCTCGTGCTGCCGCCCGAGGTCGACCCCCAGATCCCCCAGGACCCGGCGGAGGCCGACGCCTTCGCCCGCGCCCACCCCCTGCGCCAAGAGGTGCGCATGGTCGTGGGCGTCACGCGAGCGGGGGCGGCGTACTGCGCCCTCCGCATGCGTTCGCACGACGACGAGCAGTCGGTGGTCGGTGGACCCGACCTGGTGCCGGGACTCGTCCAGCTGCTGGCCACCACCCTCGACGAGGAGAACCGAGACACGTGAGCGACCTTTTCGACTCCGGCCCCCGGCCGCCCCGCGGCGGCCGCCCGAGCGCGAGACCAGCCCCGTCGGGCCGATCGCGCGCGCTGCTCATCACGGCGGGAGTCGTGGTCGCAGGTCTCGTCGCGCTCGCGGGCTTCTCGTCTTTCTGGACCGAGCGGCTCTGGTTCGACGCCGTCGGCTACTCCGACGTCTTCTCCACCCTGGTCTGGACCCGCATCGCCCTGTTCGCCGTCTTCGGGCTGCTCATGGCCGCCGCGGTGACGACGAGCATGTGGCTGGCCTACCGGTTCCGCCCCGTCTTCCGCCCGGCCTCGCCGGAGCAGACGAGCCTGGACCGCTACCGCGAGGCGGTCACCCCGGTACGCCGGTGGCTGCTCGTGGTGATCGGTCTCCTCATGGGTGTCTTCGCGGGCACCTCGGGCGCCGGCCAGTGGCGCAACTTCCTGCTCTGGCGCAACGGCAAGTCCTTCGAGGAGACGGACCCGTACTTCGGCAAGGACCTGGGCTTCTACGTCTTCGACCTGCCGTGGTTCCACTTCGTCACCGACTTCGTGCTGGCGATGCTGGTGGTCTCCGCCATGGGCGCGCTCGTCGTGCACTACCTCTTCGGCGGCATCCGCCTGCAGGCCGCGAGCGACAAGCTCTCGAGCGCCGCCCAGGTGCAGCTCTCGGTGCTGGTCGGCCTGCTCGTGCTGGTGAAGGGGCTCGACTACTACCTCGACCGCTTCGACCTGCTGACGGGCACCGGCGGCTACATCGACGGCATGGGCTACACCGACGAGAACGCGGTGCTGCCGGCCAAGAACATCCTCATGGGCATCGCGGTGATCTGCGCGATCCTCTTCTTCCTCAACGTCTGGCGCCGCACGTGGATGCTGCCGAGCGTGGGCCTCGGCCTGCTCGTGCTGTCCTCGATCCTGCTGGGCATGATCTGGCCCGCGATCATGGAGCGCTTCCAGGTGCTCCCGTCGCAGGCGGACCGCGAGGCGCCGTACATCGAGAAGCACCTCGCTGCGACGAAGGACGCCTACGGCATCGACGACGTCACGATCGACGACTTCGACGCCGAGACCGACCTGACGAACTTCTCGGAGGACTCGCGGGCGGACCTGGCCAGCACCGTGGCCAACAGCGGCGGCGTGCGCCTCGTCGACCCGGCGGTCGTGCCGCAGACGTTCCAGCAGCTGCAGCAGGTGCGCGGCTACTACACGGTCTCGGACGTCCTCGACGTCGACACCTACGAGATCGACGGCATCGAGCGCGACGTCGTGCTGGGCGTGCGCGAGCTCAACCAGGCGGGCATCTCCGAGGGCAGCCAGAACTGGGCCAACCTGCACACCGTCTACACCCACGGGTACGGCGTCATCGCCGCCTACGGCAACCAGAAGCGGGCGGACAACGCGACGATCGTCCCGGAGGCGCCGGCGTGGGCCGAGCGTGACCTGCCGCCCGTCGGCGACCTCACCGATCTCTCCGGGGAGGACGGCTACGAGGGCCGCATCTACTTCGGCGAGAACAGCCCGTCGTACTCGATCGTCGGCAAGCGCAGCGAGGACGCCAACGACGTCGAGCTCGACCTGCCGCGCGGCAACGAGGGCGGCACGACCACCACGTACGACGGCGCCGACGGCGTCGAGGTCGGTGGCCTGTTCAACAAGCTGCTGTACGCCGTGAAGTTCGGCGAGCCGAACATCGTGCTGTCGGACCGGGTCAACGAGAACTCGCGGATCCTCTACGACCGCGAGCCGGGCCGACGGGTCGAGAAGGTCGCCCCGTGGCTGACGGTCGACGGCGACGCGCTGCCGGCCGTGGTGGACGGCAAGGTCGTCTGGATCGTCGACGGTTACACGACGACGGACCAGTTCCCGCTGTCGAACCGCGAGTCGTTCGACGAGATGACCGACGACGCGCTGCAGAACGACAACCCGTTCCAGACGGTGCCGACCGACGACATCAACTACATCCGCAACGCGGTGAAGGCGACCGTCGACGCCTACGACGGCACGGTCACCCTCTACGCGTGGGACGAGAGCGACCCCATGCTCCGCGCGTGGATGGACTCGTTCCCCGGCACGGTGCAGCCGCGCTCGGAGATCCCCGAGGGGCTGCTGAACCACATGCGCTACCCCGAGGACATGTTCAAGGTGCAGCGCTTCCAGCTGGCGTCGTACCACGTGGACGACGCGGGCGACTTCTACGAGGGCAACGACCGCTGGCAGGTGCCGGTCGACCCGAACAACGACCGGAGCCTGCAGCCGGCGTACCGGCTCTCGGTGCCGTCGGGTGACCAGGTCGAGCCGGACACGTTCTCGCTGACCAGCGTCTACACGCCGGCGAACCGCCAGAACCTCGCCGCCTTCGTGCAGGTGGACGGCGACGCCTCCTCCGACACGTACGGCGAGTTCCGCGTGCGGCGCCTGAGCTCCAGCAGCCAGGTGGCGGGCCCCGGGCAGATCGCCAACCAGATCCAGTCCGACCAGGGCGTGACGGACGCGCTGTTCCCGTACCGCCAGGGCGAGGTCCGGCCGGTGTTCGGCAACCTGCTGACCCTGCCGGTGGGGGAGAGCCTGCTGTACGTGCAGCCGCTCTACTCGATCCGCACCGCCGGCGACGGCAACTACCCGGTGCTGCGCTTCGTCGCGGTCTCGTTCGGCGACGACAACGTCGGCATCGGGCAGACGCTCGCGCAGGCGCTCGGCGACGTCCTGGGGGTCTCGCTGGACGACGGTCCGGTGGCGCCGACCGACCCGGACGACCCGGACGCCCCCGAGGAGCCGACCGAGCCGACCGGCACGGTCGAGCAGCAGATCGCCACCGCCCTCAGCGAGGCGGACCGGCTCTTCGAGGCCGCCGACGCCGCGCTGGCGGAGGGCGACCTGGGCACCTACCAGGACAACATCCGCGACGCGCAGGCGCTGATCGAGGAGGCCCTCGAGCTCGCCGGCCAGCTGCCGGGTGCCGGTGCCGCCGCGGAGGGCGAGCCGTCCGCGGACGCCACGGCGGAGCCGTCCGCCGAGCCCACCGCCGAGCCCACCGAGTGACCGGTCGGGGGTGGGTGACCGGTGTCACCCACCTCCGATTTGGCACCGCGCAGGTGGTCGCGTAACGTTCTGTTCACCGACGCGGGGTGGAGCAGCTCGGTAGCTCGCTGGGCTCATAACCCAGAGGTCGCAGGTTCAAATCCTGCCCCCGCTACAAGGTCCGGCCCGGGAATCGAACTCGATTCCCGGGCCGGAGTCATTTCCGGGTGTCGCCGGCTCTCGCGCGCAGGTGATCCCGCGCCGTTGCAGGAGGCGTCAGGCGACGGGGTCGCGGAGGATCGTGCGGAGAGTGGCCTGCGGGGTGGTCCGGGAGAAGGCGTCCAGGTGGAGCTCGTGGTGCGGGCCGCTCCGGCGCAGGCCCAAGGACGCGGCGAACCGGCCGAGCCGGCCGAGGGTGGCGAGCTCCTCCGCGAACGGGCCGTGGTGCAGGACCTGGACCACGTCCTGCTCGGGAACCGTGAGCAGCTCGACGACGTCCGCAGCGGAGTCAGGGGTGCCGGCACGGGCGCGGGCGTCGGCGAGCTCCTGGACCGTCGTCCCCTCCGGTACGGCCGCCATCACGCGGTACTGCAGCGCGTCGACGGGGTTCACGCTGTAGAAGTCCGCGATCTCGACGGGCAGCAGGTGCTCGGGGTACCAGTACTGGATCTCGATGACCGGTCGGGCGTCGCCGTCGCCGAGGGTGCGGGCGAGCTCGCCGACGAAGAGCTTCTTCCGGTAGAAGTCGTCGGTCCCGGGAGCACCGGACCCGGGGACGGCGACGTAGTGCACCGCCGGGGTGCGGACGAGCTCGGGGTCGTCGCTGGCGTGCAGGTGCCGTGTCGGTGCCGTGGTTGCCATGTCGTGGTCCTCTGCCGGTCGGTCGTCGGGTGGCGGTGGTGGTGGTGCGTCAGGCGCTGCGACCGCCGGTGACGTCGGGGGAGGCACCGTCGAGGTGGTCCGGGCGTCGCTCACGGGGAGTCCTCGGGTCGGTCAGACGCGGGGGCCGTGCGCGCGATGGTCGTCTCGAGTCCGCTGCGGATCTTCTTCATCGTGTCGCCGTACGCCTGCTCGAGGTCGATGCCGAGCCGGTCGGCGAGCACGAAGGTCCACCACATCGACTCGGCGAGCTTGTGCTCCAGCTCGGAGCGGGGGTCCCCGTCGATCTCCCACGTGCCGTCGCTGGCGAGGATGAGCCGGCCGATCTGGCCGACGTCGTTGGAGAAGCCGATCATCAGCTCGTGCAGGGACCAGGTCCTCCCGTTGGGGCGCTCCTCCAGGAGCTCGTAGAGCCTGCGCACGTCCAGGGCTGTGTCGCGTGCAACGACGAGTGACGGATTGTCGTCGGTCATGGTGCAGCCTTCCGTGACGCCTCGGTCGGGCGCCGGTGGGAGCGGGTGGGTGCAGGGGGCCGGGGGAAGCCGTCCAGGGCGCGGCTCGCGAGCGTGAGCAGGGTGTCGCGGGCGACGCCGTCCGCGGCGCGGATCGCGAACCCGGTGGCCACGGTGATGAGGTAGCTCGCGAGCGCGTCGGGCTCCTCGTCGGCACCGAGGTCACCGTCGGTGATCGAGCGACGGAACCGGTCGGCCAGGCGCTGCTCGATCAGACGTCGGTTCTCGCGGAGCAGCCCGAAGGTGTCGCCCTGGTCGGTCACCATGGCCTGCACGGAGAGGCACCCGGGCGGGTTGCCGGGTGCGCTGACCGCGCGGGCGTTGCCGGTGAGGAACGCCTCCGCCACGGCGTGCGCGGTGGGCTGGGCGAGGGCGTCCTCGACGTAGGCCATGTTCCGATCCACGTACCGGTCGAGGGCGCGCCGGAACAGCTGGGCCTTGTCGCCGAACGCCGTGTACAGGCTCGGCCGACCGATGCCCATGGCGGCGGTCAGCTCGGTCAGGCCCGCGCCCTCGTACCCGTGCCGCCAGAACACCTCGACCGCGGCGTCGAGCGCGTTGTCGATGTCGAACGACCGCGGTCGTCCGCGAGGAGCCGTCATCTCGACCTCCGTTTATGTACCGAACGGTAGAGAATCACGGATGGTCGGTCGAGCACAACCCCGAGGTGGGCGGCAGACGCGTCAGGACTCGACGCGCAGCCCGATCCCGGCGGCCAGCAGGGGAGCCAGGGCCTCGAGCTGCTCGGGCGTGACGACGGCCCCGCCGAGGTCCATCGGTCCCTCGACCTCGCTGAGCATCGCGCCCCGCAGGTCCACGTCGCGCATCTCGGTCCGTCGTACGTCGAGACGTCCCACCCGCGTGCCGCTCAGCCGCACCCGCGACAGGCGGGCGTCGGCCAGGTCGAGCTCCTCCACCAGGCAGTCGGTGAGCGCGACGTCGAGGAGCTCGGCGCCGCGGAGGTTGACGAAGCTGAGCTTGCAGCCGACGAGGTGCACCGAGCGCCAGCGCGACTCGTAGGCCTCCAGCGACCCGAGCCGGCCGGTGACCTCGACGTCGCGCCACTGCCCGCGGGCGGCGCGCACGACGGGCAGGTTCACCCGCTCCAGCCCGACGCCCGTGAGGCGGGCGCCCCCGAGGTCGGTCTCGTGGGCCTCGACGTCGCTGAGGCGCACGTCGGCGAGCACGGCGCCGCCGAGGTCGAGGTGCTCCACCCGCACGTCGCGGACCTCCACCGCCTCCAGGTCGGCGTTGCGCCGCAGGTCGTCGGGGGAGCCGTCCGCGAGGCCCACGAGGTCCGGCGCGTCGATCCGGGGGGCCGCCACCGCGGCGCGGCGCCGTGCGCTCACGCGAGCCGCGCGGGGAAGCCGCCCGTCGCCACCGGGCTCCACCGGGTCGGTGTGATGCGGATGATCGACTTGCCCTGGTCGAGCATCGCCTGGCGGTACTCGTCCCAGTCGGGGTGCTCGCCCGCGATGTTGCGGAAGTACTCCACGAACGCGTCGAGCGCCTCCGGCACGTCGAGCACCTCGCTCGTGCCGTCGACCTGCACCCACGGGCCGTCCCACTCGTCGGAGAGCACCACGACGCTCGTCTCCGGACGGCGGCGGGCGTTGCGCGTCTTCGCCCGCTCCGGGTACGTCGAGATGACGATCCGCCCGGCGTCGTCGAGGCCGCCGGTGACGGGGGAGGCCTGCGGCGAGCCGTCGGCGCGCCGGGTCAGCAGCACCATGCGGTGGCGCGGGCGGACGAAGTCGAGCAGGGCGGCCAGGTCGACGTCGGTGGTGGTGGCGATGGTGCGGGGCACGGCACGGCTCCTCGGGACGGTGGCGGGGGACCCTCTGATCCTGCCAGCCCCCTCAGCGCGCGAGCACGGCCAGGATCCGGTCCCGCAGCGCCGGCGGCAGCGCGCCGGCCCGCTCCCGGACGTCGAGGCCGTGGTGCTCGGCGAGGCCGAGGAGGTCGCGTGCCCGGCCCTCGTCGGGCCCGGCGCCCTCCCCGGTCAGCAACATCACGCCCGCCGTGAACGCCGCCTGCGCGTGGCCGCGGTCCGCCGCCCGCTCGTAGAGCTCGACCGCACGGGCGGCGTCGGTCGGCACGCCGCGCCCGGTGGCGAACATCGCGGCCAGGTTGTGCAGCGCGCGGGGGTGGTCCTGGGCGGCGGCCTGCTCCAGGTGGTCCAGGGCGAGCCGTGGGTCCCGCTCGACGCCCTGGCCCGTGCCGTGCAGCACCGACAGCTCGAAGTGGGCGTCCGCGTTGCCGCGCCCGGCGGCGGTGCGGTGGTCCGCCGCCGCGGCCGCCGGGTCCCGCGGGTAGCCCCAGCCCTTGAACCGCATCCACCCCCGCAGCACGTGCGCGCGGCCGTCGCCGTCGTCGGCGACGAGCTGCTCGAGCCGGGTGACGGCGTGCTGCGGGTCGCCCAGATCGGTGAAGTACATCTCCCGCACCCAGCCGAGCGCGCCCGCGCGGGCCCCCGCGGCGTCCGCCCGCTGGTACGCCGCGATCGCCCGCGCCGGGTCGCGGGACCCGGTCAGCGGCGCGCGCCACCAGTCGCCCAGATCGACGAGCGCCTCGCCCGTGCCGGCCCTCTCCCACAGCTCGACGAGGACATCCGGGGCCTCGGCGGGCAGCATCCCGACGAGGTGCTCGGACCGCTCGAAGCAGCCCCGCACCTCCCGGGCGGCGGCGAGCAGGTCGGCCGGGGAGGTGTGCTCGCCGTAGAGGGCGTGCACGGCCCGGGCGTACGTCGGGCTGCCGCCCCGCGGCACCGTGCGCCGCGGGCGCGACGACCCCGCGGCGGCGGTCGTGGGCGCCGAGCCGGTGGTCGAGCCCGTGGCCGAGGCGGCCGTCGCCGCCTGGCGGCGGTCGTGCTCCGCAGCGTCCCAGATCAGGTTGCCGGCGGGGTTGCGGAGGAAGGCGGTCCGCTTGCCCGACCACACGGCGCGGAACCCCACGGGGAGCCCGAGGTACCGGGTCAGCTCGGGGCGGCGGCGCCAGACCTCCTTCGCCGGCAGCACCTCCACGTCGGCGCTCGGGGTGGGCGAGGTGCCGACGTACCAACCGGAGTCGGGGTGCTCCCCGGGCTGGCGACGCAGCAGGTGCACCTCGGGGGCCTCGAGCGCCCCGGGCTCGACGGCGACGGTGCGCAGGAAGTTGATCGAGTCGCGCTGGGCCCGGCAGAAGCTCACCATCTCGACCTGCTGGCGCATCACCTCGAGAGCGGCGTCGACGTTCCAGCTGGTGGCGTCCTCGACGCGCCCGAGGTCGGAGGCGGCGACGCGGAGCCCATCGCCCTGGTTGCTCGTGCTCAGCGCCGTCCACCAGAACCCGAACCAGATGCCGCGCCCGCTGGCGATGCGGTCCGCCGGCTGCCGGGCCCACGCGTCGACGAGCTGCTGGCCGAAGGGGGCGAGCAGCGGGGTCGTGCGCAGCCAGACGCGGGTGCCGTGGGCGTCGGCCTCGCACAGCACCGTGTCCTCCTGCGCGGCGGGCTGGGCCGCGGGGACGGGCTGCGCGGGCTGGGTCGGCGTACCGCTGGCCCACCAGCGCACGGCGTCAGCGTTGGGCGGGGGCCAGGGGTGCCGCGTGTTCGCGATGGGGTCGAGGGCGGTGACCTCGCCGTCCATGCGCATCGCGACGTACCAGTGCCCGGGGCCCTGCTCGCGGTCCACGCCGACGAGCAGGTGGGCGGTCGGGTCGTCGGCGTCGGTCAGCCGGGCGGCGATCTCCTCGGGGGTGGTGGGGCGCAACGGGCTCCCGACCAGGTCCTCCAGCTCCGCCTGGGAGGGACCGGTCGGCTCGGCGGTGGCGCGCTCGCCGCCCCGCACGAACCGGATCATCGCGGCGACGGCCGACGCGGCGTGGTTGAGCGGGCGCTCGGCGAGGGTCGCGAGGTCGGTGCGTCGACCGTGCTCGTGGAACGCCCGCATCTGCGCAGCGGTGAAGCACGACTCGCGCACGTACACCGACCGGTCGAGCCCCATCACGAGCTGGAGCCCGCCGCGCCCGGGGGTCCACACGTGGAAGAGGCCCGCGGGTACGTCGGCGTGGCTGTGGGTCGCCACCTCGCCGGGGAGCAGGCCGAGCAGCCGGCCGGCCGTGGCGGCGTGGAGGGGGAAGTCGTCCGTCCAGTGGGTGTCGCGCTTGGGCACGGGTCCCAGGGTGGACCGCGGCGACCGGCGTCAAACATCCGGCGACCAGCCGGGGCCGGTCCTTGTGAACGGGCCCGGGCGTGGGCATGCTGACACGAATTCCCTCGTGGAGTCCCTCTCAGGAAGCAGGTACGGCAATGGGTTACGGATTCGGTGGTTTCCTGCTGGTGGTGGGTCTGATCCTCGCCCTGGCGGTGCAGGACAGGGTCGAGGCGGTGGACCTGACGATGGTCGGCTGGATCATGGCCGGCGTCGGGCTCGTCGTCATCCTCCTGACCGCGCTGACCCTCAACCGTGGCGGCGGGGCGCGCACGCGCACGACCGTCACCAACTCGGACGGCACCCAGAGCGTGCGCGACAGCCGCACCGACATCTGAGCGTTCGCACAGCACGCAGAACGCAGCACGCAACGGGGGACGCGAAGCGCGGAGGGCGCCGACCGGGTGGTCGGCGCCCTCCTGCGCGTCCGGGCGCGGTCCGGCGGGTGGGAGCGGGTGGGCGGGTCAGCCCAGCAGGCGCGGGCGCTCCCACTCCTCGCCCAGCACGTGCTCGGCGAGGAAGGCGAAGACCGTCTGGTACCAGACCTTCGCGTGCTGCGGCTTGAGGATCCAGTGGTTCTCGTCGGGGAAGTACAGGTACCGGTGCGCCATGGTGCCGTCCGGGGCGGCGTGGTGCTCCGCCAGGTCGGCCCACAACCGGTTGCCCTCGCCGATCGGCACGCGGTAGTCGCGGTCCCCGTGGATGACGAGCATCGGCGTCGTGATGCGCTCCACGTGCGTGTGGGGCGAGTTCGCGGCCAGGCCCTCGTCGTCGAAGATCTCGTCCCAGTACGGCGCGCCGTCGGTCGTGCCGCGGAACTGGTCGAGCGCCCACAGGCTCGCGTGGGTCACGATCGCGTCGAAGCGGTCGGTGTGGCCGGCCACCCAGTTCGCCATGTAGCCGCCGAACGACCCGCCCATCGCGGCGGTGCGGGTGGCGTCCACCTCCTCGCGGACGACGGTGGCGTCGGTGATGGCCATGAGGTCGGTGAAGGGCGCCCCGCCCCAGGCGTTCCAGCCGCGGGCGATGAAGTCCAGGCCGTAGCCGGTGGACAGCGCCGGGTCGGGCAGCAGCACGGCGTACCCCTGGGCCACGGCGAGCTGGGCGCACCAGCGCCAGCTCCACGCGTTCCACGAGTTGAGCGGCCCGCCGTGGATCCACAGCAGCAGCGGGGCGGGCGCCTCCGCCGACGCGGTCGGCGGCACCAGCAGCCAGCCCCGCACGCGCGAGCCGTCCTCCGCGGTCGTCTCGACCTCGTCCATGCGCGCCACCGGGGCCGGCGGCGGCGCCGGGGTGGCCAGTGGCGTCACGGTGCCGTCGGGCGCGATCCGCACGGGGTGCGACGGCACCTGCCAGCTCGAGCGCAGGGCGACGAGCGTGCCGTCGCGCGGGTCCACCTGCACGTGCGAGTAGGCGTGGTCGTCGGTCGTCACCTGCACGACCGGGCCACCGTCGAGCGGGACGCGGAAGACCGGCGCCCGCCCGTCCTGGTCGGCGACGACGACGAGGGCGGCGTCGTCGTGGTCGAACACGAGGCTCGCTGGCCAGCGGTCCCAGCCGTCGGCGAGGCGCCGCGGGTCGCTGCCGTCGATGCCGCTCACCCACAGCTCCTGGTCGGCCGGGCCGGCGGGCGTCGAGAACGCCGAGCGCACGTAGGCGACGCGGCGGCCGTCGCGGCTGACGACGGGGGACTCGACGAAGGTCGAGGGCTCGTCGACCAGGGTCGTCCACGTGCCGGTCGCGACGTCGATGGTCACGAGCGCGAACCGCTCCGCGCGGCCCTGCGGGCGTCGTACCGCCGCCACGACGGTGCGCCCGTCGGGGGTGAGGGCGACGCCGGCGGTCGCCGCCGTGCGCCCCGGGTGGGGGGTGAGGTCGGCGGGCCGCGGCAGGTGGGCGGGGTACGGCGTGCCCGCCCCGATGCCGTCCTCGGCCGTGCCGTCGTCCCCGTCCTCGCGGGCCGGGGGCACCACGGTCTCCGGGCCGGCGGCGGCGAGGTCGAGGGCGAGGAGGTGGGGCTCGGCGGGGCCGAGGTCGTGGTCCCAGTGCCGCACCGGGTAGCGCTCGTGGAGGATCGCCGTCACCTTGCGGCGGGCCCGCTCGGCGCGCAGGGTCGCGTCCTCCTCCAGGGTCGCCGCGCCCGGCAGGAGCTGGGCGTCGAGCACGACGGCGTCGCTCGCGAGGGCGGTGGCGGCGACCGCGTCGACCCCGCCCGCGAGGGCCGTGACGGGTCGGGCCTCGCCGCCGGCGGCGGGCAGGAGCCACAGCTGGCCCACCGGCTTCCCGTCCCGCTCGGGACCGCCGCCGCCCGTGCGGCCCGAGGTGAAGAGCAGGTCGCCCGAGCCCGTGAACCTCGCGCCGCCCTCGCCGGCCGCGCTGCGCGTGAGCCGGCGGGGCGTGCCGGTGCCGTCGGCGGCGACCTCCCACAGCGCCCGCTCGTAGCGGGTGCGGTCGTCGGTCAGCGTCGCCACGGTCAGCACCGCCCGGGTGCCGTCGGGGGAGAGCGCGAGGCCCTCGACGCGGGGCAGGGCGAGGTAGTCGTCCAGGGAGGAGAAGGGTGCAGCATCCGAGAGGGTCACCGTCGAACGCTATCGACCCGGCGGGCCCGCCGCAGCGGCGGCGACGTCACGATGTGGACACGGCTCGCCGCCGTCCCGGCATGCTGGGGGGATGCAGGAGGTCCTCGACCGCGTCCTGGGGGACGTGGTCGCCCGTCAGTCGGCGCTCGACCCACGGCTGGTGGCGCTGACCGCCTGCCTGGCCGCGGTGCTGGTCGTCTGGCGCCCGGCGTGGCGGCGGGCGCGCCACGTGGTCACGATCGTCCACGAGGGCGGCCACGGCGTCGCGGCCCTCGTGAGCGGTCGTCGGCTCGAGGGCATCCGGCTGCACTCCGACACCTCCGGCCTCACGGTCTCCCGGGGCCGCCCCACCGGCCCGGGGATGGTGCTGACCGCCGCGTCGGGGTACGTCGCGCCGAGCGTCCTCGGCCTCGTGGCCGCGCTGGTGCTCTCGCGCGGCTACGCCCTCGCGGCGCTGTGGGTGGCGCTGCTCCTCCTGGCGCTCCTGCTGCTGCAGATCCGCAACTTCTTCGGGCTGTACGCCGTGCTGCTGGCCGGGCTCGCCGTCTTCGCCGTGTCGTGGTGGGGCAGCGAGCAGCTGCGGGTCGGGGCGGCGTACCTGCTGACGTGGTTCCTGCTGCTCGCCGCCCCCCGACCGGTCGTCGAGCTGCAGGGGCAGCGGCGCCGCGGCCGGGCCCCGCGCTCCGACGCGGACGTGCTGGGCCGGCTGACCCCGCTGCCGGGCGGGGCGTGGGTCGCCCTGCTGGGCGCCGTCACTGTCGTCTCGGCCGTGCTCGGCGGCTGGCTCCTCGGGGCCGCCGCCGGTCGCTGAGGCGGCGAGCGGGGTCCCGGGCCGGGCCGGGTGGGGTTGGGTGCGGCCCACGTCCCACCTAGGTTCGGAGCATGAGCGAGGAGCAGCTGCAGCCGCAAGACACCCTGGACGACCGCGGGGTGGACGACGTCCTGGACGAGGGGTTCTCCCCGCCGGAGCACCTGCGCGGCTCGAACCTGAAGGACGTGACGGCGGCCGGCGAGCTCGAGGGCGAGTCGATCGACGAGCGCCTGCGCCAGGAGGAGCCCGAGGAGTGGGCCGGCCTGCAGGAGGAGCTCGACGCCGACATCGTCGACGGCCCCGTGGGCGGGGAGGTCGGCGGTGCCCGCACGGGCCGTCTGGTCGCGGAGGCCGACGGCACCCGCGCCGGCGAGGACCACCTCACGTACGCCGAGGACGAGGGCATCGACGGCGCCGGGGCGAGCGCCGAGGAGGCCGCCATGCACACGATCGACCCCGACGACGGCACCGACGACCCCGTCTACTGAGGGTCCCCCCGACCGGGCACCGAGGCCGGTCGGCACCAGACGGGCGACGCCCCTGCATCCGGGTGGGATGCAGGGGCGTCGCCGTGTCCGGCCCGAGGGCCGTGGGGGAGCGTCAGTAGCGCTCGGCCCGCGCGGTCCAGCGGATCGCCACCCCGTCGTCGAGCGGCACGCCGTAGCAGGCGCGCTCCGCCTCGCCCTCACCGCACGCCAGGCGCGAGGAGGCGTTGGCGAAGCTGACGTAGACGCGACGGACCTGGCCCGTCGTGAACGGCAGCACGACGGTCGTGGAGCCGGTGGTGAGGCGCAGCGGGATGCGCTGCACGCGCCCCGCGGCGTCGTAGATCGCGACGTACGCGCCCGGCGTGGTGGCCCCGGGCGGGGTCGTGAACTGGAACCGCAGGCGCGTGCGCTGGCCCGTCGCCGCGGGGGACACGTCGAGGCGCACCGAGCGGGTGGTCTGCTGGCGCACGGGCAGCGTCGCCCCGAACGTGCGGCCGGGCGGCATGGTGACGTAGCCCGAGTTGGGGGCGGCGCCGTAGTCGCGGCCGTCGCGGTAGAAGAAGCCGGGCAGCTGGTTGGCCGAGGCGAACCCGGCGTACTCCTGGCCGTACTCACCACGGGCGCCGGCGGTGTCGCGGCTGTAGTAGAGGGCGAACTTCAGCGCGACCAGCGAGTGGTAGTCGGTGCCGGTGGCGCCGGCCGCCGCCTCCCACGTCGTGCGCACGATGCGCGGACCGAAGCGCTGCGTCAGGTACTCGAAGAACAGCCAGTTGCCGTAGGAGCCGTCGCCGAACAGGTCCATCGGCACGGTGGGGTCGCCCAGCTGGCCGTCGGCCAGGTACTGCTGGTTGTCGTCCACCTCGGGGGCGTACTGCTCCTCCATCCAGGTGGCGGTCGCCTCGTACAGCCAGCCGTCCTCGTTCACGTCGTAGTTGAACTGGATGGCGTGGAAGAACTCGTGGGCCGCGGTCACCCGCAGGCTGTTCACCGGGGTGTCGGGAAACTCGGCGTAGTCGTTGTCGAGCACGCAGTAGCTCGTCGCGCGCATGCCCGAGGAGTCGGCGTACGACTCCGGCATGCAGTACCCGTAGACGCCCTGCGACGCCAGGTCGGTGAGGTAGACGTCGAACTTGGCGTCGCCGCCGCGGGTGCCGTCGGCCGCCGGGCCGCGGTACGACTGGGTGCGGGTCTCGTAGTTCCACACGTCCTGCAGGGTGCGCAGGGTCTGCGCTGCCCACGCGTCGGTCGCGGTGACCTGGGGGCGGACGCCCGTCGTCCCGGCCTTGACGTAGTGCACGCAGACGTTCACCTGGCAGCCGGTCGTGACGGGCGCACCCGCGGGGTAGCCGTCCTGGCCGGGGTCGACGGCACCGTCGGTGGGTCGCGCCAGGACGCGCTCGGCCTCCAGCAGCTCCGCCCCGGCGAGCCGCGGCTTGGCGCGGAAGAGGTCCCGCAGGGCCAGGGTCGGGGACTCGACGTCGCCGGTCGCCGGGTCGACGAGGTCGCCCTCGAGCGCGGCCTGGGCCCGATCGAGCGTGCGCGACGCGAGCTCCGGCGTGATGTCGGCCGGGTCGGCCGGCAACGGCACGGGGTCGGTGGGGTCCACCGTCGTGACGGCGGCCGCGGGGGCGGCGGGGGCCGCCTGGGCGGGCGTCGGGACCAACGCCAGGGCAGCGCCGAGCGTGGACAGGACGGCGGCCGCGGCGAGGGGCCGCGCGCGCTTGATCATGCGTTCTCCGAAGCGTCGGGGGAGGCCGCCCGCGGGCGCGGGTGCGCCGCTCACCCTAGAGCCCCCGGGCCCCTGCTGCTGGTGTTCCTGCACAGCGGGCGGTGCGGGCCGCCGTACCCGTTCGACCAGCCCTCTATCGTGGGCCCGGCCCGTCCCCGGTGAGAGGAGCCCAGGTGTCGACCGACCTGTTCGCGGTGCCCGGCTCCGCCGAGGCGGACGTCGTGCGTCGTCGCGACCTGAACCGCATGCGTGCGGTGGCGACGGGGCTGCTCGTGGTCGCGGCGATCGTGTACGTCGCGACCCACGGCCGCGACGGCGTGTGGGGGTTCGTGAACGCGGGCGCCGAGGCCTCGATGGTGGGCGCGATAGCCGACTGGTTCGCCGTCACGGCGCTCTTCCGGCACCCGTTGGGCCTGCCGATCCCGCACACGGCCCTCATCCCGCGGCGCAAGGACGAGCTCGGCCGGGGCCTGCAGGACTTCGTGAAGGAGAACTTCCTCGCCGAGGGCGTCGTGCGCGACCGCCTCGCCACCGCCCAGGTCGCACGCCGGGTGGGGGAGTGGGTGGAGGACCCCGAGCACGCCCGCCGGGTGGTGCGGGAGATCTCCGACCTGGCCGTCATCGCGCTGGGCAAGGTGCAGGACCGCCACGTCGCGGAGATCGCCGACACGGTCCTGCTGCCGCGGTTCCGCGAGGAGCCCATCGCGCCGATCGCCTCCGCGTTGCTCGGCGAGATGGTCGAGGACGACCTCCACCACGGCCTCGTCGACCTGGCGCTGAGCGAGCTCGTGCGCTGGCTGGAGAAGAACGAGGAGACCTTCACCGAGGTGCTGGGCGAGCGGGCCCCCTGGTGGAGCCCGCCGAAGCTCAACGACGCGGTCACGCAGCGGGTGCACCAGGAGGCGATCCGCTGGGTGCAGGACATCCAGGCCGACCCCGAGCACCGCGCGCGGCAGGCCCTCGACTCCATGCTGACCGACCTGGCGCACGACCTCGCCCACGACCGCGCCACCGCCGAGCGGGCCGAGCGGCTCAAGCTCCGCGTCCTCGACCACCCGCAGGTGCTCGCCACCGGGGTGTCGCTGTGGAAGGCCTTCCAGCGGGCGCTGGAGGCGGGCCTGCGCGAGGAGGCGAGCATGCTCCGGGTGCGCCTCGAGCACGAGATCGTGGCGCTCGGGCGCCGCATGCGCACCGACGACGACCTGCGCGAGCGCATCGAGCGGCGGGTGGCCGACGGGGTGGTGTTCGCCGTCGGCCGCTACGGCGCCGAGCTGACCGACGTCATCACGACGACGATCCAGCGCTGGGACGGCGACGAGGCCGCGCGCAAGATCGAGCTGCACGTCGGCCGCGACCTGCAGTTCATCCGCATCAACGGCACCGTGGTGGGCGGGCTCGTGGGCGTGCTCATCCACACGGTCGCGGTGCTGCTGCCCTGAGGGGTGCGCCGGGCTTCGTCGTACGGCGGGCCGCGGTGTTGGATGGACCGGTGAGCGAGCCCTTCGACGTCCCCGTCCGCGACGGATCCATCCGTCTCGGCCAGTTCCTCAAGCTGGCCAACCTGGTCGAGTCGGGCGCGCAGGCCAAGCCCGTCATCGCCGAGGGCCGGGTGCGCGTCAACGGCGAGGTCGAGCTGCGCCGCGGTCGGCAGCTCACCACCGGCGACGTCGTCAGCCTCGAGGGCCAGAGCGCCCGGGCCGTCGACGCCGCGACGTACGACGACGGCCTGCCCTGGTGAGGACAGGCCGCCGTCGGGGCTGAGCCGGGTGCCGGCCGAGCCGGGTGGTGCTGCGGTGGTGCGGTGCTGCGGGAATCTCGGAGCGTCAGGAGACGCCGAGCAGGTCGACGACGAAGATCAGCGTCTCACCCGGCTTGATGACGCCGCCGGCGCCACGGTCGCCGTACCCCAGGTGGGGCGGGATGACGAGCTGGCGGCGACCGCCGACCTTCATCCCCTGCACGCCGGTGTCCCAGCCGGAGATGACCTGGCCGATGCCGAGGCGGAACTGCAGCGGGGTGCCGCGGTTGTACGACGCGTCGAACTCCTCGCCGGTGGAGTGGGCCACGCCCACGTAGTGCACGGAGACGGTCTGGCCCGCCTTGGCCTCCTCGCCCTCGCCGACGGTGACGTCGGTGATGACCAGGTCGGTCGGCGGGTCGAAGTCGGGGAACTCGATCTCGGGCTTGTCCATGCCCGCCAGCCTAGCCACGGCCCGGGCCGCGCCCCGACCGCCCCGGCCCCGGCCCCGGCGCCCGGCTCCGGTCTCGGCTCCGGCGCTCAGCCCTGGTGCACGTAGGCGTCGAGCTGGTCGCGCTCGAAGGCCAGCTCGTCGAGGCGGGCCTTCACGACGTCGCCGATGCTGACGATGCCGACGAGCGCACCGTCCTCCAGCACCGGCACGTGGCGCACGCGGTGCTCCGTCATGACCCGCATGACGTCGGCGGTGGTGTCCTCCGGGGAGCAGGTGTGGACCACCGCGGTCATGATCGCGTCGACCGGCTGCTCGAGCAGCGGCGTGTCGTCCGCGACGCCCGCGGCCAGGCGGCGCACGACGTCGCGCTCGCTGGCGATGCCGGCGAGCCCGCCCGCGGCGTCCAGCACCACGACGGCGCCGATGCCGTGCTCGGCGAGGAGGGCCACGAGGTCGGCGACGCTGGCCTCGGGCCGGGTGGTGACGATCCGGCCCCGCCGGGCCACGTCCTGGATGCGCACGGCGACCTCCGTCCCGCCCCGGCGGGTCCGGGGGCCGTCGCCCACCCTAGGTGTGACCTGCGTCACGCGGAAGGGGTGCGGGTGCCCGCCCGGAGAGCGGTGGGGTGAACGGCGGGGTCAGCGGGGACGCAGCTGGCGCACGGTGCCGCCCGACCCGGCCGGGCCGTCCTCGGGGTCGTCGGGGTCGTCGCCGGCGGCGGTGCCGAGGAACCCCAGCGCGGGCTCGTGCAGGTGCCCGTTCGAGGCGAGCGCGTTGCCGCCCCAGGGCCCGTCGGTGCCGGCGAGGCTCGTGAACGCCCCACCGGCCTCGCGCACGATGACGTCGAGGGCGGCCATGTCGTAGACCTCGAGCTCCGGCTCGGCGGCGACGTCGACGGCACCCTCGGCGACGAGCATGTAGGACCAGAAGTCGCCGTAGGCCCGCGTGCGCCACACGCTGCGCGACAGGGCGAGGAAGTCCTCCAGCCGGCCGCGCTCGTCCCAGCCGGTCAGCGAGCTGTAGGACAGCGAGGCGTCGCCGAGGTCCCGCACGGCGGAGACCTCGCAGCGCGTCGCCTTGAGCAGCGACTTGCCGGTCCAGGCACCCTGCCCGGCCGCGGCCCACCAGCGCCGCTGCAGCGCCGGGGCCGAGACGACGCCGGCCACCACGACGCCGTCGACCTCCAGGCCGATGAGCGTGGCCCAGACGGGCACGCCGCGCACGAAGTTCTTCGTGCCGTCGATGGGGTCGACGATCCAGCGCCGCCCGCCCTGGCCGGGGGTGGACCCCTCCTCCTCGCCGAGGACGGCGTCGCGGGAGCGCACGCGGCCGAGCTTCGCGCGGATCGCCGACTCCACGGCCCGGTCGGCGTCGGTGACGGGCGTGAGGTCGGGCTTGCTCATGACGTGGAGGTCCATCGCCTTGAAGCGGTCGAGGCTGATGGAGTCGGCGTCGTCGGCCAGCAGGTGGGCGAGGCGGAGGTCGTCGGTGTGGTCGACCGCGCCGGCAGCAGGAGCCATGGGCCCGAGGCTATCGGCCGTCGGCCCCGGCCGGGGCGGGCCGGTCACCAGCCCGTCACCAGCCCGTCAGTAGTCGGTGCGCTCGCGGGCGGCCAGGAGCCGCCGGAAGGAGCCCACGCGGTCGGCGTCGGCCTCGCCGCGCTCCAGCGCGGTGTCGAGGCCGCACTCCGGCTCCTCCGTGCCGTGGGTGCACCCGCGCGGGCAGTCCTCGGTCATCTCGTCGAGGTCGGGGAACGCCTCGATGAGGTGCTCGGGCTGCACGTGGGCGAGGCCGAACGAGCGGATGCCGGGCGTGTCGACGATCCAGCCGTCGGCGGCGCCTCCCCGGGCCGCGGGCAGCGCCAGCATGATCGCCGAGGTCGAGGTGTGCCGGCCGCGGCCGGTGACGTCGTTGACCCGCCCGACGTCGCGGTGCGCGTCCGGCACGAGCCGGTTGACCAGCGTCGACTTCCCGACGCCGCTGTGGCCGACGAGCACGCTGGTGCGCCCGGCGAGGCGCTCCCGCACCTCGCTGACGTCGGCCCCCTTCTGGGTGACGAGCCACGGCACGCCGAGGGAGCGGTACGTCGAGAGCAGCGTCTCCGGGTCGGCCAGGTCGGCCTTGGTGAGCACGAGCAGCGGCGACATGCGTGCGTCGTACGCCGCGACGAGGGCCCGGTCGATGAGGCCGGAGCGGGGCTCGGGGTTCGCGAGGGCGGTGACGATGACGAGCTGGTCGGCGTTGGAGACGATGACGCGCTCGACGGGGTCGTCGTCGTCGGCGGTGCGGCGCAGGACGGTACGGCGCTCCTCGACCACCACGATCCGCGCCAGCGACCCGGGCTCGCCCGAGCTGTCGCCCACGAGGCGGACCCGGTCGCCGACCACGACCGCCTTGCGCCCGAGCGACCGTGCCTTCATGGCGGTCACCGGCTGCTCGGGGTCGGCCCCGTCGAGGAGCAGGGTGTAGCGGCCGCGGTCGACGCGCACAACGGTGCCGTGCTCGGCCTCGGCGTAGTCGGGGCGGTCCTTGGTGCGGGGACGGGTGCGCCGACGGGGGCGCTCGTAGTGCTCCTGGTCGAAGCGGTCGTACCCGCGTGCCACGTCAGGCCCCGGCCGTCCCGGGCTCCGCCGTCACCGCGGTCCACGCGCCCGCGAAGTCGGGGAACGTCTTCGCGGTGGTGGCCACGTCCTCGACGAGCACCCCGTCGGTGACCGCGCCGACGACGACGCCCGCGTGGGCCATCCGGTGGTCGGCGTAGGTGTGGAACACCCCGGCGCGCAGGGGGGCCGGGCGGAACACCAGCCCGTCCGCGGTCTCGGTGACGTCGGCGCCCAGCCCCGCGAGCTCGGTGGCCAGCGCGGCGATGCGGTCGGTCTCGTGGTGGCGGATGTGCGCGACGCCCCGCAGGGTCGACGGGCCGTCGGCGAGCGCGCAGAGGGCGGCGACGACGGGCGTCAGCTCGCCAACGTCGTGGAGGTCGAGGTCGACGCCGGAGAGGCGGTCGGGGCCGGTGACGCGCAGGCCCTCGGCGCCCATCTCCACCGTGCAGCCCATCGCTGTGAGGATCCCGCGCAGGGCGTCGCCCGCCTGCGTCGTGGTGGCCGGCCAGTCGCGCACGACGACCGTGCCGCCCGTGGCCGCCGCCAGCGCGACGAACGGGCCGGCGTTGGAGAGGTCGGGCTCGATGAGGTGGTCGACGGGCCGCACGGGCCCGGGCGCGACGCGCCAGCGGTCGGGCACGGAGTCGTCGACCTCGACGCCGTGCGCGCGCAGCACGGTCGTCGTCATCTCGACATGGGGGAGCGAGGGGATCGGTCCGCCCTGGTGCCGCACCTCGACGCCCTCCTCGAAGCGGGCGCCGGCCAGCAGCAGCGCCGAGACGAACTGCGACGAGGCGGAGGCGTCGACGACGACCTCGCCGCCGCGCACGGCGCCGGACCCGACCACCGTGAAGGGGAGGGCACCGCGGCCCTCGTCCTCGACCGTGACGCCGAGGTCGCGCAGGGCCGTGAGCACCGTGCCGATCGGGCGGGTGCGCATGTGGGGGTCGCCGTCGAAGGCGACGCGACCCTCGACGAGGCCCGCGACGGGCGGCACGAAGCGCATGACGGTGCCGGCGAGGCCGCAGTCGACCGTCGCGTCGGCGCCGGCCCCGCCGGGGGACCCCGCGGCCACCGGGTCGACCGCCCAGTCCTCGCCGCTGGTGTCGACCCGCGCGCCGAGCGCGGTCAGCGCCCCGGCCATGAGCAGGGTGTCGCGGGAGCGGAGGGCACGTCGTACGACCGACGGGCCGGAGGCCAGCGACGCGAGCACGAGGGCCCGGTTGGTCAGCGACTTGCTGCCGGGCAGCGACACCACGGTGTCGACCGCGTGGCGCACGCGGGGGGCGGGCCAGGGGTCGGCGGGGGACGCAGCAGGGGCCGGGGTCGTCACGGTCGGCAGGTTACCGACCGCGGGTGACCTCGGCCCCCACGGCGTCGTGCGGCGGTACGTCGGGAGGTCAGGAGACCTTGGACCGCGCGAGCTTCGCCTCGCGCTTGGCGTTCTTGGCCAGGGTGCGCGACTGGCGCTGCGCGTCCTTGGCGGCGCGGCGCGCGCGCCACGCCAGGCCGGGCTTGCCCTCGGTGTCGACGGCGGCGAGCACGAGGCCGCCGATGATCGACAGGTTCTTCAGGAAGTGGGCCTGGTGGTCGGCGCGGGCGGCGCGGTCGCTCTCCGCCCAGAACGGGTGGTCGGCCACCGTCGCCGGGACCAGCGTGGCGGCGAGGACCGTGGCGGAGAGGCGCGGCGCGCGGCCGGTGGCGAGGGTGAAGCCGCCGAGGACGCTGACCGCGGCCGTGGCCTTCACCAGGGTGGCGGCGTCGCTCGGGACGGGGGCGCCGGCCTGCTGCACCTTGGGCACGATCTTGTCGGTCACCTTCGAGGCCTTGGCCGCGAGGTCGTCGGCGTTGCGGAAGGCGTTCACGCCGCCGACGACGAACACCGAGGCGAGCAGCGGACGGGCGATCAGTCGCGTGAGGGTCATGCGCTCCTTCCTACACGACCCGGCCTAGCACACGGCCTAGCCTGGAGCCATGTGCGGTCGCTACGCCTCCACCCGGCAGCCCGACGACCTCGTCGACGAGTTCGGCGTGGCCGAGACGGTGCTCGCCGAGCCCCTCGCGCCGAGCTGGAACGTGGCGCCGACGGACCCGGTCTACGCGGTGCTCGAGCGGCCCCCGAAGCCCGAGGAGGACCTCGGGGTACGCCGGCAGCTCCGGGCCCTGCGCTGGGGGCTCGTGCCGTCGTGGGCGAAGGACGCCAAGGGGGCGGCGCGCCTGATCAACGCCCGCAGCGAGACGGTCGCCGAGAAGCCGTCGTTCCGGCGCGCCTTCGCCGCGCGGCGGTGCCTGCTGCCGGCCGACGGCTACTACGAGTGGTACGTCACCGAGCAGCAGACACGGGCGGGCAAGCCGGTGAAGCAGCCCTACTTCATCCGCCCCGCCGACGGCGGCACCCTCGTCATGGCCGGGCTCTACGAGATCTGGCGCGACCCCGACCGGGCCGAGGACGACCCCGACCGGTTCCGGTGGACGTGCACCGTCCTCACCACCCAGGCCACCGACGACCTCGGGCGCATCCACGACCGGATGCCGATGATGGTGGCGCCCGGCGCGTGGGACGACTGGCTCGACCCGACGGCGACGGCCGGCCCGGACCTGCTCGACCTGCTCGACCTGCTCGAGCCGGCGCTGCCGGGCCGGCTCACGGCGTACCCGGTGTCGGCGGCCGTCTCCAACGTGCGCAACGACGGGCCCGAGCTGGTCGCGCCGCTGCCGGTGGAGGGGGACTGAGGTGGCCGGCACGGAGGTCACCTCCGTCGCGACGCCCCACGGCGAGGCGCGCCTGCACCGCGACGCCGCCGCCCGCCCCGTCGCCCGTCTCGTGCTCGGCCACGGCGCCGGGGGAGGCGTCGAGTCACCGGACCTCGTCGCGCTCGCAGCCGCCCTGCCCTCCCAGGGCGTCACCGTGGTGCGCCTCGAGCAGCCGTGGCGCGTGGCCGGACGGAAGATCGCGACGCCCCCGCCCACCCTCGACGCGGGGCTCCGCGCCGCGGTCGACGCACTGGCGCCGGCGGACCGCGCGGTCCCGCTCGTCGTCGGCGGGCGATCGGCGGGGGCCCGGTCGGCCGCCCGCTGCGCCGGGGACCTGGGCGCTGCCGGGGCCGTGCTCCTCTCCTTCCCCCTGCACCCGCCCGGTCGCCCGGAGCGCTCCCGCGCCGGCGAGCTCGCCGGCCTGCTCGCCACGGGCACGCCCACGCTCGTCGTGCAGGGCGAGCGCGACACGATGGGCACGGCGGACGAGCTCGTCGCGGCGCTGGCCGACCCGGCGGTGGCGCCGGCCGGGGCAGCGGGCGCGGACCTGGCCGTCGTACCGCACGCCGACCACGGCCTGAAGGTGCCGAAGCGGGCGCCGCTGGGGCAGGACGAGGCGCTCGCCCTCGTCGTCGAGGCCGTCCTGGAGTGGGTCGTGCGGGACGTCGTCGGCTGAGGTCCACCCGCCCGCGACTGCCTCGGAATAGCGAGGTGGGGGGTCGCGTTGGACCGTGCGTACCCGACGCGAGGAGGAGCGGATGCTGGTCTGCGAGGACCGTCCCGTGGTGACGGGAGCGGGGAGCACGGTCGTGAGCCCGTGGCTGGTCGCGCCCGCGGGAGTAGGCTCGACGGCGATGACCGACGAGACCGCCCCCGGTGACCTGGACCCGAACCCCGCCGTCGACCCCGCGACCGAGACCGACGAGGAGCGGGGCGCGCGGTTCGAGCGCGACGCGCTGCCCTTCATCGACCAGCTCTACTCGGCCGCGCTGCGCATGACGCGCAACCCCGCCGACGCGGAGGACCTGGTGCAGGAGACGTTCGCGAAGGCGTACTCCTCGTTCCACCAGTTCCGGCCGGGCACGAACCTGAAGGCGTGGCTCTACCGGATCCTCACGAACACGTTCATCAACACCTACCGCAAGAAGCAGCGGCAGCCGCAGCAGTCGATGGCGGAGGACGTGGAGGACTGGCAGCTCGCGCGCGCCGAGTCGCACACCTCGTCGGGGCTGAAGTCGGCCGAGCACGAGGCGTTGGAGCACCTCCCCGACAGCGAGGTGAAGGACGCGCTGCAGCGGCTCCCCGAGGAGTTCCGCCTCGCCGTCTACCTCGCCGACGTCGAGGGGTTCCCGTACAAGGAGATCGCCGAGATCATGGAGACCCCCATCGGCACCGTCATGTCGCGGCTGCACCGCGGTCGACGCCAGCTGAGGGACCTCCTCGCCGACTACGTCCGCACCCACGACCTGGTCGCCGCCGAGACGGTGGGCGCCGCGCTCGAGAAGGGGGCCTCGCGATGAGCGACCTCCACCAGCACGACCACCCGCACGACCACGGCGCGGGCACCGACGGTCCGGGCGGTACAGGGGCCGACGGCGTGGAGGGGTGTGCCGACTTCCTCGAGCGGATCATCTACTTCCTCGACAACGAGCTCGACGCCGACGACTGCTCGCTGGTGCAGGCGCACCTCGACGAGTGCGGCCCGTGCCTGCGCAAGTACGACCTCGAGCGCACCGTCAAGGCCGTCGTCGCCCGCTCGTGCCGCGAGTCGGCGCCCGACACGCTGCGTCAGCGGGTGCTGCTCCAGATCCGCGAGGTGCAGATCCGCATCACCGACTAGCACGGAGCAGATTGGCCCGCGCCGCGGGCCGTCTGCGATGATGCTCGCTGGCCCGCGGGAGACCGACTCGTGAGCCGCAGACCACGAGGAGGACCCATGGGCAAGACCGGCCGCAAGCGTCGCGCTCGCAAGAAGAAGGGCGCGAACCACGGCAAGCGCCCCAACGCCTGAGCGTTGACCCACGCCACCCCCGCACTCCGGTGCGGGGGTGCGTTGCATTTCGAGGGGTTCGTGCGTCCGGGCAGGATGTGGCCCATGACTCCCTCCGACGACGCCGGCGCTCCTCCGGTCGAGGCCCGGCTGCGCTTCGAGGTCACCGACGACGACACGGCGGCCGCGGTGGGCTCGGGGAGCCTGCCCGTGCTCGGCACCCCGCGCCTCCTCGCCTGGTGCGAGGCCGCCACGGTCGCGGCCCTGGCCCCGGGCATGGCCGAGGGCGCGACGAGCGTCGGCACGCGCGTCGAGCTGGAGCACCGGGTGGCCACCGCGGTCGGCGGTCGGATCGAGGTGCACGCGGTCGAGTCGTTACTCGACGGTCGCCTCGTGCGGTTCAGCGTCGCGGCTCGCGAGCTCGTCGCGGGGCCGGACGGCCAGGACGCTCTCGGCAAGGTGGTCGCCACCGGCGAGGTGACGCGGGTCGTCGTCGACGAGGAGCGCTTCATGGGCCGGCTCGCCTAGCACCGGTCCAGATCGCGTCCGGATCCGCCGCGCCGGGAGGGAACCGCCCCGTCGCCCTCGGGCGTCTCCTCCTCGAAGCCCTGCGCCGCAGGGCACCGGGGGACGAGGATCGGGAGCATGGACGAGCCGGGGGAGCCGGGGACGGACGTCCCCGTCGACTTCGACGCCTACGTCGCGCTGCGCTGGACGCGGCTCGTTCGGGCGGCCGTGCTGCTCGGGGCGGGTCGCGAGGAGGCGGAGGACGTGGTGCAGAGCTGCCTGGTGCGCTGCCTCGTGCGGTGGGACCGCGTGCGGGCGGCCGACGACGTGGACGCCTACGTCCACAAGGCGCTGGTCAACACCTTCGTCTCGTCGCGCCGGCGGCGCTGGCACGGGGAGCGGCCCACCGAGCACCTGCCCGAGGTCGTGCACGTCGACGCGGCCGACGAGGTCGACCACCGCGACGCCGTGCTGCGGGCGCTCGAGAGGCTGGGCGCCGACCAGCGCGCGGTGGTGGTGCTCCGCTACTACTCCCACCTGACCGAGCGGCAGACCGCGGAGGCGCTCGGCGTCGCCCCCGGCACCGTGAAGAGCCGTCTGTCGCGCGCCCTGCGGGTGCTGGCGGCGGACCCGAGCCTGCTGGCCCTGCGAGGTGCGGGATGACCGAGAAGCCGTCCGGAACGACCCCGCCCGACGGGCCCGACCCCGACGTCGCGCTGGTCGTCACGCTCCTGCACGGGGCGGTCGCCGACCTCGACGCCGGTACGCCGCCCCTCGCCGCCCTGCACGCCCGCGCGGGCCGCGAGCGTCGCCGTACCCGGGTGTGGGCGGCGGGTGCCGCCGCGGGTCTCGTCGCCGCCGCTGCGAGCGTCGTCGTCGGGGGCGTGACCGTGCTCGGCGCCTCGCTCGAGGCCGACCGGCAGGCGCCGGCGCCGCTCGTGGCGTCCGCGGCCGACGCCGAGCTCGCCGTGCCGCCCGGGAGCCAGCTGGTGGCGGTGGGGACCCACGCCGTCGTCGTGCCGCGGACGCTGGATGTTGCCGAGGACGAGGCGGGGGCGCAGGCAGGGAACTTCGAGGCTGCGGCTAGCTCCGTCGACGACCGGCGAGCCGCCGTTCTCGACGAGCTGGCGAACGGTCGGGACCTCGCACCGGTGGCGGCCACGACCGACCTGTACTCGTCGGAGTACCTGTCCTCGCTGCTGGCGGCCATCCCGGTGCCTTCCGCACGAGGGGGCGCCATGCCCCGCGGGGGTGAGGCTCCCGCCGGAGAGCTCGACACCTCCGGGTTCGTACCGATGAACGCGCGGGCGGCACTCGGCGAGGTGCGGACGCTGCGCTCCCACGCCGGCATCCCCCCGCTGGACGGCTGGGGGGCCCTCAGCACGAGCGCGGTCGCGGGCGAGGCGCCGTACGTCGCCGCGCTGCGGGCCTTCGGCCTCGACGTCGAGCTGGTCGCGGAGGCCGGGCGTGGCGCCCCGGGCGACGTGCTCGCCGTCAGCCCCGGGCCCGGGACGATCGTCGACCTCGGCTCGACCGTCACGGTCACGGTCGTGGGGGGAGCGCGGTGAGCGGGCGTCGTACGGCGCTGCTCGCCGCCCTCGGCGCGGCGGCGTTCGCCTTGGCCGGGTGCGGGGCGGGCGCCGGCGGGGCCGACGACACCGCGTCGCAGGCCGGGGCCGCACCGGAGCCCGGCGTGGCGCCCGCGGGCATGCGCCTGGTGGGCGTGGGCGACCTCGTCGTGCCGGTGCCGGAGGAGTGGAGCACGGACCGGCACTTCTGCGGCACCCCGATGGGCGACACCGTTCTCACCGACCAGGGCGGCACGTGCCTGGCGTTCGCGGCGCGCCCGGCGGACGTCACCGCGGTGGAGCTGTTCGAGGACGCCGACCGGTTGGACCAGGGCAGGGACGGCAGGGCACGGCCGGAGCCCGGTGACGACGGTCTGCGCCGGTGGCCGGTGCACTGCGACGGCGCAGCGGGCTCGTTCGGGGCGGGCTCGGCCACTACCTTCTGCACGGCCGACGTCGCTTCGCCGGCCACCGGGTCGGTGCGCGTGACGTCCTCCTTGACGGACGTCGACGAGGCTCGGGCCACGGTCGAGGGCGTCGTGGCCGCGATCCGCCCCCGGAGCGGGGACGAGGCCATCGTGCCCGCGCGTCCGTTGTCGGTTCCCGGGATCGCCGAGTCGCAGGACCGCGGCGGCGCGTACGCCGAGGCCGTGCGGTCCGCGGGACTCTCAGCCGAGGTCGTCGAGAAGCGTGCGGTGCCCGCCAGGGACGGACAGTTCGTCGATGTGTCCGTCGAGCCGGGAACCGTCTTGGCCCGGGGCACAGCGGTCGAGATCCAGGTCGCCTCCGCTCCTCGCGGGCCGGCTGACGTCGTCGAGATCCACGCGTGGTCGTGGGTCCCCGGCGCAGCCGCGACGAGGGACCTCTCCGATGCGGACATCCGAGCCGGGGCCCGCGTCGAGCTGCCGGTCGGCGGGGAGGTGCGGGTGGAGGAAGCGCTGCACAGCGCGCCGGTGGACCCGTGGCACCAGGGAGTCGTCGTCGAGGCGGAGGCCGACGGTTCCTCAGTCGAGGAGATCACCGAGGGCTGGGATGCAGGCACGTTCCGCGCGACGGCTGCGGGCACCGGGACCATCACGCTCACCGCCTCGAAGGACGGCACGACGCAGACGATCGGCACCATCACGGTCGAGGTCGTCGGGTGAGCGGGCGTCGTACGGCGGCGCGCGCCGCAGCCGTCGCGGGCGCGGTCGTCGCCGTCGTCGCCGCGGGCGTCGTGAACGCGATGGCTCCGGATGCCATGCCGGGGGCCGATCCCGCATCCTCGACCGCTGAAGTTGCGGAGACCGTCGTGCCGACCGGCACGCGTCTCGTCGCGATCGGTCGTCAAGCCGTCGCGGTCCCCGACCACTGGGGCGATCACGGCGCGCCGTGCGGCCAGCCGGTCGCGAACACGGTCGTGTTCCCGCGCGCGCCCGCCGGCAGCACGCTGTGCGCGCCGGGGAGGGCGGCGGATATCACGTGGGTGTCGTTCGGCCACGCGCCGGCGCGCGACCTGGGTCCGCGCGCGGCAACCCGCAGGGACCGGTGCGGAGGTCCGGCCGACCTCCCGACGTCGAACGCCTGCGTGACGACGTTCACGGCACCGGGGCAACCGGACCTGACGGTGGCGTCGACGGTGCCCGGAGTGGCGAACGGCCGCTCCCGGGCCGAGGTCGACGCCGTCGCGGCCACGCACCGGGTGCTGCGGGACCACGTCGGCATCCCCTCGCCAGGCGGGCTCGACGGCCCGTTCGGCGGTAGCGCGGCGCGGGGCGAGCCGCCCTACCTCGGTCTCCTCCGCTCCTACGGCCTCGACGTTCGAGTGGTCGAGGTGCCGGCCTCCTCCCGCCGCACTGGCGACGTCATCGGCGTCCACCCGGTGCCGGGCACCATCGTTCCCGTCGGCTCGACCACGACCGTGGAGGTGGCGGGATGACCGGCATTCCGCGGTTCGTCCTCGGCGCTGCAACCGTCACAGCGCTCCTCGCCGGCTGCGGGGGCGACGACGCCCCGGGCGGGGGCGGCGCGAGGCAGGAGACGAACGGTTCACGAGCCGCGGACCGGGCCGACGGGGGGACACCGGTCAGCATCGGCGGGTGGTCCGTCGCTCTTTCCGGCGAGGTGAGCTGCTCCCGCACACAGCACGCCTTCATCCCCTGGGGCGCCCCGGAGCCCGAGCCCCCGCCCAGCGTTTACGCCGCCGACCTCACGTGCCGCAGCGGCGCTCCGTGGCCCACCGGTGAGGTGCAGCTCGCCACGGTCGACGGACTGCAGCGCTTCGAGACCGTGGACGACGTCGAGGTGGACGGGACCACGTTCGACCGCACCGTCCTGCGGTGCGCACCGGCCGACGGCGTGCAGGCGCCGTCCTGCACCCAGCAGCTGCTCGAGCCCGCCACGGGACTGCTGGTCGCCGTCACGGCGTACGTCGACGGTGAGGACGAGGAGGGGGCCCGTCGGTGGGTCGAGGACGTCGGCGCGACGCTCGCCCCCCTGCCCGACGACGCTGCCGTCGTGCCCAGCGTGGTCGAGGAGGTGACCGGAGGTGCGGTCGACCTGGCCGCCGCCGCACGCCGCGAGGGGCTGGGGGTGACGTGGGTCGACGTCCCCTACGCCACCCGGTTCATCGCCGAGGACGCCGTCTTCGACGTGACGCCGAGCCCGGGCACGGTGCTCCGCCCGGGGGACACCATCAGGATCGTGCGGTCCGTCCGCCCCGTGACGATCGCCGACAGCGTCGCCGTGTCCGTCGCGGCCGGACCGGGCCCCGGAGCGGCCCCACCGGGGTTCGGCTCCACCCACCTCGACCGCGTCGACCTCGCCCTCGGCCCCACGCTCGAGCTCCGCCTCGGCGACACCGTGCGTGCCAGTGCGTCGGGCACGAACCAACCAGTCGGGCCCTCGGTGGTCGCGTCGCTGGCCGGGACGACCCGGGGCACGGCCCTGCGCCAGCAGGAGCCCGACGGGATCGACGGTGACGGCCAGGTCGAGTGGGCCGCGGTCGCCGTCGGCACGTCCACGTTCACCCTGACCATCGAGGCGGCGGGCACGACGTACGAGCTCGGGACCGTGACCGCGGTGGTGACGGAGTGAGGACCCGTGCGTGGGCCGCGGCCGCCGTGCTCGTGCTGGGTGCCGGCGGTGTGCTGGCGTACGACGTGCGCTCGAGCGACGACGCGCCACAGCCGACCGCCCCGGCCACGACCCGGCTCGTCGGCGTCGACGACCTCGCCGTCGAGATCCCCGTCGACGACCTGCGCACCGGCCACGGGTGCGCCGTCGACTCGTGGGACCTCGGCGCGGCCAGCGACGCCACGCTGCTCCTCGGTGAGGGCCCCGTGCCGGAGGGCAGGACCCCCGGCGTGTTCGGGGGTCCCGACCCGCAACGACTGAGCTGCGCCTTCACCGGCGACCACGGCGACGAGGCGGCGGTGCGGTTCCACCGGGGTGAGCCGCCCACGGTCGACGGGTCCGTCGCGGTCGGCGAGCGGGTCCGCTCGGCGCCGGTCGAGTGCGACGACGGGCGGTGCCGCACGACGGCGTGGGTGGAGGGGTCCGACGACTGGCTGGCCGTCGCCGCGGTCGGGCCGCAGACCGCCGCCACCGCCGAGGTCGAGCGGCTCGTCGCGACCATCCGGCACCTCGACGACGCCGTCGGGCTCCCGCCGGCGGACTGGGTGGAGCCGCCGGAGGGCGAGCGCGCGACGACGTACGGCGCGTGGCTGCGCGCCCGCGGGCTGGAGGTGGCGGTCGACGTCCACTCGCACACGGTCTCCACCCCGCCGGTGGCCCGCCCCGGTGTGGGGTCCGTGGTGCCGCGCGGCGACACGGTGACCCTGTACGAGCACGCCCCGGCACGGGCGCCCGCCGACCGCGTCGACCTCCTCGTGCGCGTCCTGCCCGAGACCGACCCGGATGAGCACCCCGAGCCCGCCTCCGAGATGGTCGAGATCGACGGCTCGTCCGCGGTCGTCTTCGTCCCGCGGGCGCGCACCGTCCCCGCCCTCGACGTCCGGCTGGGTACGACGGTCCGCCTGCGGCGCGGCGACGTCCTCTCCGTCACGGCCTCGCCGGAGCCGTGGAGCGGGGAGATGGTGGCGGAGACGCTGTCCGGCGAGGTGGACGGCGACGCGCTCGAGGAGCGCGACCCCACGACGTACCGCGACCGCGTGGAGCTGTCCTGGGACGTCGGACGGGGTTCGGCGACGCTCGTGCTGAGCGTCGACCATGACGGGGAGCGGGTGCCGGTCGGCGAGATCCGCGTCGAGGTCGTGGACCCCTGAAGGCCGCCCCGCCCCCTCAGAACTGCAGCGCGAACACCCGCAGGTCGATGCCCGGCGCGGGGGACCAGTCGCGGTCCGGGTCGCGCACGAACCCCAGCGACAGGTAGAGCCCGTGTGCCGCGGTCTGCGCCGGCAGCGACGACAGGGCCACGCCGACGCGGCCCTCGGCCCGGGCGAGGTCGACGCAGTGCTCGACCAGCGCCCGCGCGACGCCCCGGCGGTGCAGGTGCGGGTCGACGGCGAGCATCCGGAACTCGCCCTCGTCGTCCGAGGCGATCTCCCGCCACGGCGACCCGGCCGGGCACCACGTCACGGTGCCCGCGACCACGGGCCCCGTGCGCTCCTCGAGCAGCTCGGCGACCCACACGTCCGCCTCCGCGGTGCGGGTCGCCGTGTCGCCGAGGTGTGCCGCGTAGGGCTCGCCCGCGTCGACGAACCCGCCCGCGAGGTACGCCGACAGCGTGAGGTCGCCGATGCGGGCGTGGTCCGCCGGGCTGGCCGGTCGGATCCTGACCGTGCGCACCGTCCGCTCAGATCCCGAACGTGTTGCGGGGGTAGGCGGCGTCGACGTCCGTGATCACGTTGACCAGGTAGGGCACGTTCGCCGCGAACGCCCGGTCGAGGGCCGCGCCGATCTGGCGGGGGTCCGTGACCGTCTCTCCTGCGCCACCGAGCGCGCGGACGACCTCGTCGTACGCCGTGCGGGGCGCGAGGTCCGCGGCCACGTCGTACCCGTAGAGCATCTGCATCGGGCCCTTCTCGAGCCCCCACGCGGAGTTGTTGCCCATCACCATCACGACGGGGAGGTCGTGGCGCACGAGGGTGTCGACGTCCATGAGCGAGAAGCCCGCGGCCCCGTCGCCGAGGAGGAGCACGACCTGCGCGGAGGGGCGGGCGATCCGCGCGGCGATGGCGGCGCCGAGCCCCGCGCCCAGGCAGCCGTACGGCCCCGGGTCGAGCCAGCCGCCGGGGCGCTTCGGCTCGACGTACTTGCCCGCGAACGACACGAAGTCGCCGCCGTCACCGATGACGACCGCGTCCTCGGCGAGCCGCGGCACGAGCTCGCCGTAGATGCGCGCCGGGTGGATGGGGTCGGCCTCGGCGCCCAGCAGGTCGCGGTCGCGGGCGGCGGCCGCCGCGACGGTGTCCTGCAGCCGGGTGACCCAGCCCGCCCAGTCGGGCGTGCGGGCCCCTCCCTGCAGCGCCACGAGCACGCCGTCGAGCACGCGGGTCAGGTCGCCGGCCACCGAGCCCGCCAGCTCGGCGTGGCCGGAGAGCTGCCCGGGGGAGTCGGCGACGTGCACGACCCGGGCCGGCATCGCCCCCTCCTTGCCGCCGAACACGCCGTACCCGAGCCGGAAGTCGAGCGGCGTGCCGACCACGACGACGAGGTCGGCGCCACCGAGAGCAGCGCCGCGTGCCTTCGTCACCAGCAGCGGGTGGCCGCCGGGCACCACGCCGCGGCCCATGCCGTTCGTGATCGCGGGCAGGCCCGCCTCCTCCACCAGGCGCAGCGCTGCCTCTTCCGCGCCGTCGGCCCACACGTCGGTGCCGAGCACGAGCACGGGGCGCTCCGCCTCGGTGAGCAGGCGCGCGAGGGTGGCTACCGCCTCGGGATCGGGCTCGATCGGGTCGGGGCGCGCGCCGGTCGGCGCGGGACCGGAGGCCGACGCGAAGAACTCGTCCATCGGCACGTCGACGAACACCGGGCCGCGGTGCGAGGACCCGGCCGTCGCGAACGCGGTCGACATGCCGCCCAGCACCTCGCCGGCGGTGTGCAGCGTGCGCGCGTCCTTGGCGACGGGGGCGATGATCGGCGGCTGGTCGAGCTCCTGCAGGCTGCCCGAGCCCCAGCGGTTGGCGGGGGCGCGGCCACCGACCACGACCATGGGCGACCCGGCGAACTGGGCCTGCGCGATCGCGCTGAGGCCGTTCGTGACGCCCGGGCCGGCGGTGAGCACGGCGAGGCCGGGGGTGCGGGTCAGCTTGCCCGTCGCCTCCGCCGCGAACGCGGCGGTCTGCTCGTGCCGCACGTCGAGCAGCCGCATCGGCGGCGTGGCCTTGACCGCCCCGTCGTACATGGGGAACACGTGCGCGCCCGACAGCGTGAACATCGTCTCGACGCCGTGCGCGCGGGCGGCGGCGACGGCCAGCTCGCCGGCGTGGCCGGAGATCTCGGCGCCGTCGACGGAGGGGGTGGTCTCGGAGGCGGTCATGTGAGCCACGTTACTCACGGGTCGCCTCGTGGTGGGAGGGTTCGTCCCAACCCGCGGGTCAGCGGCGGGCGCGCAGGCCGGGGTTGGTCTGCCGCAGCGCGTCGACGAGCACGAGCAGCAGGTCGGGGCGCATCTGCGGCGGGTCCGGGGCGAGCGCCAGCTGCAGGTGCAGCGCCCGCAGGAACGCCTCGGGGTTGCCGGTCACCCGGTAGGGGTCCTGCGTCTCGCTGGGGTACGCCGTGGCGCGGGCCGCGACCCGGCGCACCCACGGCTCGACGACCGCCAGCGGCAGCGCGTTGCGGCGCAGCACCCGCAGGGTCGCCTCGGCGATGCGGTCCGGCTCGCCGGAGACGAGGAGCCGTCCGCCGGGGGTCAGCACCCGGTCGGCGAGCACGTCGAGGAGCACGGTCAGCTCGGGGGCCGCCAGGTGCGGGGAGTCGGCGAGCATGCCGATCGCGTCCGCGCCGTGGGCGACGGCGTGGGCCCAGCCCTTGCCGTCGACGAAGCCGCGGTCGTCGCGCTCCCGCAGGTACCACGACACGATCCGGTCGCCCCAGTCCAGGATCTTCCCGCCGGGCACCAGGGCGCGGCGGCTGTCGCGGGCGATGCACTCACCGAGCAGCAGCGCGGAGAAGCTGCGCCGGAAGACGGTGTCGGTGCCGCTCTCGCCCAGGCCGGTGGCCAGGCCCGCGGCGATGCCGTCCCCGAGACCGGCGAGGAGGTCGTCGTACACCCCCCGGTCGATCCAGGTCGCCAGGGTCGGGTACGCCGTGCGGTCCCGCTCGGCGGGGTCCGCCGAGCCCAGCATGGCGGTCAGCTCGGCCGTCAGGTCGGCGAGCGGGCGGTCGCTGGGAACCCCCAGACCGCTGTCGATCACCTGTCTCCAGTACGACCCGACCACGGGCCCCATCCTGCCAGTCGGGCCGTCCGGGCGACGGGGTGGGGGGCGGGCGTCCTAGGCTGGTCGGGTGGCGTGGATGAGCGACCTGGTCAGGGACCACACGGACCTCGACGAGGACGACCTCGCCTGGCTCCAGCTGTTGATGTCGGACTGGCAGATCGTGGCCGACCTGTCCTTCGCGGACCTGGTGATGTGGCTGCCCGACCGGGACGGCAAGGGGTTCTGGGCGGTCGCCCAGATGCGTCCCACCACCGGGCCGACCGCGCTCGTGGACGACGTCGTGGGGGAGTTCGTCGAGGTCGGGCGCCGGCCCCTGCTCGACGGCGCGCTGCGGCACCGCAAGCTGCTGCGCGAGGGCGACCCCGAGTGGCGCGACGACGTCCCGGTGCGGGTCGAGACCATCCCCGTGCAGCGCGGTGGCCGCGTCATCGCCATCGTCGGGCGCAACACCAACCTGCTGGGCGTGCGCACCCCGTCGCGGCTCGAGCTGTCCTACCTGGAGACGGCCTCGGACCTGACCCGGATGATCGCCGGCGGCCAGTTCCCCGTGGTGGGCCAGCGCAGCGCGGACGCCGACTCCCCGCGCGTCGGCGACGGCTTCGTGCGGGTCGAGGCCGACGGCACCGTGCGCTACGCCAGCCCGAACGCCCTGTCTGTGTTCCGCCGGCTCGGCCACCGCGGCGACCTGGTCGGGGTCAACCTCGCCGACGTGACCCGCAGCCTGGTGCCGCCGCGGCGCCGCCCCGACGAGGAGACCCTGAGCGCGGTGCTCGGCGGGCGCGCGCACCGCGACACCGAGGTGGCCACCGACTCGGTCGCGGTCATCCTGCGCGCCATCCCGCTGCGGCCCCACGGCGACCACGTCGGCGCGCTCATCCTGCTGCGCGACGTGTCCGAGCTGCGCCGCCGCGACCGCGAGCTCGTCACGAAGGACGCGACGATCCGGGAGATCCACCACCGGGTGAAGAACAACCTGCAGACCGTGGCCGCGCTCCTGCGGCTGCAGTCGCGGCGCATCGACGAGCCCGCGGCGCGGGCCGCGCTCGGCGAGGCCGTGCGCCGCGTCGGGTCGATCGCGATCGTGCACGAGACCCTCAGCCAGGCCGTGGAGGAGAGCGTCGACTTCGACCAGGTCGTCGAGCGCCTGGTGCGGATGGTGACGGACGTGAGCGTCGCCGGCGACCGCATCCGCGTCGAGGCGACGGGGGAGTACGGCGTGATCCCCTCGGAGGTGGCGACCCCCCTGGCGATGGTGGTCACCGAGCTGCTGCAGAACGCGGTCGAGCACGGGTTCGGTGCGCTGCACGACGCCGACGCGAGCGGCGTCGTCACGACCGAGGCCCGTCGTACCGAGGGGGCGCTGCGGGTCGTCGTCGAGGACGACGGACGCGGCCTGCCGCCGGACTTCGACATCGCGTCCGGCAGCGGCCTGGGGCTCACGATCGTGCGCACGCTCGTCGAGTCCGAGCTGGGTGGCACCCTCCAGCTGGGCGGGCGCGGCGACCTGCCGGGCTCGCGCTTCGTGGTCGACGTGCCCGTGGAGTGAGCACCCCGTGGGGCGAGGACCCGTGGAGCGAGCACCCCGAGGGTGCCCGTCGACGGTCCCGGGAACGGCTCGACCCGTCGGCCGGCGGCCGACGGGTCGTCGTCGTGGGGGCGCCGTTCGCGGCGCCGGTGGCGCGGTCGCTCAGACGGCGCGCACGCGGGCGCGGGCGTTGCGCCGCTTCAGGGCACGCCGCTCGTCCTCGCTGAGGCCACCCCACACGCCGTGGTCCTGGCCGGCCTCGAGGGCCCACGCGAGGCACTGCTCGCGCACGTCGCAGCGGCGGCACACCTGCTTGGCCTCCTCGATCTGCAGGATCGCGGGGCCGGTGTTGCCGATCGGGAAGAACAGCTCCGGGTCCTCGTCGAGGCAGGCAGAGCGGTGACGCCAATCCATGATCGGGTGGGTCCTTTTCGTTCGCGGGTGGTGGAGCAGGTGGGGTGGACCCGCTCGAAGACTCAACGTCGTGGTCGTCGACCCGGTGGGGCGCGCTGAACACGTACGGCCTCAACACTGACGCGTGGTGGGGTCGGGCACAACCCCCTCGGGCCGTCTGGTGTGTCACAGCCGTTACGTCGCTGTCATCTAGCCTTGGCCGGGTGACCGACTCCCCGTCGTACGAGCGTGCCTCCGGGCCGCTGCCCCTCGCCATGCGGCTCGGGGCCGCGCTGGTCGGTCTGCAGGCCCTGGCCGTGCTCGGCTTCGCACTGACCGAGCTGGGGTACGGCGTCGTGGAGCGCGAGGGCCTCGCGATCGCCGTCGCGCTCTTCCTCGGAGCCTACGGGGCGGGCCTGGTGGCGGGCGCGGTGCTCCTGCTGCGGCGCCGGTCCTCGGCCCGCTCGCCGTTGGTGCTGGCGCAGCTGCTCCACCTGGGTATCGCGTGGAACATGCGGGACGCGCCGACCACGCCCGTCGCGGTCGCGCTCGCCGCCGGCTCGGTGGCCGCCCTCGTGCTCCTCATGTGGCCCTCGACCACCGCGGTGCTGATGGCCGCCGAGGGCGGGACCGGCGAGGAGCCCGACCGGGTGGCCTGACGCTCCGGGCGTCAGACCTCGTCGGCGAGGCTGGCGCGCAGCTGGTCGAGCGTGCGGGCCAGCAGCCGCGAGACGTGCATCTGGGACACGCCGATCTCCGCGGCGATCTGGGACTGCGTCATGTTCTTGAAGAACCGCAGCAGCAGGATCTTCTTCTCGCGGGCGGGCAGCTGGTCGAGGAGCGGCTTGAGCGACTCGCGGATCTCGACGTGCTGCAGCCCCTCGTCGTCGACGCCGATCGTGTCGAGCATCGTCGTGGTGCTGTCGTCGCTGTTGTCGGTGGCGTCGAGGGAGAGCGTGGAGTAGGCGTTGCTCGACTCCATCCCCTCGACGATCTCCTCGCTCGTGCAGCCGATGGCCGCGGCGAGCTCGCTGACGGTGGGGGACCGGCCGTGCTTCTGGGTGAGCTCGGCGGTCGTCGCGGTGATCTGCATCCGCAGCTCCTGCAGCCGCCGCGGCACCCGGATCGCCCAGCCCTTGTCGCGGAAGTACCGCTTGATCTCGCCGATGATGGTCGGCGTCGCGTACGTCGAGAACTCCACGCCGCGGTCGGTGTCGAACCGGTCGATCGACTTCAGCAGCCCGATCGTGCCGACCTGCACCAGGTCCTCGAACGGCTCGCCCCGGTTGCGGAAGCGCCGGGCGCAGTGCTCCACGAGCGGGAGGTGCAGGTGGACGAGGCCGTCGCGGGCGCCCTGCCGGGCCGCGTCGGAGGACAGGTCGTCGTGCAGCTCGGCGAAGAGGGCCGCGCTGCGCCGGCGCGTCTGCTCGATGCCGGCGGTGCGGGCGTCGGGCTCGCGGTCGGGCACCGGGTCGAGGTCGGGCCCGACCTCGACCACGGCGTCGGGGTCGAGCCCGGCGGGACCCGGGTCGGTCAGGTCGTCGGTGGGGTCGTCCGCGGGGTCGTCGACGGGGTCGGCCTCGGTCGCGGCACCCGTCCCCACCTCGTGCGGCATGCCGGGGTCCTGGGCGCTCATCTCAGAGCTCGGTCTCCGCGACGATCGTGAGCCGCACCCCGAACGAGCCCTCGCCCGGCAGCTCCTCGGCCGAGGCGGCCAGCGTGGTCAGCACCTGCCAGGCGAAGCTCTCGTAGTTGGGCTCCGTCGGGGTGGAGGTGTCGACCCGCACCTCGAGCGTCAGCGAGCGCGGGCCGAAGTGGAACGCGCAGTGCAGGTCGGACTCGGGGTCGGCCTCCGGCAGCACGAGGGCGGTGGCCTCGCCGACCGCGATGCGCAGGTCCTCGATCGCCTCGATGGTGAAGTCGAGCCGCGCCGCCAGTCCGGCCGCCGTCGTGCGGAGGACGGAGACGTACGCGCCGTCAGCGGGGAGGCGGAGCTCCACGTCGGGGCGGCCGTGGGGGTCGGGCGCCGCACCGGGCACGGTCATGAGGACGTCCTTCCGGGGTGGCGACGCTGACGGGCCGACCCTAGTGCGTCGAGGTCGCGGTCGGCGACAGGGTCCGTGCCCGCCGCGGCCCGCCGCGAAACCGGGCGCCGGGGACGTCGCGGTAGCCTGGAGGAGCACGACCGCGCTCGCGAGGTCGTCGGCACGGGTCCGTGCCGATCCGACCGTCCGACGCGGCGACACCGAAGGCGGTGGCCCCCGTGGTCACGAACGCTCCCACCATCCCGCAGCACTCCGCAGAGCTCGTGCTCGGCACCCTCGACGCCCGGACGCAGCCCCAGGGCGCGTTCTGGCCCCGGTCCCGTGTGCTGGCCGACGAGCTCACCCACCTGTTCACGATGTGGCCGGTCGAGGCCGGTCGCATCGCACGGGTCCTCTACTCCCCGCCGGACTGGGACGACCGTCCCCGCGCCGTGCCGGTGCCCGGCCGCCAGGTGAAGACGGGCTGCTTCCCCCGCGACGACACCCACCTGCTGACGCTCGTGATGGCCGACGCGACGCGGCGCACCCTCGTCGTCGTACCGCCGGAGACCCCGGTGGGCGCGGCCGAGGACGTCCTGGCGTCGTTCCGGTCCCCGGACCGGACGCCCGCCGGGTGATCGCGCTCCTCCTCGTGGCCTTCCTCGCCTGGACGGGGTTGCTGGCCCTCGCCGGCGGCCTCCTGCGCCACGTGCTGCGGCACGCCCTGCACGACCCCTCCTGACCCCGGACGCAGGACCGCCCCGACCTCGCGGAGGTCGGGGCGGTCCGGGTGCTGCGGGACGCGCTGCGTCAGGCCTTCTTGGTCTCCCAGAAGATCGCGGCGATCTCGTCGATCTTCGCGAGCAGCTGGTCGGCGACCTCGGCGTCGAGGGTGCCCTTGGCGCCGCCGGCGCCGGCGAGCTTCGTCGCCTCGTTCACCAGCTGGTGCAGCTGGGGGTACTTCTCGAAGTGCGGGGGCTTGAAGTAGTCGGTCCACAGCACCCACAGGTGGTGCTTGACGAGCTCCGCGCGCTGCTCCTTGATGAGGATGGCGCGGGTGCGGAAGTCGGGGTCGTCGTTGTCGGCGACCTTGGCGATGATGGCCTTGATGGACTCGGCCTCGATGCGGGCCTGGGCGGGGTCGTAGACGCCGCAGGGGAGGTCGCAGTGGGCGGAGACATCGACGGTCGGGGCGAACAGTCGCGCGAACATCCGTGGTCCTCTCGTGTGCTGGGCATGACGGTCGCGGGCAGGGCCCGCGGCGTGCTTGCGACACTACTCCGCATGGGTGACGAGGTGGAGCGCGGTCCGCGCGCGGCGGCGCCGTCCGACTCCTCCCGCCCGCTCCTGCCGTGGGGCGTCGCGCGGGTGCGCGGCGACTCGATGCGCCCCCACCTGCGGCCGGGCGACCGCCTGCTGGTCCGGTACGGCGCACGCCCCCGCCCGGGGGACGTGGTGCTCGCCCGCTTCCCCGACGGCACCCTCGTCGTGAAGCGGGCCGCGGAGCAGCGGGCCGACCGCGCCGGCGTACCGGGGTGGTGGCTGCTCAGCGACGACCCCGAGCGGGGCGTCGACTCCCGCCACCGCGGCGTGGTGCCCGCCCGGGACGTGGTCGGCGTGGTGCGGCTGCGGTGGTGGCCCCCGCGACCCGGGGCGCGCCGCTCGGCGTGAGGCGCGCGTCACGGTCCGTGACGTGGGCCACAGGTACGCAGTACCGCTCTGTGGGACACTGACCCGGTCCCCGCAACCCCCTGGAAGTTGGCCATGTCTGCACCCGTCACGTCCCCGTCCACGTCCGCGCACCCCTTCGAGGGTGACCCCGTCTTCGACCTCCACGTCGGCGGCAAGATGGCGGTCGCGGCGACGGTAGGGGTGGGCACGCGCGAGGACCTCTCGCTGGCCTACACGCCGGGCGTGGCGCGGGTGTGCGAGGCCATCGCGGCCGACCCCGGGATGACCCACCACTACACGTGGGTGCCGAACACGGTCGCGGTCGTCACGGACGGCACGGCGGTGCTCGGCCTCGGTGACATCGGCCCCGCCGCGGCGATGCCGGTCATGGAGGGCAAGGCCGTGCTCTTCAAGCAGTTCGGCGGCGTCGACGGCGTGCCCATCTGCCTCGACACGACCGACGTCGACGAGCTGGTCGAGACCGTCGTGCGCCTCGCGCCCAGCTTCGGCGGCATCAACCTGGAGGACATCTCCGCCCCGCGCTGCTTCGAGGTGGAGGACCGGCTCAAGGAGCGCCTCGACATCCCCGTCTTCCACGACGACCAGCACGGCACCGCCGTCGTCGTGCTCGCCGCGCTGGAGAACGCGCTGCGGCTCACGGGCCGCGCGCACGCCGGCACGCGGGTCGTCGTCTCGGGCGCCGGGGCGGCCGGGGTCGCCGTCACCAAGATCCTGCTCGAGGCGGGCATCGAGGACCTCGTCGTGACCGACCGCAGCGGCATCGTGTCGGAGGACCGCGACGACCTGACCGACGTGAAGCGCGCCCTGGCCGGCCTCACCGCCGGCCGGTCGGTGCGCAACGGCTCGCTCGCCGACGCGATGGCCGGCGCCGACGTCTACATCGGCGTCTCCGGCGGCACGGTCGACGAGGCGGTCGTGGCCACCATGGCCGCCGACGCCATCATCTTCGGGCTGGCGAACCCCACGCCCGAGGTGCTCCCCGAGGTGGCGCACCGGCACGCCCGGGTCGTCGCCACCGGGCGCTCGGACTTCCCCAACCAGATCAACAACGTGCTCGCGTTCCCCGGCATCTTCCGCGGCGCGTTCGACGCCCACGCCACCGCGATCACCGAGAACATGAAGCTGGCCGCCGCGGGCGCGCTGGCGGACCTCGTCGGCGACGAGCTGCGGGAGGACTTCATCATCCCCTCGCCGTTCGACCCGCGCGTGGCGCCGGCGGTCGCGTCCGCCGTCGCCGAGGCGGCGCGCCGCGACGGCGTCGCCCGGCGCTGAGCCTGGTCGCCGCCGCTAGGGTCGCCCCATGTTCGCCGTCTACGCCGCCGAGTTCTCCTCCGACGACCCCCTGTCGGGCCTCGTGGTCGGGGAGCGCCCCGACCCCGTGGCTCCCGAGGGCTGGACCACGGTCACCGTGAAGGCCGCCTCGCTCAACCACCACGACCTGTGGTCGCTGCGCGGGGTGGGCCTCAAGCAGGAGGCCCTGCCGATGATCCTCGGCTGCGACGCCGCGGGTCTCGACGAGGACGGCAACGAGGTCGTCGTGCACGCCGTCGTCTCCGACCCGTCGTGGCGCGGCGACGAGACGCTGGACCCCCGCCGGTCGCTGCTCTCGGAGCGCCACCAGGGCACGTTCGCCGACAAGGTCGTCGTGCCCCGCGGCAACGTGGTGCCGAAGCCGGCGTCGCTGTCGTTCGAGGAGGCGGCCTGCCTGCCGACGGCGTGGCTCACGGCGTACCGGATGCTCTTCACCCAGGGCGGCCTCAAGGCCGGCGACACGGTGCTGGTGCAGGGGGCCGGTGGCGGGGTCGCGACCGCGCTCATCACCCTCGGCCGCGCGGCCGGGCTCAAGGTGCTGGCCACGAGCCGCGACGAGGCCAAGCGGGCCCGCGCGCTCGAGATCGGCGCCCACGAGGTCTTCGAGAGCGGCGCCCGGCTGCCCGTCAAGGTCGACGCGGTCATGGAGACGGTCGGACGGGCCACGTGGACGCACTCGATCCGCTCGCTGCGCCCCGGCGGCAAGATCGTCATCTCCGGCACGACGTCGGGCCCGAACCTCGACGACGCCGAGCTCACCCGCATCTTCTTCCTGCAGCTGCAGGTGATCGGGTCGACGATGGGCACGCGCGCCGAGCTGGCCTCCCTCGTCACCATGCTCGACGCGACCGGCACCCGCCCGCTGCTCGACCGGGTGCTGCCCATGGCCGACGCCCGCGAGGGCTTCGCGGCCATGGCCGAGGGCGACGTGTTCGGCAAGGTCGTGCTGACGCGATGACCGGCACGACGGGCGGCCCGACCGGCGACGCGTCCGGCGGCGCCGCGCCGCGCCGTACCCACGTCGTCACCGGCGCCGGGTCCGGGATCGGGCGCGCGGCCGCCGACCGGCTGCACGCCCGCGGCGACCGGCTCGTGCTGCTGGCCCGCACCGAGGAGCGGGCCGGCGCGCTGCGCACGGCGTACGACGGCGCGGTGGTCGAGGTCGTCGACCTGGCCGACCCCGCGGCCCTCGCGGCCTGGACCCTCCCGGAGGGGATCGACGCACTGGACTCCGTGCTCCACGTGGCCGGGGTCGTGCACCTGGGGCCCGTCGCCGAGCTCGACGACGCCGCGTGGCACGAGACGATGACGGTGAACCTGACCGCACCGGTGCTCCTGACCCGCGCCCTGCTGCCCGCGCTGCGGGCCGCCCGCGGCACGGCCGTCTTCGTGAACTCCAGCGCGGGGCGGGTCGGACACGCGGGGTGGGCGTCGTACGCCGCCTCGAAGTTCGGCCTCCGCGGTTTCGCCGACGCGCTCCGGGAGGAGGAGGCGGCCAACGGTGTACGCGTGTCCACCGTCTATCCCGGCCGCACCGCCACCCCGATGCAGGAGTCGGTGCACGCCCAGGAGGGTGCGGACTACGACGCGGAGCGGTGGATCGACCCCGCCACCGTGGCGGCGGCCGTGCTCACGTGCGTCGACCTGCCGCGGGACGCCACGATGCCCGAGGTCGTGGTCAAGCCCGGCCCCCGCTGAGCGGCGGGGTCAGCCCGAGCGCCAGTTGAGGGCGCCGACGATCATCATCCGCAGCTGCAGGCGCGCCCGCTGGGCGACCGCCTCCTCCGCGGAGCGGCGCCCCGCGGCGACCAGCAGGTCCTCCGCCGTCGCGACGACCGCGTTCACGATGAGGTTGGCCAGCACCGTCAGGTCGTCGCCGGACCACGCGTCCGTGCCGGGCAGGCGGGCCAGGTCGGTCGCGAGCTCGCGCTCGCACAGCTCGATCTCGTGCCGGATCGCCGCCCGCACGCCCGGGGGGCCCGCGAAGCGCTCGCGCGCGATGAAGGAGAAGTGCGCGTGCTGGGCGCGGACGTGCTCCGTCAGCACCCGCACGGAGCTGTCGATGATGTCGCGGAAGGTGGGGTCCGCGCTGCGCACGTCGCGCAGCATCGCCCGCAAGGAGACGAAGGCGTCGTCGACCAGCGCGAGGCCCAGCTCCTCGATCGAGGAGAAGTGGCGGTAGAACGCGGTCGGCACGATGCCGACCTCCTTCGCGACCTGCCGCAGCGACAGCGCCGACAGTCCCCCCTCGGCCGAGAGGGCGAGCGCGGCGTCGAGGATCGACTGGCGCGTCAGCTCCTTCCGCGCGACGCGCGTCAGCGCCGGGTCACCTGGGGTGGTCACGCCCGTCATCGTCCCACGAGCGTGCCGGGCGGGTGCGGTGTGGCCTCGCCCACGGCTCCTTGACCGTGTCCGGGGGCTCCGTGCATCGTTGTGAGTGCACAGGTGTTCACCGAAAGGGTGGACACGGTCACCTGAAGGAGCAGCGATGGGTCTCACCAGCACCCTCCTCGCGTCGCGGACGCTGGCGGCGCTGACCTCCCCCCACGGGGTCGACCGCTACCTCGAGCTCGTGAACCCGATGTGGGCGGCCCGCGAGGTGCGGGCCCGCGTCGTGAGCGTCGAGCGCGAGACGAGCGGCGAGCACCCCGTGGCCACCGTCACGTTGCAGCCGACGTCGACCTGGCGCGGCCACCGCGCGGGGCAGTACGTCCAGGTGGGCGTCGAGGTCCCCGGGGCCCGCCGCACCACCCGCTGCTTCACCATCTCCTCGGCCGCCTCGCAGCCGGGGGAGCGCTTCACCCTGACCGTGCGCGCCCACGCCGAGGGCCTCGTGTCGCGCTGGCTCGTCGAGGAGGCCCGGCCGGGCTTCGTCGTGCACCTCTCCCAGGCGCAGGGCGACTTCACGCTGAACGAGAGCCCCGCCACGCCGACCAACAACCACCTGCTCTTCATCACCGGCGGCTCCGGCATCACGCCCGCCATGTCGATGGTGCGCACCCTCCTGCGGGACGGGTACGACGGGCACGCCGGCCG
Organism: Nocardioides sp. CPCC 205120; assembly: GCF_048654585.1. Taxonomy (NCBI): domain Bacteria; kingdom Bacillati; phylum Actinomycetota; class Actinomycetes; order Propionibacteriales; family Nocardioidaceae; genus Nocardioides; species Nocardioides sp. CPCC 205120. The sequence continues at coordinate 855,947 of NZ_JBMCYY010000002.1, read as the reverse complement.
CAAGGTCACGTTCCTGCACTACGCCCGCGGCCCGGAGGACCAGATCTTCGCCGACGAGCTGGCCCGCATCGCGGCCGACGACAACGGCGTCCGCGTCGTTCTGCGGCACGAGTCGGCGGGCGACCCCCTTTTCAGCGCGATCGACCTGGCCCGCCTCGTGCCGGACTTCCGCGAGGTCGACACCTGGGTCTGCGGCCCCGCCGGCCTCATGGAGCGCGTCGAGCTGGCGTACGACGGGTCGCCCCGCCTGCGCACGGAGCGGTTCAAGGCCCCGGTCGTCAAGGCGGGCAACGCCGAGGGCGACGTCGTCTTCTCCCGCTCGGGCCAGCAGGTCGCGAACACCGGCGCCTCGCTGCTCGAGCAGGCCGAGGCCGCGGGACTCACGCCCGAGTTCGGCTGCCGCATGGGCATCTGCTTCTCCTGCACGGCCCGCAAGACCGAGGGCACCGTACGCAACGTGCTCACCGGCGAGGAGTCGTCCCTGCCCGACGAGGACATCCGCGTCTGCGTGTCCGCGCCGGTCGGCGACTGCGCCGTCGAGCTCTGACCACCCCCGCGCGACCCCGACCACCCGTCGTACCCGACGAAGGAGGAACCATGTCCGCCCTGACCACGGAGCAGCCCGTCCGCGAGCCGGCCCCCGCGCCGCAGCCCGACGAGCAGCCGATCAGCGCCAACCTGCCGCTCACGCCGTCCCAGCTCGAGGCGTTCGGCGCCGAGATGGACGCCATCCGCCAGCGCATCATCGCCGACCTCGGCGAGGCCGACGCCGACTACATCCGCAAGGTGCTCAAGGCCCAGCGCGGCTTCGAGGTCGCCGGCCGCGCCCTGTTCTACCTGCCGCCGGCGTGGCCGCTGGCCGTCGCCGCGCTCTCGATCTCCAAGATCCTCGACAACATGGAGATCGGGCACAACGTCATGCACGGCCAGTACGACTGGATGGGCGACCCCGCGCTCAACTCGCGGATGTTCGAGTGGGACAACGTGTGCCCGAGCGAGCAGTGGAAGTACTCGCACAACTACATCCACCACACGTTCACGAACATCGTCGGCAAGGACCGCGACGTCGGGTACGGCATCCTGCGCATGGACGCCGACCAGAAGTGGCACCCGTACTACCTGGGCAACCCGGTCTACGCGCTGCTGCTCATGCTGTTCTTCGAGTGGGGCGTCGCGATGCACGACCTCGAGGTCGAGAACATCGTGGCCGGCAAGCGGAAGATCTCCGAGAACGCGGCGCTGCACCGCGGGATCATGCGCAAGGTGAAGCGCCAGGCCCTGAAGGACTACGTGCTCTTCCCGGCGCTCACCGGCCCGCTGTTCCCGCTCACGCTGGCGGGCAACGCGACGGCCAACCTGGTGCGCAACATCTGGGCGTTCAACATCATCTTCTGCGGCCACTTCCCGGCCGGCGTCGCCTCCTTCTCCGTGGAGGAGACCGAGGACGAGTCGCGCGGCCAGTGGTACCTGCGCCAGCTGCTCGGCTCGGCCAACATCACGGGCAGCAAGCTGTTCCACGTCATGAGCGGCAACCTGTCGCACCAGATCGAGCACCACCTCTTCCCCGACCTCCCGGCGCGCCGCTACCCGGAGGTCGCCGACGAGGTCCGCGAGATCTGCGAGCGCTACGGCCTGCAGTACAACACCGGCCCGCTCGGCCACCAGCTGTTCAGCGTCGCCAAGAAGATCTGCCGCTTCGCGCTGCCGGACGACGTCTCGCAGGTGCCCGGTGTCGGCCTGGTGCGCGGTCTGCTCGGCCACAAGAAGGCGCCGGTTGCCGACGTGGCCGAGGCTGCCTGAGACTGAGCGGCATGGGTGAGGACCGCGTCGGCGACGACCAGCTGAGCAGGGCCGAGATCGCGAAGGACGTCGCGCAGGCGACGGTCGGGATCGCGGCGACGACGGTGGGCCGCGTCGTCACGATCGTGACGGGCGCGGTCCGCCAGGTCGCCGACGCGGTCGGCGACGGCGCCACGGAGGTCTTCGAGCTCCGCGACGCGGCGCGCAAGGCCACCGCCGAGCTGGAGTCGCGCGAGGACTGACCGCGCCGCCGCACGTGCCGGCCCGGACCCGTGGGGTCCGGGCCGTCGTGCGTCCGTGGCCCGGTGGGTGGTCCGTGGGAGGGTTCGGGGACCGCTCGGCGGGGTAGCGATCACCGGGTCGCGCGCGAGCGGAGGGGTCGGCGCCGTCCGCCGACCCGTCGACGCTGTGGAGGAGGTGCCCGTGCTGGAGCCGGGAGGTGTGTTCGGGAGCTACCAGGTCGGGGAGAGCATCGGCCACGGTGGCATGGGCATCGTCTACCGCGCCGTGCACCGCGACCTGGACCGCGAGGTCGCGCTCAAGGTCCTGGCGCCGCAGTTCTCGACCGACGAGGAGTACCGGCAGCGGTTCCTCAGTGAGGCCCGCACGCTGGCCCGGCTCGAGTCGAACCACGTCGTCGCCATCTACGACGCGGGGGAGCGCGACGGCTCGCTCTACCTGGCGATGCAGCTCGTCACCGACGGCGACCTGGCGACGTGGCTGCGCGCCTACGGGCCGATGCCCCCCGCCATGGCCCTCGACCTCCTGCGCCAGGTGACGACGGGGCTGGCGGCCGCGCACGCCGCCGGCGTGCTGCACCGCGACATCAAGGCGTCGAACGTGCTGCTGCGGCGCCTGCCCGACGGCTCGACCCGGGCCTACCTGTGCGACTTCGGCATCGCGCAGACCCAGGACTCCTCGCACACACGTCCCGGCGGGGTCGTGGGCACGTGGGCCTACCTGGCCCCCGAGCGCCACCAGGGTGCGCCGGCCTCCCCGGCCACCGACGTGTACGCCCTCGGCTGCCTGCTGTGGGCCATGCTGACGGGCCACGGGCCGTACACGGGGGGCACCGACGTCGAGATCGCCATCGCCCACATCAAGGCGCCCGTGCCGCAGCTGCCGGGCACCGGCCCGGCGGACCGGGCGCTGAACCACCTCCTCGCCCGCCTCCTCGACAAGGACCCGTTCCGCCGTCCGCCCTCCGCCGAGGCCGTGCTGGCGGAGGTCGACCGGGCCGCGGCCGTCGTGACCACGGGCACGGGTCCCGTCGCCGCGCCGACCGCCGAGCGCACCGCGGGCAGCACGCAGGCCGCGTCGTACGGCGGGTCCCCCCGCCCGCCCCGCTCCCGCCGCGGGCGCTGGATCGGGGCCGCCGTGGCCGCCGCCGTGCTCGTGGCCGGCGGCGTCGGCGCGGCGGTGGTGCTCGGGGACGAGCCGGGCGGGGGCGGTGGTGGCGGCGGCGAGGTCCCGTACGCCGGCGACACCGTCGCCGGGGTCGTGGACGCACCGGTGACGGTCACGCCGTGCGACGAGGACGCCGCAGGCCTGCGCATCGGGGGCCTGGTGCCCGCCACGGGCGTCCTGTCCCGGCAGGCGCCGGGCACGGCCGGGGGGCTGGGCCTGGCCGTCAGCGACATCAACGCCGCCGGCGGGGTGCTGGGCGAGGACGTCTGCCACACCACCCTCGACAGCGGCGACGACGAGCAGCTGGAGGAGCTGTACGACGGCGGTCTCGAGGCCGACGCGGTGGTCGGGCCGCTCGAGTCCGACCTGGCCGAGCAGGTCGTGACCTACTTCGAGGACGAGGAGGTCGTCCACGTGTCGCCGGCGGCGTACGCGAGCGACCTGTCCGGGGTGTCGCCGTACTCGTTCCGCACCATCGGCGAGTTCGGGGCCATGGCCGACGTCCTGGCCCGGCTCCTCAACGACCGGGCGCGCGGCGTGGACTCCGTCGCCCACCTCGTGGAGGCGGACCTGGCGGCGCTCCGGGCGCGGGACCTGGTGGAGGAGCGGCTCGACGAGGCGGGCGTGTCCTGCGTGCACGGGTGCGTCGGCGCCGAGCAGGAGATCCCGGGCGACGCGACCGACCTGGCTCCCTACGCCCAGGCCGCGGTCGCCTCCGGGGCCGAGGCACTGGTGGTCGTCGGCTACATGGACGGGGTCGACCTGTTCACTGCGCTGGCAGCCGCGGGGTGGACCGGCCCGATCTTCCTCACCAGCTACGCCGACGACGCCCTCGCCGGGGCCCCCGCGGAGCTGCTGGCGAGCACGTACTCCGTCTTCCCCGCCGTCGTGGCGGAGGAGGACTTCATCGCCCGTGTCGAGGAGTGGTACGCCCAGGACTCCGGCGGCACCGTGCCCACCCCGTTCCTCGCCGCCGAGTCGTACGACGCGGTGGTGCTCGCCGCGCTCGCGGCGACCCGCGGGGGCGCGACGGACGGCACGACGATCGCGGAGAACATGCGGGCGGTCTCCGGCAGCGAGGGCGGCACCCAGTGCCGGACGTACCGACGCTGCCTGGCCCTGCTGGAGGCCGGCGAGGAGGTCGTCTACCGCGGGGTGGCGGTGGCGGGGCCGTTCACCGAGGACCACGACCTCGGCGACGCCTGGTTCAGCGTCTTCACCTTCGACGAGTCGGGTGAGGGCACCCGCGAGGACACCCAGCTGCTGGGCCACACGGACTGAGCGCCCCCGCGGCGTCAGGCGGCGTACACCTCGGCCAGCAGCTCCAGCGAGCGCACCCGCGCCTCGGCCGTCGTCCCCTGGTGGGCGACCATCAGCTCGTCGGCGCCGGAGTACGCCGCGAAGTCGGCCACCTGCTGCCGCACGACGTCGGGCGTGCCGACCGCGCTGTGGCGCATCATCTCGTGGAGGTGGCGCGCCTGCGGGCTGCGCAGCAGGGCGTCCGCCTGCTCGTCGGTGAACGTGGTGCCGGGCCGCAGCAGGAGGGCGACGCGGCTGCGCATGAGGTCACGCACCTGCGCCTCGGCGGTGGCCTGGTCGTCGGCCGCGACGACGTTGAGACCGGCGATGACGTGCGGTCGCTCCAGCTGCTCGGAGGGCTGGAAGTCGCGCCGGTAGACCTCGACGGCGTCGAGCAGCGCCGCGGGGGCGAAGTGCGATGCGAAGGCGTACGGCAGGCCGAAGGCCGCGGCCAGGGACGCGCCGAACAGCGACGACCCGAGGATGTAGAGGGGCACCGCCGTGCCCGCACCGGGGTACGCCGACACGCCCGGCACGAGGCTCTCGCCCGCGAGGTAGCCCTGGAGCTCGCGCACGTCCTGCGGGAAGGTGTCGGCCGCTGTCGCGTCGCGCCGCAGCGCCCGCATCGTGGTCTGGTCGGTGCCCGGCGCGCGACCGAGCCCGAGGTCGATCCGCCCGGGGTGCAGGGTCGCCAGTGTGCCGAACTGCTCGGCGACGACCAGCGGGGCGTGGTTCGGCAGCATGATGCCGCCGGACCCGAGACGGATCGTCGAGGTGTGGGCGGCGACGTGGGCGATGAGCACGGCGGTGGCCGACGAGGCGATGCTCGCCATGTTGTGGTGCTCGGCGTACCAGACCCGCGTGTAGCCGTGCTTCTCCGCAGCCTGTGCGAGGTCGACGGTGGCGGCCAGCCCGTCCGCGATCGTCTCGGTCTTGCCGATGGTCGCGAGGTCGAGCACGGAGAGCGCGGGAGCCACGGGGCGGCACCTTTCGTCAGGGGGACGGTCGCTCTCCCCAACGCCCGGACGCCCGGATCCCATCCCGGGTCGCCGCCCCGGGTGCTCAGTCCTCCGGGTCGTCGAGGCGGGCGAGCCAGGTGGCGAGGCGCTCGACGGCCGTCTCGAACTCGGGGTGGGTGTCGACGAACGCCTGCAGCTGCTCGGCCAGCCAGGCGAGGCTGACCTCCTCGTCGCCGCGCCGGCGCTCCAGCTCCTCGATGCCGCGATCCGTGAAGTACATGCCCTGATTGTGCCGAACGCCCCCGGACGCCGTCGGGCCCGGTCGCTGGACGGCGACCGGGCCCGACGTGCTGCGCCGCGAGGGCGCGTGGCTCACGCGAAGGCGCGCGCCATGAGGTCCTTCTGCTCCTCGGTGTGCCGCTTCGCGGTGCCGACCGAGGGGGAGGAGGAGGCCGACCGGGTGACCGGCTCGACGACGAACTTCTCCAGGCCGGGCCAGACGTTGAGCTGGTAGTGCGGCCACGGGCCCATGTTCTCGGGCTCGTCCTGCACCCAGCGCACCGCCTTGAGGTTCGGGTACTTCGCGATCTCCTCGGCGATGGCCTTGTCGGGCGAGGGGTAGAGCTGCTCGACGCGGCCGATGGCGAACGCGTCGCCGTTCTCCCGCTTCGTGCGCTCGACCACGAGGTCCCAGGTGACCCGGCCCGAGCAGAGCAGCAGCGTCTCCACCTTGGCGGGGTCGGCCTGGTCGTCGCCGATGAAGGGGCGGTACTGGCCGGTGGTGAAGTCCTCCGGCCGCGACGCCGCCTCCTTGCGGCGCAGCATCGACTTCGGCGTGAACACCACCAGCGGGCGGTGGCGCTCGCCGAGCGAGTGCTGGCGCAGCAGGTGGAAGTACGACGCCGGCGTCGACGGCTGCGCGGCGACGAACGCGCCGTCGGCGGCCATCTGCAGGAACCGCTCGATGCGGGCCGAGCTGTGGTCCGGTCCCTGGCCCTCGTAGCCGTGCGGCAGCAGCAGCACGACGCCGGAGCGCTGGCGCCACTTGGTCTCGCTCGAGGAGATGAACTCGTCGATGACCGTCTGGGCGCCGTTGACGAAGTCGCCGAACTGCGCCTCCCAGAGCACGAGGGCCTCGGGCCGGGCCACGGAGTAGCCGTACTCGAAGCCGAGCGCGGCGTACTCGCTCAGCAGGGAGTCGTAGACGAAGAACTTCGCCTGGTCCTCGGTGAGGTTGGACAGCGGGGTCCACTCGGAGGCGTCGGTGCGGTCGATGATCGTCGCGAAGCGCTGCGCGAAGGTGCCGCGGCGCGAGTCCTGGCCGGCGAGGCGGACCGGGCGGCGGTCCATGAGCAGCGAGCCGAACGCGAGGATCTCGCCGGTGGCCCAGTCGATGGGGCCCTCGGTGATCGCGGCCGCGCGGCGCTGCAGCTGGGGCAGCACCTTCGGGTGGACGGTGAAGCCGTCGGGCGGCGTCGTGTACGCGTCCGCGACGCGCTTGAGCACCTCGAACGGCACGGACGTGTCGAAGTCGCCCGCGGGCTTCTCCGGGTAGTCCGGCACCGTCGTCCACTCGGACGGCTGCGTCGTGGCCTCGCGCACCTCGGTGAAGACGCGCTCGAGCTGCTCCTGGTAGTTGCGCAGGACCTGCTCGGCCTCCTCCACCGTGATGTCGCCCCGACCGATGAGGGACTCGGTGTAGAGCTTGCGCACCGACCGCTTCTGCTCGATGAGGTCGTACATCAGCGGCTGGGTGAAGCTCGGGTCGTCGCCCTCGTTGTGACCGCGGCGGCGGTAGCAGACGAGGTCGATCACGACGTCCTTGTTGAACGCCTGGCGGTACTCGAACGCCAGCTGCGCCACGCGGATGCACGCCTCGGGGTCGTCGCCGTTCACGTGGAAGATCGGCGCCTGGACCATGCGGGCGACGTCGGTCGCGTAGAGCGTCGAGCGCGACGAGCCCGGCGAGGTCGTGAAGCCGACCTGGTTGTTGACGATCACGTGGATCGTGCCGCCGGTGCGGTAGCCGCGCAGCTGCGAGAGGTTGAGCGTCTCCGCGACGACGCCCTGGCCGGCGAAGGCCGCGTCGCCGTGCACGAGCAGGGGGAGCACGGGGAACTCGCTGCCGCGGTCCAGCACGTCCTGCTTGGCGCGGGCGATGCCCTCGACGACGGGGTCGACGGCCTCGAGGTGCGACGGGTTCGCCGCGACGGAGACCTTGATCTTCTCGCCGCTGTCGGCGAGGAACTCGCCCTCGGCGCCGAGGTGGTACTTCACGTCGCCGGAGCCCTGGACCGTGCGCGGGTCGATGTTGCCCTCGAACTCGCGGAAGATCTGGCTGTACTTCTTGCCGACGATGTTGGCGAGCACGTTGAGGCGACCGCGGTGGGCCATGCCGATCGTGACCTCGTCGAGACCCGACTCGGCCGCGGCCTCGCAGATCTCGTCGATGACGGGAATCGTGGTCTCGCCGCCCTCGAGGCTGAAGCGCTTCTGGCCGACGAACTTCGTCTGCAGGAAGGTCTCGAACGCCTCGGCCTGGTTGAGCTTGAGCAGGATCCGCAGCTGCTCCTCGCGGGGCGTCTTCTTGTGCGGCTGCTCGACACGCTCCTGGATCCACCGGCGCTGCTCGGGGTCCTGGATGTGCATGTACTCGATGCCCATGGTGCGGCAGTAGCTGTCGCGCAGGATGCCGAGGATGTCGCGCAGCTTCATGAAGCGCCGGCCCTCGCCGCCGAACGAGCCGGTGGCGAACTCGCGGTCGAGGTCCCACAGCGTGAGGCCGTGGGTCTCCACCTCGAGGTCGGGGTGGCTGCGCTGGCGGTACTCCAGCGGGTCGGTGTCGGCCATGAGGTGGCCGCGCACCCGGTAGGCGTGGATCAGCTCGAGGATGCGCGCCTGCTTGCTGATCTCGTCGTCGTGGCTCGTCGCGATGTCCGCGGCCCAGCGGATGGGCTCGTAGGGGATGCGCAGCGAGCGGAAGATCTCGTCGTAGAAGTCGTCCGCGCCGAGCAGCAGCTGGTGCACGCGCTTGAGGAACTCGCCGGACTGCGCGCCCTGGATGACGCGGTGGTCGTACGTCGAGGTGAGCGTCATGACCTTGCTGATGGCGTTGCGCGCGATGGCGTCCGCCGACGCGCCCTGCCACTCCGCGGGGTACTCCATCGCGCCGACGCCGATGATGGCGCCCTGGCCCTTCATGAGGCGCGGCACCGAGTGGACGGTGCCGATGCCGCCGGGGTTCGTCAGGGATATCGACGTGCCCTGGAAGTCCTCGACCGTCAGCTTGGAGTCGCGCGCCTTGCGCACGATCTCCTCGTAGGCCGTCCAGAAGGCGGCGAAGTCCATCGTCTCGGCGGCCTTGATGGAGGGCACGAGCAGCTGGCGCTGGTCGCCCTTCTGGATGTCGATCGCGAGGCCCAGGTTGATGTGGGCCGGCGTCACCAGGTTCGGCTTGCCGTCCACGACCTCGAAGCCGACGTTCATCTCCGGCATCGACCTCAGCGCGCGCACGAGCGCGTAGCCGATGAGGTGGGTGAAGGACACCTTGCCGCCGCGGGCGCGGGCGAGGTGGTTGTTGATGACGGTGCGGTTGTCCCACAGCAGCTTCACCGGCACGGAGCGCACCGAGGTGGCGGTCGGCACCTCGAGGGAGGCGTCCATGTTCGCCACGGTGCGGGCCGGTGCGCCGCGCAGGACGGTGTAGGTCGGCTTGTCCGACGCGGTCGCCTTGGGCGTGGACGGGGCCTCCTTCGCGACGGGCTTGGTGCCGCTGCGGCCCGGCTCCGAGGCGGCGGCGGCCGGACGCGGCTTGGCCTGCGGGGTGGGGGCGGCCTTGGGGGCGTCGACGGCCTTCGCGGGCGTGGCCGCGGTCTTCTCCGGGGCCTTGCCCGGGGCGGTGGTGGGGGCCTTGGCGGGGGCCGACGAGGCCCGCGGGGGCGCGACGGCCGGGCCGCCGGACGCCTTCGGGGCGCTGGAGCCGTTCGACGAGCCGGAGCCGTTCGACGCCGGGCGGGCCGTGGGGGCGCCCGTCGCTCCCTGGGTGAAGTAGGCCTTCCACTCCGCGCTGACGCTGTCGGGGTCGCGCTCGAACTGCTCGCGCATGTCGTCGACGAGCCACTCGTTGGCTCCGAAGTCGACAGGTTCGGTGGACGGGCTGCCAGGGGACTGCGGCACGGCTTGATTCGCCTCTTCCGGGGAGTGCGCTCATCGGGTGGGTTCGGCCCTCAAGGCTAGTCCCACGCGGCAACAAATGCAGGGGTGGGGTCGCATGTCGACCGGGCTACCGACGGGTACCCCGACGGCCCCCCGGATTGGATCGTTCATGGTGGGCGGGATCACCCTCCCGCGCCGGTCCTCGGGTCAGTAGTGGCGCGAGCCGCGGATCCCGCCGGGACGGCCGTCGGGGTCGTGGACCTGGGCGAGCAGGGCCCGTGCGAGCGGCTGCACGCGAGGGGGTGCGCTCGGGAGGGGGAGGGGCCGCAGGCGCCCGGGGGGCCGCTCACCCTCCTGTCCCGCGGCGTGCCACTCCTCGAGGCGCCGGGCGTGCTCGGCGTACCGCTCGAACATGTCCGCCGGGTCCAGGCAGTCGGCCATCACGTCGACCAGGTCGGTGCCGTCCCGGGCGGGGTCGAGGAGATCCAGGCGGTCGAGGTGCTCCGCGGCGAGCCGCAGGCGCAGGTCGCGCGCGTAGTCGTCGTCGAGCACGACCGCGGTCAGCTCGGAGTCGTGGGTCCAGGAGCGCCGGTTGAAGTTGTCGGAGCCGGTGCTGGCCCAGGTGTCGTCGACGACGCAGACCTTGGCGTGCACGTAGATCGGGGTGCCCGCGTGGTTCTCGATCCCGTACGCCGCGACCCGCCCGGGCGCGACCCGCTCGAGCCGGCGCAGCGCGCGGCGGCGCCCCAGCAGCTGGGCCGTGCGGTTGAACCCGGTGACGTCGGTGGCCAGCGGGATGACCACGAGGAGCCGCAGCTCGGGCTGGTCGGCCAGCCGCTGCTCGAACACGCCCGCCACGTCGTGGCCCCAGAAGTACTGGTCCTCGATGTAGACGATGCGCTCGGCGCGACCGACCGCCTTCGAGTAGCCCCGGGCGACGCTGCGCTCACCGCCGCGGGCGAAGGGGTAGTCGCGGTCGAGGCGCAGGTCGGGGTAGGTGCGCAGCAGCTGCACGACGTGGTCGCCGGCCGGGGGCGGGGGCGGCAGCTGCGGCGGCAGGGGGTCGGGGGTGGTGTCGAGGCGGCGCAGCCGGTCGGCCACCCGTCGCCACGGCGCGGACGAGAGCGGCGTCGGGTCGTCCCAGCGCTCGCGGAACACGGTCTCGACGTCGTGGACGACGGGGCCGCGCAGCTCGACCTGGGCGTCGTGCCAGGGCGGGGTGTCGCCGTACTCCGGGCTCAGCCGGCGGCCCTGCGGGTCGCCGTGGTGCCGGGAGTCGTCGCGGCGGTTGTGGGCGAGGTCGATGCCGCCGACGAAGGCCACGTCGCGCGCCGGGTCGTCGCGGTGGCGCACGACGACGAACTTCTGGTGGTGCGAGCCGCCGGCGCGCACCCGCATGTCGAGCAGCACCTCGGCCCCGCGCGCCTGCAGCTGCTCGCCCAGGTGGCGGTTGGAGGTGGCGAAGAAGCCGGCCTGGTCGAGGTGCGAGCGCCACACGAGGCCGCGCACGTCGACGCCGCGCTCGTCGGCCTGCGCCAGCACCTCCAGCACCTCCGAGCCCGGCTCCCCGGTGAGCAGCTCGTCGGCGTCGCCCTGCCAGTCGGTCAGGAGCACGAGGTCGCCGGCCCGGGTCGCGCTCAGCACCTCGTGCAGGCGGGCGAAGTACGACGCGCCGTCGACCAGGGGCCGCGCCAGGTTGCCCTCCGACCAGGCGACGTCGCCCTCGTGGCGGTCGTCGAGACGGGTGTCGGTGTTGGCGCGCTCCGTCTTGCCCAGGAGCCAGGCGGCCGGGTCGCTCATGGGGCCAGCATGCACCCCGGCACGGCGGCCGGATCACGAGCCGGGCCGTGGCCCGTCCGAGGGCGTTGCCGGCAGCCGGGGCCGGTGGTCCTCAGCGGCCGTCGAACGACACGACGGCGCTGACCGTCGTGCCCTCCTCGGAGGTGCCGACGTTCCACGAGCTGCTGAGCGCGGCGACGAGGTGGAGGCCGCGCCCGCGCTCCTCCAGCATGTCGACGGGGGTCAGCATGCGTCGACGCCACGCCTCCTCGGTCTCCCAGGCGGTCTCGGCCGGGTCGGTCGGTCCCGCCGGGCCGGTGGCCCCGCTGCGGTCGGCGGCGCAGGCGCCCTGGGGCGTCCCGCAGTCCGTCACCTGCATCCGCACGGCGCGGGGCTCGAGCGCCCAGGCGACCTTCACGGTGTGGTCGGCGCAGGGCTCGCCGTGCTCGATGCCGTTCTGCAGCAACTCGTAGAGCACGAGCGCGGCGTTCTCGACGGCCGTGCGGGGCACGTCGTGCTCGGTGAGGTGGGCCATCAGCGCGCGGCGCGCGCGGGCCGGCGAGGTCGGGTCGAACGGGAGGGAGGAGTCGAAGGCGGCCTCGCCCTCGGTGGCCACGGTCGCGCGGACCACGTCGCCCTCGGCGGTGCCGGCTGCGGAGCCGTCGGCGGGGGTCGGTGCGGTGCGGTGGTCCGTCACGGCGCCTCCTCCTCGTCGGCTCGGCCGGTCCTCGTCCAGTCTGGCATGACCCGGGTGAGGCTCACCGGGGCTCGCTCGAGCGGGACGGGGTGCTCACGCGCCCGTCCGGGACGGGTCGGCGTCGGTGGGGTCCGCCAGCCGGATCCGGGCGGCGGCGCGCCGTGCGGTCGCCCGGGCCGCGTCGACGTCGTCGCCGAGGGCGAGGGCCACCGCCATGCGCCGTCGACCGGAGACCGACGGCTTGCCGAAGACGCGGACGCTGGTGTCCGGCTCGCGCAGGGCGGCGTCCACCCCGGCGTACGACGGTGCGTCGACCTCGCCCTCGAGCAGCACCGCGCACGACGCGGCGGGGCCGCGGTCGCGGATGTTCGGGATCGGCAGGCCGAGCACGGCGCGTGCGTGCAGCGCGAACTCCGAGAGGTCCTGCGACACCAGCGTGACCAGCCCGGTGTCGTGGGGGCGGGGCGAGAGCTCGGAGAACACGACGTCGTCGCCGCGCACGAACAGCTCCACCCCGAAGAGGCCGCGGCCGGTGGCGCCGCACAGGTCGCGCACGACCGCGGCGGCCACCTCCTGGGCCCGCGCGAGCACGGTGGGGGAGAGGGCCTGCGGCTGCCACGACTCGCGGTAGTCGCCGTCGACCTGGGTGTGCCCGACCGGGGCGCAGAAGGAGATGACGTCCTCGCCGCCGTCCGTCGCGGCGTGCTTGACCGTGAGCAGCGTGATCTCGACGTCGAAGTCGACGAAGCCCTCGACGATGACGCGTCCGGCGCCGGCGCGGCCGCCCTCCTGGGCGTGGCGCCACGACCGCTCGGCGTCCACCGGCTCCCGCACGACCGACTGGCCCTTGCCCGACGACGACATCACCGGCTTCACCACGCAGGGCAGCCCCACCTCCGCGACGGCGGCGACGAGCTCGTCGAGGGTGTCGGCGAACCGGTAGGGCGAGGTGGGCAGGCCGAGCGTCTCGGCGGCGAGCCGGCGGATGCCCTCGCGGTCCATCGTGAGCCGCGTGGCCCGGGCGGTCGGGACGACGGTCGTGCCCTCGGCCTCCAGCTCCAGCAGCGTGGGCGTGTGGATGGCCTCGATCTCCGGGACCACCCAGTGCGGGCGCTCCAGCTCCACCACCCGTCGTACGGCGGCGGGGTCGAGCATGTCGACGACGTGGCTGCGGTGCGCGACCTGCATGGCGGGGGCGTCGGCGTACCGGTCGACGGCGATCGTCTCCACGCCGAGGCGCTGCAGCTCGATGACGACCTCCTTGCCCAGCTCGCCGGCGCCGAGGAGGAGGACGCGGGTGGCACCGTCCGACAGCGGGGTTCCGAGGATCGTCACGGGCGACAGCCTAGGACGCGCTCACTCGCCGGTCGGCCACGCCGACGCGGGCAGCACGGCGGGGGTGCCGGCGGTGACGGGGGCGGCGGTGACGGGCGCGGCCGCGTCCCGGCCGCACCCGGCGACGGCGGCGGGCGGCACCGGGGGCAGGGCGGCGAGGCCGTCGACGTACGTCGTGCCCGCCCGCCACCCCGCGGGCGGCAGCACCAGCCTCGCCTCGACGGCGGTGTCGTCGCCCGCGGCCGTCAGGGCGAGGACGGCCGTGCCGGCCTCCCCGGTACGGCGCAGGGTCGCCGCCGCGGGCCGGGCCGGGTCGCCGGGGTGGCACGACACCCACGTCACCGCCCAGGCGTCGGCGGTGCCGGTGGCGAGCACCGCGGCGACGGTCGCGGCGAGCCGGGCGGCGGGCGTCGCGCCCTCGGCCGGGACGCGCTCGCGCAGCAGGGGCGCGTCGCGGCGCCAGTCGTCGTCGCCGGCCGGGGGGACCGGTACGTCGTGCGGCAGCGCCGCCACCCACGGGTCCGCGCCGACCTCGGCGACCCGGGCCTCGACGTCGGCGTCGTCGGCGTCGTCGGCGTCGTCGGCGGGCCAGCGCGGCACGGCGCGCTCGTCGTCACCGGTGGCACCGTCGCCGGGGAACGGATCACCCTCGTCGAGCTCGTCGAGCTCGTCGGGGAGGCCGGCCGCGTCGCCTGCGTCGCCGGCGCCCGCCGCGCCGGACAGGCAGGTGGTCGCCGGGTCGCGGACCGGGCCGGGGTCGGGCCAGGAGCCGTCGCGGTGGTGGGGCACGTACGCCGTGACGTCGACGCCGTCGGTCCCCGCCACGACGAGGGCGGTGCGCAGGGTGTCGAGGTCCTCGACGTCGCCCCGCACGAGGTACGCCGCGGGCTCGGCGCAGTCGACCGCGTGGAGGCGCCACCCGGACGCGACGGCGGCCTCGACCTCGAGCCCCACCGTCCAGCGGTCGGGGTCCGCGCCGGCGGGGGCGTCGCCGTACCCCGTCGTGCGGTGACCGACCGTCCGCGTGACGGCGTCGGGGCCGGACGTGGGCCCGGCGGTGAGCGCCTCGGTCGGCGCGACCCACGGGTCCTGCCAGACGGCCGTCGCCCGCCGCAGGTCGGTCGCGTCGGGGTAGGTCGCGCCGCTGCCCCAGCCGCCGCCGCCCGACCCGCCGGCGGTCGTGCAGGCGGACAGGGCGGTGCCCGCGACGGCGAGCGCGAGCGCCGGGGCGAGGAGCGGGCGGCGTGCGGGGGAGGTGCTCATCCCTGCGGGACCACGCCGACCCACGCCTGGTCCCAGCCGGAGATGCCGAGCTCGCCGTTCTCGAAGTCCGCCCGGCTGACCGTCGACTCCCTGCCGGTCGCGGGGTCGTAGATGGCGAGGTCGTCGCCGTCGGTGCCCGTCACGAGCACCACGTGGCGCGGCGACCACTGGTTGCCGACGAAGAGCGGGACGGCGTGGCCGTCCTCGACGCCCTGCTGGATGGCGTCGTACGACTCGCCGGGGGAGAGCGGGTCCACGACGGCGCTGCCGTACTCGGTGCCGGGCACGCCGGAGCCGCCGTCGGCGCTCATCTCGTTCGCCGCGCCCCACGGTGCGGTGCCCAGGAAGTCGGGCCACTGCTGCTGCGGGTCGCCGTCACGGTCGGTGGCCGCGTTGGTGCGCTCGTGCATCGCGAGGGACTCGTCGCGGAAGCGTTCGTCGAAGGAGCGGTCGTCGGTCTCCCCGGTGACTGGGTCGAACCCGGTCTGCATCCACATCGCGTACGCCGGGTCGTTGAGCATCTTCGCCATCACCAACGAGGACGAGCCGCAGGTGGTCGGGTCGGGCTGGGTGAGGGAGGTGCTCGGGTGGCCCAGCGGGTCGAGGCCCTCGATCTCGGCGCGGTCCATGCCGGCGAGGTGCGCCAGGTAGTTCGTCAGCGTCCCGCCGGTCATCCCGGCCGCGACCGCCTGCAGGACGTGGGCCCGCTCGAGGTCGCTGTCGGCCGCGGCCAGAGCGGCGTCCACCTCGGCCTGCTGCGCGGGGGTGAGCGCGGCGTACGCGTCGGCGTAGCGGTCCAGGGTGGGGCCCGCGAGCGGTCCCCGGTCGTCGTCCCAGGCGTTGACGACGTCGATGGCGCTGAGCCCGTCGACCTGCGGCAGGCGGCTGGGCAGCGTGATCTCGTCCACCGCCGCGCGGACGGCCTGGGCGGCGGCGGTCAGGGCGTCGCCCGCGTCGGAGTAGGCGCCGATGAGCTCCTCGACGCCCGCGACCACCTCGGCGACGATCCCGCGCAGGAGGTCGGCCAGGCCCCACGGCGTCATGTCCGACCAGGTGATCTCGAGGTGCGGGCTCACCATGGCCTGCCCCTCGGCGTGCCGGGCGCGGGCCGCGGTCATGGCCTCCCCGAGGGTCGCCAGGGTCGTGTCGACGGCGCCCGCGGCGGTGGCGACGGTCCCGATGCGGGTGCCGGCCTCGGCCACCGACGACCGGAAGGCGTCGCCGGATCCGCCCTGCCAGATCGCGGGAGTGACGGCGGCCGCGGCGGAGTCGAGGTCGTCCACCGCCGACCCCACGCGGGTGTCGATCTGCCGCCACGCCGCGCGGGCGTCCTCGACGGCCTCCGGCGCCGGCTCCGGCGGGTCGGCGACGAGGCCGACGACCTCCGAGACGATGCCGACGACCTTTCCGGGCACGTCCCACGGCGGGAAGAAGTCGATGCCCTGCAGCTGGGCCAGCAGCGACCGCAGGGCGACGACGACCGCCTCGCCCGCCTGCTCGAGCCGGTCGACGGTCACGCTCACTGGTCGTCCCCGAGCTCGTTGAACGCCCCGGCCGAGGCCCCGTCGCTGGCGACGAAGTCGGCGATGCAGGCCTCGACGTTCGCCCCGAGCTCGGCGACGACCGCCGAGCCCGTGGCCAGCGCCCCGTCGACCTCGCCCGCGGCGTACGCCAGCGTGGCCTGGAACGGGCCGGTGGCGGGACCGCCCGCGGCGCCGGTGGACCCGCGGGCGGCGTCGAGCTCCGCGCCCGCCGCCGCGCCGTGCTGCCAGCCGGCCCGGACGCTGCCGGGCTCGAGGTGGACCGTCATGAGGAGACTCCGATCGCCGAGAACCGGACCATGGGGTGCCCGGTGACGGGACGGGGTCAAACCTGTGCGGGTGGACGGGTCCGAGGAAAGCGCCACGGCGCACGGCTCCCGGCTGCTAGGTTCGCGCGGTTTGCCCGCCGAAGGGGCGGGGATCGAGGAGAGGCACCACCATGAGGAACACCGTCGCGGGCCGCGTGCTCGCCGTCGGGATCGCACTGGCCGGCATCGGCGCGCTCAGCGCCTGCGGGTCCGAGGACGACGCCACGCGCGACGAGGGCACGCAGGAGGTCACCGAGGCCGGGAACGCGGACGCGTTCTCGCTGCAGGTGGGCGACTGCTTCGACGAGACCGAGGACGAGGAGTTCAGCGAGGTCCCGGCCGTGCCGTGCGCGGAGTCGCACGACAACGAGATCTACGAGCAGTTCGACCTCGAGGACGGCGACTGGCCCGGTGTCGAGGCGGTGCAGACCGCTGCCGACGACCGGTGCGGCGCGGCGTTCGAGCCGTTCGTGGGCTTCCCATACGAGGACTCGGAGATCGACTTCTTCTCGATGACGCCGACCGAGGGCAGCTGGGACGAGGCGGATGACCGCACCGTCCAGTGCGTGGCCTTCGACCTTGGTGGCCCCGTCGAGGGCACCCTGGAGGGTGCTGCGCGCTGAGCGCCGCCACCTCCCCGCACGACGAGCGCCGGTCCCCGCAGCACGGGGGGCCGGCGCTCCGTGCGTCGAGAGGAGGGGCTCAGTCGAGCGCGTCGAGCTCCGCCAGCGCCGCGCGGGCCCGGGCGACGCGGTCGGCCTCCGGCTCCTCCCACCACCTCGGGCCGCGCTCGCCGAGGCCGTGCTTGGCGAGCCCGGTCCGGTGGCGGGCGGCGGCCACCGCCGCGTCGTCCCCGGCCTTCTTCGCCACCCGCGTGCCGGAGCGGCCCCGCCCGAGGTGGGACCTCAGGGCCTCGACCACGTCGTCGGGCAGGCACGGGTCGGTACGACGCCAGCGGCGCCCGTCGACCACGAGCCAACGCTCGTCCTCGGTGTAGCGCCCCGGATCGGCCCGGTCGTCCACGCCCGTCCTCCTCGTGCCGGCGGCCGCGGCGAGCCGGTACGGGCGCGCCGCGCGGGAAGCGGAACGGGCCCGACCTCGTGGAGGTCGGGCCCGTCTCGTCGTTCTCGCACCCCCGGCAGGATTCGAACCTGCGACTCCTGGTACCGGAAACCAGTGCTCTATCCCCTGAGCTACGGAGGCCCGCCCGCCGACTCGCGCCGGCAACAGGGCTGGGGGAGACCTTACAACCCCTCGGGGTCGGCCGCGAACCAGGTGGTGCGGGCCACGCCGCCGCGTCCGCCGTACGTAGCGGCGCGCGCGGCGGGGCCGGCCGCCGATACCCTGGGACGGTGACCCCCGAGCAGCTCTCGACCTCCGTCCGCGACGCCCTGACCGGGCTCGTCGCCGACGGCGTCGTCCCCCTCGACCCCGCCGACGTCCCGACGAGCGTGACGGTGGAGCGACCCCGGCAGAAGGGCCACGGGGACTACGCGACGAACGTCGCGCTGCAGCTGGCGAAGAAGGCGGGCACGAACCCGCGCGCCCTGGCGACGCTGCTGGCCGAGCGACTCGAGCAGGACCCGGGCGTCGCGGCGGTCGAGATCGCCGGCCCGGGCTTCCTCAACATCACCGTCGAGGCCGGGGCGCAGGCGGAGGTCGCGGCCCGCATCGTGGCCGAGGGCACGTCGTACGGGCACACCGAGACGCTGGCCGGCACGCGCTTCAACGTCGAGTTCATCTCGGCCAACCCCACGGGCCCGCTCCACCTGGGCCACACGCGGTGGGCGGTGCTCGGCGACGCGATCGCCCGCGTGCTGGAGGCCGCCGGCGCCGAGGTCGTGCGCGAGTTCTACATCAACGACCGCGGCAACCAGATGAACGTCTTCGGTGCCTCGGTCGAGGCGGCGGCGCTGGGCCAGGAGCCGCCGGAGGACGGGTACCGCGGTGCCTACATCAAGGACCTCGCCGCCCAGGTGCTCGCCGAGCACCCCGGCATCGTCGACCTGCCGCCGGCCGAGCGCCTGCCCGCCTTCCGCGAGGCGGCCTACGTGCTGCAGCTCGCCGAGCAGCAGGCGTCGCTGGAGTCCTTCAACACGCGCTTCGACGTCTGGTTCTCTGAGCGCTCCCTCTACGAGGACGCGGGCGGGCAGGACGCGGTGGCGAGCGGCCTGGTGAAGCTGAAGGACAAGGGGCACCTCTACGACGCCGACGGTGCGCTGTGGATGCGCACCACCGACTTCGGCGACGACAAGGACCGCGTGCTCGTGCGCAGCAACGGCGAGCTGACCTATTTCGCCTCGGACACGGCGTACTACGTCAACAAGCGCGAGCGCGGCTTCGACGTCTGCATCTACCTGCTGGGTGCGGACCACCACGGCTACGTGAAGCGCCTGCAGGCCATGTCGGCCTGCGCCGGCGACGACCCCGGGCGCAACCTCGAGGTGCTCATCGGCCAGCTGGTGAAGATCCTGCGCGGCGGCGAGGAGGTGCGCCTGTCCAAGCGGGCCGGCGACATCGTCACGCTCGACGAGCTGGCCGAGGAGATCGGGGTCGACGCCCTGCGCTACTCCCTGGCGCGCTACCCGGCCGACTCCCCGCTGACCCTCGACATCGAGGAGATCACGCGGGCGACGAGCGACAACCCCGTCTTCTACGTGCAGTACGCGCACGCCCGGGTGTCCTCGATCCTGCGCAACGCCGCGGACCTCGGGCTCGGCCCGGCCACCGGCGACGAGTTCGACGCGGGACTGCTGGTGCACGAGAAGGAGGGCGAGCTCCTGCGCGCCCTCGCCGCGTTCCCGGGCGTCGTCGCGACGGCGGCCGAGCTGCGCGAGCCGCACCGCGTGGCCCGCTACCTCGAGGACACCGCCTCGACGTACCACAAGTTCAACGACGCCTGCCGCGTCCTGCCGCAGGGCGACGAGGAGGCCGGCGCCCTGCACCGCGCGCGGCTGACACTGGTCGCGGCGACCCGCCAGGTGCTCGCCAACGGCCTCGACCTGCTGGGCGTCTCCGCCCCCGAGAGGATGTGACGTGGTCCGCGCGCACGAGGCCGGCTGGGCCCACGCCGAGGGTGCCCTCAAGGGCCCCGCGTGGCTCCGCGAGCCCGCCGACACCAACGCCCTGGTCCCGCACCTGTGGTCCACCGGTGCGACGAAGGACGCCGACGGCGTCCTCGCCGTCGCCGGCGTCCCCGTCACGCAGCTGGCCGCCGAGCACGGCACGCCGGCGTACGTGCTCGACGAGGACGACTTCCGCGGCCGCGCCCGCGCCTTCCGCGACGGCTTCGCCGGGTGGGACGTCTACTACGCGGGCAAGGCGTTCCTCTGCACGGCCGTCGCCGGCTGGGTGGCCGAGGAGGGCCTGCACCTCGACGTCTGCTCGGACGGCGAGCTGACCGTCGGGCTGCGGGCCGGGGTCGACCCCGCCCGCATCGGCTTCCACGGCAACAACAAGTCGGTGCCCGCCCTGCGCCGCGCGGTCGCGGCGGGCGTGGGCCGCGTCATCGTCGACTCGTTCCACGAGATCGAGCGGCTCGCGGCGGTGGCCGCCGAGGTGGGCCGCACCCAGCCGGTGATGATCCGCGTGACCGCGGGCGTCGAGGCCCACACGCACGAGTACATCGCCACCGCCCACGAGGACCAGAAGTTCGGGTTCTCCATCACCTCCGGCGACGCCCTCGAGGCGGTACGCCGGGTGCTCGCCGCCCCGGGCCTGGAGCTGCGCGGCCTCCACAGCCACATCGGCAGCCAGATCTTCGACTCCGCCGGCTTCGAGGTCGCGGCCCGCCGCGTGCTCGCGCTGCACGCGCGGGTCGCGGACGAGCTCGGCACGACGATGCCGGAGATGGACCTCGGCGGCGGGTTCGGCATCGCGTACACGACCCAGGACGACCCCTCGACGCCCGACGTGCTGGCCCGCGAGATGCGCGCCATCGTCGAGCACGAGTGCCGCGGGCTCGGCATCGACGTCCCGCACCTGTCGATCGAGCCGGGCCGCGCGATCGTCGGGCCGTCGACCTGCACCCTCTACGAGGTCGGCACGGTCAAGGAGGTCGCGCTGGACGGCGGCGCCCGGCGCACCTACGTCTCCGTCGACGGCGGCATGAGCGACAACATCCGCACCGCGCTGTACGACGCCGACTACTCCTGCACGCTGGCCTCGCGCCGCTCCGAGGCGGAGCCGGTGCTGGCCCGCGTCGTCGGCCACCACTGCGAGGCGGGCGACATCGTCGTCAAGGACGAGTTCCTCCCCGCCGACGTCGGCCCGGGCGACCTCGTCGCCGTGCCCGGCACGGGCGCCTACTGCCGCTCGATGGCGTCGAACTACAACCACGCGCTGCGCCCGCCGGTCGTCGCGGTGAAGGACGGGGTCTCCCGCGTCATCGTGCGCCGCGAGACCGTCGACGACCTCCTCGCCACCGACGTCGGGGACCCGCGATGACCCGCACGATGCCCCCGACGCGGACGCCCCGGGCTACCGTGCCCCCGCGCCCGTCCCTGAAAGGTTGATGACGATGCAGTCCCCTGACGCCCTGCGCGTGGCGGTGCTCGGCTGTGGGTCCGTCGGGTCCCAGGTCGTGCGCCTGCTGCTGGAGCAGTCCGACGACCTCGCGGCCCGTGCCGGTGCGCCCCTGGAGCTGGCCGGCGTCGCCGTGCGTCGTCTCGACGCACCCCGCGAGGTCGACGTGCCCGCCGACCTCCTCACCACGGACGCGCACGCGCTCGTGACCAGCGGCGTCGACCTCGTCGTCGAGGTCATCGGCGGCATCGAGCCGGCGCGCTCGCTCATCCTCGCGGCGCTCGGCAGCGGCGCGTCGGTCGTGACGGCCAACAAGGCGCTGCTGGCCGAGGACGGCGCGAACCTGTTCGAGGCGGCGGAGAAGGCCGGGCGGGACCTCTACTACGAGGCCGCCGTGGCGGGTGCCATCCCGATCATCCGGCCGCTGCGCGAGTCGCTCGCCGGCGACACCGTCACCCGCGTGATCGGCATCGTCAACGGCACGACCAACTACATCCTCGACAAGATGGACAGCTCGGGCGCCGGGTTCGCCGACGCGCTGGGCGAGGCCCAGGAGCTGGGGTACGCCGAGGCGGACCCCACCGCCGACGTCGAGGGCTTCGACGCCGCCGCCAAGGCCGCGATCCTGGCCTCGCTGGCGTTCCACACCCGGGTGACCGCCGCGGACGTGCACCGCGAGGGCATCAGCGACGTGACCGCGGCCGACGTCCGCTCCGCCGCCGACATGGGCGCGGTCGTCAAGCTCCTCGCGATCTGCGAGCTGCGCGACACCGACGAGGGCCAGGCCGTCTCCGCCCGGGTGCACCCCGCGATGATCCCGCGCAGCCACCCGCTGGCGTCGGTGCGCGAGGCGTACAACGCGGTGTTCGTCGAGTCCGAGGCCGCCGGCCGGCTCATGTTCTACGGCCCCGGCGCCGGTGGGGCGCCGACCGCGTCGGCCGTGCTGGGCGACCTCGTGACCGTGGCGCGCAACCTGCGCGCGGGCACCCGCGGCGCGGGGGAGTCGGCGTACACCGCCCGGCCCGTGCTGCCGATGGGCGAGACGCTCACCCGCTACCACGTGGCGATCGACGTGCAGGACCGCGCGGGCGTGCTCGCGCTCGTGGCCACCGCGTTCGCGGAGCACGGCGTGTCGATCCAGACGGTGCGCCAGGAGGGCCGCGGCGACGACGCGCAGCTCGTCGTCGTGTCGCACCGCGCCACCGACGCGCAGCTGGCGGCCACGGTCGCCCACCTGCAGGAGATGGACATCGTGCGCGAGGTCACCTCGGTGATGCGCGTGGAGGGAGAGACCGCATGACCCAGGCCCAGTCCGCCCCGACCGTCGACGTGGCCGCCGCGACGGCCGCCGCGGCCGCCGCGACCTCCACGCCCGGGGGCCGTCCCCAGTGGCGGGGCGTCATCGAGGAGTACCGCGAGCTGCTGGCCATCCCCGCCGGCGTCGAGGCGGTGACGCTCCGCGAGGGCGGGACCCCGCTGGTGCACTCGGACTGGCTCTCCGGCCTCACCGGGGGACAGGTCTGGCTCAAGGTCGAGGGCGACAACCCCACGGGCTCCTTCAAGGACCGCGGCATGACGGCCGCGATCTCGGTGGCCAAGCACGAGGGCGCCGAGGCCGTGGTGTGCGCCTCGACCGGCAACACGTCGGCGTCGATGGCGGCGTACGCCGCGAAGTCGGGCCTCACCCCGCTCGTGCTCGTGCCCGAGGGCAAGATCGCCGCCGGCAAGATGGCCCAGGCGATCATGCACGGGGCGCAGGTGCTCATGGTGCGCGGCAACTTCGACGACTGCCTGACGCTGGCCCGCCAGCTCGCGGACTCCTACCCGGTCGCGCTCGTCAACTCCGTGAACCCGGTGCGCCTCGAGGGCCAGAAGACCGGTGCGTTCGAGATCGTCGACTTCCTCGGCGACGCCCCCGACGTGCACGTGCTGCCCGTGGGCAACGCCGGCAACATCTCGGCGTACTGGCTCGGCTACTCGCAGTACGTCGAGATCGGCCGCGCCACGCGGCGCCCCGTCATGCGCGGCTTCCAGGCCGCCGGCGCGGCGCCCCTGGTGCACGGCGCCCCGGTGCCGGACCCGGAGACGAAGGCCACCGCGATCCGCATCGGCAACCCCGCCTCGTGGAAGCTCGCCACCACCGCCGCCGAGGAGTCGGGCGGCCGCTTCCGCGCCGTCACCGACGAGCAGATCCTCGCCGCGCAGCGCGAGCTCGCCCGCAACGACGGCGTCTTCGTCGAGCCCGCCTCGGCCACCGGCGTCGCGGGCCTGCTGTCGGACCTGGCGGCGGGGGAGTCGTACGCCGGCCTCACCGTCGCCGTCACGGTCACCGGCCACGGGCTGAAGGACACCGTCACGGCGCTCGAGGGTCTCGGCGACGTGGTCGACTCGGTCGTCGACGCCGACGTGCGCGACGTCGCGCGCGCCGCCGGTCTCTGAGGTGGGCGCGAGCCACGACGACGGCGCCGCCGTCGAGCTGGTCCGCGGTCCCGTCACGGTCTCGGTGCCGGCGACGTCGGCGAACCTGGGGCCGGGCTACGACACCCTCGGGCTCGCCCTGTCGCTGCGCGACGACCTGACCGGCGAGGTCGTGCCCGGGGACGGCTCCGGCACGCCCGGCGTCGAGGTCGTGGTCGAGGGCGAGGGTGCCGGGTCGGTGCCGCTCGACGAGACCCACCTGGTGGTCCGCGCGATGCGTGCCGCCTTCGACGCCATGGGCGTCGCCCAGCCCGGCCTGCGGCTGCGGTGCGTCAACCGGCTGCCGCACAGCCGCGGGCTGGGGTCGTCGTCGGCCGCCATCGTCGGCGGCCTCGCGCTCGCCCGTGCCCTCGTCGTGGACGGTACGGCGCGCCTCGACGACGCCGCCGTGTTCGCGCTGGCCGGCCGCATGGAGGGCCACCCCGACAACGTCGCGCCGGCCACCTTCGGGGGCTTCATCGTCTCCGGCGCCGAGGGCGACGGCTTCTTCGCCGTCCCGGCCGCCGTCGACCCCGCGCTTTCCGCGGTCGCGTTCGTGCCGCCGACCCCCGTGGCGACCGAGGTCGCGCGCGGCCTGCTGCCCGAGCAGGTGCCCCACGCCGACGCCGCGGCCAACGCCGCCCGCGCGGCGCTGCTCGTCGTCGCGATGGGCGGGCGCCCCGAGCTGCTGCACGCCGCGACCCGGGACTGGCTGCACCAGGACTACCGCGCGGCGGCCATGCCGGAGAGCGCGGCGCTGGTGCGGGAGCTGCGCGCCGACGGCGTGCCGGCCGTCATCTCCGGCGCCGGCCCGACCGTGCTCGCGCTGGTCGGCGGGGACCCCGCGACGACGCCGTTGGGCGCGGCCGCCCTGCTGGAGCGCTGCCCGGCGGGCTGGCAGGCGCACCACCTCGCCGTCGACACGGACGGCGTGGTGGTACGGTAAGGATCGCGCCAACGATCGGTCGTCCGCGACCGCTCGGCGCGGCACCCAGGGGCACGATCCCGGGTGGTGCACCCTCTTCCTCGTCCCAGACGCGGATCTCCTCAGCCACGAGCCCCTCCCGGCGCTCTCGGTGAGCCTGATGCGCGACGAGGGGGACCATGACCAAGTGCTGGTGGCGTGTCGCGCCCTCCCGGCAGTGATACGTGGGAAGGACCTCACGTGACGGAAACCATCGAATCCGCTGCCGACCAGGCACCGAAGAAGCGCGGCGGACTCAACTCCCTGCTCCTCGCCGACCTCAAGTCGATGGCGTCGGGCCTGGGGATCTCCTCGGGCGGGATGAAGAAGGCCCAGCTCGTCGAGGCCATCAAGGCCGCCCAGTCGGGTGGCTCGTCCGGCGGTCGGTCCGGCAGCGCCGAGGGCGGCGCGCCGACACGCTCGCGTCGTACGACGTCCGCGGCCCCCTCGGGCGACGCCGCGTCGACCGGTACGACGGACGCCCCCGCCGCGGCCAGTGCCGGCTCCGCCCCCGCCGACGGCGAGGCGCGGCGCGAGCCCCGCCGCCGCCAGCGCGGCAAGGCCGAGGGCCAGGACGCCGCCGGTGAGCAGGACGGCCAGCAGGGCAACCAGCAGAACGGCCAGCAGGGCAACCAGCAGAACGGCCAGCAGAGCGGCCAGGGCGAGCGCTCGGAGCGCCGCGACGGCCAGGAGCGCAACCAGGACCGCGACCGCGGCGGCGACCAGGACCGCAACCAGGACCGCGAGCGCGGCGGCGACCAGGGGCGCAAGCAGGACCGCGGTGACCGCGGCGGCGACCAGGGCGCCAACCAGGGTGGCGGGAACCAGGGTGGCGGGAACCAGGGCGGCGGCAACCAGAACCGCCAGGACCGCCAGCAGCGCAACCAGGACCGTCAGGACCGCAACCAGGGCGGCGGCAACCAGGACCGTCAGGACCGCAACCAGGGCGGCGGCAACCAGAACCAGGGCGGCGGCAACCAGGGCGGCCCGAGCTCGAACCGCGACGACGAGGGTGGCCGGCGCAGCCGCCGCCGTCGGGGCCGCGACCGCAACGAGCGCCCCGAGCGCGGCAGCGGTCAGGGTGGTCGGGGCAGCAGCCGCGAGCCCGACACCACGATCCTCGAGGACGACGTCCTCGTGCCCGCCGCGGGCATCCTCGACGTGCTCGACAGCTACGCGTTCGTGCGCACCAGCGGCTACCTGCCGGGTCCCGACGACGTGTACCTCTCGCTGTCGATGGTCCGGAAGATGGGCCTGCGCCGCGGCGACGCCATCGTCGGCCAGGTGCGCCAGCCCCGCGAGGGCGAGCGCAAGGAGAAGTTCAACCCCATGGTCCGCGTGGACCAGGTCAACGGCGCCGACCCGGAGCAGGCGAAGAACCGCCCCGAGTTCCAGAAGCTGACCCCCCTCTACGCCTCGGAGCGTCTGCGCCTCGAGACCGAGCAGTCGAACCTCATCGGTCGCGTCATCGACATCGCCGCGCCCATCGGCAAGGGCCAGCGTGGCCTCATCGTCTCGCCGGCGAAGGCCGGAAAGACGATGGTCATGCAGTCCATCGCCAACTCGATCACGGTCAACAACCCCGAGTGCCACCTCATGGTCGTGCTGGTCGACGAGCGCCCGGAGGAGGTCACCGACTTCGAGCGCTCCGTGAAGGGCGAGGTCATCTCCTCGACCTTCGACCGTCCCGCGAGCGACCACACGATCGTCGCGGAGCTGGCCATCGAGCGCGCCAAGCGCCTCGTCGAGCTGGGCCTCGACGTCGTCGTGCTCCTCGACGGCATCACCCGTCTCGGGCGTGCGTACAACCTGGCCGCCCCGGCCAGCGGCCGCATCCTGTCCGGTGGTGTCGACTCGGCGGCGCTCTACCCGCCGAAGCGGTTCTTCGGCGCGGCCCGCAACATCGAGCACGGCGGCTCGCTCACGATCCTCGCCACGGCCCTCATCGAGTCCGGCTCGAAGATGGACGAGGTGATCTTCGAGGAGTTCAAGGGCACCGGCAACATGGAGATCCGCCTGCGCCGCGACTTCGCGGACAAGCGCCTCTTCCCGGCCATCGACGCGGTCCAGTCGGGCACGCGTCGCGAGGAGCTCCTCATGGGCAAGGAGGAGATGGCCATCATCTGGAAGCTCCGCCGCGTCCTGTCGGGCCTCGACGGCCAGCAGGCCCTCGAGCTGCTGCTGGAGCGCCTCAAGAAGTCCCAGAGCAACATCGAGTTCCTCATGCAGGTGCAGAAGACGATGCCCGGGGCGGGCCAGGACAACGGCCACTGAGCCACCACCACCGGGGGAATGCCGCGATTCGTCACGGCGTTCCACCGGTGGCACAATTCGTGCGCTGGTCCCGGTTCACGTGCCCCCACCAGGGGGTTGGCACGACCCGGCGGCCGAGGAGAGGACACATCATGCAGAAGGACATCCACCCCGACTACGTCGTGACCGAGGTGACCTGCACGTGCGGGGCGCAGTTCACGACCCGCAGCACGGCGAAGAGCGGCTCGCTGCACGCCGACGTCTGCTCGCAGTGCCACCCGTTCTACACCGGCAAGCAGAAGATCCTCGACACCGGCGGCCGCGTGGCCCGCTTCGAGGCGCGCTACGCGAAGGCTGCTGCCGCCAAGAAGAAGTAACGCCGTCACAGCGCCGGCCCCACCCGCTCCACGTCGAGCGGGACGGGGCCGGCGTTGCGTCATTTCGGCCCCGTCCGTCGTGCCACCGAGGAGACCGCAGTGTTCGAAGCCGTCGAGGCGCTCGCCGCCGAGCACGCCGCGCTCGAGGCGCAGCTGGGGGACCCCGCGCTGCACGCCGACGCTCGTGCGGCCAAGCGGGTGAACCAGCGGTACGCCGCGGTCAGCGCCATCGTGCGCACGTGGCGGGAGTGGCAGCGGCTGGGCGACGACGCCGGCGCGGCCCGCGAGCTCGCGGCCGACGACCCGGCGTTCGCCGAGGAGGCCGAGGCCCTGGAGGCCCGCCGCGAGGAGACCGCCGAGCGGCTGCGCCGCCTGCTCGTCCCGCGCGAGGAGACCGACGACAAGGACGCCCTGCTCGAGGTGAAGTCGGGGGAGGGCGGCGAGGAGTCCGCGCTCTTCGCCGGGGACCTCCTGCGGATGTACACGCGCTTCGCCGAGCAGCGGGGCTGGACCACCGAGGTGCTCGACTCGACCCCGTCCGACCTGGGCGGCTACAAGTCGGTGACGGTCGCCGTGAAGGCCAAGGGCACGCCGGAGCCGGGCACCGCGCCGTACGCGCTGCTGAAGTACGAGGCCGGCGTCCACCGGGTGCAGCGCGTGCCCGTCACCGAGTCGCAGGGCCGGGTGCACACCAGTGCCGCCGGCGTGCTCGTGCTGCCCGAGGCGGAGCAGGTCGACGTGTCGGTCGACGAGAACGACCTGCGCATCGACGTCTTCCGCAGCTCGGGTCCCGGTGGCCAGAGCGTCAACACGACCGACTCCGCGGTGCGGATCACCCACCTGCCGAGCGGCATCGTGGTGAGCTGCCAGAACGAGAAGTCCCAGCTGCAGAACAAGGAGCAGGCGCTGCGCATCCTGCGCGCCCGGCTGCTGGCGGCGGCGCAGGAGGCGGCCGCGTCCGAGGCCAGCGACGCCCGCCGCTCGCAGGTGCGCACGGTCGACCGCTCCGAGCGGATCCGCACCTACAACTTCCCGGAGAACCGGATCTCCGACCACCGCACGGGCTACAAGGCCCACAACCTCGACGCCGTGCTCGACGGCGACCTGGGCCCGGTCGTCACCTCGGCGGTCGAGGCCGACCTCGAGGCCCGCCTCGCCGCCGTGGAGGCCGGGTGAGCACCACCGAGCGGCACGACGTGCGTGCGCTGCGCCGTACCGCCACCGCGCGGCTCGCCGCGGCCGGGGTCGCCAGTCCGGCCCGCGACGCCGACGAGCTCGTCGCGCACGTCCTCGGCGTGCCGCTGGGCCGCGTGCCGCTGCTCGACACGCTCGCGCCCGACGAGCGCGACCGGGTCGAGGCCCTGGTCGCGCGCCGCGCCGCCCGCGAGCCGCTGCAGCACCTGACGGGCACGGCCGCCTTCCGGTACGTCGAGCTCGCCGTCGGCCCCGGCGTCTTCGTGCCGCGCCCCGAGACCGAGCTGCTGGCGGGCTGGGCCGTCGACCGGGTGCGCGACCGGCTCGCCGAGCCGGCGGCGGGGGAGCGTCCGGTGGTCGTCGACCTGTGCACCGGCTCCGGCGCGATCGCGCGGGCCCTGGCGGACGAGGTCCCCGAGGCGGTCGTCCACGCCGTCGAGCTCGACCCGGGCGCCCTGGCCTGGGCCGAGCGCAACCTGGCCGGCACCGGCGTCGACCTGCGCGCGGGCGACATGGCCGAGGCCTTCGACGACCTGGCCGGCACGGTGGACGTCGTGGTGTGCAACCCGCCGTACATCCCGCTCGAGGCGTGGGAGTCGGTGGCCGCCGAGGCCCGCGACCACGACCCCCACCTGGCGCTGTTCTCCGGCGACGACGGCCTGGAGGCCATCCGGGTGCTGGAGCGGCGGGCCGCGCTGCTCCTGCGGCCCGGTGGCTGGCTGGGCTTCGAGCACGCCGACGCCCAAGGCGCCTCCGCGCCGCAGGTGCTCGTCCGGGCGGGCCGCTGGAGCGAGGTGCAGGACCACGCGGACCTGGCAGGTCGGGCGCGCTTCACGACGGGACGGCTGGCACGATGACCCCCGTGGACGACGCGGAGCAGCAGCAGGCCCAGCAGCCCGACGACCAGCCGGGGGAGCAGGCTCCCCCCGCACCGACCAGCCTCGAGAAGGTGTCGGCGCGCGTGCGCGGGACCGGCACGGCGGACGAGCGCGACGCGGCGCTCGAGGCCGCCACCCTCGCCGTGCGGCAGGGCGCGCTCGTCGTGCTGCCCACCGACACGGTGTACGGCGTCGGCGCCGACGCGTTCGACCCCGACGCGGTCGGGCGCCTGCTGGCGGCCAAGGGCCGCGGGCGCGAGATGCCGCCGCCGGTGCTGATCAGCTCGGCGGTGACCGCCGACGCGCTGGCGCGCTCGGTGCCCGGCTGGGCCCGCGCCCTCATGGACGCGTTCTGGCCCGGCCCGCTGACCCTGGTCCTGCAGGCCCAGACGTCGCTGCAGTGGGACCTCGGGGACACGCGCGGCACCGTCGCCCTGCGCATGCCCGACCACGACGTCGCCCGTGAGCTCCTCGAGCGCACCGGCCCCCTGGCCGTCAGCTCCGCCAACCTCACCGGCCGGCCGGCGGCCCTCACCGCGGCCGAGGCCGACCGGATGCTGGGGGAGTCGGTCGAGGTGGTCCTCGACGCCGGTCGCTCGCCGGGCGGCCAGGCGAGCACGATCGTCGACGCGACCGGGGACCAGGGGCGCGTGCTTCGTCTCGGTGCGCTGTCGCTGGACCAGCTCAACGCCGTGCTCGAGCCGCAGGGCGCGACCCTGGTCGACCAGGGCTGAGGACCGCCCGGCCGTGCGCGAGTACCTCCTCGTCTTCCTCGTCGCCGCGACCGTCAGCTACCTGCTGACGGTGGTGGCGCGCGAGGTCGCGGTGCGCGTGGGCGCCGTCGCGCGCGTGCGCGACCGCGACGTGCACGCGGAGCCGATCCCGTACTTCGGGGGCGTGGCCATGCTGGGCGGCATCGTCGCGGCGTACTTCGTCGCGCGGCAGCTGCCGTTCCTGTCGTTCCGCGGCTCCGACGAGATGTTCCGCGACGCGGGCGTCGTGGTGATCGCGGGCGCCGCGATCTGCCTGCTGGGCGTGTTCGACGACATCTTCGAGATCGATCCCCTGATGAAGTTCGGCGGCCAGGTGCTCGTCGCCGGCTTCCTCGTCGTGCAGAACGTGCAGTTCTTCTTCTTCCAGGTGCCCGGGGGCACCGTCGTCGCCATCGACCCCCTGCAGGGGGCGACCCTCACGGTGCTCGTCGTCGTGGTGACGGTGAACGCCGTGAACTTCGTCGACGGCCTCGACGGCCTGGCCGCCGGCATCGTCGGCATCGGCGCGCTGGCCTTCTTCGTCTTCTGCTACCAGCTCACCAACATCAACGACGAGACGCTGGCGACCACGGGCGCACTGCTGAGCGCCATGCTCGCGGGGGCGTGCGTCGGCTTCCTCGGCCACAACCACCACCCGGCCCGGCTGTTCATGGGCGACAGCGGCTCGATGCTGCTGGGGCTCATGCTCGCGGCGAGCGCGATCACCCTGACGGGCCAGTTCCCGGCCGCCCAGATCTCCTCGGGCGGCGACGGCGGCTCGGCGAGCCTGCTGCCCACGCTGCTGCCGGTGCTGCTGCCCGTCTCCATCCTCATCGTGCCGCTGACGGACCTGGCCCTGGCGGTCGTGCGGCGCACCAGCCGGGGCACGTCGCCGTTCGCGGCCGACAAGGAGCACCTGCACCACCGCCTGCTCGTCTTCGGCCACTCCCACGGGCGGGCCGTCGTCATCATGTGGCTGTGGGCGGCGCTCGTCGGCTTCGGCACCGTCGTCCTCAGCCTCTACTCCCGCCCGATCGTCGCCGTCGTCGTGGCCGCGATGGCGGTCGTCACCGTGTGCCTCACCTTCCTGGTGCGCAAGACCGCCGAGGAGGAGGGGGAGCGGCTCGAGGACGTCGTCTGAGCGGCGGCCACCGGCACCCTCTACTACTCGCTGTCGGAGACTCGTGATAGTTTTCACGAGTCTCGCGGCAGGGTCTCCCTGCCCCTCCCCGACCACAGAACGGCCGCCGATGCTGACGACCGAGTCTCCGCGCACGCCCTCCTCGGGCGTCGCTGCGATCGGTGCCGTCGCGGCCCTCGTGCTCGGGTTCGCCGCTCTCACCGCCCTCGCCGTCGGCATCCTCGCCGGCCCGGGGGAGGGGTACGGCGTGCTCGCCGGCGCCGTCCTCGCGGTCGCGGTCCTCGCGTCCGGGACGGCGAGCGTGGCGGTCGTCGCCGCGATCCTCCCGTCGTTGTCGCTGGTCGTCGCGCTCCTCACCTACGGTCTGCAGCTCGTCGTGCTCCTGGTCGTGCTGCTCGCCGTCGAGCGCAGCGAGGTCGGCCCCGAGGTGCTGTCGCAGCGCTGGCTCGGCGGCGCCGTCATCGTCACGACGCTGGTCTGGAGCGCGGTGCAGGTCGTCGTCACGACGCGACGTCGCGTCCCGCTCGACCTCGCCCCCGCGCGCCCCCCGGTGTCGCACGACGACCAGGCGGGAGCGCGCGCGGCGTGACCCACGACTCCTGCTATCGTCCGGCACGCGATGAACGCGCAACGCCCTCCGTCTGCCCCCGGACCGACCCCGCCGTCGCAAGACCCGTGGCAGGCCTTCAGCTACCTGGTGACCGGTGTGCTGGTCTACGGACTGATCGGCTACGGGGTCGACCGGTGGCTGGGCACGCGTGGCTTCGTGGTGCTCGGCATCACCGTGGGGGCCGGGCTCGGCATCTACCTCGTGTTCAAGAAGTTCGGCCACGACCCCGGCGACACCCGGCACGACCACTCGCACACGACCTGAACTTGCTCACGAAGGAGACACGGCGTTGATCGCAGGCAGCCTGGGCGCCTCCCTCACGAACGTTGCGGCGGGGAGTCCCCCGAACCCCGGTCCCGCGGACTTCGACCTCCCGCCGATCTTCGGCGACGTCACGAAGCCCATGGTGCTCCTGACCCTCTCGGCGGTGCTGATCTTCGCGGTCACCTTCGCCATGGCGCGTCGTGCCGCCGTGGTCCCGGGCCGGCTCCAGTTCGCCGGCGAGTTCGTCTACGGCGCCGTCCGCAACGGCATCGCCCGCGACAACATCGGTTCCGAGCACTTCCTGCGCTTCGTCCCGTACCTGTTCTCGCTGTTCCTGTTCGTGCTCGTGAACAACTACTACGGGCTCGTGCCGTTCCTGCAGTTCCCGTCGTTCTCCCGCGCCGGCATGGCCTACGGCCTCGCCGCGCTGACCTGGCTGCTCTACAACGGGGTCGGCATCTGGAAGCACGGCTTCCTCGGCTACCTCAAGCACACCTGCATCCCGAACGGCGTCCGCGGCGTCATGCTCGTGGTCATCGTGCCGCTGGAGTTCTTCTCGAACATCCTGGTCCGCCCGGTGACGCTGGCGCTGCGTCTGTTCGCCAACATGTTCGCCGGCCACCTGCTGCTCATCCTCTTCGCGCTGGGCGGCGAGTACCTGCTCTTCCACGCCGAGGCCAGCCCGCTCAACATCTTCGGCGGCGTGATGTCGTTCGTGATGTTCTTCGGCATCTCGGTGCTCGAGCTGCTGGTGATGTTCCTGCAGGCCTACGTCTTCACCCTCCTCACCGCGATGTACATCGGCGGCGCGGTCGCCGACGAGCACTGAGCGGCTCTCGACCTCGGGGCCCCCGGGCGCCGACCACAACTGCATACCGACCCCACGATTGGCACAGTGACGCGCTCCGCGTCTCCAACGAAAGGAAACTGCCGTGGACGGCAACCTGAACATGCTCGGCTACGGTCTCGCGACGATCGGTCCGGGCCTCGCAGTCGGTCTCATCTTCGCCGCCTACATCAACGGTGTGGCCCGCCAGCCGGAGGCGCAGTCGCGCCTGCAGACGATCGCGATCCTCGGCTTCGCGCTCGCCGAGGCCCTCGCCATCATCGGCATCGCCCTCGCGTTCGCGCTCTGACGCGGACCGACGACGCGACGCTGAGGACCGGTAAGAACGAGGTGAACCCATGAACGAAGTCAACCTGGCGGCGGAGGAGCTGAACCCGCTGCTGCCGCACACGGCGGAGATCATCCTCTCCGCCGCGGTGTTCCTGCTGCTGGTGCTCGCCGTCGCGAAGTTCGTGGCGCCGCGGTTCGAGAAGGCGTACGCCGATCGCACCGCGGCCATCGAGGGCGGGCTGCAGGCCGCCGAGACCAAGCAGGCCGAGGCGGACGCCAAGCTCGCCGAGCTCGAGCGCCAGCTCGCGGAGGCCCGCCACGAGGCGGCCCGCATCCGCGAGGAGGCGCGCGAGCAGGGCGCGGCGATCGTGTCCGAGATGAGGGAGCAGGCCCAGGCCGAGTCCTCCCGCATCGTCGAGGCCGGCAAGGCCCAGATCGAGGCCGAGCGCCAGCAGGCGGTCACGTCGCTGCGCGCCGAGGTCGGCACGCTGGCCACCGGTCTCGCCGGTCGCATCGTGGGCGAGAGCCTGGAGGACGAGGCTCGCCAGAGCCGCGTCGTCGAGCGCTTCCTCGCCGACCTCGAGTCCGCAGGCGGAGCCCGCTGATGGCGGAGTTCCGTGGCGCTTCGGCCGACGCACTCGCGGCGCTGACCGACGAGCTGCGGGCCGTTGCCGACGCCGACCAGGCGCGGGTCGGCGACGACCTGTTCGCTGTGGTCGGCATCCTCCGTGGCGAGCCCGGCCTGCGCCGGATCGTGACGGACGTGTCGATCGACGTGAGCGCGAAGCAGGGTCTGCTCCGGCAGATCCTCGCCGGCAAGGTCGCCGACGCGTCGCTCTCGGTCGTCTCGTCCGCCGTGGCCCGCCGCTGGACGCGGGGCCGTGACCTCGCGGACGCCCTCGAGCGTCTCGGCGAGATCGCGGTCGTGCGCTCCGCGGGCGCGGACTCGGTGCGCCTCGAGGACGAGCTGTTCGAGTTCGGCCAGGTCGTGTCGGGCAACCCGGCCCTGCGCGACGCCCTGTCCGACCCGGCCCGCTCGGCGGACGACAAGTCGCGCCTGCTCGACGAGCTGCTCGGCGGGCGGGCGCTCCCCGCGACGGCGACCCTGGTCAAGCAGGCGCTCGCGGGCTCGTACCGCACCGTCGGCGTCGCGCTCGCGACGTACGCACGGGTCGCGGCCGACGTGAACGGCGAGCGGGTCGCGACGGTCACCGTCGCGCAGCCGCTCGCGGACGCCGACCGCACCCGACTGGCCGACACCCTGGCGCGCCAGTACGCGCGGCCGGTGCACCTCAACGTCGTGGTCGACCCGTCGGTGGTCGGTGGTGTGCTCGTCGAGATCGGCGACGACATCATCGACGGCACCGTCGCGGGCCGCCTCGACTCCGCACGCCGCCGCTTCGCCGGCTGAACCCCGGCCCCCACCCCAGCCGCACCCGTGCCCTCCACCCACCGGGCCAGCGAACAGAAGGAAGAGTGATGACGGAGCTTTCGATCCGTCCGGACGAGATCCGGGACGCGCTTCAGCGTTTCGTGTCGGACTACCGGCCCGAGACCGCCACCCGTGAGGAGGTGGGCCTCGTCGCCGAGACCGCCGACGGCATCGCCCGCGTCTCGGGCCTGCCCTCGGCGATGGCGAACGAGCTGCTCGAGTTCGAGGACGGCACCCTGGGTCTCGCCCTCAACCTCGACGCCCGCGAGATCGGTGTCGTCGTGCTCGGCGACTTCGACAAGATCGAGGAGGGGCAGACGGTCAAGCGCACCGGCGAGGTCCTCTCGGTCCCCGTCGGCGACGGCTACCTCGGTCGCGTCGTCGACCCGCTGGGCACGCCGATCGACGGGCTCGGCGAGCTCGAGACCGTCGGCCGCCGCGCCCTCGAGCTGCAGGCCCCCACGGTCGTGCAGCGCAAGTCGGTGCACGAGCCCCTCGCCACCGGCATCAAGGCGATCGACGCCATGACGCCGATCGGCCGCGGCCAGCGCCAGCTCATCATCGGCGACCGCGCGACGGGCAAGACGACGATCGCGATCGACACGATCATCAACCAGAAGCAGAACTGGGAGACCGGGGACCCGAGCAAGCAGGTCCGCTGCATCTACGTCGCCATCGGTCAGAAGGGCTCCACCATCGCCTCCGTGCGCGGTGCCCTCGAGGAGGCCGGCGCGCTGGAGTACACGACGATCGTCGCCGCCCCGGCGTCCGACTCGGCCGGCTTCAAGTACCTCGCGCCCTACACCGGCTCGGCCATCGGCCAGCACTGGATGTACGAGGGCAAGCACGTCCTCATCGTGTTCGACGACCTGACCAAGCAGGCCGAGGCGTACCGCGCCGTGTCGCTGCTGCTGCGTCGTCCGCCGGGCCGCGAGGCGTACCCCGGTGACGTGTTCTACCTGCACAGCCGGCTCCTCGAGCGCTGCGCGAAGCTGAGCGACGAGCTGGGCGCGGGCTCGATGACGGGTCTGCCCATCATCGAGACCAAGGCCAACGACGTCTCGGCGTTCATCCCGACCAACGTCATCTCGATCACCGACGGCCAGATCTTCCTGCAGTCGGACCTGTTCGCGGCCAACCAGCGCCCCGCGATCGACGTCGGCGTCTCGGTCTCCCGCGTCGGTGGCGCGGCGATGACCAAGGCGATGAAGGCCGTCACCGGCTCGCTCAAGGTCGACCTGGCGCAGTTCCGCGCCATGGAGGCCTTCGCGATGTTCGCCTCGGACCTCGACGCGGCGTCGCGCCAGCAGCTCGACCGCGGCCAGCGCCTCATGGCGCTGCTCAAGCAGCGGCAGTACTCGCCGTACCCGGTGGACGAGATGACCGTCTCGCTCTGGCTGGGTACGTCGGGCCGCCTCGACCGCGTGCCGACCGAGGACGTCCTGCGCTTCGAGCAGGAGTTCCTCGACTACCTGCGCCGCTCGCACGAGGGCATCCTGGCCGGGATCCGCGAGACCCTGAAGTTCGAGGACTCGACCGAGACGGCGCTCTCCGACGCGTACGACTCGTTCCTCGACCAGTTCTCGACCTCCGACGGGGCGTCGCTCAAGGCGGGCAAGGAGCAGCACGAGGCCCTCGAGGACGACGCGCTCGAGCAGGAGCAGATCGTCAAGCAGAAGCGGGGCTGACCATGGCCGTATCGCTGCGGGAGTACCGCGCGCGGATCCGATCGACCGAGTCGATGAAGAAGATCACGCGCGCCATGGAGCTCATCGCTGCGTCCCGCATCATCAAGGCGCAGCAGCGGGCGCAGGCCGCCGCGCCCTACGCCCGTGAGCTCACGCGTGCGGTCTCCGCGGTGGCGACGTTCTCGAACGTCGACCACCCGTTGACCACCGAGCCCGAGGACCCGCGGCGTGCCGCGGTGCTCATCGTCACGAGCGACCGCGGTCTGGCCGGGGCCTACTCGAGCAACGTGCTCAAGGAGGCCGAGCGCCTCCTCGAGCGGCTGCGGGGCGAGGGCAAGCAGGTCGACGTCTACATCAGCGGCCGCAAGGGCGAGGCGTACTTCAAGTTCCGCCAGCGGGCGGTCGCCCGCTCCTGGACGGGATTCAGCGACCAGCCGTCGTACGAGGACGCGCGGTCGATCGGCCAGACGCTGATCGCCGCGTTCCTCACCGAGACCGACGAGGTCGAGGACGACGTCCGGGGCGTGGACGAGGTGCACGTGGTCTTCACGCGCTTCAAGTCCATGCTCGTCCAGGAGCCGCAGGCCATCCGCCTGCTGCCGCTGGAGGTCGTCGAGGGCACCGAGGCCCCCGGGAAGGACGACCTGCTCCCGCTCTACGAGTTCGAGCCGTCCGGCACCGAGGTGCTCGACGCGCTGCTGCCGAAGTACGTGCAGAGCCGGATCTTCTTCGCGCTCCTGCAGGCGGCGGCCTCCGAGCTCGCGGCGCGCCAGAAGGCGATGAAGTCGGCCACGGACAACGCGGACGAGCTCATCAAGAAGTACAAGCGGATCGCCAACCAGGCCCGCCAGGCCGGCATCACCCAGGAAATCAGCGAGATCGTCGGTGGCGTCAACGCGCTGGCCGACGCCCAAGCCGGGAGTGAGTGAACACAATGACCATCACTGTTGATGAGACCCAGGCCGGCGGGGCCACCGGTTCCGTCGGTCGTATCGCCCGTGTCATCGGCCCGGTCGTGGACATCGAGTTCCCGACCGACGCCATGCCGGCGATCTACAACGCCCTCAAGGTCACCTTCGACCTCGGCGGCGTGCAGAACACGATCGTCCTCGAGGTCGCGCAGCACATCGGCGACGGCATGGTCCGTGCCATCTCGATGAAGCCCACGGACGGCCTCGTCCGCGGCTCGCAGGTCGTCGACACCGGCGAGTCGATCACGGTGCCCGTCGGCGACGTGACGCTCGGCAAGGTGTTCAACACGACCGGCGACTGCATGAACCTCGCGCCGGGCGAGACCCTCGAGGTCAACGAGCGCTGGGGCATCCACCGCAAGGCGCCGGCCTTCGACCAGCTCGAGGCCAAGACCCAGATGTTCGAGACCGGCATCAAGGTCATCGACCTGCTGACCCCGTACGTCACGGGCGGCAAGATCGGTCTGTTCGGCGGCGCGGGCGTGGGCAAGACCGTGCTCATCCAGGAGATGATCGCGCGTGTGGCCCGCAACCACGGCGGTGTGTCGGTGTTCGCCGGCGTCGGCGAGCGCACCCGTGAGGGCAACGACCTCATGGTCGAGATGGAGGAGGCCGGCGTCTTCGGCCAGACCGCCCTCGTCTTCGGCCAGATGGACGAGCCGCCGGGCACGCGCCTGCGGGTCGCCCTCTCCGCGCTGACGATGGCGGAGTACTTCCGCGACGTGCAGAAGCAGGACGTGCTGCTGTTCATCGACAACATCTTCCGGTTCACGCAGGCCGGCTCGGAGGTCTCGACGCTGCTCGGCCGCATGCCGTCCGCGGTGGGCTACCAGCCGAACCTGGCCGACGAGATGGGTCAGCTGCAGGAGCGGATCACGTCGACCCGCGGTCACTCGATCACCTCGATGCAGGCGATCTACGTGCCCGCCGACGACTACACCGACCCGGCGCCGGCCACGACGTTCGCCCACCTGGACGCCACGACGGAGCTGTCGCGCGACATCGCCTCGCTCGGCATCTACCCGGCCGTGGACCCGCTGACGTCGACGTCGCGCATCCTCGACCCGCAGTACATCGGTCGGGAGCACTACGAGTGCGCGATCCGCGTGAAGCAGATCCTGCAGCGCAACAAGGAGCTGCAGGACATCATCGCGATCCTCGGTGTCGACGAGCTCAGCGAGGAGGACAAGATCGTCGTCCACCGCGCGCGTCGCATCCAGCGCTTCCTGTCGCAGAACACCTACGTGGCCAAGCAGTTCACCGGCATCGAGGGCTCGACCGTGACCATCGCGGACACGATCGAGGCCTTCAACAAGATCGCCGAGGGCGAGTACGACCACGTGGCGGAGCAGGCGTTCTTCATGTGCGGTGGCCTCGAGGACGTCGAGGCCAAGTGGGCCGACATCCAGAAGAACCTCTGACGATGGCCGGCACGCTGCACGTCGAGCTGGTCAGCGCGGACCGCGTGGTGTGGTCCGGCGAGGCCACCCGCATCATCGCCCGCACGATCGAGGGCGACGTCGGGATCCTGCCGGGTCACGCGCCGCTGCTGGCCGTGCTGGCCCACGGGGTCGTCGACATCCAGTCGACCGAGGGCCAGACCTGGGTCGCGGCCGTCTCCGACGGGTTCCTGTCCGTCGCGGACGACCGGGTCTCGGTGCTGTCCGAGTACGCCGAGCTCTCGCACGAGATCGACGTCGAGAAGGCGCGCGCCGACGTCACGCGCGCCAAGGAGGCCGGCGAGGACGACACGGAGGCGCTCGCCTCCCTGCGTCTCGCCGAGGCGCGGGTCCGGGCCGCCGAGCAGGCTTCCTGACCCACGTCGTACCCCGCACCACCCGTTCCACCGCTGCTGCCCGGCCCGCACCCCCGACGGTGCGGGCCGGGCAGTAGCATGCGGACACCGCACGGCCCGTCGGGTCGCCGCGGTTCCCCCACCCCCGAGGAGGACGCGGATGCCGTGGTGGCAGTGGCTGCTCGACGGCCTCGCCGTCCTCGTCGCGCTGCTGGTCCTCTACGGCATCGGTCTCGTCGTGCGACGACGGCTCCTGTCCCGCGACGGCGGCACCTTCGAGCTGAGCGTGCGCCTGCGCACCTCGAACCCGGGCCACGGCTGGGTCCTCGGCCTGGGTCGCTACCAGGGCGGCCGGCTCGAGTGGTTCCGGATCTTCTCGCTCTCCCCGCGACCGAAGCGCGTCTGGGGTCGCTCCGAGCTGCAGTACGTCGGTCGCCGCGCGCCGGTGGCGGGGGAGAGCTCGTCGCTCTACGCCGACCACGTCGTCGTGGAGTGCACGACACCCCAGGGCCCCGTCGAGCTGGCGCTCGGGTCGGCCTCGCTCATGGGCCTGCAGGCGTGGCTCGAGGCCGCGCCGCCCGGTACCGCCGAGCACATCTGAGCCGCCCGTGAGCGCCCGCGTCCGCATCACCTACTGCACCCGTTGCAACTGGCTCCTCCGGGCGAGCTGGTACGCCGGCGAGCTGCTGCAGACGTTCGCCGACGAGCTCGACGAGGTCGCGCTCGCGCCCGCCACCGGCGGTGCCTTCCGGGTGGAGGTCGAGGTCGACGGCGTGCCCCACCCGGTGTGGGACCGGAGCACGGACGGCGGCTTCCCCGAGATCACCGAGCTGAAGCGGCGGGTCCGCGACCTCGCGGCGCCCGAGCGCGGCCTCGGGCACGCCGACCGCGCCCGCGACGCCTGAGCGGCGCCCCCGCGACGATCCCCGCGCCGCGATGCCGGGCCTGCGCCTCAGTCGCGCTCGCCGCCCGGCACCCACAGCACGTCGCCGTTCTCGCGGTTCGCGTGCCGGGCCAGGATGAAGAGCAGGTCGGAGAGCCGGTTGAGGTACTTGATGGCCTCGACGTTCATGGAGTCGCCGTGCTGCTCGTGCGCCGCCCAGGCGGCGCGCTCCGCCCGTCGTACGACGGTGCGCGCGACGTGGAGGTGCGCGGCCCCCGGCGTACCGCCGTTGAGGATGAAGGAGCGCAGCTTCGGCAGGTGCTCGTTGTAGGCGTCGCACCACGCCTCGAGGCGGTCGACGTAGTCGGGCTCCACGCGCAGCGGGGGGTATTCCGGGTCGGGGAGGACGGGGGTGGAGAAGTCGGCGCCGACGTCGAAGAGGTCGTTCTGCACCCGGGTGAGCACGGCGACGACGTCGGGCTCGAGGTCGCCGACGGCCAGGGCGACGCCGATGTGCGCGTTCGCCTCGTCGACGTCGGCGTACGCCTCCAGCCGGAGGTCGGTCTTCGTCGTCTCGCTCATGTCGCCGAGCCGCGTGGTGCCGGCGTCGCCGGTGCGGGTGTAGATGCGCGTCAGGTTGACCATGCGTCCACCCTAGGGCTGACGCGGCGGGCCGCAGGGTCCGTGGCGGTCAGCCGAAAGTCGGATGCGCCGCCGCCGCGGCCCGTGACAGCGTGGAGCACGGACCTCGAGAGGCGCCGCGAGGTGCCGGGGGACGTCCGCGGGGGATGCAACCGATCCGCCCGCCACGGCGTCACAACGGGGGACGGCGATCCGGCGGCGGCCGGGGAACGGGGGATCGGGATGGACGAGCGGGGCAGGACCGCCGGGCGCAGGCGCGCCGGCAACCACGTGGAGATCGTGGGCACGGGCCCACGGCTGGAGCTGGTGGGCGACTTCGACGTGCGGAGCACCGGACGGGTGCGCAGCGCCATCGACGAGGCGCTGGTGCACCACGACCGCGTCGTCGTCGACCTGGCCGGCGTCGAGAACGTCGACCTGACTGCGCTGCGGGTGCTGGCCGCGGCAGGCCGACGGGCGGCCCGCGACGGTCACCACGTGCTCGTGGCGTCGCCGCAGCCGGGGGTCCGTCGCCTCATGCACCTGTCCCACCTGGCCCGCCTCATGGAGGTCGAGAGCGTCGCCAGCTCGGCCTGAGGGCGTGTCGTGTGGGCCACACATCGTGGTTACCTGTCAGTCACTTTCGTCATACTCTGCCCCCATGACCAACTCCCCGCAGAGCGCTGTCGACGCCGCCGCCGCTCCCACTCCCGCCGCTGTTCCGGAGCGTCCGGCGAAGGACCGCCCGTGGGTGATGCGGACGTACGCGGGCCACTCCACCGCGGAGGCCTCGAACGCGCTGTACCGCGGCAACCTGGAGAAGGGCCAGACGGGTCTGTCGGTCGCGTTCGACCTGCCGACGCAGACCGGCTACGACCCCGACAGCCCGCTCTCGCGCGGTGAGGTCGGCAAGGTGGGTGTGCCGGTGCCGCACCTGGGGGAGATGCGCAAGCTGTTCGACGCGATC
Organism: Nocardioides sp. CPCC 205120; assembly: GCF_048654585.1. NCBI lineage: Bacteria > Bacillati > Actinomycetota > Actinomycetes > Propionibacteriales > Nocardioidaceae > Nocardioides > Nocardioides sp. CPCC 205120. Next base: position 814,516 of record NZ_JBMCYY010000002.1, on the reverse strand, counting down.
CCGCTGACGGGGATGAACACGTCGATGACGATCAACGCGACCGCCATGTGGCTGCTGGCGATGTACCAGGTCGCCGCGGAGGAGCAGAACCCCGACCTGTCGCCGGAGGAGGTGGCGGGCCAGCTCGCGGGCACGACGCAGAACGACATCATCAAGGAGTACCTGTCGCGGGGCACCTACGTGTTCCCGCCCGAGCACTCCCTGCGCCTGATCAGCGACATGATCGCCTACACGGTCCACCAGATCCCGAAGTGGAACCCGATCAACATCTGCAGCTACCACCTGCAGGAGGCCGGTGCGACGCCGACGCAGGAGCTGGCCTACTCCCTGTGCACCGCCATCGCCGTGCTCGACGCGGTGAAGGCCTCGGGCCAGGTCGACGAGGCCGACTTCGAGAAGGTCGTGGGCCGCATCTCGTTCTTCGTCAACGCGGGCGTGCGCTTCGTCGAGGAGATGTGCAAGATGCGGGCGTTCGTCCAGCTGTGGGACGAGATCACCCGCGAGCGGTACGGCGTGACGGACGCCAAGATGCGCCGCTTCCGCTACGGGGTGCAGGTCAACAGCCTGGGGCTGACGGAGTCGCAGCCGGAGAACAACGTGCAGCGCATCGTGCTGGAGATGCTCGCGGTGACCCTGAGCAAGGACGCCCGGGCCCGCGCGGTGCAGCTGCCGGCGTGGAACGAGGCGCTGGGCCTGCCGCGGCCCTGGGACCAGCAGTGGTCGCTGCGGCTGCAGCAGGTGCTGGCCTACGAGTCGGACCTGCTGGAGTACGGCGACATCTTCGACGGCAGCCACGTGGTCGAGGCGAAGGTGGCCGAGCTCGTGGAGAGCGCGAAGGCCGAGATCGACCGGGTGCAGGCGATGGGCGGCGCGATCGCGGCGGTGGAGTCGGGCTACATGAAGCAGGCCCTGGTGTCCTCGCACGCGGCGCGCCGGGCCCGCATCGAGCGGGGCGAGGAGATCATCGTCGGGGTCAACAAGTTCCAGAGCACCGAGCCCTCGCCGCTGACCGCCGACCTCGACGGTGCGATCCAGACCGCCGACCCCGAGGCCGAGGCCGCGGCCATCGCCTCGGTCGAGGCGTGGAAGGCCGAGCGCGACGAGAAGGCCGTGGCCGAGGCGCTGGCGCGGCTGGCCGCGGACGCCAAGACCGACACCAACCTGATGCACGCCACCCTGGCCGCGGCCCGTGCGGGCGCGACGACGGGGGAGTGGGCCGGCACGCTGCGCGAGGTCTTCGGCGAGTTCCGCGCCCCGACGGGCGTCTCGGGCGCGGTGGGCGTGGCCGAGGCGGGCGCCGAGCTCACCGCCGTGCGCGAGCGCGTCACCGCGACGAGCGACGAGCTGGGCGGTCGGCTGCGGCTGCTGGTGGGCAAGCCCGGGCTGGACGGGCACTCCAACGGTGCCGAGCAGGTCGCGGTGCGGGCCCGTGACGCCGGGTTCGAGGTCGTCTACCAGGGCATCCGGCTCACCCCGGAGCAGATCGTGTCCGCCGCGGTGGCCGAGGACGTGCACTGCGTCGGGCTCTCGATCCTGTCGGGCTCGCACATGGAGCTGGTGCCCGACGTGCTCGAGGGCCTGCGGGCCGCGGGTGCCGACGACATCCCGGTGATCGTCGGCGGGATCATCCCCGACTCCGACGCCCGCCGCCTGCGCGAGCTGGGCGTGGCCGCGGTCTACACCCCCAAGGACTTCGGCCTCACCGAGATCATGGGCGGCATCGTCGACGTCATCCGCGCGGCCAACGGCCTCGCCTGAGTCCCACGGCCGGGCGCCGCAGCGCCCGGCCCGCTCAGCGGCGCGCGCGCCGTACCAGGGTGAGGGCGAAGCAGGTCAGCGCACCGGCGAGCAGCACGAGCCCGAGCGCGACCAGCGCGTTGCCCACCTGCGCGGAGACGTAGAGCTTGAGCACGCCCACGTCGCCCTCGCCCTCGCCGTCGCCGAAGGTCGAGTGCGTCAGGGCGTCCGGCACGGCGCTGACGAGCATCGACGTCAGGCCCATGACGAGCAGCACGATGCCGGCCGCCGTGGTGCCCTGGCCGCTCGGGCGCTGCGCGGGAGGGGCCGCGTACCGCTGCGGGGCCTGCGGGCCCTGCGGGGTCTGCGACGGGTACGCCGGGTTCCGCGGCGGCTCGGGCGGGTGGCTGCTCATGGCGGGCCACCTTCCCGGCCGGGGGACACCGGCAAACGTGGCCGGGCCCCTCGTGCGGCTCCGGTCACACAGGTAAGGCGAACCTTCGTCGTTCCCGTACGATCGGCCACGTGGGCAAGTCGAAGGGGAAGAAGCTCCCCAAGCTGAAGTGCTGCGAGTCGAAGTCGAAGTGCGGCCGCTGCCCCCTGCGCATGCTCAAGGAGGGCACGCTGCCGGACGGCTACACCGTCAAGCACCGCCACCTCGTGCGCGTCGACGGCAAGAAGGTCTCCAAGAAGAAGCTGGAGAAGGCTGCCTGAGCACCCGCCGCGGCGCGGCTCTGCCACAATCACCGCAGCCGTCGCCCGTGACCGAGGAGTGCCCATGCCCGCCGCCCGCTTCGCCGAGCAGCTCAACGCCCAGATCGGCAACGAGCTGGCCGCCCACAACCAGTACCTGGCCTGCGCCGTCTACTACGACGCGCTGACCATGCCCCAGATGGCCGCCTTCTTCTACGGCCAGGCGGTCGAGGAGCGCGACCACGCGATGATGATGGTCAAGTACCTCCTCGACACCGACGCCGCCGTGACCATCCCCGGTGTCGGCGCGCCGATCTCCACCTTCGACGACATCGTCGCCCCCGTCGCCCTCGCCCTGGCGCAGGAGAAGAAGGTGACCGAGCAGATCAACGCCCTGCTGCGCACCGCCCGCGAGGAGAGCGACTTCGCCTCCGAGCAGTTCATGCAGTGGTTCATCAAGGAGCAGGTCGAGGAGGTCGCCACCATGAGCGACCTGCTCACCGTCGTGACGCGCAGCAGGGACGACGTCAACGACATCGAGGAGTACGTCGCGCGCGAGCAGCGCTCGGAGGCCGCCGACCCGACCGCGCCGCCGGTCGCGGGCGCGTGAGCAGGGCCGTCCGATGAGCCGCGTGATCGTCGTCGGTGCCGGGGTCGTGGGCCTCTCGGCGGCGGTCCGCCTGCTCGAGGACGGCCACCGGGTCGACGTCGTCGCCCGCGACCTGCCGCTCGAGACCACGTCCGCGGTGGCCGGGGCGATCTGGTACCCCTACCTCGCCTTCCCCCGCACCCGGGTGGGCGACTGGGGGCGCACGACCTACGCCGTCCTCGACGCCATCGCCGACACCGACCCCGACGCCGGCGTCGTCCTGCGCGAGGGCACCGAGGTCTTCCGCGCGCCGACGCCCGACCCGTGGTGGGCGGACGGCGGGCCGGCGCTGGCCCGCGAGACCGCGCTGCCCGACGGGTACGTCGACGGGTGGACCTTCCGGACGCCGCTCGTCGAGATGCCGGTCTACCTGCGCTGGCTGGCCGGGCGGGTCGAGGCGCTGGGCGGCACCATCACCCGCATGAACCTCTCGGCGCTGCCGAGCTCGGCCGACGTCGTCGTCAACTGCACCGGCATCGGCGCGCGCCTGCTCGCCTCCGACCGCACCGTGGTGCCCAACCGCGGCCAGGTCGTGGTCGTCGAGCAGTTCGGGCTCGACCGGTGGTGGCTCGACGCCTCGGGCGACGACCCCACCTACGTGCTGCCCCGCAGCCACGACGTCGTGGTCGGCGGCACCGACCTGGAGGGCGAGTGGAGCCGCACCCCGTCGCCCGAGGTCGCGGCGGGGATCCTGGCCCGCGCCGCGCGCCTCGTCCCGGGCCTGCGCGACGCCCGGGTGCTGCGCCACAAGGTCGGGCTCCGGCCGCTGCGTCCCGCCGTACGTGTGGAGCGGGTGGGCGACGTCGTCCACTGCTACGGCCACGGGGGTGCCGGCGTGACGCTGTCGTGGGGGTGCGCCGACGAGGTGGCGCGACTCGTGGGCGCGCCCGGCCCCGTCAGCCCGCCGCTGGAGGCTCGCCGGGCCTGACCGGCTCGACCGCGCCCACCGCGGTGGTGGGGAGCTCGCCGTACACGTGGGGGTAGGTGTCGTCCCCGACCGGGTCCTCGCGCCACGGCACGCCGAGCTCGTCGAGGCGGTCGGTGTCGACGACGAGCAGCACGAGCGGCTCGGTGACGTCGCCGTAGTAGCGCTCCAGGACGCCGGCGACCTGCTCGGCGCGGGCGGCGTGCAGGAAGCCCTCCTGCTCGAGGCTGCGTCCGCGGGTCGAGGTGGTGTACGAGCCGGTGGCCCGGGCCCGCTCCCAGTCGGCGGCCGTGGCGACGTGGTGGATCAGCATGCTCAGCGCTCCGGGTGGTCGGCGAGGTGGTGCTCCCACGCGTCGGCGGCGGCGCGCAGGTCGGGCGACGGTACGACGAGCCCCACCGTCGTCGGCGCGTCGGGGGAGCGCGGGTCCCGCACCCGCGCCTCGAGCGCGGCGCTCCCGCCGGCCTGGCGCGACAGGCGGAACGCCAGCGTCGGCTCGGTGAACGTGAGGCTCGCCCAGCCCCGGCCGTCCGCGACCGCGCGGAGCCACTCGACGATGCTCCGGGCCTCGGTGGTGGTCAGGCAGGGCTCGGTGACCTCCCGGACGCCCGTGCCGGTGCTGACGACGGCGTGGACCACCAGCCAGTTGGCGTCGGGGTCGTAGGACTCCGCCGTGCTCGTCGCCTCGGGGAACGCGTAGCCGCGCACCGTCAGCTCGAGGCCGCGGCCGGCGGGGTCGAGGAGGCGCAGCGTCACGGCCGGGACCTCAGAAGAGCCGGTCCTCGGCGTCGTCCATGCCGCGCAGCGCGTCGTAGTCGACCACCGCGCACGTGATGCCGCGGTCGGTGGCGAGCACGCGGGCTTGCGGCTTGATCTCCTGCGCGGCGAAGATGCCGCGCACGGGACGCAGCGCCGGGTCGCGGTTCAGCAGCTCGAGGTAGCGGGTGAGCTGCTCGACGCCGTCGATCTCGCCGCGGCGCTTGATCTCGACCGCCACCGAGGCGCCCACGGCGTCGCGGCACATGAGGTCGACCGGCCCGATGGCGGTGGGGTACTCCCGCCGTACCAGCGTGAGGCCGTCGGCCAGGGTGGCCGGGTGCTCGGCGAGCAGCGCCTGCAGGTGCTTCTCGACGCCGTCCTTCTGCAGGCCGGGGTCGACGCCCAGGTCGTGGCTGGAGTCGGAGAGGACCTCGGCGATGAGGATGCGCAGGGTGTCGTCGCCCTTGCTGGTGACCACCCACTCGACGGCGCCGTCCTCGGTGGTGCCCTCGACGAGGCGGCACGGCGGGCTCATCCAGTTCAGCGGCTTGTAGGAGCCCCCGTCGGAGTGCACGAGCACCGAGCCGTCGGCCTTCACCATGATCACCCGCGTGGCCATCGGGAGGTGCGCGGTCAGGCGCCCGGCGTAGTCCACCTGGCAACGAGCGACGACGAGTCTCACGGGGTGGCAACCTACCCGAGCCCCGCCCCGGATTGACCGGCCCCACCGTCTCCGGTTGGGTGTGGGCGCATGACCCACGTCACTCACAACCCTCCCGGTCCCGCGGCGGCCGACCTCGCCGCGGAACCGACCCAGTCCGGCTGGCTCGGAGACCTCGAGCAGGCCATCAGCGACGGCTTCGACCCCATCGCCTCCGCCGTCAGCGGCGTGATCTTCTACGCCCCCACCATCGGTGGCGTCACCTTCCCCCTCATCGTGCTCTGGCTGGTCGTGGCGGCCGCCGTCTTCACGGTCTACTTCCGCGGCATCCAGTTCCGCAGCCTGGGCACCTCGATCGGGCTCGTGCGCGGCAAGTTCTCGCGCGAGACGGACCCCGGCGAGGTCACCCACTTCCAGGCCCTGTCGTCGGCGGTCTCGGGCACCGTCGGGCTCGGCAACATCGCCGGCGTCGGCGCCGCGGTCACGCTCGGCGGCCCGGGGGCCACGCTCTGGATGATCATCGCCGGCCTGCTCGGCATGTGCACGAAGTTCGTCGAGTGCACCCTCGGTGTCCGCTACCGCGAGATCCACGAGGACGGGACCGTCACCGGCGGCCCCTTCCGCTACCTGCCCGTCGCCTTCGCCCGCTTCGGCCGGGTGCCCACCCGCATCCTCACGCTCGTCTTCGCGGTCGCGCTGTTCTTCTTCGGCGTCGTCGGCGGCAACATGTTCCAGGCCAACCAGACCTTCGCGCAGGCCCGCGAGGTCACCGGTGGCGAGGACGGGTTCCTCGGCACCGCGGGTGCCGCCCTCGGCTTCGGCGTCGTGCTGGCCCTCCTCGTCGGCGCCGTCATCATCGGCGGCATCCAGTCCATCGGCCGGGTGACCGGTCGTCTCGTCCCGGCCATGGCGCTCGTCTACATCGTGGCCTGCCTGCTCGTCATCGGTGTGAACATCGACCACGTCCCGGCCGCGATCGAGGCGATCGTCGTCGGTGCGTTCCGGCCCGAGGGCGTGGCGGGTGGCGCCGTGGGCGTGCTTATCATCGGCTTCCAGCGGGCCGCGTTCTCCAACGAGGCCGGGGTGGGCTCCGCCCCGATCGCGCACTCCGCGGCGAAGACCCGCCACCCCGTCAGCGAGGGCTTCGTCGCCCTGCTCGAGCCCTTCATCGACACGGTGGTCATCTGCACGATGACGGCGCTGACCATCGTCATCGCGGACACCGCGTACTACTCCGAGCAGCGGGGCGTCGTCGCGGACGGTGGTCCGGCGCCCGACGGCGTGGTCGTCACCTCCGACGCGTTCGAGACCTTCCTGCCGTGGTTCCCCATCGTGCTCGCCGTCGCCGTCGCGCTCTTCGCGTTCTCCACCCTCATCACGTGGGCCTACTACTCGATGAAGGCGTGGACCGAGATCTTCGGGCGCAGCACGCGCAGCGAGAACGTCTTCAAGGTCGTGTTCTGCCTCTTCACCGTGGTGGGCGTGGTCATCTCGTTCGGCTCGGTCATCGACTTCGCCGACTCGATGCTGTTCATGTGCGCCATCGTCAACCTGCTGGCCTGCTACCTCCTGCTGCCCGTGGTGCGCAAGGAGCTCGCCGACTACCGCCGGGGCCGGCGCGACGGGACGATCACGGAGGTGCCGCCGGACGAGCGGGCCACCGCCTGAGCCCGCGGGACGTCGACGCGAACGTCGACGTGACGCCGCCCACAAAGGGACTTACCGGCCAGTAGGTTTCGTGTCATCATCGCGGCCATGACCTCACACAGCGAGCAGATCAGCGCCACCCTGGTCTACCCGTACCTGAACCACGCCGTGCGGATGTACGAGTCCGGCTACGCCACCCGCGGCGACGTGGACGCGGGCATGCGGTTCGGCTGCGGCTACCCCGTCGGGCCGCTGCAGGCCCTCGACGAGATCGGTCTCGACGTCGTGCGCGACGCCCTGGCCGCGCGGTACGCCGAGAGCGGGGACCACCTGCACCAGCCCGCCGAGCTCCTGGAGAAGCTCGTCGCCGAGGGTCGCACCGGCCGGGGCGTCGGGCGCGGTCTCTACACCTGGGCCGACGGGGCCGTCGTCGCCGACGAGGAGACCCCGTCGTCCGACGACGCCCCCCGGCTGCGCCACGAGGTGCGGACGGTGGGCGTCGTCGGCACCGGCACCATGGCCGCCGGCATCGTCGAGGTCTTCGCCAAGGCCGGCCACGAGGTGACGTACGTCGGGCGCAGCGACGACAAGCTCGCCGGCGTCGTCGCCTCGATCACGAAGAACCAGGACCGGGCGATCGCCAAGGGCCGGGGCGACGAGGCCACGAAGGCGGCGGTCCTCGGTCGTCTGCACGGCGCCACCTCGCGCGAGGCCCTCGCGGAGGTGGACCTCGTCGTGGAGGCGATCGCGGAGGACCTGGCGGTGAAGACCGAGCTCTTCGCCGACCTCGACCGGATCTGCAAGCCGGGCGCCATCCTCGCGACGACCACGTCCTCGCTGCCGATCGCGCGGTGCGCCGACGCCACCTCGCGCCCCGAGGCCGTGATCGGCATGCACTTCTTCAACCCGGCGCCGGTCATGAAGCTCGTGGAGGTCGTGACCACGGAGCGCACCGCCCCCGAGGTGGACGAGACCGTGCGCGCGCTGTGCGCCCGGGTCGGCAAGGTGGCCGTGTCGTGCGGCGACCGCGCCGGCTTCATCGTCAACGCGCTGCTGTTCCCCTACCTCAACGACGCGGCGCTGCTCGCCGAGCAGGGGACGCACTCGCTGGTCGAGATCGACGCGGCGATCAAGGAGCAGGTCGGCCTGCCGATGGGCCCCTTCGAGCTGCTCGACGTGGTGGGCAACGACGTGTCGCTGGCCATCCAGCAGGAGCTGCACCGCGAGTTCGGCGAGCCCGGCCTCGCGCCGGCGCGCACGCTCGAGGAGGCGGTGGCCGAGGGCCGCCTCGGCCGCAAGACCGGCGCGGGGTTCCACGACTACTCCTGACGGGTTCCCCGACACTGCCCGGCAGCCGGGCCCGGCGCCGCGTGCTTCACTGACGCGCGGCACCGGGACCGGCCCGGCCGGGCGGGAGGACACGATGGGCGCGCGACGGGTCGGGCGGGCACGACGAGGGGGCGTCGTGCTGGCCGCCCCGGTGGCCTGCCTGGTCCTGGTCCTGGTTCTCGGCGGCTGCGGGACGGGCGACCCGGGCGCGGCGGACGACGGGGACGCGACGGGCGACCCGGGCGCGGCGGACGGCGTCACGCTCCCCCCGGCCGGGGCGCGCTGGGACTACCAGATCGGCGGCCCGCGGGACGTGCCCGCCGACGTCGCCGTCGTGGAGCGCGACCGCGCGGCCGAGCCGCTCGCGGGCGTCTACAACCTCTGCTACGTCAACGCGTTCCAGGCCCAGCCGGGCGAGGAGGACACGTGGGCGGGCGGCGACCTGCTCCTCGTGGACGACGCGGGCGAGCCGGTCGTCGACGAGGACTGGGACGAGGCGCTGCTCGACACCTCGACGCCCGAGAGGCGGGCGGCGCTCGTCGAGGTGGTGCGCCCGTGGATCGAGGGCTGCGCCGCGGACGGCTTCGACGCCGTCGAGCTCGACAACCTCGACTCCTTCCTGCGCTCCGACGGGCTGCTGACGCTCGAGGACGCGGCGGCCTACGCCGCGCTGCTCGTGGACGTCGCCCACGGGGCCGGGCTCGCCGCGGCGCAGAAGAACCTGGGGGAGTACGACGGCACCGCCGTCGGCTTCGACCTGGCGGTGGTCGAGGAGTGCGGCGCGTACGACGAGTGCGGGGCCTACGCCGCGTCGTACGGGGACCGCGTGCTCGTCGTGGAGTACACCGACGAGGGCCTGGCGACGGCGTGCGCCGGCTGGGGCGACGAGCTGTCGGTGGTGCGCCGCGACCTCGACCTCGCCCCCGACGGCGAGCGCGCGTGGTGCGACTAGCCTTCTCGACGTGGCCCAGAAGATCCGAGCGAACTCCGTCCTCCCGGCGCGCCGCGAGGCGCTGACGCTGCACACGGCCGACGGGCTCGCGCTCGTGGGCGAGCTGGCGCTGCCGGAGGACCGCGACCCGGTCGCGACGATCATCTGCCTGCACCCGCTGCCCACCCACGGCGGGATGATGGACAGCCACGTCTTCCGCAAGGCCGCCTTCCGCCTGCCCGCGCTGGCCGGCGTCGCCGTGCTGCGCTACAACTCGCGCGGCACGTGGAGCGAGCAGGGCACGAGCGAGGGCACCTTCGACAACGGGGTGGGGGAGCGCTTCGACGTCGCGGCCGCCATCGAGTACGCCGAGTTCGCCGACCTGCCGGAGGTCTGGCTCGTCGGTTGGTCCTTCGGGACGGACGTGACCCTCATGCACGGGCTCGACCCGCACGTGCGCGGCGCCGTGCTCCTCAGCCCCCCGCTGCGCTACTCGCTCCCCGAGCACCTCGAGGCGTGGGCGACGTCGGACAAGCCGCTGACGGCGCTCGTGCCGGAGCACGACGACTACCTGCGCCCCGACGAGGCGCGCGAGCGGTTCTCCGTGGTGCCGCAGGCGGAGGTCGTCGGCGTGGAGGGGGCCAAGCACCTGTGGGTCGGCGACGCCGAGCGCGTCCTCGACGAGGTCGTCGCCCGGGTCGCGCCCGGTGTGGACGTCCCGCTGCCGCGGGAGTGGGGCGGGCCGATGACGAGCGCCGACACGAGCGCCTACAACGCGCACAACCTCGCGGCGTACGCCGACGTGCCGGTGCCCGGGCCGGCCCAGCGCTCCGCGGAGGACTGAGGGCGGGACGGGCCGGGGAGCGGGCGGGGAGGACTCAGCCGCTCTGGCGGGCCCGGTAGGCGGCCACCGCCGTGCGGTTGCCGCACGTGGTCGAGCAGAACTTGCGGGACCGGTTGCGCGACAGGTCGAGCACGATGCCCGCGCAGTCGTCGGCCGCGCAGAGGCTGAGGCGCGACATCTCGTCGGAGCGGATGACGTCGACCATGGCCATGGCGGTCTCGACCGCGATGCGCTCGGCGAACGGACGGCCGGGATCGATGGCGTGGAGGTGCCAGTCCCAGCCGTCGTGGCGCGCGAGCTGGGGGAGCGCCCCGGCCTCGGCCAGCATCTCGTTCACGATGGTGACGGCGTCGTCGCGTGTGCTCGTCAGCAGGGTGCGCAGGCGCGGGCGCAGGTCGCGCACCTCCTCCAGCTCCGCGCGGGTGCGGTCGTGGCGGCCGGCGTACTCGAACCCCGCGAAGAACTCGTCGAGGTCCGCGACCGTCGTCATCGTGTCGGGCGGCTCGGCGCTGTTGACCAGCGCGACGGCCGATCCGAGCGAGACCTCGGTGTCATGCGTGAAAAGCATTTTGACACCTTACCAAGCGAGGTCTACCGTCATGACCCATGACGACGTTGACTCCTGACACCCCCGTGGCCGCGGTGCCCGGCCAACGACTCGGCGCCGGGCTCCTGCTGGCGCTGACCTCGGCCTCCGCGTTCGGGCTGTCGGGGGCGCTGGCCCGTGGTCTGCTCGACGCGGGCTGGACCGCCGGCGCTGCCGTCACGGCCCGGGTCTCCTTGGCGGCGGTCGTGCTGCTCGTGCCCGCCGTGCTGCTGCTGCGCGGGCGCTGGGGCGTGCTGCTCGGCCACCCGCGCACGCTCGGCACGGTCGCGCTCTACGGCGTCCTGGCCGTCGCCGGCGCGCAGCTCTGCTACTTCTACGCCGTCTCCTACCTGCAGGTGGGGGTCGCGCTGCTCATCGAGTACACGGCGCCCGTCGCCGTCATCGTGTGGATGTGGCTGCGCCACGGCCAGCGTCCCGGCCGCGCGACCGTCCTCGGAGCCGCCGTCGCGGCCGTCGGCCTGGCGCTGGTGCTCGGCGTCGTCGGCGGCGTGAGCCTCAACGTCGTGGGCGTGCTGTGGGGCCTGGGCGCGATGATCGGCTGCGCGGCGTACTTCGTGATCTCCGCCGACGGCGACAACGGCCTGCCCGGCACGGTGCTGGCCGCCGGCGGCCTCACGGTCGGCGCCGTCACCCTCGGCACGGCGGGCCTCGTCGGCGTGCTGCCCATGGCGGCGACCACGGCCGACGTGGTGTACGGCGAGACCGCCGTCCCGTGGTGGCTGCCGGTGCTGGGGCTCGGCCTCGTGACCGCGGCGCTCGCCTACACCACCGGCATCGCGGCCTCGCGCCGCCTCGGCTCCCGTCTCGCCTCGTTCGTCGCGCTGTCCGAGGTGGTGATGGCCCTCGTCTTCGCGTGGCTGCTGCTCGGCGAGCTGCCCGGCCCGCTGCAGCTGGTCGGCGGCCTGCTCATCCTCGTCGGCGTCGTCGTGGTCAAGCTCGGCGAGGCCGGGGTGCAGGAGGTCCGCCTCGGCGAGCCCGAGAGCGCCGAGGTCGCCGAGGCGGGCTGAGCCCCGCCGTACCGGGTCTCTGCGACGAGAACATGTGCTCTACGGCCCAGGCATCGGCCGTAGCGACATGTTTCCCCGCTCAGGCGGGGAATCTCGAGACCCCGCCCGGGCGTCAGGCCTGGGCGTCCTCGTCGGCCGCGAAGCCGGCGACGACGTCGCGCAGGGCGCCCAGCTGGGCGGCGATGGCGTCGCGGCGGCGCGCCATCCGCTCGGCCTCGGACTTGAGGGCGGCGAGCTCGCGCGCCGCCTCGGCGTGGCCGGAGGCCTGGATCGACTCGCTCTGCGTGCGGGCGGAGGCCACGATCTGCTCGGCCTCGCGGCGGGCCCGGCTCAGCAGCGCCTCGGCCTCCCGCTGGGCCTGCTCGCGCTGCGCCGTGCCCTGGGCGATGGCCTCCCGGGCCCGCTCCTCGGCGGCCGCGGCGCGCTCCTCGGCCTCGGTGACGATCTGGTTGGTCTGGGCCATCGCGCTCGCGTGGTGGTCGGCGGCCTCGCGGGCGAGGCGCTCCTTCTCCACGGCGAGCGCCCGGCGGGCCTCCTGCACCTCGCGGTCGGCGCCGGCCCGCAGCTTCTCGGCCTCGCGGGTGGCGCTGCTGCGCAGGTCGTTGGCCTCCTGCTCGGCGGCCAGCCGCAGCTGCGCGGCCTCGCGCTTCGCCGAGGCGACGAGGTCCGAGGCCTCGGAGCGGGCCAGGGTCCGCTCCTGCTCGGCGTCGGCGATGATCCGCGTGCGCTGGTCCTCGAGGTCGCGCAGCTGCACCGCGCGCATGTCCTCGGCCTCGCGCGCGGCGTCCGCGCGGATGGCGCGGGCGTCGCGGTTGGCCTGCTCGAGGATCTCGGACGCCTCCTGGGCGGCCGTCTCGCGCACGTCGCTGGCCTCCTCCTCGGCCAGGCGGAGCATCTCGCTCGCGCGGCCGCCGAGACCGGCGTACGTCGGGTTCTTGAACTCGGCGACCTGCTTGTGCAGGGCGTCGATCTCCGCCTCGAGGTCGGCGATGCGGTGCTCGGCGCCGCTCAGGCCGGCCGCGAGACCCGCCTTCTCGTCGACGAGCTGCTGCAGCGCCCGGTTCACCGCCTCCTGGTCGTAGCCGCCGCGGCGCACGACCGGCAGGGCCGGGATCGCGCCGCGCGACGCGGCGGGGGTGGGGGCGGCGGCGCGCGGGGGCGCCGCGGCGACGCGGGTCGGCGTGCCGGGCCGCGGGGGCACCGGGGCCCGTGCGGGTTCACGTGAGGGACGGACCGCCGGCTGCGCGACGGTGTCGGCGGGGCCGGCCCCGCGGACGGCGGGGATCGCCTGGGTCGACTGGTCGTCGGGGTTGGCGGTGCCGGTCTCCGGCTCCTCGTCGAAGATCGACAGTCCCTTGTCGCTCATGCTGGAGAACTCCTCTGGCCGCGTTTCGACGCGCGGTTCGCGTCGGGGTGCGTCGGTGCTGGGTGGCACGCGCGCATGGTCCAGTGTTGCGGATCGGGGGGACGGATGACAGTCCGGCGCCCGCCCCGGCGTGGCGCCGGAGCGGTGCCCGGCGTACCCGTCCGACGGGCGGGAACGCAGACGCCCGCCCCCGGCGGACCGGGGGCGGGCGTGCGGGGGCTGCCTCAGACGCCGCGGAAGCGGTTGATGGCGTCGAGGTGCTTCTCGCGCAGCTCGGTGTCGCGGACGCCGAGGCCCTCGGTGGGGGCCAGGCACAGGACGCCGACCTTGCCCTGGTGCAAGTTGTGGTGCACGTCGAGCGCGGCCTGGCCGACCTCGTCGAGGGTGTAGGTGCGCGACAGGGTGGGGTGGATCTTGCCCTGCGCGATGAGGCGGTTGGCCTCGAACGCCTCGCGGTAGTTGGCGAAGTGGCTGGACACGATGCGCTTGAGGTTCATCCACAGGTAGCGGTTGTCGTACTCGTGCATGAAGCCGGTGGTCGAGGCGCAGGTGGTGATGGTGCCGCCCTTGCGGGTCACGTAGACGCTCGCGCCGAAGGTCTCGCGGCCCGGGTGCTCGAAGACGATGTCGATGTCCTCGCCGCCGGTGAGCTCGCGGATCCTCTTGCCGAGGCGCTGCCACTCCTTGGGGTTCTGGCGGGTGCCGTCGGAGTTCCAGAACTGCCAGTTCTCCTCGGAGCGGTTGATGACGTGCTCGGCGCCCATGGAGCGCACGATCTTGGCCTTCTCCTCGTTGGAGACCACGCAGATCGGGTTGGCGCCGCCGTTGAGGGCGTACTGGGTCGCGAAGCCGCCGAGGCCGCCGGAGGCGCCCCAGATCAGGACGTTGTCGCCCTGCTTCATCGCGCCGGCGTTCTTGGAGACGAGCTGGCGGTAGGCGGTGGCGTTGACCAGGCCGGGGGAGGCGGCCTCCTCCCAGGTGAGGTGGTCGGGCTTGGCGAGGAGCTGGTTGGACTTCACCAGGGCGATGTGGGCGAGGCCGCCGAAGTTGGTCTCGAAGCCCCAGATGCGCTGCTGGGGGTCCATCATCGTGTCGTCGTGGCCGGCGGGGTCCTCGAGCTCGACGGAGAGGCAGTGGGCCACGACCTCGGCGCCGGGCTGCCACTTGGTGACGCCGGGCCCGGTCTTCAGCACGACGCCGGCGAGGTCGGAGCCGACCACGTGGTAGGGCAGGTCGTGGCGCTTGGTGAGCTCGGAGAGGCGGCCGTAGCGCTCGAGGAACCCGAAGGTGGACACGGGCTCGAAGATCGAGGTCCACACGGTGTTGTAGTTGATCGCCGAGGCCATGACCGCGACGTACGCCTCGCCGGGGCCGAGCTCGGGCAGCGCGACGTCCTCGACGTGGAGCGACTTGCGGGGGTCCTTGTCGCGGGTCGCGATCCCCTCGAACATGTCGACCTCGTCCTTGTGGACCGTGACGGCCCGGTAGGACTCGGGCAGCTCGAGGTGGGCGAAGTCCTCGCTGGTGGTGTCACCGGCTTGGATGGCGTCGAGGATGTTCTGCACGTCGGGCACTCCTGTGGGGTCGAGAGCAGGGCTGGCCGGAAGATACCCATGGGTAACCGGGCGTGGGTCACATAGTGACCGGCGTCTCACCGCGGCACCCGTGGTGGGGGAGCGTGGCAGTGCCGCGCGGCGGGGTCAACCGTCGTCGGCGGCCGAGCGCTGCTCGTAGGCGGCGACGAGCTGCCGCTCGGCGGCCCGCAGGTACGCCGCCAGCCGCGCCGCCGCGTCCTCGCGCCGCCCGGCGCGCAGGTGGCCGGCGATGATCGCGTTCTCCTCGAGGTACGGCGCGTGGAAGCGGCCCGGGTCGCCCATCTGGTGGAAGAACAGCCGCATCTCCGCCAGCAGCAGCTCCATCTGGGCCACGAGGCGCTCGCTGCCCGACAGGGCGACGACCGCGCGGTGGAAGTGCTGGTTCGCGCTCGCCACGGCGGCCCACTCGCCGCGCTCGCCGGCGGTGGTGCCCTCGCGCACGGCGGCGTCGAGGGCGGCGAGGTGGGTGGGGTCGACCGCCGGGCCGTGGAGGAGGGCGGCGGGCTCGATGACGAGGCGGGCGGCGTACACGTCGCGGACGGCGGCCGTGTCGGGGGTGGCGACCAGCACCCCCCGGTGCTCCTCGCGCACCAGGATCCGCTCGGCCACCAGCTGGCTGAGGGCCTCGCGCAGGGTGTTGCGCGAGACGCCCAGGGCGTCGGCGAGCCGCACCTCCGGGAGGCGGGTGCCGGAGCGCAGCGCCCCCTCGACGACCTGCTCGCGCAGGAGGCGCGCCGCCCGGTCGGCGGAGGTGCTCATGACGGTGCGGCGGGCCTGCCGTGCCTCGCCCAGCGAGGCGAGCAGGGGGTCGAGCTCGGAGGCGGCCACGGCCGTGACCCTAGCGGCCGGGGGGTACCGGGGAGCCCTGAGGCGGGTCCGGGGCAACCGCAGGGGGATTGCGGGATTGTTCAACAGTCCTTACGGTGACCGACACCCGCACGTCCGGACCACGAAGGGACCCCGCGATGGGTGACACCCCGCCGCTCAAGGAGGCCGTGAGCTCGGCCGGCCGCCGCTCGGCGCTCCTCGGAGCGATCTTCCTGATGGCCACGAGCGCCATCGGGCCCGGCTTCATCACGCAGACCGCGACCTTCACGGTCCAGCTCGGCGCGGCCTTCGCCTGCGCCATCGTCCTCTCCATCCTCGTCGACGTCGCCGTGCAGCTGAACGTGTGGCGGGTGATCGGCGTCGCCGGTCGCCGCGCCCACGAGCTCGCGGGCGACGTCGCCCCCGGCGCGGGGTGGCTGCTCGCCGGCCTCGTCGTGGTGGGTGGCTTCGTCTTCAACATCGGCAACGTGGCCGGCGCCGGGCTCGGCCTCGACGCCCTGCTCGGACTGGACCCGCGCTGGGGCGGTGCCCTCTCGGCCGTCGTCGCGGCGGGGATCTTCCTCAGCGCCCGCGCCGGGATCGCCCTGGACCGGGTCGTGGTGGCGCTCGGGATCGTCATGATCATCGCGACGACGACGATCGCCGTCACCTCCGGGCCCCCGGTCGGGGAGGCGCTGCGCAACGTCGTGGCGCCGACGGAGTTCGACGTCCTGGCGGTCACCACGATCATCGGCGGCACGGTCGGCGGCTACATCACGTACGCCGGCGCCCACCGCCTGCTCGACTCGGGGACCACCGGGCCGGAGTCGGTGCGCGCCATCTCGCGCAGCTCCGTGGTGGGGATCCTGGTGACGGGCGTGATGCGCGTCGTGCTCTTCCTCGCGATCCTGGGCGTCATCGCCGGGGGCTCCGCGCTCGACGAGGCGAACCCGGCGGCGAGCGCCTTCGAGGCGGCCGCGGGCGAGGCCGGTCTCCGCGTCTTCGGGCTCATCCTGTGGGCGGCGGCCCTCACGTCGGTGATCGGTGCGGCGTACACCTCGATCTCCTTCGTCACCACCTCCGCCACCCCGGCCCGCACGCGCAACCTGCTGACCGTCGGCTTCATCGTGGCCACGACGGCGGTCTACGTGGTCATCGAGCAGACACCCGTGACGCTGCTGGTCTTCGCCGGCGCCTTCAACGGCATGATCCTGCCGATCGGCTTCGGCCTGCTGCTGTGGATCGCCTGGCGGCGCCGCGACCTCCTGCACGGCTACCGCTACCCGCGCTGGCTGCTGGCCGTCGGGGTGCTGGCCTGGCTGCTGACCCTGTTCCTGGCGTGGCGCTCGTTCACGCCGCTGATGGACCTCTGAGGCGGGAGCACGACATGGCGGACACGACCACGGTCGACCTCAACAGCGACGTCGGCGAGTCGTTCGGGCGCTGGGAGCTGGGCGACGACGAGGCCGTGCTGGGGCTGGTGACCAGCGCCAACGTCGCCTGCGGCTTCCACGCGGGGGACCCGACGACCCTGCGCACCACCTGCCGCCTCGCGGTGGCCGGGGGCGTCGCCATCGGCGCACAGGTCGGCTACCGCGACCTGGCGGGCTTCGGCCGCCGCTTCATCGACGTCGAGCCACGGCACCTGGCCGACGACGTGCTCTACCAGGTCGGGGCGCTCGACGCGCTGGCCCGCGTCGATGGGGGCCGCGTCGCCTACGTGAAGCCGCACGGCGCGCTCTACAACACGGTGGTGCACCACGAGGAGCAGGCGCAGGCCGTGGTCGACGCCGTCGTGGCCCTCGACCCGTCGCTCCCGGTGCTCGGGCTGCCGGGCTCGGCCCTGCTGCGCCGTGCCGAGGCCGCGGGGCTGCGCACGGTGAGGGAGGCGTTCGCCGACCGCGCGTACACCCCCGCGGGCACCCTCGTCTCCCGCCGCGAGCCCGGCGCCGTGCTCCACGACCCCGACGAGGTCGCCGCCCGCGTCGTCCGCCTCGTGAGCGAGGGGACCCTCGTGGCGGTGGACGGGGCGAGCGTCGCCGTGGCCGCCGAGTCCGTCTGCGTGCACGGCGACTCGCCCGGCGCGGTCGCGATGGCCCGCGCGGTGCGCGCCGGTCTCGAGGAGGCCGGCGTGCGGCTCGGGGCCTTCGTGTGAGCGCCCGGCTCCTGCCGTACGGCGACCGCGGCGTGCTCGTCGAGGTCGCGGACACCCCGGCCGTGGTGCGGCTCGTCGACGCGCTGGCCGCGGCGGGCGTGAGTGCTGCGGACGGCCCGGTCGGCGAGGTGGTCCCGGCCGCGCGGACCGTGCTGCTGGTCGCGCGCCCCGGCGTACCGCTCGCCGAGGTGCGGGGTGCCGCCGCGCGGACGGCGGACGCGCTCGCGGACGGGCCCGCGGACGGCCCGGGGGAGCCGGGGCCCGGCCCCGACGCCGGCACGGTCGAGATCCCCGTCGTCTACGACGGCCCGGACCTCGACGAGGTCGCCGCGCTCACCGGCCTGACGCCGCAGGAGGTGGTGGCCGCCCACACGGGTCGTCCGTGGCGCGTCGCGTTCGGCGGGTTCGCGCCGGGGTTCGCCTACCTCGTCGGCGGCGACCCCCGGCTCGGCGTCCCGCGGCGCTCGGAGCCCCGCACGAGCGTGCCGGCCGGCGCCGTGGGACTGGCCGGGGAGTTCTCCGGCGTCTACCCGCGCAGCTCGCCCGGCGGCTGGCAGCTGCTGGGCCGCACCGACCTCGTGCTCTGGGACCTCGACCGCGACCCGCCCGCACTGCTGCGACCCGGCGCGGCCGTGCGCTTCACGGAGGCGACGTGAGCGACCCCGAGCGCACCGCGCTGCTGGTCCACCGCGTCGGGGGGCCGGCGTACGTCGAGGACACCGGCCGCCCCGGGCAGGCGGGCATCGGGGTCGGACGCTCCGGCGCCGCCGACCGCGCCGCCCACGCCCTGGGCAACCGCGTGGTCGGCAACGCGCCGACGGCTGCCGCGGTCGAGGTCACCCTCGGCGGTCTCGAGCTGGAGGTCACCGGCCCGGCCGGCGCCGTCGTCTGGCTGTGCCTCACGGGGGCGCCGGCCCCGCTCGTCGTCGCCGGCCGCGAGGTCGGCCCGGGAGCGCTCGTCGCAGCGCGCTCGGGTGACCGCGTCGCGGTCGGTACGCCGACCCGCGGCCTCCGCTCGTACCTCGCGGTGCGCGGCGGGCTCGACGTGCCGGCCGTGCTGGGCTCGCGCAGCCACGACGTGCTCGCCGGCATCGGCCCGGCGCCGCTGCAGCCCGGGACGGTGCTGCCCGTCGGCGAGGAGGTCGCCGGGCAGCCGGTCGTCGACGGGGTGCCGCAGGCCGCCGCGCCGACCGACGACGAGGTGGTGCTGCGGGTCGTCCGCGGCCCCCGCGACGACTGGGTCGCCGACGCCGACGTCCTGGTGTCCGGCGCCTGGCGGGCGTCCTCGCGCACCGACCGCGTCGGCATGCGCCTCGAGCGCGGGGGCACGGCGACCGAGGCGTCGGAGGGGCTGCTGCGACCGGCCGACCCCGACGCCTCGCTGCCCAGCGAGGGCGCGACCCGGGGCGCGCTGCAGGTGCCGCCGTCGGGCGAGCCCGTGCTGTTCCTGGCCGACCACCCCGTGACCGGGGGCTACCCGGTCGTCGGGGTCGTGGTCGACGCCGACGTCGACCGCGCCGCGCAGGTGCGCCCGGGGGAGACCGTGCGCCTGCGCTGGGCCGACATCCCGACCGACCGAGAGACCGGAGGCACGTGATGGACCCGACGGACGTGATGGGCGTGGCGGACGTGGCGGCGGACGGGGTCGCCGACCCGGGGGCGCTGAGCCCCCACGAGGCCCGCCGGCGGTTCCGCGACGGGCTGGTCACCCCGACCGCGGGCTGGAGCCGGGGCTGGGCGCAGGCCAACCTGCTGGTGCTCCCGCGGGAGGAGGCCTACGACTTCCTCGTGTTCGCGCAGCGCAACCCGCGCGCGTGCCCGTTGCTCGAGGTGCTCGAGCCCGGGGCGGTGGCCGGTGCGCTGCTCGACGGCGACGTGCGCACCGACCTGCCGGCGTACCGGGTCTACCGCGACGGCGAGCTGGTCGACGAGCCGACCGACCTGCTGGGCTGGTGGCGCGAGGACCTCGTCGCCTTCCTCATCGGCTGCTCGTTCACGTTCGAGGACGCGCTGCAGGTGGCGGGCATCGAGGTGCGCCACCAGGCCGAGGGCGTCAACGTGCCGATGTACCGCACCACGCGGCGGTGCCGGCCGGCCGGCGCGCTCTCCGGCCCGCTCGTCGTGTCCATGCGTCCCGTGCCCGCGGACCGCGTCGCGGACGCGGTGCGGGTGACCGGGCGCTACCCGGGCGTGCACGGCGCGCCGGTGCACGTCGGCGACCCCGCCGCGCTGGGGATCACCGACCTCGACCGGCCCGACTACGGCGACGCGGTGACGGTGCGCCCGGGCGAGGTGCCGGTGTTCTGGGCCTGCGGGGTGACGCCGCAGGCGGCGGTGGTCGAGTCGCGCCCGAGCCTCGCGCTCACGCACGCGCCCGGCCACATGCTCGTCACCGACGCCCGCGACACCGACCTCCTGCTGACCTGACCCGGCCGGGTCAGGTTGGCCCTCCGAGGCTCAGTGGTGCGCGTCGGCCGCCGGCTGCACCAGCTCGACGAGCACGCCGCCGGCGTCCTTGGGGTGCACGAAGTTGATCCGCGAGTCCGACGTGCCGCGGCGGGGCGCGTCGTACAGCAGGCGCACGCCGCGCTCGCGCAGGATCGCGGAGACCTGCTCGACGTCGACGACGCGGTAGGCGAGCTGCTGCAGGCCGGGGCCGGAGCGGTCGAGGAACTTCGCGATCGTCGACTCGGGCGTCAGCGGGGCGAGCAGCTGGATGAAGGAGCCCGAGTCGCCCACGGCGACCATGGCCTCGCGGACGCCCTGCTCCTCGTTGGTCTCCTGGTGGGCGACCCTCATCCCGAAGGTGCCCTCGTAGAAGGCGATGGCCTCGTCGAGGTCGGCCACGGCGATGCCGACGTGGTCGATGGCGGTGAACAGGTGCGCGGGGATCTCCAGGGGTGCGGACATGGGGCGCATCGTACGTACGGCCCACCGCCCGCCCCGCGGGGAGTGTGACGACGGCGACATCGGGGCCGGTCTGGAAGTGACCCGTCGGTAGCCTTGACCTCCGACCGCTCCGCGCGGCACGTTCTCTCACGCAGCGAACCCCAACTTGGAGGCATGTCCCATGACCACTTCCGTCATCGTCGCCGGTGCCCGCACCCCGATCGGTCGCCTGCTCGGCGGCCTCAAGTCGCTGACCGGCGCGGACCTGGGCGGTGTCGCCATCAAGGGCGCGCTCGAGCGGGCCGGTGTCTCGGGCGAGCAGGTCGAGTACGTGATCATGGGCCAGGTGATCCAGGCCGGTGCCGGCCAGATCGCGGCCCGCCAGGCTGCCGTCAAGGGCGGCATCCCGATGGACGTGCCCGCGCTGACCATCAACAAGGTCTGCCTCTCGGGCATCAACGCCATCGCGCTGGCCGACCAGCTCATCCGCGCCGGCGAGCACGAGATCGTCGTGGCCGGCGGCATGGAGTCGATGACCCAGGCGCCGCACCTGCTGCCGAAGTCGCGCGAGGGCTTCAAGTACGGCGACACCCCGCTCGTGGACTCGATGGCGTACGACGCGCTCTACGACCAGTTCACCCACCAGCCGATGGGCGGGCTGACCGAGGACCGCAACAGCGCCGCGGAGCAGCTGACGCGCGAGGAGCAGGACGCGTTCGCGGCCCGCAGCCACCAGCTCGCGGCCACCGCGCAGAAGAACGGCGTGTTCGACGACGAGATCGTGCCCGTGGAGATCCCGCAGCGGAAGGGCGACCCGGTCGTCGTCTCCACCGACGAGGGCGTGCGTGCGGACACCACCCCCGAGAGCCTGGCCAAGCTGCGCCCGGCCTTCAGCAAGGACGGCACGGTCACGGCCGGCTCGGCCTCGCAGATCTCCGACGGCGCCGCCGCCGTCGTGGTGATGAGCAAGGCCAAGGCCGAGGAGCTGGGCCTGAGCTGGATCGCCGAGATCGGCGCGTCGGGCCAGGTCGCCGGCCCCGACTCGACCCTGCAGGAGCAGCCCGCCAACGCGATCCTCAAGGCGGTGGAGAAGGAGGGCATCTCGGTCTCCGACATCGACCTCTTCGAGATGAACGAGGCCTTCGCCGCCGTCGGCATCGCCAGCGCCCGCAAGCTCGGCGTCTCCGAGGACAAGGTGAACGTCAACGGCGGCGCGATCGCGCTGGGCCACCCGGTCGGCATGTCGGGCGCCCGCATCGTGCTGCACCTCGCGCTGGAGCTCAAGCGCCGCGGTGGCGGCACCGGCGCCGCCGCCCTGTGCGGCGGCGGTGGGCAGGGCGACGCCCTGATCATCCGCGTCCCCGCGTGAGCGAGGCGCCCCCGCGCACCGCCGCGTCCCCGGTCGGGGGCCGGCGCCGCACGGCGTCGGTCCCCGACCTGGTCGAGGCGGCGCGCGGGGGTGACCCGCGCGCCGTCGGCCGGCTGGTCTCGCTCGTGGAGGACGCCGGCGGGGCGCCGCCCACGGACGGCGAGGACACCCGGGCCGCCCGCCTGCGCGAGGCGATGGCGCTGCTGGCGCCGCACACCGGCCGCGCCCACGTCGTCGGCGTGACGGGCTCGCCCGGCGTCGGCAAGTCGACCTCCACGAACGCGCTCGTCACAGAGCTGCGCGCCCGCGGGCGCCGCGTCGGCGTGCTGGCGGTCGACCCGTCCTCGCCGTTCTCGGGCGGGGCGCTGCTGGGGGACCGCATCCGCATGGGCGACCACGCGACGGACACGGGCGTCTACATCCGCTCGATGGCCTCCCGCGGCCACCTCGGCGGGCTGTCGTGGAGCACGCCGCAGGCCCTGCGGGTGCTCGACGCGGCCGGCTTCGACGTGGTGCTGGTCGAGACCGTCGGCGTCGGGCAGAGCGAGGTCGAGGTCGCCGGCCTCGCCGACACCACCGTCGTGCTCCTGGCGCCCGGGATGGGGGACGGCATCCAGGCGGCCAAGGCCGGCATCCTCGAGGTCGGGGACCTGTACGTCGTCAACAAGGCCGACCGCGGGGGCGCCGACCAGGTGCGCCGCGAGCTGCGCGGCATGCTCAACCTCGCCGACCGCCCCGCCGACGCGTGGCGTCCGCCCATCCTCGCCACCACCGCCCAGAGCGGCGACGGCGTGCCCGAGGTCGTCGACCGGCTCGAGGAGCACCGCGACTGGCTCGCCACGACGGGTCAGCTCGCCGTGCGCCGCCGTCGGCGGGCCCGGGAGGAGGTGGAGGCCATCGCGCTGACCCACCTGCGCCGTACCTGGGCGGGGATCGCCGGCCGCGGCTCGGGCTCCGGGGGTGCGGACCTCGACGTCCTCGCCGACGACGTCGTGGCGGGCCGGCGCGACCCGTACGGCGCCGCGGACGCCCTGCTGGCCGCGACCGACCCGGTGGGCTCCGCGGACGGGGTCGGCGCGACGGCTGCCGACGCGTGAACCGCCCGCCCGGGCGCGCCTGCGCCGAACGGGGCGGGGCTCTTGGTAGAAACATGCCGGTCTGTGTCCGGGAACGACGTCCAAGGCTTGGAGGAACGACGTGAGCGCGAAGAAGGTGGTGCTGCTCCTCGTCGTCGTGTTCCTCGGCTTCTGGATGTTCACCGACCCCAGCGGCCTGGCGGCCACGGCCCGCGACGGCGGCGGTGAGGCGTGGGACCTGCTCGTGTCGTTCTTCCGCGCGGTCATCCGCTTCGTCGGCGAGCTCTCCTGAGCCCGGCGTGAGGTCGACGTGGGCCTGATCGCCGCGGTCACCGACCCGGACATCGCCCGGCACCTGCTGCGCGACGAGGGCGAGGTCATCGTCGACGAGGTGCGCCACCACTGGGTGTCGTTCGTGGTGCCCGTGCTGGTCTGCCTCCTCGCCGTCGCGCTGCTCGCGAGCGTGCCGTTCCTCCCGCTCGACTGGGGCTGGTTCCCCATCCTGCTGGCCGGGGTCGTCGCGGCCTGGGGCGTCTACAAGGTGCTGGTCGTGCACATGGACCGCTTCGTCGTCACCAACATGCGCGTCTACCGGGTGCACGGCGTGTTCTCCCAGCAGCTCGCCACCGTCCCGCTGACGCGGATCCTCGACATCACCGTCAAGAAGCCGCTGGTCGGGCGCGTGCTCGGCTACGGCCACTTCGTCTTCGAGTCCGCCGCCCAGGCCCAGGGCCTGCGCGAGATCCGGTACGTCGGACGCCCCGACCAGCGCGACCTGTCCATCCAACGCGTCGTCCAGCGCTCGGGCGTGCGCGGTCGACCCCAGGTCAACTGACGTGGCGCTCCCGTTCGACCCCATCGACGAGGCCCGCCGGCAGTGGGAGCTGCGCTGGGAGGGCGGCACGGTCATGCACGCCGTCACCTCCCTCATGCGCGTGCAGCAGCTGGTCATCGCCCGCCTCGACGCCCTGCTCAAGCCGCACGGGCTGACCTTCGCCCGCTACGAGGCGCTGGTGCTGCTCGTCTTCTCCTCCCGCGGGTCCCTGCCGCTGGGCAAGATGGGCGAGCGGCTGCAGGTCCACCCCACCTCCGTGACCTCGATCGTCAACCGCCTCGCCGCCGCCGGGCTGGTCGAGCGCCGCCCGCACCCCGACGACGGCCGCGCGGTGCTCGCGGAGATCACCCCGCAGGGCCGCGAGCTGGTCGAGCGGGCGACCGCCGACCTCGTCGCCGCCGACTTCGCGCTCGGCGCCCTCGACGCCGAGCAGCACGCCGCGGTGTCCGCGCTGCTGGCGCCCGTCCGTCGTGACGCGGGGGACTTCTGATGACGTCGTCCCGCACCCACCGC
Source organism: Nocardioides sp. CPCC 205120 (assembly GCF_048654585.1). Classification (NCBI taxonomy): domain Bacteria; kingdom Bacillati; phylum Actinomycetota; class Actinomycetes; order Propionibacteriales; family Nocardioidaceae; genus Nocardioides; species Nocardioides sp. CPCC 205120. The sequence goes on along the minus strand of NZ_JBMCYY010000002.1, from coordinate 790,122 downwards.
ACCCGGTCCGGTCGCGCCCGGACTGCCCGCTCGCTGGCGCTCGCCCTGCTCCTGCCCGCCGCGGTGCTCGGCACGGGGGCCGCGGCCCCGGCCGTCGCCGCCGAGGACGCCCCGCCCCGGCTGTCCCTGCCCGACGACGTGCCGCGCCTGGACGCCGACGACCCGGGCGCGCCCGCTGCGCTGCCCGTCGGCTGGAGCCGCGCCGAGCTGGGACCGAGCGACGGGCCGGGCGAGACGCTCTACTTCTCCTACCGCCGCCAGGTCGAGGGCAGCACCGTGCACGTCGCCGCGTCCACCCCGGGTTCCGCCCCCGGGGCGGAGGACGGCTTCCGGCTCGAGGTGACCGCTCCCGACGGCGACTCCTGCGCCTCGGACTCGATCGTCCGCTACGAGGGGGGCGGCATCGGGCTGCTCACCCTCGGCCTCGCGGCCGGCCCCGGTGACCCGCGCGAGGACGACCCCTCCGCCGCGCCCTGCGCGGAGACGACGTCGGTGCGGGTGACCGTCGAGCGCTCGGCCCCCGTGGTCGAGGCGTCGTCGCCCCTGTGGCTGCGGGTCGTGGAGGAGTCGCCGCTGAGCGATGCCGACGACCTCCCGTCCCCCGAGGAGGAGCCCGAGACCGGCCCCGTGGACGTCGACGGCGCGGCCCGCGAGCTGGACGGCGCCACCGACGTGACGACCGCGCCCCTGCTGACGACGGGCATCTACCGCGGGACCGTCCGGGTCGGCGGCCAGACCGCCTACCGGGTGCGTCTCGGCTGGGGTCAGTCGGTGGCGGTCGAGGCCGTCGTCGACGGGCTGGACGAGGACGCCCTCGAGGAGGCCGGGGCGGGTGCCGGCATCGGCGTGCGGATCCTCGACCCGATGCTGGCCCAGCGCGCCACGACCACCGACGCCGTCCTCGGCTCGGACGTGACCACGGCGCGCGCGGCGCTGCCCGCCGTGGGCTACCTGCAGCGGTACGAGGCCGGTGGCCCGTCGCTGCCGGGCGAGCACGTCGTGCTGGTGGGCTCGGCCCCCGGCTACGACGGCGAGCCCACGGCGTACCCCGTCGACGTCACGCTCCGCGTCGCCGTCACGGGCCCGGCGGACGCTGCGGGGCCGCCGTACGCCACGGAGCCGGCGTTCCTCCTCGGCGAGGACCAGCGGGCCGACGAGGTCCTGCTCTCCCCGGACGGCGCGGGCGCGTCGGTGGCGCGCCTCGTCACCGGCGGCGCGCTGCTCGCGCTCGGGCTGGGGAGCCTGGCCGGCGGCGCCGTGCTGCTGCGCCGCCGGGGCCGTGGTCAGGCGGTCAGCAGCAGGTAGGCGCCGGCCAGCGTGGCCAGCAGCCCCAGCACCAGCAGCACCACGGCCGGTACGGCGGACCGCCGCGGCGTCGCGGCCACCGGCCGGTCGACGCGCGTCGGCGCGGGCGCGCCGGGGGCGAGCCGCGCCGTGCCGCCGCCGACGCCGCCGACGTGGGTCGGCGCCTCGTGCCCGGTCCACGCCGTCGGCCCGGCGATCGTGGGCGCGCGGCCCTCGCGGGGGTCGTGGTGCGGGGGAGCGTCGGTGGGCGGCGGAGCCGTCGTCAGGCGCCGCGGCACGACCACCGGGGGTCCGGACGTGGGCAGGTGCTCCAGGCGCAGCGCGGCCAGCTCGGCGCGCAGGGCCGTGGCGCCGGCGGGCCGGTCGTGGGGCTCGGTGGCCGCCGCCCGCTCCAGGAGCGCCCGCAGGTCCGACGCAGGGCCGGGCGGCTCCGGAGCGTGGGCGAGCACGCCCTGCTCACCGGAGGGCCGCCGGCCGGTCAGCATCTCCAGGCCCACGCGGCCCACGGCGTAGAGGTCTTGGCGGGGGTCCGGGTCGGCGCCCTGCCACTGCTCGGGGGCCATGTAGCCGGGGGACCCGATGGCCATCGGGCCGCGGGTCAGGCGGGGCTCGTCGACGGGGACGGCCACGCCGAAGTCCGTGAGGCGCAGGTGGGGGCGACCCGCGCCCGTCGCCTCGAGCAGGAGGTTCGCGGGCTTGACGTCGCGGTGCACGACCCCGGCGGCGTGCACGGCCTCGAGGGCGGCGAGCAGCTGGTCGAGGAGCGTGCCGATGAAGGGGAGGGGGAGCGCCCCGCGCTCGCGGAGCAGGTCGGCCAGGGAGCCGCCGGCGACCAGCGGCATGGTGAAGAGCACGCGGTCGTCCATGCCGGCCCACGACTGCGGGGTGACGACGTGGTCGTGGGCGATGCGCACCGACTGCTCGCGCACGAAGCGCAGCAACGACGCGGCGTCGGACTGGCGCAGGATCTTCGCCGCCTTGACCCGCCCGTCCGTGCGGTCCAGGACGGTCCAGACCGCCCCCATGCCCCCCATGCCGATCGGCTCGAGCAGCTCGTAGCGCCCCGCGAAGACCTCACCCACCCGGCCACCCTAGGGCGTGGGGGCGGCCGCGGGGGATCAGCCCACGCGCAGGGTCTGCCCGGTGATGCCGGCCGCGCCCGCGCTGGCGAGGAACTGGACGGTGTCGACGACCGCGGCGCGGGTCGACTCGCCGAGGCTGCCGCGCACGCGCCGGGGCCGGGTGAGCAGGGTGCCCGACGTGTGCGGGGCGCGGCGCCCGATCTGCACGTGGTACCCCTGCTCGACCCGGGGCGAGGTGAGGCACGCGTTCACCCGGACGCCGTGGCGGCGCACCGAGGCGGCCAGCGCGCCGACCGCGGCGACCAGGGCGGCGTCCGCCGCCTCCGCGACCCGCTCCACGTCGGCGGCGTCGACGGCGTCGCCCGGGGGCTGCAGCGCCCACCACCCGGTGGTGGCCCGGGTGCACACGACCGCGCCGCCGCCCTGCGCCGCGCTGGCCGCGAGCGCGTCGCGCAGCCGCCGCACCAGCTGCAGCGGACCGACCAGGCCGAGGCGGCTCGCCTCGACCACGAACTCGAGGTCGGCGGCGCCGAGGTGCCGGGGCAGCTCGGGAGCCGCCGCCAGCACGAGCACGTCGGTGCGCTCGCTGCGCGCGGCGAACTCGGCGATCGCCTCGGGGTGGTCGAGGGCGAGCTGGCGGTAGCGGAAGCGCGTCAGGTCGGCGTCGTAGAAGCCGGTGAGGTGCTGCGCGCCGGTCACGGTCACCTCGGCGCCGGTGTCGGCGAACGCGTGGGCCACGGCCAGGCCCGTGCCGGCCGTGCCGCCGGCCACGGTGACGCGGTGGCCCGAGAAGTCGTAGCGGGGGTAGTTCACGTCAGTCCTTGGATGCCCGAGAGAAGTCCGTCCAGGAGCGGCCATCATGGCACGGTCCGCCGACGGCACCGGGGCCGCGCGCGCCCCGGGACCCCGCGGTGCCGCCGGATCCGCCACAATGACGGGCATGACGCAGCGACCGTTCTCCCGTCCCGGTGCCATCGACCTGTCGGTGCTCAAGCGGCCCGCCGGCGCCCCCGCCCCCGGCGCCGCGCCCGGCGGACCGGGTGCCCCCGGAACCCCCGGTGCCGCCGGTGGCGCGGCCGGTGGGGGTACGGCGGGTGGCCCCGCCGGCAGCCCCTCCCCGTACGCCACGCTCGTGGACGAGCAGAGCTTCCAGACCGTGCTCGAGGCGTCGCGCACCGCAGCCGTCCTCCTCGTCTTCTTCTCGCGTTCCCGGATGCCCGAGAGCGGCCAGCTCGCCGACGACGTGGCGGCGCTGTCGGCGGAGTTCGAGGGCCGCTTCCTCGTGGGTCTGGTCGACATCGACGCGACGCCGCAGATCGCGCAGGCCATGCAGATCCCGTCGATCCCGCTCGTGGTCGCCGTGCTGGACGGCCGGCCCATGCCGCTGTTCCAGGACGTGCTGCCGCTCGAGGAGCTGCGCGCCGCGCTCACCCAGGTCGTGCAGCAGCTCGCGGCCCAGGGCATCACGCAGCGCCACCAGCCCCTGCCCGGCGCGGCCGGTGCGGTCGTCGCCGACGACGAGGACGGCGGCGAGCCGCCGATCGACCCCCGCTACCTGCCCGCGCAGGAGGCGCTCGAGGCCGGCGACAACGACCGCGCCGTCGCCGAGTACGAGAAGCTGCTGGCCGCCAACCCCGCCGACGCCGAGGCGGCGACCGGCCTGGCCCGGGCCAAGCTGCTGCGCCGCACCGCGACCGCCGACCTCCAGGCCGCCCGCGCCGCGGCCGCCGAGCGGGCCGACGACGTCGACGCGCAGATCCTCGTGGCCGACCTCGACGTGCTCGGTGGGCACGTCGACGACGCGTTCGCCCGCCTCGTCGAGGTCGTGCGCCGCACGGCGGGCGACGACAAGGAGCGGGTGCGCCAGCACCTCGTCGAGCTGTTCGGCGTGGTCGGCAACGCCGACCCGCGGGTCGCGCGGGCGCGCCAGCAGCTGGCCTCCGCCCTGTTCTGAGCGAAGGCCCTCAGCGCGCCGCCCACGCCGCGTCGAGCGCGGCGAGGGTGGCGGCGACCGCCGGCGACGACCCCTGGGTACGCCGGTGCAGCGCGAGCACGGTGCGTGTCGGCTCCGGGTCGCTCACCTCGACGGTGGTGAGCCCGGGGCCGAGCGCCGCCCGGCCGAGCCGGGGGACGAGCGCGATGCCCAGCCCGGCGGCGACCAGGGCCAGGTGGGAGTCGAACTCGCGGGACTGGTGGGCGATCCGGGGCCGGGCCCCGGTGCCGTCGTGCATGCGCTCGAGCCACTCGCGGCAGATCGTGCCCGGCGGGGTCGCGATCCACGGCTCGCCGACGAGCGCGGCGGCGGTGACGCTGCCCCGCCCCGCCAGCGGGTGGTCGGCCGGCAGCACGACGTCGGCCGCGTCGCGGCCGATCTCGCGGGTGGCGACGTGCTCCGGCACCGCGAGCGGCACGTCCCCCCACGAGTGGGCCACGCCCACGTCCACCTGGCCGCGGGACACCAGGTCGACGGCGTCCCACGGCTCCTCCTCGGTCAGCGCGAGGACCAGGTCGGGGTGGGCGTCGAGCAGCGCCCGGGCCGCTGGCGCGACGAGGCCGCGCACCGCGGTGGAGAACGCCGTGACCCGCAGCCGGCCGACCACCGCCCCCGACCCCGCGTGCAGGTCGGCCTCGATGCGCTCCAGCTCGGCGAGCAGGGCCGCCCCGTCGGCCACGAGCTGCCGGCCGGCGCGGGTGAGCACCACGCCCCGTCCGACGCGCTCCAGGAGGTCGAGGCCCGCCTGCCGCTCGAGGCGCTTCACCTGCTGCGAGACCGCGCTCGGGGTGTAGCCGAGGGCGTCGGCCGCCGCGACGACCGAGCCGTGGTGGTCCACGGCGCGCAGCGACGCGAGGGCGGCGAGATCGATCATGCAGCGACGCTACATGGTCACGCGGTCGATCCGTCGCTGGTGCTTCATGGTCCTCGGGGCGCAGGCTGGACGTCGTGAGCCGCCGTGACACCCTCCTCGCCCTCGTCGTCGCCCTCGTGTGGGGCCTGAACTTCGTCGTCATCGAGTGGGGCATGGCCGGCGTGCCGCCGCTGGTGTTCCTCGCGCTGCGCTTCGTCGTGGTCGCGCTGCCCGCCGTGTTCCTGGTGCCGGCGCCGGCGGCGCCGTGGCGCACGGTCGCCCTCATCGGGGTGCTCATGTCGCTCGGCCAGTTCGGCCTCCTCTACGCGTCGCTGCACGCCGGGATGCCGCCGGGGCTGGCGGCGCTGGTGCTGCAGGCGCAGGTGCTGCTGACCATCGTGATCGCCGCGGGCGTGCTGGGGGAGCGGCCGGGGGTCGGTCAGCTCGTCGGCGTGCTGCTCGGCTGCGCCGGTCTCGGCGTGGTGGCGGTGGGGCGCGAGGCGACGACCCCGGTCCTCGCCCTCCTGCTGTGCCTCGGCGGCGCCCTGTCCTGGGCGCTCGGCAACGTGGCGGCCCGCGCGTCGGGGATCACCGGCGGCCTGGGGCTCACGGTGTGGTCGGGGCTCGTCGTACCGGTCCCGGCGCTCGGCCTGGCCCTCCTGCTGGACGGGCCCCGCGTCGTGGGCGACGCCCTGGCCGGTCTCGGGTGGGAGGCGGTGGTCTCCACCCTCTACACCGCGGGGCTGGCGTCGCTGGTGGGCTACGGCATCTTCAACTCGCTGCTCGGCCGGTACGCCGCCGCCCAGGTGGTGCCGTGGATCCTGCTGGTGCCCGTGGTGGCGATGACCTCCGCGTGGGCCCTGCTGGGGGAGCGGCCCAACGCTGCCGAGGCGCTCGGGGGCCTCGTGCTGCTCGCCGGGGCCGGGATCGCGCTGGCCCCGCGGCGTCAGCGACCGGACTCGGTGTACGCCGGCCCGTCGCCCGCCACGTTGGCGAGCGCCGCCCCGACCCGGCGCGCCGTGAAGTCGGCGCAGCGCTCCGCGACCTCCGCGGGCGTGCAGAAGGCCAGGCCGCGGATCTCCTTCTCCTGGCGCACCACCCGGGAGACCAGCGCGTCGGCGTCGTGCACGCCGCCGTCGAACACGAGCGTCACGGCGTCGTCCCAGCCGCTCCACGGCGGCAGCCAGTCCGTCAGCAGCAGCCGGCCCGCCGGGATGTCGAGCGCCAGTTCCTCGAGCACCTCGCGCGACGTGGCGACCTGCGGCGACTCGTTGACCTCCACGACCCCGCCGGGCAGGTCCCAGTCGCGCTTGTAGGTCAGCTGGCACAGCAGCACCCGCCCCGCCGCGTCGCGCACCAGCATCTGGCCGATCGCGCGCTTGCGGGGCAGGAACGAGTTGAGCAGCGCCCGGAAGCCCTCGGGCTGGTCGGTCGGGGCGTCCGTGGCGAGGCGGGCGTAGAGCACGTGGTCGACCGGGCCCTCCGGCAGGGGCAGGCCGCGCAGGACGCCCTCGCGGCGCATCCCCGACCACGTGGCGACCCGCTGGCCCAGGGCGTCGTCGGCGCGGACGCGCGCCTCGACGCGCGCGTGGGTGGCGAGCGCCTCCTCGACCCCGGCGCGGACGGTGGCGACGGCGTCGGCCCAGCCCTCGGTCACCGCCTCGGAGCCCCAGGTCACGTGGGCCACCCCGGGCGACAGCGTCGCGACGTGCACGGGGCCACGGTGGTCACTCACGCCGTTCACCCTACCGACAGGTGCGACCCGTAGGCTCTCGCGCCGTGACCACGACCCGCCTGCTCCGCACGACCGTCCTCGCGGCGGTCCTCACCCTCTCCGCGACCGCCTGCTCCGGTGGCGACGACGGCGACTCCGACGACGGCGGGGAGGGCCGGCCCGACGCCCTGTCGAGCGCCACCGACAACGCCGCGTTCGAGGACTCGGTCTGCGACGAGCCGCCCGCGGTCCTGGAGGAGCTCGTCGGCCCCTACGAGGTGGTGCCGCCCGAGCAGCTCACGCTCGGCGACCCCGACTCCGACGAGACGCAGTACGTCGCGTGCGGCTGGGTGGACCAGGCGAGCGGCCTGACGTCCTTCGCCGTCGAGCTCTACCCGTCCGACCCGCCGACCGTGTTCTTCACCGAGCCGTCGCCCGGGGAGACGTGCACCGAGATCACCGTGGCGGGCTACGACCACGGCCACTCCTGCACGCCGGTCGACGAGACCGCGCCGCCGCTGGCCAAGCTCGAGGTCCTCGCGGTGGACGGGGAGCAGTCGCTGCTGTGCCGCCTCCACGCGGGCTTCGACCGGACGACCACGCCCGCGGTGGACCTGAGCGGGCAGGTCGCCACCTTCACCGAGGCCTGCGAGGAGATGCTCTCCTCCGCCGGCGCCTGACGCCGGACCCCGAACCGCAGCTCCCGCCGGGCCCGAGGGCCCGGCGGGAACGGAGCGCCGAGCCCGGTCAGGCCCGGCGGAACCAGACCGCGCCGAGCGGCGGCACCACGATGTCGGCGTGCGCCGGCTGGCCGAGGTGCTCGCCCTCGACGGCCTCGATGCCACCGAGGTTGCCGACGCCGGAGCCCGTGTAGGCCTCCGCGTCGGTGTTGAGCACCTCGTCCCAGCGGCCCGCCGCGGGCAGGCCGACGCGGTACCCGTCGTGGGGCGAGGCCGCGAAGTTGATCACGCAGACCACGTCCGGGGCGCCGGGGGCGCGCCGTACGAAGGAGAGGGTGTTGCGCGACGCGTCGTTCGCGTCGACCCACTCGAAGCCGGCGGGATCGCCGTCGGCGCCGTGCAGGGCCGGGCTGTCGACGTACACGCGGTTGAGGTCGCGCACCAGCGCGTGCACCCCGCGGTGCTCGGGGTGGTCCAGCAGCCACCAGTCGAGCTCGCGCGACTCGGCCCACTCCGACTCCTGGCCGAACTCGCAACCCATGAACAGCAGCTGCTTGCCCGGGTGCGCCCACATGTAGGCCAGGAAGGCGCGCAGGTTCGCGAGCTGGCGCCACCGGTCGCCCGGCATCTTGCGCAGCAGGGAACCCTTGCCGTGCACGACCTCGTCGTGGCTGACCGGCAGCACGTAGTTCTCCGAGAACGCGTACACGAGCGAGAAGGTCAGCTCGCCGTGGTGGTACGCGCGGTGCACCGGGTCGTGCGCGACGTAGTTCAGCGAGTCGTGCATCCAGCCCATGTTCCACTTGAAGCCGAACCCGAGGCCGTCGACGTCGGTGGGGCGCGTGACGCCGGGCCACGACGTCGACTCCTCCGCGATCGTGACGATGCCGGGCACGCGCTTGTAGACGGTCGCGTTCATCTCCTGCAGGAAGTTGACCGCCTCGAGGTTCTCCCGGCCGCCGTGGACGTTCGGCGTCCACTCGCCCTCCTCGCGGGAGTAGTCGAGGTAGAGCATCGAGGCGACGCCGTCGACGCGCAGACCGTCGGCGTGGAACTCCTCGAGCCAGAACAGCGCGTTGGCGACGAGGAAGTTGCGCACCTCCCGCCGGCCGAAGTCGAAGATGTGGCTGCCCCACTCCTTGTGCCAGCCGCGCTGGGGGTTGGGGTCCTCGTAGAGGGCGGTGCCGTCGAAGCTCACCAGCGCCCACTCGTCGGTCGCGAAGTGGCCCGGCACCCAGTCGAGGATGACGCCGATGCCCGCCTGGTGGAGGCGGTCGACGAGCCGCTTGAAGCCGTCGGGGTCGCCGAAGCGGGAGTCCGTCGCGTAGTACGACGTCACGTGGTAGCCCCACGAGCCGCCGAACGGGTGCTGCATGACGGGCATGAGCTCCACGTGGGTGAAGCCGAGGTCGGCGAGGTAGGGGACCAGCTCGTCCGCCAGCTCGTCGTACGACCGGCCGCGGCGCCAGGAGGCGAGGTGCAGCTCGTAGACGCTCATGGCCTCGGCGACCGGCTGCTTCGTGGCGCGCTCGGCCATCCACGCGTCGTCGCCCCACACGTGGGACGACTCGTGCACGACGGAGGCGGTCAGCGGCGCCACCTCGGTGTGGAACGCCAGCGGGTCGGCCTTCTCGCGCCAGGTGCCGTCGGCGCCGAGCACGTCGAACTTGTAGTGGGCGCCCGCGCCCACGCCCGGCAGGAAGATCTCCCACACCCCGGAGACGCCGAGCTGGCGCATCGGCAGCTCGCGTCCGTCCCAGGAGCTGAAGTCGCCCTTGACCCGCACACCCTGCGCGCGGGGCGCCCAGACGGCGAACGAGGTGCCGCTGACGGGGCTGTCGGCGCCGTCGTAGTGGCGCACGTGCGCGCCCAGCACGGTCCACAGCTGCTCGTGGCGGCCCTCGTTGACCAGGTGCAGGTCGGTCTCGCCGAGGGTCGGCAGGTAGCGGTACGGGTCGTCGACGAGCACCGGTTCGCCCTCGCCGTAGCGCACCTGGACGCGGTAGTCGGGCACCTCGGCGACCGGCAGCACACCCACCCACACGCCGGAGCGCTCGTGGGTCAGCGGCGTGCGGCGGCCCCCGTGCACCACCTCGACGGAGGAGGCCAGGTGGCGCAGGACGCGCACCGTGACGCCGCCGTCGTGGGGGTGCGGACCGAGCACCGCGTGCGGCTGGCCGTGACGGCCGTCGACGAGCAGGTCGAGCTCGGCCGTGTCGACGGGCTTCGGCCGGGGCGTCGGCTCGGGGGAGGCGGGGGTCGCTGCGGGGGTGGCTGCGGGGGTCATCGGGCTCCGATCCTGGCGATCGCGGCCAGGGGGATGCCCACCCAGCCGGGCCGGTTGCGGGTCTCGTAGACGGTCTCGTAGACGGCCTTGTCGGCGACGTACGCGGTGAGCAGGGCGTCCTCCTCGGGAGTCAGGTCGCGGCCGGCGTACGCCGACAGGAACGCCCGTCGGTTGTGCGCCGCCCATTCCTCGGCCCGGTACCCACGCTGCTCGGCGATCGCCTCGTCGGGCGCCTCGAGCGTGCGGGCGACGACCCGGGGGGCGTAGTCGAAGGAGCGCAGCATGCCCGCGACGTCGCGCCACACCGTGTCGGGAACGAGCCGCTCGTGCAGCGGCTTGGCCGGCTCGCCCTCGAAGTCGACGATCTTCCAGCCGCGCGTCGTGCGGAGGGTCTGCCCGAGGTGCAGGTCGCCGTGGACCCGCTGGACGGGCACCTCGTCGAGCTCGGCGACGCGGTCGAAGCGGGCGCGCAGCCCGTCGGCGTACGGCGCGAGGTCGGCCACCACCTCCAGGGCGGCGTCGAGGCGGCGGTGCATGGAGTCGGCGAGCGCGCGCACGTCGTCGCCGCGGAGCAGCTCGACGGGGAAGTGCTCGGCCAGGACGGCGTGGGTCTCGGCGAGCGCGACGCCCAGGCGGGCGGACTCGCCGGCGAAGTCGCCGCCGACCTCGTCGGCGTGCAGGTCGGCCTCGGCGAACAGGTTGCGCACCGACGCCTGGGCGAGGTCCCACCCGTCGCTGGCGGTGCGCAGGAACTGCTGGAGCATCGCGAGCTGGATGACCGCGTCGGAGGTCTCGTCGACCACGTCGAGCCAGCCGTAGAGCGCGGCGACGTGGTCGGAGCCCGCGCGGGTGAGCACGTCGTGCACCTGCACGTCGGGGTTCACCCCCGGCGTGACCTTGCGGAAGATCTTCATCAGGGCGTCCTCGCCGAACATCACCGAGGAGTTCGACTGCTCGCCGCTGAAGAGGCTGCCCTTGGCGGTGACGTCGAGCTCGTGGCCCGGCAGGCGGTGGAAGACCAGGCTGCTCGAGGCGTCCACGGCGTTGTCCCGGGCGCGCTCGAAGGCGGCCAGCCACGCGCGCATCGCGACGCGGTCGTGCGCCGCGTCGTACACGTGGGCCCAGCCGTGGTCGGTGCCGTCGGGGTCGTCCGCCGCGCGGGGCAGCCCCGGCACCTCCCACCAGCCGACGAAGGCGTGGTCGAGGCGCTCCTGGCGGTCGCGGTAGCAGGCCACCGGCACCTGGTAGAGCTCGGTGGAGCCGTCGGTGCCCTCCGTGCCCTCCGCGACGTCGGTGTAGGTCACCTCGACGAGCTCGATCGCGACGAAGGGGTCGTCGTCGGCCCCGGTGCCGCGCAGGTCACCGGCGCGGCGCACCGCGCTGACGTGGAACGGGCGGCCCTTGCCGCCGAACCACCGGGCGTGCGCCAGGTGCTCGGTGAGGCGCTCGGCCGGGGTGTGCTCGCTGTTGTCGGTCACGACGGACCTCCCTGGGCGGACTGCGTGGTGGACTCGACGGAGGTGTCGGAGCCCGTGTCGTCGGCGGGGGCGGTGATGCGGAACCAGTAGAAGCCGTAACCCCCGAGGGTCAGCAGGTAGGGCAGCTCGCCGATCGCGGGGAACGGCACGCCGCCCAGCAGCTCGACCATCCCGTGCCCCTCGAAGCGACGCAGGTCCAGCTCGACCGGCTGCGGGAAGCGCGAGAGGTTGTTGACGCAGAGGATGACGTCCCGCTTGCCGTTCTCGTCGGTGTGCTCGCGCACGTAGGACAGCACGCTCGGGTTGGAGCCGCCGAGGTCGTGGAACGCGCCGAGGCCGAAGGCGTGGTGGCCCCGGCGGACCTGCAGCAGGCGCCGCGTCCAGTGCAGCAGCGACGAGGAGTTCTCGAGCTGCGACTCCACGTTGACGCTCTGGTAGCCGTAGACCGGGTCCTGCACCAGCGGGAGGTAGAGCTTGCCCGGGTTGGCGACGGAGAAGCCGGCGTTGCGGTCCGGCGTCCACTGCATCGGCGTGCGCACGCCGTCGCGGTCGCCGAGCCAGATGTTGTCGCCCATCCCGATCTCGTCGCCGTAGTAGAGCACCGGAGAGCCCGGCAGCGAGAGCAGCAGCGCGTTGAACAGCTCGAGACGGTTGATGTCGTTGTCGAGCAGCGGCGCCAGTCGTCGCCGGATGCCGATGTTGGCCTTCATGCGCGGGTCCTGCGCGTACTCCGACCACATGTAGTCGCGGTCCTCGTCCGTCACCATCTCGAGCGTCAGCTCGTCGTGGTTGCGCAGGAAGATGCCCCACTGGCAGTTCGACGGGATCTCCGGGGTCTGCTCCAGGATCTCCGAGATGGGGAAGCGCGACTCGCGGCGCACCGCCATGAAGATGCGCGGCATGACGGGGAAGTGGAACGCCATGTGGCACTCGTCGCCGCCGGACTCGAAGTCGCCGAAGTACTCCACCACGTCGGCGGGCCACTGGTTGGCCTCGCACAGCAGCACGCGACCGGGGTAGTTGTCGTCGACGAACTTCCGGACCCGCTTGAGCATCTCGTGGGTCTCCGGCAGGTTCTCGCCGTTGGTGCCCGGGCGCTCGTAGAGGTAGGGCACGGCGTCGAGGCGGAAGCCGTCCATGCCCATGTCGAGCCAGAACGCCATGGCCTCGAGCATGGCCTCCTGGACCTTCGGGTTGTCGAAGTTCAGGTCGGGCTGGTGGCTGAAGAACCGGTGCCAGAAGTACTGCTGGCGCACCGGGTCCCACGTCCAGTTCGACGGCTCGGTGTCGACGAAGATGATGCGGGCTTCCTCGTAGAGGTCGTCGTTGTCCGACCACACGTAGAAGTCGCCGTACGGGCCCTCGGGGTCGGACCGGCTCGCCTGGAACCACGGGTGCGCGTCGCTCGTGTGGTTCATGACGAAGTCGATGATCACGCGGATGCCGCGCTTGTGGGCCTCGTCGAGGAAGAGCCGGAAGTCGTCGATCGTGCCGATCTCGGGGTGCACGCCGGTGTAGTCGGCGACGTCGTACCCGCCGTCGCGCAGCGGCGAGGGGAAGAACGGCGGGATCCACAGGCAGTCGACGCCGAGCCACTGCAGGTAGTCGAGCTTCTCGACCAGCCCGCGGAAGTCACCCGTGCCGTCGCCGTTGGAGTCGCGGAACGAGCGGACCAGCACCTCGTAGAAGACGGCGGTCTTGAACCACTCGGGCTCGATGTTGGCCATCGGCTCGGCCGGCTCCACGTCGGGCGTCGGGGGCACCTCGGGCACCTGGTCGACCAGGGGCCCGTGGGCGACGGGGTCGGTGGCGGTCATCGGAGGCTCCTGACGGTCAGCACGTGCGCGGGCTCGTGCGAGGGGTCCAGACGGACGTAGTCGTGCTCGCGCCAGGTCCACGTGTCGCCGGTGAAGGCGTCGGTGACCTCGAAGGCCTCGGCCCACTCCAGCCCCAGGGAGGGCATGTCGAGATGGACGGTGGTCTCGCGGGTGGCGTGGGGGTCGAGGTTGATCACGACGATGACGACGTCGTCGGTGCCGTCCGGGCCGGCGCCGGGCGCCCGCTTGGAGTACACGATGACGTTCTCGTCGTCGCTGTGGTGGATCGTGATGTTGCGCAGCAGCTGCAGCGCCCGGTGCTCGCGGCGCAGCTCGTTGAGCCGCGTGAGGTACGGCGTGAGCGTGCGGCCCTCGGCCTCCGCGCGGTCCCAGTCGCGGATGCGGACCTGGTACTTCTCCGAGTCCAGGTACTCCTCGCTGCCGGGCTTCACCGCCACGTGCTCGTAGAGCTCGTAGCCGGCGTAGACGCCCCAGGTCGGCGAGCTCGTCGCCGCCAGCGCGGCGCGGATCTTGAAGGCCGCGGGCCCGCCGTACTGCAGGAAGGCGTGGAGGATGTCGGGGGTGTTGACGAAGAAGTTGGGCCGCATCACGTGGTCGGTCTCGGTGGCGAGCTCGCGCAGGTAGTCCTCGATCTCCCACTTCGCCGTGCGCCACGTGAAGTACGTGTACGACTGGTGGAAGCCGACGGCGCCCAGGCCCCGCATCATCGCGGGCTTCGTGAACGCCTCGGCCAGGAAGATGACGTCGGGGTCGGTGCGACGGACCTCGGCGAGCAGCCACTCCCAGAACGCGACCGGCTTGGTGTGGGGGTTGTCGACGCGGAAGATGCGCACGCCGTGGCGCATCCAGTGCTTGACGACGCGCAGCACCTCGCGGCAGATGCCGGTCGGGTCGTTGTCGAAGTTGACCGGGTAGATGTCCTGGTACTTCTTCGGCGGGTTCTCGGCGTACGCGATCGTGCCGTCGGCGCGCGTCGTGAAGAACTCCGGGTTGCTCGTCACCCAGGGGTGGTCGGGCGCCGCCTGCAGGGCGAGGTCGAGCGCGACCTCCAGGCCCAGGTCGCCGGCGCGCGCGACGAAGGCGTCGAAGTCGTCGATGGTGCCCAGGTCGGGGTGGACCGCGTCGTGGCCGCCGTGGCGCGATCCGATCGCCCACGGCGAGCCCGGGTCGTCGGGGCCGGGGGTCAGGGTGTTGTTCGGGCCCTTGCGGTTGACCTCGCCGATGGGGTGGATCGGGGGCAGGTAGATCACGTCGAAGCCCGCGGCGGCGACGGCGTCGAGCCGCTCGGCCGCGGTGCGCAGGGTGCCGCTGACGACCTTGCCGGCGTCGTCGACGTACGCGCCCTCGGAGCGCGGGAAGAACTCGTACCAGCTGCCGAACAGCGCGCGGGCGCGGTCCGCGAAGAACGGGAACGGACCCTCGAGGGTCACGAGCTCGCGCAGCGGGTGCGCCGCGAGCACCGCCCGCACCTCGGGCGCCTCGAGGCGCGAGAGCCGCTGGGTCGCGGGGGAGGCGTCGTCGGTGGTCACCGCCAGGGCGTCCTGCAGCACCTCGGTCTCCGCCCCGGTGAGCCCGCCCTCGGCCAGCACCCGCTCGATGAGCAGGCGGCCCTCGGTGAACATCAGGTCGACGTCCACCTCGGCGGGGATCTTCACCCCGGCGGCGTGCTGCCAGGTCGCGATCGGGTGCGACCACGCCTGGATGGTGAAGGTCCAGGGGCCCTCGGTGTCCGGGGTGACCCACGCGGCGTACTCGTTGGGCTCGACGGGGTGGGGCTCGAGCGGGACCGGCGGCCTGCGCACGCCGGCGGGGTCGGTGAGGACCACCTCGGCGCCGAGGCGGTCGTGTCCCTCGCGGAACACCGTCGCGGTCACGGGGAAGGGTTCGCCGACGGTCGCCTTGGCCGGTTGACGGCCGAGGTCGACGACGGGCGCGACGTTCATGACGGGGATGCGT
This sequence comes from Nocardioides sp. CPCC 205120, assembly GCF_048654585.1. Lineage (NCBI taxonomy): Bacteria > Bacillati > Actinomycetota > Actinomycetes > Propionibacteriales > Nocardioidaceae > Nocardioides > Nocardioides sp. CPCC 205120. Next base: position 774,936 of record NZ_JBMCYY010000002.1, on the reverse strand, counting down.
CCGACCATGGGCCCGACCCTAGGGGGTGGGGGGAAGCGGGCGCGAGCCGCTCAGAGGTCGGGGCCCCGGCCGATCTCGCGGCGGGCCTGCCGGGCGCTGAGCAGCGCCATCACCCGGGCGATGACGAGCGCGATGTAGAGCATCCCGGCGATCTGCTCGATCATCACGACCGAGCGGGCGTGGGGGAGCACGGGCACGACGTCGGAGAGGCCCGTGGTCGTCAGCGTCGCGACCGACAGGTAGAGCAGCTCGACCCAGGTGCGCTCCGACTCCGGGTCCACCGAGGCGATGAACGAGCCGGGCCACACGACCTGGACCGCGGCGTACAGGTAGGCGAAGCCCCACGCCACGACGGTGAAGGTCGCGCCGGTCGCCCAGATCTCGTCGGTCGTCACGTGGTCGTCGTGGAACATGTACCGGATCAGGGCGTAGGCCGTGTACAGGTAGAACGCGGCGTGGAGCACCGACGACGCCACCACGATGCCGTCGTCGGGGCGCACCGCCTCGAGGACCGTCAGCACCACCACGGGCACCCCGAGCACGACCGAGACCCACGTCAGGGCCTGCGTGGCGCGCACGGCGAAGACCGCGAGCGCCAGCACGAGCAGGCCGATGGTGCTGAACAGGCCCCGTCCCGTCGGCGAGTCGCCGAGGAACGGGTAGGCGAGGATCCCGGCCAGCTGCACGAGCATCAGCACCGCGGAGGGCCGGGCGCGCAGCCAGCCCCAGGTGCGGGAAAGCGGTTGAACGCCCGTGGTCGCCACGGCGACGATGCTGCCATGACCCCGGGCCCGCTGGTGGACGTCCTGCCGACCGCCGACCTCGTCGTGCGGGCCGGGCGGCTCGAGCTGCGTGCCGTCACGGACGACGTGCTGGGGCCGCTGGGGCGGCTGGCGGCCGCCGGCATCCACGCCGACGACGCCATGCCGTTCGACGTTCCGTGGTCCGTGGCCCCGCCGGCCGAGCTGCCGCGGCGGGTCGCGCAGTTCCACTGGGGCGTCCGCGCGCGCTTCTCCGCCGAGGAGTGGGACCTGGAGCTGACGGCGTACTGGGACGGCGGGCTCGTGGGCTGCCAGGGGTTCTCGACCCGCCGCTTCCTGCTGACCCGCACGGGCGGGACGGGCTCCTGGCTGGGCCGCGCCCACCAGGGGAGGGGGATCGGCACGGCGATGCGCCGCGCGATGTGCGTGCTCGCCCTCGACCACCTCGGCGCCACCGAGGTCACCTCCGGCGCCTACGCCGACAACCGGGCGTCCCTGGCGGTGAGCCGCAAGGTCGGGTACGTCGTGGACGGCACCTCGCGGGTGGTGCGGGTACGCGCCGGGGTCGAGGAGGTCGTCGCCCGCCACCGGCTCGTCGTCACCCCCGCGACGCTCGTGCGGGGCGACGCGCCGGTCGAGGTCGCGGGCCTGGCGCCGGTGCGCGCGGCGGTGGGTCTGCCGCCCGTCAGGTGGCCCGGATGACGACGACCGAGCGGCTGCGCACGTCGAACAGGTCGCCCGCCTTGAGTGAGGTGCCGACGGGGACCTCGTCGCTCGTGGACAGCACCACCTCGCCGGACTGCACCCAGTCGTTCTCGGGCAGCAGCACCTGCACGGACTCGTGGTCGGCGTTGAACCAGAGCACGAAGGAGGAGTCGACCTGCTGCTCGCCCCGGGGGCCCGGCGAGCGCAGCGGCGCGCCCGAGACGAACATGCCGACGGCGCGCTGCGCCCCGTCGTGCCAGTCCTCGGCCCGCATCTCGCGGCCGCTGGGGTGCAGCCAGGCGACGTCCTTCGGGCCGCCGCGGATCGTGGGCCGGCCCTCGAACCAGTGTCGTTGGCGCAGCGCCGGGTGCTCGCGCCGCAGCCGCAGCGCGGTCTTGACGACGTCGTACACGTCGAGCCACGCGTCGTCGGGGCGCCAGTCGATCCACGACGTGGGGTTGTCCTGGCAGTAGGCGTTGTTGTTGCCCCCCTGCGTGCGGCCCCGCTCGTCGCCCGCGGTGATCATCGGCACGCCGTTCGACAGGCACAGGGTCGCCATCAGGTTCGCGGCCTGGCGGCGTCGCCGGGCGAGGATCCGCTCGTCGTCGGTCTCGCCCTCGACCCCGTGGTTCCAGGAGCGGTTGCCGTCCGTGCCGTCCCGGTTGTCCTCGCCGTTGGCCTCGTTGTGCTTGCGGTCGTAGGAGACGAGGTCGCGCACGGTGAACCCGTCGTGCGCGGTGACGAAGTTGACCGAGTTGTACGCCGAGCGGCCGTCGTCGGCGTACAGGTCGCTGCTGCCGGCGAGCCGGGTGGCGACGCCGTGCAGCCCGGGGGTCTGGCCGCGCCAGAAGTCGCGGACCGTGTCGCGGTACTGGTCGTTCCACTCCACCCACGGCGGGGGCATGGCGCCGACGAGGTAACCGTCCATCGACGCGTCCCACGGCTCGGCGATGAGCTTGACGTGGCGCAGCACCGGGTCCTGGCCGATGGCGACGAGCAGGTCGCCCTTCATGTCGACGCGGTGGCCGGTGCGGGTCAGGGCCGACATGAGGTCGAAGCGGAAGCCGTCGACGTGCATCTCGGTGACCCAGTAGCGCAGGGAGTCGAGGATCATCCGCAGCGCCAGGGGGTCCTCGCTGTTGACCGTGTTGCCGCAGCCGGTGACGTCCCAGTAGGTGTCGTCGAAGGGGCCGAGCGGGCCGGGGGCCGGGTCGGTGGCGGTGGGGGTCGGCGGCGCGACGCGCCGGTAGAAGCCGCGGTCGTCGAGGCCGCGGAAGGACAGCGTCGGCCCCCCGGGCCCGGCCTCCGCGGTGTGGTTGTAGACCACGTCGAGGATGACCTCGATACCCGCCCGGTGCAGGTCCTTGACCATCTGCTTGAACTCGGCGACCTGCCCGCCCCGGTCGCCCGACGCGCTGTAGGCGTTGTGCGGCGCGAAGTAGCCGATGGAGTTGTAGCCCCAGTAGTTGGTCGCCCCGCGCGCGGTGAGGCCGGGCTCGGAGAAGAACTGGTGCACCGGCAGCAGCTCGACGGCCGTGACCCCGAGGTCGTTGAGGTAGTCGGTGACCGCCGGGGTGCCGAGCCCGGCGTAGGTGCCGCGCAGCTCCTCCGGCACGCGGTCGTGCAGCTGCGTGAAGCCCTTGACGTGCAGCTCGTAGACGACCGTGTCGCGCCAGCGGCGCTGCATCGGCCGGTCGCCCTCCCAGTCGAAGGCCGGGTCGACCACGACGCTGCGGGCCGTGCACGGCGCCGAGTCCTCGTCGTCGCGCCGCGTCGGGTCGTCGAAGCGGTAGCCGAAGAGCGGCTGGCGCGGGTCGATCGTGCCGCTCACCGCCTGGCCGTAGGGGTCGAGCAGCAGCTTCGCGGGGTTGAATCGCATCCCCTGGGCGGGGTCCCACGGCCCGTCGACGCGGTAGCCGTAGCGGGTGCCCGGGGCCACGCCCGGGAGCGCCCCGTGCCAGATGCCCAGCGAGCGCTCGGTCAGCGCGTGCCGCACCTCGGCGCCGTCCTCGTCGAACAGGCAGACCCAGCAGGCGGTCGCGTGGGGGGAGTAGACGGCGAAGTTGGTGGACTCCGGCGACCAGGTCGCGCCGAGCGGCCAGTTGCGTCCCGGCCACACGGGGGAGACCTGGCCCTCGTAGCTCCACAGACCCGGACTCATGACGCCCATCATGGGCGACGCGGGCCGCCCGCGTCCGGCGACCCCCGGCAAGCGGCGCCCTCCCGGGCCGTGGTCCTCCTCACCCCCGGTGCCGCGGCGCACGGCATGATGCGGGACGCAGCACGCACACGACCGCACGCACACACGAGGTGGGAACCGATGGGTGAGTTCGTACGACTGGAGGTGGCCGACGGCGTCGCGACGCTGCGCCTGGACCGGCCGAAGATGAACGCGATCAGCTTCGCCGTGCAGGCCGAGCTGCGCGAGGCGGCGGCCGAGGCCACCGAGCGCGAGGACGTGCGGGCCGTCGTGATCTGGGGCGGTGAGCGCGTGTTCGCCGCCGGCAACGACGTCAAGGAGATGGCCGAGGTCTCCTACGCCGAGATGGTCGAGAAGTCCCACTCCGTGCAGTCGGCGGTGACCGCGGTCGCGGCCATCCCCAAGCCCGTCGTGGCGGCCGTGAACGGCTACGCCCTGGGCGGCGGGTGCGAGCTCGCGCTGGCGGCGGACGTGCGGTTCGCGGCCGAGGACGCGGTGCTCGGCCAGCCCGAGGTGCTGCTCGGCATCATCCCCGGCGCCGGCGGCACCCAGCGCCTCGCGCGCCTCGTGGGTCCGTCCAAGGCGAAGGACATCATGTTCACCGGCCGGTTCGTGCCGGCCGAGGAGGCGCTGCGCATCGGCCTCGTGGACCGGGTGCTCCCGGCCGGCGAGGTGTACGACGAGGCCCTCGCGTGGGCGCGCCGGTTCGCCACCGCCGCGCCGTACGCGCTGCGGGCCGTCAAGGAGTCGGTCGACCAGGGCCTCGGGGTCGACCTGACGACGGGGCTCGCCATCGAGCGCGCGCAGTTCGCCGGCCTGTTCGCCACCGAGGACGCGGCGACGGGCCTGCGCTCCTTCGTCGAGAACGGGCCGGGCAAGGCGCGGTTCACCGGGCGCTGAGCCACGCGCGGGAACGCCCGCCGGTGTCCCGCCCCGCTCGGGATGGGACGCCGGCCCACCGCGGTGGGACGCCGTCCGGGACGCTGGAGACCTGTGCCACACTGACCCCCGTCCCGTTGGCCGAGGTCGAGGATGGAGCCCGTGGTCGGTCCTGAGAAGCCCGTAGCTGGAGAGACGTCGACCGCGACCGGGTCGCAGGCGTCCGAGGGGTCGGGCGCGACCGCGACCGCCCCGCGCCGCCGGCCGTCGTTCTCCGTCGCCCGGGCGCGCACCGTCGTCGCCCAGGTCGTGTGGATCGTGTGCCTCGTCGCGGCGACCGCGCTGGCCGTGGCCGCGCTCTGCATCGCCGTCGACGCGAACCAGGGCAACGGGCTCGTCAGCCTGGTGCTCGACCTGGCCGGCTTCTTCGACCTGGGCGTCTTCACGCTGGACGACGGGATCATGGCGTTCACCGGCGACAACGCGGACACCAAGAACGCGCTGGTGAACTACGGCCTCGGCGCCGCCTTCTGGCTCGTGCTGGGGCGCATCCTCGAGCGCCTGGTCCGCCCGTGACGCACGCCACGTCGCAAGCTCGTTACCTGCTAGTAGCCTCAGCTACACACCCGAGTGCACAGGAGGGGCCGCGAGGCCACACACCATGAACATCATCGTCTGTGTGAAGCACGTCCCGGACGCCACGGCGGACCGGAAGTTCGAGTCCGACAACACCGTCGACCGCGAGGGCGTCGACGGCCTGCTCTCCGAGCTGGACGAGTACGCCGTGGAGCAGGCCCTGCAGCTGCGCGAGAAGCGCGAGGGTGAGGACGTCACCATCACCGCGCTGACCGTCGGCCCCGCCAAGGCGGTCGACGCGGTGCGCAAGGCGCTGCAGATGGGTGCCGACAAGGGTGTCCACGTGAGCGACGACGCCATCGCCGGCTCCGACTACGTCGGCACCTCGCTGGTGCTGGCCAAGGCCGTCGAGAAGCTCGGCGCCGAGTCGAAGGTCGACCTCGTCGTCTTCGGCATGGCCTCGACCGACGGCTCCGGCGGCGTCGTGCCGGCCATGGTCGCCGAGCGGCTGGGCCTGCCCCAGGTGACGCTCGCCTCCGTGGTGGAGACCCAGGGTGACCAGGTGCGCATCAAGCGCGACGGCGACACCGCGACCGAGGTCGTGGGCGCCACGCTGCCGATCGTGCTCAGCGTGACGGACCAGTCGGGCGAGGCGCGCTACCCCTCCTTCAAGGGGATCATGGCCGCGAAGAAGAAGCCGCTCGAGACGCTGTCGCTGGCCGACATCGGCGTGGAGGCCTCCGAGGTCGGCGCCGCCGCGGCGTGGACCGCGGTGGAGGACACCACCGCCCGTCCGCCGCGCACCGCCGGCGAGATCGTCACCGACGAGGACGGCTCGGGCGCCGAGGCGCTCGCCGGCTTCCTCGCCTCGAAGAAGTTCATCTGAGAAGGGGCTGCAGCTGATGTCCGAGGTTCTGGTTCTGGTCGACCACGTCGACGGTGCGGTCCGCAAGCCCACCAACGAGCTGCTCGCGATCGCGAAGAAGCTGGGTTCGCCCTCCGCGGTGTTCATCGGCAGCGCGGACGCCGCGTCCGGTGTCGTGGAGACGGTGAAGAAGTACGGCGCGGAGAAGGTCTACGTCGTCGACGACGCCGAGGTGCGGGGCTACCTGGTCGCGCCGAAGGCCGAGGTGCTCGCCCAGCTCGTGGAGAAGACGTCGCCGGCGGCCGTGCTGCTGGTGTCGGGCTCCGAGGGCAAGGAGGTCGCCGCGCGCCTGGCGATCAAGACGTCGTCGGGGCTCATCACCGACGCCGTCGACGTGGCCGACGACGGCACGGTCACGCAGTCGGTCTTCGCCGGCAACTACACGCTGACCGGCAAGGTCACCCACGGCACGCCGATCATCACGGTCAAGCCGAACTCCGCCACGCCGGAGGACGCCGCGGGCGCCGGTGAGGTCGAGCAGTTCTCCCCGACCATCTCCGACGCCGCGAAGGGTGCGCAGGTCGTGGCCTCCCAGCCGCGGCAGTCGACCGGTCGCCCCGAGCTCACCGAGGCCGCGATCGTGGTCTCGGGCGGTCGCGGCACCGGCGGCGACTTCGCCCCGGTCGAGAAGCTGGCGGACGCCCTCGGTGCGGCCGTCGGTGCCTCGCGCGCCGCCGTCGACTCCGGCTGGGTGCCCCACACCTTCCAGGTGGGCCAGACGGGCAAGACGGTCTCCCCGCAGCTGTACGTCGCGAACGGCATCTCCGGTGCGATCCAGCACCGGGCCGGCATGCAGACGTCGAAGACGATCGTCGCGGTCAACAAGGACGAGGAGGCGCCGATCTTCGAGCTCGTCGACTTCGGCGTCGTGGGCGACCTGCACAGCGTCCTGCCCGCCCTGGCCGACGCGGTCGAGGCACGCAAGAACTGAGCACGGCCGGCCGCACGGCCGGCACCGCAGCGGCGGCCCGGGTCCCAGGTGGACCCGGGCCGTCGCCGTGTCCGCGTCGTCCGCATCCGGGGATCAGCGACCTTCCCGACCCGTGGGAACGGGTGCGCGGGGGCGGGGCACCCGCCGTACCCTCAGGCGCATGAGCACCGAGGAGGTCCACGCCGCAGCGACGCGGGCGAAGGAGGCGGGCTACGAGCTCGCCACGGCGACCCGGGCGGTGAAGGACGCCGCGCTCGAGGCGATGGCCTCGGCGCTGACGGCCCACGAGGCCGCGATCCTGGCGGCCAACGCCGAGGACGTCGAGCGTGCCGAGACCGGTGGCACCCCGCCGAACATCGTCGACCGGCTGCGCCTCACCCCCGAGCGGCTCGCGGCCATGGCGGCCGGCCTGCGCGACGTGGCGGCGCTGCCGGACCCGGTCGGCGAGGTCGTGCGCGGCGGCACCCTGCCCAACGGGCTGGAGCTGCGCCAGGTGCGCGTGCCCTTCGGCGTCGTCGGGATGATCTACGAGGCCCGCCCCAACGTCACCGCCGACGCCGCGGGCATCTGCCTGAAGTCGGGCAACGCGGTGCTGCTGCGCGGCAGCTCGAGCGCGCGGTCGAGCAACGCCGCGATCGTCGCCGCCCTGCGCGAGGCCGTCGTCACCGTGGGCCTGCCCGCCGACGTCGTGCAGCTCGTGCCGGGGGACACCCACGAGAGCGTCAAGGCGCTGATGCGTGCCCGCGGGCTCGTCGACGTGCTCATCCCGCGCGGCGGGGCGGGGCTCATCCGCTCGGTGGTCGAGGAGTCGACGGTGCCGGTGATCGAGACGGGCGTGGGCAACTGCCACGTGTACGTCGACGCCTCCGCCGACCTCGACAAGGCGCTCGCCATCGTGGTCAACGCGAAGACCCACCGCACCTCGGTCTGCAACGCGGCCGAGTCGCTGCTGGTGCACGCCGACGTCGCCGACGACTTCCTGCCGCTCGTCATCGACGCGCTCGCCGAGCGGGGCGTGACGGTGCACGGCGACGACCGCTTCGGGGAGTACGACGGGGTGGTCGCCGCCACCGACGACGACTGGGCGCAGGAGTACCTGTCGCTCGACATCGCCGCGGCCGTCGTCGACGACCTCGAGGGCGCCATCGCGCACGTGCGTCGCTGGTCCAGCGGTCACTCCGACGCGATCGTCACCGAGTCGCAGGCGGCGGCCCGCCGCTTCGTGGCCGCCGTGGACTCCGCCGCGGTGCTCGTCAACGCCTCCACCCGCTTCACCGACGGCGGCGAGTTCGGGTTCGGCGCGGAGATCGGCATCAGCACGCAGAAGCTGCACGCCCGCGGCCCGATGGGCCTGCCGGAGATGACCTCGACCAAGTACGTCGTCACCGGCGACGGGCACGTGCGCTGACGGGCGCGCCGCCCGGTAGGATCGCCGCCATGTCGATGAGCGAGTTCGCTGTCCTTGCGTCCGAGGCGGGCGGCGAGGAGCACACCATCTGGCCCTACGTCATCGGTGGCGTGGTGCTGCTGATCTTCCTGCTCCTCATGGCGGGCCTCCTCGCGTTCGCCGGCGGTCGCGAGCACAGCTGAGGTGACCACCCCCGGGCGGCGTATCGGCGTGATGGGCGGGACGTTCGACCCGATCCACCACGGGCACCTCGTCGCCGCCTCCGAGGTCCAGTCCTTCTTCGACCTCGACGAGGTCGTCTTCGTGCCCACGGGCGACCCCTGGCAGAAGTCCGACCGCCAGGTCTCGCCGGCGGAGCACCGCTACCTCATGACCGTCGTCGCGACGGCCTCGAACCCGCGGTTCCGCGTCTCCCGCGTCGACATCGACCGCGGGGGCCCGACGTACACCGTCGACACCCTGCGCGACCTGCGGGCGCAGCTGCCGGGTGCGGAGCTGTTCTTCATCACCGGTGCCGACGCGCTGGCCAACATCTTCACGTGGCGCGACACGGGGGAGATGTTCGACCTCGCCCACTTCGTCGGCGTCACCCGTCCTGGGTACGCGATGGATCCCGCCGTGCTGGAGACGATCCCGGGCGACCGCGTGACGGTGCTGGAGATCCCCGCCCTGGCCATCTCCTCGACCGACTGCCGCGAGCGCACCGGGCGCGGCGAGCCGGTCTGGTACCTCGTGCCCGACGGCGTCGTGCAGTACATCGGCAAGCACCACCTCTACGAGAGCACCACCCCCGCCCCGTGATCAGCCCCTCCAGCAGCCCCGTGAAAGGCACTGCATGACCGCCACCGACCACGCCGTGGAGCTGGTGCACGCCGCCGCCCGCGCCGCCTCCGACAAGCTCGCGACCGACATCCTCGCCTTCGACGTGAGCGAGCAGCTCGCGATCACCGACGCCTTCGTGCTGGCCAGCGCGAGCAACGACCGCCAGGTCAAGGCCATCGTCGACGAGGTCGAGGACAAGCTCCGCGAGATCGGCGCCAAGCCGATCCGCCGCGAGGGCGAGCGCGACGGACGCTGGGTGCTCATCGACTACGGCGAGATCGTCGTCCACGTGCAGCACGAGGAGGAGCGCCGCTTCTACGCCCTCGAGCGGCTCTGGCGCGACTGCCCCGTGCTGCCGCTCCCCGCGGACGTCACCCCCGGCGGTGAGTGAGACCCGCACCGAGCCGCCTGGCGCCGTGCGCACGCTGGTGCTGCTGCGCCACGGCGAGACCACCTGGAACGCCGAGCACCGCATCCAGGGCCAGGTCGACTCCGAGCTGAGCCCGGCGGGCCTGGCCCAGGCCGCCGCCGTGGCGCCGGGGCTGGCCGCCCTGCGCCCGGCCGCCGTGTGGAGCTCGGACCTGCAGCGCGCCGCGGTGACCGCGGCGCACGTCGCGGACGCCGCCGGGCTCCAGGTGCGCACCGACGCCCGCCTGCGTGAGTTCGCCCTGGGGGAGCGGGAGCGGGTCACCCACGCCGACTACGCCGAGCGCTGGCCCGACGAGTACGTCGACTTCGTCACCGGCCGCTGGAGCTCCGTGCCCGGGGCAGAGACGCTGGAGCAGGTCCGCGCCCGCACCGAGGCGTGCCTGGAGGAGCTGGCGGACACGCTGGAGCCCGGTGGGCTGGCGGTCGCCGTCGCCCACGGTGCCGCCCTGCGGGTCGCCGTCGAGGCGCTCGTCGCGGGCACGGCGAGCGAGCCGTCGGCGTACTCGGGCATGACCAACTGCGGGTACGCCGTGCTCCGCGAGCGCCACCTGCGCCGCCCCGGCGAGCCCCGCTGGCGCCTCCTGGCCTACAACCGGACGGCCGACGGCGGCGCCTGAGCGGGGCCGCGACCCCCGATTCGCGTCCGTCCGGGGGAGGCGCTAATGTTCTCCGAGTCGATCGGCGGGGGACCGCCGCGAGACGGATGGGGCTGTGGCGCAGCTGGTAGCGCATCTGCATGGCATGCAGAGGGTCAGGGGTTCGAGTCCCCTCAGCTCCACCATCTTCGGAAGACCCCTCCACCGCACGCGGTGGAGGGGTCTTCTGCGTCGTGGGCGCCCGTCGGGTGCGCCGGAGCGTGGCGTTCCCGACACACCTCCTTTTCTTGACTCTTTCAAGAAAAGAGGCAAGGGTTGAGCCCGTGACCACCGACGCCGACGTGCGCGCCCCCGGCGCCGAGAGCACCGGCACCCCCGACCTCCAGCAGCTGCTGCGGTCCGCCACGCTGCGGGTGACCCGACCCCGGGTCGCCGTGCTCGGCGCGGTGCACGCCCACCCGCACGCCGACACCGAGACGATCATCGGCGCGGTGCGCGCCGAGCTGCCGGCCGTGTCCCACCAGGCCGTCTACGACTCGCTGCACGCGCTCACCGGCGCGGGCCTGCTGCGCCGCATCCAGCCCGCCGGGTCGGTGGCGCGCTACGAGACCCGCATCGCCGACAACCACCACCACCTCGTGTGCCGCTCCTGCGGCACGGTCGTCGACGTCGACTGCGCGATCGGCGAGGCGCCGTGCCTCACCGCCTCCGACGACCACGGCTTCGTCATCGACCAGGCCGAGGTCACCTACTGGGGCACCTGCCCCTCCTGCACGGCCGCCGCGCAGAGCGCCTGACGCGCGCGGCGCACCCCCCGAGCTCCGCCCCCTCATCCGCCCACACGGAAGGAACCCGATGTCCACCGAGACCACTCCCGGCAACGAGCACGGCCAGATCACCACGGACGACCCGGTACCGGCACCCGGCGAGGCGTCCGGCTGCCCGGTCGCCCACGGCAGCACGCTGCCGCACCCCACGCAGGGCGAGCCCAACCGCGTCTGGTGGCCGAACAAGCTCAACGTCGACATCCTGGCCAAGCATGCCCCGGCCAAGGACCCGATGGACCCCGACTTCGACTACGCCGCGGAGTTCTCCTCGCTCGACCTCGCTGCGGTGAAGCGCGACATCGCCGAGGTGCTCACCACCTCGCAGCCGTGGTGGCCGGCCGACTTCGGCAACTACGCCCCCTTCATGATCCGCATGGCCTGGCACAGCGCCGGCACCTACCGGGTGTTCGACGGTCGCGGCGGCGCGGGCGCGGGCATGCAGCGCTTCGCCCCGCTCAACAGCTGGCCCGACAACGTCAACCTCGACAAGGCCCGCCGCCTGATCTGGCCGATCAAGAAGAAGTACGGCAAGAAGATCTCGTGGGCCGACCTGATGATCCTCACGGGCAACGTGGCGCTCGAGTCGATGGGCTTCGAGACCTTCGGCTTCGCCGGTGGTCGTGCGGACGTGTGGGAGCCGGACGACGACGTGTACTGGGGCCCGGAGACCGAGTGGCTGGGCACCGACAAGCGCTTCTCGGGCGACCGTGAGCTGGAGAAGCCGCTGGGCGCCACGACGATGGGCCTCATCTACGTCAACCCCGAGGGCCCCGAGGGCGTGCCGGACCCGGTCGCCGCGGCCCGCGACATCCGCGAGACCTTCGGCCGGATGGCGATGAACGACGAGGAGACCGTCGCCCTCATCGCCGGCGGCCACACCTTCGGCAAGACCCACGGCGCCCACCAGGACGACCGCCTCGGCCCCGACCCGGAGGCCGCGCCCCTGGAGAACCAGGGCTTCGGCTGGAAGAACGGGTACGGCGAGGGTCACGGCGCCGACACCGTCACCAGCGGTCTCGAGGTCACGTGGACCTACCACCCGACCCGTTGGGACAACGAGTTCTTCCACATCCTCTTCGCCTACGAGTGGGAGCTGATGGAGTCCGCCGCGGGCGCGAAGCAGTGGCGCCCGAAGAACGGCTCGGGCGCCGACATGGTGCCGGACGCCCACGGCACGGGCCGCCGCGAGCCCCGCATGCTCACCACCGACCTGGCGCTGCGCTTCGACCCGGTCTACGAGCAGATCTCGCGGCGCTTCCGCGACAACCCGGCCGACTTCGCCGACGCGTTCGCCCGCGCCTGGTTCAAGCTCACGCACCGCGACATGGGCCCGGTCCAGCGCTACCTCGGCCCCGAGGTGCCCTCCGAGGTGCTGCTGTGGCAGGACCCGGTGCCGGCCGCGACGTACGAGGCCATCGACGGCGAGGACATCGCCGTCCTCAAGAGCCAGGTGCTCAGCTCGGGCCTGACCACCGCGCAGCTCGTCACGACGGCGTGGGCGTCGGCCTCGACGTACCGCAACAGCGACAAGCGCGGCGGCGCCAACGGTGCCCGCATCCGCCTCGAGCCGCAGAGCGGCTGGGAGGTCAACAACCCCGACGAGCTCGCCGCCGTGCTGCGCGTGCTCGAGGGCATCCAGGAGAACTTCAACGCCAACGCCGGCGCCAAGCAGGTCTCCCTGGCCGACCTCATCGTGCTGGCCGGCTCCGCGGCCGTCGAGCACGCGGCGAAGGAGGGCGGCGTCGACATCGAGGTGCCCTTCACCCCGGGCCGCACCGACGCGACGGCCGAGCAGACGGACGTGGAGTCCTTCAGCTACCTCGAGCCCGTCGCCGACGGCTTCCGCAACTGGGTGGGCAAGGGCAACCGCCTCCCGGCGGAGTACCTGCTCGTCGACCGCGCCAACCTGCTCGGGCTGACCGCGCCCGAGATGACCGTCCTCGTGGGCGGCATGCGGGTGCTCGGAACCAACCAGGACGGCTCCGCCACCGGCGTCCTCACTGACCGCCCGGGCGTGCTGACGAACGACTTCTTCGTCAACCTGCTCGAGCTCGGCACGACGTGGACGGCGACCGACGACACCCGTGAGACCTACACGGGCGTCACCGCCACCGGCGAGACCGTCGTCGGCAGCCGGGTCGACCTGCTGTTCGGCGCGAACTCCGAGCTGCGCGCCGTCGCCGAGGTCTACGCCAGCGACGACGCGGGCGAGAAGTTCGTGCGCGACTTCGTCGCCGCGTGGACCAAGGTCATGGAGGCGGACCGCTTCGACCTGGTCTGAGCGCGACCCCGGCGCACGGCCGCCGGGGAGCACGACGTACGACCCCGTGCGACGCAGCACGACGAGGCCCGCGGCACGCCGCCGCGGGCCTCGTCCCGTCCCCGGGCCAACGCAGGCGCTACAAGGTGGCGGGAAGGCGGTGCGACCCGGTGCGCGACCCGGCGTGCGACTCGACGTCGGTGCGCCGCAGGTGGGACACGTCGTGGCGCAGGTCGTGCCACACCTCCCGCAGCACGGCGACGCCGGCCGCGAGCACGTCGGGCTCGGCGGTGAACGGCACCCGGAGGAACCGTTCGTGGGTGCCGTCGACGCAGAACTTGGGCCCGGCGGTCACGTGCAGCCCGCGTGCCTGCCCGGCCGAGGCGACCGCCGAGCTGACCGGTGCCCCCAGGTCGACCCACAGGCACAGGCCCCCGGCCACGTCCGGCACGCCCCAGTCGGGGAGCTCGCTGCGCAGCAGCCCCACCAGGACGTCGTGGCGCTCGCGGAGCTGGGCGGCGCGGACGGCGGCGAGCTCGTCGTACCGCTCGAGCACCACCCCCGCCACCCGCTGCTCGAAGGCGGGCGTGCCCAGGTCGCCCGCGGGGCGGCGGTGCGCCAGCCGTCGCACGGTGGCCGCGTCGGTGCGGATCCAGCCGATCCGCAGACCGCCCCAGACCACCTTGCCCAACGACCCGAGGGTGACCGTGCTGGTCATCCGGTCGGCGCACAGGGCGGCGAACGGCTCGCCGGCCGGCTCCCCGGCCAGGTCGAGGTCGACGGTCGTCTCGTCGAGCAGCAGCACCGTGCCGCTGCGGCGCGCGGCGGCCGCCACGCGCCGGCGGTCGGCGAGCGGCATCGAGGCGCTCGTCGGGTTGTGGAAGTCGGGCACGAGGTAGGCGAGCGCGGGCCGCACCCGCTCCAGCACGTCGACGAGGTGGTCGGCGTCCCAGCCGTCCGTGCCGACCGGGGTGGGCACGAGGCGGGCGCCCGCCTCGCGCAGGGCCTCGTAGCCGTGGGGGTACGTCGGGGACTCGACCAGCACCCGGTCGCCCGGGCGCAGCAGCGTGCGGGCCACCAGAGCCAGCCCGTGCTGCGCGCCGAGGGTCACCATCACCTCGTCGGGCGTCGTCGGCAGACCGCGCCGCGTGTAGCGCTCGGCGACCTGGCGGCGCAGCGCGAGGTCGCCGAGCACGTCGAACCCGCCGAGGGCGAGGACGCCCGCGGCGTCCGCCGCCACCTCCTGCAGGATGCCGGCCAGGCCGGGCACCGGCTCCGGGACCGCGTGGGCGAAGTCGATGCCCGCGCGCTCGGCGCTCGCGGCCGGGAGCACGGTGACGCTGCCCGAGCCGCGCAGGCTGACGAGGTGGCCCGAGTCCCGTAGGCGGGCGTAGGCCGAGACGATCGTGGTGCGGCTGCGTCCCAGCTCCTCGGCGAGCTCGCGCTCCGCCGGCAGGCGCGTCTGCGGTGCCAGGCGCCCGTCCTCGACCAGGAGTCGCACGCGGTCGGCGAGGGCGACGTACGCGGCTCCGCCGACGGCGTCCGAGCCCGGGCCGAGCAGCGTCGCCAAGCGCCGCGCGCCCACGTGCGCCCGGGCCGCGGGGTGGGCGACCGGACCGTGCGGCGAGGGGCGGCGCGGGGACGGGGGAGCGAGGGCGGGAGAGGGGCGCACGCTCCCATGAAACCAGTCCACGCCCCCGGTGCGCAGGTCCAATCCGGGGCCGGTGGACCTGATGAGCCCCGTGGAGGTGCTCCGGGAGTCCGCCGTGGGGGGATTGGACCGCGCGTCGTGTCCGGGGTGGGCGGTCCACTCGGGCCGTGCTCTCGGCCGGCGGGGGCCGGTCGAGGAGGTGGTGGCGGTGGCGCTCGTGGTGCTGGGGGTGCTGGTCGCGGTGCTGGCCGTCGTGCTGGCGGCGGCGGTCGGGAGGGTGCCGGGGGTGCCCGGGGGATCGGGCCCGGAGCGTCCGCGCCGGCGGGCGACGGACCCGGCGTACGACACCCGCCGGCCCGTGCCGTAGCGCGGGACGGCGGGTGCCGGGGTAGGTCAGGGGCAGGTCAGGCCGCGACGACCTCGAGGCGCTGGCGCGGCAGGGCCTCGGGGTTGTGCTGCTGGACCCACGCGACGAGGCGCTCGCGCACGAGGCAGCGCAGGTCGAAGAGGGTGCCCGGGTCGTCGGCGGTGACGCTGGCGCGCACCTGCACGAAGCCCTGCGTGGCCTCGGTGACGACGAGACCGCTGGCGCGGCCGTTGAAGAGCTCCGTCTCGGCCAGGACGCGCTCGAACTCGCCCCGCAGGCCGTCGAGGTCGATGTGCCAGTCGAGGTCGAGCTCGACGGTGCCCATCATCTCGGAGTCCTTGCGCGTCCAGTTCTCGAACGGGTTGCTCGTGAAGTAGGTGCAGGGCAGCACGAGGCGGCGGTCGTCCCAGATCTTCACGACGACGTAGGACAGCGTGATCTCCTCGATGGTCCCGTACTCCTCCTCGACGATCACCACGTCGTCGATGCGGATGGCGTCGCTGAAGGCGAGCTGCAGGCCGGCGAAGAGGTTGCCGAGGGTCGACTGGGCGGCGAGGGCGGCCACGACGGAGAGCAGACCGGCGGAGGCCAGGAGGCTGGCGCCGACGGCGCGCACGCCCGGGAAGGACAGCAGGATCGCGCCGAGCGCGACGACGACGATGCCGACGACGACGAGGCGGCGCGCGACCTGCACCTGGGTGCGCACGCGCTTGGCGTTGCGCGGGTCCAGCCCGAGGTCCGCGCGGCGCAGCGCGGCGTCCACGACGAAGAGCACCACGACCGCCAGCAGCCACGCCCCGTTGACGATGCCGAGGATGCGCAGGCCGAGCGCGAGCGTGTCCCACAGCTCCGTGCCGGCCCCGCGTGGTCGGTTCGCCGCGACCACGGCGTTGAGGCCGATGACGAGCACGAGCACCCGGAAGGGGAACCGTGCTGTGCGGACGAGGTCCTCGGCGGGCGGCCAGCGGTGACCGACCCGTCGTACGACGGCGGGGACGAGCGCGCCGATCGCGACGGAGACGGCCACCACGACGCCCGTGGACCAGAGCAGCTGCATGAGCTCGGGAGGCATCACTCCACCATGGGGGAACGTGGCCGCTGATCCAAGTGAGGCGCGCCACGGCCCGGTCGGCGTCGCGTCAGGACGGGCCCGCCTGCGGGTCTACACCGCGCAGTTGCGCGGGAAGCTCGAGACCGACCCCGCCCACCTGCGCCACCTCGTCACCTCCTCCGGCCTGGGCTACACCCTGGAGCCGTAGCGGTCGCGGCGCTTCGCGCGGGTCGCGGTAGGAGCGGTAGTGGATGACTTATCGCTGGCACCGCGCCTCCGTGCCGTTCGGGCCCGTGGATGGTTTCGAGGGGTGCTGGCGCACCCACCTCAACCACCGGCGTCGGGGCAGCGCGGGGTGCCGGTGGTTGGGTGGCCGCGCTGTGCTCCGGTGGTTGAGGCGGCCGCGCGGGTACGACGGGTGGTCGAGCTGGCCGCGCTGCGTGCCCGGTGGTTGAGGTGGCCGCGCTGCGTGCCCGGTGGTTGAGGTGGCCGCGCTGCGTGCCCGGTGGTTGAGGTGGCCGCGCTGCGTGCCCGGTGGTTGAGGTGGCCGCGCTGCGTGCCCGGTGGTTGAGGTGGCCGCGCTGCGTGCCCGGTGGTTGAGGTGGCCGCGCCAGCGGCCCTCGAAACCACGCCCGGGCATGCCGCCGGCCCCGACGCGATGGTGCCGCGGCGGGGTCGGCGTGACGAGGGCTAGCTGGGTCGGCTAGCTGAGCGGCGCGGTGCCGGTGGAGTCGACGGCATACCGGAGCCCATGCGGGCTGGTCCAGACGTAGGTGCCGAGCGGGTCGCGGTGGTAGCGCCATCGCCGGTCCGGCGGGTCGCTGCCGGGCGGATGGTCTCGACCGGGTGGGCTGGCGCCGGTCGGTGAGGGGTGGGTCTTGACGCGGTGGTGGCCGCGGCAGAGCGGGGCGAGGTTGTCGGTGGAGGTCTGACCTGCGCCTGGTGCTGCGTTCGACCGGTAGGGCTCGATGTGGTCGAGGTCGAGCCCGCGCGATGGTCGCCCGCAGTAGGGGAACGCGCAGGTGGGTCGATCGAGGCGGACGCGTTCGGCGATCCGGTCGGGGATCTCGTAGGCATCGACGGCGACGTGCTCGGCGAGGTCGATGACGGGCTTCACGATCACCTTGGTGCCGGGCGTCCCGCACCAGTCGCGGACATGGTCGGCGGTAACGAGGCTGCGGGTGTTCTCGAGGCGGGCGAGGTCGATCCCGGTGCCGCCGGTGGTCGGGTCGATGCCGGGGCCGTCGCCGGATCGGTAGGCGGTGATGGCGGCGTCGGACAGGTGGACGTAGAGCACCACCTGCCGCGCGGGCGTCCGGGTGGAGCTGGCTCGTGCCGCATCGCTGGCCACATCGCTGGCTGGGTCAGCGCCGTAGAGGTCGAGGGCGGTCTGTCGTCGGGCGAGCTCGCCGACGGCCATGGAGCGGCGGACGTCGAGGTCGGCGTCGCAGCCGGCTGCGGCGAGGTCGGCCGCGACGCGCTGCACGGCGTTGTTCAGGTCGAGGGCGTCGGCGACGTCGAGGGTGCCGTGGACGGGGACGACTCCGGTCCACGGTGACGCTGCGTGGACCGGGGTGGTCTCGATGGTGAAGTACCGGCCCGCGTCTGCGTCGGCGCGGTCGAGCTCGGCGTTCTCGGGGTCGAACCGGGCGGTCGCTTCGGCGACCAGTCGCTCGACAGTCGGCATTGTCGCCCGGTGCGCGACGGGGGCCAGGTTGCGGTCCACGAAGTCCGCGCCCTCAGCCGTGAGCGTTCGGGTGAGGGCCGCGATCTTGCGCGCCCGCCACACCGGCAGCGCCCGCCGCTGGTGGGCGGGATCGGCGCCGGCGAGCACCCGCGCCCACAGACGGGGCAAGCGGTGGCGCAGCTCGATCGCATCCCCGACCAGCGGCCGACCTGACGCGACGGAGCGGCCGAGGGCGGCGGAGATCTCGTGGAGGCAGAACTCCGAGACCAGGGGTGCTCCCGGCCCGCCGAGCTCGAGGAACCGGTCCCCGCCGGGAACGGCATCGGGGTCTTCGTGCCACAGCCCGAGAGGCCCGATGGGGTCACCGACGGTGCCGTCGGTGTGGGCGTCGGCCCAGTCCGCGACCGCGACGAGGGTGGCGACCTCGGCCGCCTGTTGGGCGGCTGCGGCCGCGCGGGCGGTGGCGAGCAGCGCGGTCGAGTCGAGGGCCAGAGGGGCCTCGACGACTGCGCTGCTCGGGTGGTTCATGACCACAACGCTAGGGGTGGGCACCGACATTCTTCGGTCCAGGAACGGGGCTTGGGGAAGAGGTTCTGAGAAATCTTGAGGGCGCTCGGATGGGTCCGCCGGGGGAACTCGATCGTGGTTTCGAGGGCCGCTGGCGCGGCCACCTCAACCACCGGATGAGCGCGGTCACCTCAACCACCGGCGCGCGCGGCGACCTCAACCACCGGCGAGGCGCGGCCACCTCGACGCCCCGTGGTTTCGAGGGCCGCTGGCGCGGCCACCTCAACCACCGGCGTACCTCGCGGCCACCTCGAGGGCCGCTGGCGCGGCCACCTCAACCACCGGCGTACCTCGCGGCCGCCGCGATCGCCGGGGAGGCGCGGCCACCTCGACCACCGGCGAGGCGCGCCCACCTCGACCACCGACGTACTCGCGCCCACCCCGGCCGCCGGTGCTCACCCGCGGATGCGGTCGCCTCCGGCGTACACGGTGAGGCGGTCGCCGCGGGAGAAGCCGACGAGGGTCAGGCCGGTGCGCTGCGCGAGCTCGACGGCGAGCGACGACGGCGCGCCGACGGCGGCGAGGGCGGGCACGCCGGCCATGACGGCCTTCTGCGCGAGCTCGAAGGAGGCGCGTCCGCTGACCTGCAGGACGGTGCCGCGCAGGGGGAGGCGCCGCTCGCGGTGCGCCCAGCCGACGACCTTGTCGACGGCGTTGTGCCGCCCGACGTCCTCGCGCACGACGAGCCGGTCGCCGGCGGCCGTGAACAGCCCGGCCGCGTGGACCCCGCCGGTGCGCTCGAAGTCGCCCTGCTGCTCCCGCAGGCGCTCGGGGAGCCCGACCAGCACCTCGGCGTCCACCACCGCCGGGTCGGCGCCCAGGTCGTGGCTGGAGGTGGTGGCGACCGCGTCGATCGACTCCAGCCCGCAGACACCGCACGCGCTCGTGCCCTCGACCCGCCGCCCGCGCGTGGCGGCCACGGCGGCCGCGACGGGGGAGACGGTGGCGTCGACGACGTTGTAGGTCTGCAGCCCGTCGGGTCCCACGCCCGCGCAGTAGCGCAGGGCGACGAGGTCGGTCGGCGTCCGCAGCACGCCGTCGCCGACGAGGAACCCGGCCACCAGGTCGAAGTCGTCGCCGGGGGTGCGCATGGTGACGGCGTACGAGGCGCCCCCGACGCGGACCTCGAGCGGCTCCTCGACGGCCAGGTGCTCCTCGCCGGTGCGACGGGTCAGGGTCGTCGTCGCTCCCGCCGCGGCCCCCGCCCCCGCCTCCGTGGTCGCGGGCGCGGGCAGGCGCAGGACGGTGGCACGCACACGGCGTACCCGCTTGCCGGCCACGGGCGGCCCCCTTCGTGGAGGAGTAGGTTGGCCGCCAGCCTAGCCAGCAGGGGAGGGACGTCGTGGTGCGTCGCAGCTCGGTCGACCGCGCGGTCGAGAACATCGACGAGACGGCGCTGGAGGTGGGGCCGGCGAAGGAGCGCGCCGTCGGCGTGCCGGCCGTCGCCCGCGCCACGCAGATGGCGGTGGAGCAGATGGGCGTGGCCCGCACGGCCCGCACCCTCGCGCTCGTCAACCAGACCCACGGCTTCGACTGCCCCGGCTGCGCGTGGCCGGAGGCCAAGCACCGCAGCCGCGCGGAGTTCTGCGAGAACGGCGCGAAGGCCGTGGCGGAGGAGGCGACGAAGCGGCGCGTGCCGCCGGAGTTCTTCGCCGCCCACCCGGTGGGCGAGCTGGCGACCTGGGACGACTACTCGCTGGGCCAGCAGGGCCGGCTCACCCACCCGATGCTGCTCGACGAGGGCGCGACGCACTACCGGCCCGTCAGCTGGGAGGAGGCGTACGACGTGGTGGCCGAGGAGGTCGCCCGCCTGTCCAGCCCCGACGAGCTCGTCTTCTACACCTCGGGCCGCACGTCGAACGAGGCCGCGTTCTGCTGGCAGCTGCTGGCCCGCGGGCTCGGCACGAACAACCTCCCCGACTGCTCCAACATGTGCCACGAGTCGAGCGGCTCGGCGCTGACCGAGACGATCGGCATCGGCAAGGGCAGCGTCTCGCTGCTGGACGTCGAGACCGCCGAGCTCGTCATCGTCGCGGGGCAGAACCCCGGCACCAACCACCCCCGCATGCTCTCCGCGCTCGAGAAGACCAAGCGGGCCGGCGGGCGCATCGTCGCGATCAACCCGCTGCGCGAGGCCGGGCTGCTGCGCTTCGACAACCCCCAGAAGCCCCGCGGCGTCGTCGGCAGCGGGACCGACCTCGCCGACGTGTACCTCCAGGTGCGCCTCGGCGGCGACCAGGCCCTCTTCCAGGCCCTCGGCGCCCTGCTGCTCGAGGCCGAGGACGCGGCCCCCGGCACGGTGCTCGACCACGACTTCCTCGCCGCGCACACCCGCGGGTTCGAGGAGTACGCCGCCCACCTGCGGGCCCTGGACTGGGCCGAGGTCGAGACCGCCACCGGCCTGCCCCGGGCCCAGGTCGAGGAGGTGGCGGAGCTGCTGCTCGCCTCCCGCTCGACCGTCCTGTGCTGGGCCATGGGCCTCACCCAGCACAAGCACTCGGTGCCGATGCTGCGCGACGCGGTCAACCTGCTGCTGCTCCAGGGCAACATCGGCAAGCCCGGCGCGGGCCTCTGCCCGGTGCGCGGCCACTCCAACGTGCAGGGCGACCGCACCATGGGCATCTTCGAGCGGATGCCGGACGCGTTCCACGACGCCCTCGACGCCGAGTTCTCCTTCGCCTCCCCGCGCGCCCACGGCCTCGACACCGTCGGGGCCATCGAGGCCATGCGCGACGGCACGGCGAAGGTGTTCCTCGGGATGGGCGGCAACTTCGCCCGCGCCACCCCTGACACCGCCGTGACCGAGGCGGCGCTCGCGTCGCTCGAGCTGACGGTGCAGGTCTCCACCAAGCTCAACCGCTCCCACGTGGTGCACGGACGCCGGGCCCTCATCCTCCCGACGCTGGGCCGCACCGACCGCGACGTGCAGGCCACGGGGCCGCAGCGCGTCACGGTCGAGGACTCGATGTGCGCGGTCCACGCCTCCGAGGGCCGGCTCGAGCCCCCGAGCGAGCACCTGCGCAGCGAGGTCGCGATCATCACCGAGCTGGCGGAGCGCCTGCTCGACGGGCGGCCGGGCGCGCCGGTCGCCGACTGGCGGGCCTTCCGCGACGACTACGCGACGGTGCGCGCGGCGGTGGAGCGCGTCGTACCCGGGTTCGAGGACTTCGAGCGGAGGATCGACGAGCCGGGCGGCTTCGTGCTGCCCCACCAGCCACGGGACGAGCGAGCGTTCGCGACCCCGTCGGGCCGGGCGGAGCTGACGGTCAACCCGCTCGAGTACCCCCGGGTCCCGCCGGGGCGCCTGCTGCTGCAGACGGTGCGCTCGCACGACCAGTACAACACCACGATCTACGGCCGCGACGACCGCTACCGCGGCATCAGCGGCGGGCGCCGGGTGGTGTTCGTGCACCCCGACGACCTGCGCGAGCAGGGCCTCGCCGACGGCGACGTCGTCGACCTCGTCTCCGAGTGGGAGGACGGCGACCGCCGGGCGCCCGCGTTCCGCGTCGTGGCCTACGCGACGCCGCGGGGCTGCGCGGCGGCGTACTACCCGGAGACCAACGTGCTCGTGCCGCTCGGCTCCTACGCCGACACCAGCCGCACGCCCACCTCGAAGTCGGTCGTCGTGCGCCTCGAGCCCGTCGCGGGCGGCGCCCGATGAGCGCCGAGCACGCCCGCACCCACGCCGCGGCGGTCGCGAACCTGTCCACGATCGTCGACGGCGTCACCGACTGGGACGCGCCCACCCCGGTCGCCGAGTGGCGCGCCCGCGACGTCGTCGGGCACCTCGTGGAGTGGCTGCCCGGCTTCCTCGGCGGCTCGGGCGTCGAGCTGCCCGGCGGGCCCGGGGCCGCGACCGACCCCGTTGCCGCCTGGCGCCACCACTCCGTCGCCGTGCAGGACCTGCTCGACGACCCGGCCAGCGACGCGCTCGTGCTCGCCAACCCGCACGTCGGCGAGCTGCCGGTGCCGGTGGCGATCGACCGCTTCTACACGACCGACGTGTTCCTCCACGCCTGGGACCTCGCGCGCTCCTCGGGCCAGCCGCACGGCCTGGACCCGCAGTGGTGCGCGGCGGTCCTCGCCGGCATGGAGCCGGCCGAGGCGATGCTGCGCGCGAGCGGGCAGTTCGGCGAGCGGGTCGCCGTACCGGACGACGCCCCGGCGCCCGAGCGGCTCATGGCCTTCCTGGGCCGCGACCCCGCCTGGCGCCCCTGACCCGGGCGGCGGCCGCCCTCAGGAGCCGAAGCGCATCGCGAACCCGTCGACGCGGACGCTGGCGATCGGACGGGCCCCGGTGAGCCATGCCAGCGGTCCGTCCGGCGGCGACTCCCACCGGGCCCGGGTCAGCCGCACCGACCGCGCGCTCGCCCGCACCGGCGTCCACACCGTCGAGGCGCCCGGTGCGTCCGGCGGGCCGACCGGCAGGGTCTGCGCGATGTGGGCGGTCGTCGCGAGCGGCAGAGGTACGCCGGGCAGCCGGCCCGGCCGGAAGGTCGCGCGGGCCAGCGGCGTGCCGTCCTGCCGGGCCTCGAGCGCGCCGTCGCCGAGGGCGGGGAACGACGCGAGGTCCTTCGGCACGCCCCACAGCTCGCGCCCGCCGTCGCGCGAGGCGGGGGAGTCGACCCAGATGTCGGTGATCGCCAGTCCCACCCGCGCCCCGGAGCGCACGACGACCCCGGCCAGCAGCTCGCCGTACGTCATCTGCCCCGGCGGGCGGTAGTCCACGAACATCGTGACCGCGACCCCGCCCACCGCTCGCACGCCCGCGGGCAGCGGCGGCAGCGCGCCGCGGCGCACGCGCCACGCGGTGATCCAGCCGCGGCCCGTCAGGTCCCACGGCTCCGGCGGGTAGCCGGCGCTCACGCCGGCGCCTTCGTGACGGTCGGGCCCAGCCGCAGGGCGGCGGGGGCGCTCGTCGGCACCACGGGGTGCCGGGGCGCGACCGGGGTGATCCGCTGGTACGGCGCACCCAGCGGCGGGCGCGGGTCGGCCTCGCCCTTGTTGGGCCACAGCGCGACGGCGCGCTCGGCCAGCGCGGTGATCGACAGCGACGGGTTCACGCCCAGGTTCGCGCAGAGCGCCGAGCCGTCGACGACGTGCAGGCCCGGGTGGCCGTGGACGCGGTGGTACGGGTCGATGACGCCCTCCTCGGCGTCGGCCCCCATCCGGCAGCCGCCGGTGAAGTGGCCGGTCGTCGGCACGTCGACGAGGTCGTTCCAGGCGCCGGCGGGCTCGCCGTCGACCTGCTCGGCGATCCGGCGCGCCAGGGCGTGGCCCGCGGGGATCCACACGGGGTTCGGCTCGCCCTCGCCCGGCCGGGCCGTCAGCCGGCGCCCCGGGCGGCCGGTGAGCCGCCGCCTGCGGAGCCCCGTGGTCAGCGAGTTGTCGAGCGACTGCATGACGAGCAGCACGATGGTGCGCTCCGACCAGTCGCGCGGGTCGTGGAACGCCAGCAGCGAGCGCCGCTTGCGCCACATCTCGCGCAGGCCGACGCGCCAGCGCAGCACCCCCTCCTCGGGGTCGGCGAGCGTCGCCATCAGCAGGGCCATCGCGTTGGACCCCGGGCCGTAGCGCACCGGCTCGACGTGGGTGGAGTCGTCGAGGTGGATCGAGGAGGTGATGGCCACGCCCTCGCTGAAGTCGGTCGCGCCGTGGCGCCCCGACCGCTTCGCGCGCACCCCGAGGATGGCCTCGGAGTTGGTGCGCGACAGCTCGCCGAGGCGTGGCGAGACGTGCGGCAGCGAGCCCGAGGCACGCAGCCGGTGCAGCAGCCGCTGCGTGCCGAGCGCGGCCGCCGAGAACACGACCTGCTCCGCGGTGAACGTGCGGCCCGTCCGGAGCGAGCCCGACGGGCGCGTCGTGACGGCGTACCCGCCGCCCGGCAGAGGCCGCACGTCGGTGACCGTGGTCATCGCGTGCACCTCGGCCCCGGCCTGCTCGGCGAGGTGGAGGTAGTTCTTCACCAGCGTGTTCTTGGCGCCCACCCGGCACCCGGTCATGCAGGAGCCGCAGTCGGTGCAGGCCGTGCGCTCCGGTCCGCGGCCGCCGAAGTACGGGTCGGCCACCCGCTCGCCGGGCGCGACGCCGTGGTCCTCGGCCCGCAGCACGCCGATCGGTGTCGGCACGAACGAGTCCGCGACCCCGAGGTCCTCGGCCGCCCGCCGCATCACCTCGTCCGAGGGGGTGGTGCGGGGGTACGTCGTCACGCCCAGCATCCGCCGGGCCTGGTCGTAGGGGCCGCGCAGCTCGTCGCGCCAGTCGGTGAACCGCGCCCACGACGGGTCGCGGTAGAAGGTCTCGCCCGGCTCGTAGAGCGTGTTGGCGTAGACCAGCGAGCCGCCGCCGACGCCCGCCCCCGACAGCACGAGCACGTCGCCGAGCAGCGTCATCCGCTGGATGCCGGACAGGCCCATGCGGGGCGCGAAGACGTAGTCGCGCAGCCGCCACGACGACGTGGCGAACTCGTCGTCGGCGAAGCGCCGCCCCGCCTCGAGCACGCCCACCCGGTAGCCCTTCTCCACCAGGCGCAGCGCCGTGACGCTCCCGCCGAAGCCGGAGCCGATCACGAGGACGTCGTGGTCGTGCGGCATGCCCTCACCTCCTCGTAGTCGTCGAGCTCGAGCACGGCGGTGCGGCGCTGGTACTCCGCCACCGTGCCCGGCCAGTTCGTGGTGATACGGCCGGTCACGGTGCGGTACCAGCTCGCGCAGCCGGCCCAGACGCTGCGCGCCAGCCGCTCCTGCACCTCGCGGTCGTAGGACTCGGCCACCTCCCGGCGCACGTCGAGCCCCGCCGCCCCGCGGGCGCGGGCCGCGGCCGTCGCGCGGGCCAGCTGCGCGACGTACGCCGCCTGGGGCTCGATCATCCCGAGGATGCTGGAGCCGCCCAGGTTGGTGTTGGGGCCGTACATGAGCGCCAGCCCGGGGAACCCGGGCACCGTGACGCCGAGGTGGGCGCTGGCGCCGTGGCGCCACGTCTCGTGCAGCCGCTCGCCGTCGCGGCCGGTGACCTCGAGGTGGCGCAGGAAGTCGGTGGCGGCGAACCCGGTGCCCCAGATCACCACGTCCACCTCGTGGCGCCGGCCGTCGCCGTCGACGACGGCGTCGGGCTCTACCCGGGCGACGGGCGCGGTGACGACGTCGACGTGCGGGCGGTCCAGGGTGCGGTACCAGTCGTTGGAGAAGAGCAGCCGCTTGCAGCCCAGCGGGTCCTTCGGCACGAGCCGCCGGCGCAGGTCGGGGTCGCGCACCTGCCGGCGCAGGTGGAGCCGCCAGGCGCGGTGGAGCACGCGGGGGAGCACCGAGCGGGGCAGGGCCCCGGTGAGCGCGCCGTTGAGCCACTCCGACAGGTGCCACACGCCGCGACGCTCGACGCGGCGCAGCACCGCCGAGCGCGCCAGCAGGCGCCGCAGCCGCTCGGGGTAGGCGCCGTCGGGCTTCATCACGACGTAGGGCGCCGAGCGCTGGAAGACCGTGATCGAGCCCGCCCGGTCCGCGATGCCCGGCACGAGCTGGATCGCGCTGGCCCCCGTGCCGACCACCGCGACCCGCTTGCCGGCGAGGTCGACGTCGTGGCGCCACGTGGCGGAGTGGAAGACGGGCCCGGCGAACGACTCGAGCCCCGGCAGGGCCGGTACGACGGGCTCGCTCAGCTGCCCCACCGCGCTGACGACCAGGTCGGTCTCCAGCGCCTCGCCCGAGGCGAGGGTGACCGTCCAGCGGCCGGTCGCGTCGCCGTACGTCGCGGCCACCGCCCGCGCGCCGGTGCGCACGAGGGGGCGCAGGCCGCGGCGGTCGGCGACCCGCTCCAGGTAGGCCAGGATGTCCGGCTGCTCGGAGTAGACCCGCCGCCAGCCGGGGTTGGAGTCGAACGAGAACGAGTAGAGGGAGGACGGCACGTCGCACGCGGCACCCGGGTAGGTGTTGTCGCGCCACACGCCGCCGACGCCGTCCGCGCGCTCGAGGACGACGACGTCGACGCCCTCCGCACGCAGCGTGTCCGCGGCGGCGAGGCCGGCGAACCCGGCGCCGATCACGACGGCCGAGAGACGCACGGGGGCCTCCGGGCGGGCCTCGGGGCGGGCCTCCGGGAGGGGACGGGTGGTCGTCATGGCGGCGACGCTAGGAGGCCGCACGTGTGAGCCACGAGACATTCGCGGCCAGGTGATCCATGATTCCGGCCATGGTTGGTCTCCCCGTCGACGGTGGCGTCGCGTTCCCCGACCCGGTGCCGCAGGACTGGCGCTTCCCGCGGTCGGTGGCCGGGGTGGCCGTCCTGCTCGACTGGGCGCGCTCCCGCGGGCTCGACGCGGGCGAGCTGCTGCGGGGCACCGGCCTGGCCGTCGCCGACGTCCGCGTCGGCCCGGCGGGGGAGCGGGAGGTCACCGCCGACCAGGAGCTCACCGTCGTGCGCGCGCTGCTGCGCCACCTCCGCGGCAGCGCCCCCACGGGGCAGGGCGGGCAGGGCGGGGAGGGCGGGCAGGGCGGGGACGCCCGGCTCGGCGCCGAGGTCGGCGGCGCCTACCACCTCAGCTCGTTCGGGATCTTCGGGTTCGCGCTGCTCGCGAGCCCCACGCTGGCCGACGCCGTCACGATGGCCACGCGCTACCTCGACCTCAGCTTCACCTTCGCCCTGCCGCGCGCCGAGCTGGTGCCGGCCGCCGGCGGCGGGTCGTCGGAGGGCGCCGTGCGCGTCGTCGTCGACGGCACGACGCTGCCCGCCGACGTGCGGGCCTTCCTCGTCGCCCGCGACGCGGTCGCCATCGCGACCGCCCTCACCGAGCTCCTGCCCGACATGCCCGTGCGCACCCAGCACTCCGAGGAGCGCGCCGAGATCACCTTCGCCGCCCACCACCTCGCCCGGAGCCTCCCGCAGGGCAACCCGCAGACGGTCGCGGTCTGCGAGGGCCTGTGCGCCGACCTGGTGTCGCGCCGCCGCGCCCGCACCGGGGTGGCGCAGGAGGTGCGGGTGCTCGTCGCCCAGGAGCTCTCCGCCGGCGCCCCCGCGTCCGC
Organism: Nocardioides sp. CPCC 205120; assembly: GCF_048654585.1. Classification (NCBI taxonomy): domain Bacteria; kingdom Bacillati; phylum Actinomycetota; class Actinomycetes; order Propionibacteriales; family Nocardioidaceae; genus Nocardioides; species Nocardioides sp. CPCC 205120. The sequence goes on along the minus strand of NZ_JBMCYY010000002.1, from coordinate 747,277 downwards.
GGTGGCCGCGCGGCTGGGGCTGAGCGAGCGCACGCTGCGCCGGCGGCTGGCGGGGGAGGGCACGTCGTACTCCGAGCTGCTCGACGAGGTGCGCAGCACGCTCGCGGCCGAGCTGCTGGCCACCACCCTCAGCCTCGACGACGTGGCGCTGCGGCTGGGGTACGCCGAGGCGTCGAGCTTCATCCACGCGCACCGGCGGTGGACCGGGCGGACCCCGCGCCAGCGACGCTGAGGGGTGCGAGAGGGGCACTCACCGGGGGCCCGGCAGGATGGGAGGCATGGAATTCCGTCACCTCGGCCGATCCGGCATGCAGATCTCCGCCATCACCTACGGCAACTGGCTGACCCACGGGTCCCAGGTGGAGAACGACATCGCCACCCGGTGCGTCCACAAGGCGCTCGACCTGGGCATCACCTCCTTCGACACCGCCGACGTCTACGCCAACGGCAAGGCGGAGACGGTGCTCGGCGAGGCCCTCAAGGGCCAGCGCCGCGAGTCGCTGGAGATCTTCACGAAGGTCTACTGGCCCGTCGGCCCCGACCCCAAGGGCAAGAACGACACCGGCCTGTCCCGCAAGCACGTCATGGAGTCGATCGACGCGTCGCTGCGCCGCCTGCAGACCGACTACGTCGACCTCTACCAGGCCCACCGCTTCGACTCCTTCACCCCGCTGGAGGAGACGATGCAGGCGTTCGCCGACATCGTCCACGCGGGCAAGGCCCACTACATCGGCGTCAGCGAGTGGACCCCGGAGCAGATCCGGGCCGCCCACGCGCTCGCGCAGGAGCTGCGGATCCCGCTGGTCTCCAGCCAGCCGCAGTACTCGATGCTCTGGCGGGTCATCGAGGACGAGGTCGTGCCGACCTGCGCCGAGCTCGGCATCGGCCAGATCGTCTGGTCGCCCATCGCCCAGGGCGTGCTGACCGGCAAGTACGTGCCGGGCCAGCCGCTGCCCGAGGGCTCGCGGGCCACCGACGAGTCCGGCGGCGCCAACATGATCAAGCGCTTCATGAACGACGAGACGCTCACCGCCGTGCAGGAGCTCAAGCCGGTGGCCGACGACCTCGGCCTCACCATGGCCGCGCTCGCCATCGCCTGGGTGCTGCAGAACGACAACGTCTCCGCCGCCATCGTGGGCGCGTCGCGCCCCGAGCAGCTCGAGGACAACGTCAAGGCCGCGGGCGTCACCATCCCCGAGGACGCCCTCGCCCGGATCGACGAGGTGCTCGGCGGTGTCGTCACCCGTGACGGCGCGCTGGTCGCCGAGTCGACGCCGAAGCAGCGCCTGGTCTGAGACCCCTTCGCGCGACCCCCTCGCGCGACCCCGTCCCGCGCCCGTCCGGTCACCCCGGGCGGGCGCGGGCGCGTCGGGCGCCGGAGGCGCTAGGATCGCGCCCGTGACGACCTGCTCCCTGCTCCTTACCCCGCCGCGCTGACCGTCCAGGTCGCGCGGCAACCCCTCGGCCCGCGAGGGGTTTTTTCATGTCGGGAGCAGGGACTTCGAGGAGAGCGAGAGATGAGCGAGACGCACGCGGACGAGCGCGAGACCTACGACCCGGCAGCACTGCAGGCCAAGTGGCTGCCGGTGTGGGAGGCCCTCGACCCCTTCCGTGCCGACGACGCGCTCGTCGACGCCGGTGAGCGCGAGAAGCGCTACGCCCTGACGATGTTCCCCTACCCCTCGGGCGACCTGCACATGGGCCACGCCGAGGTCACGGCGCTGCACGACGTGCTCGCCCGCTACTGGTGGCAGCGCGGCTACGAGGTGCTCAACCCCATCGGCTGGGACTCCTTCGGCCTGCCGGCGGAGAACGCGGCGATCAAGCGCGACGAGCACCCCGCGACGTACACCTACGCCAACATCGAGACCCAGGCCGGCTCGTTCCGCAAGTACGGCCTCAGCTTCGACTGGTCGCGGCGTCTGCACACCTCCGACCCGGAGTACTACCGCTGGACGCAGTGGCTCTTCCTGCGCTTCCGCGAGCGCGGCCTGGCCTACCGCAAGGCCAGCCCCGTCAACTGGTGCCCCAACGACCAGACCGTGCTGGCCAACGAGCAGGTCGTCGACGGTGCCTGCGAGCGCTGCGGCGCCGTGGTGACCAAGCGCGAGCTGACGCAGTGGTACTTCAAGGTCACCGACTACGCCCAGCGCCTGCTCGACGACATGGCGCAGCTGGAGGGCCGCTGGCCCGAGCGCGTCCTGACCCTGCAGCGCAACTGGATCGGCCGCTCCGAGGGCGCGCACGTCGACTTCGACCTGCACCTGGCGGACGGCTCGACGCGCGTCGTGACCGTCTACACGACCCGCCCCGACACGCTGTTCGGCGCGACGTTCATGGTCGTCGCCGCCGACGCCAAGCTGGCCGCCGAGGTCGTCGCCCCCGAGCAGGCGGACGCGCTCGCGGCGTACCTGGAGGAGACCCGCAAGGCCTCCGACATCGACCGCCTGGCCACCGACCGGCCCAAGACGGGCGTGCCGCTGGGCATCACCGTCACCAACCCGGTCAACGGGGAGCGGCTGGACGTGTACGCCTCCGACTACGTGCTGGCCGACTACGGCACCGGCGCCGTGATGGGCGTGCCCGCCCACGACCAGCGCGACCTCGACTTCGCGAAGGCGATGGGCCTGCCCGTGCGTCGCGTCATCGACACCGGCGCGGACGACCCGGCGGAGACCTTCGTGGCCACCACCGGCGACGGCACCTACGTGAGCTCGGGGCCGCTGGACGGGCTGAGCGACAAGGCCACCGGCATCCGCACCATCCTCGAGCAGCTAGAGGCCGACGGCACCGGTCGCGGCGCGGTCAACTTCCGCCTGCGCGACTGGCTGCTGAGCCGCCAGCGCTTCTGGGGCGCGCCCATCCCCATCGTGCACTGCCCCGACTGCGGCGAGGTCCCGGTGCCCGACGACCAGCTGCCGGTCGTGCTGCCCGACCTCAAGGGCGCCGACCTCAAGCCCAAGGGCTCCTCGCCGCTGGCGGCGGCGCGTGACTGGGTCGAGGTGCCGTGCCCGGCCTGCGGCGGCCCGGGCGAGCGGGACACCGACACGATGGACACGTTCGTCGACTCGTCCTGGTACTACCTGCGCTACTGCTCGCCGGGCTTCACCGACGGCGCCTTCGACCCCGCGGACCTGAAGCGCTGGGGTCCGGTGGACCAGTACGTCGGCGGTGTCGAGCACGCGGTCCTGCACCTGCTCTACAGCCGGTTCTTCACCAAGGTCCTGCACGACATGGACCTGCTCGACTTCACCGAGCCGTTCACCTCCCTGCTCAACCAGGGCGTGGTGATCAACCAGGGCAAGAAGATGAGCAAGTCGCTGGGCAACGGCGTCAACCTGGGCGAGCAGCTCGACGAGTTCGGCGTCGACGCCGTGCGCCTGACCCTGGTCTTCGCCGGCCCGCCGGAGGACAACATCGACTGGGCGGACGTGTCGCCCTCGGGCTCGCTGAAGTTCCTGGCGCGCGCCTGGCGCCTCGCCGGTGACGTCACGTCCGAGCAGGGTGCCGACGCCGCGCAGGGCGACGTGGCACTGCGCCGCGTCACCCACCGCACGCTGCACGACGCGGCGGCGCTGGTGGAGGGCATGCGGTTCAACGTGGTCGTGGCCCGCACGATGGAGCTCGTCAACGCCACGCGCAAGGCGATCGACTCGGGCTGCGGCCCGGCCGACCCCGCCGTGCGCGAGGCCGCCGAGGCCGTCGCGATCCTGCTCTCGCTCGTCGCGCCGTACACGGCCGAGGAGATGTGGGAGCGCCTGGGCCACGAGCCCACCGTGGCCCGCGCCGGCTGGCCCGCGGTCGACGAGGCGCTGCTCGTCGAGGAGTCGGTCACCGCGGTCGTGCAGGTGCAGGGCAAGGTGAAGGCCCGCCTGGAGGTCGCGCCCGACGTCAGCGAGGCCGACTTGGAGGCCGCGGCGCTCGCGGACCCCGCGGTCGTCGCCGCGATCGGTGACAAGTCGGTGCGCAAGGTGATCGTGCGGGCCCCGAAGCTCGTCAACCTGGTCGTCGGCTGAGGTCGTGACGGTGAGCGGCGGCGGTGACGAGCGGACCGGCGGGTCCACCGGTGACGGGCGCCGGGTGGCGGTCGTCACCGACTCCACCGCCCAGCTCGACCTGACCACGGCCCGCGAGCTCGGCGTGACCGTCGTACCGCTGCAGGTGGTGGTCGACGACGAGGTGCACGACGAGGGCGCGGAGGGGTACGACGCCGGCCGGGTCGCCGAGGCGCTGCGGGCCCGCGCGTCGGTCAGCACGTCGCGCCCCGGCCCCGCGGTGCTCGCGCAGGTCTACCGCGACCTCGCCGAGCAGGGGTACGACGAGGTGCTCTCCGTCCACCTCTCGGGCGCCGTGAGCGGCACCCACGAGTCGGCCGTGCTGGCCGGGCGGCAGGTCGACCTGCGGGTCGTCACCGTCGACACCCGCCAGGTCGGACCGGCGACGGGGTACGCCGTGGAGACGGCCGTCGAGCGCCTGCGGGCGGGCGCGAGCATCGAGCAGGCGGCCGCGGCGGCGCGCGAGCGCGCGGACGCCGCCACGTCGCTGTTCTACGTGCACACGCTGGAGTACCTGCGGCGCGGTGGCCGTGTCGGCGCCGCCGCCGCCCTGCTCGGCGGCGTGCTGGCCGTCAAGCCGATCCTCACCATCGCCGACGGCACGGTGGCGAGCCGGGAGAAGGTGCGCACCGCGTCCAAGGCCCTGGCCCGCCTCGCGGACCTGGCGGTCGAGGCGGCCGGGGACCGCCCGGTGGACGTCGGCGTGGCCCACCTCGCCAACCCCGAGCCGGCCGGCAGCCTGGCCGAGCAGCTGGCGGAACGCCTGGCGGAGCAGCTCGAGGACCGGCCCGTGCGGTGCGGCGAGCTGAGCGCCGTGCTGGGCGTGCACGCCGGACCCGGCACGGTCGCGGTCTGCGTGGCCCCCCGCACCGGCCCCGCCTGAGCCACCGTTCGTCCCCAGGGCGCCGGCCGCGACCGCTCGTCCACAGACCGTCGGCGCCCCGCTGCGCCGAGCCCCGGTCCTTCCTAGCGTCGCCCCCATGCGCGTGCGACGACCCGAGCTCGACCCCGAGGTCCTGCGGTCCCGGCTCCAGCCGGGGGCGCTGCTCGACGACCACACCCGGATCAGCGCCGGCCGGTGGGACCGGATGGGCGCGGCGACGGCGCCCGGCGACGCGGCCCCGGGCCGGTCCGACCCCCGCGACGACGGGCCCCCGGCGCTGCCCGTGCCCGGGCGCCACGCGGCGGCCCCGGCGCCGCGGCGGGTCCTCCCCGTGCCCGACGGCCTGCGGGGACGGGTCGCGGTCGGCCCGGGCCAGGTGGCGGTGCTGGCCGTCGTCGTCGCGGTGGCGCTCGCGCTGCTCGCCTGGTGGGTGCTCGCCTCCCGCCCGACCGAGGTGGCGGCGCCGCGGGCCGCGACCACCGAGGTGGCCGGCACCCCGATGGCGCCCGCCGACGGCACGGCGGCTCCGGGAGCGGCGGCCGGGGCGTTCCCGGCGGGGCCCCGGGCTCGACCTCCGGGGCCGGTACGGCGGACCCCGCCGCCGCGCCCGCGGCGACGGGCGAGCTGGTGGTGCACGTCGCCGGGAAGGTGGCGCGCCCGGGGATCGTGGTGCTGCCGGCAGGCTCCCGCGTGGCCGACGCCGTCGAGGCGGCCGGGGGGGCCCCGCCCGACGTCGACCTCACCGGGGTGAACCTCGCCCGGCCCCTCGTGGACGGCGAGCAGGTGCTCGTCGGGGTGGAGGGCGCCCCCGCCGCGCCCCCGCCGGGAGTCGGGGGCGCAGGGGGCGCGCCCGGTGCCCCGGCCGCGGGCGGACTGGTGGACCTCAACACCGCCGACGAGGCGGCGCTCGACACGCTGCCCGGCGTCGGGCCGGTCACCGCCCAGGCGATCGTCGAGTGGCGCGCGAGCAACGGCGGGTTCACCTCCGTCGACGAGCTCGTCGAGGTCGACGGGATCGGGGAGGCCACCCTGGCCCGCCTCGCCCCGCTCGTGACGGTCTGAGGGGTGGCGGGCTCCGGGGCCGGCGGCGCTCCCGGTGACGACGGGTCGGTCTCGGCGCCCCCGGACCTGCGCGCCCCCGCGCTCGGCCTGGCGGCGTGGGTGGGCGCGCTGGTCGGCCTGATCGTCCCCGGCGGGCGCACCGTGCCGGCCGTCGCCGGGCTGGGCCTGCTGGTCGCGTTGACGACGGCCCTGCTGGTGCGCCGCGGGGCCGACCGGAGAGCCACCGTCCGCACCGCGGGTGCCCTGCTGGGCGTCGCCGTCGTGGCGTGCGTGGTCGCGACGGTCCACCGGGTCGACGCGGGCACGGGCCCGGTGGCCGAGCTGGCGGCCGAGCGCGCCAGCGTCCGCGGCGAGCTGGTCGTCACGGGTGACCCGCGGCTGCGCCAGGGCCGGTTCAGCGACTACGTCGTGCTCCGCGGCCGGCTCGAGGAGGTCACCGGACGCGGCCGCACCCACGCGGTGGCGGCCGGCGTGCTCGTCATCGCCTCGCCCGCGTGGGAACGGGTCGAGCTGGGCGCGCGCCTCGCCGTCGCGGGCCGCCTCGCCGAGCCCGACGGGGGCGACCTGGCGGCGGTGCTGCAGGCCCGCGGCGACCCCGACGTGCGCGAGGCGCCCGACGCGTGGTGGGACGGCGCCGCCGCCGTCCGGCGGGCCCTGCGCGCCAGCGTCGCGCACCGGCCGCCGGAGCAGGCCGTGCTCGTGCCCTCGCTGGTGGTGGGGGACGACGCCGGCCTCGACCCCGCGGTGGCGGACGACTTCGCGACGACCGGCCTCACCCACCTGCTGGCGGTCTCGGGCACCAACCTCACCCTCATCGTCGGGTTCCTGCTGGTGCTGGGGCGCTGGGTGGGCGTCCGCGGCCGGGGGCAGCTCGTCGTGGCCGTGCTGGGGATCGTCGGGTTCGTGCTGCTGGCCCGCACGGAGCCCAGCGTGGTGCGCGCCGCCGCGATGGGCACCGTGGCGCTCGTCGGGCTGGGACGCAACGGCCTGCAGCGCGGCACCCGCAGCCTGGGCGTGGCCGTCGTCGCCCTCCTGCTGGTGCAGCCGTGGCTGGCCCTTACGGCGGGCTTCGCGCTCTCCGTGCTCGCCACCGCGGGCATCCTCCTGCTCGCGCCCGCCTGGCGCGACGCGCTGGCCACCTGGCTGCCGCGGTGGGTCGCGGAGGCGGTCGCCGTCCCGGCCGCCGCCCAGCTCGCCTGCACGCCGCTCGTGGCGGGCATCTCGGGCGAGGTCAGCCTCGTGGCGGTGCTCGCGAACGTGCTCGTCGCCCCGGTGGTCGGGCCCGCGACGGTGCTCGGCCTCACCGGGGGCCTGGTGGGTCTCGTCGTCCCGCCGCTGGCCCGGGTGCCGGGCACCGTGGCCGCCTGGTGCGTCGGGTGGGTGATCGCGGTCGCCCGCGCCGGCGCCGACCTGCCCGCCGCAGCACTGTCGTGGGGCAGCTCGGCCGGGGCGGTCACCCTCCTGACGCTGTTGTGCGCCGCCGCCGTCCCCCTGGCCCCGGCCCTGCTACGCCGTCGGCGCGCGGTCGCCGCGACCTGCGTGGCCGTCGGTCTCGTGGTGCTGGTGCGCCCGCCGACGCCGGGGTGGCCACCGGGGGACTGGGTGGTGGTGGCCTGCGACGTCGGCCAGGGGGACGCGCTGGTTCTGCGCGCGGGTCCGGGGGAGGCGGTGGTGGTCGACGCCGGCGGCGACCCGGCGGCGGTCGACGCGTGCCTCGACGACCTCGGGGTGACGGCGGTGCCGCTGCTCGTCGTTACCCACTTCCACGACGACCACGCCGGCGGAGTGGCGGGCGTGCTCGCCGACCGGGCGGTCGGTGCGATCGACGTCAGCCCGCTGGCCTCGCCCGCCTCGGCCGCCTCGGAGGTACGCCGGCTCGCCGTCGCCCGGGGCGCCGCGGTCGCCGTACCGGCCCACGGGAGCGTGCGACGCGTCGGCGACGTGCGCCTCGAGGTGCTGTGGCCCGCGCCGGGCACGGTGCCCGCGGGCGGGCCGTCCGGCGGCGAGGGGCCCGGGGAGGGCGAGGAGGGCGACGGGGCCAACGACGCGAGCCTGGTGCTCCTGGCGGAGGTGCGCGGGGTGCGGGTGCTGCTGACGGGCGACGTCGAGCCGCCCGCCCAGCGGCGGCTGCTGCGCCTGCTCGCGGCCCGCGACGGGGGAGGTGGTCTCGACGTCGACGTGCTGAAGGTGCCCCACCACGGCAGCCCCCACCAGCACCTGGGGCTGCTCACGGCCGTGCGGCCGGAGGTGGCCCTCGTCAGCGTCGGGGCCGACAACACCTACGGCCACCCGGCGCCCGCCGTCCTGCACGCGCTGGAGGGCGCGGGGGCCCGGGTGCTGCGCACGGACCTGCTCGGCAACCTCGCCGTGACGGTCGACGACGAGGGCCTCGCGACGACCTCCCGGCGGGGGTGAGGGACGGGGTCGAGGGGCGGGGCAGGACGGTTCCGGGACCGTCGGCGCGCTGTGGCAGGCTGCCGCCATGCCCCCGCGGTCCCGAGCCTCAGCCCCTGCCTCGACCTCGGCGCCCTCGGCCGCCGACGTGCTCGGGCGGATCGTGCTGGTCACGGGCAAGGAGGAGTTCCTCAACGAGCGCACCGTCGTCGCCGTGCGCGCCGCCGTGCGCGGCCACGACGCCGAGGCGGAGCTCTCCGAGTGCGCGGCCTCCGAGCTGACGATGGGCACCCTCGGCGAGCTCGCGGCGCCCTCGCTCTTCTCGACCACGCGCTGCGTGGTCGTCCGGGCGCTGGAGAACCTGCCCGACGAGTCCGTCGACGGGCTGCTGACCTACGCGGCCTCCCCGGCCGACGACGTGGCCATCGTGCTCGTGCACTCCGGCGGCCCGAAGGGCAGCGGCACGCTGACGAAGCTGCGCAAGCTGGCGACCGTCACCGAGGTGAAGTCGGCCGAGCTGCGTGCCCACGAGCTGCCCCGCTACGTCGCCGGCGAGGTGCGCGCCGCGGGCGGCTCGATCGACGAGCCCGCGGCCGAGGCCCTGGTGCAGGCGGTCGGCAACGACCTGCGGGCGCTCAGCGCCGCCGCGAGCCAGCTGGTCAGCGACTTCGCGGGCCAGCGCATCGACGCGGAGAAGGTGGGCCGCTACTTCGGTGGCCGGGCCGAGGCCACGTCGTTCGCGGTGGCCGACCACGCGTACGGCGGGCGCCGCGCCAAGGCGCTGGAGGAGCTGCGCTGGGCGATGGACACGGGCACCGCGCCGGTCCTCGTCACCTCGGCGTTCGCCGCCGGCGCGCGCGGGCTGGCCCGCTTCCGGTCCGCGCCCCGGGGCCTGCGCGAGGCCGACCTCGCCCGCGAGGTGGGCGTGCCGCCGTGGAAGCTGCGCACGCTGCGCGACCAGGCCCGCGGCTGGGACGACGACGCGCTGCGCGCCGCGATCCGCGCCGTCGCCTCCGCCGACGCCGACGTGAAGGGCGCCGGGGGCGACGCGGCGTACACGCTGGAGCGGCTCGTCCTCACCGTCGCCGACCTGCGCGGTCGTTAGAGGGCGCCGACCCCGGGTACGCCGAAGGGCGCCGACCCCCGGAGGGGTCGACGCCCTGTGCGTACGACGACGTCGAGCGGCGCGGTGCGCCGGCTCGGAGTGCGGGTCAGAGGGAAGCGGAGCGCTTCGCGATGGCCGACTTGCGGTTCGCGGCCTGGTTGGCGTGGATGACGCCCTTGGACGCGGCCTTGTCGAGCTTGCGGGACGCCTCGCGACCCAGCTGGACGGCCTGGTCCTTGTCGCCGGACTCGGCCGCCTCGCGGAACTTGCGGACCGCGGTCTTCAGGGCGGACTTGACCGACTTGTTGCGCTCGTGGCGCAGCTCGTTCTGTCGGTTGCGCTTGATCTGGGACTTGATGTTGGCCACTGTGCGCCTCTGCCTTCGGTGCTCGTCGTCGGGTACGTCGTACGGGGGGCGGCCGGCGCTCACCCCATGAGGGCAGGAGCAGCCAGACACGCGAGGGGAGAAACTACCAGCGCGACGGCGGCCGCCTCAAATCGGTGACCCGCGGCGCGCCACCGAGCGCCGGTTGTGACGGCGCCCCCACGGGATGGGAGGATCGGTCGGTGCCTGTTACGCCTGCGTCCGCCGTGCCCCAGCCGGGGCGCACCGACCCCGCGATCATCCGCAACTTCTGCATCATCGCGCACATCGACCACGGCAAGTCGACCCTCGCCGACCGGATGCTGCAGCTGACCGGCGTCGTGGGCGAGCGTGAGGCCAAGGCGCAGTACCTCGACCGGATGGACATCGAGCGCGAGCGCGGCATCACCATCAAGTCGCAGGCCGTGCGGATGCCCTGGACGGTCACCGAGGAGGCGACCGAGCGGCACGGCATCGATGCCGGCCCCGGCACCTACGTGCTCAACATGATCGACACCCCCGGGCACGTCGACTTCACCTACGAGGTCTCCCGCTCGTTGGAGGCCTGCGAGGCGGCGATCCTGCTGGTCGACGCGGCGCAGGGGATCGAGGCGCAGACGCTCGCGAACCTCTACCTGGCCATGGGCGCCGACCTGCACATCATCCCGGTGCTCAACAAGATCGACCTGCCGTCGGCCAACGTCGACAAGTACGCCCTCGAGCTGGCGAACCTCGTCGGCTGCGAGCCGGAGGACGTGCTCCTGACCTCCGCCAAGACCGGCGTCGGGGTGGAGGCGCTGCTCAACGAGATCGTCAAGCAGGTCCCGGCCCCCGTCGGCGACGCCGACGCGCCGGCGCGGGCGTTGATCTTCGACTCCGTCTACGACACCTACCGCGGCGTCGTCACCTACGTGCGGGTGGTCGACGGCTCGCTCAAGCACCGCGACCGGATCAAGATGATGTCGAGCGGCGCCGTGCACGAGATGCTCGAGGTCGGCGTGATCAGCCCCGAGCCGCTCAAGGCCGGCGAGCTCGGCGTCGGCGAGACCGGCTACCTGATCACCGGCGTGAAGGACGTCCGTCAGTCCCGCGTCGGCGACACCGTCACCAGCCAGCACCACGGAGCCACCGACCCGCTCGGTGGCTACGCGCACCCCACCCCGATGGTCTACGCCGGGCTCTACCCGATCGACGGCGACCAGTACCCCGAGCTGCGCGACGCGCTGGAGAAGCTGCAGCTCAACGACGCCTCGCTGGCCTACGAGCCGGAGACGTCCGGGGCGCTCGGGTTCGGCTTCCGCTGCGGCTTCCTGGGCCTGCTGCACATGGAGATCACCCGCGAGCGGCTCGAGCGGGAGTTCAACCTCGACCTGATCTCGACCGCGCCCAACGTGGTCTACGAAGTCGTCATGGAGGACGGCACCCAGCTGACGGTCACCAACCCCAGCGAGTACCCCGACGGCAAGATCCACGAGGTCCGCGAGCCGGTCGTGTCCGCCACGATCCTCGCCCCGTCCGACTACATCGGCACGATCATGGAGCTCTGCCAGGCCAAGCGCGGCACCCTGCTCGGCATGGACTACCTGTCCGAGGACCGCGTGGAGATGCGCTACACGCTGCCGATGGGCGAGATCGCCTTCGACTTCTTCGACCAGCTGAAGTCGAAGACCAAGGGCTACGCCTCGCTCAACTACGAGCGGTCCGGCGACCAGACCGCAGACCTGGTGAAGGTGGACATCCTGCTGCAGGGCGAGCCGGTGGACGCCTTCTCCGCGATCGTGCACCGCGACGCGGCCTACGGCTACGGCGTGATGATGGCCGGCAAGCTCAAGGAGCTCATCCCGCGCCAGCAGTTCGAGGTGCCCATCCAGGCCGCCATCGGCGCCCGTGTCATCGCCCGCGAGAACATCCGCGCCATCCGCAAGGACGTGCTCGCGAAGTGCTACGGCGGCGACATCAGCCGCAAGCGCAAGCTGCTGGAGAAGCAGAAGGAGGGCAAGAAGCGCATGAAGATGGTCGGTCGCGTGGAGGTCCCCCAGGAGGCGTTCGTGGCCGCGCTGTCGACCACCCAGGCGGCGGAGAAGACGAAGAAGTGAGCACGGTCGTCCCGACCCGCGCCCGGGTCGAGGAGGTCGCGGCGGCGATCGCGCCGTACGTGCGGCGCACCCCCGTCCTCGACGTCGACGTCGAGGGGCAGCTCGTGACGCTCAAGCTCGAGCTGCTGCAGCACGCGGGCTCGTTCAAGCCGCGCGGTGCCTTCGCGTCCGTCCTCGCCGCCCCCGAGACGCCGGCGCGGCTGGTGGCGGCCTCGGGCGGCAACCACGGGCTCGCCGTCGCCTACGTCGGCGCCACGCTCGGCATCCCGGCCGAGGTCTTCGTGCCCGCCACCGCCCCCGCGGTCAAGGTCGCGGGCCTGCGCGCCCGCGGTGCGCACGTCCACCTCGTCGGCACGACGTACGCCGAGGCCTACGCCGCCAGCCTCGAGGCCGCCGCCGCGCCCGGGGCCCTCGCCCTCCACGCGTACGACGCGCCCCTCACCGTCACCGGGCAGGGCACGCTGGCCCGCGAGCTCGAGCAGCAGGTCGCCGACGGCGCCGTCGGCGACCGCCTCGACACCGTGCTCGTGGCCGTCGGGGGCGGCGGTCTGGCGGGCGGCGTCGCCGCCTGGTTCGCCGGTACGACGACCCGCGTCGTCGCCGTGGAGCCCGTCGGCTGCCCGACCCTCCACGCCGCGCTCGCCGCCGGCGAGCCGGTCGAGGTCACCCCGTCCGGCCTCGGCGCCGACTCGCTCGGCGCCTCCCGCATCGGCGAGATCGGGTTCGCCGCCCTGCGGGACGCGACGTCGGTGCTCGTCACCGAGGACGCGATCCGCGAGGCCCGCTCGTGGCTGTGGGCCCAGACCCGGCTGGCCACCGAGCCCGGTGGTGCAGCGGCGCTGGCGGCCCTGCGCTCGGGTGCCTACGTGCCGGCCTCCGACGAGCGGGTCGCCGTCGTCGTGTGCGGCGGCAACGGCGACCCCGCCGAGCTCTGAGGACGCGCTCGACGGCGGGCCCGGCAGCGCTCGCCGGAGCCGGTCCCGCTCAGGGCGCCGTCCAGTACGGGTCGCGGCCCAGCCGCGCCAGCAGCCGCTCGGCCTCGGTGGCGTCCTCGCCCACCGCCACGGGTCCGGCACAGACGCCGGGGGAGTAGAGCGCGTCGCCCCACCCGTCCGCCCGGGCCCCGACCTCGCGGGCCTCGGCGTCACTGATCGGGTAGTCCTGCCCGGTCGCCCGCGCCACGTCCCAGCCGTGGACGACGAGGTCCCACGCGTAGAAGTCGCGCAGCGTCTCCCCGACGGTCGTCGGGCCGAAGTACCCCTCGAAGGCTCGCTCGGCGACCCCGTCGGCGGTGAGCACGTCGAGGACCGCCGCCGACCACGTCCGCCAGGTGGCGGCCGGGTCGCTCCCGGTCCCGGCGGTCGCAGTGGCGACCGCCGGCAGGTCGCCGGCGAGGTCGTGGCGCTCGAGGAATTCCCGCTCGGTGTCGACGACGTGGGCGACGACGTCGCGCACCGTCCAGCCCTCGCAGGGGGTGGGGGCGTCCCACCGCCCGCCGGTGGTGTCGACGCCGTCGAGCACGGCGGCGAAGCGGGCGGACTGGTCGCGGTAGTAGGCGGTGGTGGGGTGCAGCTCGCCTGGAGCAGCGGTGGCAGGGGCGGCGGCGGTGTCGGGGGCGCTCATGGGCGCGACGCTAGGGCCCGTCCCTGCGGCGGCTCTTGTGATAATCGGACACGTGGACGACGGGGGCGGCGACGGGGCCGTGGAGCGCGTGACGCCGATCGACCGCGCCCACCTCACGGGCGTGAGCCGGCCGACGCCCCCCATCCACCGCTACCTCCCCTCGCCCGACCTCGCGGACCTCGTGGACCGCTACTGGATCCCCGTGTGGTCGCTGCGCGAGCCGTCGACGCAGAGCACGCTGCAGCACCCGGTCTGCCTGCTCGTCGTCAGCGGCACCTACGCGCGCTGCTACGGGGTCTCCCGCGGCCTGTCCACGGTGGTGCTGGAGGGCGACGGGTACGCCGTCGGCGTCATGCTGCGGCCCGCGGCGGGGCGGCTCGTCCTGGGCCGTCCGGTCGGCGAGCTGGTCGACGGCTGGTGCGACCTCGCCGAGCTCGCGACGATGGACGGCGCGGCGCTGACCGCCGAGGTCCGGGCCGCCGTCGGCCCCGACCCCGGCGCGGAGAGCGGGCACCGGGCGGCGATCGCGGCGTACGAGCGGCGGCTGCGCACCCTCCTGCCCGTCGACCCGCAGGGCCTCCTCATCAACGAGGTCGTGGCCTGGCTCCAGGCCCACCCGGAGGTCACCCGCGTGAGCGAGGTGGCGGCCGCGCACGGCCTGGGGGAGCGGGCGCTGCACCGGCTCGTCGAGCAGCGGGTCGGGCTGTCGCCCAAGTGGCTGCTCCAGCGCCGGCGGCTGCACGACGCCGTCGTCGCGCTGAAGGCGGGCACCACCTCGCTGGCGGCGGTGGCCGCCGACCTGGGCTACACCGACCAGGCCCACTTCACCCGCGACTTCCGGTCGGTGACGGGCACGACCCCGGGGCGCTACCTCGCCGACCAGCCGGGCACCCGGTGACCCCGTTCGCCCTCCCGGCCGGGCTCGAGGCCCAGCGCGACGCCGGGGACGATCGCGCCGCGTGGCTCGACCTCCTCCCGCGCCGCACGAGCGACCTGCTGGCGGCCTGGGAGCTCGTCGTCGACGGGCCGGCGACGCACGGCGGGGACTCGCTCGTCGTCCCGGTGCGCACCCCGCGCCGGGAGCCGACGGTGCTCAAGCTGGGGTTCCCCGACGCCGCCTCCGAGCACGAGCACCTGGTGCTGCAGCGCTGGGGCGGCCGTGGTGCCGTGCGCCTGCTACGCGCCGACCCCGGACGGCGCGCCCTGCTGCTCGAGCGGGCCGGCCCCGAGGTGCTCGCCGACCTGTGGGACGTCGAGGCCTGCGAGGTGCTGGGCGGGCTCTACGGACTGCTGCACCGCCCGGCGCCGCCGCAGCTGCGCACGCTCCCGTCGTACGTCGGGGAGCGGGCCGCCGCGCTCGCCCGCGACGCCCGCTCGGTGCCCGTCCCGCGCCGCCTCGTCGAGCAGTGCCTGGCGCTGGCGCGCGACCTGGGGGCGGACCCGGCGAGCGCGGGCACCACCGTCCACGGCGACCTGCACCCCGGCAACGTGCTGGGCACCGACGAGCGCGGCTGGCTGGCGATCGACCCGGAGCCGCTGTCGGGGGACCCGCACTTCGAGCCCGAGCCCGCCCTGCGCCACGACTTCGAGCAGTACGGCGCGGTGCCCGGCGACTCGGTGCGCGACGGGATCCGGCGCCGCTTCCACACCCTCGTCGACGTGGCGGGGCTGGACGAGCACCGGGCCCGCGACTGGGTGGTCGTGCGCAGCGTCCTGGACGCGCACCGCCACGCGGGTGACCGCGAGCGGGTGACGCGCGCCGTCACCATCGCGAAGGCCGTGCAGGACTGACGCCGGGGTCCGCGCTCCTCGCGGCCCGCCTCAGTCCTCGGCGAGCAGGGCCTGCAGCGCCGCCCGGTGGCGCCGGTAGGCGGCGCGCCCGTCGCGGGTGAGCGAGTACGTCGTGCTCGACCCGCGGCCGCGGCCGGACTTGTGGATCTTCACGTAGCCCGCCGCCTCCAGCGCGGACATCTGCTTGGACAGGTCGGCGTCGGCGATGCCGAGGTGCTCCTTGAGGAACTGGAAGGTCACCTGGTCGGAGGAGGACAGCACCGCCATCGCCGCCAGGCGCTTGGGGGCGTGGATGACGGGGTCGAGGTCGCCCAGGGCGCCGGTGCTCACGCGAGGCGCTCCCGGACGGCGGTCGCGGCCCGGGCGTAGGCGACCTCGTAGAGCCACACGCCCGCTCCCACGAGGACGAACGCCACGGCCGCGCTGCCCCACCACGGGAGGGTGGCGACGGCGACGCCGATCGCGACGAGCACCACGGCGGCGCCCACGGCGTACTGGCGGTAGGCGGTCCGGATCTCCGGCGGCTTCGCGCCGCGCAGGGAGGGGACGGCGCCGTGGTAGCGGCTGTACCACCCGAAGAACCCGCCCACGAGCGCGGTGAGCAGGACTATCCCGAGGGTGAGCCACCAGCTCGACACGTCCTCGACGAGCGCGAGGTGCATGGCGGTGGTCATCCCCGCCGCCCAGGCGGGGACGACGAGGAAGTACCACCACGGGGTGGGCGGGTGGTCCACGTAGGGAGCGGCCTCGGCGCGCTCGAGGTCCCGCAGGCTGTTCCGGAGCTCTTCGCTTTCCATATCGGAAACCATAGGCAAAGCTTTCCGGTTGTGCAAGTGGAAAGTCGGCACTGGGCCGGAGGTTCGGCTACCGCGGGGTAGTGACGTGATCTAGGTTACGGAGGCAACCCCTCCGGGCCCGCGACCGAGGGCACGGCCCCGAGAAAGCAGGTACGCACGCAATGCCGATCAACCACGACGCCTCCTTCATCGAGCGCATGCCGCGCAACGTGGCGGTGCAGTTCCTCGACCGCGTCGAGCGGTCCGGTGACCGCGAGGCCTACCGCTTCCCGACCGCCGGCGACGACGGGTGGGACTCCGTCACGTGGCGCCAGGTGGGCGACCGGGTCAACCGCATGGCCGCCGGCCTGCTCTCCCTCGGGCTCGGGGCCGAGGAGCGGGTGGGCATCGCCTCGGCGACCCGCTACGAGTGGGTCCTCGCCGACCTCGCCGTCATGTGCGCCGGCGGCGCCACCACCACCGTCTACCCGACCACCAACGCCGACGACACGGCGTACATCGTGGCCGACGCCGACTGCCAGGTCGTCTTCGCCGAGGACGACGAGCAGGTCGCCAAGCTGCGGGCCCACCGTGACGAGATCCCCAGCGTCTCCAAGGTCGTCACCTTCACGGGCACGACCGACGGCGACTGGGTCATCGGGCTGGAGGACCTCGCCGTGCTCGGTGACGCCCTGCTGGCCGAGACGCCGGACGCGGTGCGCAAGGTCGCGGACTCCATCGAGCCCGAGGCACTGGCCACGCTCATCTACACCTCCGGCACGACGGGTCGTCCCAAGGGCGTGCGCCTGCAGCACCGGGCGTGGGTCTACGAGGGCGAGGCGATCCGCAGCCAGGGCATCCTCGACGAGACCGACCTGCAGTTCCTGTGGCTGCCGATGGCGCACTCGTTCGGCAAGGTGCTGCTGAGCACCCAGCTGGCCTGCGGCTTCGCCACCGCCATCGACGGCCGGGTCGAGCGCATCGTCGACAACCTGGGCGTCGTCAAGCCGACGTTCATGGGCGCCGCACCGCGCATCTTCGAGAAGGCGCACGGCAAGATCGTCACGATGCAGGCCGCCGAGGGCGGCGCCAAGGAGAAGATCTTCAAGAAGGCCTTCGAGGTCGGCCTCGAGGTCGAGCGCCGCAAGCGCGACGGCCGCTCGGTGCCGGTGGGCCTGAAGGTGCAGCACCGCCTGTTCGACCGCCTGGTGTTCTCGAAGGTGCGGGACCGCTTCGGCGGTCGCGTGCGGTTCTTCATCTCGGGCTCCGCGGCGCTGAACCGCGAGGTGGCGGAGTGGTTCAACGCCGCCGGCATCCTCGTGCTCGAGGGCTACGGCCTCACCGAGACCGCCGCGGGCGCCTTCGTGAACCACCCGGAGCAGAACAAGTTCGGCACCGTCGGCCACGTCTTCCCGGGCGGGGAGGTGAAGATCGCCGAGGACGGCGAGGTGCTCGTCAAGGGCCCGAACGTCATGCAGGGCTACCACAACCTGCCCGACAAGACGGCCGAGGCGCTCGACGCCGACGGCTGGCTGCACACCGGCGACATCGGCGAGCTCGACCAGGACGGGTTCCTCAAGATCACCGACCGCAAGAAGGACCTCTTCAAGACCTCCGGCGGCAAGTACATCGCGCCGTCGGCGATCGAGTCGCAGTTCAAGGCGCTGTGCCCCTACGCCAGCCAGTTCCTCGTCGTCGGCAACAACCGCAACTACGTGGTCGCCCTCATCACCCTCGACCCCGACCAGGTCGAGGGCTGGGCCGCCCAGAACGGCATGGAGGGCAAGCCGTACGCCGAGGTGGTCCGCTCCGAGGGGATGCAGGAGCTGGTCGCGGGGTACGTCGAGCAGCTCAACGCCCGCCTCAACCGCTGGGAGACGGTCAAGCGCTACGAGGTGCTCGACCACGACCTCACGATCGAGGCCGGCGAGCTCACGCCGTCGCTGAAGGTCAAGCGCCCGGTCGTGGAGGCCAACAACAAGAGCGTCATCGAGGGTCTCTACAGCTCCTGACGGCAGGGACAGGGCGTCCACAGGACGCGCACAGCACCGCGGGATCGGATGGGTGTCGGCGAACGCGCCGGCACCCATCCGCCTTCCTGCGAGGAGCACCGATGACCTCCACCCCGCACGACCACCCCCCGCACGACCACGACGAGCATCGCGAGGGCCTCGCGCACGACCTGCCCGTGATGCAGGACGCCGGCATGGTGCGGCGTCCCCTGGCCCGCCGCGGCGTGCTCGGCCTCCTCGGCGGCATCGGCGCCGTCACCCTCGTCGGGTGCGCGGGCGAGGCGGCCACGTCGGGCTCGTCGGGCACCGCGAGCAGCGCCGCGACGAGCGTCGGCGCGGCGGCCGGCTCCGGGGGCGGCCCCGGTGGCACCCCGCCGGCGGGTGGCCCGGGCGGGGGAGCAGGCGCCGTCAGCCAGGAGGGCCTCGACGACGGCGACATCCCCGAGGAGACGAACGGTCCCTACCCGGCCGACGGGAGCAACGGCGTCAACGTGCTCACCGCGTCGGGCATCGTGCGCCGCGACATCACCACCAGCTTCGGCGACGCGTCCGGTGTGGCCGAGGGCGTGCCCCTCACCATCGAGCTGAAGGTCTACGACAACGCCGCGGACGGCATCACGCCGTACGAAGGGGCAGCCGTCTACCTGTGGCACTGCGACCGCGACGGCGCGTACTCGCTCTACTCGTCGGGCATCGAGGGCGAGAACTACCTGCGCGGGGTGCAGGTGGCGCAGGCCGACGGGTCGCTGTCGTTCACCAGCATCTTCCCGGCGACCTACCCGGGCCGCTGGCCCCACCTGCACTTCGAGGTCTACCCGTCCGTCGACGACGCGACGAGCGCGAGCGGCAAGCTGCGCACCTCCCAGATCGCCTTCCCGCAGGACGTCTGCGACGAGGTCTACGGCACCACCCAGGGGTACGACGCGAGCGTCGGCAACCTCGCGCAGGTGAGCCTGGACTCGGACAACGTGTTCTCCGACGGCCACTCGCTGCAGATGGCCACGCTGACCGGCTCGGTCGCCGAGGGCTACGTGCTGCGTCTCAACGTGCCCGTCTGAGCCCGCTCTGGGAGACTGGGGGGATGCCCTCCACCCCTCCGCCCGGCGACCCGGTCCCCGTCGACGGCGCCCTGCCGGCGTCGGCGCTCGCGGGCCTGGGGGAGCGCACCCTCGCCTTCTACGTGCACGTCCCGTTCTGCCGGGTCCGGTGCGGCTACTGCGACTTCAACACCTACACGGCGACCGAGCTCGGCGGCCCCTCCGCGCCGCCCGGGGCGTCGCGCACGACGTACGCCGACGCGGCCGTCGCCGAGGTCCGCCTGGCCCGGCGGGTGCTGGGCGACGTCGACCGCCCCGTCGACACCGTCTTCTTCGGCGGCGGCACGCCGACCCTGCTGCCGCCCGAGCACCTGGTGCGGGTGCTGCGGGCGGTCGAGGACGAGTTCGGCCTGGCGCCGGGCGCCGAGGTGACCACCGAGGCCAACCCGGACTCGGTCTCGCGGGAGGACCTCGACGTGCTGCGCGCCGGCGGCTTCACCCGGCTCTCCTTCGGGGTGCAGTCGGTCGTGCCCCACGTGCTGCAGGTGCTCGAGCGCACCCACGACCCCGCCCGGGTGCCCGGCGTGGTGGCGGACGCCCGCGCCGCCGGGTTCGACGAGGTCAGCCTCGACCTCATCTACGGCACGGCGGGCGAGAGCCTCGCCGACTGGCGAGCCAGTCTCGACGCCGCGCTGGCCTGCGCGCCCGACCACGTGTCGGCGTACTCGCTCATCGTCGAGGACGGCACGGCGCTGGCCCGCCGCGTGCGGCGCGGCGAGGTCGCGGCCCCCGACGAGGACGACCTGGCCGACAAGTACCACCTCGCCGACGAGGTGCTCACCGCCGGCGGGCTCGACTGGTACGAGGTGTCGAACTGGTCGCGTCCCGGCAGCGAGTGCCGCCACAACATGGCCTACTGGCGCAGCGACGACTGGTGGGGGGTGGGCCCCGGCGCGCACTCCCACGTCGGCGGCGTGCGCTGGTGGAACGTGCGCCACCCCGCGCCGTACGCCGAGCGGCTGGCCGCGGGACGCTCCCCGGGGCACGAGCGGGAGCTGCTCGACGACGAGGTGCGCCGCGTCGAGCGGGTGCTGCTCGAGACGCGGCTGCGCGAGGGACTGGCGCTCGACGTGCTGGACGGCGACGGCCGGGAGGCCCTGCCCGACCTGGTGCGCCGCGGGCTCGTCGAGGCGGGCCCGCTCGACGGCGGACCCGCGGGACGGGTCGTGCTCACCCGCGAGGGACGCCTGCTGGCCGACGGCGTCGTGCGCGACCTGCTGGGCTGAGCGTTCCCGGCTGCGTCCACGGCTGCGTCCACGGCTGCGTCGCCGTCCCCGCCGTCCTCAGCGGATCAGGCGCAGCGTGAAGGGGTAGCGGTAGGTCTCGCCGGCGCTCGCCCGCATCGAGGCGACGATGACCAGCACGAGCAGCACGAGCAGCACGACCGCGGCGAGGGGGATCAGGAGCAGGACGCCGAGCCCGAGCGTGACGATGACGAACAGGATCGCCACGATCGAGGCGATCACGCTGTAGAGCAGCATCGACAGCTGGAAGTTGAGCGACTCCACCGCGTGCCGGCGCGCGAAGGGGGAGCGGCCGCGCACCAGCAGCACGATGAGCGGGGCGATGAAGCCGAACGCGAACCACGCGGTGACGAGCGCTCCGAGGTGGGCCGCGACGGCCCAGGCGCGGTCCTCCGACGGCGCGGGCACCTGGCCGGCGGGGTCGCCCGGGCCACCGCCGTACGGCGCGCCCCACCCGCCCGGGTCGCCCTGGCCCCAGCCCTGCTGGCCCTGGTCGGGCCGGCCCTGGTGACCGGGCTGAGCGGGCTGACCGGGGACGCCCCAGCCCGCGGGCTGGTCCTGGCTGTGGGGGCCGCCGGGCTGGTCGCCGTAGGTGCTCAAGGGAGTCTCCTGGTGCTCACGCGTCGGGGGCGGTGACGAAGTCGATCAGCTCCTCGACCCGGCCCAGCAGGGCCGGCTCGAGGTCGGCGTAGGACTCGACCCGCCCGAGGATGTGCTTCCAGGCCCGCGCGATGTCGGTCTGGTTGCGGTGGGGCCACCCCAGATGCTGGCACACGCCGTGCTTCCACTCCACCGAGCGAGGGATGCTCGGCCAGGCGGTGAGGCCCACGCGCTCGGGCTTGACGGCCTGCCAGACGTCGACGAACGGGTGGCCCACGATGAGGACGTGCTTGCCGACGGCCGAGCGTGCGATGCCGTCCGCGATGCGGCTCTCCTTCGAGCCGCGCACCAGGTGGTCGACGAGCACGCCCACCCGGCGGCCCGGACCGGGCTTGAACCCGACGAGGTGGTCGGCGAGGTCGTCGACGCCCCCCAGGTACTCCACCACCACGCCCTCGACGCGCAGGTCGTCGCCCCAGACCTTCTCGACGAGCTCCGCGTCGTGGCGGCCCTCGACGAAGATGCGGGAGGCGCGGGCGACCCGGGCCGGCGCGTCCGGAACCGCGATCGAGCCCGACGCCGTGCGGGTGGGGCGGCGCGGGGCCGCGGCGCGCACCGGGGCGGTGAGGATGACGGGGCGGCCCTCGAGGAGGAATCCGGGACCGAGGGGGAAGGTGCGCCGCTTGCCGCGCCGGTCCTCCAGCGTGACGGTGTCGAGGTCGCGGTCGACCGTGACGATCTCGCCGCACCAGTCGGTCGTGACCTCCTCGACGACCAGCCCGGCGTCGGCGGGGTGCTCGGTCGCCCGGCCGCGCCTGGGCGCGCGCCAGTCGCCGGAGAGGACGTCGGATCCGTAGCGGTCGTGCGGGGTCACGTCCCCACGCTAGGGCGCGGGACCGACGGTCCCCGCCAGGCACGCCGCTCAGGCCATCGGCAGCCGGCGTGCGCCGGGCGGGAGGTGGGCGTAGCCCAGGCGCACGGCCTCGGCGAGGGCGTGGGCCGGGTAGGGCCAGCGGCCCTCCGCGAGGGCCCGGTCGGCGGGCACCCCGGCGGCCGCCACGTCGTGCACCTGGCCGGCGACCTCGGCGACCGCCGCCTGCTGGGCGTGTACGAACGCGCGGTCCACGACCGGTCCGTGGCCGGGGACCACGGTGCTCGCGGGGGTCAGGAGCCCGATCACGAGCTCGAGGCTGCCGGGCCACTCCAGCGGCCACGAGTCGCCGCCGTACGCCGGCACCGCGGCCTCGGGGTCGTCGGCGGCCTCGACGACGTCGCCGGCGACGAGCACGTCGACGTCGGGCACCCGCACGCAGACGTCGCCGCCGGTGTGGCCGCGCCCGGGGTGCACGACCTCGAGCAGCCGGTCGCCCAGGTCGAGCGCCCACGCGCCCGACAGCGTCCGCGTGGGCAGCGCCAGCCGGCTGCCCGTCACGGCGGCCTGCAGGGCCGGAGGAGCGTCGTACGCCGCCACCTGGGCGGGCACGCTCGTCGCCATCAGGTCGGCGGTGACCTCGTGGGCGACGACGTCCGCGTCGGGCCAGGCGTCGAGCAACGGGGCGGTGCCGAGCACGTGGTCGAGGTGGTCGTGGGTGGCGACCACGGCGAGGAGGGGCAGGGCGGGGGCGAGCCGGCGTACCGCGTCGCGCAGCTGCTCGCCCACGGCCTCCGCGGCGTGGGTGTCGACCACCACGACGCCGCGCTCGCCGGCCACGACGGTGACGTTCGCGTCGAACCAGGGGTGGCGGGCGACCCAGACCCGGTCGGCGACCTCGGTCGGGTCGGGCAGGACGGTGTCACGGGCCATGCCCGTGAGGTTAGGCCAGCGGGCGGCCCGGTGGTCGGGTCAGCAGAGGCCGGCGTGCAGGTGGCTGCGCAGCGCCTCGGCCAGGTCGTCCGGGGTGCGGGCGGGGGCGTCGAAGGTGACGGCGCGGCGGTGGGCCCCGTCGGCGTCCACCCAGTGCACGTCCACGCCGGTCGGGGAGAGGTCGGCGAGGGCCGCGCCGGCCAGGTACGGCGCGGGCGTCCCCGTGCACAGCGACACCGCCTGGCGCAGCTCGGCGTCGTGGCACTCGTTGACGTGCTCGGTGCAGCGGCGCAGGTAGCCGCGGTTGAGCGCGTGGGCCGGGCTGCGGAACAGCGAGGTGGGCACCCGGTACTGCCGGGTGGAGCCGTCGGCGTGCGTGCGGATGAGCATGATGATGGTGGGCTCGATCGCGACCGCCTGCAGCGAGGAGTCGCAGCAGGGCCGGGGGCTCGCCAGCTTGCCGGCCAGCACGACCGACTCGGTCGTGCCGTCGTCCTCCACCACGCCGGAGATGATGCGCAGCAGGGCCTTCTGGTGGGTGGCGCCGGCGCGCTCGACGACCGAGCCGGCCCGGCACACCAGGGTCGGGACGCCGCCGCGGTCCTGCAGGCCGAGGTCGTCGCCCCCGAAGAGGTGCTCCGTGCCCTTGATCACCATGCTGGCGGCGGCCGGGCAGGACAGGGCGCTGCGCGCACGCGCGGCGAGCTGGTCGGGATCGGCCGAGGCGAGCAGGGGGAGCACGAGGACCTCCTAGATGACTAAGGCAAGCCTAACCTACCGCCTGCGGCCTCGGGGTCAAGCGGTTCCCGGGGAGTGGGACGGGACGGAGTACCATTGGCACTCGCGCCGGTGGAGTGCCAGGCCCTGCAGGGCTCGGACCGCCGGCGAGGACGCCACGCGGGAGGAGCAGGTGATGGTCGAGGAGCGTCGGCTCGCCGTGCTGCGGGCCATCGTGGAGGACTACGTGTCGACCGAGGAGCCGGTCGGCTCGAAGGCCCTCGTCGAGCGGCACGGGCTCGGGGTCTCCCCGGCCACGGTGCGCAACGACATGGCCGTGCTCGAGGAGGAGGGGCTGATCCACCAGCCCCACACGAGCGCGGGCCGCATCCCCACCGACAAGGGCTACCGGTTGTTCGTGGACCGGCTCGGCACGGTCAAGCCCCTGACGGCCGCCGAGAAGCGCGCCATCTCGACCTTCCTCGAGGGCGCGGTCGACGTGGACGACGTCGTGCGCCGCAGCGTGCGGCTGCTGGCCCAGCTCACCCGCCAGGTGGCGGTGGTGCAGTACCCGATCCTCAGCCAGAGCACGGTGCGCCACGTCGAGGTGGTCGCCCTGTCGCCCCACCGCCTGCTCGTCGTCCTCATCCTCTCCAGCGGGCGCGTCGAGCAGCGCCTGGTCGAGCTCGACCGCGACCTCGACGACGCCGAGGTCGGGGACCTGCGCACGCAGGTCAACCGTGCGGTCGTCGGTCAGCGGCTCGGCGTCGCCGCCGACGCACTGGCCCGCCTGCGCACCGAGGAGGCGCCGGCCGACGGCCCGACGAGCGAGGTCGTGGGCGTGCTGGTCGACGCCCTCTCCGACCACTCCTCCGACCAGCGGGTGGTCGTGGGCGGCACGGCGAACCTCGCCCGCTTCGGTGACGGGTTCGACACCGTGCTGCGCCCCATGCTCGAGGCGCTGGAGGAGCAGGTCGTCCTCCTGCGGCTGCTGGGCGAGGCCACGACCGGCGGCGCCGTGACGGTCCGCATCGGCGCCGAGGGGCCGGTGGAGGAGCTCGCCGGCACCAGCGTCGTCACCACCGGGTACGGCCCCGGAGCCGACATGCTGTCCGCGCTCGGCATCGTGGGACCCACCCGCATGGACTACCCGGGCACCATGGCCGCCGTGCGTGCGGTCGCCCGCTACATGTCGCGCATCCTCGACGAGAACAACAACGCCTGACCGGCGCCGACCGACGACGGCGCGCCCCACCTGCACGGAAACGATGGATAGGACACACGTGAGCCAGGACCTCTACGAGCTGCTCGGCGTCGACCGCGACGCCGACGCCGACGCCATCAAGAAGGCGTACCGGCGTCTGGCCCGCCAGCTCCACCCCGACGTCAACCCCGACCCCGAGACCCAGGAGCGGTTCAAGGAGGTCAGCGCGGCGTACGAGGTGCTCTCGGACCCCCAGAAGCGCGCGGCCTACGACCGTGGCGGCGACCCGTTCGGCGGCGCCGGCTTCGGGGGCGCGGGCCAGGGCTTCTCGTTCACCGACATCATGGACGCCTTCTTCGGCGGCGGTGCGCCGGGACAGCCCGGCGCCGGCGGGCCGGGACGCGGCCCGCGCCCGCGGATGCGTCGCGGCCAGGACGCCCTCATCCGGCTCGACGTCGAGCTCGCCGAGGCCGCCTTCGGCGTGACGCGGGAGCTCAAGGTCGACACCGCGGTGGTCTGCGAGACCTGCCACGGCGACGGCGCGGCCCCCGGCAGCAGCCCGCAGACCTGCACGACGTGTCGCGGAGCGGGCGAGGTCGCCCACGTGCAGCGCTCGTTCCTCGGCGAGATCCGCACCCTGCGCCCCTGCGCCGCGTGCCGCGGCTTCGGGTCCGTCATCCCGGACCCCTGCCGCACCTGCTCCGGCGAGGGCCGCGTGCGCTCGCGCCGCACGCTCACCGTCAAGATCCCCGCGGGCGTCGACAACGGCACCCGCGTGCAGCTGGCCGAGCAGGGCGAGGTCGGCCCGGGCGGCGGGCCCGCGGGCGACCTGTACGTCGAGATCCGGGTCGCCGAGCACGAGCTGTTCCTGCGCCAGGGCAACGACCTGCACTGCACCGTGACCGTGCCGATGACGGCCGCGGCGCTCGGCGCCGACGTCACCCTGCCGCTGCTGGAGGCCGACCTCGTGGAGGACGGCGCCGAGACCGAGCTCGAGACCGAGCTGCGCCTGGAGATCAAGCCGGGCACGCAGTCGGGCACCGAGCAGGTGCTGCGCGGGCGCGGCGTGCCGGGCCTGCGGGGCGCCGGACGCGGTGACCTCGTCGTGACCGTCGCGGTGGAGACGCCGCAGCGGCTCGACGGGCGCCAGGAGGCGCTGCTGCGCGAGCTCGCCGAGCTGCGCGGCGAGGAGGCGACCGACGGCCAGGTCCAGGTGCACCGCCGCGGGGGCGTCTTCGGCCGCTTCCGCGACAAGTTCCACACCCACTGAGGTCGACGGTGTCGCTGCCGGTCCACCTCCACCCCGACCTGGCCGGGGCCCGACCCGGGTCCGTCGTCCGCGTCGAGGGTGACGAGGCCCACCACGCGGTGGCCGTGCGCCGCCTGGCCGTGGGGGAGCAGGTGCGCCTCGTCGACGGTGCCGGGCGCGCCGTGACGGGCGCGGTCACGGCGACCGCGAAGCGCGCCCTCGAGGTCGAGGTGGCGGACGTCGTCGACGTCCCCGCCCCCGTGCCGGCCGTGACGGTCGTGCAGGCGCTGCCCAAGGGGGACCGGGGCGAGCTGGCCGTCGAGGTGCTCACCGAGGTCGGCGTCGAGCGGGTCGTCCCGTGGGCGGCGGCACGCAGCGTCGCGGTCTGGCGGGGCGAGCGCGCGACGAAGGCCCACGCCCGCTGGTCCGCCACCGCCCGCGAGGCCGCGAAGCAGGCCCGGCGGGCATGGTTCCCGACCGTCGCACCCCTGGCCTCGACCGCGGACGCGGCGGCGCTCCTCGCGCCGCTGGACGTGGTGCTGGTGCTCCACGAGGCGGCGACCGCGCCGTTGGCCTCGGTCGCGCTGCCGGCCGACCTGCGCTCGGTGGGCGTCGTCGTCGGCCCCGAGGGCGGGCTCACCGACGAGGAGCTGGCGGCCTTCGAGGCCGCCGGTGCCACGACCGTGCGGCTCGGCGACGAGGTGCTGCGCACGTCGACGGCGGGCGTCGTCGCGGTCGCCGCGCTGCTGGCCCGCACCTCCCGCTGGGCCTGAGGCCCTCCAGCCGCGGCACGGCGGCGCGCGCCGCCGTACCGGGGCCGGCGGGTCAGCCGACGACGATGGTGCGCGTGTCGGTGGCCGGGCCGGAGCCCTCGCCGCCGCTCGTGTCGTCGGTCATCGCGACGAACGTGTAGGTGCCGGGGTCGAGCGAGGTCAGGTCCACCTCGACGGTCCAGGCGTTGAGGCGCTCGTCCATGAAGGAGCCCTCGTGCATCGTCGAGCCCTCGAGCACCACGTCGGAGCCCGAGCGGACCTCCCACCGGACGTTGTTCTCCGGCGAGCTGGCGCGACCGGTGGCCGTCATCGTGCCCGACACCGTGGTGCCCTCGGCGGGGTCGGTGATGTTGACGTGCGCCAGGGTCTCGAGCTCGGGCGAGGTGCTCACGGGGTTCGAGCCGGGCAGGCCGACGGCGTCGCCGCCCGACTCCCCGAGGAAGCGCACGGGCAGCACCTGCCCGGCCGCCGCCTGGAGCGTGTAGACGACCTGCTGCACGGCGAGCTCGGCGTCGTCGCCGGGCACGGGGCCGCTGACGGTGGCGACGATCTCGCCGTCCGCCTCCTGGGCCGCCGTCACCCACCCGTCGACGTACGACGTGTAGTCGGGGTCCGAGGGCGGGGTCGACAGCAGCGTCACCGCGGAGCCGAGGGCGTCGTCGCCCTGGCCGGCGTGGAACTCGCGCACCAGTCCGGCCCGGCCCTCCTCCAGCACGTAGTAGACGGGCACGGCGCCGCCCTCGGACCCGCCGGTGCCGCCCTCGCCCCCGCCGCCCTCGTCGTCGCTCGGCGTGGTCGTCGCGGTGTCGGAGCTGGTGGGTGCGGACGAGCTCGTCCCCGGGTCGGTGGCGCCGTCCGGCCCGTCCTCGCCGCAGGCGGCCAGCGTCAGGGCCAGCACCGCGCCGACGGCGAGCGGGGCGGTCGTGCGGCGGGCGTGCGGGCGAGCGTTCATCGGTTCCTCCCAGGGTCGGCGCCCTCGAGGGGCGACCGGGTGCAGGTGCTGATGTGACGGTAGTGGCTCGTGCGACGACGGGCGAGCGGACCGGGCGCGACCGTGGTCACCCGCCTCCGGGGCGGCGCTAGGTTGTCGCCATGAGCGCCGACTGCCTGTTCTGCAAGATCGTCGCCGGGGACGTGCCGGCCACCGTGGTGCACGAGACGCCGACGACGCTGGCGTTCCGCGACATCTCCCCGGTCGCGCCCACCCACGTGCTCGTCGTGCCCCGCAGCCACCACCCGGACGCGGCGTCGCTGGCGGCGGCCGAGCCACGCACGGCGGCCGACCTCCTGACGAGCGCCGCCGCCGTGGCCGAGGCCGACGGCCTCGACGGCTACCGCCTCGTGTTCAACACCGGCGCCGACGCCGGCCAGACCGTCTTCCACGCCCACCTGCACGTGCTCGGCGGGGAGCGGATGGGCTGGCCCTCCTGAGGGGGCCGGCGCCGCAAACGGCTCGCCGGGGGGTGGGGGCGGCGGCGTACGATGGAGGGGTTCGTCCCGCCGTCCCGCCGCACCAGAAGGGCAGCCCTCCGGGCATCCATGACTGACTCCGACAGCGCACCGCAGCTCGCATCGCCGACCGCCACGAAGCACACGGTCACGGTGCCCAACAGCATCGACATGGTGAGCCTCCTGGGCGCCGGCGACGAGCACCTCGGTGCGATCGAGCAGGCGTTCGGTGCCCGCGTGCACGTGCGCGGCAACCGCATCACGCTCATGGGCGAGCCGGCCGAGATCGCCCTCGCCGAGCGCCTCCTCAGCGAGCTGGTGGCACTCATCCGCACCGGCCAGGGCGTCAGCGGCGAGACCGTCGAGCGGGTCATCGCCATGCTGCGCACCGAGACGAACGAGCGCCCGGCCGACGTGCTGAGCCTCAACATCCTCTCGAACCGCGGCCGCACGATCCGTCCGAAGACGCTCAACCAGAAGCGGTACGTCGACGCGATCGACACCCACACGATCACGTTCGGCATGGGCCCGGCCGGCACGGGCAAGACCTACCTGGCGATGGCCAAGGCCGTGCAGGCGCTGCAGGCCAAGGAGGTCACCCGCATCATCCTGACCCGCCCGGCCGTCGAGGCCGGCGAGCGCCTGGGCTACCTGCCGGGCACGCTGAGCGAGAAGATCGACCCCTACCTGCGCCCGCTCTACGACGCGCTGCACGACATGATGGACCCGGAGTCGATCCCCAAGCTGATGGCGGCCGGCACGATCGAGGTCGCCCCGCTCGCCTTCATGCGCGGACGCACGCTCAACGACGCCTTCATCATCCTCGACGAGGCGCAGAACACGACGCCCGAGCAGATGAAGATGTTCCTCACCCGCCTCGGCTTCGGCTCCCGCATCGTCGTCACCGGCGACACCAGCCAGACCGACCTGCCGGGCGGCACGCGCTCCGGCCTGCGGGTCGTCGAGGGCATCCTCGAGGGCGTCGAGGACGTGTCGTTCAACCGCCTCACCAGCAGCGACGTGGTGCGCCACCGCCTCGTGGCCCGCATCGTCGCGGCCTACGACGCGTACGACGCCGGCGAGGCCTCGAGCACCCCGGAGCCGACCGGCCCGCGCCGCACCAACCGGGGAGGACGTCCCTCGTGACGATCGAGATCATCGACGAGTCCGGCACGGACCTCGTCGAGCCGGAGCACCTCGCGCGCCTGGCGCGCTTCGTCATGGACGAGATGCGTGTGCACCCCGAGGCCGAGCTGTGCCTCAAGGCGGTCGACGAGGACACCATCGCGGAGCTCAACGAGCAGTGGATGGGCAAGGAGGGGCCGACCGACGTCCTCGCCTTCCCCATGGACGAGCTGCGCCCCGGCCTCGCCGACGAGGAGCCCGAGGAGGGCGTGCTCGGTGACCTCGTGCTCAGCCCGGCCGTCGCGGCGGCCCAGGGCGCCACGGCGGGCCACGGCGCGCTGGCCGAGATCGAGCTGCTGACGGTCCACGGGATCCTCCACCTGCTCGGCTACGACCACGCCGAGCCGGAGGAGCACAAGGAGATGTTCGGGCTGCAGGACACCCTGCTGGCCCGCTGGCGCAGCCGGTCCTGAGAGGATCGGCGCCCATGAGCGACCTGTGGGTGCTGGTCTCGGCCGGCGGCCTCGTCGTGGTGGCCGGCCTGATCGCCGCGGCCGACGCGGCGCTGTCCGGCTTCTCCCGTGCGCGGGCCGAGGAGCTGGGCGCCGAGGGCCGCACCGGTGCGACGTACCTGCTGCGGGTGCTC
Source organism: Nocardioides sp. CPCC 205120 (assembly GCF_048654585.1). Classification (NCBI taxonomy): domain Bacteria; kingdom Bacillati; phylum Actinomycetota; class Actinomycetes; order Propionibacteriales; family Nocardioidaceae; genus Nocardioides; species Nocardioides sp. CPCC 205120. Next base: position 717,208 of record NZ_JBMCYY010000002.1, on the reverse strand, counting down.
GACGACCCGCCGCGCTACCTCAACTCCCTCATCCTGCTGCGCCTGCTCGCCGAGGTCGCCGCGATCGTGCTCGTGACCCTGCAGGTGGACGAGTCGGTGCGCAGCTGGTGGGGGAGCGTGCTGCTGACCGTCGCGATCATGCTGGTCGTGTCGTTCGTCGCGATCGGCGTCGCGCCGCGGACGCTGGGCCGCCAGCACCCCGAGCGGGTGGCGCTGGGCTCGGCGGCGCCGGTGTGGGCGCTCACCCGCCTGCTGGGGCCCCTGCCGCGCCTGCTGATCCTGGTCGGCAACGCGCTGACCCCGGGCCGGGGCTTCCGCGAGGGCCCGTTCTCGTCGGAGACCGAGCTGCGCGAGCTCGTCGACCTGGCGGAGGCGAGCGCCGTCATCGAGTCGGGCGAGCGCAAGATGATCCACTCGGTCTTCGAGTTCGGCGACACCATCGCCCGCGAGGTGATGGTGCCCCGCCCCGACGTGGTCTTCGTCGAGCGGCACCGCAACCTGCGCCAGACCATGTCGCTGTTCCTGCGCAGCGGCTACTCCCGCATGCCCGTGGTGGGGGAGAACCTCGACGAGGTGCTGGGCTTCGCCTACCTCAAGGACATCGCGCGCCTCGACTTCGAGGACCGGGAGGGCGACGCCGACATCACCGAGCGCATCGAGGACCACATGCGCCCCGCGCACCACGTGCCCGACTCGAAGTCGGTGGCGTCGCTGCTGGCGGAGATGCAGGCCTCGCGCCAGCACATCGCGGTCGTGGTGGACGAGTACGGCGGCACGGCCGGCATCGTCACCATCGAGGACATCCTCGAGGAGATCGTGGGCGAGATCGCCGACGAGCACGACGTGGCCGAGGTCGATGTCGAGAAGATCGGGGACGACGTCTGGCGCGTCTCGTCCCGCTTCCCCGTCGACCACCTCGACGACCTCTTCGAGGGCTTCGACGTGGAGGAGGAGGACGTCGACAGCGTCGGCGGCCTCATGGCCAAGCACCTGGGGCTCGTGCCCATCCCCGGCTCGACCGTCGACGCGCACGGCCTCCGGCTCCGCGCCGAGGGAGTGCGTGGGCGCCGCAACAAGATCAGCACCGTGGTCGTCACCCGGCTGGGTGCCGACGACGACGAGGAGGAGGCATCGTGACCGACCCCCTGACCGAGCTGTCCGCCGAGGACCGCAAGCTCGTGACGCTCGCCCGCGCGACGCGGGCCCGCACCGGCGCGCGCGAGGGCGCAGCGGTGCGCGACCAGGACGGTCGCACGTACGCCGCGGCCACGGTCGACCTCCCCTCGCTGCAGGTCAGCGCCCTCGGGGTCTGCGTCGCGATGGCGGTCGCGTCGGGGGCCCGCTCGCTCGAGGCCGCCGTCGTGCTGGGCGAGGCGGGGGCGGTGGCCGATGCCGACCTGGCCGCGGTCCGCGACCTCGCGGGCACCGGCGTACCCGTGCACGCGGGGGACCCGCGCGGCACCGTCGCGGCCACCGTCCGCACCTGAGCGGCGACCGCCCCGACCCGGACGTGGCGGACACCACGCCGATTTGGTTGTAGAAAGCAACATCACCGACCAAAGTCGGTACGCCCGCGCCCGGAGCCCGGTCTAGGGTCGATCAGGTGAACACGGTCGGCACGCAGGCGCACCAGGCGGCCACGGAGGCGCTCCTGGCGTCGTACGCCGCGATCCCCGCGGGCTCGCCGGTCCGGCTGGCGAAGCGCACCTCGAACCTCTTCCGCACCCGCACGGCGACGACCGCTCCCGGTCTCGACGTCTCCGGGCTCGGCGGCGTCATCGGGGTCGACCCGGTCGCGCGCACGGCCGACGTGCAGGGCATGTGCACCTACGAGGACCTCGTCGACGCCACGCTCGCCCACGGCCTGGTGCCGCTCGTGGTGCCGCAGCTGCGCACCATCACGCTCGGCGGCGCGGTCACCGGCCTGGGCATCGAGTCGACGTCGTTCCGCAACGGCCTGCCGCACGAGAGCGTGCTCGAGATGGACGTGCTGACCGGGGCGGGCGAGATCGTCACCGCCCGGCCCACCGGCGAGCACGCGGACCTCTTCGACGCCTTCCCCAACTCCTACGGCTCGCTCGGCTACGCCACCCGGCTGCGCATCGAGCTGGAGCCCGTCCCGGCGTACGCCGCGCTGCGGCACGTGCGGTTCGTCGACGCGACCGCGCTGGTCGAGGCGGTCGCGACGATCGTCGCGGACGGCGCCTGGGAGGGGGAGCGGGTCGACGGCCTCGACGGCACCGCCTTCAGCCCCGACGAGCTCTACCTGACGCTGGCCCGCTGGACGGACGACGCCGCCGGGCAGCGGCCCTCGACGTACGTCGACGAGGTCTACTACCGCTCGGTCCAGCAGCGGACGACCGACCTGCTGACGGTCGAGGACTACCTGTGGCGCTGGGACACCGACTGGTTCTGGTGCTCCGGCGCGTTCGGCCTGCAGGACCCGCGCGTGCGCCGGCTGTGGCCGCGCTCGAAGCGGCGCTCCGACGTCTACCACCGCCTCGTCGGCCTCGACACCCGCTTCGGGATCGTCGAGAAGCTCGACCGCCTGCAGCGCCGGCCGCGACGCGAGCGCGTGGTGCAGGACGTGGAGGTCCCCCTGGAGCGGCTCCCGGAGTTCCTGTCCTGGTTCGACGAGCGCGTCGGCATGCGCCCGGTGTGGCTGTGCCCGCTGCGCCTGCGCGAGCCCGACGGCCCGGGCAGCGCCCGCACGTGGTCGTCGTACCCCCTCGAGCCGGGGACGACCTACGTCAACGCCGGGTTCTGGGGCACCGTGCCGGTCGGCCCCGAGGCGCCCGACGCGCCGACCAACCGGGCCATCGAGGCGCGGGTGCACGAGCTGGACGGGCACAAGTCCCTCTACTCCGAGGCGTTCTACGACCCCGAGACGTTCGACCGGCTCTACGACGGCGCCAACCTGGCGCGCGTCAAGGAGCGCTACGACCCGCAGCAGCGGCTGTCCACCCTCTACGAGAAGGCGGTGCGGAGGCAGTGACCCAGGACAACGGCAGGACCATCACGATCGGCGAGGCCATCGGCACGTTGATGAAGCACGGGATGCCCGTGCGGTTCACGGCGTACGACGGCTCGTCGGCCGGCCCGGCCGACGCGGCGGTGGGGCTCCACCTGCGCAACGAGCGCGGCCTGTCCTACATCCTCACGGCGCCGGGCGACCTCGGCATCGCCCGGGCCTACGTCATGGGCGACCTCGAGGTCTCCGGCGTGCACCCCGGCAACCCGTACGACGGGCTCGTGCTGCTGCTGAGCCAGCTCTCGTTCCGCCGCCCGAGCGCGGGCGAGGCCGTCCGGCTGCTGCGCGGGCTCGGGCTGGGCCACCTCAAGCCGCCGCCGGTGCCGCCCCAGGAGCACCTGCCCCGGTGGCGCCGCGCCGTCGAGGGCCTGCGGCACTCGCTGAGCCGCGACGCCGAGGTGATCGGGCACCACTACGACGTGTCGAACCGGTTCTACGAGCTCGTGCTCGGCCCGTCGATGGCCTACACCTGCGCCCTGTTCGAGACCGAGGACGCGACGCTGGAGGAGGCCCAGGCCGCCAAGTTCGACCTCGTCGCCCGCAAGCTCGACCTCCAGCCCGGCCAGCGGCTGCTCGACGTCGGGTGCGGCTGGGGCGGCATGGTGATGCACGCCGCGCGCGAGTACGGCGTGAAGGCGCTCGGCGTCACCCTCAGCCTGCAGCAGGCGTCGTGGGCCAAGGAGGCGATCGACGCCGCCGGGCTCTCCGACCTGGCCGAGGTGCGCCACCTCGACTACCGCGACGTCCTGGAGGACGACTTCGACGCCGTCAGCTCCATCGGGCTCACCGAGCACATCGGGGTGCGCAACTACCCGGCGTACTTCTCGTTCCTGCGGGACCGCCTGCGGCCCGGGGGGCGGCTGCTCAACCACTCGATCACGCGGGCGCACAACCTGCCGACCCGCACGGGCGCGTTCATCGACCGCTACGTGTTCCCCGACGGGGAGCTCACCGGGTCGGGCCGCATCGTGATGGACGCCCAGGACGCGGGCCTCGAGGTGCAGCACACCGAGAACCTGCGGCCGCACTACGCGCGCACCCTGCAGGGGTGGTCGGAGAACCTCGAGCGCCACTGGGACGAGGCCGTCGCCGAGGTCGGCGAGGGCACCGCGAAGGTGTGGGGCATCTACATGACGGGCTCGCGCATCGCGTTCGAGCGCAATGAGATCCAGCTCCACCAGGTGCTGGCCACGCGCACCGACGAGCGCGGCGTGAGCGGGTACCCGCTGCGGCACACGTTCGGCGTGTGAGCCGGCGGGCGACGGCGTGATCCACGTCGAGCGCGTCGGCCCCCGGACCGTGCGGGCGGCGGCGCGGGTGCTGGCCGCGGCGTTCGCCGACGACCCCGCGGTGGCGCGGCTCGTGCCACCGGGCGCCCGGCGACGGCAAGCGCGGCTGGTCGCGGTCTTCACCGGGGACGTGCGCTCGGTGGGTCGCGCCGGGGTCGACGTCGCCCGGCGCGGACCCGGCGGCGAGGTGGTCGGCGCGGCGGTGTGGCGCACCCCGGCGGGCGGCGAGCCGGCCCTCCGGCACCCGCTCGTGGCGCTCCGCGCGGCGTGGGCGCTGCGCCCCGCGGGCCTGCGGGCCGCGCGCCGCTACGACAGCGCGGTGGCCGAGCACCTGCCGGCGGGGCCCTGCTGGCACCTGCACGACATCGGCGCGTCGCCGTCGGCCCGCGGCCTGGGCGTCGGGCGCGCGCTGCTGGAGCACCGCCTCGCCGAGGTCGACGCCACCGGGCAGCAGGCCTTCCTCGAGGCCACGACCCCCGCCAGCCGACGGCTCTACGAACGCCACGGCTTCGTCGCCGTCGGCGAGATCACCGACCCCGTCGGCGCCGGTGCCGTGCCGATGCGCCGCCCGCCGCGCCGCCCGCCGCTCCGCCCGCCGCACCGCCGCGGTGGTTGAGGGTCGGGGGCGCGGACGTGCGCCGGGGTGGGCGCGCGCCGTACCCTGCTGCGGATGAGCACCCGGGCCGAGCAGTACGTCGCGCGGGTCGCCCGCCGTGAGCAGCTGACGCCCCACCTGGTCCGCCTCGTGCTGACCGGGCCGGGCCTCGCGGGGTTCGCCTCGACGGGCACGAGCGACGAGTGGGTCGGGCTCGTGGTCCCCGACCAGTTCCAGAGCCGCTACTACACCGTGCGCTCGTGGGACCCCGCCGCCGGCGACGGGGGCGAGCTCGTGCTCGACGTCGTCGTCCACGACGTCGGCCTCGTCACCGAGTGGGCGCGCCGCGACTGCGTCGGCGAGACCGTGACCGTCACCGAGCCCAAGGGCTCGTTCGCGCTGCCCGACGACGCCACCTGGCTGCTGCTGGTCGGCGACCTCACGGCGCTGCCCGCCATCGCCCGCACCCTGGAGACGGTGGCCGCCACGCGCCCCGACCTGCCGGTGCGTGTGTGGGCCGAGGTGCCCGACGACCCGGCGGTGCTCGCGTCCTACCTGCCCGGCGGCGTCGACGTCACCTGGTGCGCGCCCCCCGGCGACGGGGAGAGCGAGCTCGCGGCGGTCGTCGAGGGCATCGCGTGGCCCGAGGGCCCCGGGTACTTCTGGATGGCGGGGGAGTCCGCGCAGATGCGCGCGATCCGCAAGCACCTCATGCGGGTCGTGAAGCTCCCGAGCGCCGCCTACGACGTGATGGGCTACTGGCGGGGCGGTGGCCAGGTGCGCCGGCCGCGCGCCGTGGATCCGGGTCCGATCTGGCGGGCGGGCAAGGCCGCCGGCCGGACGGACGAGCAGATCTGGGCGGACTACGACGCCGCCCGCGACCAGGAGGAGACCCCGTGAGCACAGCAGGTACCGAGGGGGAGTTCCGGTCCGGGTTCGTCTCGTTCGTCGGCCGTCCCAACGCCGGCAAGTCGACGCTGACCAACGCGATGGTGGGGCAGAAGGTGGCCATCACGAGCTCCCGTCCCCAGACCACCCGCACCGTGGTGCGCGGCATCGTGCACCGCCCCGACGCGCAGCTGATCCTCGTCGACACCCCGGGGCTGCACCGCCCCCGCACCCTCCTCGGCGAGCGGCTCAACGACCTGGTGACGACCACGTGGGCGGAGGTCGACGTCGTCGCGGTCTGCTTCCCGGCCAACGAGAAGATCGGCCCCGGCGACCGGTTCATCGTCAACGAGCTCACGAAGGTGCGGCGCACGACGAAGGTCGCGATCGCCACCAAGACCGACCTGGCGACGCCCGAGCAGCTCGGTGCCCACCTGCTCGCCATCGCCGAGCTGGGCCGCGAGACCTCCACCGACTGGGCCGAGATCGTCCCCGTCTCCGCCGTGGCGGGCGACCAGGTGGGCCTGCTGGCCGACCTGCTGGTGGGGCTGATGCCGGAGGGGCCGCCGCTCTACCCGGACGGCGAGCTGACCGACACCCCCGAGGAGGCGATCGTCGCCGACCTCGTGCGCGAGGCCGCCCTCGAGGGCGTCCGCGACGAGCTGCCCCACTCGATCGCCGTCGTGGTCGAGGAGATGAAGCTGCGTCCCGACCGCCCGGCGGACCGCCCGCTGCTCGACGTGCACGCCAACCTCTTCGTCGAGCGCGAGTCGCAGAAGGGCATCATCATCGGCCACAAGGGCTCGCGCCTGAAGGAGATCGGCACGGGCGCCCGCGCCCAGATCGAGGCCATGCTCGGCACCCCGGTCCACCTCGACCTGCGGGTCAAGGTCGCCAAGGACTGGCAGCGCGACCCGCGCCAGCTGCGCCGGATGGGCTTCTGACCCGGTCCTGACCCGGTTCTGACCCGGTTCCGGCGGGGGCCGGTCGGGGCCGCGGCTCAGGCCGGCGCCCAGCAGGTGCCCCAGGTCTGCCCGGCGGCCCACTGCTCGGCGGTGGGCCACTCGTAGCCCCACTCGTAGTCGAGGGCGTCGGCCGCGAGCTCCCGGGCCGCCTCCTGGCACGGCTCGTCGCCGGCCGCCTGCGCGGCCTCGGTGCCCGGGTAGGCCCCGGTGCCGAGGTCGACGACCTCGGTCGCGCGCCACGTGTGCTCGAGCCCGCAGGCGACCCGCTGGAAGCCGGCCTCGCCCGGGCGGGCGGTGCCGCACAGGCCCCAGGTGCGGACCCCGTCGGCCAGCACGCCGCGCATGGTGGGCTCGAGCGCGCCGAGGGTCGCCTCGGCGACCACGGCGATGACGTCGCAGCGGTACCAGTCCGCGCCCGCGTCGCTCTGCTCCAGGGTGGGGGAGAACCACACGGAGCGCAGCACGCTGAGCCGCAGGGTCGTCTCGTCGGTCCCCAGGTACGACGCCAGTCCCGCCCGGCACGTCGCGGCGAGCGTGCGCTGCACCTGGGCGGAGTCGACCGCGAGGAGGTGACCCGCGTCGTACAGGTCGAGGGCGCCGACCTCGTAGGTCACCGCCGTCGGGGAGGCGGCGCAGTCGACCGGCTCGGCGGTGGACGTCGGCGCGACGGCCTCCTCGGCGCTCAGGGCGTAGCAGGCGTCGAGCGGCGGGCGGGGCACCCCGGCCGCGGTCGGCGGCGCCGTCGCGGTGGCCGACGAGGTCGTGGAGGTGGCGGGCGCGTCCGCGGTCCCGCCCCCGTCGCCACCGTCACCGCCCCCGCCGGAGCACCCGGCCAGGGCGAGCACGGTCGCGGCGGCGAGCACCGTCGTACGACGGACGGCGGCCCGCACGTTCACCGGTCCGTCCGCGCCCAGCAGATGCTGCGGCGGTTCCCCGCCTTCCACTGGCCCTCGCCGAACCACGTGTAGGCGTAGTCGTAGTCGGGCGGGTAGCCCAGCCAGGCGCTCACGGACTCGGCGCAGAAGTCGCGGCTGCGGACCTCGACGACCCGGTCGCCGGGGTACTCCGTGTTCTCGTCCCCGACCTGGACGGTGGTCGTGGCGCGCCAGGTGTGGGGCTCCGAGCAGGCGACCCGCTCCGCGGTGTCGACCGTCTCGCCGTTCGCGCAGGTCATCCAGTCGTCGTCGGGCTGCACGCCCAGGAGCAGGCCCTCGGCGGTCTCGGGGAGCTCGTCGTACTCCTCCGACGCCTCGCCGCCGCCGATGGCGTCGCAGCGGTACCAGCGCGCGCCCTCGTCCCACGCCTGCTCCGACGGCCGGAACCACGCCCAGCTGACCCGGGCGCGCATGACGACGCTCTCGTCGGCGCCGAGGAAGGCCTCGAACGCGTCGCTGCAGGTCGTGTAGGCCCACGTGCCCAGCGAGTCGGAGTCGTAGGGGAGGTCGTGCAGCTCCTCGGGCAGGGTGCCGACCTTGTAGGTCTCGGCGGTGTGGGGCTCCGAGCAGTCCACCGTGCGCGTGGCGTTGCTGGGCTTCGCGACGTCGGCGGGCGACAGGTTGCGGCACGCCCGCAGCTCGGGGACCTCGACGGCGTCGACCTGCGCGGGGTCGGTGTTGTCGCCCTGCTCGCCCGACGACGTGCAGGCGACCAGGAGGACCAGCAGCAGGGCCAGCAGCGGCCGCAGGAGGAGCGCGGGACCGAGCGTGCGCGGTGCCCGGAGGGGGGTCAGGGGCACGGCGGGGCGCTCCTCCTGGCTCGTCGGTCGGTCGTCGGTGGGCGGGGTCGGCGGGTCACGGCGCCGCCAGCGCGGCGATCGTACCGCCCAGGTCGTAGCCGGCCGCGAGGTCGGCGTCGCCGACGTCGCCGAGCACGGCGAGCACCTCGGCGGAGCGCCGCCACGGCAGGGCACCCGCGATCGTGAGCACCGAGCGCACGGCGCCCTCGGTGTCGTAGCGGCCGTGCACGTAGAGCCCGAAGGGCAGCCGGCCCCGACCGGTCGGCGGCGCGGGCTCGCCCCCGGTCGTGCCGCCGTCGTCGCCCAGCGCCCCGCCGATCGCGAGGAAGGTGGAGTCGAGGAAGTGCTTGAGCGCGCCGCTCATGTAGCCGAAGTTCGCCGGCGTGCCGAGCACGATGCCGTCGCAGCCCAGGACGTCGTCGGCGGTGGCCTCGAGGGCGGGCCGCTCCACCACGTCGACGCCCTCGAGCGCGTCGTCGCCGGCGCCCGCGAGGACCGCGTCGGTCAGCGCGCGCACCGAGCGCGTGGGGGAGTGGTGGACGACGAGGACCCGGGCCATCGCGCCACCCTACGGCGAGCCCCCGCCTCGGACCGGTGCTAGCATCGGGAACAGTCATGAACGAGCGCCAGCTTCTCCTTCGCTGCCGCAGCGAGGTCTGACCCACTCCCACGCGGGAGCAGAGGTGTGCCGGACCCCCTCGCTGCGGAGATCGTGCTGCGCCCGGCTCGCGCCCGTCACCACGGGCCGAACCCCGTGACCACCCAGCGAGGAACCCCATGACCACCATCCCCAGCCAGCAGCCCAGCGGCATGCCCGTCCACCGCTACCGCCCGTTCGAGCCGGTGACGCTGCCGGACCGCACGTGGCCGGACCAGAAGATCACCGCCGCCCCGCGCTGGCTCTCCACCGACCTGCGCGACGGCAACCAGGCGCTGATCGACCCGATGAGCCCCGCCCGCAAGCTGAAGATGTTCGAGCTGCTGGTGCGGATGGGCTACAAGGAGATCGAGGTCGGCTTCCCGGCCGCGAGCCAGACCGACTTCGACTTCGTGCGCCAGCTGGTCGAGCAGGACCTGGTGCCCGACGACGTGCGCATCTCGGTGCTGACCCAGGCCCGCGAGGACCTCATCGAGCGCACCGTGGCCTCCCTGGCCGGCGCCGGCAAGGCGACCGTGCACCTCTACAACGCGACCGCCCCGCTCTTCCAGCGCGTGGTGTTCGGCGTGAGCGAGGCGGAGTGCATCGCGATCGCCACCCGCGGCACCGAGTGGGTGGTCAAGTACGCCGAGCAGCTGCTGGCCGGCACGGACTTCGGCTACCAGTACTCCCCGGAGATCTTCACCCAGTCCGACACCGACTTCGCCCTCGAGGTCTGCGAGCGCGTCTCCGACGTGTGGCAGCCGGAGGCGGGCCGCGAGATCATCCTCAACCTGCCGGCGACCGTCGAGATGTCGACGCCGAACACCTACGCCGACCAGATCGAGTACTTCGGCCGCCACCTGTCGCGCCGCGCCCACTCGGCCATCAGCCTGCACCCCCACAACGACCGCGGCACGGCGGCCGCCGCCTCCGAGCTGGGCCTGATGGCCGGCGCGGACCGGGTCGAGGGCTGCCTGTTCGGTCACGGCGAGCGCACCGGCAACGTCGACCTGGTGACCCTGGGCATGAACCTGTTCAGCCAGGGCGTCGACCCGATGATCGACTTCTCCGACATCGACGAGGTGCGCCGCACGGTCGAGTACTGCACCCAGCTGCCGGTGCACCCGCGCCACCCCTACGCGGGCGACCTCGTCTACACGGCCTTCTCGGGCTCGCACCAGGACGCCATCAAGAAGGGCCTGGAGGCCCTCGAGCGCCAGGCCGCCGAGCAGGGCAAGCCGGTGGGCGAGCTGCCGTGGGAGGCGCCGTACCTGCCGATCGACCCGAAGGACGTCGGCCGCACCTACGAGGCCGTCATCCGCGTCAACAGCCAGTCCGGCAAGGGCGGCGTGGCCTACATCCTCAAGGCCGAGCACAAGCTCGACCTGCCGCGGCGCGCGCAGATCGAGTTCAGCCGCGTCATCCAGGAGCGCACCGACGCCGAGGGCGGCGAGGTCACCCCCGAGGTGATCTGGGACGTCTTCTCCGGGGAGTACCTCACCCCCACCACGCCGCTGCGCCTCGACTCGGTGCACTCGACCTCGTCGGCCGGGGACCGGGACGCCCTCACCGTCGACGTCGCCGTGGACGGCGAGCCGCGCACGCTCGAGGGCACCGGCAACGGGCCCATCGCCGCGTTCGTCGACGCGATCAACGGCCTCGGGTACGACGTGCGCGTGCTGGACTACGCCGAGCACGCCCTCTCCTCGGGCGGCGACGCGCAGGCCGCGGCGTACGTCGAGTGCGCGGTCGGCGAGAAGGTGCTGTGGGGCGTCGGCATCGACCCCAACATCGTGCGCGCCTCGATGCGCGCCATCGTCTCCGCCGTCAACCGCGCCTGACGCCCGAAGCGGCCCCGTCGGGTCGGGCGGTCGTCTGCGACCGCCCGGCCCGACGCCGCTCCCACCGGACCGCGGCCAGGGTCACGGCCCCGGCCAGCGCCCAGCCGGCGGCGATGTCCACGACGTAGTGCTCCGCGTAGTAGACGAGCGCGAAGCCCATGACCGCGGGGTAGGCGAGGACCAGGGCGCGCCACCACCACCCGCGCAGGCGCGTGAACGCGTAGAGGGCGACGAGCATCGCGATCCCGCCGTGCAACGACGGCATGGCGGCGACGGGGTTGCCGACCGCCGCGAGCGCGGTGTGGAACCCGCCGAGCCCGAGGTCGCGCCAGCCGCGGCCCGTCAGCCGCACCACCTCCTCGGCCAGGTAGCCGTCCCGCGCGGCCAGCCACGGCGGGGCCATCGGGTACAGCACGTAGACGACGAGCCCGGCGACGTTCATGGCGAGGTAGCGCGTCAGCCACACCACCCACTCGGCGCGGTCGCGCACCCACAGCACGAGCGCCAGGGTCAGCGCGACGACGAAGTGCGTGTAGTAGACGGTCGTGAGCACCACGTCGTACCAGCGGGGATCGCTGCTGCGCAGGCACGGGTCGCCGCACAGCACGTCCTGCAGGTACGCCGTCGGCAGGGTGCCGCCCGTGAGCCACTCGTCGACCCGGACCGGCATGGTGTAGCTGACGGGCATCCCGATCAGCTCGTCGGAGAGCCCGCGGCTGTACATGTAGACGATCAGCACGGCGAACGCCGGCCACCAGTCGCGCGCGAAGTCGAGCTGGCGGCGCCACGGCTGCCCGACGTACCAGGCGACGGTCGCGGCCCACAGCCACACGAACATCAGGAACGGGTCGGTGGGCAGCCCCACCGTCACCACCCACGCCACGAGGGCGGCGGCGTAGAGCGTGAGGGCCGCGGGACGCCACCACCGGGGCTGGCCGGGCGGGACGCCGTGGTCGGTGACGGACGGCGGCGCGGTGGCGGGCGCGGTCACGAGCACTCCTCGGCGGGGACGGAGGGGACGGGGGCACGGTCGACCTCCCGCAGCCGCCAGACCCCGCGGCCGCAGACCTCCGCCACCCGCTCGTAGCGCGACGCGACGGCCCGCGCCAGCTCGTGGGCGTCGAGCGCCCAGGAGTCGAAGCCGGGCGACCACTCGACGACCCACGTGGGGGCGTCGGGGGAGCGGACCGTCGTGGTGAGCTCGGACAGGTCGGGGTCGAGGACGCGCACGGGCAGGCTCCAGAGGTAGGGGTAGGGGCTGGCCAGGCCCGCGCCGGCCAGCACGTTCGGCTGGCCGTAGGCGACGACGGCGGTGTCGCCCGGCTCGGCGGCCTGGGCGATCGCACCGCCCACCGCCTCCGCCCGCGAGCCCTCGCCCACGCCGGAGACGAGGTTCAGCACCACCGGCACGGCGGTGACCCCGGCCAGCACCGCGACGCACGCGCGGACGACGGGCACCGACAGGCGGGCGGCCACCAGGCCGGCCGCCAGCGCCGAGGCGGGCACGAGCTGCAGCAGGTAGTGGGCCCAGTAGCTGCCGCCCAGCAGCGCGACGAGCGAGCCGACGACGATCGTGGCCGCGGTGGCGACCGCCACCGGGTCGGTACGCCGCCGCGCCGCCAGCACGAGGGCCGCGACGCCGAGCACGGCGAGGCCCGAGACCGCCCACGTCCCGAGGAGCACGACGAGGCGCTCCGTCGTGGCGCCGGAGGCCGAGGAGCGGATGGTCTCGCCCGCGTCGACGCGGAAGGTGACGACGGCGTCGAACAGGGCGAGGGGGTCGGTGCCCCGCAGGGTCGCCGCCCCGACCAGCAGCGCCGCCGTCACCACGGCACCGGCGACCGCCACCCCGAGGAGGACCGCCGCGGCGCGCCGTCGCGCCGGGCGCACGAGGGCGAGCACGAGCAGGGCGACGGTGCCGAAGACGACGCCGTCGACGCTGGACTGCTTCACCCCGACGCCGCACGCGGCCAGCACGCCGGCGGCCGCCGCGAGCACGAGCGGGCGGCGGGCGTCCTCGCGGAGCGCGAGCACGGTGAGCGCGAGGGCTCCCGCGACGAAGGGTGCGGCCAGCACCTCGCCGTTGACGCGGACCGTGCCGAGCCAGGGTGCCGAGCAGAGGAGCGCCGCGGTCGCCGCGGCCGCGAGGGCCGCCCTGCGGGAGCGTGCGGGGTCGACGGCGGCACCGGCCGCGAGCGCGCAGAGCGCGACCACGGACGCCGCGCAGGCACAGCCCAGCAGGCGCAGCCCGGTCACGTCGGGGACGAGGGCGAAGAGGGCCAGCAGCAGCGGCGGGCGGTCGACCCAGTAGTCGCCGTACAGCGACGCCCCGTCGTGCCACTGGTGGGCGACGAGCAGGAACCCCGCCTCGTCCGAGCCCGTCGGGGCGCCGAGGAACGGGAGCCGCAGCAGCACCGCGAGCGCCGCCAGCGCCGCGACGCCGACGACCGTCCTGCGGTCGTTCACGCGCGCGTCAGCACGCGAGCCCCCTGCGTTCACCGCCTCATCGTGCCCGACGGGCGGCCCCCGCGGGCGGAGGACCCTCCGAACGGGTGAGTCGGGCCGCGGGCGGGGCGAGGTGGGCGGGTGGGTCGGGTGGCTCAGACCCCGTGGGTCGGCCGCCCGTCGATCCCCCCGTCGATCCCCCCGTCGACGCGCTCGTGGGCGTTGCCCGCGACGGCCGCCCGGATCTGCTCGGTGTTCTCCTCGAGCACGTCGGTGACCATCTGGTCGGTGCGCGGGTCGGCGAGCACCTGGAACACGATGCGGAACGTGGTGTCGGCGACAAGCTCGACGATGTCGTCGTGGAACGGCACGTAGCGCAGCCGCGAGGTCACCGGGTCCTGCTTCACCTTCTCCAGCACCATCGCCTTCACCTCGGCCTCGTGCTCGCCGAGCGCCCGCGCGATGTTGGCGGTGTAGTGGCCGGTCCTCAGCACGGCGATGACCTCGTCGACCACGGCGACGGTCACGGGCCGCTTGACGGCACGGACGATGGTGTCCATCGAGCGGTCGATGATCGCGGCGGTGACGCGGTCGCCGAAGGCCCGGTCGGCCGCTCGCGCGACGCGCATGAGGACGACCACGATGCGCAGCAGCCGGAACGCGCGGAACCACGGGTGCGACAGCGGGATCATCCCGATGACCTCGTACCAGTAGCGGAACGGGTACTTCCAGTCACCCCGGTCGCGGCGCCAGCGCACGACGAACTCGACGGCGAAGATCGCGCAGATGGCGATGTCGGCGCGGATCACCCAGCGCTCGACCCGGTCCTCGACGTCGAAGAACGTGACCCAGGTCAGCAGCGCGACCGAGACGACCGCCAGCGCGAGCATGACCCACTCGAGCGGGCGGCTCGGCGGCTTCGTGGGGTAGGCGCTCAGGTCGGGCGTCGGCGTGCTCACGCCCACCAGTGTCGGGCATGGCACCCCACGCCGGGCGCGTGTCGGGCCCGGCACGCCCCGGGGTGCGTGTCGGCCGCGGCGCCGCTGGTCCACGTCGTCACAATGGGGGGGTGCCCCTCTACCGTGACGAAGCCGTCGTGCTGCGCACCCACAAGCTGGGCGAGGCCGACCGCATCATCACGCTGCTGACCCGTCGCCACGGCCGGGTGCGGGCGGTCGCGCGGGGCGTGCGGCGCACGACGTCGCGGTGGGGATCCCGCCTCGAGCCGTTCACCCACGTCGACCTCCAGCTCGCGGAGGGCCGCAACCTCGACACCATCACCCAGGCCGAGACCCTCAGCCCCTTCGCCGCCGGCATCGGCCTCGACTACGACCGTTACACCGCCGGCACCGTTATGCTCGAGACCGCCGAGCGGCTGGTGACGGAGGACAAGGAGCCGGCCGTGCAGCAGTTCCTGCTGCTCGTGGGCGGGCTGCGGGCCATGACCGGCGGGGAGCGGGCGCCGAGCCACGTGCTCGACTCGTTCCTGCTGCGCTCCCTGGCCGTCGCGGGGTACGCCCCGTCGTTCCTCTACTGCGCCGGCTGCGGGCTCGAGGGGCCGCACCGCTACTTCAACAACAGCGCCGGCGGCGTGCTCTGCGTGACGTGCCGCGTGCCGGGCTGCGCCACCCCGGCGCCCGCGTCGCTGGAGCTGCTGGCCGGGCTGCTGGCCGGCGACTGGCCCGAGGTCGAGCGGATCGTCGCCGCCGAGCCCCGCGCGGAGCGGGAGGCGAGCGGGCTGGTGTCGGCGTACCTGTCGTGGCACCTGGAGCGCGACCTGCGCTCGCTGCCGTACGTCGAGCGCGGCCGCCCCCGGCCCGTCGCCCGAGGCTGACCGGTCACTCCACCCAGCGGGCCAGGGCCTCGTTGAAGCGCTCGAGCGCGTGCGCGAACTGGTCGCGCTCCTCGTCGGTCCAGTCGGCCATCATCTCCTCGAGCCGCGCCCGGCGGTGCGCCCGGGCCCGCCGGATCGCGACCTGGCCCTCCGGCGTCAGCGCGAGCAGCGAGGCGCGCCCGTCGTCGGGGTCGGGCGACTTCTGCGCCAGCCCGAGGCGCACGACGGCCTGGGCCTGGCGGGTCACCGTCGAGGGGTCGAGGTGGTACGCCGCGGCGATGGACCCGAGGCGCTGGGGGCCCGCGTCGTCGAGCAGGCAGAGGATGCCGTAGGTCGAGCGCTCCAGCTCGTGGTCGCCGTCCTTGGTCTCGACGTGGATCGAGTTCGTGCGCCGGAACAGCGCGAACAGGTGCTGCTCGATCCGGCGGTTCGCGTCCGCACCCACCGGGGCCACCTGCTGCTCGTCCACTCGACCTCCTCGTCGGGGCGAAGCATAGGCTGCGCCCCGTGAGCAAGCCCGCCCGCCCGACCCCGCGCCCGCCCGTCCGGGCCCCCCGGCCGCACCCCTCGGGCGCCCGGCCGCCCGAGCTGCCCGCCGAGCTCGTGCCCCACCACGTCGCGGTCGTCATGGACGGCAACGGCCGGTGGGCCAAGGAGCGCGGGCTGCCCCGCACCGCGGGCCACGAGGCGGGGGAGTCGTCGTTGTTCGACGTGGTGGAGGGGGCCATCGAGGTCGGCGTGAAGGCCATCTCGGCCTACGCGTTCTCGACCGAGAACTGGTCGCGCTCGCCCGACGAGGTCAAGTTCCTCATGGGCTTCAACCGCGACGTCATCCGGCGCCGGCGCGACGAGATGCACGAGCTCGGCGTGCGGGTGCGCTGGGCCGGCCGCGCGCCGCGGCTGTGGCGCTCGGTCATCCGCGAGCTGCAGGTGGCCGAGGAGCTGACCCGCGACAACGACGTCCTGACGCTGACGATGTGCGTCAACTACGGCGGTCGCGCGGAGCTGGCGGACGCGGCCCGCTCGATCGCCCAGGAGGTCGCCGCCGGGCGGCTGCGCGCCGACAAGGTCGACGAGCGCACCCTGGCCCGCCACCTGTACGTGCCCGAGCTCGCGGAGGCCGACCTGGTGTGGCGCAGCTCGGGGGAGCAGCGGCTGTCCAACTTCCTGCTCTGGCAGGCGGCCTACGCCGAGATGGTCTTCACCGACACGCTGTGGCCCGACGTCGACCGCCGCCACCTGTGGGCCGCGATCGAGACCTACGCGCGCCGCGACCGCCGCTTCGGGGGCGCGCAGCCGAACGCCTGAGGCGGGGTACGCCGCGTGGTCAGGCGCGGGCGGCGCAGTCGCGGCAGGTGCCGAAGATCTCGAGCGTGTGGCTGATGTCGACGTACCCGTTCTCGTCGGCGATGGCCGACGTCCAGCGCTCCACCGTCGGGCCCTCGACCTCGACGGTGGCGCCGCACGAGCGGCACACGAGGTGGTGGTGGTGCGTGGCGGAGCAGCGGCGGTAGATGGCCTCGCCGTCCTCGCTGCGGAGCACGTCGACCTCGCCGGCGTCGGCGAGCAGCTGCAGCGTGCGGTAGACGGTCGCCAGCCCGACGGACTCGCCACGCTGGCCCAGCAGCACGTGGATCTCCTGCGCGGAGCGGAAGTCGTCGAACGACGCGAGGACCTCGCCGACGGCCCGGCGCTGGCGCGTGGGACGGGTGCCCGGGACGCCGGGGGCGGCCGTGCGCGCCGGGGCGGATCCTCCGCCCTGGCCGGGCTGGTGCTCGTCGGTGCTCGTCATGCTGGACAACCTACTGGCTCCCGCTCACGGGGCGACGGCCTCGTCGGCGAGCGCGTCCTCGTCGGGGCGACGGGCCTCCGCGCGTCGGCGCAGCAGGGCGCCGGTGGGCCAGGCCAGCACGAACCCGGCGAGCGCGACGAGCACGATGGCCGGCCCCGGGGCCACCGTGGCGTGGAACGACAGCTCGGCCGAGACCAGCAGGCCACCGACGCCGGCGACGGCGCCGAACGCCATCGCGAGCAGCAGGGTGCCGCGGAACGAGCGGGCCAGCTGCTGGCTCGTCGCCACCGGCACCACCATGAGCGCGGAGACGAGCAGGAGACCGACGGTGCGCATCGCGATCGTGACCGTCACGGCGGCCAGCACGGCGACGAGCATGTTGTAGGCCTGCACCCGCAGCCCCGCGACGACCGCGAAGTCGCGGTCCTGCGCGATGGCGAACAGCTGCGGCCGCAGCCCCAGGCCGAGCACGAGGACGAGGACGGCCAACGCCATCGTGAACCACACGTCGGCGACGGAGATGGTCGTCAGCGAGCCGAAGAGGTACTGCTGCAGCCGCGCGCCGCTCTGGCCGGCGAGGCCGGTGATGAGCACGCCGGCGGCGAGGCCGCCGTAGAAGAGCAGCGCCAGCGCCAGGTCGCCCGAGGTGTTGCCGCGCTCGCGGATCACCTCCAGCAGCATCGCCCCGAGCGCCGCGACGAGCACGGCGGTCCACGTCGGCGACCAGCCCGTGAGCAGGCCGATGGCGACGCCCGTCACGGCGATGTGGCCGATGCCGTCGCCCATGAGGGAGAGCCGGCGCTGCACCAGGTAGGTGCCGATGACGGGGGCGGCCAGGCCCGTGAAGAGCGCGGCCAGCAGCGCGCGCTGCATGAACTCGTAGCCGAGCAGGTCGATCACGACGGGCTGCCCTCCTGGCCGCCGCGGCGGTCGTAGGCGCGGTCGAAGGGGCCGGAGACGCCCGGCACGACGTCGGAGTGCCCCGGCGGGCACTCGTGCGGCGCCCGCTCGTGCGCGTGGTCGTGGTGGTGGCCGTGCTCGTGCTGGTGGCCGTGGTCGTGGGCGTGGTCGCCGACGTGGGTGTGCACCCCCGGTACGACGAGCGGCATCCCCGCCGGCGCGCCCGCGCGGTGCACGTCCGCCTCGCTGAGGGGGAGCCCGTCGTACACGAGCCGGCCCTGGCGCATGACGAGGCAGCGGTCGATGAGGGGGGCCACGACGCCGATCTCGTGGGCCACCAGGACGACCGTCACGCCCCGCTCGGAGAGGCGACCCAGGGTGGCGACGAGCGCCTGCTGGTGCGGCAGGTCCACGCCGGCCGTGGGCTCGTCGAGGAACAGGACCTCCGGCTCGGCCGCGAGCGCCCGGGCGATGAGCACGCGCTGCTGCTGCCCGCCCGACAGCGCCGTCACGGTCTCCTGCGCCCGGTCGGCGAGCCCGACGACCTCGAGGGCCTCGGCGACCGCTCGGCGGTCGGCCGCCCCGGAGGGACGGAACGGCCCGCGCCGGGAGATCCGCCCCGACGCGACGACCTCGGCGACCGAGGCCGGCACCCCGCCCGAGGCCCCGGCCCGCTGCGGCACGTAGCCGATGCGGTCCCGGCGGCGGAAGCGGGACAGCGGCGTGCCGAACAGGCGCACCTCGCCCGCCGCGACCGGCCGCAGGCCCGTCATGGCGCGCACGAGGGTCGACTTGCCCGAGCCGTTGGCGCCCATCAGGACGACGAACTCGCCCGCCGTGATGGTCAGGCTGACGTCGCGGACGACCGACCGTCCCTCGATGGCGACGGTGACGTCCGCGACGTCGACGACGGGGGCGGTGACCTCCGGGGTCCCGGGGCGGCGGCTCAACAGCCGTTCGCCTCCGTGATGGCAGCCAGGTTGGAACGCATGAGGGAAAGGTAGTCCTCGTCGGCCGTCTGGTCGGTCAGGCCCTCGATGGGGTCGAGCACCTCGGTCGTCAGACCGGTGTCGGAGGCCAGCGACTCGGCCGCGGCCGGGCTCGCCAGGCGCTCGGAGAACACGGTGGTGATGCCCTCGTCGGCGATGAGGCCCTGCAGCTCGGCCAGCGCGGCCGGGGTGGGCTCGGCGTCGGGCGTCAGGCCCACGACCGGGGCGAAGGTGAGGCCGTACTTCGTGAGGTAGCCGAACGCGTCGTGGTTGACGACCACCAGGTCGCGCTCGCAGGACGCGAGCCCGTCGGTGTACTCGCCGTCGAGCGCCTCGAGGTCGCTGCGCAGGTCGGCCGCGTTGGCCTCGAACTCCTCCGCGCGGTCGGGGTCGAGCTCGCCGAGGCGCTCCGCGATCGTGTCGGCGGCGTCGGCGAGGCGCAGCGGGTCGAGCCAGAAGTGCGGGTCCTCCGAGCCGTGGTCGTGGTCGTGCCCCTCCTCCTCGGCGTGCTCGTCCTCGGAGTGGGTGTGGCCCTCCTCCTCGGCGTGCTCGTCCTCGGAGTGGGTGTGGCCCTCCTCCTCGGCGTGCTCGTCCTCGGAGTGGGTGTGGCCCTCCTCCTCGGCGTGCTCGTCCTCGGAGTGGGTGTGGCCCTCCTCCTCGGCGTGCTCGTCCTCGGAGTGGGTGTGGCCCTCCTCCTCGGCGTGCTCGTCCTCGGCGTGCTCGTCCTCGGCGTGCTCCTCCTCCGAGTGGTCGTGCCCGCCCTCGGCGAACGCCTGCAGCGCCACGCTGTCGGCGACGTCGAGCGAGGTGTCGGGCGCGGACTGCTCGACGGCCGCGTCGACGCTCGGCTGGAAGCCGGAGAGGTAGAGGACGAGGTCCGCGTCGGCGATGCGGCCCGTCTGCTCGACGCTCAGCTCGAGGTCGTGCGGCTCGCCGCCGGCCTCGACCAGGTTCGCCACCTCGACGTCGTCGCCCACGACGCGCTGCGCGGCGTACTGCAGGGGGTAGAAGGCGGCGACGACGTCGTCGACGCCACCGCCCGACCCGCCGTCGGCGGCCGTGTCGTCGTCGCCCACGCCGAGCGCACCGCAACCGGCGAGCACGAGCGGCAGCGCCACGGCCGCGGCGAGCGGCGCGAACCCGGGCGCGCGACCCCGACGGGCGGCGGTGGAACGACGGGCGGAGCGACGGAGCGAAGAGGGCATGAGACCCATTCTCAGAACACTGAGAACCCTTGTCAATTCAACGGATCGCGTCGTGCGGGGACCGCCCCGGCGGCGGGGGCCACCGCGTCCCGGCCCCGCGCGGGGCGGCGCCGCGCGGGACGGATAGCCTTCTGCGGTCGCATCCGGCAGCCAGCCGGCGTACTCGCACATCAGGAGCACCTCTCGTGGCCAAGCCGCCCGCAACCACCGTCGACCACGTCGTCTCGCTCGCCAAGCGCCGGGGGTTCGTCTACCCCTGCGGCGAGATCTACGGCGGCACCCGATCGGCCTGGGACTACGGACCGCTCGGGGTCGAGCTCAAGGACAACATCAAGCGCCAGTGGTGGAAGTCGATGGTGCAGGCGCGCGAGGACGTCGTCGGCCTCGACTCCAGCGTCATCCTGCCGCGCCAGACCTGGGAGGCGTCCGGCCACGTCGCGACGTTCTCGGACCCGCTGACCGAGTGCCAGTCCTGCCACAAGCGCTACCGCGCCGACCACCTGCAGGAGGCGTACGCGGAGAAGAAGGGGCTCGACGACCCCGACGCCGTGCCGATGAGCGACGTCGTCTGCGCCAACTGCGGCACCCGCGGCGCGTGGACCGAGCCCAAGCAGTTCTCCGGCCTCATGAAGACCTACCTGGGCGTCGTCGAGGACGAGTCGGGCCTGCACTACCTGCGCCCGGAGACCGCCCAGGGCATCTTCCTCAACTTCGCCAACGTCGTGACCTCGAGCCGCAAGAAGCCGCCGTTCGGCATCGCCCAGATCGGCAAGAGCTTCCGCAACGAGATCACGCCCGGCAACTTCATCTTCCGCACCCGCGAGTTCGAGCAGATGGAGATGGAGTTCTTCGTCAAGCCGGGCGAGGACGAGGAGTGGCACCAGTACTGGATCGACGAGCGCACGCGCTGGTACACCGACCTGGGCATCAACCCGGACAACCTGCGCCACTACGAGCACGCGAAGGAGAAGCTGTCCCACTACTCCAAGCGCACCGTCGACATCGAGTACCGCTTCGGCTTCGCCGGTTCGGAGTGGGGTGAGCTCGAGGGCGTCGCGAACCGCACCGACTTCGACCTCTCGACCCACGCTCAGCACTCGGGCCAGGACCTGTCCTACTTCGACCAGGCCAGCAACGAGCGCTACACGCCGTACGTCATCGAGCCGGCAGCCGGCCTCTCGCGCAGCCTCATGACGTTCCTCGTCGACGCGTTCCACGAGGACGAGGCGCCCAACACCAAGGGCGGCGTCGACAAGCGCACCGTGCTGCGCCTCGACCCGCGCCTCGCGCCCGTCAAGGTCGCGGTGCTGCCGCTGAGCCGCAACGCCGACCTCTCGCCCAAGGCCAAGCAGCTGGCCACCGACCTGCGCCAGAACTGGAACGTCGACTTCGACGACTCCGGCGCGATCGGCCGCCGCTACCGCCGCCAGGACGAGATCGGCACGCCGTTCTGCGTCACCGTCGACTTCGACACGCCCGAGGACAACGCGGTCACCGTCCGCGAGCGCGACTCGATGAGCCAGGAGCGCGTGGGCCTCGACCGCATCGTCGGCTACTTCGCCGAGCGGCTCGTCGGCGCCTGAGCCGCAGTCGCTGCACCGCTCCCGGCCCACCACGGCCGGCCACGACGGCCGCACGCCCCTCAGGGTGTGCGGCCGTCGCCGTCCCCGGGACTCCCGGAGGCGCAGGTGCACAATGACGCGCATGACGCCCTCCCGCCGTCTGCCCGTGCGGTCCACCGTCCCGTCCGTCCCGTCCGTCGCGCTGGCGGTCGCGCTGCTGCTGCCCCTCGCCGCGTGCGGCGGTGACGACCGCGCCGGTACGGCGGACGCCCCCACCACCGCGGACCCCTCGCCGTCGGTGGCCACGTCGTCGGCCACGGGGCGTGCCACCGACTACCTCGAGGTGCCCGCCGCGGTCGAGCTGACGGAGCCCGGCACCCGGCTCGCGCTGGGGGACGTCGCGACGATCGCCTGGCGCCCGGCCGCGGACCGGGTCGGCGCGCTGGCCGTGCGGGTGACCTCGGTGGTGCCGGCGCCGGCCGGCGCGTTCGACGGCTGGCTCGTGGGCGGCGCGGGCGTGGCGGCCACGCCGTACTTCGTGGCGACGACCGTGGAGAACGTGGGGGAGGAGGACCTGGCCGGGCAGGACGTGCCGCTCTACCTGCTGCGCGACGACGCCGCGCTCGTGCCGGCCTCCCGGTTCGGGGCCGAGTTCCCGGCCTGCCCGAGCACCCCGCTGCCGACGCCGTTCGGGCCCGGCGCGAGCGCGACCCAGTGCCAGGTCCACCTCGCCGCCGAGGGCACGGCCGTCGAGGGCCTGGCGTTCCAGCCGTGGGACGGGCTCGAGCCGGTCGTGTGGGAGACGGCCCCCGCCCCCGCATCGAGCAGCCCGTCGAGCGTCCCGTCGTCCGCCCCGGGCACTCCGTCGACGGCGCCGGGCACCCCCTGAGCCGGTCCCGTCGATTCCCGCGCGCGGGCGGCCGCGCGGGAGGATGGTGCCCATGAGCACCTCCACCGTGTCCGCGCCGCGACTGCCGGGACCGCTGCACCTCGGCGACCTGGTCGTCGACGTGCCGGTGGTGCTGGCGCCGATGGCGGGCATCACGAACGCGGCCTACCGCCGGCTGTGCGCCGAGCAGGGCGCCGGTCTCTACGTCTGCGAGATGATCACCTCCCGCGGTCTCGTCGAGGGTGACGACGTCACCCGCCGGATGCTCGTCTTCGACGAGCTCGAGACGACGCGCTCCGTGCAGCTCTACGGCACGGACCCGACGTACGTGGCGCGGGCGACCGAGATCCTCTGCGACGAGTACGGCGTGGCGCACGTCGACCTCAACTTCGGCTGCCCCGTCCCCAAGGTCACCCGCAAGGGCGGCGGCGGTGCGCTGCCGTGGAAGCGCGGGCTGCTCGGCGAGATCCTCACCCGGGCCGTGAAGGCGGCCGAGCCGTACGGCGTCCCCGTGACGATGAAGACCCGCAAGGGCCTCGACGACCAGCGCCTCACGTTCCTCGACGCGGGGCGCATCGCCCAGGACGCCGGGGTCGCGGCGATCGCGCTGCACGGGCGGACCGTCGCGCAGGCCTACTCGGGCGTGGCCGACTGGGACGCCATCGGCGAGCTCGTCGCCGCCGTCGACATCCCGGTGCTCGGCAACGGGGACATCTGGGAGGCCGCGGACGCGGTGCGGATGGTCGAGCAGACCGGGGCCGCCGGCGTCGTCGTCGGGCGCGGCTGCCTGGGCCGGCCGTGGCTGTTCCGCGACCTGGCCGCAGTGTTCGCGGGCGAGCAGGTGCAGACCCTGCCGACGCTCGGCGAGGTGGCGGTCATGATGCGCCGCCACGCTGAGCTGCTCGTGGAGCACCTCGGCGCCGAGCGCGGCTGCAAGGAGTTCCGCAAGCACGTGGCCTGGTACCTCAAGGGCTTCCCGGCGGGCGGCGACCTGCGCCGGGCGCTGGCGCTGGTCACCACGCTGGCCGAGCTCGACGGGCTCCTCGCCCAGCTCGACCCGGCCGCGCCGTACCCGGTCTCCGAGCTCGGCGCCCCGCGGGGCCGCCAGGGCTCGCCGCGCGACCGCGTCGTGCTGCCCGAGGGCTGGCTCGACGACACCGACGGGCGCGACCTCTGCATGAGCGAGGACGTGGGGGAGACCTCCGGCGGCTGAGCCGCCCGCGGCGCCGCCGTGGCCCTGGGGGCGCGTCCGCACCGTGAGCGTCGGTTCGACCTCGTCGGAGGGCCTGTGCTCTACTCGTCGACGGCCCGGCACGACCTGCGGGGCCACGACTTGCCCGGCAACAGGAGGATCAGCGCAGTGGCCTACCTCAGCCACCAGCGGGACGACCGTCTCGCCCGAACCCGTCGACTGCTCGCCCGCGTCCCCGCGCGGGCCCGCATCGCCGCCCCGCTCGCCGTCGCCGCCACGCTCGGCGTGGTGGGCGTCGGAGTGGTCGGCACCGACGTGACCACCCCGTCCGCCGCCGTGTCCGCGCAGGCCCCGGACATCGACGCCGACCGGCTCCTCGCCGAGCGCGCGGAGGCCTCCAGCCGGTCCGCGCGTCGCGACGCGCTGGCGGCCGTCGAGGCCGGCGTGACCCGCAACGCGGCGCTGGAGCAGTACGCCGTGTGGCGCCACCACGCGGCCGTGCTCGAGCGGGCGCGCGGCGAGGCGGCGGCCACGGCCGCGGCCGTCGCGGCGGCCGACACCCCGCGCTGGGCGGACACCGACCTGGACCTGCACGCCGCCTCGACCGAGGGCGCCGAGGTCGTGGGGCTGCTGGAGGAGGGCACCGAGGTGCTCGTCACCGGCCGCAGCGCCCACGGTCGCGAGGAGGTCGTCTGGGAGGGCGCGTCGCGCTGGGTCACCGCCGGTCACCTCGCCACCGAGGCGCCGGCGGCCGCCGCTCCGGCCGCCGCGGGCACCTCCGAGACCGCGGGCACCCCCGCCGTCGGGGGCACCTGCGACAACGGCTCGTCGGTCGGCTCCGGGGTGACCGCGAACATCGTCGCCCTCCACGAGGCCGTCTGCGCCGCCTTCCCCGACATCACGCAGTACGGCGGGTGGCGCGGCGACGGCGACCACGGCCGCGGTCTCGCGCTCGACATCATGGTCTCGGGCGACCGGGGCTGGGAGGTCGCCGAGTTCGTGCGCGCCAACTACTCCACGTGGGACGTCAACAACGTCATCTACGAGCAGCAGATCTGGTCGGTCGAGCGCTCGGGCGAGGGCTGGCGCTCGATGGAGGACCGCGGGTCCGCCACGGCGAACCACTTCGACCACGTGCACGTCAGCGTCTACTGAGCCGGTCGTCGAGCCGATCCGCCTGGCCGGTCTCCCGAGCCGGCCTACCGAGCCGGGGCGTGGGCCGTCGGCGGGCGGTCGTAGGCTGCGCGCGATGAGCAGCCCCGCACGCCTCGACCCCGCGCCGACCGCCGACGCGCACGTGGCGGCGGCGTACGACGAGCACGACCGCGAGCGGTGGGTGCCCGAGCCCCCGAAGCGCGTGGACGCCCCGGTGCGGGCGCCCTTCGAGCGCGACCGCGCCCGGGTGGTGCACGCCGCCTCGAGCCGGCGGCTGGCCGCCAAGACCCAGGTGATGGGGCCGCAGGCGGACGACTTCGTCCGCAACCGTCTCACCCACAGCCTCGAGGTGGCGCAGGTCGCGCGTGACCTCGCCCGCGCCCTGGGCTGCCACCCCGACATCGCGGAGACCGCGGCGCTCGCCCACGACCTGGGCCACCCGCCGTTCGGGCACAACGGCGAGGCGGTCCTCGCGGAGCTCGCGCAGCCGTGCGGCGGCTTCGAGGGCAACGCGCAGACGCTGCGCCTGCTCACCCGGCTCGAGGCCAAGTCGTTCGACGCCGACGGCGCCTCCGCGGGCCTCAACCTCACGCGCGCCACGCTCGACGCCTGCACCAAGTACCCCTGGGCGCGTGCCGACGCCCCCGCACCGGCCGGCGTGCACGGCGACGGGTCGCCCCGGGTCGTCGTGAAGTTCGGGGTGTACGACGACGACCTGCCCGCCTTCGCGTGGCTGCGTGCCGGGGTGGGCGACGGGGTGGGCGACGCCCGGCGCCAGTGCGTCGAGGCGCAGGTCATGGACCTCGCCGACGACGTGGCCTACTCGGTGCACGACGTCGAGGACGGCATCGTCGCCGGCCGCATCGACCTGACGACGCTGGAGCCGGAGCTGCCGGCGATCTGGGCGACGGTGCGGGAGTGGTACGCCCCCGGCGCGGCCGACGCCGACCTCGACGAGGTGTTCGCGGGGCTGCGGGCGGTCGGGTCGTGGCCGCGCGCGCCGTACGACGGCAGCCGCCGCGCGCTGGCCGCGCTGAAGAACCTGACGAGCGACCTGGTGGGCCGCTTCTGCGGCTCGGTGCAGGCCGCCACGTTCGCCGCCGGGGTCGACGGCCCCCCGGTGCGCCACCGGGCCGACATCGTCGTCCCCGAGCGCACCGCGCTGGAGATCACGGTGCTCAAGGGCATCGCGGCGCACCTCGTCATGCGGGCCGACGACCGCATCGCGCTCATGGGTCGCCAGCGCGAGCTGCTGGCCGAGCTCGTGGGGGCGCTGGCCGAGCGCGGGCCCGACGCGCTCGAGCGTCCGTTCGCCGACGACTGGGCCGCGGCGGCCGACGACGCCGCGCGGTTGCGGGTCGTGGTCGACCAGGTCGCCTCGCTCACCGACGGCAGCGCCCACGCCTGGTGGCGGCGCCTGTGCGGGCCGGGGTCCGGCGCCCGCACGGGTGCGTAGACTCGGGCGTCGTGGCCGGGAAGATCAGGGACTCCAGCATCGCGGAGGTCCGTGAGACGGCTCGCATCGACGAGGTCGTCGGCGACTTCGTCACCCTCCGCAACGCGGGCGGGGGCTCGATGAAGGGGCTGTGCCCCTTCCACGACGAGAAGTCGCCCTCGTTCCACGTCACCCCGGCCCGGCACTTCTTCCACTGCTTCGGCTGCGGCAAGGGCGGCGACGTCATCTCGTTCCTGCAGGAGATGGCCGGCCTGGGCTTCGTCGAGGCCGTCGAGCAGCTGGCCGACCGCTTCGGCGTCGTGCTGCAGCGCGAGGAGGGCAACGAGCGCGAGCAGTCCGGCCCCCGCGGGCCGCAGCGCAGCCGGCTCGTCGAGGTGAACCGGGTCGCGGCGGAGTACTACACCGAGCAGCTGGCCGGTCCCGACGCCGTCGTCGCCCGGCGCTTCCTCGACGAGCGCGGCTTCGACCAGGCGGCCGCGGCGCGCTTCGGGCTGGGCTTCGCGCCCCGGGACGGCGAGGCGCTGCACCGGCACCTGCTCGACCGCGGCTTCACCACCGACGAGGCGGTCGCCGCCGGTGTCGTCGCCATCGGCCGCTCGCCCTACGACCGCTTCCGCGGGCGGCTGCTGTGGCCGATCCGCGACGCCTCCAACGCCACCATCGGCTTCGGGGCCCGCCGGCTCTTCGACGACGACAAGATCGAGGCCAAGTACCTCAACACCCCGGAGACGACGCTCTACAAGAAGAGCCAGGTGCTCTACGGCCTCGACCTCGCCCGCCGCGAGATCGGGCGCACCTCGCAGGCGGTCATCGTCGAGGGCTACACCGACGTGATGGCCTGTCACCTCGCCGGTGTCGGCACCGCGGTCGCCACGTGCGGCACGGCGTTCGGCGACGACCACGCCCGCGTGCTGCGCCGCTTCCTCGACGACCACGAGGAGTTCCGCGGCGAGGTCATCTTCACCTTCGACGGCGACGCCGCCGGCCAGAAGGCGGCGCTGCGCGCGTTCGGCGGCGACCAGAACTTCGTGTCGCAGACGTACGTCGCGGTCGAGCCCTCCGGGATGGACCCGTGCGACCTGCGGATCGCCGAGGGCGACGCCGCGGTGCGCGAGCTCGTGGCCCGCCGGGTGCCGCTCTACCGGTTCGTGCTCGGCAACGTCGTCGGCAAGTACGACCTCGACCGCGCCGACGGCCGCGTGGACGCGCTGCGCGAGGCCGCCCGGCTCGTGTCGAGCATCCGGGACCGCTCGAAGGTCGACGCGTTCTCCCGCGAGGTGGCACAGATGATCGGCATCGACATCGACGAGGCCCGCGCCGAGGTGCGCCGTGCCGCGGCCCGCGGACCGGCGGCCGCACCGGACCGATCCACGCGCGTCGAGCGCACGGCGCGGCGCGCGGAGGACGAGGCCGCCGCGGCGGCGCCGCCCGCGCCCCGGCTGCCCGACCTGCGCGACCCGCGGTTCCTCATCGAGCGGGAGACGCTGAAGCTCGTGGTGCAGCACCCGGGCGCGGTCGGCAGCACGATCGCCGGGGTCGACGGCGACGACTTCACCCACCCGACGTACCGCGCCGTGTGGGAGGTCGTCGCGAAGGCGGGCGGGCCCGCGGCGGGCAGCGCGGACCCCGCCTGGTCGAGCCGGCTCCGCGAGGCCGCCGGCGGCGACACCGTCGTCGCCCGCGTGCTGGGCGAGCTGACCGTGGAGTCGCTGCGCGGCTCGGCGGCGCCCGACCCGCGCTACGTCGCCGCGCACGTCTACCGGCTGCAGGAGCTCACGCTGGCCCGCCGGATCGACACCCTGAAGTCCCGGCTGCAGCGCACGAACCCGGTGGACGCCGCGACGGAGTACAACAAGATGTTCGGCGAGCTCGTCGCCCTCGAGCAGGCCCGTCGCGCCCTGCGCGAGCGGGCCGTCGGCGAGTGAGGTTCCCGCGCCGCGGGGCGCGTCCGGCGCTGCCGGCCACGGCCCTGGGCGGCGAGCGCGTGCTCGCCGCCGTCGAGGTCGACGGGGGAGCGGTGGTGGGCACGCAGCGGGCTCTCCACGTGCCCCACGGGCCGGGTGACGAGCCGGTCCGGGTGCCCTGGGAGCGCGTCGACGCCGCCGACTGGGACGCCGACGAGGGCGTCCTGACGGTCCGCGAGATCGGGCCGGAGCCGGACACCGCGCCGCGCCACCGCGTGCGCCTGACGGCGCCGGGGGAGCCGGCCGCACCGGCCCGCGACCGCCTGCTGCAGCTGGTGCGGGAGCGCATCACCGCCACGGTCGTCCTGCAGCGCCACGTGCGCCTCGTGGGGGCGGCCGGCGTGCACGTGCTCGCCCGCCGCGCGCCGGGCGGGGACGACATCGCGTGGGGACTCCGCTTCGACGCGGGCGTCGACCCCGACGACCGCGAGGTACGCCGCGCCGCGGCCGCCGCGCTCGCCGCCGCCCGCTCCGACCTCGGCCTCCCGCCGAGTCGTCGCTAGCGGCACGCCCGAGCCCGCCGAGTCGTCGCCAGCGGCACGCCCCGGCCCGCCGAGTCGTCGCGAGCTGCACCCGATTAGCACGGCGGCGGAGGACTTGTTAACCTGTGCGCGCTCCACGAGCAGTCCCCCATAGCTCAACTGGCAGAGCATTCGACTGTTAATCGAAGGGTTATTGGTTCGAGTCCAATTGGGGGAGCAGAGAGGGCCTGGTCAGCGTCAGCCGACCAGGCCCTTCGTCTGTCCCGGGCCAGGAGCCGTCCCTGCGACGGCGACGGCTCCGCCGTGCGGGAGCGGGCTTGCGCACGCCGCCGCGGCCGACTTGGGTGGGGCCATGACGTCCCCGGAGTCCCACCGCGCGCCCTTCACCGTGTCCCCGCTCGTGCCGGGCGACGAGGAGGCGCTGCGCACCTGGTGGGAGGTCGAGCACACGTCGGTGACGGCCCAGGACCCCACGGCGCCGCACCGCACGCTCGAGGCGGTGCGGGCCACGCGCGACGCCTGGGGCCAGTTCGAGGACGGCGTGCTGCTCGCGGCCTACGACGAGGACGGCACGATGGTCGGGGTGGCCGAGCTGTGCTGGCCGCTGACGGACAACACGCACCTGGTCGAGTTCGACGTGCACGTGCTCCCGGCGTACCGCCGACGCGGCGCGGGCCGCGTGCTGTGGGAGGAGATGGCCCGCCGCACCCGTGAGCTGGGCCGCACGACGATCGCCGGCGAGGTGACGACGCCCGCCGGTGGCGACGCCCCGGGGGTCGGCTTCACCGAGGCGCTCGGTGTGCGCACCGTGCTCGTCGAGGACCACCTGGCGCTCCCGCTGCCCGTCGACCCCGCGCACCTCGAGCGGCTGGGGCAGGAGGCGCTAGCGGCCGCCGCCGGGTACGACGTGGTGACCTGGACCGACCGGTGCCCCGACGACCTCGTCGACGCGTTCTGCACCATGCGGACGCGGATGAACCAGGACGTCCCCACGGGTGAGGCCGACGTCGAGGCCGTCGTCGTCACGCCGGAGCGCCTGCGGCGCGAGGAGGACCGGCGTCGCGCCGCGTCGTACACGACCATCACCGCGGCCGCCCGCCGCGTCGAGGACGGCACGATGGCCGGCTACACCGTGCTGGTGCTGCAGCCGGGGGAGGAGTCCGCCTACCAGGGCGACACCCTCGTCATGCCGGAGCACCGGGGCCGTCGCCTCGGCACGCTGCTCAAGCTGACCACGATCGAGGTCGTCACCGACGAGCACCCCGAGCGCACGTCGGTGCACACCTGGGTGGCGACCGACAACGCACCGATGCAGGCGGTCAACCGCGCCTTCGGCTTCGTCCTCGTCGACCGTGAGCACGTCGTCGAGGCCCGCGTCGACTGATCGAGAAGAAAGTTCTGCGCGTGGCGTATGTCGCACCGTGTCTCGGGTACCTGGTGGACAGCCACGCGCACCCGACGTACGCCGTTCGGGGCGCGTGGCTTCTTCTTGCCGCCACGGCGTCGGGGTCCGCGGGCCGTCTCAGTCCTGTCGCAGCCGGGCGGCCGTGCGCCAGGTGACGGCGCACCCCAGCACCCCGATGAGCCACAGGAACAGAGCCGGCACGTCGTAGAGGTGCAGGCCGCGGTCGCGCACCGACACCACGACGGGCCCGGCGTGGGTCCCCGGCACCGCGAGCACCATCATCAGCAGGCCCGTGAGGCACAGGGCCGTCACGACCGCAGCGCCCCTCGTCAGCTCCGTCCGCACGCGCCGGACCCTAGGCGCCGGCGCGCGGGTCCGTCAGCACGTCGCGCCACGAGTGCTCCGGCTCGTAGCCGAGCAGCGCGCGGGCCTTGTCGATGCTGTAGAAGGTCTCGTCCCGACCCATCTCGCGGCGCACCTCGACGCCCTCGTAGAACCGGTCGATGACCTCCCGGGTCGTGGCCGCGACGGACATGTCGGCGTTGGCGACGTTGAAGATCTCGAAGCCGAGGCCGTCGGTCTCCAGGCAGCGCAGCGTCATCTGGCCCAGGTCGCGCACGTCGATGTAGGCGAACAGGTTGCGGCGGCGCAGGGCCGGGTCGTCGAGGAAGGCCGGGAACATCTCGGCGTACTCGTGCGGCTCGATGACGTTGTTGATGCGCAGCCCGTAGAGGTCGGCTCCGGTGCGGGCGTGGAACGAGCGCGCCGTCACCTCGCCGGCGACCTTCGACATGGCGTAGGAGTCCTCGGGCACGACCGGGTGCTCCTCGTCGACCGGCACGTAGAGCGGCTTGCGCTCGCCCTGGCCGAAGCACACGCCGTACGTCGTCTCCGACGAGGCGAAGACGACCTTCCGGATGCCGAGCCGGGTCGCGGCCTCGAACACGTTGTACTGGGACAGCACGTTCGTCGCGTACGTCGCGGCGTCGGGCACGACCTGCGGGCGCGGCACCGCGGCGAAGTGGACCACGGCGTCGTACGCCGACCCGCGGGTCAGGTCGAGGCCGGTGTCGTCGAAGT
Organism: Nocardioides sp. CPCC 205120; assembly: GCF_048654585.1. Lineage (NCBI taxonomy): Bacteria > Bacillati > Actinomycetota > Actinomycetes > Propionibacteriales > Nocardioidaceae > Nocardioides > Nocardioides sp. CPCC 205120. The sequence goes on along the minus strand of NZ_JBMCYY010000002.1, from coordinate 685,874 downwards.
CGCCCGGCGTCGGCACGCCCGCGAGCGCGGAGTACACCTCGCCGGCGTCCGTCAGGTCGACCCGGAGGTCGACGACGTCGGGATGGCCCAGCGGGGCGAGGTCGGCGTTGACGACCTGGTGGCCCTGGGCAGCGAGGTACGGCGCCACGTGGTGCCCCGCCTTGCCGCTGCCCCCGGTGAAGAAGATGCGCATGTCCCGCAGCCAATCACGGGGGTGGTGACGGGGAGTCCGCGCGGCGCCCGACCACCGGGGAAGCGGGGGCGGCTACCTCGACCACCGGTAGGCTCGCCGCGCCCCGGGGTGACCAGGGGCCACCTCGGGGCGGTAGCTCAGTCGGTCAGAGCAGAGGACTCATAATCCTTGGGTCGTGGGTTCGAGCCCCACCCGCCCTACCCGGTCGCACGCGCGACGGGCGTCAGGCGCCGCCCGTCGTCCCGTCCTCGTCCTGGAGGCGGTCGATGTGCTCGGAGGCCTCGGCCTTGGTGAGGCCCTCGGCGGGGATCGTCTCGCCGGCCTCGCGGGCCAGGGTGTCGAGGTAGCTCTTCTGCGCGCCGGTCGCGGGCTGGTCGCCCGTCACCCAGTCGGACGGGTCCTTGACCGTGGCCGACGGGTCGGCGGTCTCCGAGCCGAGGACCTCGGGCTCGTTCCGGTCGTCGTTCGTACGCGTGTTCGATTCCATGCGACGACGCTACCGGCTCGTCCGGACGTTCCCAAGGACTCCGTCCCCAGGCTCGTCAGAGCGCGAGGTTGGCCGCGACGACCAGCACGACGGTGGCCAGCGCGCCCACGCCGTGGGCGACGACGACCCCGGCGGGGATCTGCTCCTCGGCGTACGGCGTGCCGTCCGGCCCTGCGGCGTGCGCCCGTCGGGCGCCGACCCACTTGAGGAACAGCAGGGTGCCCCCGCCGATGACAGCGATGAGCCCGGCCGCGCCGATCCAGGCGATCAGCTCGTTGCCGTAGCCCCAGGCGATGCCCCACACGGCGAGCGACGCGAGCGCGAGGCCGCCGTGGCCGAAGATCAGTCCGCTCGGCAGGGCCGTCGGCGACTCGCCGGTGGCGGTCCGGGGCCCCGTCACCGTCCGCGTGAACATGAACGCGCCGATCGCGGCGGTCACCCCCCACACCACTGCTGCGACCTCGCCCACCGTGCACCACCTCCCGTCCTCGTGCCGCCCCGGGCGGGCGGTGGCGGCCGGTACCCGGCGGGCGCGGGGGACAACCGAGCCTCAGCCCGCAGGGAGGGAGCGGTACCAGTCCTGGTAGGACCGGAGCGCCTCGGTGGCGTCGAGCACCACCGCGTCGAGACGCAGCACGAGGTCGCCGGCCCCCGTGACGACGCCCGAGCGGCCGAGGGCCTCGAGCTGGGCCGCCAGCGACCCCACCGTCGGCAGGCCGATGTTGAGCGCCGTCCCCTTGAGGCTGTGGGCCTCCGCCGAGACGACCGCGGAGTCGCTCGCCGCGACCGCCGCGCGGAGTCGCCCGAGCGCGTCCGGGGTGCGCGCCACGAACCCGTCGATCACCCGGTCGAGGTAGGCGTTGTCGTCGGGGGAGAGCTCGCGCAGCATCTCGAGGCGCTCCAGGTCGAGGTGGGTGCTGGCCGGGCCGGGCGCCCCCACGTCCCCGCGGGGCTCCTCGTCGGCCGGCTGGTCGGCCGCGGTCCAGCGCGCGAGCGCCGTCGCCAGCGTCGCGGGCGCCACGGGCTTGGTGATGAAGTCGTCCATCCCCGCGGCGAGGCACTTGTCCCGCTCGCCGGTGATCGCGGCGGCCGTCATGGCCAGCACCGGGGTACGGCGGACGCCCGTGGCCCGCTCCCGCTCGCGCAGCGCCCGGGTCGCGGCGTACCCGTCGAGGCGGGGCATCTGCAGGTCCATGAGCACGGCGTCGTACTCGACGCGGGCGGTGAGGTCGAGGGCCTCCTGGCCGTCGTCGGCGGTGTCGACCAGGTAGCCCATCGACGTGAGCAGGCCCTGGGCCACGACCTGGTTGACGGCGTTGTCCTCCACGACCAGGACGCGCTTGCCGTGCGCGTCCCCGGTGGTGTCGTCGGGCTGGACGTCGTCGCGGGCGTCGCGGCCCGCCAGCACCCGCAGGAGCACCTCGCGCAGCTGGGGCGCCTGCACCGGCTTCGTCAGGCGCTCCGCGACCCCGACGCCCTCCAGGTCGTCCGAGCCCGGCGCCGACGACGACAGGGCCACCAGGGGCAGGTCGGCGAAGCGCGGGTCGGCGCGCAGCTCGCGGGCGAGCGCGGCGCCGTCCCCGCCGGGCAGCGCCACGTCGAGGAGCAGGGCGTCGTACGGACGGTTGGCCTCGGCCGCGGCGACCAGGGCGCTCACGGCCTCCCGGGCACTGGCCACCCCCGTCGAGGTCACGTGCCACCAGCCGAGCTGCTCGCGCAGCACGAGACGGTTCTGCACGTTGTCGTCGACGACGAGCACCTGCTTGGCGCCCAGCAGCTCCCGCGTACGGCGCAGCCGGGCGTCGCGGCGGCTCCCGGTGGGCGGGCGGAGGAGGGCGGTGAACCAGAACGTGCTGCCCCCGCCCAGGGTGCTCTCCACCCCGATCTCGCCGTCGAACGCCTCGACGATCTCGGCGGAGATGGCCAGGCCGAGCCCGGTGCCGCCGAACCGGCGGGTCGTGGAGGTGTCGGCCTGCGCGAACGGCTGGAACACGTGGGCGCGCTGCTGCTCGGAGATGCCGACGCCGGTGTCGCGCACCTCGACGCGCAGGCAGGTGCCGCCGTCCTCCAGGGTCGTGGAGGTCGCCCGGATCGACACCGACCCGCGCGAGGTGAACTTCACGGCGTTCGAGCCGAGGTTGGTGATCACCTGCGCCAGGCGGGTGGGGTCGCCCGCCAGCACCTCCGGCACGTCGGGGTGGCAGGAGACCTGCAGGTCGAGCCCCTTGGCCCGGGCGCTCTCGGCGAGCACGGCCGTGACCTGCTCGAAGACGTCGCGCACCTCGAAGTCGATGCTCTCGACCTCGAGACGGCCGGCCTCGATCTTCGAGAAGTCGAGGATGTCGTTGATGACCGACAGCAGCGCACGCCCGGACACGGCGATGCCGGAGGTCAGGTGGCGCTGCTGGGCCCCGAGGGCGGTGCGGTCGAGCAGCTCCGTGAGCCCCAGGATCCCGTTGAGCGGGGTGCGGATCTCGTGGCTCATCGTGGCCAGGAACTCCGACTTGTGGCGGGACGCCTCGAGCGCCCGGTCGCGGGCCTCCGCCACCTCGCGGGCGGCGTGCTCCCGCTCGGCCACGCGGGAGAGCTGCACCGCGGTCTGCTCCACCAGGCGGCGGATCATGTCGTGGCGGTACAGCGGCGGGTCGGAGGTGATGGTGATGACGGCCAACGGCTCCCCACCGAGGACGACGGGGAACGCGATCGTCAGCTGCACGTCGGGGTCCCACACGGGCTCCCTCGTGCGCAGGCACTCCCGGGCGGTGGCCAGCTCGCGGGCGGCCACCTCGGGCTCGGCGAGGTCGCCGGTGCGGTCCTCATCGCTGAAGTAGCGGGGCGCCACGTCGGTGCCGTCGGGAGTGGGGAGGAACGCGCGCCCGCGCTTCCAGTCGTCGTGCAGCACCACCATGGCCTGCGCGTGCACCAGCACCTCGTCGAGCGTCGTGGCCTCGTTGGCGGCGCTGGTGATCGCCTGCATGAGCGAGTTCTGCGTCACCAGGTCCTGCAGCTCGTCCTCGGTCGCCCGGGACCGGGTGATGTCCTGGTGGGTGCCCGAGACGCCGACGACCGCGCCGTCGGCGTCGACGTGGGCGAGGGCCCGCATGCGGACCCACATGTAGCCCTCGTCGCCGACCTGGCGCATCTCGACGTCCATGCGCGGCTGCGTGCCGTCGAGGAGCGCCTGCACCGCCTCGCGCAGGCGCTCGTGGTCCTCCGGGTGGGTGACGGAGAGCACCCGCTCGATGTCGCGGCTCAGCAGGTCGCCGGTGCGGCTGCCGTACAGCTCCTCCAGGCCCTCGGAGTGCCAGACCTCCTGGGCGCGCAGGTCCCACGACCAGCTGCCGAGGCGCGCGATCCGCTCCGCCCGCACGAAGCCGCGCCGGCTCGCCTCGAGCTCGTCGAGCAGCTGCTTGGTCTCGTTGTTGTCCGTGAGCCGCAGGATGACGCCGCTGGGGCGACCGTCCTCGACCAGCCCCATCTGCTTGAGCCGCACCCAGACCGGTCGGCCCCGCACGTCCACGAGCATGGTGTCGACCTCGTCGGCGAGCAGCTCGCCCCGCGCGGCGCGCTCGAGGTGCGCCTCGGAGTGCGCGCGCCCCTCCTCGTCGAGGAAGGCCGAGATCGACCGGCCCCGCAGGTCGGCGGCGTCGATGCCGAGGAGGGCGCCGCAGGACTCGTTCGCGTACCGGATCGTGCCGTCGAGCTCGACCACCACGATGCCGTCCGTGAACGAACTGACCACCTGGCGGTACAGGTCCTCTTGCTCCACGTGGCCTCCCTCCGCGGAGAGCCTACGGCGCGAGGTACCCCCCGGGTGCCGAACGGTCCCCGCGCCGCCGCACCGCGGGGAGCCGGACCGTCCCCAGGGCGACCGCGGCGACGAGCGGCACCCACGGCAGCCACGCGTTGACCGTGCCGTCCGCGTCGGCGATGCCGAGGTCCGCCATGACCGCGAGACCGGCGCAGGTGGCCAGCAGGGCGGCCACCGGGAGCACCGCCGGCGGGGCGGGCCGCGGGTCCGGGGCGGGCTGCTCGAGGCGACCCAGGAGGGTGACGAGCAGCGCGGTGGTGGCGGCGAGCACGGCGAACCAGAGGGGCCGGGTCGCCCACCACGTGCCGGTGCCGGGCTGCAGGTGCAGACCGACGCCGCCGAGGGCCAGGGAGAGGCCGACGACGATGCCGAGCGCCGTCAGGTGCCAGAGGTAGACGGTCATGATCCGGGCGTTCACCAGGACGGTCGCGGCCCACACGCGGGGGCGGGCGGCGAACCGGGCGAGGGCCGGCTCGAGGGCCGTCACCACGCCGGCCTGCAGGAGGCCGAGGAACAGCAGGGTCACGCGCGCGGGGTAGGAGTTGTCGACGCCGTGCCCGCCCACGCCGACCATGCTCACGCCGTACGGGCCCACCCCGACGAGCAGCAGCAGGCCGACCAGCCCCACGGCGGCGAGCCCGAGGCGGTGGGCCGCGCCGGGCAGGGCGCCGTCGCGCCAGGCGTAGCCCAGCTGGTGCACCGTGCCCCACACGAACAGGTAGTTGCAGAAGCCGACGGCCAGCAGGTCGCCGCCCACGCTGACCAGGTCCACCAGACCGGCCACCGCTGCGCCGCCCAGGACCGACCACCAGCCGCAGCGCTCCCACAGCGCGAGCGTCAGCGGGGTGAGGGCGACGACGAGCAGGTAGACCGCGAGGAACCACGTCGGCACGAGCGAGGCCATGGAGGCGATGCGCAGCGTGCCGCCGTCGACGCCGAGCGCGCTCGCGAGCGGCGCGACGGCGGCCCAGAACAGCATGAGGGGGAGCAGCGGGATCGTGAGCCGCCGCAGCCGGGCCCGCAGCCACCCGCCGTACGTCGTGCCCCGGGCCCGCGCGCCGCGCCACGAGATCGCGTTGGCGTAGCCGCCGACGAGGAAGAAGACCGGCATCACCTGCAGCACCCAGGTGAGCGGGTGCGTCCAGGTGGCGATCCCCAGCAGGCCGGTACGGCGCAGCTCGCCGGCCCCGTCGACGTGGACGCCGGCCATCAGCCAGTGGCCGAGGCAGACGACGAGGATCGCCGCGCCGCGCAGCAGGTCGACGACGCGGTTGCGGTCGGCCGGCGTGGCGGCGACGAGGTCAGCGACCGACGGCGACGCGGACGACGACGCGGACGGGCGGGAGGAGGGGGTGCTCACGGACATGACCCGACCCTCCCCCCGGACCAGGGGGGAGGGCCTGAGTACGCCTACCTGGTCGCCGGCCGGTGGGCGCTCAACGGGTTCGGCAGCGGGTCGGCGAGCTGGAACGCGCTGGAGGGGTCGGCGAGGTCGACCATCTGCTGGTTGTCGCGCAGCTGGAGCCGGTTCATGCACATCCGCTCGAAGGTGGGCGCGAACAGGTCGTGCGCGGCGAACCGCTCGGCGAGCTCCGGGTGGTCGGCCTGGTAGCCCGCGACGCACGCCGCGACCTCGGCCCAGAAGTCGTCGGCGGGCAGCGTGCCGGCGTCGTCGAGCGCAGCGGCGAGGAAGCGCAGGTAGCAGTCGACGACGTCGGAGGCGATGGCCAGCACCTGCCGGTGCTCGGGCAGGTCGGCGCGGATCCGCCGCACCTCCTCGGGCAGCTCGGCCTCGAGGTCGAAGAGCCCGACCTCCTCGCCGATGTCCTTCATCAGCGCCCGCACCGGCACGTGGTCGCGCAGCACGAGGATGAGGTTCTCGCCGTGCGGCATGAACACCAGCCGGTGCGCGTAGAAGCAGTGCAGCACCGGGCGCAGGTACGCCCGCAGGTACGTCGCGAGCCACGCCCGCGGCTCCAGCCCCGACCGGTCGACGAGCTCGGCCGCCAGCGACCGCCCCTCGGCGTCGACGTGGAGCAGCCCGGCCATCGTCATCAGCCGCTCGTCCGGCGCGACGCGCGTCACGGGGCTCTCGCGCCACAGCGCGGCCAGCATCTTCTGGTACGGCGACGGCCCGTGCTGCTCGTGGACGGGGTGGCGGTAGCCGACGGCCGCGACCTCGCGGAGCACCGAGAAGCCGAGCGCCCGCAGCTCGTCGTCGCCGGCCACCAGGTCGTCGACCCAGGTGTTGATGGCGGGGGTGACCGCCATGTACGCCGCGGACAGCCCCCGCATGAACCCCATGTTGAGCACCGACAGGGCGGTCTTGACGTAGTGGCGCTCGGGGCGGTCGAGGTCGAAGAACGTCCGCAGGGACTGCTGCGGCTGGAAGGCGTCGCGGCCCGTGCCCAGGTGCACGAGGTCACCGCTCGCCAGCTGCGGCGCGAACGTGACCGCCAGCTTGTTGCGCCACTGCCAGGGGTGGCACGGCACCAGCAGGAAGTCACGGGGGTCCAGCCCCCGCGCCCGCAGCACCCGCTCGAACGCGTCGAGCTCGTCGGCGTCGAGCTGGTCGGCGAGCAGGACGCGCTGGTCCTCCAGGCCGGCGACACCGGCGTACACGGCGTGCTCGGCCCGCACCGCGACCCACTCCAGGTGCACGCGCGGAGCCGTCTCGGGGGCGTAGGCGTGGTAGTCGTCGACGCCGAACCCGATGCGGCCGTTGTTGGCGAGGAAGCAGGGGTGGCCCTCGGTCATCGCGCCCTCGAGATCCTGGAAGCCGGCGTCCGCCAGCTCCGCCGCGGTGGGCGCCTCGGGCCGCAGCTTCCACGCCCGGCCGGCGAGGGTCGCGGCGATCTCCTCGAGGTACGTCGGGAGCACCGCGTCGGAGAGCCCGAGCCGGCGCTGCAGGTCGAGCACCAGCTGCTGCGCGTCGACGGGGGAGCCCGCGCCGTCGACGGTGCGGCGCACCGAGGACGGGTCGACCTGCCAGTGGTCGAGGGGGAGCCGGCGGGCGGAGAACTCCCACACGACGGACGGGTCGTCGCCGGCGACGAGCCAGCGCCCGGCGTCCTCACGGGGCTCGACGAGGCACTCGTGGGCCAGCTCGCCGAGCATCTTCGCGACCTGGGCGTGCTGGGCACGCGCCATCCGCTCGGGGGTCAGGTGCGCGACCAGGTCGGGCGCCAGGTCGGACGCCGGGGTGGGCGCGGTGGCGGGCGGGGGCAGCTGCGTGGTGGTCATCGTCGGGTCCTCTCCTCGAAGGCCGCGCGGGTGCAGGTGCTGAGCAGGGCCGTCTTGTCCGACAGACGGACCTCGTCCTCCACCTCGAAGCCCACGGCGGCGTTGAGCGCGTGCACCGCCGTGTTGCGGGCGTCGGGCTCCACGACGACGCGACCCACGGCGGGGTCGGCGAAGCACTCGGAGAGCACGGCCTCGATCACCGCTCGGGTGAAGCCGCGCTCGGGGGCGTCGGTGGGGGCGACGAGGAAGTGCATGCCCAGGTCGCCGGGGGCGAGCGTGGTGTGGGCGGCCAGCTCGTGGCGGTGCGGGTCGTAGGTCTCCATGAGGAAGACCGGGGTGCCGGCGCGCGAGCCGATGCGGGCCCGGTGGTGCCCGGAGGCGGCGATCGCGGCGTACTCGCGGTGCACGTCGGCGAGCGAGGCGTGCTGCAGGCCCCAGAAGCGGGCCCGCTCGTTCGTCACCCAGGCGTGCACGAGCGGTACGTCGCGCTCCAGGTCGAGCGGGCGGGTGGTGAAGGCCGCCGCGGGCGCCGTCGCGGAGGTGGTGGAGGGGGTGGTCATCGCGCCACCTCCGTCGGCTGCGGGGCCGGCACGCCGAACTCCTGGAAGGCCACGCGGCGCTCGACGGGGTACGGCTCGTGGCCGAGCACCCGGGCGAGGATCACCGAGTTGCGCCACGCGCCCATGCCGAGGTCGGGGGCGACGAAGCCGTGCGTGTGCAGCTCCGCGTTCTGCACGAAGACGGACCGGTCGTCGTGGTCGACGGTGAAGTGCTCCGAGGCCACGGGCCGGCCCCGCTCGTCCCACCGGATCCGGTCGGCGACCGGGGTGAGGAACGGCGGCACCTCCGCGCGGTAGCCGGTCGCGGTCACGAGCGCGCTCGTCGTCAGGTGGAAGGTCTCGTCGGTCTCCTGGTGGTGCAGCGTCAGGTCGAAGCGGTCGCCGTCGTGGGTGCACGCGGTCACCTCGGCCGCCGTCAGCAGCTGCGGGGGACGGGCGTCGGTGAGGCTGCGGCGGTACAGCTGCTCGTGCACCTGGTCGACCAGGTCACCGCTGATGCCCTTGTAGAGACCCGCCTGCGAGGCCAGCAGGCGCTCGCGCCGCTCGGGCGGCAGCGAGCGGAAGTGCGCGCTGTACTCCGGGGAGGTCAGCTCGAGCGTCAGCTTCGTGTACTCCAGCGGGAAGAAGCGCGGCGAGCGCGTCACCCACCGCAGCTGCACGTCGGGGTCGGCCGAGGCGAGGAGGTCGCTGAAGATCTCGGCCGCGCTCTGCCCCGAGCCGACGACGGTCACGTCGGGCCGGGCCAGCAGGTCGTCGCGCACCTCGAGGTAGCGCGAGCTGTGCCACGCCGGGCCGTCGAGGTCGCGCAGCGCGGGCGGCTGGTGGGGCCGGGTGCCCACGCCGAGCACGAGGTGGCGGCCCCAGTGGGTGTGCTGCTCGCCCGTGCCCGGGTCGGTGCTGCGGACGGCGTAGGCGCCGCCGTCGACCGCCTCGTCCCACTCGACCGAGGTGACGGCCCGGTCGAACTCCAGCGAGCGCAGGCGGTCGGCCGCCCAGCGGCAGTACGCGTCGTACTCGCGGCGCATCGGGTAGAAGGACTCCCGCACGTAGAACGGGTAGAGCCGGCCCACCTCCTTGAGGTAGGCGAGGAACGAGAACGGCGAGGTGGGGTCGGCCAGCGTCACCAGGTCGGCCAGGAACGGCACCTGGAGGGTGGCGTCCGGCAGGAGCATGCCGGGGTGCCAGCTGAACTCGCTGCGGGCCTCGAGGAAGACGCAGTCGAGGTCGGGGAGCGGCTCGGCCAGGCAGGCCAGCCCGAGGTTGAAGGGGCCGAGGCCGATGCCGACGACGTCGTGCACGCGCATCAGGCGACCTCCCCGTCCACCTGGGCCAGCGCCGCGCGGGCGTGCCCCCGCACCAGGTCGAGCACCTGCTGCACGTCGGCGAGCGTCGTGGCCGGGTTGAGCAGCGTCAGCTTGAGCCAGGTGCGCCCGTCGTACCGGGTGCGGGCGACGGCGCCGAGCCCCGTGGCGTAGAGGCGCGCCCGGGCGGTCTCGTTCACGACGTCGAGCACGTCGTCGGCGACGTCGGACTCGACGAAGCGGAACAGCACGGTCGAGAGGTCGCCGTCGGGCACGACGCGGAAGTCGGGGTCGCCCACGAGGTCCTGACGAACCCGTGCGGCGAGGTCGACGACGGTGTCCAGCAGCTCGCCGATGCGGTCGGGGCCGAGCGCCCGCAGGGTGGTCCACAGCTTCAGCGCGTCGAAGCGCCGGGTCGTCTGCAGGCTCTTGTCGACCTGGTTGGGGATCTCGTCGACGACGTCGCTCGCGGGGTTGAGGTACGCCGCGTGGTGCGTCACGTGCCGCAGGGTCCGGCGGTCCGCCACGAGCACGGCGCTGCACGCGACCGGCTGGAAGAACGTCTTGTGGAAGTCGACGGTCACGGAGTCGGCGCGCTCGATGCCGGTCAGCAGGTGCCGGCGCCGGCGCGACGTGACGAGCCCCCCGCCGTACGCCGCGTCGACGTGGAACCAGACCCCGTGCCGGCGGCACGCCCGGGCCACCGAGGCCAACGGGTCGATGCAGCCGAGGTCGGTCGTGCCGGCGGTGGCGACGACGGCCATCACCGTGCGGCCCTCGGCGCGCAGGCGGGTCAGCACCCGGTCGAGGTCGTCCACGTCGAGGCGGCCGTGGGCGTCGACCGCGGTGTGCACGACGGCGTCCTCGCCGAGGCCGAGCACCATCGCGGCCTTGCGGCTGGAGAAGTGGGCGTTGACGGAGGCGACGACGCGCAGGTCGGCCAGGTCGGCGCCGCCGGCGAGGGCCTCGCCGCGCGCGAGCAGGAGCGCCTGCAGGTTCGACTGGGTGCCGCCGGTCGTGAAGATGCCGTCCGCCGAGGGCGGGAGACCGATGCGCCGCGCCGTCCACGCGAGCAGGTGACGCTCCATGTGGGTCGCGGTGCCCGACTGGTCCCAGGTGTCGAGCGAGGAGTTCACGGCCACCGCGATGACGTCCCCGATGACCGCAGGAAGGGCGACCGGGCAGTTCAGGTGGGCCTGGTAGTGCGGGTGGTGGAACCAGACGGCGTGGTCGAGGTAGACGCGTTGGACCTCCTCGAGCACCTCCGCGGTGCCGGCGAGCGGAGCGTCGAGGTCGACGGCGGCCACCAGGGCGGCCGCCTCGGTGGGGGAGACGCCCGAGAGCGGCTGGCGGACACGGGAGAAGGCGCGTGCGAGCAGGTCGCGCGTCGCGTCGAGCTGGGTGCTGAGGTCGTCGGCGGACGTCGCGTCGAGGAGGGCAGCGAGGGGGCGCTGCCGGTCGACGTCCGGTGACGGGGGGACCACGGGGGTGGTGGGTGCCGAGCTCACGCAGACCTCCTGGAAGTTGGTTAGGCAAGGCTCACCTAAGCGCATCGCAGGTCTGTGGTGTCAAGTCGAGTGAGGCAGACCACTGGTGGCGGGCCGCGAGTTGGGCCACAATGGCCGACGGAACCACGCACAATCACACACGTGTCATCTCGATCACCTCGATCCTCCGCACGAGACCGCTGGGGAAGGCGTAGCTCGCCGAGGATGAAGGAGATCCGATGACCAACCACAGCACCGTTCGCGCCGCGACCCGGGGCGTCCTCTACGTGCACTCTGCGCCGTCCGCGCTCTGCCCGCACGTCGAGTGGGCCGTCGCGGGCGTCCTCGGCGTGCCCGTGAACCTGGACTGGACCCCCCAGCCCGCGCAGGCCGGCACCTACCGTGCCGAGCTGTCGTGGACCGGCGCCGTCGGCTCTGCCGCCCGGGTCGTCTCGGCCCTCCGGGGCTGGGAGCACCTGCGCTTCGAGATCACCGAGGAGCCGTCCTCGGGCGCCGAGGGCAGCCGCTTCTCCGCCACCCCCGAGCTCGGCATCTTCCACGCCGTCACCGGGGTGCACGGCGACATCCTCATCCCCGAGGACCGGCTCAAGGCCGCCGTCCTCAAGTCGGCCCTGGGGGAGGCGGACGTGCTCGACGAGATCGACCGCCTGCTCGGCAAGCCGTGGGACGACGAGCTCGAGACGTTTCGCCACGCCGGTGACGGCGCTCCCGTGAGGTGGCTGCACCAGGTCGTGTGACGCCGGGGGCGGCAGCCCCTCGCAGGGTCGCCCGCCCGGGACGACGAACGGCGCCCGTCGAGATCCCTCGACGGGCGCCGTTCGTGCTGCCTGGTGGGTGGCTCAGAGCGGGATGTTGCCGTGCGCACCGCGGCGCACGCCCGCGGTCTGCACCTCGACGTCGATCGCCGCGGCGAGCGCGCTGCGCGTGCGCGACGGCTCGACGATCTCGTCGACGACGCCGATCTCGACGGCCTTGTCGACCCCGCCCGCGATCCGCTCGTGCTCGGCGGCGAGCTCGGCCTCGACCTGCTCGCGCATGTCGGGCGGCACCTCGGCCAGCTTGCGGCGGTGCAGGATACGGATGGCCGCGACGGCCCCCATGACGGCCACCTCGGCGCCGGGCCAGGCCATCACCTTCGTCGCGCCGAGGGAGCGCGAGTTCATGGCGATGTAGGCGCCGCCGTACGTCTTGCGGGTCACGAGCGTCACCCGCGGCACCACGCACTCCGCGAACGCGTGCAGCAGCTTGGCGCCGCGGCGCACCACGCCGTCCCACTCCTGGCCCACGCCGGGCAGGTAGCCGGGCACGTCGACGACGACCACGAGGGGCACGCCGAAGGCGTCGCAGAGCCGCACGAAGCGGGACGCCTTCTCCGCCGACAGCGAGTCGAGGCAGCCGCCGAGGCGCAGCGGGTTGTTCGCGACGACGCCGACGGTGCGGCCGCCGAGGCGGCCGAGCGACGTGACGACGTTCGGGGCCCAGCGGGGGTGCAGCTCGAGCGCGGTGCCCTCGTCGAGGATGCCCTCGATGAGGGGGTGCACGTCGTACGCCCGCTTGCGGGACTCGGGCAGGAGGTCCGCGAGGTCGGTGTCCGCGACGTCCTCGGGCCGCAGGGTGCCCTGGCCGCCGAGGAGCGAGGCGGTGGCCCGTGCGTGCTCGAGGGCGTCCTCCTCGGTGTCGGCGAGCAGGTGGACGACGCCGGAGCGGCGCCCGTGCGGCTCCGGTCCGCCGAGGCGCAGCATGTCGACGTCCTCGCCCGTCACGGAGCGGACGACCTCGGGGCCGGTGACGAAGATCCGTCCCTCGGGCCCGAGCACGACGACGTCGGTGAGGGCGGGGCCGTACGCCGCGCCGCCGGCCGCCGGGCCGAGCACCACCGAGATCTGCGGGATGCGGCCCGAGGCCTGCGTCATGATCGCGAAGATGCGGCCCACGGCGTGCAGCGAGGCCACCCCCTCCGCGAGCCGGGCGCCGCCGGAGTGCCACAGCCCGATGATCGGCACCCCGTCGGTGAGGGCCCGCTGGTAGGCCGTCATGACGACCTGGCAGCCGTCGGTGCCCATGGCGCCGCCCATGACGGTGGCGTCCGAGCAGAACGCGACCACGCGGGTGCCGCGCACGGTTCCCGTCGCGGCGAGCATGCCCGACAGGTCGTCGGGCGTCAGCAGCTCGAGCGAGCCCTCGTCGAGCAGCGCGGTGAGGCGGTGCAGCGGGTTGCGCGGGTCCTGCTCGCGCGGGACCTTCGGCTTCTGCACCCGCGGGACGCTGCCGGCGGCGACGGGTACGCCGGGGGCCGCGGCGGGCTCGGCGGCCGGGTCGACGGTCTGGGTCATCAGGCGCTCCGGAAGGCGATGGCGACGTTGTGGCCGCCGAAGCCGAACGAGTTGTTGAGCGCGGCGATGTCCCCGGCCGGCAGGTCGCGGTTCTTGTCGGCCAGGTCGAGGCCGACGTCCTCGGGGTCGGTGAGGTTGATCGTGCCGGGCACCGTGCGGTGGTGCAGGGCCAGCACGGTCGCGACCGACTCCAGCGCACCCGCGGCACCGAGGAGGTGGCCGGTCATCGACTTCGTCGAGGTGACCACGGCGCCACCGGCGGCGTCGCCGAGGGCGTTGCGGATGGCGAGCGCCTCGGCCACGTCGCCCTGCGGCGTGGAGGTGGCGTGGGCGTTGATGTGGAGCACGTCGCGCGGGGCGAGGTCGCCCTCGACGAGGGCGCGCTTCATGGCCCGCGTCGCGCCGAGACCGGCGGGGTCGGGCTGCGCGATGTCGTGGGAGTCGGCGGTGATCGCGGCGCCGGCCACCTCGGCGTACACGCGGGCACCGCGGGCGGCGGCGTGCTCGGCCGACTCGAGGACGAGCACGGCGGCGCCCTCGCCGAGGACGAAGCCGTCGCGGCCCTTGTCCCACGGACGCGAGGCCCCGGCGGGGTCGTCGTTGCGCTTCGACAGGGCCATCATCTGGCCGAAGGCGGCCATCGGCAGCGGGTGGACCGCGGCCTCGGTGCCGCCGACGACCACGACGTCGGCGCGGCCCAGGCGGATCATGTCGACGCCGAGGGCGATCGACTCGTTGCCCGACGCGCAGGCGGAGACCGGGGTGTGCACGCCGGCCTTCGCGTTGAACCGCAGCCCCACCGCGGCCGCCGGGCCGTTCGGCATGAGCATCGGGATCGCCAGCGGCGAGACCCGGCGGGGGCCCGCGGCGAGCAGGTTGTCGTAGTTGGACAGCAGCGTGGTGACGCCGCCGATCCCCGAGGCGACGGCCACGGCCAGCCGCTCGGGGTCGACGTCGACCTCGCCCGCCGGGCCGGTGAACCCGGCGTCGGCCCAGGCCTCGATCGCCGCGACCAGCGCGAGCTGGCCGGAGCGGTCGAGACGGCGGGCCTTGACGCGCTCCAGGACCTCCGTCGGCTCGACGGCGACCTGGGCCGCGATGCGCGCGCCCAACGGCTCCGCCCACTCCTCGGTGAGCGGCCGGACCCCGGAACGGCCCTCGAGGAGGGCGCTCCAGGTGCTGGCGACGTCACCACCGACGGGAGAGGTGGCGCCCAGTCCGGTGACGACGACTCGGGTGCTGGTCATGGGGGGTTCCCTTCGCTGGTGGGGGTACGGCGGGCGCGCGCGGTGGGCGGCAGCCTCAGAGGCGGTTCTCGATGAAGCTGACGGCGTCACCGACGGTCTTCAGGTTCTTGACCTCGTCGTCGGGGATGGTCACGCCGAACTTCTCCTCGGCGGCGACGACGACCTCGACCATGGAGAGGGAGTCGACGTCGAGGTCGTCGACGAACGACTTGTCGAGCTGGACGTCGTCGGCCGGGATGCCGGCGACCTCGTTGACGATGTCGGCGAGGTCGGCGCGGATCTCATCGGTGCTGGGCATGGTGCTTCCTCTCGGTCGGGACCCGGGGCGCGGGGTGCGTCCCCGTGGTCGCATGGTGCTGCTCGTGGTCGTGCTGGGGTGGTGCTCGGGGTGGTGCTGGGGGGTGCTGGGGGTGGTGCCGGCGGGAGCGACCGGCGGACCGGGCGCCCCCGCCTCAGGGGACGACGACGACCTGGGCGGCGTACGCCAGGCCGGCGCCGAAGGCGATGAGGAGGGCGAGGTCCCCGGAGCGGGCGTCGCCCTCGGCGACCATGCGCTCGAGCGCCATCGGGACCGAGGCCGCCGAGGTGTTGCCGGCGTCGGCGATGTCACGGGCGATGCGCACCGTGTCGGGCAGCTTCATGGTGCGCGCCATGGCGTCGGTGATCCGCATGTTCGCCTGGTGGGGCACGAACACGTCGAGGTCGTCGACCGTGATGCCGGCGCGGTCGAGGGCCTGCTGCGCCGTCTTGGCCATGGTGAAGGAGGCCCAGCGGAAGACCGCGGCGCCCTGCATGGTCATGAAGGGGAAGGCGGGCTCGTCGGCGGCCAGCACGTCGCGCCAGTCGTCCTTCTGCCGGATCAGGTCGTACTGCTCGCCGTCGGAGCCCCACACCACGGGGCCGATGCCGGGCGTCTCCGACGGTCCGACGACGACCGCGCCGGCGCCGTCCGCGAAGATGAACGCGGTGCCGCGGTCGGTGGGGTCGGTCATGTCGGAGAGCCGCTCGACGCCGACGACCAGCACGTGGCGGGCGGACCCGGCCCGCACCATGTCGGAGGCCAGGGCGACGCCGTGGCAGAAGCCGGCGCACGCGGCGGACACGTCGAACGCCGCCGCCTGGTCGGTGCCGAGCTGGTGGGCGATCGCGGCCGCGGCCGAGGGCAGGTTGAGCATGTGGCTGACGGTGGCGACGACGACGCAGTCGACCTGGCGGGCGTCGATCCCGGCCTGCTCGAGCGCCACCCGGGACGCCTCGACCGACATCATCTCGATCGTCTCGTCGGCCTCGGCCCAACGTCGGCTGCGGATGCCGCTGCGCTGCTGGATCCACTCGTCGCTCGAGTCGATCGCGTCGACGACCTCGCTGTTGGGCACCACGCGGCGCGGACGGTAGGCCCCGACACCCAGGATGCGTGCGTGCGGGGAACCGGTGCCGGCCTCGAGGGCGAGCCCGGCCATCAGGCGGCGCCCGCGGGGTGCAGGCGCAGCAGCGGCTGGCCGGGGGAGACGAGGTCGCCGTCCTCGACGAGCCACTCGACGACGTGCCCGCCGTGCGCCGCGGTGACCGGCGTGCGGTCGCGCAGCGAGACGATCGAGCCGATGGTGGCGTGCGGGGCGAGCAGGTCGGCGGCGCCGGCCTCCTCGTCGCGCTCGAACGTGCCCTTGGCCGGGGCGACGACCATCCGCCACGTCGGGGTGGTGGAGATGAGGGAGCGCTCGCCGTGCTTGCGCACGAACGCGCGGGCGTCGTCGAGCTGGTCGGGGGTGTTGAGCGCGAACGTCTCGACGCCCTTCATGGCCCGCTTGGCGATGCCGGTGAGGGTGCCGGCCGGGGGCATCTCCAGCACGCCGGTGACGCCGAGGTCGAGCATCGTCTCCATGCACAGGTCCCAGCGCACCGGGTTGGCGATCTGGGTGACGATCCGCCGCAGCACGTCCTGGCCGTCGTGCACGACCCGGCCGTCGCGGTTCGAGATCACGGGGATGCGCGAGTCGTGGGTCGTGACGGCCGCGGCGAGGCCGCTGAGCCGCTCGACGGCGGGGGCCATGTGGTGCGTGTGGAACGCGCCCGCCACGCTGAGGGGGATGAGCCGGGCGCGGGTCGGCGGGTCCGCGGCGAGGGCGGCGAGCTGCTCCGTCGTACCGGCGGCGACCACCTGGCCGGGGCCGTTGTCGTTGGCGGCCACGAGGCCGTGGCGCTCGAGGGTCGCGAGCACGTCCTCGCGCTGGCCGCCGAGCACGGCGGTCATGCCGGTCGGGGTCGTCGCGGCGGCGGCCGCCATGGCCCGTCCGCGCTCGCGCACGAGCACCATCGCCTGCTCGGCGCTGATGGCCCGGGCGCCCGCGGCGGCGGCGAGCTCGCCGACGCTGTGCCCGACGACGGCACCCACGCGCGCGAACGCGTCGGAGGGGTGCGGGAAGAGCTCGAGGGCGGCCACGAGCCCGGCGGCCACGAGCAGGGGCTGGGCGATCGCCGTGTCGCGGATGGTCTCCGCGTCCGCCTCGGTGCCGTAGTGCGCCAGGTCGAGGTCGGCGACGCTCGCGAGGTAGTCGAAGCGGGTCGCGAACGTGGGGTCGGCGAGCCAGGGGCGGAGGAAACCGGGGGTCTGGGAGCCTTGGCCGGGGGCCAGTACGACGAGCACGCCTCCACTGTGCCTTGTGCCGTTCCCACCATTCAGGTCCGACGGCGACGAAGTTCGGCCGGGCGACGTTGGAGGAACCCTACAAAACCGAGTTACCCGTCGGTCGGGCCGTCGCCGCGTGCTGACGGCCCACGACGAGCGCGATCTGCAGGGTGAACGCGTCCCGGGGGTCGGTCGGGGTGCAGCCCGTGACCTCGGCGACCTGCGCCAGGCGGTAGCGCACCGTGTTGGCGTGGACGAACAGCGCCCGCGCGGTGCCCTCGATCGACGAGCGGTGGGCGAAGAACGACGTCAGGGTCTCGACCAGGGCGGAGCGGTGCTCGGCGAGCGGCTGGTGCACGCGGTCGAGCAGGTGCTCCGCGGCGCCGCGGTCGCCGGCCAGCAGGCGCTCGGGCAGGAGGTCCAGGGCGTGCACGGGTCGCGGGGCTTCGGGCCAGGCGGCCGCGACGTCGTACCCGGCCACCGCCTCCCGCGCGGAGAGGTAGGCCGACGCGAGGTCGTCGGCCCGCGGCCCCACCACGACGGGCCCGGCGCCGAACTTCCCGACGACCGCGGCGGCCGCCTCGACGGGGGAGTCGACGCCGCCCAGCACGATGACGAGGCGGTGGCCCTGGATCGCGGAGAGCACGTCGGTGGCGGCCGTGAGGGCGTGGCGGCGGACCGTGCCCACCAGGTCGGGGGCGACCCGTTCCTGCGGCGCCGCGCCGAGGACGACGCAGACCCCGCCGCGCGACTCCCAGCCGAGTGCGCTGGCCCGGGAGAGCATCTCGTCGTCCGGGTCCCCGCGCAGGACGCTGTCGACGACGAGCGCCTCGAGCCGGGCGTCCCAGGCGCCGCGCGCCTCGGCCGCCCGGGCGTAGACCGTCGCCGTGGCGAACGCCAGCTCGCGGCCGTAGCGCAGGATCGCCGCGTGCACCACCGGGCTGTCGGCCGGGGCGAGCACCTGGTCGAGGTGCTCCTCGACGACGTCGATGCCGAGTCGTACGAGGTCGACGGTCTGCTGCAGCGTGATGACGCCCGCCAGCGCCCGTGGCGCGGCGCCGAACACGGCGGTGGCCAGGGTGGCGTCCGAGGGCTGCGCGCCCCCGCCGGCCCGCCACCAGTCGACGAAGCTGCGGATGCCGGCCTGGATGATGAGGCCGACCCACGACCGGTCCTCGGCCGAGAGGTCGCGGAACCAGCCCACCTCGGTCTCCATGCGGGCCGTGGCCGCGGTGCTCAGCCGTCCGGCGCCCCGCTGGAGGACGTCGGAGGTCCGGGCGCGCAGTGCGGCGTCGGGCGTCGACTCCGGCGACGGCGCCCGCGACCGGTCGGCGGCGGG
Source organism: Nocardioides sp. CPCC 205120 (assembly GCF_048654585.1). Taxonomy (NCBI): domain Bacteria; kingdom Bacillati; phylum Actinomycetota; class Actinomycetes; order Propionibacteriales; family Nocardioidaceae; genus Nocardioides; species Nocardioides sp. CPCC 205120. Next base: position 667,226 of record NZ_JBMCYY010000002.1, on the reverse strand, counting down.
CGGTACGTCGGCGGGCGGTACGGCGGCGGCCGGGAGGTCCGCGGGGGGCTCACCGGGGCCGGGGAGCGGGGGGAGGACCACCCGCGACAGCCTAGTGCGTCGCGCCGGTCACGCTCCGGTGACGGCTGGGTCACCGCCCGCCCGCCGGCGCCCGCGCGGCGCCGGGGGTCTGGTTGAATCCCGCACGACCCCACGCCGAGGAGGGAACGTGTCGGACCCCCAGCTGCAGCACGTCGAGGTCCACGGCCACCGGCGCGCCTTCGTCGTGGCCGGCAGCGGCCCGGCCCTGCTCCTCCTGCACGGCCTCGGCTGCGACCACACGACGTGGCTGCCGGCGCTGGCTGGCCTCGCGGAGCGCCACACGGTCATCGCCCCGGACCTGCTGGGGCACGGCCGCTCGGACAAGCCGCGCGCCGACTACAGCGTGGGCGGCTACGCCAACGGCATGCGCGACCTGCTCACCGTGCTGGGCGTCGACCGCGTGACGGTCGTGGGTCACAGCTTCGGCGGCGGCGTCGCGATGCAGTTCGCCTACCAGTTCCCCGAGCGCACGGAGCGCCTGGTGCTGGTGGCGAGCGGTGGCCTGGGTCCCGAGGTGAGCCCGCTGCTCCGGGCGGTGACGATGCCCGGGTTCCACGAGGCCATGGGAGTGGTGACGGCGCCCGGGGTCCGGCACGCGGTGGTCGGCGGCCTGCGGGCGCTGGGCCGGGTGCCGGGGCGCCGCACGCGCGACCTGGGCGAGGTGGCGGACATCGTGGAGTCGTTCCGCGACCCCCGGGCCCGCGCGGCGATCCGGCACGTCGTGCGCGGGGTCGTCGACCGGCGCGGCCAGATCATCACGATGGCCGACCGCGCCTACCTGACGGAGTCGCTGCCGATGTGCGTGGTGTGGGGCCGCGACGACGACGTGATCCCGGTGACCCACGCCGAGAACGCCGCGCGGCTGGCGCCGGGCGCGCGGGTCGAGGTGCTGGACGACTCGGGCCACTTCCCGCACAAGGACCACCCCGACCGCTTCGCGGCGGTCATCGAGGACTTCGTCGCCACGACGGAGCCCGCGCGGCACAGTGGGGCGAGGTGGCGCCGTCACCTGCTCGACGGACCGCCGGTGCCCGCGGTCCAGGCCGAGGCGGGGGACCCGCCCGCCCAGCCGGCGCCGCGGCGCCCGCGCCTCGTGCGCGGCGCCTGAGCCGGAGCGCCGCGCACGGTCGCGACCGCCGGCCACGACCTCCACGAAACGACGAGGGCCCCGGGTCGCCCGGCGAGGAGTGCTGCTCCTCGCCGGGCGGACCCGGGGCCCTCGTCAGGGGCGACGCGTCAGGCGTCGCCGCCCTCCTGCGCGACGTCCTTCACCGCGGTGGGGTCGTCGATCCGGTACTTGTCGAACGCCTTGCGGACCAGCGCCGGGTCGATCTCGCCGGCGTCGGCGAGTGCCTGCAGCGAGGCGACGACGACGGACTGGGCGTCGATGTTGAAGAACCGGCGGGCCGACGGGCGGGTGTCGGCGAAGCCGAACCCGTCCGCGCCGAGCACGCGGTAGTCCTCCGGCACCCAGCGGGCGATCTGCAGCGGCACGGCGGCCATGTAGTCCGACACGGCGACGACCGGGCCCGACGAGTCGCTGAGCTTCTCCGAGACGTACGCCGTGCGCGGGGCCTCGTCCGGGTGGAGCAGGTTCCACTCCTCCGACGCGATGGCCTCGCGGGCCAGCTCGTTCCAGGAGGTGACCGACCAGGTGTCGGCGGCCACGCCCCACTCCTCGGCGAGCATGCGCTGGGCGTCCTTGATCCAGGGGAAGCCGACGCCCGAGGCCAGCAGGCGGACCCGCGGGCCCTCCGCCTCGGACGCAGACACCTGGTACATGCCCTTGAGCAGGCCGGCGACGTCGAGGTCCTCGGGCTCCGCGGGCTGCTCGACCGGCTCGTTGTAGACGGTCAGGTAGAAGATGACGTCCTCGCCCGTCGGGTGCTCCTCGCTCGCGCCGTACATCCGCTCGAGGCCCGAGCGCATGACGTGGCCGACCTCGTAGGCGAACGCGGGGTCGTAGTGCACGACCGCCGGGTTGGTCGCCGCGAGCAGGGGGGAGTGGCCGTCGGCGTGCTGGAGGCCCTCGCCGGTGAGCGTGGTGCGACCGGCCGTCGCGCCCACGAGGAAGCCGCGGGCGAGCTGGTCGGCCATGGCCCAGATGGAGTCACCCGTGCGCTGGAACCCGAACATCGAGTAGAAGATGTAGAACGGGATCATGTGCTCGCCGTGCGTGCTGTACGCCGAGCCCGCCGCCGTGGCGGACGCCATCGCGCCGGCCTCGGAGATGCCCTCGTGGAGCAGCTGCCCCGAGGTCGACTCCTTGTAGGCGAGCAGCATGTTGCGGTCGACCGACTCGTAGGTCTGACCCATCGGGTTGTAGACCTTGGCGCTCGGGAACATCGAGTCCATGCCGAAGGTGCGGTACTCGTCCGGCGCGATCGGCACGACGCGCTGACCGATCTCCGGGTCCTTCATCCAGTCGCGCAGCAGGCGCACGGCGGCCATCGTCGTGGCCACCTTGTTCTTGCCGGCGCCCTTCTTGAGCTCCGCGTAGACCTTGTCGCCCGGCAGCTTCAGCATCGTCGAGCGGTTCTCGCGACGGGGGAGCGAGCCGCCCAGCTGGGCGCGGCGCTCCATCATGTACTCCATCTCGGGCGACTTCGCCCCGGGGTGGAAGAACGGCGCGGCCCCGGTCTCCTCGTACGCGATCTCGAGGTCGCGGTCGGAGATCGGCAGGTAGAGGCGGTCGCGGAAGCGCTTGACGTCGTCCTTCGTCAGCTTCTTCATCTGGTGCGTCGCGTTCTTGCCCTCGAGCGAGTCGATCGTCCAGCCCTTGATCGTCTTCGCCAGGATCACGGTCGGCTGGCCGACGTGCTTCGTCGCGGCGTCGAACGCGGCGTACACCTTGCGGTAGTCGTGGCCGCCGCGCGGGAGCTTGCGGATCTGGTCGTCGCTCATGTGCTCGACCATGGCCCGCAGGCGCTGGTCGCCGCCGAAGAAGTCCTCGCGCACGTAGGCGCCCGACTCGACCGAGTAGGTCTGGAACGCGCCGTCGGGCGTCGCGTTCATCTGGTTGACGAGGACGCCGTCGACGTCACGGGCCAGCAGCTGGTCCCACTCGCGGCCCCACACGACCTTGATGACGTTCCAGCCGGCGCCGCGGAAGTACGACTCCAGCTCCTGGATGATCTTGCCGTTGCCCGTCACCGGACCGTCGAGCTGCTGCAGGTTGCAGTTGACGACCCAGGTCAGGTTGTCGAGCTCCTCGCGGGCCGCGGTGCGGATCGCGCCGAGCGACTCGGGCTCGCCCATCTCGCCGTCGCCGAGGAACGCCCAGACACGCTGCTTGCTCGTGTCCTTGACGCCGCGGTTCTGCAGGTAGCGGTTGAACCGCGCCTGGTAGATCGAGTTGATCGCCGTCAGGCCCATGGAGACCGTCGGGAACTCCCAGAAGTCCGGCATGAGCCGCGGGTGCGGGTACGACGACAGGCCCTCCCCGACGCCGTGCTGGACCTCCTGGCGGAACCGGTAGAGCTGCTGCTCCGACAGCCGGCCCTCGAGGAAGGCGCGGGCGTAGACGCCGGGGGAGGCGTGGCCCTGGATGTAGACCTGGTCGCCCCCGCCCTCGGCGTCGCGACCCTTGAAGAAGTGGTTGAAGCCGACCTCGTAGAGGCTGGCCGACGACTGGTACGTCGCGATGTGGCCACCGACCTCGAGGCCCTTGCGGTTCGCGCTCGAGACCATCATCGCGGCGTTCCACCGGATGAAGGCGCGGATGCGACGCTCCACGTCCTCGTCGCCGGGGAACCACGGCTCGCGCTCGGGCGGGATGGTGTTGATGTAGTCGGTGGAGCGCAGGGCCGGCACGCCGACCTGCTTCTCACGCGCCCGCTCGAGCAACCGGAGCATGACGTAGCGCGCGCGCTCCCGCCCTCGGTCGTCGATCAGGGAGTCGAAGGAGTCGAGCCACTCGTGGGTCTCGTCCGGGTCGATGTCGGGCAACTGGGTCGGCAGGCCCTCGTGGATCACGGACGTGGAAGTGGAGCGCGACTGGCCGGGTCGGGGTGTCGAGTCAGCGGTCACGCGCGCCATCGTCGCACGTGCGGAACCCGCACGAAATCTACCCGTGAGTACGTCCGGCAGGCGACCACCCGGTCGGCGTCCCACCGGCGTCCCACGGGCGTCCCACCGTCGTCCGGTCGGCGTTCGGGTGGCGTTCATCCGTCGTCCCGGGCCGCTCCGACGCGCGCGACGTGGTGCGAAGAGGTTGCGCAGCCTGCGGAAACCCGGTGGACTACGGGGCACGCTGCGGCACGAGGCCGCCGTCTTACCGCGAACGAAGGACTGGAGGAGTCAGTGAGTGCGACCCCGGGTGGTGGATCCACCCAGACCGCGGGCATGAGCCCGGCGGCCCGGCTGGGCCTGGTGAAGGGCATGACGATCCAGGAGCTCGGCTGGGACGAGGACTGCGACGACGCCCTCCGAGCCGCGATCGAGGAGGAGATCGACGCCGACCTGGTCGAGGAGGCGGACGGCGCCGTGGTCGACGCCGTGCTCCTGTGGTGGCGCGCGGACGACGGCGACCTCGTCGACGGGCTCGTCGACGCGCTGACCGACCTCGTGGGCGGCGGCGCGATCTGGCTGCTCACCCCCAAGGTGGGACGTCCCGGCAGCGTGGACCCCGCCGACATCGCCGAGGCCGCTCCCGTGGCCGGCCTGGCGCAGACGACCACCGCCCCGGTCAGCAAGGACTGGTCGGCCACGCGGCTCGTCGCCCCGAAGTCGCAGGGCTGAGCGGCGGGCCTGCCGGCCCGGATCCGTAACAGCGCGTGACACTTCCTGTTCAAGACCGCTCCCCGAGACGTAGGGTCGCCCTACCCTCTCGAGGAAAGGTCGGTCATGAGCGCACTCAGGACGAAGGCGTCCGACGCGGGCACCAGCCTGCGGGTCCTGGTCAGGTCGGGCATCGTCCGCCCGTACTCCCCGAAGGTGCTGGCCGGTCTGGTCGGCACGCTGCGCGCGTGGGGCACCGCGCCGGCGGGCGGCTTCCGCACCCTCGCGCTGCGCGCCCCCGACCAGCCCGGCGTCGTCGACGAGCGGGGCGTGCTCACCTGGGGTGAGCTGCACCGCCGTACCAACGCGCTGGCCGCGGCCCTGCGCGAGCAGGGGATCCGCGAGGGTGACGGCGTCGCCCTCATGTGCCGCAACCACCGGGGCTTCGTCGAGGCCTCGATCGCGGTCAGCAAGCTCGGGGCCGACGTCCTCTACCTCAACACCGCGTTCGCCGGCCCGCAGCTCGCGGACGTCGTGGAGCGCGAGCAGCCCCGCGTGCTCGTCCACGACGAGGAGTTCACCGACCTGCTGGCCGGCGTCGACGTCGAGCTGCGGGTGCTGGCCTGGGTCGACGACGAGCCGACGGGCCCCGACGCCCCGCCCACCATCGACGGGCTCGTCGAGGCGGCGACCGCGGCCGGCGGCGACGCCGACCTCAGCCCGCCGGGGCGCGAGGGACGCACGATCATCCTGACGTCGGGCACGACGGGCACGCCGAAGGGTGCGCCGCGGCCCCAGGGTGGCGTGCCGGCCGCCGTCTCCCTGCTCTCCCGCATGCCGCTGCGGGCCGGGTGGCGCTGCTACGTCGCCGCGCCGCTCTTCCACACCTGGGGCTTCGCGCACTACCAGCTGGCGATGCTGCTCGGCACCACGCTCGTGCTGCGCCGCCGCTTCGACCCGGCCGAGGCGCTGGCGCTGCTCGAGGAGGAGCGCTGCACGTCCTTCGTCGTCATCCCCGTGATGCTGCAGCGCATCCTCGCGCTGCCCGCCGAGGAGCTGGACCGCCACCGCCTGCGCGACCTGCAGGTCGTCGCCTCGTCGGGGTCGGCCCTGCCCGGCGACCTCGCCCTGGAGTGGATGGACCGCTTCGGCGACAACCTCTACAGCACGTACGGCTCGACGGAGGTCGCCTGGGCGAGCATCGCCGACCCGACCGACCTGCGGGAGGCCCCCGGCTCGGCGGGCCGGCTGCCGCACGCGACCGTCATCCGCATCCTCGACGAGCAGGGCCGACCGGTGCCCGACGGCGAGCCCGGGCGCATCTTCGTCGGCAACGACCTGCAGATCGAGGGCTACACGGGTGGCGGCGCCAAGGAGGTCGTGGACGGCCTCATGTCGACGGGCGACGTCGGCCGGTTCGGTCCGGACGGCCGGCTGTACGTCGAGGGTCGCGACGACGAGATGATCGTCTCCGGCGGCGAGAACGTCTTCCCCCGCGAGGTCGAGGACTGCCTGGTGCGGCACGAGGCCGTCAGCGAGGTGGCGGCCGTCGGCGTGCCCGACGACGACTTCGGCAAGCGGCTGCGCGCGTTCGTCGTGCTGACCGCGGACGGGTCGGTCGACGAGGAGGGGCTGAAGGACTGGGTGCGCGCCAACCTCGCCCGCTACAAGGTGCCGCGCGAGATCGTGTTCCTCGACGAGCTGCCGCGCAACGCCACCGGCAAGGTGCTGAAGCGGGAGCTCGACGCGGGCTGAGCGGTGCCGCGAGCGGTGTCGCGGGTGGCGTCGGAGGAGGGTGCGAGGATGGAGGGCATGCCCGACCTGCAGCTCGACCTCCCGACCGGACCCGGCGCCGGCGCGGCCGGCCCGGGGATCCCGGTCGGCGCGCAGGCACCCGACTTCACGCTGCGCGACCAGTTCGGCCAGAGCGTCACCCTGTCGTCGTTCCGCGACCGCAAGGCCGTCGCGGTCGTCTTCATCCCGTTCGCGTTCTCCGGGGTGTGCACCGGCGAGCTGGGGGGGCTGCAGGCCCGCATCGCCGACTTCCTCACCTTCGACACCGAGGCCCTGGTCGTCTCGTGCGACCCCGTCTACGCGCTGCGGGCGTTCGCGGACCGCGACGGGCTGAACCTGCCGCTGCTCTCGGACTTCTGGCCCCACGGCGCGGTGGCGTCGGCGTACGGCGTGCTCGACGAGGCCCGCGGTTGCCCGCGGCGCTCGTCGTACGTCGTGGGACCCGACGGCGTCGTGCGGTGGGCGGTGCACAACGAGCGCTCGCAGGGGCGCGACCTCGACGCCCACCTCGCTGCGCTCCGCGCCGCGGTCTGACGGGCCGGGTCGGCCCGCGCGGGCCGGACCGGTCTGGACCGGTGGTCGGAATGTGAGACGGATCTGGCGTTCCCTGGAAGTTCAACGATCAACCGTTGCATGATCGTCCTGTCGCGCCGCTGGTGACCCGAGACTCCAGCGGCGCGACATTCATTTTCCCGCCTCCGGCCCGGTCGGTGAGTCCCTCCCGGCTGTCGTAGGCTGTGCGCCGCCCGAGGGCGAATAGCTCAGCTGGTCAGAGCGTCCGGTTTACACCCGGAAGGTCGGGGGTTCGAGCCCCTCTTCGCCCACCCGTAGGTTTGACGTCCAAGCCCGCGATGTCAGCGCCAACCTCCAGGTCCGCTTCATCCAGCTCGTCGACATCGTCGACGGCCGGCTCTCCCCCGGACGGGCTGCTCATCCCACTCGCCGAACCCGTCCGCCCGGCCGCCTGGCCGCCTGGCCGCCTGGCTCGACCATCGCGCGGCGACAGGGCCGCGCACGCTGAACCCCTACCTGTTCGTGAGGAACTACGCCGCCCCGCGGCTCAGCGCGCCCGTCCACCAGTTCCCCGGGTGGAAAGCCGGCATCTCGGCGCAGGCGCTACGCACCGAGCGCATCATCCAGGAGTGCACGCCAGCGGAAGCGACATCCGCCGCATCGGCGACCTCTTCGACATCGACATCGACTCGGCCGCCCGCTGTGCGAAGGCGTTCGACCGGATCGATTTGCCCCACCAACGAGAATGCGTAAGTGGTAACTTACCTTTCATGTCTGCCGTGATGATCGATCCCTGGTACGCGCTGGCTGACCCGACCCGGCGCCGGGTGTTCAGCCGGGTTGCAGGTGGTCCGTGCTCAGTGACGGAGATCGCTCGGGAGCTGCCGGTGAGCCGTCCAGCGGTGTCCCAGCACCTGCGGGTCCTCTTGGACGCCGGGCTGGTGGACGTCCGCCGCCAAGGACGTGAACGTCTCTATCGGCCTCGGCATGACGGTCTGGCCGGGCTTCGGCGGGAGCTGGAGTCCTATTGGGCCCAGACGCTCGCGACGTTCAAGACCCTCGCCGAACAGACCTATCAGACGGACGCCACAGCACAGGAAGGAACCCCGTCGCGATGAGCGCCTCACCCGAAGAACTCACCAGCATCCACGCTACGGTGATCGTCGACGCCCCCGTCGAGCACGCGTTCCGTGTCTTCACCGAACGCTTTGACGACATCAAGCCCCACGAGCACAACCTGCTCTCGGTCCCCATCGACCGCACCGTCATGGAGCCTCGGACCGGCGGCACTGTCTATGACATCGGCACCGACGGCAGCACCTGCACCTGGGCGAGAGTGCTCGCCTACGAGCCCCCGCACCGGCTCGTGCTCAGTTGGGACATCAGCCCGCAGTGGGAGATCGAGCCGGACCCGACCCGGACGAGCGAAGTCGAGATCCGCTTCACCCCCGAATCCACGAAGCGCACCCGCATCGAGCTCGAGCACCGACACCTGGACCGGCACGGCGCCGGATGGGAAGGCTTCACCAACCTGGAGACCAGGAATGGCTGGCCGCTCTACCTCGAACGCTTCCGTGCTGCGGTCGAGCACTCAACGTCGGCCCCGTGAGCCCGCGGCGAGAGGAGGGCACCACCGATGGAACCGATCAACGTGAACCAGCAGCACGCCGCCGCGCTGCGAGCGGCCGCTATCGGGGACGGCGCGGAAACCGACGCGACACTGCGGGACTCCGTGCTGGAAAGGGCCGCCGGAGGCGCCCCGGTCGCGGAGCCCTACGACACCCTCGCGCGACAGATCGGGGAAGCGGCCTACCGGGTCACCGACGCGCACGTCGCGGCCGTCCGCGAAGCGGCAGGCAGCGACAAGGCCGCGTTCGAAGTCATCATGTCCGCATGCGTCGGGGCAGGACTGGTCCGCTGGGACGCGGCCGCTCGGGTGATCGAGGAGGCCATCGATGCGGCTTCCTGAAGTCGAGCGTGGCGACAGCCTGCGCTCCCGCACCCTGATCCGGATCATCTCCACCGTCTCAGGCATCCGTCTGCCCGACGCCGCCCGGGTCGCGTTCTACCACAAGAACTACATCGGCCCCACGCTCGCCGCATGGGCTCAAACCGTGATGCGCGGCCCGAGCGAATGGAGCATCGGGGAACGCGAGCTGATGGCCGCAATGGTCGCCCGCTGGAACTCCTGCGCATTCTGCATCGGCGCCCACCGCGCCATCGCCGTCCGCGGAATCGACTCGGAGACGGTCGACACGTGCCTGACCGACTACCGATCAGCACCCATCCCCGAACGGCTGCGCGCCACTCTCGCCTTCTTGGAGGCCATGACCCTCCACCCGGACGAACTGAACACCGTCCACGCACAAGCGGCGTTCGACGCTGGCGCGTCCCAGGCCCAGCTCGTCGACGCTGCTGCCGTGGCGACGGTGTTCAACATCATCACCCGATACGCCGACGCTCTCGACTTCACAGTTCCCACCGAGCAGGAGTTCGACAAAGCAGCCGGGATGATGCTCAAGCGCGGCTACAGCTGACCACCGGAGCCGAGTGCGAGTCGAGGGCAATGAGTGAGTTCCGCGAACTCGCACACTCAACCGTATTAGCACTGGCCCCGAACCGGTGAGTTCCCACCGTTTCAAGGCTCACCATCCGTGAACTCCAGGCAATGAGAGGTCATACGGCCGGTGGTGTCGAGATCGCCTGACGAGCGGGTCATCAGCACCGAGATGCGTGCTGTTCTCCTCAACCCGGGATAGGTCGGGCGACACCATTGGCGGGCTCGGGTCGAACCGCTCGGTGGAGGGCCCGTCGAACAGTCCCTGGATGTCGCCAGCCACGAGTCGCTGTAGCGCGCGTGGCCGACAAGCCAGCCGTCCTCCGCGAGGCGTCCGTCCTCGTCGTCCTCGGGATGGGGGGCGGGGATGCGGTTGGCGACCATCGGGAGGATCGGCACCTCCGCCGACCGCACCGCGTCTTGGAGGGCGAGGTCGATCGCGGTGTGCTTCAACGGCGTCAGCGCCCGGTCCAGCACCGTCTCTGCCAGGGCCCCGATGAGGCCCCGGCGGCGGGAGGCGACCTGCATCACCCACTCCGCGTCCGACACCGTGGAGGGCCGGTGGCCCTTCGAGGGGGTTGAGGCGGTGGCGGAGGCCGCGGCCGAGGATGATCGCCCGCCCGCCCGCCCGCCCGCCCGCCCGCCCGCCCGCCCGCCCGCCCGCCCGCCCGCCCGGCAACGAGCGCGTGTAATGGGACTCCGCCAGGCTCGACTTGCCGGAGCCAACGACGCCGGCGAGCGCGACGTTCGGGCGGTGATGATCCCGCGCCGGTAGAGCTGCTGCGGGTCATTGACGAACGACCCACCCGAGTAGAGATCCTGGCCGACCGAGATTTCCTCCGGCCCGAGCCCGCCCTTCAGTCAGGAACGGGTACTGCCCGGCAACGTCGCGCTCGTGTCCTGGTGCTTGAGGAGCCGGGACCGGCCGCCGAGGTCCGCTCCTCCTCGCGACGCTGGTGCGTCGTCGGATCGGACCGCTACCGTCGGCGACATGCCTGCAGCACGACCGACACGGACGGTGGCGCAGAAGATGGGCGTCGCCCCGGGCTCCCGCGCCCACCTCTGCGGCGCCCCCGCCACGGCGACGGCCGCGATGGACCTGCCGGACCTCGACCTGCCGGAGCAGCTCGGCGGGGAGTTCGACTACCTGCACCTGTTCACCACCCGGCAGCACGAGATGCGGGCCGCCTTCCCCGACCTGCGCGACCACCTCCGACCCGGCGGCATGCTCTGGGTCTCGTGGCCCAAGGGCGGCCGGCTCGGGACGGACCTGACGATCAAGTCGGTCATCGCGATCGGGTACGAGCTGGGCATGGTCGAGAGCACCTGCCTGCGGATCGACGACGTGTGGGCGGGCCTGAAGTTCACGCACCCCAAGCCGGGCAAGGTCTACGCCAACAGCTACGGCACGCTGCCTGAGGCTGCGCCCTGAGCCGGCCGGCGCGGCAGGCGGTGGCGGCGTCGCGCCCGTCCCGGCGACGGTGAGAGGGCTCTCACGCAGCCCTCACCGTGGTTTCACGGCGCGGCGGGAGGGTCGTCCCCATCACCCCACCGGGCCCACGGGCCCGTCGAGAAGAGGACACCCCATGCTGCTCAAGATCGTGCTCCCCGGCCTCGTCGCCCTGCTCGGCCTCTGCGGCGCGGCCCTGCTCGCCCTCCCCGGGTCGGGCGGCCCGCAGCCCGAGGCCGTCACCATCACCTCCGTCGGCGACGACGAGACCGACGACGCCCGGGCCACCGCCCCCACGAGCGCGCCGACCTCGGCGGCTCCCTCGGCCGCGCCGTCCGCGGCGCCCTCCGCGGCCCCCTCGGCCGCACCGTCGGCCCCCGCCCCCGCCCCCGCCACACCGCGCCGTGACCGTGACCGTGACGACGACGGGGACGACGACGGCCGGGACGACGACCGGGACGACGACCGGGACGACCGCTCGTCGGCGCCCGCGCCGCGGTCGACCCCCGCCCCTGCGCCCCGACCGGCGGCGCCGGCCCCCGACCGGGACGACGACGACGACCGCTACGACGACGACCGAGACGACCGCGGTGACGACGACGGCGACGACCGGGACGACCGGGACGACCGGGACGACGACGCAGATGACCGCGGTGGCGACGACGACGGCGACGACGACTGACGCCGCACCCCGCCGTACGGACCCCCCCGGGCGACAGCGCCCCCGCGACCACCGGTCGCGGGGGCGCCGTCGTACCCGGTGTTCGCGACCGGTGGTCGTGCCCGGTCGGTCGCGCCTGGTCGGTCAGGAGTCGCGCCCGGGCCCGTCAGGAGTTGAAGCGGTAGCCCATCCCGCGGACGGTGCCGATGGTGTGCGCGCCGAACTTGCGGCGCAGGTACCCGACGTACACGTCGACGACGTTGGAGGACGGGTCGAAGTCGAGCCCCCAGACCTTGTCGAGCAGCTGCTCGCGGGACAGGACCTGCCCGGGGTTGCGCAGGAACATCTCGGCGAGGGTGAACTCGCGGGCCGACAGCTCGAGGGTGCGGCCGGCGACGGTGGCGCGGCGAGTGCGCAGGTCGAGCCGCACACCGCCGACGTCGAGCACCGTCGCGGCGGCCTCGCCGCCGCCGGCGGGCACCTGCCGCAGGCGGGCGCGGATGCGGGCCTGGAGCTCGGCGAAGCGGAACGGCTTCGGCATGTAGTCGTCGGCGCCCCCGTCGAGCGCGGAGACGGTGTCCGCGGCCGAGTCGCGGGCGGTCAGCACGATGACGGGCATGCGCGACCCCTGCGAGCGCAGCTGGTCGAGCACCTCGAACCCGTCCATGCGCGGCAACCCGATGTCGAGCACCATCAGGTCGTGGCCGCCGCCCAGCGCCTCGTCGAGGCCGTCGACGCCGTCGCCGACGACCGTCACGGTGTGCCCGTCGGCCTTCAGGCCCTTCGCGACGAACGACGCGATGCGCTGCTCGTCCTCGACGATCAGGATGCTGGCCACCCTGGTCCTCCTCCGGTGCGTGGGATGCGTGCGGTGCCTGTCGGTGTGCGGGTGGTGCGGGTGGTGCGGGGGCCGCGGGTCGGTACGGCGGCCCGCGGGGGAGCGGGCGGCCTCATCCCGACTCCGGGAGGGTGACGACGAACCGGGCGCCCGGTGGGTCGGCCTGCTCGACGGCGACCGTCCCGCCGTGGGCCTGCACGATCGCGGCGACGATGGACAGGCCCAGGCCGAACCCCTCGTCGCCGTCGGGGACACGGCTGCGGCCGAAGCGCTCGAACACGAGGTCGCGGTCGGCCTCGGGCACGCCCGGCCCGGTGTCGCGCACCCACAGGCGCACGGTGCCGGGGGAGGGCACGTCGTACCCCACGGCCACCTCGTCGCCCGGCCGCGTGTGCTTGACGGCGTTGTCGCACAGCTGCAGCAGGGCCTGGGTGAGCCGCTGGGGGTCGGCCTCGACGACGGCGCCGGCGGATCCCGCGGCCGGGTCCGGGACGTCGAGGGTCCAGGTGCGGTCGCCGAGCGCGCGCGCCTTCGCGAGCACGTCGAGGGCGAGGTCGCCGAGGTCGGTGGGCGCGGTGCGCAGGAAGTCGGGCCGGTCGCTCTTGGCCAGCAGCAGCAGGTCCCCGACGAGGCGGGCCATGCGGTCGACCTCGTCCAGCACGAGGTCGCGGGTCTGGGCCGCGTCGGGGCTGTCGGTCTCGAGCAGCTCGAGGTGGCCGCGCACGATCGTCAGCGGCGTCTTGAGCTCGTGGCCGGCGTCGTCGAGGAAGCGGCGCTGCGCCGCGAAGGCGTTCTCGAGCCGGGCGAGCATGCCGTTGACGGTGCGGGTCAGGGCCGTGATGTCGTCGTTGCCCGTCTCGGGGACGCGCCGCGACAGGTCGGTCTCGCCGATCTCCTCGGCGTTGCGGCGCAGCACGCGCAGCGGGCGCAGGAGGCGTCCCGACTGCCACGCAGCGGCGCCGACCACGAGGAGCAGCGCGATGCTCGCGACGATCGCGTAGGTGCGCACCGTCTCCGCCAGCTGCTGCTCGGCGACGTCGGTGAACGTGACGACCACGAGGGCACCGCCCTCGACGACGCCCGCGGCGTCCGTCGCGGTCGCGGGCTGCACCGTCAGGAACAGCGGCTCGCCCGCCACCTCGACCGTGGTGGAGCCGCCCGAGGCCACGAGGGGGCGTACGGTGTCGCTGAACGCCTCCGCCTCCGTCACCGCCGCGTCGCGACCCTCACCGGTGCCGGGACGCACCTGGAGCCGGTCGTCCCACCACCCGACGAGCAGCTCGTCGTCGGTCGGCACGTTGCTCTCGACGTACCCCCACAGGAGGTCGGCGATCCCGGTGCGGCGCTCGCCGGTGGCGGGGTCCGGCTGGCTGAAGGGACCCGGGGCGGCGGCGAACTGCCGGAACTCGGCGAGCTCCTGCTCGATCGCCGCGACCCGCTCGGTGTCGATGCGCCGGTCCTCGATGAGGAAGAAGCTGAGCCCGGCGCCGGCCAGGGCGAGCGCGACGAGCACCGCCACCGTCGTCGTGATGCGCAGGCGCACGGACGCGCCGGTGCGCGACGCGGGGGTGCGCGACGCGGGGGTGCGGGGCGTGCTCAGTCGTCGTCCCCGTCGTCGTCCCCGTCGTCGTCCCCGTCGTCGTCCCCGTCGTCGTCCCCGTCGTCGTCCCCGTCGTCGTCCCCGTCGTCGTCCCCGTCGTCGTCCCCGTCGTCCGCGTCGCGGGGCCCGTCGTCGTCCCCGTCGTCGTCGGGCGGGACGGGCACGGCGGTCGGGTGCACGGTGCGGGGGCCGGTCGGCCGGGGCGCGGGCGGCGCCGGTGGTGCGGGTGGCGCGGCGGTCGGTGCGGGGGCCGGTGCGGGGGCCGGTGCGGTCGGAGCGGTGGTGGGGGAGGCGGTGCCGGTGCCCACCGGCTCGCCGGGGGTCGCGGTGCCCGAGGGGCTCACGACCCCGCCGACCTCGGGGTCGGCGACCTCGCCCGCGAGGGCGTGGATGCCGACGCCGCCGACGACGAGACCGACGACGACGCCGAGGAGGACCTTGAGGACGCTGGACATGTCGGGGTCGATCCTGCCCCACCGACGGCCCGCGGCCCAGGTTCATGAGAGGGCTCTCACGACCCGCCGCCGCGGCGCCGACCGCACCCGCCCTAGAGTGACGGGCGTCACGTGCCCGACCGCCGGGTCGGGCCCCGGAGCCACAGGGAGTGCCATGTTCGTGCCGCTGAGCGTCCGCGACTTCATCGACCGGGCCCGCGCCGTCTACCCCGACCGGGTGGGCGTCGTCGACGAGCCCGACCAGCCCGCGCCGTCGCTCGGCTCCGTCACCTACGCCCGGCTCGACGACCTCGCGCGGCGCCAGGCCGCGCACCTCGACGCCCTGGGTGTCGGGGTGGGCGACCGCGTCGCCGTCGTCTCCCACAACAGCGCCCGCCTGCTCGGCTCGTTCTTCGGCGTCGCGGGTCACGGCCGGGTGCTCGTGCCCGTCAACTTCCGCCTGCGGCCCGACGAGGTGCGCTACATCGTCGAGCACTCCGGCGCCCGGGTCCTCTACGTGGACCCCGAGCTCGACGAGGCCCTGGCCGACGTCGGGTGCGAGCACCGCTACGTGCTCGGCCGCGACGAGCACCTCTACGCCCCCGAGGGCGCGGAGCCGGAGCCGTGGGAGCCGGACGAGAACGCCACGGCCTGCATCAACTACACGTCGGGCACCACCGCGCGCCCCAAGGGCGTGCAGATCACCCACCGCAACATCTGGGTCAACGCGACGACCTTCGCCCTGCACGCGGGGCTGAGCGACCGCGACGTCTACCTGCACACGCTGCCGATGTTCCACGCCAACGGCTGGGGCATGCCGTTCGCGACCACGGGCCTCGGGATCCCGCAGGTCGTGCTGCGCAAGGTGGACGGTGCGGAGATCCTGCGCCGCGTCGCGGAGCACGGCGTGACCTTCCTGTGCGCCGCGCCGGCGGTCGTGGCCGCCGTGCTCGAGGCCGCGCAGACGTGGGAGGGCGAGGTGCCCGGGCGCGACCGGGTGCGCATCATCGTCGCCGGCGCGCCGCCGCCCACCCGCACCGTCGCCCGCGTCGAGGAGGAGCTGGGCTGGGAGTTCATCCAGATCTACGGCCTCACCGAGACCTCCCCGCTGCTCACCGTGAACCGCACGCGCGCGGAGTGGGACGACCTGGGCGCCGAGGAGCGTGCCTCCCGGCTCGTGCGCGCCGGGGCACCGGCCCTCGGCGTGCGGCTGCGGGTCGACGAGCACGGCGAGGTGCTGGCGCAGGGCAACCAGGTGCTCGAGGGCTACTGGGAGCAGCCCGCCGAGACGGAGAAGGCCCTGGCCGGGGGCTGGTTCCACACCGGCGACGGCGGCGTCATCGGGGACGACGGCTACCTGACCATCAGCGACCGCAAGAAGGACGTCATCATCACCGGCGGCGAGAACGTGTCGTCGATCGAGGTCGAGGACGTCCTGTTCTCGCACCCCGACGTCGAGGAGGTCGCCGTGATCGGGGTGCCCAGCGAGAAGTGGGGCGAGACGATCAAGGCGCTGGTCGTGCTGGCGCCCGGCTCGAGCGCGGACGAGGCCGAGCTGATCAGGTGGTGCAAGGAGCGGTTGGCGGGCTACAAGGCGCCCACGTCGGTGGAGGTGCGCGACGAGCTGGCCCGCACGGCGACGGGCAAGCTGCAGAAGTTCAAGCTGCGCGCGCCGTACTGGGAGGGGCGGGAACGCCAGGTCAACTGACCCCCGGGCAGGGCCGCTACGGTACGAGCCATGACGTCGCTGGACGAGCTGGTCTCCACCCTCCACTCCTGGTACCCGCCGGCGACGGCGGAGGACTGGGACGCCGTCGGACTCGTGTACGGCGATCCCGCCCAGCAGGTGCGCAAGGTCATGCTGGCCGTCGACGTGGACGAGGCGGTCGCGGCCGAGGCGGTCGAGTGGGGTGCGGACCTCCTGATCGTGCACCACCCGCTCTTCCTCACCCCGGTGCACGGCTTCGCCGCCACCACGCCGAAGGGCCGCACGCTGAGCCGCCTCGCCGCGGCCGGGTGCGCGCTGCTGGTGGCGCACACCAACGCCGACCAGGCGGTCGGCGGGGTGTCGGAGGCGCTGGCGCTCGCCCTCGGACTCAGCGAGCTGGAGCCGATCCTCCCCGGCCGCGCCGACCCCTACGACAAGATCACCGTCACGGTCCCGACCGACGCCGCCGCCCCCGTGCGGGCCGCCATCGCCGAGGCGGGCGCCGGGGCCATCGGCCACTACGACCACTGCACGTTCTCCGTCCCGGGCCAGGGGCGGTTCCGCCCCCTGGAGGGCTCGAACCCGACCATCGGCACCACCGGCGACATCGCGGTCGTCGAGGAGGAGCGGGTCGAGGCGGTGCTCCCCAGGCGGCTGCGCCGCCAGGTGGTCGCCGCGCTGCTGGCCGCCCACCCGTACGAGGAGCCGGCGTACGACGTCGTGGAGCTCGCCGACCCGCACGCGCTGGTCAGCGGCACCGGTCGCGTGGGCGTCGTCGAGCGCACGACCCTCGGCGCCTTCGCCCAGGTCGTCGCCGACGCCCTGCCGGCCACCGAGGGCGGCGTGCGCGTCGCCGGCGACCCCGCGCGGTCGGTGCGGCGCATCGCGGTCTGCGGCGGCGCGGGCGACTTCCTGCTCGACCGGCTCGCCGGCTCCGACGTCGACGTCTACGTCACGAGCGACCTGCGCCACCACCGGGCCGCCGAGTTCGTCGCGGCGGGCGGGCCGGCCCTCGTCGACGTCTCCCACTGGGCGGCCGAGTGGACCTGGCTGCCCGTGGTCCGGCGGCGCGTGCAGGACGCGTTCGGCGATAAGGTGGACGTCCGCGTCAGCGAGCTGCGCACCGATCCGTGGCAGTTCCGCACCGTGTCCACGGACCCCGCTGACCGCACCGAGAGGAGCGAGTGATCAAAGCCGATCCGTTCGCGCAGCTGAAGCTGCTCGACGTCCAGGAGGTCGACTCCCGCATCGACGTGCTGCGCCACCAGCGCCGCTCGCTGCCGGGCCTCGCCGAGCTCGCCGATCTCACCGCCCGCCGTCGGGTGGTGGACGACGAGGCGCGGGACGCCCGCATCGCGGTCGACGACCTCGCGCTGGAGCAGCGCAAGGCCGACGCGGACGTCGAGCAGGTCAAGGCCCGCCGCGCCCGCGACCAGCAGCGGATGGACGCCGGCCTCGTCACCAACCCCCGCGACCTCGAGCGCATGCAGGCGGAGCTCGTCTCGCTGGAGCGGCGCATCGCGTCGCTCGAGGACACCGAGATCGAGATCATGGAGCGCCTCGAGGAGGCGCAGGGCCGGCTCGACGCGGCCACCGCGCAGCTCGCCGAGATCGACGAGCGCGGCCGGGCGCTGCAGGCGGACGTCGCCGCGCAGCAGCAGGCCATCGACGAGGAGCTCGCCGCCGCCACCGCGGCCCGCGGCCCCCTCGTCGCCGACCTGCCCGCCGACCTCCTGGCCCTCTACGACCGGTTGCGCGAGCAGAAGGGCGGCGTCGGTGCGGCGCTCCTGCGTCGCCGCGAGTGCGGCGGCTGCCGCCTCACCCTCGACAACGCCGAGCTCGCCGTCATCCGGAACGCCGGCGTCGAGACCGTCGTGCGGTGCGAGGAGTGCTCGCGGATCCTCGTCCGAACGGGCGAGTCGGGTCTGTGAGCGACGCCCCGACGTACCGCGAGGTCGTCGTGGAGGCGGACGGCGGGTCGCGCGGCAACCCGGGCCCCGCGGCGTACGGCGCGGTGCTGCGGGACGCGACGACCGGTGAGGTCATCGCGCACGACGGCGCGACGCTGGGGCGGGCCACGAACAACGTGGCGGAGTACTCGGGTCTCATCGCCGGGCTGCGGCTGGTGCGCGAGTTCGCGCCCGAGGCGTCCGTCGAGGTGCGGATGGACTCGAAGCTGGTCGTCGAGCAGATGGCCGGCAACTGGCGCATCAAGCACCCCGACATGAAGCCGCTCGCGCTCGAGGCGAGCAGGCTGGCCCCGCCCGGCACCCGGTGGACGTGGGTGCCGCGCGCCGAGAACGCCTACGCCGACCGCCTGGCCAACGAGGCCCTCGACGGCACCCGCTCCGGTGTCGAGCACCTGGCCGGGGACCCCCTGCAGCGGCAGGTGGACGCGGGCGCCCAGGAGGCCAGGGACGGCGCCCCCGTCGCCACCGCGTCCGCACCGGGCCCGGCGCCCGCGCGCGGCTGGTCGCCGGGCGGCACGACCACGACGCTCGTGCTCGTGCGCCACGGCGTCACCGCGCACACGCAGCGCAAGAGCTTCTCCGGCGGGCTCGCCTCGGCGAACCCCCCGCTGACCGACGAGGGCCGGGCGCAGGTCCGGGCGACCGCCGACTGGCTCGCCCCGCTCGCGGAACGGGTCACCGCCGTCGTCACCTCCCCGGTACGGCGCGCCCGCGAGTCCGCGGAGATCGTGGCGGAGCGCCTTGACGCCGGTCCGCTGCGCGAGGAGCCCGGGTTCGCGGAGA
Source organism: Nocardioides sp. CPCC 205120 (assembly GCF_048654585.1). NCBI lineage: Bacteria > Bacillati > Actinomycetota > Actinomycetes > Propionibacteriales > Nocardioidaceae > Nocardioides > Nocardioides sp. CPCC 205120. The sequence goes on along the minus strand of NZ_JBMCYY010000002.1, from coordinate 648,118 downwards.
TGGAGTTCGGCGCCTGGGACGGGTCGACGTTCGGCGAGGTCGCGGAGCGCGACCGGGCCGGGCTGGACGCCTGGCTCGGCTCGCTCGACGCCCGGCCGGGCGGCACGGGGGAGTCGTTCCGCACCGTGGAGCGCCGCGTGCTCGACGGCCTGCGGCGCGTGCTCGCCGAGCACGCCGGCGGAACCATCGTCGTCGTGGCGCACGTGACGCCCATCAAGGTGCTCGTCGCCCACGCCCTCGGCGCCCCGCTCGAGGCGGTGTTCCGCATGGAGCTGGCCCCGGCGTCGGTCACCGTCGTCAGCCACTTCGCCGGCGACGACGGCGCGGAGCCGATGGCGAGCCTGCGGCTGTTCAACGGCGTGGCGGGCACGGGTCCGTTCGGCGCCTGACCCGGACGTCATGCGGAACCGAGGCCAGGGGCCTCGATCCGCATGACGTCCGGGGGGATGGCGTCAGAGCGACCGGACGACCACGTCGAGGCGCGTGCCGCGGGGGCCCGACTCCTGCTCCTCGACGTTCCACCCCAGGTCGCGCAGCTGCTCGGCGAAGCGGGCCGGGGTGCGCGGGTCGCCGCCGTCGGTGAGCACGGAGCGCACGATGCGCCCCTTCGTGGCCTTGTTGAAGTGGCTCACCACCTTGCGCTCGCCCTCGTGCTCGTGGAGCACGCGGACCGTGGCGGTACGGGCGGCGACGTCGCCCTCGGGGCGCCAGAACGCGGCGTACGTGCTCGAGCGCAGGTCGACGAGCAGGCCCCGGCCGACCTCGGCCTCCACGACCTGGCCCAGGTGCTCGCGCCACACGCCGGCCACCGGGCCGACCCCGGGCAGCGACACGTCGCCCCCGAGCCGGTACGACGGGATGCGGTCGCCGAGGCGCACCAGCCCGAGCAGCGACGACGTGACGAGCACCCGGCGCAGCCGGCGCCGGGCGCCCGCGTCGAGCGTGGGCGCGTCGAGGGCCTCGAAGAGCACGCCCGTGTAGACGAGTTCCGCCCGGGCCGTCGGCGCCGAGCGGATCGCGGCGTCGTGGGGCACGAGGTCGGCCAGCGTCGCGCCGAGGCCGAGCACCTCCGCGGCGTGCCGCTCGTTGCCGGAGCACAGGTCGACCAGCGCGTCGATCACCTGCTCCCGGGCCGGGGTGAGCGACGGGAACGACAACGTGGCCAGGTCGAGCGGCTTGCCACGCGCCGGCGCGGCCTTGCCCTCGCTGGGCGGCAGCAGGATCAGCATCCGTCGAGCCTAGGCGTCGTCCCCGCGCCCGTCGCGCCGGCCGTGGCCCCGGCTGTCACCGGAGCCGCCACTGGAGCCGTCACCGGGACGAGCGGGCCCGTCGGAGCACGCGGACGGCGACGACGCCGGCCACCGCCATCGGCCCCACGACGATGAGGGGGTCGATCCACTGGTGGCGCACGTCGACGCGACCGGCGCGGGACGAGACGGGCCCGCGGCCCGCCTCACCCTTGATGCCGGTCTCGGCCACGAGGCGGTCGGGGCGCCCGCGCAACGCCGAGGTCACCCTGCTCTCGACGACGTCGACCCGGTCGGCCGCGATGAGCAGCAGCCAGTGCGCGGCCCGGGCCTCGCTGAAGCGCTGGTAGGACAGTCGGCGGACGACGCCGGAGAGGCCCTTGAGGGGCTGGCCCGTGCCGAACACGGGCGTCACGAAGGCGTGCTCGACGGAGCGCTCCCGCGGCCGCAGCTCCGGCTGGCGCTCGGGGAACTCCCACCGGGCCCCGGTGGCGCCCGGGTCGAACCGCATCTTCGGCACGGCCGGGCGGTCCGCCGGGTCGAGGTCGGCGCCCCAGCCGGGGATGCGGGCCCGCAGCTCGTCGCTGCTCTCCGCGAGCGGTGGCTTGTGGGGCGTGTAGGTGTAGCGGGTCCCGAGCTCCGCACGCTCGTCGGAGGTCAGGTCGGCGGGGTCGCGCCTCTCGGTCATGTCGAGCTCCTTCCTCACGCCGCGGACGGGACGACGAGCGGCTTGACGACGCCGTCCAGCTTGGCGGAGAAGACGTGGTAGCCCTCGGCGATCTCGTCGAGGGGGAAGCGGTGGGTGACGATGTCGCTCGGGCGCAGGTGGCCGTTGCGGATGTGCTCCAGCAGCCGCGGCCACTGGCGCTTCACCGGGCACTGGTTCGCGTTGATCGTCAGGCCCTTGTTCATGGCGTCGCCGAACTTCACGGCGCTGAAGATGGGGCCGTAGGCGCCCATGACGGAGATGGTGCCGCCCTTGCGCACGCCGTCGATCGCCCAGTTCAGCGCGATCGGCGACCCGCCCTGCATCTTCAGCTTGGCGGCGGTCACGTGCTGGAGGAGGTTGCCGTCGGCCTCGGCGCCGACCGCGTCGATGGCGACGTCGGCCCCGAGGTGGCCCGTCGTGCGCTTGAGGTGCACCACGATGTCGCGGTGGTGGGTGAAGTTGACCGTCTCCGCGTGCGCGAACGTGCGGGCCATCTCCAGGCGGTAGTCGAGGTGGTCGATGACGATCACCCGCCCCGCCCCCATGAGCCAGGCCGACTTCGCGGCGAACAGGCCCACGGGCCCGGCGCCGAACACGACGACGGTGTCGCCCTCGACGATGTCGCCCAGCTGTGCGCCGAAGTAACCGGTGGGCAGGGCGTCGGTGAGCAGCACGGCGTCCTCGTCGCTCATCCAGTCCGGGATGAGGGAGGGCCCCACGTCCGCGAACGGCACGCGGACGTACTCGGCCTGCCCGCCGTCGTACCCGCCCGTCGTGTGCGAGTAGCCGTAGATGCCGCCGACCGCCGTGGCGTTCGGGTTCACGTTGTGGCAGTTGGAGTACAGGCCGCGAGCGCAGAAGAAGCAGGAGCCGCAGAACACGTTGAACGGCACCATCACCCGGTCGCCGACCTGCAGCGACTGCACCGACGGGCCGACCTCGTCGACGACGCCGACGAACTCGTGACCGAAGGTGTGGCCGACGCGGGTGTCCGGCATGAGGCCGTGGTAGAGGTGCAGGTCGGAGCCGCAGATGGCCGCGGTGGTGACCCGCACGATCGCGTCGTTCGGGTGCTCGATCGCGGGGCGGTCCTTCTCCTCCACCCGGATGCGGTACGGGCCGCGGTACGTCATCGCCTTCAAGGCTTGCCTCCGTGGGTCTCGGGGTGGGTCTCGGGGTGGGTCTCGGGGTGGGAGCGGGCGCTCCGGACTGGTACCCACGCCCGTCGCCGACAACGGCCCCGCGGCGGCGTACGGGGCGGGCGGGCGGCCACGGCGCGGACCTACGATGCCCGGGTGCGCCCGGTGCGGAGGGGTCGGCTGGGCACGGTCGCGTCGGCGGTCGCGGCGACCGTGCTGCTCGCGGCCTGCAGCGGGCCGGGCACCCCGACCGGTGCGCCGCCCGGGCCCCCGCCGGTCCCGGCGCCCCTGCCGGCCGGCCTCACCGCCGTCGTCGACCAGGCGCGGTCCGCGCGGGTCGGGCGCGAGGTGTTCGTGCGGCTGCTCAACGACACCGGCCGGCGGGTGCGGGTCACCCACGCCGAGATCACCTCGCCCCGGTTCGCCCCCGTGACCTGGACGGGGGAGCGGAGCTTCGTGAACGAGGCCGACCTCGCCTTCGCCCTGCCCCCGGCGGGGTGCGGCACCGGCGCCGAGGTCGGGGTGCGGCTGACGTACGACGTGGACGGTGGCGCGCCGCGGGTCTCGACGACCACCGCCCACGACCGGTACGGCGCGTTCGCGCTGCTGCTGGACCGCGACTGCGCCGCGGGGCTGCTGGCCGCCGCGGCCGACGTCTCGGTGGGTCCGCCCCGGGTGGTGGGCACCGGCCGGGGCTCGGTGCTCGAGCTCCCGGTCCGCGTCGCGCCGACGGGCGGCGGCTCGGACCTCGTCCTCGGCGGCTTCGAGCGCACGGTCCTGCTGGCCCATGCATCCGGGTCGGCGGCTGCGGGCGAGGTCGCGGTGCCCCTGGGGGCCGGCGACCCGCCCGTCGACCTGCTGCTGCGCCTCGTCCCCGCCCGCTGCGACCCGCACGCGGTCGCCGAGGACAAGGTGGGGACGCTGTTCGCCACCCGCCTGGCGGGCACCGGGGTGCCGGACGTGGCGCCGTACCTGCCGCTGGACGACACCACCCGCGGTGCGCTGCGGTGCTTCGTCGGCACCCACTGCGGCTGGGGGGCCGACGGGGCGGCGACCCCCTGAGGGGACCGCGCCGCCCTCAGGCGCCTCCGCGCCCTTCCACACCCGTCCGTCCCCCTCCGCGTCGAGGCGGTGGACGCGGCCCCCTGTGGGACACTGTCGGTCAACATTTCCACGTCCCGGGCACCGGCCGCGGGGCGTCGTCGAGTGGAGTCCGATTGAGCCGTGCGCGACGTCCCGACGCCGTGACGACGGGAGCAGAACCGAGTCCCGACGACACGGACGGCGACCTCCGGGCCGGGGGTGGCCGGACGACCCCGTTCGGGTCGCCCGGCGCCCGCGACACCGCCCGTGTCGAGCGCGCCCGCAAGCTGGCGGCGCGCCGCGGTGGCCTGCTCCCGCTCAACCGGCTCGCCGAGCTGGCTGCGCAGCTCCTCGGTGTCGAGTCCGCCCAGGTCTCCGTCGTCGCCGACGAGCAGACCGTGATGGGCGGCGCCGGCGTGGCGTCGCAGACGGTGGGTGTGCGCACCGCCGCGGCGGACTCGTTGTGCACCGTGACGGTGGAGGCGGGCGCCCCGGTGCTCGTCCCCGACACCACGCTCGACCCGCGGGTGCGCGACCTCCCGGCCGTGACCTCCGGCGCCATCGGCTCCTACCTCGGGGTGCCGCTGCGCGCGGGCGACCACGTGGTGGGCGCCCTCTGCGTCTTCGGCCGCGAGCCCCGGGCGTGGTCCGACGACGACGTCGCGCTGCTGCAGCAGCTGACGGGCCCGGCCATGACCGAGCTCGAGCTCGCCGCCCTGGAGACCAGCTACGAGGAAGACCGGGTGCTGTGGCAGCTCGCGGTCGACGCGGCCGGGGTCGGTGCCTTCGACTGGGACCTGGCCACGGGCGCGCTCCGCTGGGACGAGCGGCTCCTGGCCCTCTTCGGCCACGACCGCACGACCTTCGGCGGCACCATCCAGGCGTTCGAGGAGTGCGTGCACCCGGACGACCGCGCCCGCGTCGGTGCCGCCCTGCAGGAGGCGATCGAGACCTGCGGGGAGTACGAGGCGGAGTACCGCGTCGTCCGGCCCGACGGCCGGCTGCGCTGGGTCGCCGCCCGCGGCCACGCCGTGACGGGTGAGGACGGCTCGGCGGTGCGGGTCGTGGGCGCGGCGTACGACACCACCGCGGTGCGCGAGGGGGAGGCCCGTGTGGGCCGGATCCTCGAGGCGATGCCGACGGCTTTCTTCCAGCTCGATCCCGAGTGGCGCTTCACCTACGCCAACCCCGAGGCCCGGCTGCTGCTGGGCGGCATCGGCACCGACGTGGTCGGCCACGACATCTGGGAGCTGTTCCCGGCCGCCCGGGGCACGGAGTTCGAGCGGCACTACCGGGGCTCCGTCGCCTCGGGCGAGCCGTCCTCGTTCGAGGCCTACTACCCGCCGCCGCTCGACGACTGGTACGAGGTGCGCTGCTGGCCCGCGCCCGACGGCCTCTCGGTCTACTTCCTCGGCATCACGGAGCGGCGGCGCGCCCAGGAGCTGCTGGCCCGCCGGGCGCGCCGCGCCGCCCTGCTCGCCGAGGCGACCAAGGCGCTCACCGACACCCTCGACGAGGAGGAGGCGGTCGGGCGGCTCACCAAGCTGCTCGTGCCCGCCCTGGGTGACTGGTGCGTCGTGACCCTGGTCGACGGCACGCTCCCGGACGACCTCCTCTCCGAGCGGTCCTGGCGCCGCCGGCTGCGCGACGTCGGCTGGTGGGCCGACGACCCCGCGCTGCGACCGCTCGTCGAGCGCTACGCGCAGCTGCGCGTGCCGGCGCTGACGGACGAGTCCCTCGTCGTGCAGGCGCTCGTGTCCAGCGCGCCGGTCGTCGTGCCGGAGGGTGCCGCCGACCGCATCGCCTCGATCCTCCAGCCCGGCGAGGCCACCGACATCTGCCGTCGCCTGGCGCCGTCGGCGGCCGTGGTCATCCCGTTGAGGGGACGCGGTCGCGTCGCGGGCCTCATGAGCGTGTTCCGCGGCGAGGGGCGCGAGACGTTCACCGAGGAGGACATCGAGGTCCTCGCCGACGTGGCCGAGCGGGCGGGGCTGGCGCTCGACAACGCGAGCCTGTACGCCGGTCAGCGGGAGCTGGCCGAGGGCCTGCAGCGCAGCCTGCTGACCGCTCCGCCGGAGCCCGACCACCTCGAGGTCGTGGTGCGCTACGAGCCCGCGGCCGAGGCCGCCCAGGTGGGCGGGGACTGGTACGACGCGTTCCTCCAGCCCGACGGCGCGACCACCCTCGTGATCGGCGACGTCATCGGCCACGACACCGCAGCCGCTGCGGCGATGGGCCAGGTGCGCACGCTGCTGCGGGGCATCGCGGTGACGACCGAGGAGGGCCCCGCCGCCGTGCTGCGGCGGGTCGACGCGGCCATGACGACCCTGCAGGTCGACACCATGGCGACCGCCGTGGTCGCCCGGCTCGAGCAGACGCCCCAGGAGCGGGCGGAGGGCGTGACCCGGCTGCGGTGGTCCAACGCCGGCCACCCGCCGCCCGTCGTGGTCGTCCCCACCGAGGACGGCGGCATGACGTCGCGCCTGCTCTGGGCCGACGCGGCCAACCCCATGCTCGGCCTGCTCACCGGCATCCCCGGCGACGAGGAGCCGCGCGACGACTCCGTGGTCGTGCTGCCGCGGGGCTCGACCCTCCTGCTCTACACCGACGGGCTCGTCGAGCGTCGCGGGCACGTCCTGGACGAGGGGCTGGAGCAGCTGCGCGAGGTCCTGACCGACCTCGCGCGCCAGGACCTCCCGCTCCAGGAGCTCAGCGACCAGCTGCTGCACCGCATGCTGCCGGGCTGGACGGAGGACGACGTCGCGATCGTGGCCGTGCGCCTGCATCCGGAGGACCGGCCGCGCCCGCCGACGGCCGGCCGCGGGAAGGTGCCGACCGGTGTCGCCCCGCCGCCGGCGGTCACCCCGCCGGCGGGCGGGGGACCGGCGGCGTCCTCCGGCGGTCCGGCGTAGCCGGAGGGCCGGCTCAGGCCGGCGAGCGGCGGGCCTCCCGCCGTACCGCCGCAGGGCTGCCGGGGGTGGGGAACCAGCGCGCGACCACGGCGCTCTGGCCCAGCGTCCAGGTCGCGTTGCCGACCCAGTAGACGAGCAGCGCCACCGGCACGACGCCCGCCGCGGCGACGAGCCCGAGCGCGGACAGGGCCGGCATCAGGCGCTGCGCGCTCACGACCGCCTCGGGCGCGCCGTCGAGCACCAGGTTGGGCAGCACGAGGAAGCGCTGCGTGACGTACGACAGCACCGCCGCCGTGCCCGCCAGCAGCGCCACGACCGCGACGTGCCCCGGGGCGCCGCCCGCCAGGCCGCGATCGGCGAGCGGCACGCCGGCGATGGTCGCGGCGCCCAACGAGGCGACGAGGCCCGCGTCGAGCGCGCCGACCGACGCGCCGGCGGCGGTGTCGCTGACGAGGTGCAGGAGCGCGACCCACACCGGCAGCTGCACCAGCACGGGCAGGCAGCCCCAGCGCGAGACGCCGTGCTCGGCGCCGACGCGGCGCCGCTCGTCGGCGTACGCCCGCAGGCTCGCGGCGTCGCGCCGCCCGCGGTAGCGCCGCGCCAGCTCGGCGAGGTCCGAACGGGCCCGGGCCGACGCGTGCGCCTGCCGCACCCCGTGCACGACGAGCGGCAGCAGGAGCAGGCGGACGGCCGCGACGACGGCCAGCAGGGCGAGGCACCACGCGAGCGCCCCGTCGGGCGCGGCGCCGAGGTGGGTGAGGGTGGCGTGGGTCGCCGCGACCAGCGCGGCGAGGGCGTGCGTGAGGGGATCGAGGACGGACACAGCGGTGCTCCTGGGTGCTCGTGCGGAAGGGGCCTGAGGGCGCGCGGGAGCGCGTCAGGCCGCTTGCGGAGCGCGGGGCAGGAGCGGGTGGTGCCCGACGTCGGTGACGTGACCGCGGGCGGGAGGGCCGTCGTACGACGACGCGGCGTGCACACGGGCGGGCCGCGGCAGCACGAGCCGCCCGCCGCGCGGGCCGAGGAGCAGCGCGAGCGCGGCGAGGGACAGCGTGACCGCGACCGCCCCGGCCCCGTCCGCGCCCCCGGTGGCCCCGGCGGCCAGCACGGCCGGGAGCAGCAGGGCGAGCACGCCGACCAGCAACGCCACCAGGGGCGTCCGGCCGGCCGGGCTCGTCGGGGTCACGCGCGTCATCCTACGACCGGGGACGAGGGCGGGGACGGGGGCGGCGTCCGGATCAGCCGCCCTCGTGGGCGGCGTGCTCGTCGAGCAGCGCCCGCGCGTGCTCGCCGTCCGCGCCCTCCTGGTCGAGGGCTCCGCGGAAGCTCTCGAGCTTCTGGGCGCCGGCGGGGAACGGGGGCAGCAGCGGGACGTCGGCGTCCACGACCGCCTCGATGACGACGGGCCGGTCGGCCGAGAGCGCCGCCCGCCAGACGTCGTCGACGTCGGCGGGGTCGTCGAGCCGGATGCCCCGCAGCCCGAGCAGGTCGGCCCACCCGGCGTACGGCACGTCCGGCAGCGACTGGCTGGTGTCGAAGCGGGGCTCGCCCTCCATCTCGCGCTGCTCCCAGGTCACCTCGGCGAGGTCGCGGTTGGCGAGCACGAGGAGCACGAAGCGCGGGTCGGCCCAGTCGCGCCAGCGCGAGGCGACCGTGACGAGCTCGGCCAGCCCGGTCATCTGGGTGGCGCCGTCGCCGGCGAGGGCGACGACGGGGCGCCCGGGCTCCTCCAGCTTGGCGGCCAGCCCGTACGGCACCGCCGAGCCCATGCTCGCCAGCGTGGACGAGAGGTGGGCGGGCACGCCGGGCGGCAGGCGCAGGTGGCGGGCGTACCAGTAGGTGACGGACCCGACGTCGACGGCGACCATGGCGTCGGCCGGCAGGTGGTCGGACAGGCGTCGTACGACGAGCTCGGGGTTGAGGGGGCGCGCCTCGATGCGGGCGCGGCGCTCGGCGATGTCGTGCCAGCGCCCGACCTGCGCGACGACCTGCTGCTCCCAGGAGCGGTCGGTGCGCTCGTGCAGCAGGGGGAGCAGGCGCTCGAGCGTGGTGGCGGCGTCGCCGACGAGCCCGACCTCGATCGGGTAGCGGTTGCCGAGGTGGCGCCCGTCGATGTCGACCTGCACCGCGCGGGCCTGGCCGGGCGCGGGGTAGTACTCCGTCCACGGGTCGTTGCTGCCGACGACGAGGAGGGTGTCGCACTCGTCCATCAGCCAGCCCGACGCGGTGGTGCCGAGGTGGCCCATCACCCCCGCGCTGGTGGGCAGCGACTCGTCCCACCACGGCTTGCCGAGCAGGCTGGTCGTCACGCCGGCCCCGAGCCGCTCGGCGACCGCCTGCACCGCGTCGCCGGCGTGCTTCGCGCCCTGGCCGACGAGCAGGGCGACGCGCTCGCCGCCGTTCAGCACCTCGGCGGCGGCGTGCAGGGCGTCGTCACGGGGCACGACGACGGGCGTGCGCCAGGTCGGGGTCGTCGGCACGACGCCGTGGGTGTGGGGGAGGCTCTCCGGCATCTCGGCGGTCTGCACGTCGTGGGGGATGACGACGACGCAGGGGCTGCGGGTCGCCAGCGCGGTGCGGAACGCCCGGTCGATGACCATCGGCGCCGACTCGGGCGACAGGGCCGACTGCACGAACTGGGCCGCGACGTCCTTGAAGAGCGCGGGCAGGTCGATCTCCTGCTGGTACTCCGAGCCCAGCGCGGTGGTCGGCTGCTGGCCGACGATGGCGACGAGCGGCACGTGGTCGAGCTTCGCGTCGTACAGGCCGTTGAGGATGTGGACGGCGCCCGGGCCCTGGGTGCTGAGGACGACGCCGATGCCGTCGGTGTACTTCGCGTGCCCCACGGCCATCAGGGCGGCCTGCTCCTCGTGGCGGGCCTGCACGAAGGCGGGGTCGCCGTCGGCGCGGCGCAGGGCACCCATGACGGGGTTGATGCCGTCGCCGGTGTAGCCGAAGACCCGGTGGACGCCCCAGGCGCGCAGGCGCTCGACGACGAGGTCGGCGACGGTGCGGGTCACGAGCGACCCCCGGACGTCCGGGGCGTGCGGGCGGTGCGGGTGCTGGTGTGGTCCACGTCGGCTGGTACCCAGCCCGACCGGGCGCACGTGCCGCGCGGGCCGTGTGCGCTCAGCCGTCGCGGTGGCCGGTGACGTCGGCGACCACGGCCGGGTCGCGGGCCGCGCGGACGCAGGCCGCGACCAGGCGGGGCAGGTCGCCGGGGGAGACCAGCCGGGCCAGCTCGTCGTCGGCGGCGGGCAGCCCGAGCCGCTCGGCGCCGCGGGCCGCGAGGTCGTCGACGTACGGCGCGAGCCCCGGCCAGACGCCCTGGGCCTCCCGGCAGAAGATCGCGGCGCCGCCCGGGCCGATGCCGGCGAAGCCCTGCAGCGCCCGCTCGACGACGCGGGCGTCGCCGGCGCCGTCCGCGCCGTCGGTGTCGTCCCGAACGTGGTCGCGCAGGCGGCGCAGGTCCCCGTCGTACCGGTCGAGCACGGCGTCCGCCAGCTCGCCGAGCCGGGTGGCGGTGCGCTCGTCGTACCTGCGGTAGCCGGCGCGGCCGAGCACCGCGACGCGCTGGCGGCGCGGGGAGTCCCGCATGCGGGCGGGGGTGGTCCAGCCCGCGTCGGACAGCGCCCGGGCGGCGACGACGGCGGTCGCCGACCGGATGCGGGTCGAGAGCAGCAGGGTCAGCACGAGCAGCCGCCACAGCGGCGCGGGCTCGTCGGCGAGGTGGATGCCGGCGTCCTCGGCGAACGTGGTGCCGTGCCGCTCCAGCAGCGCGCGGACGACGTCGGGGTCGCTCATCCGGCCGAGCGTAGGCCCCGGGCGGTCACGGGCGGCGGTGCCGTCACCCCGCCACCGTCACCCCGCGACGAAGACCTCGCCGTTGCGCGGCATCGTCGGCAGCGCCGAGTCCGCGGGCGGCTTGGCGTACGACGCGAACCGCTCGTCGATCTCGCCGGTGGGCTCGACGTCCGACCAGGCGAGGGGGATGCCGGCGGCGGCGTCGACGTGCACGTGGTCCATCAGCTGCACGTGGAGGTGGGGGAGCGAGGTGTTGCCGGTGTTGCCGACCCGGCCGAGCGGCTCGCCGTCGGCGACCCGCTGGCCCGTGCGCACGGCGGCCGAACCGCGGCGCAGGTGGGCGTAGACCGCCGCCGTGCCGTCGTCGTGGGCCACCACGACGTGGTTGCCGAGCACCTTGCGGGTGCCGCCCAGCTCCCGCAGCAGCCCCTCGAGGGCGACCATGAGGATGAGGGCCTGCCAGGTGTCCCGCGCCCGGTGGTCCCGCTGCCGGTCGAGCACCCGCACCACCTCCCCGGCGGCCATCGCCAGCACCGGCTCGTCGTACCCGGGGTAGCGCGCGGGCGCGGTGCCCCGCAGTCCCCAGCGCACGAGGGGTGGGCCGCCCGCCGCCGCCCGGCCGCAGACGTCGACGGCGCTGTACTGCCCGCGGGTGCGCGTGCCGTGGCTCGGCAGCTTCTGCCCGGGACTGTTGACCGCGACCCACTCGCCCCGCACCGGGGGCGCCAGGGTCACCGGATCGTCGACGTGGGACCGCGGGGCCACCCCCACGAGGACCCACAGCACGACGAGCGCGACGGCGAGGGCGGGCGGGCCCCAGTCGGCGCGGGTGAGGATGCCCTCGACGGGCGCGTCGAGCAGGACCACCGCCACCTCGACGACGAGCAGCAGGAGCAGCGCCACCATCGCCCTCGACCAGACGGGGCGCAGGCGGGCGACGACGCGTGCCACGGGCCTTACGACGCCTGGTCGTTGTTCTTCTGGGCGCCCCAGCCGTGCACCCGGTCCACCTCGATGAGGGCGCTCACCCGGAGCCGGTCGCGCCGCGCGTACTGCTCGCCCGTGTAGTGGCGGGACAGCGCGTCGATGTCGACGAGGTCGGGGTCGTCGTGGATGTCGACGACGCGGCCGATGACGGTGAGGTGGGTGTAGAAGTCGGCCTGGTCGATGGCGGTGAGGCTGACCCGGGGGTCGCGCCGCAGGTGCTGGAGACGCACGCGCCCCTCGTCCATGTTGACGAGGATGCGGTCGTCGTCCTGCAGCAGGTACCACGTCGCCGCGGAGACGGGCTGCCCGTCGCGGCGGGTGGTGGCGATGACGGCCGGGTTGGGCTTCGCCAGCATCTCGCGGGCCGAGGGGGAGAACGGGGAGTCGCTCACGTGCATCATCTCCATCGCGTCGGGGTGTCTGCGGTGCGTGCTCGCAGGGGTCGCCTCCACCGTGCCACAGGCGCACCAACGGCAGGTGACGCCGCAGCGACCGGCGTCGCCGGCCTGCGCGGGGGTAGCGGACGGGCTGGCCTGTAGGCCGGGTTCTGTCCTCGGGCCCGTCGCCGGGCACCGATGTGCGGCCATCCATCTAGGGCCGCCGTTGCCGACGACCTCGTGCAGTCCACCCGCGTGCTCGGGCGGGCAGCCCTCGAACGCACGCGCACCTCCCCGTGGGGAGGCTTCTCGACCTTGCTCCAGGTGGGGTTTACCGAGCCGCTCCGGTCGCCCGGAGCGCTGGTGGTCTCTTGCACCACCGTTTCACCCTTGCTCGCACCGACCGAGGTCGGCGCGGGCGGTCTGTTCTCTGTGGCACTGTCCCGCGGGTCACCCCGGGTGGGCGTTACCCACCACCTCGCCCTGTGGAGCCCGGACCTTCCTCGACGCCCTCCGTGGAGCGCGCCGCGGCCGCCCGGCCAGCCCATCCGCTCGCGCAAGGATAGGGGAATCCGACCGGGGCGCCGAACGTTGTCCGGGCGCCCCACGAGAGGAGCACCATGAACGACGAGATCCAGCACGAGATCCAGGCCCCGGCCATCGTCTTCCCCGGCCAGGCGGCCGACCCGGCGGGTGCCCACCGCACGGCGTACGACCTCCTCGCCCGCCGCGCGCCGAAGGAGGCGCTCGACGTGCTCGAGCCTGCGCTCGAGGTCGACCCGGGCAACTACGGGCTGCGGAGCCTGCGCGCGTGGGCGTACCTGCTGCGCGCCCAGCTGCAGCGCGCCGACACCGAGCTGCGCGGCCTCGCCGACGAGAACCCCAGCGACGACTGGGTGCGCCACGCGCTGGCGCGCAGCCTCGAGCGCCAGTCCCGGTACGCCGACGCCCTCCCGCACGCGCGCCTCGCGGCCGCGATGACGGGCGACCCCGAGCACGAGACGACCGTGCTGCGCATCGAGCGTCGCCTCGCGGAGCGGACGGGCACGCTCGACCAGCTGCGCTGAGGTGCGCCGTACCCCGCGTCCGCGGTGGGGCCGGGCGCGGGTCGGCCCTCAGGCCAGCCGGGTGACCTCGACCTCGACGAACATCCGCGAGGTGCGGGCGCCGGCGAAGATGCCCGACAGGGGGCGCACGTCGCCGTAGTCGCGCCCGGCCGCGATGACGACGTGGCGGTCGCCGATGGGCTGGTCGTTGGTGAGGTCGAAGGCGTGCCAGCCGTCGTCCCACCACTCGACCCAGGCGTGGGACTCGCCCTGCACGGTCGCACCGATCTCGGGGTCGGCGCGCGGGTGCAGGTAGCCCGACACGTAGCGCGCGGGGATGCCGAGGGTGCGCAGGCCGCCGATGGCGAGGTGCGTCATGTCCTGGCAGACGCCGGCGCGCTGCTCCCACGCGACGGCCGCGCGGCTGCCGACCTCGGTGGAGCCCGGCAGGTAGTCGACCTCCGCGTGCACCAGGGCGCACACGCCGATCGCGGCCTCGCCCGGGGTGGCGGCGTCCGTGCCGATCGCCCGCACCTCGGCGGCGAAGTCGTCGGTCGGGGCGACGGCCTCGGAGAGCACGAGGTACTCCGTGTGCACGTCGGCCACCTCGGGCGTCGCGAGGTCGGCCCAGGCCAGCGCCGGCGGGGGCAGCGGCGAGCGGTTGGTGTGCACGGTCGCGTGCGCCTGCACCGTCAGCGCGTCGTGCGGGTCGAGCACCTCGAACGCCGTCACCTGCGAGCCGAAGTAGTCCCGGTAGGTGTGCGTCCACGGTGTCGGGGTGATGTCGAGCCGGGTGTGCACGACGATCTGCTCGGGGGAGGTCTGCGGGGTCAGCCGCGCCTCGTTGTACGACGTGATGGCCTTCCCGTCGTACTCGTAGCCGGTCGTGTGGGTGATGCGCAGCTGCATGCTCACAGGACACCTCCGTGCCACTCGGTCGCCTCGGAGCCGGCGAAGTACCGGCGGGTCACGGACTCCGTCGCGGCGGCGCACGTGTACTGCAGCCGCTCCATCTCCGCCGGCAGGTTCGCGACGACGTCGGACAGCGAGCGGTACTCCAGGTCGGCGCGGGTGCGGCCCAGCAGCCGCTGCGCGTCGTTCTGGAAGCCGGCGCGCTGGCCGCCGGCCTCGAGGTTCTCCAGGCACTGCTCGGCCCGGCTGATCGAGTGCACGATCGAGCGGGGGAACAGCCGGTCCAGCAGCAGGAACTCCGCCGCGCCCCGGTCGGTCTCCAGGCCGCGGTAGGTGCGCAGGAACGCCTCGTACGCACCGCAGGCACGCAACGTGGAGGTCCACGCCGACGCCCCGCTCGACCCGGTCAGGGCCGCCGTCGCGACGAGCCGCGCCGTCATGTCGGCCCGCTCGATGCTGCGGCCGAGCACGAGGAACTGGTAGCCCTCGTCGCGCGTCATCGTCGCCTCGGCCGTGCCGTTGACCAGGGCCGCGCGGTCGCGCACCCAGCCGAACACCGCCGGGGGCCGCAGCGTGCGGAAGCGCCCCGACGGGAGCGCCCGCCACGTGGTGTTGACCGCCTCCCACATCGGCTCCGACAACGTCTCGCGCGCCCGGCGCGCCGACTCCCGGGCGGCGGCGAGGGCGGCCGCGATCGAGGCGGGGGCCTGCGCGTCGTACGCCAGCAGCTCGAGGATGGTCTGGCGGTTCACCGGCGCGTCCTCGTCGTGGGGCACGCCCATGATCGACAGCAGGGTCCGGCAGGTGGCGGCCTCGTCGACCGTCGGGTCCTCCAGCATGAGCTGGGTCTGCACGTCGAGGATGCGGGCCGTGTCCTCCGCGCGCTCGACGTAGCGCCCGATCCAGAACATCGACTCCGCGATGCGGCTCAGCACGCGCCGTCCTCCTCGACCTCGGTCCCGGGCGCGGGGACCCGCCCCGCCCGCTCTCCCGCCTGCTGTTGCTGTTGCTGTTGCTGCTGCTCCTGCTCGACGCCGGTCACCGCGCCCAGCGCGGGGCCGGAGACCGGGGGAGAGGTGCTCGTGGCCGTCGGCCGGGTCGCCAGCGGGCGGTGCTGGCCCGCACCCGGGCCGGCGAGCACCCACGTGTCCTTCGACCCGCCGCCGCGCGAGGAGTTGACGATGAGCTCGCCCTCGGCGAGGGCCACGCGGGTCAGGCCGCCCGGCAGCACCCACACCCGCTGGCCGTCGTTGACCGCGAACGGGCGCAGGTCGACGTGCCGCGGGGCCATCCGGCCGCCCACGAACGTGGGCACCGTCGAGAGCTGCACGACCGGCTGCGCGATCCACGCCCGCGGGTCCGCCAGCACCTTGGCGCGCAGCTCGTCGAGCTCGGCGCGCGTCGCGCGGGGGCCGATGACGATGCCCTTGCCGCCCGAGCCGTCGACCGGCTTGAGCACGAGCTCGTCGAGGCGGTCCATGACCTCCTCGCGGTGCTCCGGCTCGCCCATCCGCCAGGTGTCGACGTTGCGCAGCACCGGCTCCTCGCCCACGTAGTAGCGGATGAGGTCCGGCATGTAGGTGTAGACGAGCTTGTCGTCGGCGACGCCGTTGCCGACCGCGTTCGCGATCGTCACGTTGCCGGCGCGGGCGGCGTTGATGAGCCCGGGGCAGCCGAGCAGCGAGTCGCCGCGGAACTGCACGGGGTCGAGGAACTCGTCGTCGACACGGCGGTAGATGACGTGCACCTGCTCCAGGCCGTGGGTGGTGCGCATCATGACGCGGCCGCGCCGGCAGACCAGGTCGCGACCCTCGACGAGCTCGACGCCCATGGTGCGTGCGAGCAGCGCGTGCTCGAAGTAGGCGCCGTTGTGGACGCCCGGCGTCAGCACGACCACGGTCGGGTCGGCGACGCCCGCGGGGGCCGCGGCGCGCAGCGCGGAGAGCAGCCGCTGCGGGTAGGAGGCGACCGGGCGGATGCGGTGCTGGGCGAACGTCTCCGGCAGCGCCGAGGAGATCGCCCGCCGGTTCGTCATGACGTAGGAGACGCCCGAGGGAACCCGCACGTTGTCCTCGAGCACGCGGAACTCGCCCACGTTGTCGCGGATGAGGTCGATGCCCGACACCTGGATCCGCACGCCGTTCGGCGGCGTGATCCCGGCGGCCGCCCGGTGGTAGTGCGACGACGTCGTCACCACCGTGCGGGGGATGACGCCGTCCTCGAAGACGCGGCCCGCGTCGTACACGTCGTCGAGGAACATCTCGAGCACCTTGACGCGCTGCTGCACGCCCCGCTCGATGCGGTTCCACGCCTCCATCTCGATGACGCGGGGCAGGATGTCGAGCGGGAACGCCCGCTCCTCGCCGCCGATGTCGAAGGTGACGCCCTGGTCGAGGTAGGCCGTCTGCAGCGCGTCCACGCGCCCGCGCAGGTCGGACTCGCTCATCTCCTCCAGCGAGCGGGACAGCTGCTGGTACGACGTGCGCAGCCCCGTGGGGTCGAACATCTCGTCGTACGCCGGCCCGTGCGCTCCCGGGTAGCCCTCGAACATGGCGGTCATGCTCGGAGGTTACCGACGGCCCGTAACGCCGGTGTTGCGCCGGGCGGGCGTCAGGGGAGCGTCAGCACCTCGGCGCCGGTCGGCGTCACGAGCAGCGTGTGCTCGAACTGCGCCGTGCGGCGGCGGTCCTTGGTGACGGCCGTCCAGTCGTCGTCCCACATGTCGTGCTCCGGCGTGCCGAGGGTGAGCATCGGCTCGATCGTGAACGTCATGCCGACGCGGATCTCGTCGGCGTAGTGGTCGTTGTCGTAGTGCGCGATCACGAGCCCGGAGTGGAAGTGCGTGCTGATGCCGTGACCGGTGAAGTCACGCACCACGCCGTACCCGAACCGCTTCGCGTAGGCCTCGATGACCCGCCCGATGACGTTGGTGCGCCGCCCGGGGCGCACCGCCTTGATGCCGCGCTCCAGCGCCTCGCGCGTGCGCTCGACGAGCAGGCGCGACTCCTCGTCGACGTCGCCGGCCAGGAAGGTCGCGTTCGTGTCGCCGTGCACCCCGTCGAGGTACGCCGTGATGTCGATGTTCACGATGTCCCCGTCCTCGACCACGGTCGAGTCGGGGATGCCGTGGCAGATCACCTCGTTGATCGAGGAGCACAGCGACTTCGGGTAGCCGCGGTAGCCGAGCGTCGAGGGGTAGGCGCCGTGGTCGCAGAGGAACTCGTGGCCGACCCGGTCGAGCTCGTCGGTCGTCACGCCGGGTTGCACGGCACGGCCCACCTCGGCCAGCGCCTGCGCGGCCACCCGACCCGCAACGCGCATCCGCGCGATCGTCTCCTCGTCCTGCACGTCGTCGCCCTCGAAGCGGGCGGGGGCCGGCTTGCCGACGTACTCCGGCCGCGGGATGTGCCGCGGGACGGGACGGGTGGGGGACACGGTGCCGGGGACGAGCGGGGGACGCATGCGCGTCACGCTACCGCCGGCCCCGGGCGCCCCGTAGGTTCGGGGCATGGCCCGCACCTCCTCCGACAACACCCCCGACGACTGGTGGTTCTGCCTCAAGCACCACACGGTCGAGCCCCGCAAGGGGTGCCGCAACTCCGACCGGCTCGGGCCGTTCGACACCCGCGAGGAGGCGGCCGGTGCGCTCGAGCGGGTCGAGGCCCGCAACGAGGCCTGGGACGCGGCTGAGGAGGAGGACGACGACGAGCCCCGCGAGGGCTGAGCCCGTCGTCGCCGTGCCGGTGACCGCCGTCGTGGCGCGGGCTCAGAAGGTGTGCTCGGGGCCGGGGAACGTCCCGCCCCGCACGTCGTCGACGTAGGCCCGCGCGCCGTCGAGCAGCACGGAGCGGACGTCGGCGTACTGCTTGACGAACCGCGGCATCCGCCCGGAGCGGAGCCCGAAGGCGTCCTGCCACACGAGCACCTGGGCGTCGCAGTCGGGCCCGGCGCCGATGCCCACCGTCGGGATCGCCAGCTCGCGGGTGACCTGCGCGGCGACGTCGCCCGGCACCATCTCCATCACCACGGCGAACGCCCCCGCCTCGGCGACGGCACGGGCGTCGGTCAGCACGCGCTCGGCGGCCTCGCCCCGGCCCTGCACGCGGTACCCGCCCAGGGTGTGCTCGGACTGGGGGGTGAAGCCGATGTGCGCGCACACCGGCACGCCGCCCTGCGTCAGCTTCGTGATGGTGGCGGCCATCTCGGCGCCGCCCTCGAGCTTGACGGCGTGGGCGCCGCCCTCCTTCATGAAGCGCACCGCAGTGAGGTAGGCCTGCTCCGGGCTCGCCTGGTAGCTGCCGAAGGGCAGGTCGCCGAGCACGAGCGCACGGCGCGCGGAGCGGGCGACGGCGCGGGTCAGGGGGATCAGCTCGTCCACGGTCACGGGCAGCGAGGTCTCGTTGCCGAACACGTTGTTCGAGGCGCTGTCGCCCACCAGCAGGACCTCGACGCCCGCCTCGTCGAAGACCTGTGCGGTGTACATGTCGTAGGCCGTCAGCATCGTCCACCGCTCGCCGCGCGCCTTCATGTCGCGCAGGTGGTGGGTGCGGATGCGGCGGGGGGCGCCCCCGCTGCCCGGGGGTGTCGCGGCGGTGGCCTGCGACCCCGATCCGTACGGGCTGGGCCCCTCGTTCGTGGCGTCACTCATCGTCGAGTTCCCGATCTGTGCGTTCTCGCGGCTCCCTGGTGGAGTCCCCGGACCGCGCCCAGGGTACGACCGGCGCGCCCGACGGGGGTGTGGCGCCCGTCACCTCGGGTGGGTGGGTGACGGGCGCCGCGACCACGCCCGTTCAGCGGCGCGGGTCGACGAGCACCTTGGCGTGCTCGGTCGCGCCCGAGTCGAGCTCGGCGAACATCGCCTCCAGCTCGCCCAGGCCGATCGTGCCGGTGTGGAGGCCCTCGACCCGGACGGAGCCGTCCGCGATCGCGCGCTGCGCGCCGAGGAAGTCGTCGTGGGTGTAGGCCAGCGAGCCGATCACGGTCAGCTCGCGCACCTGCCAGTCGCCGTAGCTGACGGTCGAGTCGGTCATGGGGAAGCCGAGCAGCGACAGGGTCCCGCCGCGGCGGACCAGCTCGGCGGAGGGCTGCAGGAGGGCGGCGACGCCCGTGCACTCGTAGAGCACGTCGGCGCCCAGCCCGTCGCTCGCGGCCAGCACGGCGTCGCGGGCGGCGTCGCCCGGGGCCAGCACCTCGGTGAAGCCGAGCTCGGTGGCCGCGCGGCGGCGGGCCTCGTTGGGCTCGACGACGACGATCCGGCCGGCACCCGCGTGGCGCGCGTGCTGGGCGGTGAGCAGCCCGATGGGACCGGCGCCCTGCACGACGACGACCGCGCCGAGGCGCTGCCGGGTCCGCCGCACGGCGTGGAAGGTCACCGCGGTCGGCTCCACGAGCGCGGCCTCGACGTCGCTGAGCGCGTCGAGCACGGGCGCGACGCGGCGGGCAGGCACGACGAGGGAGGTGGCGAAGCCGCCGTGCACGGGCGAGCCCGGCGCGACGCCGTTGGCCTCGGCGAAGGCGAGGTCGCAGTGGTCGGCGTGGCCCGCGCGGCACATGGCGCAGGTGCCGCAGGCGGGGCCGACGCTGGCCAGCACGCGCCGGCCGACCTCCAGGCCGGTGACGTCGTCCGCGACGCGGGTGATCGTGCCGGTCCACTCGTGGCCGAACACGGCCGGGGGGACCTTCCCGCCCGAGGTGTGGTTGTGGGTGTCGGTGGCGCAGATGCCGCAGTAGGTGATCGCGACCTCCACCGTGCCCGGGGCCAGCTCGGCCGGCGCCTCCTCCTGCGCGAGGCTCGTGCTGGAGGGTCCGACGACGGCGGCGAAAGTGATAGTCACATCTTCAACTATAGGTCGGGGTGCGGACCCCGGCCCGCGGGCCAGCCGTACTCGCGGTGCACCGTCGCCACCCGCACCCGGTACGCCGCGTACCAGCGGCGCCGGCCCTCGCCCTGGGCCGCCAGGTGCTCGACCACCTGCTTCCAGGCCCGTGCGCTGCCCTCGTCGCGCCAGTAGGAGACCGTCAGCCCCTCGCGACCCGAGCGGGCGGACTCGATGCCGAGGTAGCCGTCCTGCTGCGCGGCGAGCTCGTCCATGCGGGCTGCGGCGGCCGCGTACCCCTCGTCGTCCTCGTCGGTGCGCACGCTCGTGAACACGACGGCCGTGTACGGCGGCTCGGGAGTGGTGGTGGGGAAGGCGGCCACGGGAGCCAGGGTGGCACGATGCGGGGGTGACCTCCCTGCTGACGCGCTACGCCCGCACCGTGGGCCGGGTGCACTCCGCGCCGCTGTGGTTGCTCGTGGTCTTCGTCGTGGCGGTCGCGCTCGTCCCCGTGTCGGCGCCGGTGCAGGTCGGTCTGTTCCTCTTCGTCGTGCTGTTCTTCTGGCTGCCGCTGGCGGTGGTCCTGCGCCGGGAGGTCCGACGCGGCTACGACCAGGAGGACGCGCGGCAGCGGCTGGCGGCCCTGGAGAACGGGCGGCGCGAGGGACGGCACGGTCGGCAGGACGGTTAGGCAGGCGCTGCTGCGGTACCGGGCGGTCGGCCGGCCGGGTCGCCCAGACCGGGACCCGGTGGCCCTGCATCTTCGAAGCGCACGGTTGGTCTCGATCGGCCCGTCGGCCGGGATGGTGGTGTGAGCGTGGAGTGGTCCTCGGTGTACGCGCAGGGGTTCGCCCGGGTGGCGGCGGTGACGCTGCCCGTCGTGGTGGGTGACCCCGCCGCCAACGCGGCGGCGGTGCTGGAGCAGGCGCGGGCCTGCCACGACGACGCGGTGGCCGTCGCGGTCTTCCCCGAGCTGTGCCTCACGGGCTACTCGGCGGAGGACCTGTTCCTCCAGGACGTGCTGCTCGACGCCACGCTCGAGGCGGTCGCGGAGATCGTCGCCGCGTCGGCGGACCTGCTGCCGGTGCTCGTCGTCGGCGCGCCGCTGGCCCACGGCAACCGCGTGCTCAACACCGCGATCGTCATCCACCGCGGCCGGGTGCTCGGCGTGGCGCCGAAGTCCTACCTCCCGACGTACCGGGAGTTCTACGAGCGCCGCTGGTTCGCGCCCGGTGACGACGTCGGGGGCACCACGCTGCTCGCCGGCCAGGAGGTGCCGATCGGCTCCGACCTGCTGTTCTCGGCGAGCGACGTGCGGGGCCTCGTGCTGCACGTCGAGGTCTGCGAGGACATGTGGGTGCCGGTCCCGCCCAGCGCGCACGCCGCGCTGGCCGGCGCCACGGTGCTCGCCAACCTCTCCGGCAGCCCCATCACCGTCGGCCGCGCCGACGACCGGAAGCTGCTGGCGCGTTCTGCGTCGTCGCGCTGCCTCGGCACCTACGTGTACGCCGCGGCGGGCCAGGGCGAGTCGACCACCGACCTGTCGTGGGACGGCCAGACGATGGTCTACGAGCACGGCGAGCTGCTGGGGGAGACCGAGCGGTTCCCCGACGGCCCGCGGCGCACCGTGGTCGACACCGACCTGGACCGGACCCGCCTCGAGCGCCTGCGCACGGGCACGTTCGACGACAACCGCCGCGCCGTGCTCGGCGACGGCGCCTTCCGCCTCGTCGAGTTCGAGCTCGACCCGCCGACCGGCGACGTGGGTCTGCGGCGCCGGGTGGAGCGCTACCCGTTCGTGCCCGACGACGCCGAGCGCCTCGCGCAGGACTGCTACGAGGCCTACAGCATCCAGGTCGCCGGCCTCGAGCGGCGCCTGGAGTCGATCGGCCAGCCCAAGATCGTCATCGGCGTCAGCGGAGGTCTCGACTCGACGCACGCGCTGATCGTCGCGGCGCGCGCGATGGACCGCCTCGGCCGCCCGCGCAGCGACATCCACGCCTTCACGCTGCCCGGCTTCGCCACCGGCGACCAGACGAAGTCCTACGCCACCCGCCTCTCGCGCTCGCTCGGCGTCACGTTCGAGGAGATCGACATCACCGGCGCCGCGCGCCAGATGCTCACCGACCTCGGACACCCCTTCGCGCAGGGCGAGGAGGTCTTCGACATCACGTTCGAGAACGTCCAGGCCGGCCTGCGCACCGACTACCTCTTCCGCCTCGCCAACCACCGCGGCGGCATCGTGCTGGGCACGGGCGACCTCTCCGAGCTCGCCCTCGGGTGGTGCACGTACGGCGTGGGGGACCAGATGTCGCACTACACGGTCAACTCCGGCGTGCCGAAGACCCTGGTGCAGCACCTCATCCGCTGGGTGATGGGCGCGGGCCTGTTCGAGGACGAGACCAACGAGGTGCTCGGCGAGATCCTCGAGCAGGAGATCACCCCCGAGCTCATCCCCACCCGCGAGGACAAGCTGCCCCAGCGCACCGAGGACAGCGTGGGCCCCTACGCGCTGCAGGACTTCACCCTCTTCCACGTGCTGCGCTACGGCATGTCGCCGAGCCGCATCGCGCTGCTCGCCTGGCACGCCTGGCGCGACCGCGAGGCGGGCGAGTGGCCGCCGAACTTCCCGGAGCACCGCCGAGCCGAGTACGACCTCGCCGAGATCCGCCGGTGGCTCGACGTGTTCGTCCGCCGGTTCTTCGCCAGCCAGTTCAAGCGCTCCGCGCTGCCGAACGGCCCGAAGGTCTCGGCGGGCGGCACGATGAGCCCGCGCGGCGACTGGCGGATGCCGTCGGACGCGACCGCCGCGGCCTGGCTGGCCGACCTGGAGCGGGTGCCGACCGAGTCGTGAGCGACAACATCCGGTGAGCCGCGGGCCGGCGCGCACCGACCACTAGGGTGGCGCCATGGGCAAGCAGGAAGACTTCGTTCTCCGCGCACTCGAAGAGCGCGACGTCCGGTTCGTCCGGCTCTGGTTCACCGACGTGCTCGGGTCCCTGAAGTCGGTCGCCGTCGCGCCGGCGGAGCTCGAGGGGGCCTTCTCGGAGGGCATCGGCTTCGACGGCTCGGCCATCGAGGGCTTCGCGCGGGTCTACGAGTCCGACATGCTCCTGCTGCCCGACGCCTCGACCTTCCAGATCCTCCCGTGGCGCGCGACGGGGCCCTCGACCGCCCGCATGTTCTGCGACGTCGTGATGCCGGACGGCAGCCCGTCGTACGCGGACCCCCGGTTCGTGCTCAAGCGCAACCTGGCGGCCGCGGCGGAGAAGGGCTTCACCTTCTACACGCACCCCGAGATCGAGTTCTACCTGCTCAAGGACATCCCCGAGGTCGGCGCCGACCCGGTGCCGGTGGACCGCACGGGGTTCTTCGACCACACGCCGCAGTCGATGGGCTCGGACTTCCGTCGCGAGGCCATCACCATGCTCGAGGCGATGGGCATCTCGGTGGAGTTCAGCCACCACGAGGGCGGGCCGGGGCAGCAGGAGATCGACCTGCGCTACGCCGACGCGCTGAGCACCGCGGACAACGTGATGACGTTCCGCACCGTCATCCGCGAGGTGGCGCTGAGCCAGGGCATCTGGGCGACCTTCATGCCCAAGCCGTTCACCTCCCACCCGGGCTCCGGCATGCACACGCACGTCTCGCTCTTCGAGGGTGACCGCAACGCGTTCTGGGAGGCGGGGGCGGAGTACCAGCTCTCCCGCACCGGCCGCCACTTCATCGCGGGCCTCATGCGCCACGCGGGCGAGATCACGGTCGTCACCAACCAGTGGGTGAACTCCTACAAGCGGCTGCTGTGGGGCGGCGAGGCGCCGTCGTACATCTGCTGGGGCCACAACAACCGCTCGGCGATGGTGCGCGTGCCGATGTACAAGCCGAACAAGAGCCAGTCGACCCGCGTCGAGCTGCGCACGATCGACCCGGCGTGCAACCCCTACCTGGCGTACGCCGTGGTGCTCGCCGCCGGCATGAAGGGCATCGAGAACGAGTACGAGCTGCCGCGCGAGGCCGAGGACGACGTCTGGTCGCTGACCGAGCGCGAGCGCAAGAGCCTCGGCATCGACCCGCTGCCGAAGACGCTGTCGGAGGCCATCACGATCGCGGAGTCGTCCGAGCTGCTGGCCGAGGCGCTGGGGGAGCACGTCTACGACTTCTTCCTGCGCAACAAGCGCGCCGAGTGGGAGGAGTACCGCACCCAGGTCTCCGCCTTCGAGCGCGACCGCATGCTGCCGGTCATCTGACCGGACCGGACCGCACCGTGAGCCGCGCCCGTCTCCTCGTCGTCCAGCACCAGGACGACTGCCCGCCGGCCCGCTTCGAGACGTGGCTGGCCGACGCCGGCTGCGCGCTCGACGTGCGCCACGCCGGTGACGGGGACCCGCTGCCGGCCGACCTCGCCGACGTCGACGGACTGCTGGTGCTGGGCGGCTCCCCGGGGGCGTACGACGACGCGGTGGCCCCGTGGCTCCCCGCGGTGCGGGCGCTGGTCGTCGACGCGGAGTCGCGCGGCGTGCCGACCCTGGGGATCTGCCTCGGCCACCAGCTCGCGGCCGTGGCGCTCGGGGGCAGCGTCGCGCGGGACCCGCAGGGGCAGACCTGGGGCCTGACCCCGGTGGGGTGGACCGCGGCGGCGGCCGACGACCCGCTGCTGGCGCCGGTCGTGGCCGCGCGGCCCGAGGCGCGGGCCGTCCATTGGAACAACGACGTCGTGACCCGCCTGCCGGCTGGCGCGACGATGCTCGCCACCGGCCCCGGCGCGCGGGTGCAGGCCGCCCGGCTCGCTCGCTCGGTGTGGGGCGTGCAGCTGCACCCCGAGGCCGACGGCGGCGTCGTGGAGTGCTGGGCGGCCGCGGAGGAGCCGGCGCACCCGGCCCGGGGCGTCCTCGGGCGCGACGTGCTGACCGCGATCGACGACGCGCACGACGAGCTCGGGGCCACGTGGGCGCCGCTCGCCGCGTCGCTCGCGCACCTCGCGGCACAGCGGGCGGCGGCTGCCCTCACGACCGCGTCGGGGGTGGGCTGAGTGGCTGAGCGGGCGCCGAGCCGCGCCACCCTGCTGCGGGCGGGCTTCGCCGACGTCGACGAGGCCGCGGCCCGGCTCGTCACGCTCGGCGCGCACGGTCCCGCCGTGCTCACGATCCTGGCGCGCACCGCCGACCCCGACACCGCGCTGGGGCAGCTCGTGCAGCTCGTGGAGCGGGTGGGAGAGCACGAGGTGGAGGGCGGCGCCGAGGCCCTCCTCGAGGCGCTGGCCGACGACGAGGGCACCGCGATGCGGCTGCTCACCGTGCTCGGGGCGAGCACGGCGCTGGGCGACCACCTGGCGCGCCACCCGGAGCAGTGGCGCGAGCTCACCGACCCGTACCTGGGCTCCACGCGGCCGGCCGCCTGGGCACTGCGCGAGAGCCTGCTGCTCGCGGTCGGAGCGGACCCGGCCGACGTCGACCCCGTCTCCGCCCTGCCCGGCCCCGACGCGGACCGGGCGGCGGTGGACGCGCTGCGGGTGGAGTACCGGCGCCTGCTGCTCCGCCTCGCGGCGCGCGACCTCGCCCACCACCTGGGTGTCGACGACGTGGCCGCCGAGCTGTCCGACCTGGCCTCGGCCACCCTCGAGGCGGGCCTCGCCGTGGCCCGCGCCCGCGTGGGGGAGGCGGCCGCGGACGTGCGGCTCGCCGTGATCGCGATGGGCAAGTGCGGCGGCCACGAGCTCAACTACGTCTCCGACGTCGACGTCGTCTTCGTCCACGAGCCCGCCGAGGGGGCCGACCCGGACGCGGCGGCCCGCGCGGCGACGAAGCTCGCCTCGCAGCTCATGCAGGTCTGCTCCGACCACACCGGCGAGGGCAGCATCTGGCCGGTCGACGCGAACCTGCGCCCCGAGGGCCGCCAGGGCCCGCTGACGCGCACGCTCGCGAGCCACGAGGGCTACTACGAGCGCTGGGCCAGCACCTGGGAGTTCCAGGCCCTGCTCAAGGCCCGCCCGGTGGCGGGCGACGCGGCGCTGGGTGCGGCGTACCTGCAGATGGCGCAGACGTTCGTGTGGCGCGCGGCCGAGCGCGAGAACTTCGTCACCGACGTGCGGGCCATGCGCCGCCGGGTGCTGGAGCACATCCCGTCGCGGGAGGCCGCGCGGCAGCTCAAGCTGGGCTCGGGCGGGCTGCGCGACGTCGAGTTCGCCGTGCAGCTCCTGCAGCTGGTGCACGGGCGCGGCGACGAGCGGATCCGCAGCCAGGCCACGCTGAGCGCGTTGGCCGAGCTGACGCGCGGTGGGTACGTCGGGCAGGAGGACGGGCGGGCGCTCCACGAGGCGTACGCGTTCCTGCGCACGCTGGAGCACCGCATGCAGCTGTGGCAGATGCGCCGCACCCACGTGGTCCCCGAGGACGAGGCCGACCTGCGCCGCCTCGGCCGCTCGATGGGCCACGCCCGCAACTCCGTGGTGGAGCTGGAGAAGGAGTGGCGCCACCACCGCCGCGAGGTGCGCCGCCTCCACGAGAAGATCTTCTACCGGCCGCTGCTCGAGGCGGTCGCGCGCATCCCGGGCGCCAGCGCCCGGCTCTCGCCCGAGTCGGCCGAGCAGCGGCTCGCCGCGCTCGGCTACCTCGACCCCGCGGCCGCCCTGCGCCACCTCGAGGCGCTCACCGCCGGCCTGTCGCGCACCGCCCGCATCCAGCGCACGCTCCTGCCGGTGCTGCTCGCCTGGTTCGCCGACGCCCCCGACCCCGACGCCGGCCTGCTCGGCTTCCGCCGCATCTCGGAGTCGCTGGGCTCCTCGCCGTGGTACCTCCGGCTGCTGCGCGACGAGGGCGAGGTGGCCGAGCGGCTCGCGCGGGTGCTCGCCACGTCCCGCTACGCCACCGACCTCCTCCAGCGCGAGCCCGAGGGCGTGCGGATCCTCGGGCAGGACCTCGCGCCGCTGAGCGCCGAGAGCCTCACCGCCGAGATGCTGTCGAGCGTGCGGCGCCACGACGACCTGGGTGCCGCGGTGCGTGCCGTGCGGGCGGTACGCCGGCGCGAGCTGTTCCGCATCTCCTGCGGCGAGCTGCTCGGCATCACCGACGTCGCCACCGTGGGCGCCGCCCTCTCGCGCCTCACCGACGCGACGCTCGAGGCGACGCTCGACGCGACGATGCGTGCCGTGGCCCGCACCCGCGGCCTCGACGAGCCGCCGACCCGGATGGCGATCGTGGCGATGGGCCGGTACGGCGGGTTCGAGCTCTCCTACGGCTCCGACGCCGACGTCGTGTTCGTCCACGAGCCCCTGCCCGGGCCCGACGGCGACGTCGACCCCGACCGCGCGGCCGCGGCGTCGTCGTACGCCCAGGCGGTGGTGGGCGAGCTGCGCAAGCAGCTCGGGGTGGCGGGCACCGACCCGCCCCTGGAGGTCGACGCGGACCTGCGGCCGGAGGGCAAGCAGGGGCCGCTGGTGCGCACGCTCGACTCGTACGCCGCGTACTACCGCCGCTGGTCGTCGGTGTGGGAGTTCCAGGCGCTGCTGCGGGCCGACGCCGTGGTGGGCGACGAGCGGCTGCGGGCGCGCTTCCACCAGCTGGTCGACCCCCTGCGCTTCCCCACCGACGGGCTCGACGAGGACGCGGTCGCCGAGGTGCGGCGCATCAAGGCGCGCGTCGACACCGAGCGGCTGCCGCGCGGCGCCGACCCCGCCACGCACCTCAAGCTCGGCCGCGGCGGCCTCGCCGACATCGAGTGGACCGTTCAGCTGCTGCAGATGCAGCACGCCGGGCGCGTGCCGGGCCTGCGCACGCCGCGCACCCTCGAGGCGCTGGACGCCGCGCGCGAGGCGGGGCTGCTGAGCGGCGAGGACGCCGAGACCCTCACCGAGGCGTGGCGGTTGGTGAGCCGGCTGCGCAACGCGGTCACCCTCGTGCGCGGCAAGCCGGCGGACCAGCTGCCCCGCGACATGCGCGAGCGGAGCGCGGTGGCCGAGGTGCTCGGCTACGCCACCGGTGAGGTCGACGCGATGGTCAACGACCACCTCCGCACCACGCGGCACGCGCGGGCGGTCGTCGACCGTGTCTTCTGGGGCTGACGCCGGCGCCCCGCCCGGCTCCCCGCCCGCTCCACCGCCGGGGTCCGCGGGCTGGCGCCGCCACCAGCGGCTCGCGCTGGCGGCCCTCGCCGCCGACGACGCCGCGAAGCGCGCCGCGGGCGTGCCGTCCCGCTCCTGGGTCGTGCTGCCGCCCGGCTCGGGCAAGACGTGGGTGGGCCTGGCCGTGGCCCGCGACGCGCTGGCGGCCGGCGAGGCCGAGCGGGTGGTCGTGCTGGCGCCCAACACGGCGATCCAGGGGCAGTGGGCCGCCGCGGCGCGGGCGTTCGGCCTCGACGTGGGCACCGACCGGTCGCTGGGCACGGCCCTGACCGCGCTGACCTACCAGTCCGTCGCCGTCTTCCGCTCCGACGACGGTGAGCCGGGGGAGCCGGGGGAGCCGGGGGAGCCGGAGGAGCCGGGGGAGCCGGGGGAGCCGGGTGAGCCGGGTGAGCCGGGTGACGCGGGGGACGACCTCGTGGCCCGGCTGCACCCCAACGGCGCCGACCTCGTCGAGCGCCTGGCCTCGGCGGGCCCGCTCCTGCTGGTCCTCGACGAGTGCCACCACCTGCTCGACCTGTGGGGCGAGCTGCTCGTCGCGCTGCTCGACCGGGTACCCGGCGCCCGCGTGCTCGGGCTGACGGCGACGCCCCGCGAGACGCTCTCCCGGGCCCAGGGCGCGGTCGTCGACACCCTCTTCGGTCCGGTGGCCTACGCCGCGAGCGTCCCGGCCGTCGTGCGCGAGGGCGACCTGGCCCCGTTCGCCGAGACCGCCTGGTTCACCACCCCGACCGCCGCGGAGCGCGACTGGCTGGCCGAGGGCGGCCTGCGCTTCGCGGAGCTGCGCTCGCTGCTGGAGGACCCGGGGTTCGGGACGACCCCGTTCCGCACGTGGCTGGAGCGCCGCTTCGTCGAGCCCACGCGGGCCGAGCGCCGGGTGGCGTGGTCGGGGCTGGCGCTGGCCGAGCCCCGGCTCGCCGACGCGGTCCTGCGCCTGGTGCACGCCGGTCTCCTCGACCTCCCCGAGGGGGCGCGGCCCCGGGAGGAGCACCGGGTGCCGCCGGACGTGGACGACTGGGTGCTGCTCCTCGACGACTGGCTGCGTCGCTGCGTGGTGCCGAGCGAGGACCCGGAGGACGCCCGCGTGCTGGAGGTGGTGCGCCGCACCCTGCCGGCGGTGGGCCGGGTGTGGACCCGCAACGGGGTACGGCGGGGCCGCAGCGTCGTCGACCGCGTGCTCGCCCGCTCCGAGGGCAAGGCCACGGCGACGGTGGAGATCGTCACCCACGAGGCCGCCGAGCTCGGCGACCGCCTGCGGCTGCTGGTGCTCTGCGACCACGAGAGCGCCACGGCGACGGTGCCGATGACCTTGCGCGGCGTCGTGGACGGCCGGGCGGGCTCGGCGTGGGCGATCCTCGACCGGCTCGCGGCCGACCCCGTGACGGCGGCGCTCGGTCCGCTGCTGGTGACCGCCCGCACCGTGGCGGGGGCGCCGGGGACGCTCGCCGGCCTGGCGGCGCACGTCGCGGCCCACGACCCCGACCTGGCGGCGACGCTGCGGGTCGAGCCGGTCGAGGACGGGACGCCCGAGGCGGGCAGCACGCCGCTGGCCCGGCTGGTCGGCACGACCGGCGCGTGGCGCAGCCGGCGCTGGGTGCGGGAGGTGACCGCCTGGTTCGAGGCGGGCGGCGGCCGGGTGCTGGTCGGCACCAAGGGCCTGCTCGGTGAGGGCTGGGACGCCCGGCGGGTCACCGGGGTCGTCGACCTGACGGCGGCGACGACGAGCCAGTCGGTCGTGCAGGTGCGCGGCCGGGCGCTGCGCACCGACCCCGCGTGGCCCGACAAGGTCGCCGTCAGCTGGACGGTGGTGTGCCTGGCGCCGGAGCACCCGCAGGGCGACGCGGACTGGCACCGCCTCGTGCGCAAGCACACCGGCTTCCTCGGCGTGGACGACGCGGGCGACGTCGTCGACGGGGTCGCCCACCTCGACCCGCTGCTCTCGCCGTACCGCCCGCCGCCCGTCGAAGACCTCGACCGCCTCAACGCCCGTGCGCGGGTCCGGGCCGCGGACCGGGCGGGGGTGCGGGAGAGGTGGCGGGTGGGGGAGCCGTACGACGACGTGGTCGGCACCGCGGTCCGGCTGCGGGGTCACCCGGGGGCGCCCGCCGGCGTGCTGCCGGTCGTGCCCGGGGGCGCGGGCGTGCTCGTCCTTGAGCCGCGGAGGGCCCCGGTGCTGGACGCGGACGCCGCGAGCGACGAGCGCGTGGCGCTGGGCCGCGACGCCGGCGCCGGGCTCGTCCTCGGCGGGGTCACGCTGGGCGGGGCGGCGCTGGCGGTCACCGGCAGCGAGACGGGGGTCGTCGCCGGCGCCGCTGCCGGCCTCCTCGCCGGCGTGGGGCACCACGTCGTACGACGGCGGGAGCGGTCGCGGCGCCGCGAGGTCCACGCGCGGGCGGTGCTCGCGCACGCCCGGAGCGCGCCGGCGGTGCACCAGGTGGCGGCGGCCGTGGCCGACGCCCTCCACGCCGCCGGGCTGGTGCCGGCCGGTGCCGACGCCGTCCGCGCCAGCGTGGATCCCGACGGCACCTACCGGGCGCGCCTGCTGCACGTCGACGAGGAGGCCTCGCGGACCTTCGCGACGGCGCTCGAGGAGGCCCTGGGGCCGGTCGAGCGGCCGCGGTACCTCGTCGCGCGACGGGTGCTGGGTCCGCCGCCGCCCGAGGGAGACCCCCGGCGGGTCCTGCGCCGCGCCGCCCGGGGCGAGGTCGACCACGACGGCGAGGTGTGGCACCCGGTGCCCGCCGTGCTCGGCAGCAACGCCGACCGTGCGGGCGCCTACGCCCGGGCGTGGGCGCACTGGGCCGGAGGGGAGCCGCGGGCGCTGTGGACGGGCTCGCCCGAGGGCACCGGCGTGCTCGCGGCGCAGCACGGCAGCGACCCGTTCCGGGTCTCCGCGGTGCTGCGGCGCCACTGGGGCTGACCGGGCGCTGGGCCCGCTCCCGTCCGGCCGCGTCCGGGGCCGGGACTGCACGGGAAGGCCGTTTGTGCGAGCATCGGCCCCGTGTCCCTGTCGCTCCGGCTGAACGTCTCCGTGACGGGCCCCCTCGACGCTCCGCCCGTGGTGTTCGTGCACGGGTTCGGCTGCGGCCAGCAGATGTGGCGTCGGGTGGCCCCCGCCGTCGCCGCCGACCACCGGGTCGTCCTCCTCGACCTGGTGGGCTCGGGCGCGTCGGACATGTCCGCCTACGACAGCGAGCGCTACGCCTCGCTCGACGGGTACGTCGACGACATCCTGGGCCTGCTGCGCGAGATGGACCTGTCCGACGTCGCGTTCGTCGGCCACTCGGTCTCCGCGATGATCGGGGTCCTGGCCCAGCTGCGGGCGCCGGAGCTCGTCTCCCGCCTGGTCCTGGTCGCCCCCTCCGCGCGGTACGTCGACGACGACGGCTACGTGGGCGGGTTCTCGGAGTCCGACATCGACGACCTGCTGCGGATGATGGACCACAACCACCTCGGGTGGCAGAACCCGCTGGCCGGCATCGTCGCCGGCAGCGGCCAGGGGGGCGACCCGGCGGCCGCCGCCGAGCTGGAGAGCAGCTTCTGCCGCACCCGGCCCGACATCGCCCACCAGTTCGCGACGGTCACCTTCCGGGGCGACAACCGCGCCGACCTGGCCGGGGTGGACGCCCCCACCCTCGTGCTGCAGTCCGCCATCGACGCGGTCGCACCGCCGAGCGCGGGCCGGTTCGTCCACGAGCAGATCGCCGGCTCCGTCTACGAGGTCATCGAGACGGTCGGGCACTGCCCGCACCTCACCGCACCCGCGGCCACCACCGACGCGATCCGGGCCTTCCTCACGGGGACGCCTGCGTGAGCGCTGCGCTCGACCCCCCGGATCCGCCGCGCTCGGCGGAACCCGACGGCGGTTGGGACGACTCCGGCGAGTGGTCCTTGTCCCCGTGCGCCCAGCTGGTCCTCGACGAGCACCTCACCATCCGGCGCGCCAACGCCGCGTTCGTCGACCTCGTCGGCTGCGACGGCACGGACCCGGCCGGTGAGCCGGCCGGGGCGCTCGCCGGGCGCTCCCTGCGGGACGTGGTCTCGGTGGGTGGCCGGATCCTCATCGAGACCCATCTCGTCCCCATGCTCCGCGAGACCGGTGCGGTGCGCGAGGTGTTCCTCGAGCTCGTCACGCCCGCCGGTGCCCGGGTGCCGGTGCTGCTGAGCGCCGTGCACCACGAGGCGGAGAACGGTGGCGGCACCGTCCGGGCGGCGGTCTTCGAGCTGCGCGACCGCAGCCGCTACGAGGCGGACCTCCTGCGGGCCACCCGGGCCGCGGAGGCGTCCCGCGCGGCCGCCGCCACCCTCGCCGCGACCCTCCAGGCCACGTTCGTCCCGCCCACGCCCCCGGCCGTGCCGAACCTCGACATCGCCGCGAGCTACCGGCCGGCGGGCGACGGCACCCTGGTCGGCGGCGACTTCTACGACGTGTTCCAGCTCGACGCCGACACGTGGGGCATCGTGCTGGGCGACGTCAGCGGCAAGGGCGCCTCCGCGGCCGCGGTCACCGCGATGGTGCGCTACACGGTGCGAGCACTGGCGATGCAGCACGAGGACCCGGCCCAGGCGCTCACCCTGCTGGACCTGGCCCTGCGCCGCGACCCCACGGGCCACTTCTGCACCCTCGTCCTGGCCCGGCTCGAGCGGCGCGCGGGGCACTGGCACCTGCGGCTCGCCCTCGCCGGGCACCCGGCGCCGCTGCTGCGCACCACCGACGGCCGCGTCGAGGAGCTCGGGACCTACGGCACGCCGGTGGGGCTGATGGACCGCACGGAGTTCCACACGGTCGAGCACCTCCTCACCGACGAGACGCTCACCTTCTACACCGACGGCGTCACCGAGGCCCAGGGCGTGGGCGGGCTGCTCGGCGAGGAGCACCTCGCCCGGCTGATCGCCGAGGCCGCCCACGACGCGGGCGCCATCACCGCGGCCGTCACCGACGCCGCGCTGGCGTACCAGGGAGGGGTCACGGCCGACGACATCGCCGTGGTCACCCTCGCGCCCACCTGAGCGGTCCTGAGCCCCGTCGCGCCGTGACCGCCGCCGCACCCGCGACTTCGGAGGGTGCTGGGGTCGGATCGTAGGGTGGCCGACCGTGACCGACGCCGACCTCCCGCTCCCTCCCGAGGCCCCCTGGGCCACGGGTCCCTCCGCTCGGCCGGGGGTCGCGGAGGGCGAGGTCGAGGACCACTGGGCCGACCTGCGGGACGCGCACCCCGACGAGGCGCCGATCGTCCCGGTGGACGCCTCGCGCGTCGCCGTCGTCCTGGTCGCCCACGACGGCGCGGCCTGGCTGCCCACGGTCCTCGAGGGCCTCGCCGCCCAGACCGTGCGTCCCGGGCGGGCGCTGGCCGTCGACACCGGCAGCACCGACGGCAGCGGCACGCTCCTCGACGCCGCGTTCGGGCACGCGCAGGTGCTCGAGGCCCCGGCCACCGCTTCGTACGGCGAGGCCGTCGACCTCGCGCTGGCCCGGCTCCAGGAGAGCGGCGCCGGCGGGGCGGACGTCGAGTGGGTCTGGCTGCTCCACGACGACGCGGCCCCGGCGCCCACCGCGCTGCAGCGGCTCCTGGAGTGCGCCACCGTCACCCCCGACGTCGACGCCGTCGGTCCGAAGCTGCGCGAGTGGCCCTCGCTGCGCCGCCTGCTCGAGGTGGGCGTGACGGTCAGCGGCACGGCCCGCCGCGAGACGGGGCTGGAGCGCGGGGAGTACGACCAGGGCCAGTACGACGTCTCCCACCGCGTGCTCGCGGTCAACAGCGCCGGCATGCTCGTGCGCCCCGCCCTGCTGCACGACCTCGGCGGCTTCGACCCCGCGCTGCCCGTGCTGGGCGCCGACCTCGACCTGGGCTGGCGCGCGGCCGCCGCGGGGCGCCGGATCGTCGTGGCCCCCGAGGCCGTCGTCTTCCACGCCGAGGCGGGCCACCGCGGGCTGCGTCGCAGCAGCGTCGCCGGCCGCCACGTCCACCAGGCCGAGCGCCGCGCCCTGCTCCGCGTCGTCCTCGCGAACTGCTCGACCCGCCGCTTCGTGCCCACCTACCTGCGCCTCGTGCTCGGCGGTCTGTTGCGCGCCCTCGGCTTCCTGCTGACCCGCCGCCCGGCGACCGCGCTCGACGAGCTCGTCGCGCTGGCGGTCGTCTGCGGCCGGCCCGGGGAGCTGCGCCGGGCGCGGGCGACGCGTCGTACGACGCGGACGGTGCCCGACGCCGAGGTGCGACCGCTGCTGGCGCCCTGGTGGTTGCCCTACCGCCACGGCCTCGACGCGGTGGGGGAGGTCGTGGGCGCGCTGACGACCCACGCCGCCGACGTCGCCGACCGGCGCCGCGACGCCCGGGCGGCCGCCGAGCGGGAGCGGGCCGCCGCGGGCCGCTCCGGCACCCGTGCGGCCGTGCCGGCCGCGCAGGAGGACGAGCTCGCCGCCGAGAGCGGCTGGCTGGTGCGTTACGTGACGAGCCCCGTCGCGCTGGCGGTCACCGCCGCCGTCGTGCTCTGCCTGGTGGGCGCGCGTGCCGCGATCGGCGGGATCTCGGGCGGCGCGCTGGCGCCCGTGCCCGGCACGACCGGCGCGTGGTGGACCCTCCACCTCGCCTCGCAGCTGCCCATCGGCACGGGTAGCGAGGTGCCCGCGCCGCCGTACGTCGCGCCCCTGGCCCTGCTCGCCTGGCTGCTCCCCGGTGGGCCGGCGGCCACCGTCTCCCTGCTGCTCGTGCTGTCGGTGCCGTTCGCGCTGTGGGGGGCGTGGCGCCTGCTCGGCGTCGCCGGCCGGTTGCTCGACCCCCGCGGCACCTCGCCCTGGCTGCTCGGCGTCGGCGCCCTCACGTACGCACTCCTGCCCGTCACGTCCGGCGCCTGGGCCCAGGGCCGGTTCGGGGTGGTGTGGGCGGCGGCCCTGCTGCCGTGGTGCGTCCACGCGGCCCTCGGCTTCGCCGACCCCGAGCGGGAGCGCCGCTGGCGGGCCGGCTGGCGCACGGGACTGCTGCTGACCCTCGTCGTCGCGCTCGTCCCGTTCGCGTGGTGGCTCGCCGCCGGGGTGCTGCTCGTCGTGACCGCGTTCGCCCTGCTGGCCGGCGGTGCCCGCGCGCTCCGCGACCGCGCGGTGCTGTCCGGCACCGTCGCGCCCGTCGCCGTCGCGCTGGCGACCCCGCTCGTGCTCCTCGCACCCTGGCTGGTGCCGACCCTCCTCCACGGCGACCTCGTCGCGCTCGTCGGCGAGGCCGGCCGCCTGCCCTACGACGTGCTCGCGCCAACCGACCTGCTGGCGCTGCGCCTCGACGCGGGGGCGGCGGCCGCGTGGCCGGCGTACCTGCTGCTGGGTGCCGCGCTGCTCGCCCTCGCGGTGCCCGCGAGCCGCATCGCCGTCGTCGGCTGCTGGGCCGTCGCCGTCGCCGTCCTCGCGCCGGCCGCCGTGCTGGCCCTGCCGACGTTCGACCTGGCCGCGGGCGAGACCCCGGCCGCCGTCGGCTTCGTCGTCGTCGTCGTCGGCGGGGCGGCGGTGGCCGCCGCCGTGCTGGGCGCCCAGGGGCTCCCGGCCTCCCTGCCGCGGGCGGGCGGGGCCGTACGACGGGCGGCCACCCTCGTCCCGCTGCTCGTGCTCGCCGTGGTCCCCGTCGTGGGGCTCGCCTGGTTCGTCGGGCCCGGGGCGGACATCGTCGCGGACGACCGCGACAGCGCCATCCCCGCCTACATGGCGCAGCGCTCGGAGGAGTCGCCGTCGTACGGCGTGCTCGTGCTCGACGGCACGGTGCGCGGCGGTCTCACCTTCGAGGTGCGTCGCGAGGACGGCCTGCGCCTAGGTGAGGAGGAGGTCGCCGCGCTGACGCCGGCCGACGCCGCGTTCGCCGACGACGTGCGCACCCTCGTCTCGGAGCCGACCGAGGAGGCGGTGGACCGGCTGCGGGCCGCAGGCGTCGCGTACGTCGTGCAGGCCGCGCCGGGCGACCCCGCCATCCGCGCCACCCTCGACTCCGTGGCCGGCCTCCAGCCGGCGAGCGGCGCCGAGGGCGGCGCCCGGGCCTGGGAGCTCGTCGACCCGCCGGCGCAGGACGCCGTGGCGCCGGCAGGCACCGACCTGCTGCGCGGCCTGCTGCTCGCCCTGCAGGTCGTCGCCGTCCTGGTCGTCCTCGTCATGGCGGGCCCCAGCCGACCCGCGGGCGACCGCGCACGTGAGGAGGAGCGGGCATGACCGAGACCCCCGAGACCCCCGAGACCCCCGGGACCACCGAGACCCCCGGGACCGCCGAGACCCCCGGGACCCCCGGGACCCCCGGGACCCCCGGGACCACCGGCCGGGCGGGGGGCCGCCGCCGCGCGGCCCCCACGACCGAGCGTCGCCGCCGGCTCGACCCGGTCGTGCTCGCCGCCGTCGTGCTCCCCGTCGTGGCCCTCGGCCTCGGTGCGGCCGTGCGCGTCGGCGCGCCCACCCCGCCCGCGACGGCCCCCGACACGCAGGTCCGCACCGCGGCCACCCTCGTCTGCCCCTCCGCCGGGGTCGCCGCCGGGACCGACGGCGACCTCGACGCGCTCGTGCCCGACGCCGGCACCGTGCGCGCCGCCACCGGCCCCGCCGTCGCCGGGGCGGGCGTCGAGCTCGACGGCGAGGAGGTCCCCGTCGCCGACGGAGCGGTCACGACCACGTCGACCGGTGCGGCGACCACCGTCCGCGCGTCCGGCGAGGCCGCCCCCGGGCTGGTCGCCGCCCGGTACGACGGCACGGGCGGCGCCGGCCGCACCTGCCGCGCCCCCGACACCGGCGGGTGGTTCGTCGGCCTCGGTGCCGGCGCCGACCGCGCGTCGGTGCTCGAGCTGACCAACCCCGACGCCGGCACGGCCGTCGCGGCCGTCACCGTGCTCGGCGAGACCGGGCCCGTCGACGTCGAGGCCGCCCGCTCGGTCGTCGTCGGGGCGGGGGAGACCCGTCGCCTGGACCTCGGTGCCCTGGCCCCGACCCGCGGCGAGCTCGGCCTGCGGGTCGAGGTCACCCGGGGGCGCCTCGCGCTCGGCGCCCTGCAGACCACCCGGCCGCTCGACGGCACCGCCGGCGGCTCCACCTGGGCGCCGCTGCAGCCGGTCGCCGCCCCGACCACGACGCTCCTCGGGCTGCCCGGCGACGCGACCACGGCCCGCACCCTCGTGGTCGCGAACCCGGCCGACGCGCAGGTGCAGGTCGAGGTCGACCTGCTGGGCGCGGACGGCGGCTACCGGCCCGCCGGGGTCGAGCCCGTCGTCGTCGCGCCCCGCTCGGTGGCCACGCTGGACCTGACCGCCGCCGTCGCCGACGGGCTGGCCGAGGGCGCCGGGGGCGCGCTCGGCGTGCGGGTCGTCGCCACCGGCGACGTCGCCGCCACCCTGCGCTCGGGCACGGGGGCCGACGAGGTCGCCGCCGTCCCGGCCGCCACCCTCGCGACGGGCACGGCGCTGCTCCCGCCGCAGCCGGGCGCCGCCCGCCTCGTGCTGTCGAAGGACGCCGGGGACGACACCGGGGAGGACGCGGCGACGCCCACGACGGTCGTGGCCCGCGCGGAGGACGGCTCGGAGCTGCTGCGCGAGGACGTCGACCTGGCCCGGGGCGCGTCGATCGCCGTCGAGGTCCCGGCGGGCGCGGCGCGGGTGGACGTGGAGTCCGCCGACGGCGCGGTGCGCGGGGCGGTCGCCGTGACCGTCGGCGCCCGCACCAGCGTGCTCGCGCTCGCGCCGGCCGTGCCGGAGGACCTGGTCGCCGTGGTGCGCCGCGCCTGGCCGTGAGCCACGACCGGGCTCGGGCGACCCGCCCGGGTCAGGCGTCCGGGTCGTAGCCGGGGTCGATGGTGTCCGGCGTGGTGCCGAGCAGCTCGGCGAGCAGCTCGGCGACGACGCGCCGCACGAGCTCCTCCAGGTCGGTGCGCGACTCGCTGCGCCGTTCGAGGGGGCGGCGGAACAGCACGATGCGGTGGGGCTGACCGGCCCGGGCGCGCACGAGCGAGCCGAGGGGCACGTCGTCGTCCCAGTCGTCGGGCAGGAGCGGCATCTCCTCCACGGCGTACTCGAGCTCCCCGAGCGCCGCGAGGTGCGCGTGCCACGGGGCATCGACCGCCGAGACGACCGCGAGCACGACGGCGTCGAAGCGCTCGCCGGGCGTGGGCCGGGCCCGGCGCACACCGGGGACGGTGCCGACCTGGGGACC
The DNA here is from genome assembly GCF_048654585.1 of Nocardioides sp. CPCC 205120. Taxonomy (NCBI): domain Bacteria; kingdom Bacillati; phylum Actinomycetota; class Actinomycetes; order Propionibacteriales; family Nocardioidaceae; genus Nocardioides; species Nocardioides sp. CPCC 205120. The sequence continues at coordinate 609,817 of NZ_JBMCYY010000002.1, read as the reverse complement.
GCGGCCCCCGCGACCGTGCCGGTCGCGCCGCCGTACGGGTCGTGCCGCCTCGTCCACCGAATCTCCCTCCGACCACCGCGAGCCTAGTCGGGTGCGTCGGCGGCCCGGAGTACCGTCCTGCCCCGTGAGGTCTGCCCGTCGTTGTTCGCGCACCGCCTGCGGTCGTCCCGCGGCGATGACGCTCACCTACGTCTACTCCGACCAGACCGCCGTGCTGGGGCCGCTCTCGACGACGGCGGAGCCCCACGCCTACGACCTGTGCGAGCAGCACAGCGAGCGGCTCTCCGCGCCGCGCGGCTGGGAGGTCCTCCGCCTGGCGAACGTGCCGGTGGCCTCGGGCCCGTCCGACGACGACCTCCTCGCGCTGGCCGACGCCGTGCGCGAGGCCGCGGTGCGCCCGGCGCCGGCTCCGAGCCGCCCGCCGCACGTCGTCGGCCCGCAGGGCCGCGACGAGCCGTTCGACCAGGAGCGCCGCCCGTCCGCGCCCCCGTCGGCGACGGGGCCGGCCGATCCCCGCGACCCCCTCGACCCGCGCGAGGCCCCCGGCCGTCCCACCCGGCACGGCGCGCCCGCGCGACGCGGGGGGCACCTGCGGGTGCTCGACACCGACCCCACCCTGCTCTGAGCCCGGGGCCGCTGTCCGGCCTGCCGCCCGGCTTCCGGCGTACCGCCGGTGCGCGGGACGCTAGGCTCCGGGGCATGGCGCCCAGCGGAACGCTCGACCCCTCCAACCTCACCGCCGTCTTCAAGGCGTACGACGTCCGGGGCACCGTGCCCGACCAGCTCGACGAGGAGTTCGCGCGCCGCGTCGGCGCCGCCTTCGTGCAGGTCACCGGTGCTCCCACGGTCGTCGTCGGCCACGACATGCGGCCCTCGTCCCCGGGCATGGCCGGGGCCTTCGCGCAGGGCGCGGCCGACCAGGGCGCCGACGTCGTCCTCATCGGCCTCGCGTCCACCGACCAGCTCTACTTCGCGTCGGGCCACCTGGGCCACGCCGGGGCGATGTTCACCGCCAGCCACAACCCGGCGCAGTACAACGGCATCAAGATGTGCCGCGCCAACGCGGTCCCGATCGGCACCGACACGGGCCTGGCCGAGATCCGCGACCTCGTCGCCGGCGAGGAGCCCGCCCCGGCCACCCGCACGGGCAGCATCACGGAGCACGACGTGCTCGCGGCGTACGCCGCCCACCTGCTGTCCCTCGCGCCCGTCACCGGCCGCCGGCTCAAGGTGGTCGTCGACGCCGGCAACGGCATGGCCGGCCTCACCGCGCCCGCCGTCTTCGAGCGCCTCGGCACCGACGCGGTCGAGATGGTGCCCCTGTACTTCGAGCTCGACGGCACGTTCCCCAACCACGAGGCCAACCCGATCGACGCGGAGACCCTCGTCGACCTCCAGGCCCGCGTGGTGGCCGAGCAGGCCGACATCGGGCTCGCCTTCGACGGCGACGCCGACCGCTGCTTCCTCGTCGACGAGAACGGCCGCGCCGTCTCGCCCTCGACGCTCACCGCCCTCATCGCGGACCGCGAGCTGGCCCGGGTGCCCGGCTCGAAGGTGATCCACAACCTCATCACCTCGAAGGCCGTGCCGGAGATCGTGGCGGAGAAGGGCGGCACCCCCGTCCGCACCCGGGTGGGCCACTCCTACATCAAGGCGACCATGGCCGAGACCGACGCGGTCTTCGGCGGCGAGCACAGCGGCCACTTCTACTTCCGCGACTTCTGGCGCGCCGACTCCGGCATGCTCGCCGCGCTGCACGCGCTCGCGGCGCTGGCCGGAACCGACGTCACGCTGTCCCAGCTGCTCGCCGAGTACGAGCGCTACCCCATGAGCGGCGAGATCAACTCCACGGTCGCCGACCAGGCGGCGGTGATCGCCGAGCTGCGCCGCACGTTCGGCGAGCAGCCGGACGTCACGATCGACGAGCTCGACGGCCTCACGTTCGACGCCCCCGACTGGTGGTTCAACGTCCGGGCGTCCAACACCGAGCCGCTGCTGCGCCTCAACGTGGAGGGCAAGGACGAGGCCACGATGGCCCGGGTCCGCGACGAGGCCCTGGCGGTGATCCGCCGATGAGCGTCGACCCCACCCTGCTGCGCATCGTCGTGTGCCCCGCGTGCCACGGCACGCTCGAGGAGCGCGACGTCGACACCACCGGGGGAGCCGCGGCCGACCTCGGCAGCCCCTCCGACGAGAGCACGTTGGTCTGCACCGCCTGCGGCTACGTCTACCCGGTCCGCTCCGGCATCCCCGTGCTGCTCGTCGACGAGGCGCGCCGCCCGGCCTGAGGTGGCCGGTCCGGAGGCGGTGACGACGATGTGGTTCGACGAGTCCCGGCTGGACGACGAGCGGGCGCTGGCGGGTGCCGACGCCCGGCTCCGCGCGCTGGCCGAGTCCGGTGCGCGGGTCCGCCGCGAGGCGCAGGCGGCGGCCGAGGCCGTCGACGGTCGCGTGCAGGAGGCCCGGGAGCGTCCCCGCCCCCGGGCCGTCGTGGCGGCCGGTGCGGAGGCCCGGCTGCTGCGCGCGGTGCTCGAGGCCGGCTGCCCCGTGCCGCTCGTCGCCTGGTCCGGCCCCGGCCTGCCGGGCTGGACGGGCAGCCTCGACCTCGTCGTCGTGCTCGCCCCGGGCGGTGACGACGTCGCCGCCGCCGGCACCGTGGCCGAGGCGGTACGGCGGGGCGCCGACGTGCTCGTGGCCTGCCCGCCCGCCTCGCTCGTCGCCGACCACGCGAACGGGCGCGACGTCGTGCTGCTGCCCACCACCAGCGGCGACCCCCTGGCCGCGGCCGTCGTCGCCCTCGACTTCCTCGCCGGTGCCGGTCTCGGTCGCAGCACCGACCCCGAGGTGGTGGCCGTGGCGCTCGACGACGTCGCGGTGCGCTGCTCGCCGTACCGGGACATCGCCGGCAACCCGGCGAAGGAGGCGGCCATCGGGCTCGCCGACGCCGTCCCGCTGGTGTGGGGCGGCACGCCCCTGGCCGCCCGTGCGGCCCGGCGCGTGGCCGAGGCGCTCCGGGCCGGTTCCGGTCGCGCCGCGCTCGCGGGCGACGCCGAGCAGCTGCTGCCCGTGCTCGAGGCGGCGCGCCCACGCGACGTCTTCGCCGACCCGTTCGACGGCGACGGCGGGGCGAGCCGGCCGGTCCTCCTCGTCCTCGACGACGGCTCCGACGACCCGCGGGTCCGCGAGCAGGCCGGGCACCTGCGGGCCGTGGCGGCCGCCCACGACGTGCGCGTCGTCGAGCTGCGCCACGACGACGGGGGAGAGGTGGCCCGCTACTCGTCCCTGCTGCTGCAGGGCCGGTACGCCGCGGCGTACCTCGGGCTGGGGCTCGTCCCCGCCTGACGCGTCCCGCCCTGGGGCGTCCCTCCCGACGTGGCCCGACGCGTCGCGCGCCGACGGGCACCGGTCACGCCGGGGTCCCACTAGGCTGCTCGACGTGACGACCTCGACGACCTCCCTCCTCCCTGGGGCCCGCCGGTGAGCGGCGGCCTCTTCGCCCTGCTCGACGACGTCGCGGCGCTCGCGCGCCTCGCGGCGGCCTCGATCGACGACGTGGGTGCCGCGGCCGGCCGCGCGAGCGTGAAGGCGGCCGGGGTCGTCGTCGACGACACCGCCGTCACGCCGCAGTACGTGCAGGGCGTCGCGGCCGAGCGGGAGCTGCCCATCGTGCGGCGCATCGCCGTCGGGTCGCTGCGCAACAAGCTGCTGATCATCCTGCCGGCGGCCCTGCTGCTCAGCCAGTTCCTGCCCTGGCTGCTGACGCCGATCCTCATGGCCGGCGGCGCCTTCCTCTGCTACGAGGGCGCCGAGAAGATCTGGGAGAAGGTCAGCGGGCACGGCGCTCACGGCGCCGACGTGATCGAGGCGGGCCCGGACGCCGAGGGCAAGCTCGTCGCCGGCGCGATCCGCACGGACCTGATCCTCTCGGCCGAGATCATGGTGATCTCGCTCAACGAGGTGAGCGACGAGCCGTTCCTCTCCCGCGCCGCGATCCTCGTCGTGGTCGCCCTCGGGATCACCGCGCTCGTCTACGGCGTCGTCGCGCTCATCGTGAAGACCGACGACGTCGGCCTGCGTCTCGCGCAGCGCCCCTCGCGTGCGGCGCAGACCATCGGCAACGGGATGGTCAAGGCCATGCCGAAGGTGCTGACCGTCATCTCCGTCGTCGGCACCGCCGCGATGCTGTGGGTGGGCGGCCACATCCTGCTCGTCGGGGTCGACGACCTCGGCTGGCACGCGCCGTACGGCCTCGTGCACCACCTCGAGGAGGACGTCCACCACGCCCTGGGGGCGCTGGGCGCCGTGGGCGGCTGGCTGACCAACACGGCGGCCTCCGCGGTGGTCGGGCTCGTGGTCGGCGCGGTCGTCGTCGCCGTGCTGCACCTGGTGCCCCGCCGCGGCGGCAAGCACGGCGGTGACACGGCCCACGCGGATTCGGGATCGGCGCCCGACGCGTCCTAGGCTCGACCGCGTCCGCGTGGGAGAACCCACAGAGCGCAGATGCGCGACGCAGACCTGGCTCCACCCGTTCGAGGAGACACCCGATGGACTACAAGGTCGCCGACCTCTCCCTGGCCGACTTCGGCCGCACCGAGATCACCCTCGCCGAGCACGAGATGCCCGGTCTCATGGCCATGCGCGAGCGCTACGGCGACGCGAAGCCGCTCGCCGGCGCGAAGATCGCCGGCTCGCTGCACATGACGGTGCAGACCGCCGTCCTCATCGAGACGCTCACGGCGCTCGGCGCCGACGTCCGCTGGGCCTCCTGCAACATCTTCTCGACGCAGGACCACGCCGCGGCCGCGATCGTCGTGGGCCGCGAGGGCACCGTCGAGGAGCCCGCCGGCGTCCCCGTGTTCGCCTGGAAGGGCGAGACGCTGGAGGAGTACTGGTGGTGCACCCAGCAGATCCTCCTCTGGCCGAACGGCGAGAAGGCCAACATGATCCTGGACGACGGTGGCGACGCCACCCTGCTCGTCCACCTCGGCGTCGAGGCCGAGAAGAAGGGCGAGGCGCCCGACCCGGCCTCCGCCACCAGCGCCGAGCAGCGGATCATCTTCGAGGTGCTGCAGGCCTCCCTCGCCGAGAGCGAGGACCGCTGGACCCAGGTCGCCGCCGAGATCAAGGGCGTCACCGAGGAGACCACCACGGGCGTCCTGCGCCTCTACGACATGATGCGCGAGGGCTCGCTGCTCTTCCCGGCCATCAACGTCAACGACTCGGTCACCAAGTCGAAGTTCGACAACAAGTACGGCTGCCGCCACTCGCTCATCGACGGCATCAACCGCGCCACCGACGTCCTCATCGGCGGCAAGGTGGCCGTGGTCTGCGGGTACGGCGACGTCGGCAAGGGCTGCGCGGAGTCGCTGCGCGGCCAGGGCGCCCGCGTCATCGTCACCGAGATCGACCCCATCTGCGCGCTGCAGGCCGCGATGGACGGCTACCAGGTCTCCGCGCTCGACTCGGTCATCGACACCGCCGACATCATCATCACGGCGACCGGCAACAAGGACGTCGTCACCGTCGAGCAGATGGCGAGGATGAAGCACCAGGCGATCCTGGGCAACATCGGCCACTTCGACAACGAGATCGACATGGCCGGCCTGGAGTCCCTCGAGGGCGTCAAGCGCAAGAACGTGAAGCCGCAGGTCGACGTCTGGACCTTCCCGGAGGACCAGGGCGGCCGCTCCATCATCGTGCTGTCCGAGGGTCGCCTGATGAACCTCGGCAACGCGACGGGCCACCCCTCGTTCGTCATGTCGAACTCCTTCACCAACCAGGTGCTGGCGCAGATCGAGATCTTCACCAAGCCGGAGGAGTACCCGGTCGGCGTCTACGTGCTGCCGAAGCACCTCGACGAGGAGGTCGCGCGCCTGCACCTCGCAGCGCTCGGCGTCGAGCTGACCACGCTCACCGACTCCCAGGCGGCGTACCTCGGCGTCGACGCCGCGGGGCCCTACAAGTCGGAGCACTACCGCTACTGAGCCACCCGGGGGCCCTCCTCGGGCCCCCACCGAGCCCCCACCGGCTCGCACGCGCGCGGCACCGTCGTCCCGGAGCACCCGGGTACGGCGGTGCCGTCGCCGTTCCTGCGCCGTCATACTGGTCGTCGTGACCAACGAACGAGGCGTGGCCGCGGGCGCACCGGTCGAGGCGGACAGCCGCGGCCGGGTGCTCGTCGTCGACGACGACGCCTCCCTGGCCGAGATGCTGACGATCGTGCTGCGCCAGGAGGGCTTCGAGCCGGCGGTGTGCCTGCGCGGCGACGAGGCCCTCGACGCGTTCCGCGCGTTCCGGCCCGACGTGCTCCTGCTCGACCTGATGCTGCCGGGCAAGGACGGCATCGACGTCTGCAAGGAGGTGCGCGCCGAGTCGGGCGTGCCGATCGTCATGCTGACCGCGAAGGGCGACACCGTCGACGTCGTGGTGGGCCTCGAGTCGGGGGCCGACGACTACGTCGTGAAGCCGTTCAAGCCGAAGGAGCTCGTGGCGCGCATCCGCGCCCGGGTGCGCCGCGCGGAGGCCCCCGCCCAGGAGACGCTGGGCATCGGCGACCTCACCATCGACGTCGCCGGCCACCAGGTGACCCGCGCCGGGGTGCCGATCAACCTGACGCCGCTCGAGTTCGACCTGCTCGTCTGCCTGGCCCGCCGGCCGTGGCAGGCCTTCAGCCGCGAGGTGCTGCTGGAGGAGGTGTGGGGCTACCGCCACGCGGCCGACACCCGCCTCGTCAACGTGCACGTGCAGCGGCTGCGCTCGAAGGTCGAGCACGACCCCGAGCGCCCCGAGATCGTCCTGACCGTGCGCGGCGTCGGCTACAAGGCCGGTCCGTCCTGATCCCCGCCCGCCCCGGCCCGGCCCGGAGCGCGTCGTGCTGAGACCGGAGCGGCGCCGACCCCGTGGGCGCGACGTCACCGCCGCCCTGGGGCGTGCGCTCACGGTGTGGCGGCGCTCGGTGGCGGCGCGCGTGGTGGTCAGCACCGTCCTGCTCTCCGGGCTCGTGGTCGGCGGCGTCAGCTGGCTGCTCGTCGCGCAGATCCGCGAGGGCCTGCTCGACAGCCGCGTCCAGGCCGCGACCGCCGAGGCGGAGGACGAGACGACCCAGGCGGGCGAGCGCCTGCTCACGTCGTCGGGCTCCGACTTCGACGTCGCCGCCCAGCTCGACCAGGTCGCGGCGCCGCTCAACCAGCGGGGCGCGGTGCGGGGCTACGAGGTGCTCCTCGTGCGCTCCGACGTCGCGCTCACGCAGCCGCTCGACGAGGTCGGGTCGGTGTCGTCCCCGGGCGTCGACGCCGACAGCATCCCGACCTCGCTGCGCGAGCACTTCCTCTCCGACGGCCAGCTCGCGTGGACCTGGACGCGGATGCCGGTCGCCGACGAGAGCGGCGGGACCACCTCGGTCCCGGCGATCGTGGTCGGCACCCAGCTGCGCATCCCGGCGGACGACGGTCCCTACACGCTCTACTTCCTCTTCCCGCTGACGCAGGAGGAGGAGACGCTGGCCCTCGTGGCCCGCTCGACGGTGCTGGCCGCCGCGCTGCTGGTCGTGCTCATCGGCGGCGTCTCCTGGGTGGTCGCGCGCCAGGTGGTCACACCCATCCGGATGGCCCGGCGTGTCGCCGAGCGGCTCGCCTCGGGGCGGCTGCAGGAGCGCCTGCGGGTGACGGGGGAGGACGACCTCGGCCGGCTCGCGTCGTCGTTCAACCAGATGGCGTCGAACCTGCAGCGCCAGATCCAGCAGCTCGAGGAGCTCAGCCGCGTCCAGCGCCGGTTCGTCGCCGACGTGTCCCACGAGCTGCGCACGCCGCTGACGACGGTGCGGATGGCCGGCGACGTCCTCCACGACGCCCGCGGCGACTTCGACGCCCCGACCGCCCGGGCCGCCGAGCTCCTGCAGGTGGAGCTCGACCGGTTCGAGCGCCTCCTGGGCGAGCTGCTGGAGATCAGCCGGTACGACGCGGGAGCCGTCGCCCTGGAGGTGGAGGACGTCGACCTGCGGCAGGTGGCCCGCCGCGTCGTCGACCAGACCGCGAGCCTCGCGCTCAGCTCCGGCGTGCACGTGCGGGTCGTGGAGCCCGCCCGCCGGTGCCGGGCCGAGGTGGACCCGCGGCGCATCGAGCGCATCGTCCGCAACCTCGTCACCAACGCCATCGACCACGCCGAGTCCCGCGACGTCGTCGTCTCGGTCGACGCCGACGACCACAGCGTCGCCATCGCCGTGCGCGACCACGGCGTCGGCCTGGCCCCGGGGGAGTCGGCGATGGTGTTCAACCGGTTCTGGCGCGCCGACCCCGCGCGCGCCCGCACGACGGGCGGCACCGGCCTGGGCCTGTCGATCGCCCTGGAGGACGCGCACCTGCACGGGGGCTGGCTGCAGGCGTGGGGCACGCCGGGCGGCGGGTCCCAGTTCCGCCTCACCGTGCCGCGCCGGGCCGGTGACCAGCTGAGCCACAGCCCCATCCCGCTGCTGCCCGCCGACGCGGAGCCGGCCCGGTGAGGCGGGTCGCGGCGTCCCCCGCCCTGCTGCTCGCGCTGCTGCTGACCGTGGTGCTGGCCGCCGGGTGCGTCCGGCTGCCCGACTCCGGCGAGGTGACGGTGCCGACGGAGCGGCCGGGGCAGGGGGCCACGGCGGGTCTCGACTACGTGCCGCCGGGGCCCACACCGGGGGAGTCGCCCGACGAGATCGTCGCCCACTTCCTGGGGGCGATGCGGGCGACCTCGCGCCAGACCAGCGTGGCCCGCTCGTTCCTCACCGAGGAGGCGGCCGGCTCGTGGGCGCCGGAGGACCGCACGATCGTCTACGAGGACCTCGGCCGGCCGACCGGCGGGTCGCGCGTCACGACGCGGCTCGAGGGCGTCGCCGAGCTCGACGCCCGCGGGCAGTGGGTGGACGACCCGGCGTCGGCGTCGCGGACGCTGACGTTCGAGCTCGCGCCCGAGGACGGGGAGTGGCGCATCGCGACGCTCCCCGACGCCCTCGTGGTGCCCCGCTCGTGGTTCGAGGCCCGCTACCAGCCCGTCGACCTGTACTTCCTCGACCCCTCGGGCCGCATCCTCGTGCCGACGCCGGTGTTCCTGCCCGCGGGCTCGCAGCTGCCGGCCCGCACCGTGGCGGCCCTGCTGCAGGGCCCCCCGCCCGGCAGCGAGGGCGTGGTGACCACCGCGCTGGGCGCGGCGGCGCACCCGGGGCTGTCCGTCGAGGTCTCGGCCACCGGCGTCGCCGACGTGCGGCTGCCCTCGGACGCGGAGACCGGGGACGACGGGAACGGCGCGACCGGCGGGAACCGGGACGACGCGGAGGGCACCGGGGGCGCCGGGGGCACCGGGGGCACCGGGGCGGGCACGTTCGCCGACGGCCTCAGCGAGGCCATGGTCGCCCAGCTGGCCTGGACCCTGCGGCAGCTGCCGTCGGTGGCCCGCGTGCGGGTCAGCGTCGACGGCGTTCCGCTGCGGGTGCCCGACGGCGAGGACTCCTTCGCGGTGGGCGCCGGGGAGCGGTTCGGACCCGGCGCGGTGGGCGCCGACCCCGACCTCTTCGCCCTCACGCCGGAGGGCGCGGTGGTGCGCGTCCGGGAGCGGCGGGTGCAGCCCGTGCCGGGCACGGAGGCGCTGCAGGCCGCGGGCGTGCGCACCTTGTCGGTGAACCTGTACGGCGACCGCGTGGCCGGGCAGGCCGGCGACCGGGTGCTGCTCACCTCGCTGGACGAGCCGGACACCCCGCCCGTGGAGGTCGCGGCGGCCGGCGAGGCCGTGCTGGCGTGGGACTTCGCCGACCGCACCTGGGTGCTCGACGGCGGCGACCGGGCCCGCGTGCGCGTCGTCAACCAGGGCAGCGTCGAGGCGGTCAGCGTCCCCGGCGTCACCGGCGAGCGCGCCACCCGGCTGCTCGTGTCCCGGGACGGCTCCCGGCTCGTGGCCGTCGTCGGGGAACCGGGGGAGCAGCGCGTCGTCGTCGCCCGCGTGCGGTACGACGAGCGCGGCGGCGTCGTGGGCGTCCTCCCGGCCACCGCCGTGCTCGACCTGGGCCGGGAGGGGGCTGCCGATCCCGGCACGACGGACGCCGGCACCGCGGCCCCGGCCACCACCGGCGTGGTGCGCGACGTGGGCTGGCGCTCGCCGACGGGTCTCGTGGTGCTGACGGGCCTCGGGGACGACCTCGTGGAGCTGCGCCAGCTGCCCGTCGACGGCGCCCCGGTCGCCACCAGCGCGGCCACCCTCCTGGTGACGACCGCCCAGCGCCTGGTCGCCTCCAGCGCACCGGGCAGCGACCTGCTCCTCGTCGGCCCCGGGGGCGTCGAGGCGTACGACGGCGAGCGCATCACCGGCGTCGACGCGGTCCCCGACGTCGCCGCGCTGACCTACGTGGGCTGACCCGCCGCACCCTCGTCCTCCACAGGCGGCGCGACGACCGGTGGCCCGGGCCCCGCGCCGGTGGTGGGATCGCGACGTGGACCGTCCGCCCGCCCCGCCGCCCGCCCCGCCGCCCGCCCCGTCGCTCACCGCGCAGCCCTCCGCCGGGCACCGGCCGGGCTGGTTCGGCGACGCCGTGGTCGACCTCGTGGCCGGCAGCACCTGCCTCGGCTGCGGGCACCCGGGGCGGCTGGTCTGCCGGTCCTGCCGCGCGGGCCTGCAGGTCCCTCCCACCCCGGCCGTGGTGCGGCCGTGGCCCCGCGGCCTCGGACCGGTGTGGTCGGCGGCGCCCCACGCCGACCTCCCGCGGGCCCTCGTCGTCGGTCACAAGGAACGCGCCCAGCTGGGCCTGCGCCGCCCGCTGGTGGACCTGCTCGCCGGTGCCGTGGCCGCCGGGGCGCTGTCGGAGCTCGCCCCGGGCGCGGGCCCCGACCCTGGCCCGCCGGCACCACCCGCACCGCCCGTGCCGACCGGACCGCCCGCCGGACGGCTGCTGCTGTGCCCCGTGCCGTCCCGGCCGGGCTCCGCGCGGCGCCGCGGCCACGACCCGCTCCGCGCGATCGTCCGGGGCGCCGCGGGCCGCCTGCGCCGGGCGGGGTGGGACGTCCGGGTCGTCGACCTGCTCGTCGCGGGCCGGGCCCGGGACCAGGGGGAGCTGGGCGCGATCGAGCGCCAGCGCAACCTGCGCGGCACGATGCACTGCCCCAGCCCCCGCCTCGCGCGCTCGCAGCGCCGCCACCCGCGGGCCTGGGTGGTGGTCTGCGACGACGTCGTCACGACGGGCTCCACGCTGGTGGAGGCGACGCGCGCGCTGGCCGCGGTCGGCGTACCGGTGCTGGCGGCGGCGACGGTGACCTCCACACCACGGCGCGGTGGCGCCCCGGTGGCCGCCCGGGGGTGATCGGGCGGCGCGTTCCCTTCCGTGCGGTGGGGGCACCCACTAACGTCTCTACATGGAGTCCGTCCGGGTCCGACCTCGCGTCGCCCCGGCACGTCGCGCCTGCCCGCAGGCGCGACCCCGGCCCACCGGCGAGCCGCTGGCGGCCGCCGACCCGACGGCCCCCGCACGTGGTGCGGGCGCACGGACCCCGTCCACCGACCGGGAGCGCGGCGCCGACGGTGGCCCGCGCGTGCGTCCGCGAGGCGGTCGCCCCGGAGACTGACACACCACCACCAGGAGGTTCCGCATGGACATCGTGGTCACCGGCCGGCACTGCGAGGTGACGGACGGATTCCGTTCGCACGTCGAGGAGAAGCTGTCCCGCCTCGAGAAGCACGACCACCGCATCATCCGGATGCAGGTCGAGGTCTCGACGGAGAAGAACCCGCGTCAGGCGGAGAGGTGCGAACGCGTCCAGCTCACGGCGTTCTCCAAGGGTCCGGTGGTGCGCGCGGAGGCCGCGGCCGACCACAAGATGGCGGCGCTCGACCTGGCGCTCGACAAGATGGCCTCGCAGATGCGGAAGGCGTCCGACCGCCGCCGCATCCACCGCGGTCGCCACCAGCCCGTGTCGGTCGCCCAGGCGCTGGCCGGCACGGCGGTGGAGCCCCTCGTGACGGAGCCCGTGGAGGAGCCGGTCGAGTCCTCCGGCGCGGAGCGCCACCAGGTGGGTCCGCTGACCGTGGAGGGTGACGGTCCGCTCGTGGTGCGCGAGAAGGTGCACCCCGCGGAGCCGATGACGCTCGACCAGGCCCTCTACGAGATGGAGCTGGTCGGCCACGACTTCTACCTGTTCGTCGACAAGGCGAACGACCGGCCGTCGGTGGTCTACCGCCGCCGCGGCTACGACTACGGCGTGATCGCGCTCGACGTGGGCCACGGCCTCGACGGGGTGGACCCGGCGGCCGTCGCGGTGGGGCACGCCGAGGGTTGAGCCTGCTGCCCGTGCGAGGATGCCGCGCGTGACCACCTCCGTCCAGGCCTCGGGGCCCGCTCCCGTGCGCGTGCTGGTGGTCGACGACCACGAGCTGTTCCGCCGGGGGCTGACGATGCTCCTGGGCGTCGACGGCGGCATCACGGTGGTCGGCGAGGCCGGTGACGGCGAGGAGGGCCTGCGTCTGGCGACGAGCACGACGCCGGACGTGGTCCTCCTCGACGTCCGCATGCCGAAGGGCTCGGGCATCGCGGCCTGCAAGGCCATCAAGGACGCGGTGCCCGCCGCGAAGATCATCATGCTGACGGTCTCCGACGAGGAGGCCGACCTGTACGAGGCCGTGAAGAGCGGCGCCTCGGGCTACCTGCTGAAGGACTCCTCGATCGACGAGGTCGCCCAGGCGGTGCGGGTCGTCGCCGACGGCCAGTCGCTCATCAGCCCGTCGATGGCCGTGAAGCTGCTCGACGAGTTCAAGCACATGTCGCAGGGGGAGCGGACCCCGGCGCCCAACCTCAAGCTGACCGAGCGCGAGCTCCAGGTGCTGCGGCTGGTGGCGACGGGCATCAACAACCGCGAGGTGGCCAAGCGGCTCGAGATCTCGGAGAACACGGTCAAGAACCACGTGCGCAACATCCTGGAGAAGCTGCAGCTGCACTCGCGGATGGAGGCCGTGATGTACGCGGTGCGCGAGAAGCTCCTCGACCCGCCGCCGTGAGCGCCCGCCCCACCGAGCTGTCGGCCGCCCAGGCGCGCCGGGTCGCCCTCGCCGCCCAGGGCTTCACCGACCGCCGCCACGCCACCCCCACGCTGCGCACCTTCGACCGCGTGCTGCGCCGTACCGGGCTGCTGCAGATCGACTCCGTCAACGTGCTCCAGCGCGCGCACTACATGCCGCTGTACGCCCGCATGGGCGCCTTCGACATCGGGATGCTCGACCGTGCCGCGTCCCGCGCGCCGCGGCGGGTCGTGGAGTACTGGGCGCACGAGGCGGCGTACGTGCCCGTCGACCTGTGGCCGCTCATGGAGCTGCGCCGGGCGTCGTGGCGGGAGCGCTACGCGCGCGAGGGCATCGGGGTGGAGCGCCCCGAGCTGGTACGACGCGTGCTCGCCGAGGTCGCCGACCGCGGCGCCGTGACGTCGCGCGAGATCGACGAGGGCGCCCCGCGCCGCAAGGACCACTGGGGCTGGAACTGGTCGGACACCAAGCGGGCGCTGGAGATGCTGATGCGCACCGGGGAGCTCGCGGTGGCCGGGCGGACGGTGTCGTTCGAGCGGCGCTACGACCTGCCCGAGCGGGTGCTGCCGGCCGCCGTGCTGGCCGCGCCCGTGCCGGACGAGCCGGACGCGGTGCGAGAGCTCGTGCGCCGCGCGGCCCGCAGCCACGGGGTGGCCAGCACCGCCTGCCTCGCCGACTACTTCCGCCTGCGGATCGCCCCGACGGCACGGGCCGTCGCCGAGCTCGTCGACTCGGGGGAGCTCCAGCCCGTGCGGGTGCGCGGGTGGGAGGCACCGACGTACCTCCACCACGAGGCGGTGCTGCCGCGCCGGGTCGCCGCCCGCACCCTGCTGAGCCCCTTCGACCCCGTCGTGTGGTTCCGGCCCCGGGCGGAGGCCCTGTTCGACTTCCACTACCGCATCGAGATCTACGTGCCGGCCCACAAGCGGGTGCACGGCTACTACGTGCTGCCGTTCCTGCTCGGCGACCGGGTGGTGGGCCGGGTCGACCTCAAGGCCGACCGCGCCGCGGACGCGGGCGCCGGCCGGCTGCTCGTGCACGCCGCGTTCGCGGAGCCCGGGGCGCCGGCGGACACCGCGGAGCAGCTGGCCGCGACCCTGGAGGACCTCGCGGCCTGGCTGGGCCTGGCCCGCGTCGTGGTGGGGGACCGCGGCGACCTGGCCCCCGGCCTCGCCGCGGTCGTCGGTGCGGCTGCCGGGCGCGGTGGCGGGCGCGGGTAGCATGACGGGCGCGTCCGTCGCGCCCCGCGACGCCTGCGAGCGACCTACCGCAACCTGACCAGGAGTTCCATCCCGTGGCGATCATCGACAAGCTGCTGCGAGCCGGCGAGGGCAAGATCATCCGACAGCTCGAAGCCGTCGCCTCCGCAGTCAACTCCATCGAGGACGACTACGTCGCGATGAGCGACGAGGAGCTGCAGGGCCAGACGGCCGACTTCAAGAAGCGGCTGGAGAACGGCGAGACCCTGGACGACCTCATGCCCGAGGCGTTCGCGACGGTCCGCGAGGCCGCGAAGCGCGTCATCGGCCAGCGCCACTACGACGTCCAGCTCATGGGCGGCGCGGCGCTGCACCTCGGCAACATCGCCGAGATGAAGACCGGTGAGGGCAAGACCCTGGTCGCCACCCTCCCGACGTACCTCAACGCCCTGTCGGGCAAGGGCGTCCACGTCGTGACGGTCAACGACTACCTCGCGAAGTACCACGCGGAGTGGATGGGCCGCGTCCACCACTTCCTCGGCCTGACGACCGGCGTGATCCTGCCGTCGATGCGTCCCGAGGCGCGCCGCGAGGCCTACAACTGCGACATCACCTACGCGACGAACAACGAGCTGGGCTTCGACTACCTGCGCGACAACATGGCGACCTCGGTCGCCGACTGCGTGCAGCGGGGCCACAACTTCGCGATCGTCGACGAGGTCGACTCGATCCTCATCGACGAGGCCCGCACGCCGCTCATCATCTCGGGCCCCACGCAGGACGAGGTGAAGTGGTACGGCGAGTTCGCGCGCATCGTCAAGAAGCTGCAGCGCGACGTCGACTACGAGGTCGACGAGAAGAAGCGCACCATCTCGGTGCTCGAGCCCGGCATCACCAAGGTCGAGGACCACCTCGGCATCGAGAACCTGTACGAGGCGGCCAACACCCCCCTCATCTCGTTCCTCAACAACTCGATCAAGGCCAAGGAGCTCTTCCACCGCGACAAGGAGTACGTCGTCGCGAACGACGAGGTCCTCATCGTCGACGAGCACACGGGCCGCATGCTGTCGGGGCGCCGCTACAACGACGGCCTCCACCAGTCGATCGAGGCGAAGGAGGGCGTGAAGGTCCGCGAGGAGTACCAGACGCTCGCCACCATCACGCTGCAGAACTACTTCCGCCAGTACGAGAAGCTCTCGGGCATGACGGGCACCGCCCTCACCGAGGCGGCCGAGTTCGACAAGATCTACGAGCTCGGCGTGGTGCCGATCCGCACCAACAAGCCGCCGAAGCGCATCGACCAGCCCGACCTCGTCTACCGCACGGAGAAGGCGAAGTACGAGGCCGTCGTCAAGGACATCGAGGAGCGCCACCGCAAGGGCCAGCCGATCCTCGTCGGCACCGTCTCGGTCGAGAAGTCCGAGCTCTTGTCGTCGATGCTGAAGAAGCGCGGCATCCCGCACTCGGTCCTCAACGCCAAGTTCCACTCCGACGAGGCCAAGATCGTCGCGCAGGCGGGCCACAAGGGCGCCGTCACGGTGGCGACCAACATGGCCGGCCGCGGCACCGACATCATGCTCGGTGGCTCGGTGGAGTTCCTGGCCGACGCCGAGCTGCGCAAGAAGGGCCTCGACCCCGTCGAGGACAACGAGGCCTACGAGGCCGCGTGGCCCGAGACGCTGGAGCGGATCAAGAAGCAGGTCGCCGACGAGCACGACGAGGTCCGCGAGCTCGGCGGCCTCTACGTGATCGGCACCGAGCGCCACGAGTCGCGCCGCATCGACAACCAGCTGCGAGGTCGTTCCGGTCGTCAGGGCGACCCGGGCGAGTCGCGCTTCTACCTCTCGCTCGAGGACGAGCTCATGCGCCTGTTCAAGGCGGAGTGGGTCGACCGCGTGATGACGGTGATGCGCGTGCCCGACGACGTCCCGATCGAGGCGAAGCGCGTCACGAAGACGATCGCGAACGCCCAGGGCCAGGTCGAGGCGCAGAACTTCGAGTCCCGCAAGAACGTCCTGAAGTACGACGACGTGATGAGCCGCCAGCGCGAGGTCATCTACCGCGAGCGCCGCCAGGTGCTCGAGGGCGAGGACCTCTCGGAGCAGGTGCGCGGGTTCATCGAGGACACCGTCACCAGCTACGTCATGTCGGCCACGCAGGAGTACCCGGAGGACTGGGACCTCGAGGCGCTGTGGACGGCCCTGCGCCAGCTCTACCCCGTCTCGCTCGACGCGGACGAGCTCGTCGAGAAGGCCGGCGGCCGCGCCGGCATGAGCCGCGAGGACCTGGCCGCCGACCTGGCGAAGGACGCCCTGGCGGCGTACGACGCCCGCGAGGCCGAGATCGGCGGCGAGGTCATGCGCGAGCTCGAGCGGCGCGTCGTGCTGACCGTGCTCGACCGCAAGTGGCGCGAGCACCTGTACGAGATGGACTACCTGCGCGACGGCATCTACCTGCGCTCGTACTCGCAGCGCGACCCGCTGGTGGAGTACCAGCGCGAGGGCTACGACATGTTCGGCGCGATGATGGACGGCATCAAGGAGGAGGCCGTCGGCTACCTCTTCAACCTCGACGTCCAGGTCGAGGAGGCGCCGGCCGAGGCGCCCGCGGAGGCCGAGGCGGAGGTCGTCACCGACCCGGCGCTCGCCGGTGCGGTCGAGCTGACCAAGCGTCAGCCGATCATCCGGGCCAAGGGTCTCGAGCCGTCGCGCAAGCCGCAGGGCCTGACCTACACGGCCCCGTCGGAGGACGGCGACGCCGTCGTCCAGCGCGACGCCGTCACGAAGGCGGACGACCCGTACGCCGACGCCGGCCGCAACGACCTGTGCCCCTGCGGCTCGGGCAAGAAGTACAAGCGCTGCCACGGCGCGCCGGGCGGCCCCACGGGGCTCACCGCCCGCGTCAACGGCTGACGCAGCACCGACGACGAGCGCCGGGTCCCCGCGGGGGCCCGGCGCTCGTCGCGTCCCTGGGTGCCCAGGCGGTCAGGCGAACTCGAGGGCGGTGCAGGTCCAGCGCTCGTCGCCGCGCTCGAAGCGGGCGGCGACGGCGCGGGAGCGGCCGCCGTACCGCACGTGGGCGCACACCTCCGCGCTGCCCGGGCCGACGAACCCCACGTGCACGCTGAGCACGTGCGGGCGCACCGTCGAGCGGCTGCGGCCCGCGCCGTGGTGCACGCTGGCCCGCGCCACGAGCTGGCCGCGGCGCTCGAGGTCGAGGTAGACGGGTCGCGTGGTCCAGCGCAGCAGCTGGGTCGCGGGGCGGTCGCCCCCGGCGATCTCGACGGCGGCCTGCACGTAGCGGTGCGCCCAGCGCTCCAGGTCGCGGCGCGTGCGCAGGTCGGCGTCGCCGGGCATCCCGGCGCCGGGGCGGGCCGCCGACGGCGCGACGTGGTCGGCGTCGCGGGCACGACGCCGCGGGGCCGCAGGCGGGTCCATCGCGGGCACCAGGTCGAGGGCGAGGGTGCCCTGCAGGCTGGCCCGCACGGGTACGACGGGGCGCGGGGCCGGCAGGGCGGTCACGCTGCCGCGCTGACGTCGGGTCGGGTCGGTCATGGCGGTCCTCCTCAGGGCGCGCGGTGCGGGTCGGTCGGCAGCGCAGCGCTCAGGTCGAGCCGCTGGCCGGGCAGGATCAGGTCGGGGTCGGGGCCCACGACGCCCCGGTGGGCGGCGTGCAGGCGCACGACGGCGGCGGCGACGTGGGCGTCGCTGCTGCCCGTCGGCAGGGTCGCGGCGGCGAGGTCCCAGAGCGTGTCGCCGGGGACGACGGCGTGGACGGCGGTGGCGGGGACGGCCGGGGGTGCGGGTGGGGCCGGGGGAGCCGGGGGAGCGGGGGCCGCCGGGGGAGCCGGGACGGGCTCGGCC
Source organism: Nocardioides sp. CPCC 205120 (assembly GCF_048654585.1). NCBI lineage: Bacteria > Bacillati > Actinomycetota > Actinomycetes > Propionibacteriales > Nocardioidaceae > Nocardioides > Nocardioides sp. CPCC 205120. Next base: position 591,735 of record NZ_JBMCYY010000002.1, on the reverse strand, counting down.
GGGCCGCCCAGCGCGCCGGCCGCGGCGCCCTCGAGCGGGCGGTCGGGCAGCGGCAGGCCGTCGAGGAGTGCGCTCACCGGGGGCTCGCCGCCGGCCACCGCCCCGCTGGCCGAGCCCTCGCCGGGCGTGGCGTGGGCGGCCGGGGCCACCGCCGCGGACAGCACGACGACGCCGCAGGCGGTGAGCACCCAGCGGCGCAGCGCCTCCGGGCACCCGGTACGGCGGCGCTCCCGTCCCCGCAGGGCGTCGAGCGCCACCAGCGTGACGACGCACCAGCACCAGGGGGCCGCCAGGAGCAGCACGGCCGCGGCGAGGGCGGTGAGGAGCTCGCCGTACCCCACCGGGGCGCCGGAGAGGGCCGGCAGGGCCGGCTCGAGGCTCGGCCAGGCGAGGAGGAGCAGGCCCGCGAGGGCGGTGGTGGCGCCGGCCCAGACGGCGAGGACGCGTCGGGGCGACGCTGCGCTGAGGTGTGACATCCCGAGAACCTTTGCGTTTGCGTCTGTTTGCTTCATCTAAGGACGCCTGGCTGGCGGTGTCAACGAGTTGTCAACAGTTGTGGGGGCGGTCGGGCGGTGCGAGGCTCGACCTCGTGCGCTGGGAGGAGCAGGTCTTCGCGCTGTTCGACGACCTCGAGCAGCAGGCCGCCGTCGCGTTCGAGCGCGAGCGGGCCGCGGAGGTGGCGGACCGGGCGCGCGCGGAGTACCGCCAGGTCAGCCTGGCGAGCCGCCTCATGGCGTCGCTGGAGGCCGAGGTCGTGCTCGACGTGCGGGGACCCGGTGCCGTCGCGGGCCGGCTGCGCCGGGTCGGGGACGGCTGGTGCCTGGTCGAGACGCCGCGCAGCGACTGGGTGGTGCGTACCGGGACGATCGAGCTGGTGCGCGGCGCGTCGGAGCGCTCGCGCCCGGAGTCGGCGTGGTCGGTGGTGCACCGCCTCGGCCTGGGCTCGGCCCTGCGGCGCCTGGCGGAGGCGGGGGAGCGCTGCGTCCTCCACGCCGTCTCGGGCGCGCGCACGGAGGGGGTGCTGCACCGCGTCGGGGCCGACTTCGTCGAGGTCGGCCGGGGCGAGCCCGTCCGGGGCCGCACGCCGGAGGTCGCCCTCGTGCCCTTCGCCGGGCTGGCGGCCGTGCAGAGCGAGCAGCGCGGCACGGTCTAGGCGCTCACCCGCACCCGATCATCCGGTCGGGCGCCCGGCGGGTGCGGGGACGCTCAGGTGGCGTCGGCGTCGTACGGCGGGAGCTCGCCCGGAGCGAGGGGGCGCATGCCCGCGCGCTGGGGCTTCGACTCCTCCTCCTCGGCCAGCGCCTCCATCACGTGCTTGCGCACGATGACGCGCGGGTCGAGGTCGCGCAGCTCGAGGTCGGCGTACTCCGGCCCGAGCTCGGTGCGCAGGTCGTCGCGGGCGGTGTTCGCCATGCGGCGCAGCTGGCGCACCATCTGCCCGGCCTGGCGGGCGACCTCCGGGAGCTTGTCCGGGCCGAGCACGATCATCGCGACGAGCGCGATGACCGCCAGCTCGGACAGCCCGACGCCGAACACCGGATCAGAACTTCGCGGTGGGCGTGAGGCCGAGCTGCATGCCGGCGAGGCCGCGGCCCCGACCGGTGAGCGAGCGGGCGACCTCGAGCAGCTCCTGCGCGGCGGGCGACGTCGGGTCCGACTCGACGATGGGCTTGCCGGAGTCGCCGCCCTCGCGCAGCGTCGGGTCGAGCGGCACGCGGCCGAGGACGCGCACGTCGTACCCGAACCGCTCGGACAGCGTGGCCGCGACGCGGTCGCCGCCGCCCGTGCCGAAGATCTCGAGCTTCTCGCCCTGCGGGCTGAGGAAGTAGCTCATGTTCTCCACGACGCCGACGACGCGCTGGTGCATCATCGAGGCCATCGTGCCGGCGCGCTCGGCGACCTCGGCGGCCGCCTCCTGCGGGGTGGTCACGACGAGGACCTCGGCGTTCGGCAGGTGCTGGCCCAGCGAGATGGCGATGTCGCCCGTGCCCGGGGGCAGGTCGAGCAGGAGGGCGTCGAGGTCGCCCCAGTAGACGTCCGAGAGCATCTGCACGAGCGCCCGGTCGAGCATGGGGCCGCGCCAGGCGACGACCTGGTCGCGGCGCGGCTTCAGCATGCCGATGGAGATGACGGAGACGCCCGACGGCGTCGGGACCGGCATGATCAGGTCGTCGACCTGGGTGGGGCGGGCGTCGGCGACGCCCAGCATGGCGGGCACCGAGTGCCCGTAGATGTCGGCGTCGACGATGCCGACCTTCAGGCCCTGCTGCGCCATCGCCAGGGCGAGGTTCACCGTCACGGACGACTTGCCGACGCCGCCCTTGCCGCTGGCGACCGCGAAGACGCGGGTCAGCGAGCCGGGCTGGGCGAAGGGGATCTCGCGCTGGGCCTGGCCGCCGCGCAGCGTCGACTGCAGGTTCGCGCGCTGGTCGGCGTTCATCACGCCCAGCTCGACCGACACGCCGGTGACGCCGGCGAGCCCGCCGACGGCGGCCGTGACGTCCCGGTTGATGGTGTCCTTCAGCGGGCAGCCGGCGACCGTCAGCAGGACCTTGACGCGGACCTGGCCGTCGGGGTCGACCGCCACGTCGTCGACCATGCCGAGCTCGGTGATGGGTCGCTTGATCTCGGGGTCGTTGACGGAGCCGAGGGCGGTGGTGACCTGCTCGACGCTCGGCGTGCCTGCCGGCGGGGTGGCGCTCATGCCCCCCAGCCTATCCGTCGCGCCTGCGGCGACCGCCGTCGGTGCCCTCCTCGCGGGAGCGGCCGGAGTCCGGCTCGCGCGTCTCGCGGCCGGCGTCCCGGGCGCCCTCCCGTCCGGGCTCCCGCCCGCCCTCGCGCTCCTCGCCGTCGCCCAGCTCGGCGAGCAGGGCCCGGAGCTCGCTGCGCACGAAGTCGCGCGTCGCGACCTCGCCGACCGCGAGGCGCAGCGAGGCCACCTCGCGGGCGAGGAACTCCATGTCGGCGTGGGCGCGGGCGTTGGCCCGGCGGTCCTGCTCCGCGACGACCTTGTCGCGGTTCTCCTGCCGGTTCTGCGCCAGCAGGATCAGCGGCGCGGCGTAGGAGGCCTGCAGGCTCAGCATCAGCGTGAGGAAGATGTAGGGGAACGGGTCGAACTGCCAGGCGTCGGGCGTCGCGACGTTCCACACGACCCACACGACGACGAACAGCGACATGTAGAGCAGGAACCGCGCGGTGCCCATGAAGCGCGCGAACTGCTCGGCGAAGCTGCCGAACGCGTCGGAGTCGTAGGCCGGGCGCCGCACGAGGTGCCGGCGGGCGTCCTGCGGGGTGTCGAGGCGTCCGCGGTCGCGGCCCTGGCCGCGGGCGTTCACCGGCGCTCACCCCGCTCCGCCGCGCGCTCGCGCCAGTCCTCGGGCAGCAGGTGGTCGAGGAGGTCGTCGACGGTGACGGCCCCGAGCAGGCGGCCCTGCTCGTCGGTCACCGGGGCGGCGACGAGGTTGTACGTCGCGAGGTGGGCCGCGACCTCGTCGATGTTGGCGTCGGGCCGGATGGGGTCGAGCGAGGGGTCGATCGCCGACGCCGCGAGGCTCGAGGGAGGCTCCCGCAGCAGGCGCTGGATGTGGGCCGCGCCCAGCAGCTTGCCCGTCGGGGTCTCCAGGGGCGGGCGGCACACGAACACCAGGGCCGCCAGGGAGGGCGTGATCTCCGCGTTGCGGGCGTGGGCGAGCGCGTCGGCGACGGTGGCGTCGGGGGAGAGGATGACCGGCTCGGGCGTCATCATCGCGCCGGCGGTCTCCTCGGCGTACGCCATCATCCGGCGCACGTCGGCGGCGTCCTCGGGCTCCATGAGGGCCAGCAACTGCGCGGCGGTGTCGGCGGGCAGCTCGGCGATGAGGTCGGCGGCGTCGTCGGGCGACATCTCCTCCAGCACGTCGGCGGCACGCTCGGAGTCGAGCAGGTCGACGACCTCGACCTGGTCCTCCTCCGACATCTCCTCGAGGATCACGGCGAGCCGGTCGTCGGTGAGGGCGAGCACGACGGAGCGCCGGCGTTCCGGGGGCAGCTCGTGGATGGTGCGCGCCGCGTCCGCGGGGCGCATCTCGCCGAGGGCGGTGAGCAGCCGCGTCGCGCCCTGCGCGTCGTCTCGGCGGCCCAGTCCCTCGACCTCGCCCCACTCCACGACGTGGGTCTGGCCGCGGCGGCGGAAGGTGCGCGAGGACTCGCGCACGGCGATGCGGGAGACGAACCAGTCACGGGTGCGGCTCTGCTCGACCGCGATGTCGAACACCGTCCCGGTGACGCCGCTGTGGCGCAGCGTCACGCGGCTGTCGAGCATCTGGGCGATCACGAGGATCTCGGTGGGCCGCTGCTCGAACCGGCGGACGTTCAGCAGGCCCGTCGTGGCCACGTGGTCCGCCTCGATGGCCAGCACGCGCGTCATGGGCAGGAACACCCGGCGTCGGCCGAACACCTCGATGACGAGGCCGACCGCGCGCGGGGGACCCCCGTCGCTGCGCAGCACCACGACGACGTCGCGCACCTTGCCCACCTGTTCGCCCTGCGGGTCGAAGACCGGCAGTCCGAGCAGGCGGGCGGCGTACACGCGCGGGGTCGGGGAGCTCACGGCCCAACGCTACCGCTACGCCACCGGCCCCGACGCCGCACGGCGCGCGCCCGCCGACCGCTCCCACGGGGCCCGCGACCGGCCCGTCGGCACCGCCCGCGGACGGGGCCTGTGCCCGCGTCGTACTCAGCGGTAACCTCCCCGGGGGCGCGAGCCACTACGCTGCGCCCAGCCCCTGCCCCCGTGCGGAAGGAACACCATGGCCCGGCTCTGCCAGACCGACGGCTTGACCGATGTCCAGACGGAGATCGTCAAGGCCGTGCGTCAGTTCGTCGAGGACAAGATCATCCCGGTCGCGACCGAGCTGGAGCATGCGGACGAGTACCCCACGGAGATCGTGGAGGGGCTCAAGGAGCTCGGGGTGTTCGGGCTGATGATCCCCGAGGAGTACGGCGGGCTGGGCGAGTCGCTGCTGACCTACGCCCTGTGCGTGGAGGAGATCGCGCGGGGCTGGATGAGCGTGTCGGGTGTCATCAACACCCACTTCATCGTCGCGTACCTGCTGATGAAGCACGGCACCGAGGAGCAGCGGCAGAAGTACCTGCCGCGCATGGCGACCGGTGAGGTGCGGGGCGCGTTCTCGATGTCGGAGCCCGGCCTGGGCTCGGACGTCTCGGCCATCACCACGAAGGCGACCAGGCGCGAGGACGGGTCGTACTCGATCACCGGGCAGAAGATGTGGCTGACCAACGGTGGCTCCTCCACGCTGGTGGCGGTGCTGGTGAAGACCGACGAGGGTGCCGAGAGCGTCTACAAGAACATGACGACCTTCCTGGTGGAGAAGGAGGCCGGGTTCGGTGAGACCGCCCAGGGCGTCACGATCCCCGGCAAGATCGACAAGATGGGCTACAAGGGCATCGACACCACGGAGATGATCCTCGAGGGCCACGAGATCTCCGCGGACCAGGTGCTGGGTGGCGCCCCGGGCAAGGGCTTCGCGCAGATGATGGACGGTGTCGAGGTCGGCCGCGTCAACGTCGCGGCCCGCGCGTGCGGCATCGCCAACCGTGCCTTCGAGCTCGGCACGGCCTACGCCCAGCAGCGCCAGACCTTCGGCAAGCCGATCGCCGAGCACCAGGCGATCCTGTTCCGGATCGCCGAGATGGCCACGAAGGTCGAGACGGCCCACACGATGATGGTGCGCGCGGCGCGGCTGAAGGACTCGGGTCAGCGCATGGACGTGGAGGCCGGCATGGCCAAGATGCTCGCGAGCGAGTACTGCAACGAGGTCGTCGAGGCGTCGTTCCGCATCCACGGCGGCTACGGCTACTCCAAGGAGTACGAGATCGAGCGGCTCTACCGCGAGGCCGCGTTCATGCTCATCGGCGAGGGCACCAGCGACATCCAGAAGATGATCATCGGCCGCTCGATGCTCAAGGAGTACCAGCTCAAGAGCTGACCGGCGCGCGCCCCACGACGCGGCAGCCGCACGGAGCGCGAGGCGGGGGCCGCACCACCACGACGGTGGTGCGGCCCTCGTCGTGGGTGGGGCCTGCGCGCGACGTGGCGTGCCCACCGACCGTGGGCCGGGGAGGGACCTCAGCCCGCGGTGAGGAGGACGACGAGCAGCACGACCACGGCGATCGCCGCGATCGCGACGGCGGCGATGGCCTGCACGCTCGGGCCCGAGGTGCCGGTCGACCCGGAGGGGCGCGACGCGCCCTTCCGGGCGGCGGGGCCCGTCGGACCGGCCGGGCGCGGGGGAGCAGGACGCGGCCCCGGCGCACCGGGCCCACCGGGGCGCCCGGCCGGCGGACGGATGCTGGGGTTGGAGCCGCTCGACGGCGCCGCGGGCCGCTGCGGGAGCGGGCGTGCCCCCGAGCCGGTGCCCTGCGGGGTGGCGCGATGGGCGGGGTTCGAGGGGCTCGAGCCCGGCACGGGGCCGCGGTGGGCGGGGTGGCCCGCGCTCGAGCCGCGCGACGCGGCGTCACCGCGGTACGGCGTGCCCGCAGCGCCGCCGGGAGCAGCGGGGCCGCCCGGGCGTGGCGGCAGACCGGCTGCGGGACGCGAGCCGCCCGTGCCGCCCGTGCCCCCCGAGCCAGGGGCGCCAGGTGCGCCGGTGCGACCGACCGGTCCGGTGGTGCCGGTGGGCCGGCCCAGGCCCGGGCCCGACGGGCTCGAGCCGCGGCTGGGCGCGCCGCCCGCGGGTCCCGGGATGCGTCCGGCGGGCCGGACCGCCGGGGCACCCGGCAGGGTCGGCTCCCCGAGGTCGGGCACGAGCCGCAGCTCGGGCTGGGTGCGGGCGCGGTCGACGACCGTGCGCAGGTCACGGCGCATCGAGGCCGCGTCGGGGTAGCGGGCCGCCGGGTCCTTCGCCATCGAGCGGCGCAGCACCGCGTTGATGATGCGGGCCATCGGGTCGCCCTCGACGAACTGGGGCACCGGCTCGCTCAGGTGGGCCAGGCCGACCTCGACGTCGGTGCCCTGGTACGGCGGGCGCCCCGCCAGCGCGGTCCACAGCACGCAGCCCAGCGCGTAGATGTCGCTCGCGGGGGTGGCGGCCTCGCCGCGGCACCGCTCGGGCGCCATGTAGCCCATCGTGCCCGCGACCGAGCCGGCCACCGTCAACCCGGGCTGGCCGCCCTGGGCGATGCCGAAGTCGCAGAGGTAGGCGTGCAGGTCGTCGCTGCGGTCGCGCAGCAGCACGTTGCTGGGCTTGACGTCGCGGTGGATGACGCCCGCCTTGTGGGCGTCGTGGAGGCCCCCGGCCGTCTGGGCGACGATCTCGGCCGCCTCGCGCACGGGCATGCCCTCGCCCTGCTTGATGGCCTGGCCGAGGTCCCCGCCGGTGACGTACTGCGTCGCGATGTACAGGCAGCCGTCCTGCTCGCCGTGGTCGTAGATGTGGATGATGTGGACGGAGTCGAGCCGGGCGAGCACCGAGGCCTCGCGGACGAACCGCTCCTGGTAGTCGCCCTGGGCGGCGTACTGCGGGGCGAGCACCTTCAGGGCCACCGTGCGCCCGAGGCCCGTCTGCTCCGCGGCGTACACGACGCCCATGCCGCCCTGGCCGATCTGGCCGGTGACGCGGTAGGAGCCGAACTGGTCGCCCACTTCGGGGAACTTCGCCACGCGGCCTCCTTCGCTCGTCTGCGTGCCGGCGCCCCGGGCACGCGTCGGGGAGGGTGGACGCGTCGGCCCGCGGCCGTGCCCGGCGACCGTATCCCACGGCGGCCCCCGTCAAACGCACCGACCGCGTCAGGGGACGGCGGGAGCGCCCCGTGGGTCAGGGGGTCCAGCGCAGGGTGGCGATGATCGAGCCCACCTCGGCCTCCGAGGCCGCCGAGGGCGTGTCGGCCGCCTGGCTGATCGTCATGGTGTGCACCGTCGTGTCGCGGACGGTGATGAACTGGTGGACGTCGTAGGGCTGGCCGCCCGGCGCCAGCAGGGTCGCGGACTGGTAGGCCGCGTTCACGCCGTCGATGCCGACGACGGCGCCCATCTCGATGTCGGTGGCGCCGACCTGCTCGAGCGCCTGGCTCGAGCCCACCATCACCTGGCCGAGGGTCGTGCCGGACGGCACCGCCTCCGCGACCGTGTTGACGTTGTGGGCGAACGTGCCCTCGGGGGAGGTGTCGACCACGACGGAGGTGAACTGCGCCGACGCCTCCTGGGTCTCCCACCCCTGTGGCACGCGGTAGGTGAACGCCCCGGTGTCGATCGTGGGACCGGTGGCCGGGTCGGCGGTCGTGGCGCCGGGGTACGGCGCCGCGACGGGCGCGCCGTCGTCGCCCGTGGTGTCCGTCGCCTCCTCGGCGGGCTCGTCCGTGGCGTCGTCGGTGGCGTCGTCGCTGGCGTCGTCGGTGGCGTCCGTCGTCCCGGTGTCGTCCGCACTCGTGCTGGAGGTGGCCGCCCGCGACGCGGCGGTGTCGGGCTCGTCGTCGCCGGCCACGAGCAGCCCCACGGTGACCGCGGTCGCCGCCACGACCGCCACCACGGCGGCCAGCGCCCACGCGGTGGCCCGGCGGCGGCTGCCCCCGGCCCCGCCCGGGGCCGCGCCCGCGGGCAGCGGGAACGGCGCGCTCCCACCCGTTCCGTGGCCGGTCCCGTGGCCGGTCCCGTGGCCGGTGCCGTGACCGGTGCCGGGGGGCAGGGGCGGCAGGGCGCCGTTCGGGTGGGTGGGCGCGGCAGGTGGTGGCAGCAGCGACGGCGCCCCCTGGCGGCGCGCGGTCGCCGCGACCTCCCGCAGCGCGTCGCGCATCGCGGTGGCGTCGCCGTACCGGTGGGCGGGGTCCTTCGCCAGGCTGCGGCGCAGCACCTCGTTGAGCGGCCCGAGCACGACCGGGTCGCCGGGCAGCTGGGGCACCGGGGCCTGCAGGTGCTGCACGCCGACCTCGACGTCGCTGCCGCGGTACGGCGCGTGGCCCGTCACCGCGGCCACCAGCACGCAGCCGAGGGCGTAGACGTCCGCCGCGGGCGTGGCGGCCTCGCCGCGGCAGCGCTCGGGCGCGAGGTAGGAGATGGTGCCGGCGACCGCGCCGGCGGTCGTCAGCCCGCTGCCCGCGGCCTGGGCGATGCCGAAGTCGCACAGGTAGGAGAACGGGTCGGTGCTGCCCGCGCGCAGCAGGATGTTGCTGGGCTTCACGTCGCGGTGGAGGATCCCGGCGCGGTGGGCGTCGCCCAGCGCGTCGGCCACCTGCGCGGCGATCGTGGCCGCGGCGGGCAGGGGCAGCGCACCGTGCGTGGCGAGCATGCGCCCGAGGTCGCCGCCCGCGACGTACTGCGTCGCGAGGTAGAGGCAGCCGTCGATCTCGCCGTGGTCGTAGACGTGGATGACGTGGGGGGAGTCCAGCCGGGCCAGCGCCGCGGCCTCCCGCCCGAACCGCTCCCGGTAGTCGGCCTGGCGGGCGAGGTGCGGCGCGAGCACCTTGAGGGCGACCGTGCGGTCGAGCCCCGCCTGCCGGGCGGCGAAGACCACGCCCATGCCGCCCTCGCCGATCACGCCCGTCACCAGGTACGGCCCGAACGTCTCACCCACCTGCGGGTACTGCGCCACCGCTCGTCCCCCCGTCCTCCCGCCGACCGCGCGGTCGGCGGCGCCGCCCCGTGCCGGCAGCGTGCTGTCGTCGATTCCCATCATCGCGCACCCCGCCGACCCTCGTGGCCCGGGCGCCGTGCCGTCGGTCATGATGACCCGCATGCCGAAGACCAACCCCGGGAACTTCTTCGAGGACTTCACCGTCGGGCAGGTGATCGAGCACGCGACGCCGCGCACGATCACCGAGGGCGACCGCGCGCTGTACGGCGCGATCTACCCCACGCGGTTCGCCGTCTGGTCCTCCGCGCGGTTCGCCGCCTCCGTCGGCCTGACGCCCGCGCCGGTCGAGGACCTCCTGGCCTTCCACGTCGCCTTCGGCAAGACCGTGCCGGACGTGTCCCTCAACGCGGTCGCGAACCTCGGGTACGCCGAGTGCCGCTTCCACCGCCCGGTGGTTCCCGGCGACACGCTGGCCACGCGCTCCGAGGTCATCGGCCTCAAGGAGAACTCCAACGGCCGCACCGGCGTCGTGTGGGTGCGCTCGACGGCCACCGACCAGGCGGGCGAGGTCGTCCTCGACTGGGCCCGCTGGGTGATGGTGCACAAGCGCGACCCCGAGGCGCCGGCCCCCGAGACCGTCGTGCCGCAGCTGGCCGACGCGGTCGCGGTCGAGGACCTCGTCGTCCCCGCCGGGCTCGACCTCACGTCGTACGACGTGGTCGCCGCGGGGGAGCCGCACCGCCTCGGTGACTACGAGGTGGGGGAGCGCATCGACCACGTCGACGGCGTCACCCTGTCCGAGGCCGAGCACATGATGGCGACCCGCCTGTGGCAGAACACGGCGAAGGTGCACTTCAACGCGGAGGCCCGGCCCGACGGGCGACGCCTCGTGTACGGCGGCCACGTCATCTCCCTGGCCCGGGCCCTGTCGTTCAACGGCCTGGCCAACGCCCAGCTCGTCGCCGCCATCAACGCGGGCGCCCACACGGCGCCGGCGTTCGCCGGCGACACCGTCTACGCCTGGTCGGAGGTGCTCGACGTCGCCGAGACCCCCGCGCCGGGCGTCGGCGCCCTGCGCCTGCGCCTCGTCGCGACCAAGGGCCGCGACGAGACGATGACGCTGCGCGGCGAGGACGGCAAGTACGCCCCCGGCGTGCTGCTCGACCTCGACTACTGGGCGCTCGTCCCCCGCTGAGCCACCCGCCGAGCCACCCGCCGAGCCACCCGCCGAGCCACCCGCGGGGCCGTCGGGCCCCGCGGGTCGCGGGGGCTCACAACCGGCCCAGCTCCTCCTCGAGGTCGTCGAGCCCGAGGGCGCCCAGCGACAGCGCCGCCATGTGCCACGCCTTGAGGTCGAACGCGTCGCCGTGCGCGGCCCGTGCGGCCTCGCGGCCGGCCAGCCAGGCGCGCTCCCCGAGCTTGTAGCTGATGGCCTGCCCGGGCCAGCCCAGGTAGCGCACGATCTCGGAGTCCATGAAGTCCCCGGGGCGCCCCGAGTGCATCCCGAAGAACTCGCGCGCCAGCGCGGGCGTCCAGGTCTCGCCGGGGGCCAGCGGGGAGTCGTCCGGGACGCGGTAGCCGAGGTGCATGCCGATGTCGATGACCACCCGGATGGCCCGCATGACCTGCGCGTCGAGGTACCCGATGCGCGTCTCGGCGTCGAGGTAGCCCAGCTCGTCCATCAGGCGCTCCGCGTAGAGCGCCCACCCCTCGGTGGCGCCGCTGGAGGACCCCAGCGTGGTCTGGTACGTCGAGAGGCTCGGCGCGACGTGCACCCACTGGGCCAGCTGGAGGTGGTGGCCCGGGACACCCTCGTGGTACCAGGTGCTGACGAGGTCGTAGACCGGGAAGCGCGTGCGCCCCAGCGTCGGGAGCCAGGTGCGGCCCGGGCGGGCGAAGCCGATCGAGGGGCGCGTGTAGTACGGCGCGGCCGCGCTGCCGGGCGGCGCGATCATCGCCTCCACGGTGCGCAGCGGCGGCGCGATGTCGAAGTGGGTGCCGTCGAGCTCGGTGATGGTGCGGTCCATCATCGCCTGCAGCCAGTCCCGCACCTCGTCGACGCCCTCGACCGCGCGGCCGTGCACGTCGAGGTGGCGCATGGCCTCCACCGGCGAGGCGCCGGGGAGGATCTCGTCCGCCAGCACCTCCATCTCCGCCCGGATGCGCCGCACCTCCTCCCAGCCCCACGCGTAGGTGGCGGCCGGGTCGATGGTGGCGCCCGCGACGCGGCGGGCGCCGAAGACGTAGCGGTCCTCGCCGACCGCGTCGGGGGTCCCGGCCGCGGCGGGCAGGTAGGTGCCGGCGAGGTAGTCGCGCAGGTCCGCGACCGCGGCGGCCGCCCGGTCGGCGGCGGCGCCCAGCTCGGGGCCCAGCGCCTCGGGGCCGCCCGCCACGAAGCCGTGGAACCACGACGCGGGCGCCGCGGTCCAGGCGTCGAGCTGGCCGACCAGGGTCTCGACCTGCAGCGGCGCGGCGAGCAGGCCCCGGCGGCGGCCCTCCTCCAGCGCGGCCGTCCACGACGCGTAGGCGTCGGGCACGCGCGCCATCCGTCGCGCGATCGTCGCCCAGTCCTCCTCCGTCGCGGTCGGCATGAGGTCGAAGGTGCTGCGCACGGACTGGGCGGGGCCCATCAGGTTGCGCACGGTGCGCAGGTGCTCCCCGCGCTCGAACGCCTCGACCTCGACGCCCAGGCGGTCGCGCAGCAGGCGGGCGCAGCGGGCCTCGAGCTCGTCTCGCGCCGCCCCGTCGCGCTCGAGCGCCGTCAGGTCCGCCAGGGTCCGCCGGGCCAGGTCCGCCCGGGCGGCCGCACCGTCGGGGGAGAGGTCGGGGAGCCGGTCCTCGTGCTCGACCAGGCCGATGCTGCTGCTGACGAGCGGGTCGAGCTCGCCGACCGCGTGCAGGTAGGCGTCCGCGAGCACGCGCGGGGTGGTGGGGGCGGGCGGGGAGACCGGGGTCGAGGGTGCGTCCGACATGTCCCCCATCTTGCAACCGGCCCGCCTGCGTCCCGCGCCGGGCCCCGGGGGAGGATCGGGGCCATGGCGATCCTGATCGTGCGGCACGGCGAGACCGAGTGGAGCCGCGACGGGAGGCACACGTCGGTCACCGACCTCCCCCTCACGGCGGTGGGCGAGGAGCAGGCCCGCGCCCTCGCGCCGCGCCTGGCGGAGCGCGACGTGGCCCTGGCGCTGACCAGCCCGCGGGCGCGGGCGCGCCGTACCGCGGAGATCGTGGGGTTCGGGGCGGCCGAGGTCGACGAGCGGTTGGTCGAGTGGGACTACGGCGACCTCGAGGGACGCACGACGCCCGAGATCCGCGAGGACCACCCCGGCTGGACGGTCTGGTCCGGCGAGGTCCCCGGCGGGGAGACGCCGGACCAGGTGGGCGCGCGGTGCGACGCGGTGCTCGCCGACGTCCTGGCCCGCGTCGACGTGCGGGAGCGCGACGTCCTGCTGGTGGCGCACGGCCACCTGCTGCGCGTGCTCGCGGCGCGCTGGCTGGGTCTGCCGCCCGACCACGGTCGGCTGCTGCGCCTCGACACCGCCCGCCTCACCGAGCTCGGTCACGAGCGCGAGCAGCAGGTGCTCCTGCGCTGGAACGCTTGAGCCCGGTGCTTGACGGCGTCGGACCCGGCGCCGCACCGTAGGCCCCATGCTCGTCGCAGGATGCCCGCGGTGCCCCTCCCCGGTCACGGAGTGGCAGGGCACCTGGGCGTGCGGCTCGCACGGACCGACGGCCCCGCTGTGGCGCCCGCACGAGGTCACCTACGACGCGTTCGCCGAGCAGCTGCGCCGCACCCCGGCGTTCCCGACGTACCTGCCGTGGCCGCTGGGGCCCGGGTGGCAGGTCAGCGACTTCGCGCTCGTGGGGGCCGACGAGGACAGCACCGCGGCCACCTTGACGTGCGCCTCCGGGCTCAGCGCCCTGGACGGGCCCGTCGAGGTGCTGGTCGTGGCCGAGGAGCCGGGCGTGGGCCTGGGCGCCCGCTGCGCCGGGACCGCGGCCCCCGACCCGGGTACGGAGGTGGGGCGCGGCACCCCCGACGTGCGGGTGCGGATCGGCACCCAGGCCGTGCCGCTGTGGACGGTCTCCACCAGCGGCGCCGACGAGCGGTTCGACCGCTCGGTGCTGGCCGGCGAGGCGCTCGGGCGCTGGTTGTGGCTGGTGCTGCGGCCCGCCTCGGCGATCCTGCTGCTGCGCGACGACTGGATCCTGCGCGACGTGTCCGGGCTCGGGCCGCCGCTCGTCGAGCTGCCCTTCGGCGGTGAGCGCCCCGCCTGGTGAGCGTGCCGGCCGACCGGCGTCCCGGTTCGGCCCGTGGGCACCGGCGTCCTAGGGTCGGGGGGTGCGCATCGACCTGCACGCCCACTCCAGCGTCAGTGACGGCACCGACACGCCCGCCGGGCTCGTGCGGGCGGCGGCTGCCGCGGGCATCGACGTCCTCGGGGTGACCGACCACGACACCAGCGCGGGGTGGGCGGCCGCCGCCGTCGAGGCGGAGGCCCTCGGCGTCGCCCTCGTGCGGGGCATGGAGGTCAGCACGCGGTTTCGGGGCCGCGGCGTGCACCTGCTCGCCTACCTCCCTGACCCGGCGTACCCGCCGCTGGTCACCCAGCTGCGCGCCGTCCTGGAGGGGCGCGACGCCCGCGTGCCCGGCATGGTCGACCGGCTGCGGGACCTGGGGGTCGACCTCACGGTCGAGGCGGTACGACGGGTCGCCGGTCCCACCGCGGCCGTCGGGCGCCCGCACGTGGCGGACGCGCTCGTGGAGGCGGGGTACGTCGCGTCCCGCGCCGAGGCGTTCGACCGGTACCTCAGCCCGGGCCGGCCGGCGTACCACGGCCGCGCCGCGGTCGAGCTCGAGGCCGTCCTCGACGTCGTCCGTGCCGCCGGCGGCGTCTGCGTCGTCGCCCACCCGTGGGGCCGGCACGACCCCGGCGTGCTGGACGCGGAGGGCCTGGCGCACCTGCGCTCGCGCGGGCTCGTCGGCATCGAGGTCGACCACCAGGACCACGACGTCGCCGCCCGCGCCGAGCTGCGGGGGATCGCGCGGGCGCTCGACCTCGTCGTCACCGGCTCGAGCGACTACCACGGCACGGGCAAGGTCGACCACGACCTCGGGTGCAACCTGACGGCCCCCGACGAGCTCGCCCGGCTGCTCGCCGCGGCCGAGGACGCCGCGCGGGAGGCCGGGCGGTCCGGCACGCCGATGCTCTGGCATGGGCGGGCGCCGGTCTGAGGGCTGGTCCGCCCCCCCCCCGGTTCTGCGGGCCGCTCCGCGCCCGTTCGGGAGCGGGCTCAGCGCCCCAGGCGCTGGAAGCGCAGCAGCACCGGCGTCGGCACGGCGCGGGCGAGGCCCACGAGCGCGCGATAGCGCCGCGTCGGCACCACCAGCGCCCGGTTCGCCTCGACCGCGGCCAGCGACTCGCGCACCACGACCTCCGGCTGCAGCCACAGCGCCCGCGGGGCCGAGCCCCGCTCGACGCCCATCCGGCCGTGGAACTCGGTGCGCACGAAGCCGGGGCAGACCGTCGTCACCCGCACGCCGCGCGGGCCGTACTCCTGCGCTGCCCAGACACCGAAGCGGTTCACCCAGGCCTTCGCGGCGCCGTACGTGCCGCGGGGGAGGAACGCGGCGACGCTCGAGACGTTGACGACCGTGCCGCCCCCGCGCTCCACCATCCCCGGCAGCGCCGCGTGGGTCAGGCGCAGCACGGCGGTCACGAGCACGTCGAGCATGGCCTGCTCCGCCTCGACGTCGGCGTCGAGGAACCGCTCCTTGAGGCCGAAGCCCGCGTTGTTGACGAGCCACCCCACGGGCCGGGCGGGGTCGGCCAGGCGGGCGGCGACGCGGTCGACGTCCGCGCGGTCGGCGAGGTCGGCCGCCAGGGTCTCGACGTGGACGCCGTGGCGGCGGGCGAGCTGGTCCGCGGCCTCCGCGAGCCGGGCCTCGTCGCGGGCGACCAGCACGAGGTCGAGCCCGCGGGCGGCGAGCTGCTCGGCGAACTCCCGGCCGATGCCGGCGGTGCCGCCGGTCACGACGGCGGCGGTGCGCCCCGTCGTGCCGGGGCGGGGTGCGGGAGCGGGTGCGGGTGCGAGGTCCGCGGCGCCGGTGCCGGTGACGTCGGCGGGGTCCTCGGCGGGGTCCTCGGCGGAGGGGGAGGTGCTGGTCATGTCCGCATCATGACGGGTCCGTCCGCATCCCGGGCGGGGGCCCGCTGCTCGTGCATGATGGGGCGCCATGGGCACCGTTCTCGCGATCGCGAACCAGAAGGGCGGCGTCGCCAAGACGACCTCCGTGGCCTCCCTCGGGGCGGCGCTCGCCGAGCTCGGGCACCGCGTGCTCGTCGTCGACCTCGACCCGCAGGGCTCCCTGACCTTCTCCCTCGGCATCGACCCGGAGGACCTCCACGTCTCGGTGCACCAGGTGCTGACCGGCGGCCTGCCCGCCCAGGAGGCGGTCCTCGCCACCGAGGACGGCGTCGACCTGCTGCCCGCCACCATCGAGCTCGCCCGCGCCGAGGCCGAGCTGCTGACCCGCACCGGTCGCGAGCAGGTGCTGCGCGCCGTGCTCGAGCAGCTGGTCGACGACGGGGTCGAGCACGACTGGGTGCTGCTCGACTGCCCGCCCTCCCTCGGTGTCCTCACCGTCGCGGCGCTCACGGCCGCCGACGGCGTCGTCATCCCGCTGCAGTGCGAGACGCTGTCGCACCGCGGCGTGTCGCAGCTGCTCGACACCGTCCACGACGTACGCCGCTTCACGAACCGGGGCCTCGAGGTCTGGGGCGTGCTCCCCACCCTGTACGACGGACGCTCCACCCACGCGCGCGCCGTGCTCGAGTCGATCCCGTCGACCTTCGAGCTCGACGTGTTCGAGCCGCCGATCCCCAAGACCATCCGGTTCGCCGAGGCGCCGGCGCGGGGGCGCTCCATCCTCGCCACCGCCCGCAGCACGAAGGGCGCCGAGGCCTACCGCTCCGTCGCGGGCGCGCTCGTGGAGCGCGCGGCCCGCCCGCGCTGACCCTCCTCACCAGGCCGGCCGGACCGGTCGCGACGCACCGAGGCCCGGTGCCCGGACCAGCGAGTGGTCGGGCACCGGGCCTCGGTGCGTGCGGCTGCGGGGGAGCAGCGCGTGGTGCGTCGCTCAGGCGTCGGTGGCCCCGGCGGACGCCGGGGCGCTCGAGCCCTCGCCCGACGACTCGCCGGCCGGGCGACCGGCACCGCCGCGGGAGCGGCGACGACGGCGACGCTTCGGGGCGCCACCCTCGCCGGAACCCTCGCCGGAACCCTCGCCCGCCGGGCCGTTGTCCCCGGTCGGAGCGGTGACGGTGACCGTCGTGCCCGCCTCGGAGCTCGCCGCGGCGTCGCCCTCGGCGGGCTGGCCGCTGCGGGTCCGGGTGCGCGTGCGGTTGCGGTTGCCGCTGGGCCGGTCGCCCTGGCGGCGCTCCCGCGGCTCCCGCGAGGACGGCTCGCGGGGCTCGCGCGGCTTCTCGGGCACGATGCGGCCCTTGGTGCCCTCGGCGATGCCCATGTCCGTGTAGAGGTGCGGGGAGGTCGAGTACGTCTCCACCGGCTCGTCGAACGGCAGGTCGAGCGTCTTGTTGATGACCTTCCAGCGCGTCACGTCGGCCCAGTCGACGAACGTGACCGCGACACCCGTGGCGCCGGCGCGGCCGGTGCGGCCGATGCGGTGCACGTAGGTCTTGTCGTCCTCGGGGCACGTGTAGTTGACGACGTGGCTGACGCCGGCGACGTCGATGCCGCGGGCGGCGACGTCGGTCGCGACGAGCACGCGCAGCTTGTCCTCGCGGAACTTGGCCAGCGCCTTCTCGCGCGCGGCCTGCGCCATGTCGCCGTGCAGGGGGCTGGCGGCGAAGCCGCGCTCCGCGAGGTCGTCGGCCACCCGCTGCGCCTGGCGCTTCGTGCGGGTGAAGACGATGACCTTGTCGGAGACGTCGGCCTGCAGGATGCGGCCGATGATCTCGGGCTTGTCGAGGTCGTGCGCCTGGTAGACGAACTGCGCCGTGGCGGGCACGGTCGCGTTCTCGTACGACGACTCCGCGCGGATGTTCATCGGGGTGCGCATGTGCATGCGGGCCAGCGCGACGATCGCCGAGGGCATCGTGGCGGAGAACAGCATGGTCTGGCGCGAGTCCGGCGTCTTCGACAGCAGCTTCTCGACGTCGGGCAGGAAGCCCAGGTCGAGCATCTCGTCGGCCTCGTCCAGCACGAGCGAGCGCACGTGCGACAGGTCGAGGGCGCGGCGGTTCGCGAGGTCGAGCAGGCGGCCCGGGGTGCCGACGACGACGTCGACGCCGGTCTCGAGGGCCTCGAGCTGCGGCTCGTAGCCGACGCCGCCGTAGACGGTCAGCACGCGGATGCCGCGGTCGGTGCCCGCCAGCTTGAGGTCGTTCGACACCTGGAGCGCGAGCTCGCGGGTGGGGGCGACGACGAGGGCCTGCGGCTTGCCGGCCGGCAGCGCGTCGTACCCGGGGTCGCCGGCGGCGACGCAGCGCTGGAGCACCGGGATGCCGAAGGCGAGGGTCTTGCCGGTGCCCGTGCGGGCCTGGCCGATGAGGTCGGTGCCGGCCAGGGCGACCGAGAGGGTCATCTCCTGGATGGCGAACGGGGTGACGATGCCGGCGCGCTCGAGGGAGTCGCAGATGTCGGGGTGCACGCCGAGCGTGCGGAAGGTGGTGGTCAGTGTCCTCTTCGCTTTCGTGAGCAGGTCGGTGTGGCCGACCCGTCGACGCGCGCCGCCCGCGGCGCCGGAGGGCCTGCGGTTGCGGCGGGAGAAAGAGGTCTGCCACGCACATGCCGGCGGGGACGTCCCGCCGATCACCGGGTGCGTCCCGCGTCGGCCGTCCGGGGGTCCGGGTGGGGCTCAGGGGGGCGCGGGGTGCGCTCGGTGCCACCCAGTGTATCGCCTAGGCTGCGCCGCATGAGCGATTCCCCCGCCGGCGCCCCTTCCGCCGCGCTCGAGGACCCGACGTACCGGGCCGCGGTCGTGGACCTGCTGGGCGCCGTGGCGTACGGCGAGATCTCCGCGTTCGAGCGTCTGGCGGAGGACGCCAAGCTCGCGCCGACGCTGGAGGACAAGATCGAGCTCGCGACCCTGGCGGCCAGCCAGCTCGCCGAGCTCGACGCGCTGCGGGAGCGCCTCGTGGAGCTCGGGGCCGACCCGTTCGAGGCCATGGCGCCCTTCCGGCGCCCCATCGAGGACTTCCACCGCCACACCGCGCCCGCCGACTGGTGGGAGAGCCTGGTCAAGGCGTACGTCGGGGACGGGCTGGCCGCGGACTTCTACCGCGAGGTCGCCGCGTTCCTCGACCCGGCGACCCGCGACCTCGTGATCGCGACGCTGGGCGACACCCGGCACTCGGAGTTCGTCGTCGACCGGGTGCGCGCCGCCTTCGAGACGCAGCCGCAGCTCGCGGGCCGGCTCGCGCTGTGGGGCCGCCGGCTGATGGGCGAGGCGCTCACGCAGGCCCAGCGCGTGGCGGCCGAGCGCGACGCGCTCTCCGCCCTGCTGGCCGGGGGAGTGGCCGACGCCGGCCTCGACCTGGCCGCGGTCGGTCGGATGCTCACCCGCATGACGGAGCAGCACGCCGCCCGCATGACGAAGCTGGGGCTGGCCCACTGACCGGGGCGACCCCCGGTACGCCGCTCCCGCCGGTGGTGCTCGTCGCGCCGGCGATGGCGATCGGGTCGGGCTACTACCGCCCGCTCCTCGAGGAGCTCCGCGCCCGGGGCTGGGAGGCCGAGGCCCTGCCGCGCCGCGGTCACGAGGCCGACGGCGTCCGGGCGTCCCGGTCGAACGACTGGGGCTACGCCGACGAGATCGACGAGATGGCCGCCGCCGTGGCGCGGTGGCGCGCCGCCGACCCCGGCCGCCCGGTCCTCGTGCTCGGCCACAGCATGGGCGGGCAGATGGCGGTCGGCCACCAGCTGACCCGCGACCCCGCGGACGGCGTCGTCCTCGTCGGGGCGTCGCTGCCGCACCACGTGCTCTACCCGCGACGCGGGCCGGGCATCGTCGCCCTCGCCGCGCTGGTCCCGGCCGTCACGGCGGTGGTGGGGCACCACCCGCGTCCGCTCTTCGGCGGCCCCGGCGGTCGCACCCTCATGCGCGAGTGGGCGTGGATGGCGCTGACGGGCCGCCCGCCGTACCCGACCCGGCGCGGGCTCGCCGGTCCCGTGCTGTCGGTGACGCTCGAGGGCGACCGGATGGCGCCCGAGCGGGCCAACCGCGTGCTCGCGACGCGGTGGGCCGACGACGACGCGCGGGTCACGTCCTGGACGTACCGGACGCGCGACGTGCCCGCGGGCGGCAGCAACGACCACGTGCGCTGGGTGCGCTCGCCGGGACCCGTGGTCGACCGGCTCGTGACGTGGTGGGAGGCCGAGGGGGCGGAGCGCCCGGACGCCGCGGCGACCGGGCACCCCGCGGGGGCTCAGCCCCGGAAGCCGACCTGGCCGACGCTCGGCGAGCCGATCTCGACGTAGGCGAGCTTGGCGACCGGCACGATCACGCGCCGGCCCTTCGTGTCGGTGAGCTCGAGCAGGTCACCGGCGCCGCGGACGAGGTCGGCGACGGCGTCGGCCTCGAGGTTGGTCTCGACGACGATCTCGCGCGGGGCGTGCTGGACGCCGATCTTGATCTCCATGGTTCCTCCGCAGGTTGGTCCCGGCGCCGCGGTGGCGGCCCCGGACGGGTCGGTCGGACGGTGGTGCGGGTGGTGCTCTGCGACGCTCCGGGTACGACGACCGCTCAGGCCGGCGTGCCCTCGTCCTGCTCGTCGTGCTTGGGGTAGCCCCGGATCCCGCGCCAGGCGAGCCCCGACACGAGGTCGACGGCCTGCTGGATCGTGATCCCGGAGGTCTCCGAGAGCCAGAACCGGGCGCTGACCTGCGCCATTCCCACGAGCGACACGGCGAGCAGCCGGGCGGCCTCGTCGGGCAGGCCGGTGTCGTCGCGGATGACGTCGGCGACGAGCTCGGCGGTCTCGGAGGTGACGCGCTCGACCTGGGCGCGCACGGCGGGCTCGCTCGTCAGGTCGGACTCGAACACGAGCCGGAAGGCGCCCGTCTCGGCCGCCACGTAGTCGTAGAACGCCTTGATGGCGGCCGCGACGCGCAGCTTGTTGTCCCCCGTGGAGGCCAGCGCCTCGCGGCACTGCGCGATCACGGCGGCGCAGGACTCGTCGAGCAGCGCCAGGTAGAGGTCGAGCTTGCCCGGGAAGTGCTGGTAGAGGACCGGCTTCGAGACCCCGGCGCGCTCCGCGATGTCGTCCATCGCCGCGGCGTGGTAGCCCTGCGCGACGAAGACCTCCAGCGCCGACTCCAGCAGCTGCGCGCGGCGCTCCCTCCGGGGGAGCCGACCGCCGCGGGGGCGTGCGCCCCCGCCGAGTGCGAAGTCTCCGATGCCCACGTGGTTCTCCTCGTCTCCATCTCCCTGCGGCACGGCCGCGGCGCCCGAGCCTACCGTCCGGATGACGGACGGCTGCGCGCCGGTCGGGGCGGGCGGCGGGAACATGGGGAGCGCGGTCGGTGTTGGCCGATCACCAGGCCCCTCGCGGGGCTCCGTCCCGGACGAGGAGAACCCGTTGTCCTTCCCTGCACTCGTGGAGCCGGCCGCCGAGCTGACCGTCGACGAGGTCCGCCGCTACAGCCGTCACCTGATCATCCCCGACGTCGGGATGACGGGGCAGAAGCGGCTGAAGAACGCCAAGGTGCTGGTGATCGGCGCCGGCGGTCTCGGCAGCCCTGCGCTGATGTACCTCGCGGCGGCGGGTGTCGGCACCCTCGGCATCGTCGAGTTCGACGAGGTGGACGAGTCGAACCTGCAGCGCCAGATCATCCACGGCCAGTCCGACGTCGGGCGCCCCAAGGCGCAGTCGGCGAAGGAGTCGGTCCAGGAGATCAACCCGCTCGTCGAGGTCGTCGTCTACGAGGAGCGCCTCGACAACGACAACGTCCTGCAGGTCTTCGAGGGCTGGGACCTCATCGTCGACGGCACCGACAACTTCGCGACGCGCTACATGGTCAACGACGCGGCGTACTTCCTGAAGATCCCCTACGTCTGGGGCTCGATCTACCGCTTCGACGGCCAGGCCTCCGTGTTCTGGCCCCACGCGGTGGACGAGGACGGCACCTCCGCCGACGCGCCCTGCTACCGCTGCCTCTACCCCGAGCCGCCCCCGCCGGGCATGGTGCCGTCGTGCGCCGAGGGCGGCGTGCTCGGCGTGCTCTGCGCGTCGATCGGCTCGATCCAGGTCAACGAGGCCATCAAGGTCCTCACCGGCGCCGGCGAGCCCATCGTGGGCAAGCTGATGATCTACGACGCCCTCGAGATGGAGTACCGCAAGCTGAAGGTCCGCAAGGACCCGAACTGCGCGCTGTGCGGCGACAACCCGACCGTCACGGGCCTCATCGACTACGAGTCGTTCTGCGGCGCCGTCTCGGACGAGGCCGCCGACGCGGCCGCGGGCTCGACCATCTCGGTCGTGCAGCTCGAGCACATGCTCAAGGAGCGCGAGGAGGGCACCCGCGACTTCGTCCTCGTCGACGTCCGCGAGCCCAACGAGTACGAGATCAACCAGATCCCGGGCTCCGTCCTCATCCCCAAGGGCGAGTTCCTCAACGGCAACGCGCTGGCCGACCTCCCGTCGGTCGACTCCGGCACGCAGGTCGTCCTGCACTGCAAGAGCGGCGTGCGCTCGGCCGAGGCCCTGGCCGTCATCAAGGGCGCCGGGTACGACGACGCCGTCCACGTCGGTGGCGGCGTGGTCGCCTGGGTCAACCAGATCGACCCGAGCCAGCCGGCGTACTGAGCCACCCGCGCCGGCCGGAGCGCCGGCAGCGACCTCACCCCGGGGCCCGACGAGCACACCGCTCGCCGGGCCCCGGGTGCGTCCGGGCCGCCGCGCTCCCGGCGCGACCCGGCGTAACCCGTGCGCGGGGTGTGTCGTTCGTCACTCCATGACCCCCTCTCGGACCTCCCTCCCCGCCCGCGCCGGCGCCGTCCTGGCCGTCGGCGCGCTCACCGCCACGCTCGGCACCGCCGCCGCCTCGCCCGCCTCCGCCGCGCCCCGCACGACCTGGGCCGACGCCGACACCGCCGCCATCCACCCGGGCGTGCAGATGTACACCGAGGGTGGCCAGTGCACGGGCAACTTCGTCTTCACCGACGCCGAGGGCTCGACGTACGTCGGGTACGCCGCCCACTGCGCCGGCACCGGCGAGGCCACCGACACCGACGGCTGCGAGGCCGGCTCCCTCCCGCTCGGCACCCGGGTCGACTTCGTCGAGGGCGGTTCCCTGCTCGGGGCGGGCACGCGGGTGGGCGGCGGCACGCTCGTCTACTCGAGCTGGCTGGCCATGGAGGCGACGGGGGAGACCGAGGCCGACACGTGCGCCTACAACGACTTCGCGCTCGTCGAGGTCGACGCCGCCGATGCCGCGGACGTCAACCCGTCGGTGCCGTTCCACGGCGGGCCGGTGGGCCTCGCGACGGACGGCGCGGACGCCGGCTCGACCGTCTACTCGTTCGGCAACTCGAGCCTGCGCGCCGGGATCGAGCTGCTCTCGCCGAAGGTCGGCCTCACCCTCGGCCAGGGTGGGAACGGCTGGACGCACTCCGTCTACACGCTCACCCCCGGTGTGCCGGGCGACTCGGGCTCCGGCTTCCTCGACGCGCAGGGCCGCGCGCTGGGGACGCTGTCGACCCTCGCCCTGGCGCCCCTGCCCGCGTCCAACGGCGTGGGCGACCTGTCGCGCGAGCTGGCGTACGCCCAGCAGCACTCGGGCATCGCCGGGCTCGCGCTCGTCCCGGGCACGGAGCCGTTCCGGGGGATGCTCGGCTGAGCGCCTCCGGGATCTCGGGCGGCTCCCTCGCGGAGGGGGCAGGAGGAGGGGGTCGGCCCACGCCGGCCCCCTCCGTCCGCCGTGCCGCGGCCCGGGAGACTGGACCCGTGAGCCCCGCGCACCCGGAGCACCCCGACCGCCCGGACCGCCCCGACCACCCGGACCACCTCGACCCCCCGCCCACCGGGCCGGACGACGCCGAGCGCTTCGCCGAGGCCGTGCTGCGGGTGGTGGAGGCCGTCCCCCCGGGGCGGGTCACGACGTACGGCGCCATCGCCGAGGTCGTGGGCAGCGGTCCGCGCCGCGTCGGGTCGGTCCTGGCCCGCGAGGGTGGGGGTGTGCCGTGGTGGCGGGTCGTGCGGGCGGACGGCTCGCACCCGCCGCAGATCCGGGACCGCTCTGCGCTCGAGCACGCCGCCGAGGGCACCCCGCGGCGCCCCTCGGGGCGCGTCGACGTGCCGGCCGCCTTCTGGCAGCCGGACCCGGGTCCCCCTAGGGTCGGGCCGGACGTGGACCACGGCGAGGGGGACTGATGGAGCAGAGCGCACCGGCGACGAGGGTGATGGTCGTCGACGACCACCCGATGTGGCGCGACGCGGTCGAGCGGGACCTCGTCGCCGCCGGCTTCGAGGTCGTCGCCGTGGCCGCGAACGGCACCGAGGCGCTCAACCGCTTCAAGGCCGCGCGGCCCCAGGTGGTCGTGCTCGACCTGCAGATCCCCGAGCCCAGCGGCGTCGAGGTGACCGCGCAGGCCCTGGCCCACGACCCCTCGGCACGTGTCCTCATCCTGTCGGCCTCCGGCGAGCAGGCCGACGTGCTCGCGGCGGTGAAGGCGGGCGCCACCGGCTACCTCGTGAAGTCGGCGTCGCGGGAGGAGCTGATCACCGCGGTACGCCGCGTCCACGCCGGCGACACGGTCTTCACGCCCGGCCTGGCCGGACTGGTGCTGGGGGAGTTCCGGCGCATCTCCGGCGGCGACGCCCCCGACGACGGCGCCCCGCGGCTCACCGAGCGCGAGACCGAGATCCTGCGCTTCGTCGCGAAGGGCATGTCCTACAAGCAGATCGCGGAACGCCTGGTGCTCTCCCACCGCACGGTGCAGAACCACGTGCAGAACACGCTGCGCAAGCTGCAGCTGCACAACCGGGTCGAGCTGACCCGGTGGGCGATCGCGCAGGGCCTGGAGGACCTCGACGACCCCACCGGCGACGAGGACGCCTGAGCGTGGGGGAGCCGACCGACGCCGTCGTCGCGGAGGCCGACGCGCTCTACGCGCTGGCCCCGGGCGACTTCACCGCCGCCCGGGACGCGCGCGCCAAGGAGCTCAAGGGCGAGGACGCCGGGCTCTCCCGCGCCGTCAAGGCGCTGCGGCGCCCGTCGGTCGCCGCGTGGCTGGTGAACCAGCTGGTGCGCCACGAGCCGGCGCGGGTGGAGGACCTGCTGTCGGTCGGGGCCGCGCTGCGGGAGGCGCAGGAGTCGCTCTCGGCCGACGACCTCCGTGCGTTCACCCGCCAGCGGCGCCAGCTGAGCGCCACGACGACCACCCGCGCCCGGGCGCTGGGCCGTGAGCTCGGCACCCGGGTGAGCGAGTCCGTCGCCGAGCAGGTCGAGGCCACGCTCACGGCGGCCATGCTCGACGCCGGCGCGGGCGAGGCCGTGCGCACCGGCCTGCTGACCGGGGCGCTGGAGGCCGCCGGGCTCGACCCGGTCGACGTCGACGCCGCCCTCGCGCTCCCGGGGGCGCTGGGCCACGTCGCGACCCCCGTGGAGACCGACGGGAGCGGGGACGACGACGGGGCCGCCCAGGGAGGCGGGCCGGAGCTGCGCGTCGTACCGGACCCGGACGCGGCCGCGCGGGTGCGGGAGGAGGCGGAGCAGGCCCTGGCCGCTGCCGAGGAGCGCCTGGCCGCGGTCGAGGCCGAGCTGGGCGAGCTCGACGCCGAGGTGGAGGAGCTGGAGGCCCGCGGGATGCAGGCCCAGGCCCGCGTCGACGAGCTGCGTGCCCTGCTCGCCGAGGCCCAGGAGCAGCAGGCGCGCACCGAGGACGAGCTGGCGGACGCGGAGGACGCGCGGGCCGAGCAGCAGGAGGCGGTCGAGACGGCGCGCGCCGAGCGCGAGGAGGCCGCGGCCGCCCTCGACCGGCTGGACGACGCATGACGGGACGGGTGGGGTCGCGAGGGTCCCGACCCCGCGCGCCGGTGGACGCCACCGGGCGCGGAGGAGCACAGTGGCAGCGCGGTGACCGGGCACAGGGGTGCCCCGGTCCGCGGGAGGACCGGCCCCGGGCCGGGGACGGAGGAGCACGTGGCTGACCGGACCAGCACGACGGGCGGCACGACGGGCGGCGCGACGGGCACGGCGGGGGAGACCCAGGACGAACCCGGTCTGCAGCGGGTGATCGGGCCCGGCCTGCTCCTGCTCTTCATCATCGGCGACATCGTCGGCGCGGGCATCTTCGCCATCACCGGCAGCGTCGCCGGCCAGGTCGGTGGTGTCGCGTGGCTGCCGTTCGTCGTGGCGTTCGCCATCGCCACGCTGACGGCCTGCTCGTACCTGGAGCTGGTCACGAAGTACCCCCAGGCCTCGGGGGCGGCGCTCTACGTGCACAAGGCCTTCGGGATGCACTTCGTGACGTTCATCGTCGCGTTCACCGTCATGTGCTCGGGCATCACGAGCGCCTCGACCTCCTCGAGCCTCGTCGCGACGAACCTCCTGCAGGGCCTCGACGGCATCTTCGGCGGCGTCCCGACCGGCACGGTGGCCACGCTCGTCACCGCCCTGCTCATCATCGTGGTGCTGGGGCTGGTCAACCTGCGCGGCGTCGGCGAGAGCGTGAAGCTCAACGTCGTCCTGACGATGGTCACCGTGGTGGCGCTCGCGATCGTCATCGGCATCGGCATGTGGACCGCGGCCAGCGGCAAGGGCGACCTCGGCCGCATCGTGATCTTCGAGAGCGAGGCGGACAAGAACCTGTTCGCGGCCGTGACGGTCGCGACGGCGATCGCCTTCTTCGCGATGGTCGGCTTCGAGGACTCGGTCAACATGGTCGAGGAGACGAAGGACCCGATGCGCATCTTCCCGCGCATGATGCTGACCGGCCTGGGGATCTGCGTCCTGCTCTACATCCTCGTCGCCATCACCGTGGTGCTCGTCATCCCGATCGACGACATCGCGAACCCGGAGAACCCCGACGCCGGCATCCTGCTCGACGTCGTGCGCATCGGTGCGCCGGGCATCCCGGTCGACACGATCTTCCCGTTCCTCACCGTGTTCGCCGTCGTCAACACCGCCCTCATCAACATGCTGATGGCGAGCCGCCTCGTCTACGGCATGGCCCGCCAGGGCGTGCTCCCGCGGGTCCTGGGCCGCGTGCTGCCCAGCCGGCGCACCCCGTGGGCCGCGATCGTGTTCACGACGCTGCTGGCCATGGGCCTCATCACCTACGTCCGCCTCCAGGACGGCACGAGCGTCGTCGGCGCCCTCGGGGGCACCACGGCGCTGCTGCTCCTCGCCGTCTTCGCGGTCGTCTGCGTCCTGGTCCTGCGCCGCGACCCCACGCCGGAGGGCGCCTTCCGGGTGCCGACCGCGCTGCCCGTCGTCGGCGCGATCGCCTGCGCCTACCTCGTCGGTCCCTGGGCCCGCCTGCCGGAGCAGTTCATCCAGTACCGCATCGGCGGGGTCCTCCTGCTCATCGGCGTGGGGCTGTGGGTGCTGACGTGGTTCGGCAACCGCGCGCTGCGCCAGGAGCGCACCGGGTTCCGGGACATCGAGAAGCTGGAGGACTGAGCCGCACCCGGCCGGTCCCGGCGGGCCCCGGGCCGCGGTCCGGGACGGACGGGGTGTCCGCCTGCCGCGACGGTTCCGTCGGCGGGTGCGGGCCGTCGTACCCTGGGACGGTGAGCATCCCCGACCTGTCCACCCTCCACGCCCTCGGCGCGGCGCAGCAGCCGACCTACCCGGACCCGGCCGCGCTCGAGGCCGCCGTGACGACGCTGCGGACCGCGCCGCCGCTGGTCTTCGCCGGCGAGTGCGACGACCTGACGACCAAGCTGGCCGCGGTCGCGCGGGGCGAGGCGTTCCTGCTCCAGGGCGGCGACTGCGCGGAGACCTTCGCGGGCGTGACCGCGGAGAACGTCCGCAACAAGCTGCGCGTGCTGCTGCAGATGGCGGTCGTGCTGACGTACGCCGCCAAGGTCCCGGTCGTGAAGGTCGGGCGCCTCGCGGGGCAGTACGCCAAGCCGCGCTCCTCCGACGAGGAGACCCGTGACGGCGTCACCCTGCCGGCGTACCGCGGTGACGCGGTGAACGGCTACGAGTTCACCGAGGCCTCGCGGGTGCCGAACCCCCAGCGCCTCGTCGACGTCTACAACGCCTCGGCCGCGACGCTCAACCTCGTGCGCGCCTTCACCACGGGCGGCTACGCCGACCTGCGGCAGGTCAGCACGTGGAACACCGACTTCGTGCGCAGCTCGCCCATCGGCCAGCGCTACGAGGCCCTCGCCGGCGAGATCCAGAGCGCGCTCGACTTCATGTCGGCGATCGGCGCGGACCCGGTCGAGTTCCACAAGGTCGACTTCCACTCCTCGCACGAGGCCCTCGTGCTGGAGTACGAGCACGCCCTGACGCGCATCGACTCGCGCACCGAGCAGCCCTACGACGTGTCGGGCCACTTCGTGTGGATCGGCGAGCGGACCCGCCAGCTCGACGGCGCCCACGTCGAGCTGCTGAGCCACATCAAGAACCCGATCGGCGTGAAGCTGGGCCCCACCACGAGCGCCGACGACGCGATCGCGCTGGCCGCCAAGCTCAACCCGGAGAACATCCCGGGCCGCCTGACCTTCATCACGCGCTTCGGTGCCGCGAAGATCCGCGACGGCCTGCCCGAGCTGGTCGAGAAGGTCACGGCCGCCGGCCTGCAGGTCGCGTGGGTCTGCGACCCGATGCACGGCAACACGTTCACGGCGAGCTCGGGCTACAAGACCCGCGCGTTCGAGGACGTCATCGACGAGGTCCAGGGCTTCTTCGACGTGCACCGCGCGCTCGGCACCTGGCCCGGCGGCCTGCACGTCGAGCTCACCGGTGACGACGTCACCGAGTGCGTCGGCGGCGGCGAGGAGCTGGCCGAGATGGACCTCGGCAACCGCTACGAGTCGGTCTGCGACCCGCGCCTCAACCGCGTGCAGTCGCTCGAGCTGGCCTTCCTCGTCGCGGAGATGCTGCGCGCGACCCCGCGCGACTGATGCCCGCCGACGTCGTCGCCGACCGAGCCGCCGACGGCCCGGTCGTCGACCTCCGCTCCGACACCCTGACGCGCCCCACCGAGGCGATGCGCCGGGCGATGGCCGGGGCGGAGGTCGGTGACGACGTGTACGGCGAGGACCCGACGGTCCGGCGCCTGGAGGAGCGGGTGGCCGAGCTGCTCGGCCACGAGGCCGCGCTGTTCTGTCCCACGGGCTCGATGGCGAACGTTCTCGCGCTCCGCACGGTCGTCGGGGTCGGCCAGGAGGTGCTCTGCGAGGCGCAGGCGCACGTGGCACGCGCCGAGCTCGGCGCCCACGGCGCCTACACCGGGCTGACGATGCGCACCTGGTCGCACCCCACCGGGGGCGTCGACCTCGACGCGGTGGCGTCGATGTTCGCCCCGGACCTCGGGCCGTTCTTCGTGCGGACCACCGCGATCGCGGTGGAGAACACCCACAACTTCGCCGGCGGCACCGTCGTGCCCCTCGCGGACATCGAGGCCCTCACCGCGTTCGCGCGCGCGAACGGCGTCGGCGTCCACCTCGACGGCGCCCGGATCTTCAACGCCCACGTCGCCACGGGCGTCCCGCTCGCGACGTACGGCGGGCTCGTCGACGTCGCCGCGGTGTGCCTGTCCAAGGGCCTGGGGGCCCCGGTCGGCTCGCTCGTCGTCGGCTCCGCGGACGCCATCACGGAGAGCCGCGTGTGGCGCAAGCGGATGGGTGGCGGGATGCGCCAGGTCGGCGTCCTGGCCGCCGCAGGCCTCCACGCGCTCGACCACCACGTCGAGCGCCTGGCCGACGACCACGCCCACGCCCGGCTGCTGGCCGAGGCCTGGGGCGTCGACCCCGCGGGCGTCGCCACCAACATCGTCGTGCGCGACGTGCCGGACGCGCCGGCCCACGTGGCCGCCGCCCGCGAGGCGGGGGTCCTGGTCTCGGCCGTCGGCGCCCGCACGGTGCGCCTCGTCACCCACCTCGACGTCACCCGCGCTGACGCCGAGCGCGCGGCCCGGGTGCTCGCCACCCTCTGAGCCGCTGGGGGAGCCGCTCGGGGAGCCGCTCGGGCCGGCGGCTCGGCTCAGGAGGTCGGGCGGTCCTCCAGCTCGGCGACCGCGGCGCCCAGCACCTCGATCTCGCTGACGGGCGTGCGGTCGGCACCGGAGTGGCCGGAGACCGCGAGGATCTCGACCTGCACCGTGCGCGTGCGGGTGGCGGGGACCGACAGGCGCTGCAGGTCGCGGTCCCGCTCGAGGGTCTGCTCCACCCGACGGCCGTCGTCGAAGGACCACCGCACCCGGGTGACCACCCGGTTGCGCTCGTACCAGTCGACGCGTGCGCCGTCGGCGTCCACGTCGGTCTTGGCGTAGCCGTTGACGAGGCCGACGGAGGTCACCACGACGTCCTCGTCGAAGCTGACGGTGAGGGTCTCGCCCGTGCCGTCGCCGGCGACGCGCCACGCGGTCGCCTCGTCGCCGTCCAGCAGGTTGGCCGGCTGGTAGCTCACCGGGGCGCCGTCCAGGCCGACGCCGTCGGCGGCCGTGTCGGTCGCGCCGGCGCGGGCCAGGGGGGACAGGTCGCGCGGGTCGGGCACCCGCAGCGGCGCTGACGGCGTGCCGCCCACGCTGTCGACGGACCCGTCGGCCCCGTCGGCCCCGCCCGGCCCCGGCGTGGTCGGCCCGCGGTCGGCCGTCGGGGCCCCGGGGTCCCGGGTGAGCAGGAACGCGCCGGCGGCGACCGTCCCGACGAGCAGCACGAGGAGCGTGACGACCAGCGCCGGCAGCAGCGCCCCCCGCCGGCGGCGCCGCTCCCGTGCGGGAGCGGTGGCCGGCGTTCCCGCAGCGGCCGAGGGGCCGGCGGCCCCCGTCGGGGCGTTCCCGATCGCGCCGGGCGCCACCTCGTCGGCGTACAGCGGGAAGCGGGGTCCGGAGCCGGCGTACGCGGTCGGCTCCCACGGCACGGGCGGCGGGTCGACGACGCGCTGCGGCCCGGGCGCGGCGGGGCGGTCCGCGGTCGGCGCGGCGGCCAGGGGGTGGCCGCAGGCGGCGCAGAAGCGGCCCTCGCGCTGCGCGGAGCCGCAGGCCCCGCAGGTCGTGTCGGCGCTCACCGGGTCGCCCCCGCCAGGTCGGTGACGGCGGCGCCCGCCCGGAGGCTCTTGAGCAGGGGGATGTCGGGGTCGTCGGCGTCGCGCGAGCCGGGCGTCTCCAGCACGAACGGGACGCCGTCGGTCGCGGGGTGCGCGAACAGCTCGGCGAAGGCGGCGACCCCGATGTGGCCCTGGCCGATCTTCTCGTGGCGGTCGCGCAGGGAGCCGCGCACGTCGAGGGAGTCGTTGGCGTGCACGAGCCGCAGCCGGCCCTCGCCGGCCAGCTCGACGAGGAGGTCGAGGGTGGCCGTGGCACCCCCGGGCTCGTCGAGGGGCGCGCCGGCGGCGAAGACGTGGCAGGTGTCGAGGCAGATGCCGACCCCGGGGTGCCGGTCGAGGGCGTCGAGGTACGCCGGCAGGTCGTCGACGCCGGCGCACAGCGAGCGACCCTGCCCGGCGGTCGGCTCGAGGAGGAGGGCGGGCGCGTCGTCGCCGAGCCGGTCGAGCACGGGGAGCAGGCCCTCGCGCACCTGGCGCAGCGCCGCGGCGTGCCGCTCCTGCGCCCGGTCGGGGTCGACCTCGACGAACGAGCCCGTGTGCACCACGACGCCCTCGGCGCCCATCCGGGCCGCGCGGGCCAGGTTGTGCTCCACCACGGCCACCGAGCGCTCGTAGGTGGCGGGGGTGGGCGAGCCCAGGTTCACCAGGTACGGCGTGTGCACGAACGCCCGGACGCCGGCCTCGCGGCACCCGTCGCCGAACGCCTCGTCGATGCGGGCGTCACCGGCCGACAACGCCCAGCCGCGGGGGTTGCCGACGAAGACCTGGAGCGCCTCGCAGCCCCTCTCGAGGGCCGACGCGAGGGCTCCGTCGCGGAGGTTCCTGCCCACGGGGAGGTGGGTGCCGACGGGGTTGCGCACGAGGGTCCACTCTAGGTGCTGCCCCGGCCGCGACCCGACAGGGCGGCGCCGGGCGGGCCGCGACCCGGGGCGGGCGTCCCGCTACAGGACGGTGAGCACCACGGTGCTGCCGCGGCGCAGCTGGGTGCCGGAGCCCGGGTCCGACCAGGCGACGAAGCCGAGCTGGGGGAGGCTGCCGCCGAGGGCCCGCTCCTCCACGACGAGGCCGAGGGACTCCAGCTGGGCGCGCGCGTCCTCGACCCGCATCCGCACCAGCCCGTCGGGGACGGTGACGAGCTCGGGTCCCTTCGACACGACGAGGGTGACGGTGTCGCCCCGGAACAGGGTGCCGCCCGCCGGGTCCTGGCGGATGACCATCCCGGCGGGGACGGTGTCGGAGAACTCCTCGCTGCGCGACACCTGCAGCTCGTCGCCCTCCAGGGCGGGGTCGCCCGTGGTGAGCGCGCCCTGCGCCTCGTCGGCGGAGCGGCCCGTGAAGTCCTCGACCTCGATGGGACGGCGGCCCGCGCTCAGCACGACGGTCACGTCCGTGCCGGGGCGCACGACGGTGCCGGCGGCCGGGTCGGTCGCCACGACGCTGCCCTCGGGCACCGTCTCGGAGTACGCCGGCTCGCCCTCCACCAGGTCGAGCGTGAGGTCGTCGAGGGCGGCCCGGGCCTCGTCGGCGGTGCGGCCCTCCAGGCCCGGCACCGTGTAGCGCTCCGGCCCCAGCGACAGCACCAGGGTGATCGTGGACCCGCGGGTGGCGTCGGCGCCGCCCTCGGGGTCGGTGGCCAGCACGCGCCCGGCCGCCACCGTCTCGGAGTACGCCGGCTCGCCGACCTCCACCTCGAAGCCGGCGGCCTCCGCCTCCGCGGTGGCCGTGGTCTCGTCGAGCTCGAGCAGGTACGGCGTGGGCACGGAGCGCCACTGCACCCACGCGAACGCCAGGGTGGCCAGCAGGGCGACCACGACGAGCAGCGCCAGCACCAGCGGGGCGCGGCGGCGGCGCCGGGGAGCGGCGGCCGCGTGGGTGTCCTCGTCCCAGCCGTCCGACCACGCCACCGCCGTGCCGTGGCCCTCGTGGCCCTCGTGGCCCTCGTGGCCCTCGTCGTCGGAGCCCTCGAGGTCGTCGAGGTCCTCGTGCGCGTCGAGGTCGTCGAGGTCGTCGGGGTCGAGGTCGTCGGGGGGCTGCTCCGGGGCCACCGGCGCGCGGCGCCCCGGCAGCACGGAGCGGCGCGCGGTCGGCTGCACCGGCAGGCGGCTGGTCAGCTCGGCGGCCGGTGCTGCGGCCCCGGCGGCCCCGGCGGCCCCGGTGGCCCCGGAGGCCTGGGCCAGCACGGGGTAGAGCTCGGCGTCGACGAACCCGGCGCCCTCGAGCCGCTCCAGCTCCTCGGTGTCGAGGCGGTCCTCGCCGCGGTCGGCCTCGGTGCGGCGGGGGAGGAGGTCGGCGACGAGGTCGTCGTCGCGCCGCACGCCCTCGGCGAGCGCCTGCGCCACCCGGCGCACGTGGTGGCCCAGAACGGTCGCGTCGGCGGGCCGGTGGCTGCGGTCCCGGGCCGTGGCGCGGGCGACGAGCGCGTCGACGTACGCCGGCAGCCCCGGCTGCAGCCGGGACGGCGGGGGGACGTCGGCGTGCACGTGCTTGTAGGCGACCTGGATGGGCGTCTCGCCCTGGTGGGGCTTCTCGCCGGTCAGCAGCTCGTAGAGCACCACGCCGAGCGCGTAGACGTCGGCGCGCTCGTCGCTGCGGCCGTCGACCACGAGCTCGGGGGCGAGGTAGGAGACGGTGCCGATGAGCACGCCGCCCGTGGTGGTGTGGTGGGTCTCGGCGTCGACGGCGCGGGCCAGCCCGAAGTCGGCGACCTTGACGCGGCCGTCCTCGGCGATGAGCACGTTCTCGGGCTTCACGTCGCGGTGGACGATGCCGGCCCGGTGGGCGGCCCCGACGGCGGCGACGACGGGCTCGAGGATGGCGAGCGCCCGGGCGGCGCCCAGCGGGGCCTGCTCGCGCACGACGTCGCGCAGCGTGCGGCCCGGCACCAGCTCCATGACGAGGAATACGATCCCGTCGTCGGTGCCCTGGTCGTGCACGGCGACGACGTTGGGGTGCGAGAGCCGCGCCGCGGCCCGGGCCTCGCGCACGAAGCGCTCGGCGAAGCTGTCGTTGCCGGTGATGGGGTCGCCGAGGCCGGGGTGCATGACCTTGACGGCGACCACGCGGTCGAGGCGGACGTCGAGGGCCTCGTGGACGCTCGCCATGCCGCCGCGGGCGACGAGGCGGCCGACGCGGTAGCGCCCGTCGAGCAGACGTCCGACCAGTCCGCCGCCGGTGGGCGTGGGGTGGGCGTCGGGCAGCACGTGTGGTCGTCCTCCGGGGTCGGGGGCCTCGTGCCACGACGGGGCCGGCTCCCGCCAGGATACGGACCGCGGGCCCCGCCCGACCGGTGCCGGGCCCGGCCCGGCGTGTTCCGGACCGGTGGTGGGATCATGGCGCCCATGGACAGCAGTGCGCAGGCAGGGGCCACGGGCGGCGAGCCGACGGGCGAGGCGGATCTCGGCACCCTCGTGGAGGAGTGGGTCGACTGGGCCGAGGCGGCGCGCCGCCTCGGGGTGACCGTGTCCCGCGTGCGCACCCTCATCCGCGACAACCAGCTGGCGGCCGCGGTGCCGGCCCCCGGCGCCGGCCAGCAGGTGCCGGCCGCGTTCATCCAGGACGGGCTGCTCCTCAAGGGCCTGCCCGGCCTCGTGGTGATGTTGAGCGACCACGGCTACGACCACCGCGAGATCATCGAGTGGCTCTACACCGACCTCGACCTGCCGGGTCGCCCGATCGACGCCCTCGTCGAGAACCGCGGGGCGGAGGTCAAGCGCCGCGCGCAGGCGATGCACTGACCTCTCCGGGGAGGCCCGCGGGGAGGCCTGCGGGCAGCCTCCCGGGCCTCAGGAGGTACGGCGGGTCGCGGCCGCCGCGAGCTGCTCCAGCGCGGCGGTGACGTCGGCGTCGAGGTCGGCGGCGACGAGCCCCGCGAGGGCCCGGTCCGTCAGGGCGTCGATCCGCTCCTCGACCTGCGCGCGGGCCCCCGAGCCGTCGACGAGGTCGCGCAGCCGGTCGACGTCGGCGGGGGCGAGCGGCGTACCCAGGGAGCGGTCGAGCAGGGCGGCGTCGTCGGCCTCCAGCGCGGCCAGCGCGAGCGCGACGAGGACCGTGCGCTTGCCCTCGACGAGGTCGTCGCCGGCGGGCTTGCCGGTCGTGGCGGGCTCGCCGAACACGCCGAGCTGGTCGTCGCGCAGCTGGAACGCCTCGCCGAGCGGGAGGCCGAACCCGGTGAGGGCCTCGAGCTGCTCGGGCGTGGCCCCGGCCAGCGCGGCTCCGACGTGCAGGGGCCGCTCGATCGAGTACTTCGCCGACTTGTAGCGCAGCACCGTCATCGCGAGGTCGGCGTCGGCCTCGGCACGGGCCTGCACGGACACGTCGAGGAACTGGCCGCCGATCACCTCGGTGCGGGTCAGGTCGAGCACCTCGAGCGCGGGGCCGACCGCCGTGAACGGCAGGCCGCAGCGGCGCAGCAGCTCGTCGGACCAGCTGAGCAGCAGGTCGCCGAGGAGGATGGCGGCCGCGGCGCCGTACTGCTCGGGGTCCCCGTCCCACCCGGCGGCGCGGTGCTCGCCCTCGAAGGCCTTGTGCGTGGCGGGCCGGCCGCGGCGCGTGTCGGAGGCGTCCATGAGGTCGTCGTGCACCAGCGCGCTCGCGTGCAGCAGCTCGAGCGAGGCGCAGGCGCGCACGAGCGCGTCCTGCTGCTCGGGCGTCGGGCGGGGGTGCACGGCGTGGTAGCCCCACCAGCAGAAGCGGGCGCGGAGCCGCTTGCCGCCGGCGACGGTGGTGCGGGCCGCGGCGACGAGGCGCGCCGCGTCCTCGCCCAGGGGGGCCAGCCGGGCGGCCTGGGCGTCGAGGAAGACGGTCAGGGCCTCCTCGACGCGGGCGGCGAGGGTGTCGCCACCCGTCGTGCCGGTGCCGGTCGTCCCCTCGCCCACGTCTGCTCCCACGTCCGCGAGCCTAGCCAGTGGGACGGCCCCCGCCCGCGCCTGGGCGGCGGCCGCGACCTACGACCGCCGCTCGACGCGTCCGTCGACGACGTGCCAGTGGTGGTCGAGGGCGACGCCCGCGAGCAGGCGACGGTCGTGCGAGACGAGCAGCAGGGCCCCGTCGTACGACGCCAGGGCCTGCTCGAGCTGCTCGATCGCGGGCAGGTCGAGGTGGTTGGTGGGCTCGTCGAGCACGAGCAGGTTCACGCCGCGGGCCTGCAGCAGCGCCATCGCCGCCCGCGTGCGCTCCCCGGGCGAGAGCCGGCCGACGAGCGAGGCCACCTGGTCGGCCTTGAGGCCGAACTTGGCGAGCAGGGTGCGGACGTCGGCGGGGGTCCACTCGGGCAGGGCGAGCTCCATGGCCGTCCCGAGCGGTCGGTCGTCGGCGAGGCCGGTGCGGCCCTGGTCGATCTCGCCGACGGCGACGGACACGCCCTGCGAGGCACGGCCGGAGTCGGGGGCGAGCCGGCCGAGCAGCAGCGAGAGCAGCGTGGACTTGCCGGCGCCGTTGGGGCCGGTGATGCCGATGCGGTCTCCCGCCTCGACCTGCAGCGAGACGGGCCCGAGCGTGAACCCGTCGCGCGCGACGACGGCGTCGTCGAGGGTGGCGACGACGCTCGAGGAGCGGGGCGCGGAGGCGATCTCGAACCGCAGCTCCCACTCCTTGCGCGGCTCCTCCACCTCGCTCAGCCGCGCGATCCGCGACTCCATCTGGCGGACCTTCTGGGCCTGCTTCTCGGACGACTCCGTCTGGGCGCGGCGCCGCACCTTGTCGTTGTCCGGGCTCTTGCGCATCGCGTTGCGCACGCCCTGCGAGCTCCACTCGCGCACCGTGCGCGAGCGGGCGACGAGGTCGCCGCGCTTCTCCGCGTACTCCTCGTAGGCCTCCCGCGCGTGGCGGCGCGCGACGGCCCGCGCGTCGAGGTAGGCCTCGTAGCCCCCGTCGTACACGGCCACCTGGTGCTGGGCGAGGTCGAGCTCGACGACCCGCGTGACGCAGCGGGCGAGGAACTCCCGGTCGTGCGAGACGAGCACGACGCCGCTGCGCAGCCCGCGGACGAAGGTCTCGAGCCGCTCCAGCCCGTCGGGGTCGAGGTCGTTGGTCGGCTCGTCGAGCAGCAGGAGGTCGAAGCGGCTCAGCAGCAGCGCGGCGAGCGCCGCCCGCGCCGCCTGACCGCCGGACAGCGACGTCATGAGCACGTCGGCGCCCACGTCGAGGCCCAGGTCGGCGAGCACCGCCGGCAGCCGGTCCTCGAGGTCGGCGGCCCCGCTGGCCATCCAGCGGTCGAACGCCCCGGCGTAGGCGTCGTCGGCGCCCGGCACGTCGGACCCCAGGTCGGCGGCCGCCGCCTCCATCGCCTCGGTGGCGGCGGTGGCGCCGGTACGGCGCCCGACGTACGCCGCGACCGTCTCGCCCGGCACCCGGTCGTGCTCCTGCGGCAGCCAGCCGACGAAGGCGTCGGAGGGGGCGAGGTGGACGTGGCCGCCCATCGGCTCGTCGACGCCGGCCAGGAGCCGCAGCAGCGTCGACTTGCCGGCCCCGTTCGCGCCCACGACGCCGACCACGTCGCCGGGCGCCACGGTGAGGTCGAGGGAGTCGAAGAGCACGCGATGGCCGTGGCCGCCGGCCAGCTCCTTCGCGACGAGGGTCGCCGTCACCCTGCGAAGCCTAGGGCGTGCCGGACCGGGCCACGACGCAGCCGGTCGCCGCGCCCGTCCCGGCCCCGTCCCCGCGTGCGGACGCTCCCGGTCCGGTGGCCGGGGTGCACCTAGGATCGCGCCATGACCGCCGAGCAGCCGCCCGTGCCGCAGCCCGCCCCCGCGCGCGAGGAGCGTCCGAGCATCGGCGAGCTGGTGCGCCGCGGCGACCGCTCCTTCTCGTTCGAGTTCTTCCCGCCGAAGGACGCCGCGGGGGAGGAGACGCTGTGGGCCGCGCTCACCGAGCTGCAGCCCTACCAGCCGACCTTCGTGTCCGTGACGTACGGCGCCGGCGGCACCACCCGCGACCGCACCATCGAGATGACGGGGCGCATCGCCCGGGAGACCTCGCTGCGCGTGATGGGCCACCTCACGTGCGTCGGCCACACCCGCGAGGAGCTCGTCGAGGTGCTCCGCGCCTACGCGGCGGCCGGGGTGCACGACGTGCTGGCGCTGCGCGGGGACCCGGCCGAGGGACCGACGGCTCCGTGGACCTCCACGCCCGGCGGCTTCGAGCACGCCGTCGAGCTGGTCGAGCTCGCCCGGTCGCTGTCCGACGAGCTGGGCGGCCTCGGCGTCGGCGTCGCCGCGTTCCCCGAGAAGCACCCGGGCTCGCTGGCGGTCGACGACGACGCGCGGGTGCTCGCCGCGAAGGCCGCGGCCGGCGCCGAGTTCGCCGTCACCCAGCTGTTCTTCCGTGCGTCGGACTACTTCGCGCTGGTGGAGCGCTCGAGCGCCGCCGGTGCCGACATCCCGATCCTGCCGGGCATCATGCCGATCACGAACCTGACGTCGGTGAAGCGGATGGCGGAGCTGTCCGGGGCCGAGGTGCCGCCGGAGGTGCTGCGCCGCTTCGAGGGCGCCGCCGACGCGGCCGAGGTGCGCCGCATCGGCGTGGACGTCGCCACCGAGCTGTGCGACGAGCTCCTCGCCGGCGGGGCGCCCGGCCTGCACTTCTACACGCTCAACCGCTCCCGGGCCACGCGCGACATCTTCGGGGCGCTCCGCATCACGGCCTGAGGCCTGAGGCCGGTCAGGCCGGTCAGGCCGCTCAGGCCGGGCCGACCGCCTGGGCGACGAGGGCGGCCGAGAGCCCGACGAACGGCAGACCGGCGCCGGGGGTGGCGTGGGCGCCGGCCGCGTAGAGGCCCGCGATCGGCGTGCGCGGCCCCAGCCGGGCCAGCACGGTGCCGCGGCCCTGCCACTGCACGCCCCAGGGGGACCCGCCCCACCGCGTCACCTGGTCGCGGGGGTTGACGTCGACGCGTCGCACGACCCGCTTGCGCAGGTCGAGGCCCTCGCGGGCCAGCGCCTCGACGACGTCGTCGTGGATCCGGCCGCGACCGCGCACCGTCCAGGCCCGCGCGCCGTCGGGCGCCCGGCCGCCCGGCACGACGCTGAGCGTCGCGTCCTTCCCGTGCAGCACGGTCTCGGCGACGAGGTCGGGCAGGCCGTCGGCCTCCAGCCCCAGGTGCGCGGCCGGTGCGGGCAGGGTCGGGACGGTGCGGGCGACGTGCGGTGCGAGCGCGGGCAGCCGCCGCGGGTCGACCGCGCACACCACGACGTCCGCGGCGACGTCGCCGGCGGCGGTGGTGACGGCGACGGCCCGGCCCGCGCGCACCACGACGTCGAGCACGGGGGTGTCCAGCTCCACCTCGACCCTGCGCGTGCGCAGCCGCCGGACGAGCGCGTCGGCGAGCGCCGCCGTACCGCCCGCCGCGGTCGGCACCGACCACACCCCGAACCGCTGCTCGAGGTACGCCGTGAGCCCCACCCAGGCCGGGACCTGGCGCGGGTCGTGGCCCTCGGCGAGCGCGGGGTACGCCGCCGCGACGCGCAGGCGCCGGTCGGGCAGCGCGCGGCGCAGCCGGCGGTGGAGCGTCTCGCGGGGGAGCAGCCGGGCGGTCGTGGCCCGGTCGGCGAGGGCGGGGTCCCACGGGCGCTCGAGGTACTCCCGGCGCAGCAGCTCCCAGGTCTCGCCGTACGCCGCCACGTGGGCCAGCCAGGCCTCGCCGAGGCCGGGGGAGAGGGCGTCCACGGCGTGGAGCTGCGCCTCCCGCGAGCTGCTCGGCAGCACGAGGCTCGACCCGTCGGCGAAGCGGTGCTCCCGCACGACCGGGTGGTGCTCGAGCTCCAGCTCCTTGTCGAGCGGTCGCCCCGACTTGCGGAACAGGTCCCGGGCGACGGCCGGCAGCAGCATGGTGCTCGGGCCGGCCTGCCAGGTGAACGCGTCGCGCTCCACGCGGTCGAGCGCCCCGCCGAGCCGGCCGGACGCCTCGAGGAGGGTGACCTCGTGGCCCTGCTTGGCGAGCCGCGCGGCGGCGGCCATCCCGCCGTACCCGCCGCCGACCACGACCACGCGGCTCACCGGCGCACCCCGCGCCGGGGGACGTCCGGGGCGCAGGCGGGGGTGGTCACGCGCGTCACCCTAGGTGGCGTCCCGCCGCGGGCGCGTCGGTGCCCGCCGGTGCGGGGCGGGTCATCGAGACGACCAGGGGGCCCTCGGGCACGACGGTGCGGGCGGTGACGGCGAAGCCCACCCGCTCGTAGAGCCGCACGTTGCGCTCGTCGGAGGTCTCCAGGGCCACGACCGCGCCGGCCGGGTCGGCGTCGACGACCGCGAGGCCCGCGGCGAGCAGGGCGGTGGCGGTGCCGCGCCCGCGGTGGGCGGGGTCCACGCCGAGGGTGGCGAGGTCCCACGCGCCGTCCGGCCGGGAGGGGAGCGCCGCCCCCGCGACGGCCGGCAGGCGGTCGCCGAGCAGCTCCGCGACGCGGTCCTGGACCTCCGCGGCGGGCGGCGGGGTGTCGGGCGGGAGCAGGGCGAGCACCGCGCGCACGTCGTCGTCGACGAGCACGACGCCGTGCGCGACCGCGTGCCCCAGGTAGGCGGCCTGCAGGTGCTCGAGGCGCTCGGCGTAGCCCTCGACGGGCACGGACCAGCGGGTCCAGGGGTAGTCGTGGAACGCCCGGGCGAGCAGGCGCGCCGCCGCGGGGACGTCGGACCCCGTGGCGGGGCGGAAGGTGGTCACGGTCGGGCTCCTCCGGTCGGTGGCGACGCGCCATCGAACCGGCGGCACGGTGGCCGGCGCAACCGGGTATCGGCCGGGCCGGGTGTGGTGGGGCCCACACGTCGCGACGGGCCACTCCGGTGACGTCTCGGTAACATCGGGGTGGCCCGTCGGCGACCCGGCCGTGACGCGTGACGGGGCCGGAGGGTTCGGACGAGGGGAAGCGGGGAAGTGGTGAACGGCATGACGGTCGAGCACGAGGCCACCGGCGGCGCCGGCGACGGCACCACCACGACGCACCCCCGGGGCATCGTCCCCGTCCCGCCCACCGTGACGCTGGCCCTGCGCGCCGCGCTGGCGCAGATGGTGGTGCTGGCGGTCGCGACCGCGGCCACCTACTTCCTGCAGGACACCCTGCGCGACGCCTGGATCACCGCGCGGGCCGCCTCCACCCAGCAGACCGTCGCCGCGGTGACCGAGTCGGCCGTCGAGCCGCCGGCCTTCTTCCCCGTCGCACTGTCGCTGTTCGTGACCTTCGTGCTGCTGGCCCTCGTGCTCGTCGCCATGGTGCGCGCCGGTGCCCGCTGGGCCCTGTACTCGATGACCGTCGTCGTGGCGGTGAGCGCGCTGGTGCAGCTCGTCGTCGGCACCGCCCCGGGCGCCCCGCTCGTCATCATGGCGCTCACCGCCGTCTCCGTCGCGCTCCACGGCCTGACGCTGCTGCTGCTGTGGCACCCGGCCCACGCCGCCTACTTCCGCAGCGCCCACAACGGGCACTGGGCCCGCGTCATCGACGAGGACTGACCCCTCCGGGCCCTTCCGGTGCCCCGCTCGGCCCCTCTCGGGGAGCTGCCCGCACCTCCGGTCGACGCCGCTCCCGCGGAACTGTCGGTGGTCGTCCCTAGCGTGGCTCCCGCCGGCGAACGACCGGTGACGGTCGACCCCCAGGAGGAACCGATGGCCACGTCCGAGCACGGACGTCCCGAGGCCCCG
Organism: Nocardioides sp. CPCC 205120; assembly: GCF_048654585.1. Taxonomy (NCBI): domain Bacteria; kingdom Bacillati; phylum Actinomycetota; class Actinomycetes; order Propionibacteriales; family Nocardioidaceae; genus Nocardioides; species Nocardioides sp. CPCC 205120. Next base: position 550,296 of record NZ_JBMCYY010000002.1, on the reverse strand, counting down.
CGGCCCGCCACCCGCGAGGCGGTGCTGCTGCCGCCCGCCGCCCACACCTACCTGTCGCGCTCCGCGACGTCCCTGCGGGAGGCGATCACCGAGACCGACCCCGCGTCGCGCTACGCCCTCGCGCACGTCGCCGCCCTGCGCGCCGCCGCCGCGGTGATCGCCGCGCGTTCCCAGCCGGGCCCGCAGCGCCGCAAGGAGCGCAACGCCTGGGTGCTGCTGGTCAAGGCGGCCCCGGACCTGGCCGACTGGGCGACGTTCTTCTCCGCCGGGGCGGCGACGTACGCCGCGGCGCAGGCCGGCTCCCGGCGTGCGGTCTCGGTCGAGCAGGCCGACGAGCTGGTGCAGGAGGCCGACCGCTTCCTGGCGGTCGTCGAGCAGGCTCTCGGCCTGCTGCCGCACGCCTGGACCGACGGGGAGGGGCGCACCGTCGTCGCCTGACGCGACACCGATCCGTCGCCGGATCGTCACCTCGCCGTCCGTGGTCGCGCCCGCCCGAGCGGGGTCGGGCCCGCCTAGGCTGCCGTCCGGACTCCGGGGTCCACCCGGGGCCGGCCTGCGCCCGTGCGGTCGCAGGTCCTTCCACGTCGGTCCGTGGTGCGGACCGCGACGATCGGAGGCCCTCCATGCACCGTCTTCTCGGGAAGCGTCGCCGCGCGGCGGCCTTGGTGCTCTCCCTCGGCCTCGGCGCCACGCTGACGCCCTCCCTCCTCGCCGGCCCCGCCGCCGGCACCGCGGCACCCGTGGTCTCCGCCGCGGCGGTCTCCGCGCCGGCCGTCTCGGCCCCGGTCACGGTCGCAGCGGTGTCCGCGACGCCCCTGCGCGTGGCCGATGCCCGCGTCCGGCAGGACGGGTCCACGGCCACCGTGCGCGGGTACGTCGTGGGCCAGCCGACGTCCACCTCGACCGTGGTCCGGTCGCGGTTCCCCAACGACTACGCCCTCGCCCTCGCCGACACGGCGTCGGAGACCGACCCGTCGCGGATGCTGTACGTCCAGGTGCCGTCGGCGTTCCGGTCGCAGTGGGGGCTCGCGAGCAACCCCGGCCTCCTCGGTGACGCCGTCGACGTCACCGGCTCGCTCTCGGCGTACTTCTCGGCCCCGGGGCTGCGCTCCGCCACCGCCTTCGCGCCGGCGGGGGCGACCGCCCCCGAGCCGGACCCCGAGCCCGACCCGGGGACGGAGGTGCCGGGCGGCTACTACGACGGCACGGCCGGCCTCACCGGCGCCGCCCTCGAGCGGGAGCTGCACGAGATCATCTCGGCCGACGCACGCCGCCTCAGCTACTCGCAGGTCTGGGAGGCCCTGAAGGTCACCGACCAGGACCCGCGCAACGCCGCCAACGTGGTCGCCCTCTACAGCGGCCTGTCCCTGCCGAAGAGCGACAACGGCGGCGGGGTGGACCAGTGGAACCGCGAGCACGTCTGGCCCCAGTCGCACGGCGGCTTCGGCACGGCCGCGGGGCCGGGCACCGACCTGCACCACCTGCGCCCCGAGGACGTGACGGTGAACTCCGCGCGCGGCAACCTCGACTTCGACGAGGGGGGTACGGCGAACCGCGAGGCCCCGGGCAACTTCGCCGACGGCGACTCGTGGGAGCCGCGCGACGCCGTGAAGGGCGACGTGGCCCGCATGATCCTCTACATGTCGGTCCGCTACGAGGGCGGCGACGGCTTCGCCGACCTCGAGGCCAACGACCGGGTGGCGAACGGCTCGGCGCCGAACGTCGGCCGGCTGTCGGTGCTGCTGCGCTGGAACGCGGAGGACCCGCCGGACGCGTTCGAGCGTCGGCGCAACGACCTCATCCACACGCAGTTCCAGGGCAACCGCAACCCGTTCGTCGACAACCCCGCCTGGGCGGACGCGATCTGGCGCTGACGCGTCTGGACGCCACCCGGGGGCGCGGCCTAACCTGACCCCGGTCGAACACCTGTTCGACCGGGGTCGGGTGTCGTCGGGCGGGGGTGGGACGGGATGGCAGGCCGGTGCCGCCTGGTGGCGGCGGGCCCCGAGCCCAGCGGGTCGTCTCCTCTAGGGTGGGCGCCATGGCGGCGGACTGGTCGGTGGGAGAGCGCGCGGGCGAACGACGGGCGGCGGCACGCACGGCGGTCGTCCAGGACGCGCTGGAGCCGCTGCTGGCTCGCGGCGACCTCGCGGTGGTCGACATCGGCGGCGGCACGGGCGGGTTCGCCGTGCGGGTCGCCGAGCGCGGTCACCGCGTCACGGTCGTGGACCCCAGCCCGGACGCCCTCGCCTCGCTCGACCGGCGGGCGCGGGAGGCCGGAGTGGCCCACCTCGTCACCGCCCAGCAGGGTGACGTCGACGACCTCGCCACCCTCGTGCCGCCCGGGTCGGTCGACCTCGTGCTCTGCCACGGGGTGCTCGAGGTCGTCGGGGACCCGGCGGACGCGCTTGAGGCGATCGCCTCGTCCCTGCGTCCCGGCGGCCACCTCAGCCTCCTCGTCGCCCAGCGCTTCGCGGCCGTCGTCGCCCGCGCGATGGCGGGACACTTCGGCGCGGCCCGCGAGCTCCTGGACTCCCACGCCCCCCAGGGCCGGGCGGGACGCCGCTTCACCCTGGCCGAGGTCGAGACGGCCCTCGCCGGTGCCGGTCTCCACGTCGAGACCGTCCAGGGCGTGCGGGTCTTCGCCGACCTCGTGCCCGGGTCGCTCGTCGACGCCGAGCCCGGCTCGGCGCAGGCGCTGGTGGAGCTCGAGCGCGCCGTCGCGACGCGCGAGGAGCTGCGCCCCCTCGCCACGCAGCTGCACCTGCTCGCCCGCCGCTGACCCCCGCCGCGCGCGAGGGCGCGCATGAGGCCGGCGCCGCAGCCCGGTGACGACGCCGGGTGCGGCATCCTCCACGTCGACATGGACGCCTTCTACGCGTCCGTCGTGCTCCGCGACCACCCCGAGCTGCGCCGCGCGCCCGTCGTGGTGGCCGGCGGGGGAGACCGCGGCGTCGTGCTGTGCGCGACGTACCCCGCCCGCCGCAGCGGCGTGGGCGCGGGCATGCCGACCGCCCGCGCCCGGCGGCTGTGCCCCGACCTCGTGGTGGTGCGGCCCGACTTCGCCGCCTTCGCCGAGGTCTCGACGGCCGTGTTCGCCCTCTTCGAGTCCGTGACGCCCCACGTGGAGCCCCTCTCGCAGGAGGAGGCCTTCCTCGACGTGCGGGGGGCCCGTCGTACGGCGACCCCGCTCGAGCTCGCGGGCCGGCTGCGCGAGCGGGTCTGGCGCGAGCAGCGCATCACGTGCTCCGTGGGCATCGCCGCGACCCGGCCGGTGGCCAAGCTGGCGTCGCGCCGGGCGAAGCCGGACGGGGTGGCCGTCATCGCCCCGGACCGCGTGCGGGAGGTGCTGGACCCCCTCGATGTCGGCGACCTCTGGGGCGTGGGGCCCGCCACGCGGGCGCGGCTGGCCCAGATCGGCCTCGAGACGGTGGGCGACGTCCGCGCGGCCCCGGTCGACCTGCTGCGCTCGCGCCTGGGTGACTCCGCGGGCCGGCACGTCCACGCCCTCGTGCGGGGCGACGACACGGCGCGGTCGTCGCCGGGGTTCGTGCGCCGCGAGCGGCCCCGCTCCATCGGGGCCGACCGCACCCTGGGGCGCGACCTGGGCGACCGCGACGCCGTCCTCGCCGAGGCCCTGCGCCTCACCGTCGAGGTCACGAGCCGGCTGCGGCGCGCCGGCCTGGCGGCGCGCACCGTGGGCCTGCGGCTGCGCTACCCGGACTTCACGACCGTGTCCCGCTCCCGCACCCTCGTCGAGCCCACGACCACCACCCGGGAGGCTACGAGGCGGTCGTCGCCCTGCACGACCAGGAGCGGGGCCGGTCGCGGCACGCGCGGCCGGTGCGCCTCCTCGGGGTGCGGGTCACGGAGCTCGTGGACGCCGGGCAGGGGGAGCAGCTGCGCCTCGGCGAGCCCGAGCACGGGTGGGGCGACGCGGACCGCGCGGTGGACCGGTTGCGTGAGCGCTTCGGCCGCTCGGTGGTCGCCCCGGCCACCCTCCTGCGGGGCGGCGACCGGTCCCCGTGAGGCGGGCGCTGCGGGTCGTGGACCAATTCACCGGGTCCGCCTACCGCGCTCACCACCTGCTGCCTAGAATCGCAGGTGGCGTCCGCGTCTCGTCCCGACCGTCCTGGTCGGGAGGTCCGTCGCCGGCAGGAACGCAACGATCGTCGTCGCTTGCAGCCACGGGAGGAAACGTGCCGCTCTCAGAGGAAGAGCTGCGGATGCTGGAGCAGATGGAGCGTGCCCTGCTCGCGGAGGATCCGAAGTTCGCGTCGACCCTGCAGGGGAGCCGCATGCGCACGACCGCGCGCAAGCGCGCGATCGTGGCGGGGGTCCTGTTCCTGGGTGGCGTCGCGCTCCTCATGACGGGGGTCGTGACGCGGGTCGAGCCGGTCAGCATCGTCGGGTTCCTCGTCATGCTCGGCTCCGCCGTGTTCGGCCTGACGGCCGTCCGGGCCCGTGCCGTGCCGGCGACCGCCGAGACGGCGGCCGACCCGACCGCCGGCCTCACCCTCATCGACGGGGGCCGTCGCCCCCGCCGCCAGCGCGGCAACCAGCGTCACGACGGGTCGTTCATGGAGCGGCTCGAGGAGCGCTGGCGCCGCCGTCGCGAGGGCGGCGGTTACTGAAACTCCCCACGGGCCACCGGCCCGTGGGACCGACCGGGCCGTGCGACTCCTCGCACGGCCCGTCGTCGTTCCGGGGCACCTCGCCGGCCACTCCCCGGAGCACCCCGGCGCGACCCGGATCGGCGGACCTCAGCGCACCGACGCTCGCGCCCGGTCGTCGTCCTCGGCCGTCGCGGCCCGGGTCGCGGTCGCGTCCCGGCGCAGCACGGAGGCCGGGAGCCAGGTGGCGAGGGCGCGCCGTACCCGGCCGGAGCCGGCGCAGCGGGCCGCCACCACCCGTCGGGCCGCCGCCACCAGGTCGGCGCCGGCGCCCGTGGCCACCCCGGCGGCGTAGCGCTCGCGCTCGACCGCGGTGACGAGGTGCTCGAGGTCGCGCAGCGCGTCGTCGGGGAGGGCCGCGCCCGGCCGGTCGCCCGCGGCGAGGTCCCGCTCCCAGTCCGCGACGAGCGCCCGCGTCGTCGCCGCCGGGGTCAGGCCCACCGGCCACGGCACGCCGTGGTCGAGCAGCCCGGCCCGCAGCTCCGCCCACGCACCCTCGGCGCCGTCCCGGGCGTGCCGGTCCACGCGCCGACGGCGCAGGGCGCGGGGGAGCAGGAGCAGGGCGGCGAGCAGCAGCAGCCCGGCCGCCACCGCGAGCACCCGCCACGGGCCGCGGCCCGGCTCCGCCGCCTCGGCGCCGGTCGCGGCGTCGGGGGCGGTCTCCGCGTCGGGCAGGTCGGGGGACGCGTCAGGACCCGCGCTGGTCGTCGGCGCCCCGGGGGCCGACGCGCTGGGCTCGCTGGTGGGGCGCGGCACGTCGGGGGTCGAGCCGGGGGTGTCGGGCTCGGAGTAGGCCGGCGCCGCCCCGGTGCGGGCCGCGGGGGTCGGCTCGAAGCGCACCCACCCCGCGCCGCGGAAGTAGAGCTCGGGCCACGCGTGCAGGTCGTGCGCGCTGTACTCCCACACCCCCTCGTCCATCCGGTCGGGGTGCAGGAACCCGACCGCCACCCGCGCGGGCACCCCGACCTGGCGGGCCATGAGGGCCATGGCCGCCGAGAACTGCTCGCAGTAGCCGACACGGGTGTCGAAGAGAAATTCGTCGAGCGCGTCGCCGCCGGTGCCCGAGCGGGCGTCGAGGTCGTAGGTGAACTCGTCGCTGCGCAGGTACTCCTGCAGGGCCACGGCCCGCTCGTACGGCGTGCCCGCCCCCGCCGTCACCTCTGCGGCGAGCTCGCCCACCCGGGGGGACACGTCGCCGGGCACGTCGAGGAACAGCTCCTCCACGTCGCCCGCGGGGGCGTCGGCCCCGGCGAGGTCGCCCGCGGCGACCTGCAGCTCGACGGCGGTCACCTCCCAGCTCTCGCCCCGCGTCGTGAGCTCGTCCTCGGCCGCGATGAAGTCCATGGTGGTGGCGTCGTACTTCCAGCCGGCGTCGGCGTCCACGGCGCTGATCGCGGCCGGCACCGGCAGCCACGTCGAGACGAAGTCGTCGGTCGCCGACACCCGGAGCTCGTGCTCCTCCCGCGGGATGGCGCTCGAGACGCCCTGCAGCTCGGGCACGGGGTCCTGGGCGGTGTGGTCGTCGGGGAGGTCGCGGTCGCCGGCGCTCCACTGCTCCCCGTTGAAGCGGGTGAGGGCGCTGATCCGCAGGTAGCTGGGCCGCGGGCCGTCGGTGCGCACGGTCAGCAGGGGGACGTCGTCGCCGCGCTGCAGCCCCGCCCGCAGGTCGGTGACGGGGTTGGCGACGGTGATCTCGTCGCCGGTGGAGCCGCCGAAGCGACCCTCGGGCACGAGGCCCAGGTCGAGGGTCGGCACCAGCGGGGGCACGACGAGCGCCAGCGTCGTGGCGACCCCGGCCGCCGCGACGGCCCCGACGGGGACGCCCCGGCGGCCGCTCGCCGACCCCGGGCCCCCGGGTCCCGCGGTGACCGGACGGCCCCAGCCGCGGACGTCCTGGGCGGCCTGGACGGCCACGAGGGCGAGGTAGGAGCCGGCGACGAGCGCGAACAGCCACCACGGCCCGGCCGACCCGGTGACGGTCACCGGCAGGCTGATCACCGCGAGCAGCGGCAGGCCCAGGACCGGTGCCCCGCGGAAGGTGGGGGCCACGGTGTCCGCCAGCCACAGCGCCACGGCCGCCCCCACGAGCAGGAGGGCGGCGAGACCGCCGTCGACGACGGGCACGGGCGCCGGGTAGACCCGGGCGTTCTGCGCCGCCTGGGCCAGCTCGTCGAGGAACAGCGCGATCGTGGCGGGGACGGGCGGCCCGCCCGCCACCTGCGCCACCACCACGACGGTCGCCACGCCCGCCTGGGCGAGCGCCACGAGCAGGCGGGGCGTGCCCAGGGTGCGCAGCGCCGTACCGCTCGCCAGCAGCGCGACGGCCAGCAGGAGGACGGGGCCGACCAGGTCGCCGGAGCGGTCGGTCAGCCCCCGCCAGGTCTGGAGGGCGAGCACCGTCGTGGCGGCGCCGAGGACGCCGAGCGCCAGCGTCTGCCCGGCACGGGTCAGGGCGGGGCTCACCGGGCACCCCCGGCGGCAGCGAGGTCCGGCACCCAGCGGGCGCCCAGCCGGACCCAGACCTCGGCCAGCGGGTCGGCGGGGCCCGCCACGGCGGTGCGCCACCCGTGCCGGGGCACGCCCGAGGACGGGGGAGCGCCGACGGACCCGGGATCGGACCCGGCGGGGAGCGCGGCGTCGGAGGGGGGAGCGGCCGGAGAAGTGACCGGGGAGGCGAGGGCGGAGGCGACCCGGGACGGGGCCGCCCAGCGGTCGACGTCGAGGCGCAGCGCCAGCGCGGACGAGCTCGCGCGAGCGATGCGCTCCAGCACGACGTCGTCCCCGGGACGCGGGCGGCCCAGGACGGCGACGGTCACGCCCGGGTCGGCGGACGTCACCGAGGCGGGCGCGGTCAGGTGGGCCACGTCCACGGCGTCGATGCCCGCGAGCGTGTCGAGCAGGCCGCCCGCGCCGGCGCCGGGGGTCGCACGGGCCAGCACCCGTCCCTCGGCGTCGGCCAGCGCGACGGCGTACCCCCGGCGGGCCAGGTGCGTGCACACCGAGGCGGCCGCGACGACCGCGTGCTCGAGGGAGGAGGCGGCGCCGTCCCCGGTGTGGGCCCGCGCGCGGTTGTCGAGCAGCACGGTGGTGTGGGCCTGCCACGGCTGCTCCTCGCGGCGCACCATCAGCTCGCCGGTGCGGGCAGTGCTGCGCCAGTGCACGCGCCGCAGGTCGTCGCCGCGGCGGTACTCGCGGACCATCACGTCCTCCGTGCTGCCCGTGGCGGACGCGCGCGGCCGGTCGTCGCCGCTGGCGCCCGACCCGCCGCCGAGCGGCACGTCGGGGAGCGGGACGGTGCGGGGGCGCACGACGACGGTGGTGGTGCGACGGAAGCGACGCACCACCTGGACCAACCCGAAGGCGTCCTCGGCCCGAGCGAGGAGCGGACCCGTCTCGTAGTGCCCCCGCAGGTCGGAGCGCACCGCGTAGGTCACGTCCCCGCGCCAGTGCCGGCCGACGCCGCGCAGCACCATGCGGGGACGCGCGCCGAGGGCGTAGGGGACCCGGTCGTCGAGCAGGAGGGTGCGTCCGGGCACCCGGCCGGTCGTGGTGAGGGCGAGGCGCACGACCGCCGTACCGCCCACGGACACGTGGGAGGGCTCGGCCGAGCGCGACAGGTGGACGTCGAAGCGGCCCAGGTGGACCACGGCGAGGCTCGCCAGGGGGAGCGCGACGGCGAGAACACCGGCGCCGGCCAGCGTCTCCTGGCCGAGCACGACGGCGCAGACGACGGCGGTGACCCCGGCGGCGACGAACGCGCGGCCCCGGACCGTGAGGCCGCCCAGCACGCGCCGCTCCCGCGACCCCGACAGCCCCGCCACGCCGGCCACGTCAGCCCACGCGGCCGGGCACCGGCACCCCGGCCACGAGGCGCGCGAGCACCTCCGCGGAGGAGCGGCGGGCGCCGGCGGCGTCGGGGCGCGCGAGCACCCGGTGCGCCAGCACCGGCCCGGTCAGGCTGGCCACGTCGTCGGGGAGCACGAACTCGCGGCCGTTGACGGCCGCCAGCGCCTTGGCGGCGCGCACGAGGTGGAGGGTCGCGCGCGGCGACGCGCCCAGCTCGAGGTCGGGGGAGCGGCGGGTGGCCGTCGTGATGGCCACGGCGTAGCGCTGCACCGACTCCGCGACGTACACCTGCGCCACCATCGAGACGAGCTTGCGGATCTCGGCGGCGTCGGTGACCGGCTCGAGGTCGGCCAGGGGGTCGCGGCCCGCGTGGTGCTGCAGCATCGCGAGCTCCGCCGCCTCGACCGGGTAGCCCATCGACACGCGCGCCATGAAGCGGTCGCGCTGCGCCTCGGGCAGGGAGTACGTGCCCTCCATCTCGACGGGGTTCTGGGTCGCGATCACCATGAACGGGCTCTCGAGCTGGTACGACGTGCCGTCGACCGTGACCTGGCGCTCCTCCATGCACTCGAGCAGCGCCGACTGCGTCTTCGGCGACGCCCGGTTGATCTCGTCGCCCACGACGAGGTTCGCGAACACGCCCCCGGGGCGGAACTCGAACTCGCGGGTGTCCTGGTTGAACACGGACACGCCGGTGACGTCCGAGGGCAGCAGGTCGGGCGTGAACTGGATGCGCCGCACGCTGCAGTCGATGCTGCGCGCCAGCGCCTTGCTCAGCATCGTCTTGCCGACGCCGGGCACGTCCTCGAGCAGGAGGTGGCCCTCGGCGAGGAGCACGACGAGGGCCGAGGTGATGACCTCGCTCTTGCCCTGGATGACCTTCTCGACGTTGTGCCGCACGCGGGCCGTGACCCGGGCGAGCGTCTGGAGGTCCGCCGCGTCGCCCCGCTGGTGGTCCGGAGTGCTCGTCATCCCTGGGGTCCCCGTTCTCGCCGCTCGCCCGCGGCCGGTCGCGCCCGCGTGGGTCCAACGGTAGGGCGTGCGACCAACGGGCGTGGCCCCTTCCCCCGCACGGCGCACCCTCCGCCCCGCTCCACCCCTCCAGACCCGCCCGCTCCACTGTCCTCCACCCGGTCGCTCCCCGGCCGCTCCACCGTCCTCCACCCGGTCCCTCCACAGCCCTCCACCGCCCCGCGCGGCGGGGCGCGGGCCGTCCCGTGGGCCGCGGCGGCGCGGTACGACGCGGGATCGGGCCCCGGGGAGCGCCTCGGGCCGCTCCGGGGGTGCCCGGGGGAGCGTGGTGGAGGAAAGTGGTTGACGGGGGAGGAAAGTGGAGTAAAGTGGAGCGCAAGGGGGCAGGTGGGTGTGGCCCGTCGAGCGGAGGTGGCCGGTGTTCTTCGGCACCTTCACGCCCAAGCTCGACGACAAGGGGCGCATCTTCCTGCCGGCCAAGTTCAGGGACGCGATGGCGGAGGGGCTCGTGGTGGCCAGAGGCCAGGAGAATTCGCTCTCGGTCTGGTCCAAGGCGGGCTTCGACCAAGAGACCGAACGGCTCCAGCGCGCATCGCTCATGGACAAGGCCACCCGCGACTACGTCCGCATGCTCTTCGCGGGCGCGTTCGACGACGTCCCCGACAAGCAGGGCCGCGTGACGATCCCGCCGATGCTGCGCGAGTACGCGTCGCTGGAGCGTGACGTGGTGGTCGTGGGCGCGATGTCCCGGCTGGAGATCTGGAACCCCGAGGCGTGGGCGACCTACACCTCGGAGCAGGTGCCGCGGTTCTCGGCCCTGGACGCGGACCTGGTGCCGGGCACGTAGGCCGGCACCGCAGCAGGACCTGGCAGGACGCAGGACAGCAGCACCCACAGAACAGAACAGCGACGTACGGCGAGGTCTCGGGCCCGCCTCCACGCACTCTGGGGCAACTTCCCCGGTTCCAGAGGGCGCAGCGGAGGCGGGCAGGGACCTGGCCGTACGTCGTTCGGTTTCCGGGGCCGGTGGCCCGGGACCACGCACGGAGCGGCGACAGCCGTGGCAGGGCGGCACCGCCGCAGCAGGGTCGGAGCAGGGTCGGGCGAGGGTCGAGGAGCAGGGTCGTGACGGACGCGGGACGCGAGGACGCCGCAGCGGCTCCCCACGCGCACGTCCCCGTGCTGCTCGACCGCGTCGTCGAGCTCCTGGCCCCGGCGCTGGCGACCGAGGGCGCGGTGCTCGTCGACTGCACGCTCGGCATGGGCGGCCACAGCGAGGCCGTGCTGGAGCGTCTCCCCGGTGCCCGCGTGCTCGGCGTCGACCGCGACCCCGAGGCGCTGGCCCGCGCCGGGCGCCGGCTCGCGCCGTACGGCGAGCGGTTCACCCCCGTGCACGCCGTCTACGACGAGATCCCCGACGTGCTCGCGGAGGCCGGCCTCGCGCCGGTCGGCGGTGCGGCCGCGGTCCTCTTCGACCTCGGTGTCTCCTCGCTGCAGCTCGACGAGGTCGACCGCGGGTTCGCCTACCGCACGGACGCCCCGCTCGACATGCGCATGGACCCGACGGTCGGGCGCACCGCCGCCGACGTCCTCAACACCTACGAGGTGCCCGAGCTGACCCGGGTGCTTCGCGACTACGGCGAGGAGAAGTTCGCCCGCCGCATCGCCGAGGCCGTCGCGCAGCGCCGGGCGACCACGCCGTTCACCACGTCGGCGCCGCTCGTCGAGCTGCTGTACGACGCCATCCCCGCCCCTGCCCGCCGCACGGGCGGACACCCGGCCAAGCGGACCTTCCAGGCGCTGCGCATGGAGGTCAACGACGAGCTGGCGGTGCTGCGCCGCGCGGTGCCCGCCGCGCTCGAGGCGATCGGCGTCGGCGGGCGCGTGGTCGTCGAGTCCTACCACTCGCTCGAGGACCGGCTGGTGAAGCGCGCGTTCGCCGCCGGCAGCCGCTCCGAGGCCCCGCCCGACATGCCGGTGGTTCCCGAGGAGGCGCAGCCCGAGCTGCGTCTCGTCACCCGCGGCGCGGAGAAGGCCCACCAGGCCGAGGTCGACGTCAACCCCCGTGCCGCCTCGGTGCGGCTGCGGGCCGTGGAGCGCGTGCGCCCCGCCGGGACGCAGGCGCGGACCGACCGGCCCGTGAGCAGGGACAGCAGCAGCAGGAACAGCGGGACCGGCAGGGGTCGGCACGGCGACGAGCACGGAGGAGGACGGCGATGAGCAGCTCGGCAGCGCAGCGGAGGCTCGCGGTCCCGCGGTTCGCGGAGGCGGCGGTCGAGCGTGCCCGCCTGCAGGTGGTGCCGCGCGTACGGCGCCGCGCCCCGCGGGTGCCCTTCGTCATCCTCGTGACGGCGGTGCTGCTCGGTGGCATCGTCGGCCTGCTCCTCTTCAACACCTCGATGCAGCAGGCGGCCTTCACCGGCGCCGCGCTCGAGGAGCGCGCCACGGTGCTCGAGGCGCGCCAGCAGACGCTCACCCAGGAGCTGCAGCAGCTGCGCGACCCGCAGCGCCTCGGCGAGGAGGCCACCGCGCTCGGCATGGTGCCGGCGGGCCCGCCGGCGGTCATCGACCTCGGCACCGGCCGCATCGTGGTGGAGGGCGAGGTCGCCTCCCGCGACGACGCGCTCGACGTCGCGCCCCCGGAGCCGGTGAAGCCGGCAGTGCTCGCGCCCCCCGCCCAGATCCGGGACGTGCCGGCCCCCACCGCCCCCGCCGTCCCCACCGCCGCCCAGGGGACCCCCGCCACGGCGACCGCCCCCGGCGCCGAGGCCGCGACCGGCCAGCAGCTGCCGACGACCGACGACCCCGCCGCGACCACGACCCCCTGACCGCGCGCCGGGCGGGGCCGGCGCGCGTCGGCCCGGCCGCCGCGGCGACACGGCCGCGGCTTCCGGATCCCGCACCCGCGAGCCGGTACAACAGTCGAAGCCGTCCCCGTCCTCCCCGCGGACGCCCCCGACCCGACGACACCACGGAGCACGCGTGAGCAGCCCAGCACGAGGACGCCGTCCGGCCCCGACCCTGCGCCGTGCGCGCCGCGGTTCCTCCCAGCTGCGCATGCGGGTGGGCATGCTCGTCATCGCGGCCGTGCTGTCGGTGTTCGCGGCCCGGCTCGTGCAGCTGCAGGCCGTGGACCCCGGGCAGTACGCCGCCATGGCCGCCGAGCGCGGCACGCGCGAGGTCGTCCTCCCGGCGGCCCGCGGCGACATCCTCGACCGCAACGGCGACCCGCTCGCGGCCTCGATCGACGGACTCATGGTCATCGCCGACCCGTCGCAGACGGCCGACGACGCCGCCGAGATCGCCCGCCTGCTCGCCGACGGCCTCGGCGCGGACTACTTCGCGACGCTCGAGAAGCTGCGCGAGGACGACAGCCGCTACGAGTACATCGCGCGTCGCGTGCCGGCCACGACCGCGCTGCAGGTCGTCGACCAGGTCTCCGAGGCCGGCTTCCAGGGCGTCTACACCGAGATCGACCCCGTGCGGGACTACCCGGCGGGCGAGGTCGCGGCCAACGTGCTCGGCTTCATGGGCACCGACGGCCCGCTGGCCGGCATGGAGCTCACCTTCGACGAGCAGCTCGCGGGCACCGACGGCTCGGCGCGCTACCGCGTCGGCGGCGGCAACCGGATCCCGCTGGGCGAGAACTCCACGACCGACCCGGTCGACGGGCAGGACCTCACGCTCACCATCGACCGCGACGTGCAGTGGTACACGCAGCAGGTGCTGCGCGACACCGTCGAGGGGGCGCGCGCCGAGTCCGGCGTCGCCGTCGTGCAGGACACCCTGACCGGCGAGATCATCGCCCTGGCCGACTACCCGACCTTCGACGCCAACAACCCGCTGCTCGCCCCCGAGTCCGACCTGGGCTCCCGCGCGCTGAGCGACGTCTACGAGCCCGGCTCGGTGCAGAAGGCGCTGACGATGGCGGCGCTCATCGACGCCGGCCTCGTCAGCCCCGAGACGCAGGTGGAGGTGCCGCCGTACCTCGAGCGGCAGGGGCGCCGCATCGGCGACTACTGGGACCACGAGACCCTGCGCCTGACGCTCGCGGGCATCCTCGCCAAGTCCTCGAACATCGGCACGGTGCTCGCGGCCGACGACATGTCGTCCACGGCGCTCGACGCGTACTTCCGCTCCTTCGGCCTCGGCTCGCGCACCGACATCGGCGTGCGCGGCGAGACCTCCGGCATCCTGCCCGCGGGCGAGGGCTGGAGCGACATGGAGCACGACCGCATCGTGTTCGGCCAGGCGATGAGCGTGAACGCCGTGCAGATGACGAGCGCGATCAACGCCATCGCGAACGGCGGGGTCTACATCTCGCCGAGCCTGGTGCAGGGCACGGCGACCACGGACGACGGGCGCACCGTCGGCACCGGTGCCCGGGAGACCCACCGCGTCGTCAGCGAGGAGACCGCCACGGCGACGGCCGAGATGATGGAGCGGGTCGTCGACCCCGCGGCCGGGGTCGCGGAGGCCGCGCAGATCCCCGGGTACCGCGTCGCCGGCAAGACCGGCACGGCGCAGCGTGCGGTGGAGGGCGGGTACGAGGGCACGAGCGTCTCGTTCGCCGGCTTCGCCCCGGCCGACCAGCCGCGCTTCACCGTCTACGTGGTCGTCCACGACCCCGCCTCGGGTGGCGGCGGCACCGTCGCGGCGCCGGCCTTCAACCGGATCATGTCCCACGTGCTGCGCAAGTTCGCCGTGGAGCCGACGGGCGCCCCGGCCTCGACGCTGCCGGTGGAGTGGTGACGCGGCCGGTCGGCCGGCGTCCGGACCGCGGACACTAGGCTGCCCCGATGACCTCGACGCCCCCCACGACCCCGCCGTCACCCGACGACGCCGTCGCGGCGGCCCGGCCGCGCACCACCGCGCCGGTCGCGCTCGCAGACGTCGCGGCCCTGGTGGGGGCCGCCGCGCCCGCCGCCGACCCGGCCCTGACCGGGGTCACCCTCAGCTCGCGCCGGGTGCTGCCCGGTGACCTGTACGTCGCGCTGCCGGGCGCCCGCGCGCACGGCGCCGACTTCGCCGCCGAGGCGTTCGCCGCCGGGGCCGTCGCCGTGCTCACCGACGCCGACGGCGCCGCGCGGGTGCGCTCCGCCGTACCCCTGACCTCCCCGACCGCGCCGTCGACAGCGGAGGTGCCGGTGCTCGTCGTGCCGACGCCCCGCTCCGTGCTGGGCCGCGTCGCCGCGCGGGTGTACGGCGAGCCCGCCGCCCGCATGTCGACCGTCGCCGTCACCGGCACGCAGGGCAAGACCACGACCACCCGCCTCGCGGAGGCGGCGCTGACGGCCGCCGGGGTGCCGGCCGCCGTCGTCGGCACCGTCGGCACCCGGGTGCGCGGCACCGACGTCGCGACCGCGCTCACCACCCCCGAGGCGCCCGACCTGCACGGCCTGTTCGCCCGCATGGTCGAGGCCGAGGTGGAGGTGTGCGCGATGGAGGTCTCCAGCCACGCCCTCGTGCTGGGCCGCGTGGACGGCGTCGTGTTCGACGTCGCCGTCTTCACCAACCTGGGGCGCGACCACCTCGACTTCCACGCGGACGTGGAGGAGTACTTCGCGGCCAAGGCGTCCCTCTTCACCGCCGAGCGCGCCCGGCGCGCCCTCGTCAACGTCGACGACGAGCACGGCCGGCGCCTGGTCGACCTGGCCGGTGCCGCGGGCCTGGAGGTGCGGACCTTCTCGGTGCGGGCGGGGACCGCCGCCGACTGGTGGGTCGAGGACGTCGTCGCCCTGGCCGAGGGCTCCCGGTTCACGGTGCGGGGCCCGGACGGGGTGCGCGTCGAGACCGCCGTGGCGCTGCCGGGCGGCTTCAACGTCGCCAACGCGCTGGCCGCGCTGGCCGCCCTCGTCGAGGCGGGGCAGGACCCGGAGCGGGTGGCCGCGGGCCTCGCCGCGTCCGGGGGCGTCCCGGGCCGGCTCGAGCGGGTCGACGCCGGCCAGCCCTTCACCCTCGTCGTCGACTACGCCCACAAGCCGGACGCCATCGAGGCCGCGCTGGGCACCCTCCGTCCCCTCACTGCCGGCCGGCTCGTGCTCGTGCTGGGTGCGGGCGGCGACCGCGACACGGGCAAGCGCCCCGTGATGGGCCGCCTCGGCGCCGAGCTGGCCGACGTGCTCGTGGTGACCGACGACAACCCCCGCACCGAGGACCCCGCGGCCATCCGCGCCGCGGTCCTGGCCGGTGCGCGGGAGGCCGGGTCCACCGCCGAGGTGCTCGAGGTCGGCGACCGGCGCGCGGCCATCCGCGCCGCCGTACGGCTCGCGGCGCCCGGGGACATCGTGGTCGTGGCCGGCAAGGGCCACGAGACCGGCCAGGAGGTCGACGGCACCGTGCACCCCTTCGACGACCGGGTCGTCGCCGCGCAGGAGGTGGCGGCGCTGCTCGCCGAGGCCGACGTCCAGGAGCCGCGCCGATGATCCCGCTCACGCTCGCCGAGGTCGCCGCCGCCACGGGCGGGCGCGTCGACCCGCCGGGGGCGGCCGACGTCGTCGTCACCGGCGCCGCCTCCCTCGACAGCCGCGCCGTGCCGGCCGGCGGCCTGTTCGTCGCCCTGCCCGGCGAGCGGGTCGACGGGCACGACTACGCCGCGGCCGCGGTCGCGGGGGGCGCGGCCGCCGTCCTCGCCGAGCGCTCCGTCGGGGTGCCCGCCGTGGTGGTGCCGGACGGCGCCGTCGCGCTCGGCCGGCTCGCGCACGCCGTCCTGGGCCGCCTGCCCGGCGCGACCGTCCTGGCCGTCACCGGCAGCCAGGGCAAGACCGGGGTCAAGGACTACCTGGAGCAGGTGCTGTCCGCCGCCGGCCCCACGGTGGCGACGGCCGGCAACCTCAACAACGAGCTGGGCGTGCCGCTCACCGTGCTGCGCGCCGACGCCGACACCCGCTTCCTCGTCGTCGAGATGGGCGCGCGGGGGATCGGCCACATCGCCTACCTCTGCACGATCGCGCCCCCGCGGGTGGCCGGCGTGCTCAACGTCGGCTCGGCGCACGTGGGCGAGTTCGGCTCGGTCGAGAACATCGCCGTCGCCAAGGGCGAGATCGTCGAGGCGCTCGGCGCCGACGGACGCGCCGTGCTCAACGCCGACGACCACCGCACCGCCGCGATGGCGGCGCGCACGCAGGCACCGGTGCTGACCTTCGGCGAGGCCGGGGACGTGGCGTGGCGCGACCTGCGGCTCGACGCCCTGGGCCGCCCCCGCGTCGAGCTGGGGTACGCCGGCACGTGGGTCCCGCTGTCGCTCGCCGCCTCGGGTGCGCACCAGGTCGCCAACGCGGCGGCCGCCGTCGCGTTCGCCGTGGCCGCCGGCGTGCCCTTCACCGACGCGGTGGCCGCGCTGGACGGCGCCGGCAGCCGCTCGCGCTGGCGCATGGAGGTCACGGAGCGCGCGGACGGCCTCGTCGTGGTCAACGACGCCTACAACGCCAACCCGGCCTCGATGGCGGCCGCGGTCCGGACGCTGGTGGCCATCGCCGCCGAGCGGCCGGGCGGCCGGGCGGTCGCGGTGCTGGGGGAGATGCGCGAGCTGGGCGACGGGGCCGAGGCGGAGCACCGGGCGCTCGGCGCGCTGGCCGCAGCGAGCGGCGTGGACGTCGTGCTGGCCGTCGGCGAGACCGACGGCCCGGCCGGCTGGATCGTCGCCGGTGCGGTACCGGGCGCCGGCACCGCCGACCGGCGGGACCCCGGCGCCCCTGAGTCGTTCGTCACGTCGACGCGCGACGAGGCGCTGCGGTGGCTGGGCGAGAATGTGTCGGCCCGCGACGTGGTGCTCGTCAAGGCGTCGCGAGGTGCGGCGCTCGAGGTGGTGGCCGACGGCCTGCTGGCCGGGCCGGTGACGGGAGAGGAAGGACCGACGACGTGAGAGCGATCCTGCTCGGGGGTGGGCTGGCCCTCATCCTCTCGCTGCTCGGCACACGGGTGGCGATCACCGTGCTGTCGGCGAAGGGGTACGGCCAGGAGATCCGCGACGACGGACCGACGTCGCACCACACGAAGCGGGGCACGCCCACGATGGGCGGCATCGTCATCATCCTGGCGGCCGTGCTCGGCTACCTGGTGGCGAAGCTGATCACGTGGACGCCGCCGTCCGCCTCGGCGTGGCTGCTGCTGTTCCTCTTCGTCGGGCTCGGCATGGTCGGGTTCCTCGACGACTTCATCAAGATCTACAAGCAGCGCAGCCTGGGGCTGCGGAGCAAGGCGAAGATGATCGGCCAGACGGTCATCGCGCTCACCTTCGGTGCACTGGCGCTGTCGCCGTGGCTGGAGTCCGGGGCCAACGGCCGCACGCCCGCCTCGACGAACGTCTCGTTCCTGCGCGACATCGCGTGGCTGTCCCTGCCGTGGATCGTCGCGGTCCTCTTCATCTGGCTGATCATCGCGGGCACCAGCAACGGCATGAACCTCACCGACGGCCTCGACGGGCTCGCGGCGGGCTCGGCCACGATGGTGTTCGGCGCCTACACGCTCGTGAACATCTGGCAGTTCAACCAGCTGTGCCAGCCCGGCCAGGACGGCGGCTACTGCTACGAGGTGCGCGACCCGCTCGACCTGGCGATCATCGCGGCCGCCATCACCGGCGCCTGCTTCGGCTTCCTGTGGTGGAACGCGTCGCCGGCCCGCATCTTCATGGGCGACACCGGCTCGCTGGCCCTCGGCGGTGCGCTCGCCGGTCTCGCGATCCTCACGCGCACCGAGCTGCTCCTGGTGATCCTGGGCGGCCTGTTCCTGCTGGAGACCCTCTCGGTGATGCTGCAGGTGGGCTTCTTCAAGGCCACGAAGGGCAAGCGCCTGTTCCGCATGGCCCCGCTGCACCACCACTTCGAGATGCTGGGCTGGGAGCAGGTCACCGTGGTGATCCGCTTCTGGATCATCACCGGCATCTTCGTCGCCGCCGGCACCGGCATCTTCTACGCGGAGTGGGTGGCGAACCTGTGACCCGGCGCGACCCCGCGGACCTGGGTCGGGCCGACTCCTGGGACGGCGTGCGGGCCGTCGTGGCCGGGTTCGGGGTGTCCGGCTTCGCCGCCGCCGACACCCTCAACCACCTCGGCGCGCAGGTCGTGGCCCTCGACGAGTCCACGGCCGGCGACCGTCCCGAGAGGGCGGAGCTCCTCGAGGTCCTCGGCGCGACCGTCCACCTCGGCGAGGGCGCGACGAGCACGCTGCCCGACGACGTCGACGTGCTCGTCACCTCGCCCGGCTGGCGCCCCGACGCCCCGCTGCTGGCGCAGGCGGCCGCGCGCGGCGTACCGGTCTGGGGCGAGGTCGAGCTGGCGTGGCGCCTGCGGGACCTCGAGCGCCCGGCGCCCTGGCTCGCCGTCACGGGCACCAACGGCAAGACCACCACCGTGCAGATGCTCGACGCCATCCTGCGGGCGGCGGGCCTGCGCAGCGCCGCGGTCGGCAACGTCGGCCGCCCGGTCGTCGAGGCCGTGATGGACCCCGAGGGGTACGACGTGCTCGCCGTCGAGCTCTCCAGCTTCCAGCTGCACTACACGCGCTCGATGAGCGCCGAGTCGGCCGCCGTGCTCAACCTCGCGGAGGACCACCTCGACTGGTACCCCGACATGACGGCGTACGCCGCGGACAAGGCCCGCATCTACGAGCAGGTCCAGCGGGCGTGCGTCTACAACGTCGCCGACGCCGCCACCGAGCAGATGGTGCGCGACGCCGACGTGGTGGAGGGCGCGCGGGCCATCGGGTTCACCCTCGGCACGCCGGCCGTCGGCATGGTCGGCCTGGTGGAGGACATCCTGGCCGACCGCGCGTTCGTCACCGAGCGCGACACCAGCGCCGCCGAGCTCTGCACGATCGCGGACCTCGCGTCGCCCGCGCCGCACTTCGTCGCGAACGCGCTCGCCGCGGCCGCGCTGGCCCGCGCCCACGGCGTCTCCCAGCAGGCGGTGCGCGACGGGCTGCGCTCGTTCCGGCCCGACGGCCACCGCATCGCCGAGGTCGGCGAGGTCGCAGGGGTGCGCTACGTGGACGACTCCAAGGCCACGAACCCGCACGCGGCGCGGTCCTCGCTGCAGGCCTACGACCCGGTCGTGTGGGTCGCCGGCGGGCTCGCCAAGGGGGCCCGGTTCGACGACCTCGTGCAGGCCGTGCGGACGCGCCTGCGGGGCGCGGTGGTCTACGGCCGCGACCGCGACGTGATCGCGGACGCGCTCGCGCGACACGCGCCGGATGTCCCGCTCATCGTGCTCGGCGACCAGGAGACTTCCACCGACGCGCCCATGGAGGCCGTCGTCGGGGCCGCCGCCCGGATCGCCGAGCCCGGCGACACCGTGCTGCTGGCCCCCGGCTGCGCCTCCATGGACATGTTCGCCAACTACGGCGCGCGGGGCGACGCGTTCGCGGCCGCCGTGCGACGCCGCGGACAGGCGGGCCACGCGGGACAGGCAGGACCGGCAGGGCAGGGACCACAGGGCGGCTGAGGCCGGGAGGGAGGACCGCGGTGACCACCACGCAGGAGCCTCCCGTCCGCCGCGGACGCCCGGGCGCGTCCGCCGACCCGGGGGAGCAGGCCACGGCCGCCCGCGGGCGGTTCGCCTGGACCGAGCCGCTGCGGCGCTCCCTGGAGCGGCCGCTGACGTCGTACTACCTGCTGCTCGGCGCCTCGGCGCTGCTGCTCACCATCGGCCTCGTCATGGTGCTGAGCGCCTCGAGCGTCTACTCCTACCGCCTCACCGGCGACTCCTACGGCGTCGTGCGCCGCCAGCTGATGTGGGCGGCGATCGGCCTGGTCGTCGCGCTCGTGGTCGCGCGCCTGCCGATGCGGGTGGTACGGCGGGCGACCTGGCTGGCCCTGCCCGTCGTGCTCGTGCTGCTGGCCCTGACCCAGACGGGCCTCGGCGTCGAGGTGAACGGCAACAAGAACTGGCTGGCGCTGGGACCCGTGCAGATCCAGCCCTCGGAGCTCGCGAAGCTGACGATCGTGCTGTGGGCCGCGGACGTCTACGCCAACAAGGAGCGGGTGCTCGACCGCGTGCGCCACATGCTCGTCCCGGTCGTCCCGGTCGTCGGCCTCATCATCGTGCTGGTGCTGCTGCAGCGCGACCTGGGCACGGCGCTCGTGCTGCTCGCCATCCTGCTGGCGATGCTGTGGGTCGTGGGGGCGCCGCTGCGGTTCTTCGCGCTCGCCCTGTCGATCGTCGCGGTCGGGGTGGTCGTCCTGGCGACGACGAGCGCGGAGCGGGTCAAGCGCATCACGAACTTCCTCGACCCGTTCGCCGACTTCCACGACGCCGGCTGGCAGCCCGCCCACGGCCTGTTCGCCCTCTCGTCCGGGGGCTTCCTCGGCCAGGGGATCGGGGCCAGCCAGCAGAAGTGGGGCGACCTGCCCGAGGCGCACACCGACTTCATCTTCGCCGTGCTCGGCGAGGAGCTGGGCCTGGTGGGCACCCTGCTGGTGCTCGCGCTCTTCCTCACCGTCGCCTTCGCCGCGATCCGGGTCGCCAGCACCACCGCCGACCCGTTCGTGCGCTACGCGGGCTTCGGCATCGTCGTGTGGCTGCTGGGCCAGGCGATGATCAACCTGGGCATGGTGCTCACCCTGCTCCCGGTCATCGGCATCCCGCTCCCGCTCGTCTCCTACGGTGGGTCCGCACTGGTGCCCTCCCTCGTCGCGCTGGGCCTGCTCATCACGTTCGCCCGCCGCGAGCCGGGGGCGGCCGCGGCCCTCGAGGCGCGGCGCCGGGCGCGCTGAACGACCGATCTCCCGACCGGTCCACCGGGACCGGTGGATCCCCGAGGACCCAGGAAGGCCCTGAGAATGCGTGTGCTGCTCGCCGGCGGAGGGACTGCCGGCCACACCTCCCCGCTGCTCGCCACCGCCGACGCCCTGCTGCGGCGCGACCCCGCGACGCAGGTGCTGTGCGTGGGCACCGCGCGCGGGCTCGAGACGCGGGTGGTGCCGGCGGCCGGCCACGAGCTCGCCCTCATCCCGCCGGTGCCGCTGCCGCGACGCCCCGGCGCGGACCTCGCCCGGGTGCCCGGCCGCCTGCGCGCCGCGGTCCGCGAGGCCGGCGCCGTCATCGACCGCTTCGCCCCCGACGTGGTGGTGGGCTACGGCGGCTACGTCTCGATGCCCGTCTACCTGGCCGCCCGACGCCGCCGGCTGCCGCTCGTCGTGCACGAGCAGAACGCGCTGCCCGGCATCGCCAACAAGGTCGGGGCCCGGGTCGCCGACCGGGTCGCCGTCAGCTTCCCCGACACCCCGCTGCCGCGGGCGACGTACGTCGGGCTGCCCATCCGCCGCATGGTCTCCACCCTCGACCGGGCGGCGCTGCGCGGCGAGGCGCGCGAGACCTTCGGCCTGCGCCCCGACCTCCCGGTGCTGCTGGTGACGGGCGGCTCCCAGGGCGCGCGCCGGCTCAACCAGTCGGTCGCCGCGTCGGCGGGCGCCCTGGGCGCCGCCGGCGTGCAGGTGCTCCACGTCGTCGGCCCCAAGGGCGAGGCCGAGCCGGCCCGCGTCGACGGCGTGCCCTACGTGGTGGAGCACTTCGTCGAGCGGATGGACCTGGCCTACGCGAGCGCGGACCTCGTGCTCTGCCGCTCGGGCGCCTCCAGCGTCACCGAGGCGGCCGCCGTCGGCCTGCCGGCCGTCTTCGTGCCGCTGCCCATCGGCAACGGCGAGCAGGAGCTCAACGCTCGGCCCGTCGTCGACGCCGGCGGTGCGCTGCTCGTCGCCGACGGCGCGTTGACGCCGGAGTGGATCGCGGCCACCGTGCCGGGTCTCGCGAACGACCCCGAGCGGCTGGCGCGCATGGGCGCCGTGGCCGCCGGGCTCATCCCGCGCGACGCGGACGACCGCCTCGCCGACCTCGTCGCCGAGGCCGCGGCCGCGCCCCGCCGCCGCGCGGGACGCCGTATCGGGTCGGCCGGGGGAGGGCAGCGATGAGGGTCCCCGTCCCCGACGAGATCCTGCCGGTCGACCGGCTGGGCGCCGTGCACTTCGTCGGCATCGGCGGTGCCGGCCTGTCCGCCATCGCCCGCATCATGCTCGCGCGCGGCGTCACGGTGTCGGGCAGCGACGGAGCCCCGTCGCCCGTGCTCGACGCGCTCGCCGCCGCGGGGGCGCGGGTGCACGTGGGCCACGCCGCCGAGCAGGTCGGCGACGCCGACACGCTCGTCGTCTCCACCGCCGTGCGCGAGGACAACCCGGAGGTCGTCGCCGCCTACGAGCGCGGGCTGCGCGTGCTGCCCCGCTCCGCGGGCCTCGCCGCCGTGATGGCCGACCGCCGCGTCCTGGCGGTCGCCGGCACGCACGGCAAGACCACCACCACCTCGCTCCTGACGACCGCGCTCGTCGCGGCGGGCGCGGACCCGTCGTACGCCGTGGGGGGCGAGCTCGCGCAGACGGGCACGAACGCCCACGACGGCAGCAGCGACCTCTTCGTGGCCGAGGCCGACGAGAGCGACGGCGCGTTCCTCGTCTACACCCCCCACGTGGCGGTCGTGACGAACGTCGAGGCCGACCACCTCGACGTGTGGGGCAGCGAGGCCGCCTACCGCGCGGCCTTCGACGAGTTCCTCGGCCGCATCGAGCCCGGCGGCCTCCTGGTGGCCTGCGTCGACGACCCGGGCGCGGCGGCGCTGCTGGCCACGGCCCGCGACCGCGGCATCCGCGCCGTCGGCGTGGGCGAGTCGGCCGGCGCCGACCTCCGGGTCGAGGACGTGCAGTTCGCCGGCACGCGCTCCACCTTCACGCTGGTGCCCGCCGCGGACGGACCGGCCGCCGGGCTCGTGGGCGGGGCGGTGAGCGGCCCGGTCGGGCCCGTCGAGCTGCGCATCCCCGGGCGCCACTACGTGCTCGACGCGGCCCTCGCGCTCACCACCGGCCTGCTGCTCGGCCACGACGCCGACGCGCTGCGGGCGGGGCTCGGGTCCTTCACCGGCACCCGGCGGCGGATGGAGGCCAAGGGCGAGGTGGCCGGCGTGCGCGTCTACGACAGCTACGCCCACCACCCCGTCGAGATCGCCGGCGACCTCCAGGCCGCCCGCTCGGTCGCGGGGGAGGGCCGGGTCGTCGTGGCCTTCCAGCCCCACCTCGTGTCGCGCACGCGCATCTTCGGCACGGCGATGGGCGAGGCCCTCGGCGCGGCCGACGAGGTCGTCGTCACCGACGTCTACCTCGCGCGGGAGGAGGCGGACCCCGACGTCACCGGTGCGCTCGTGGCGGGCGCGGTCCCGCTGCCCGCCGAGGCGGTCGCCCTCGTGCCCGCCCTCGACGACGTCGCGGCCGAGCTGGTGCGCCGGGCGCGTCCCGGCGACGTCGTGCTTACCCTCGGCGCCGGCAGCATCACGACCGTCGGCCCCCAGGTGCTCGACCTGCTCCGGACGGGCACGGGCGCGCCGTCGGGGACGGCGTGAGCGACACCCGCCTGCTGTTCGAGCGCCGACGTTGGCGGCGCCGCTGGTCGGCGTGGCGGTGGGTGGCGGTGGTCGGCAGCGTGCTGGCCGCCGCCGCGGCGCTCGTGTGGCTCGTCTTCTTCTCCTCGGTGCTCGCCGTGGCCACGGTCGAGGTGGACGGCACGCGGGTGCTGACCGTCGACGAGGTGCGCGCCGTCGCCGACGTGCCCGAGGGCCGGCCGCTGGCGCGCGTCGACCTGGACGCGATCAGCCGCCGCGTGGACGCGCTCGCGGCCGTCTCCCAGGTCGAGGTCACCCGGGCGTGGCCCGACGGGGTGCGCATCGCGGTGACGGAGCGCGAGGTGGTCGCGGTCGTCGAGCGCGGCACCAGCCTGCGCGGCGTGGACGCCGACGGCGTCGCCTTCCGCTCGTACGACGAGCTGCCCCCCGACGTGCCCGTCGTCCAGCTCGACCCCGCCGCGGGGGACGAGGCCGTGCGCGAGGTCGCCCGCGTCGTCGGGGCCATGCCGGCGCAGACGGCGGCGCAGGTCGCCACCATCACGGCGGTGACGGTCGACGAGATCACCCTGGAGCTGCGCGACGGCGCGGTCGTCGTGTGGGGGAGCGCGGAGGAGTCCGCCGCGAAGGGCGAGGTGCTCGACGTGCTGCTGGCCCAGGGGCTCGAGGTCGAGGAGTACGACGTCAGCGTGCCCAGCCGCCCGACCACGCGCTGACCGGCCCACCTGCCGTCCCCGCCGGAACCCGTCGGCCAGCCCGCCGCGAGCCGACACGCGCGACACGCGCGGCGTGCCTCCCGGATCCTCGGTGCCGCCGACCCTACTGTCGTCAGCACGACGAGGTTGACATAACTATAACCCTCTACCTGAGGGTGACAGTTGAGACCTCGAGCAGGGACCGTCCACCCAACGAACGTGAGAGGCGAGGCCGCCGTGGCAGCAGCGCAGAACTACCTGGCCGTGATCAAGGTCGTCGGCATCGGCGGCGGCGGCGTCAACGCCGTCAACCGGATGATCGAGGTCGGGCTCAAGGGCGTCGAGTTCATCGCCATCAACACCGACGCGCAGGCGCTCCTCATGAGCGACGCGGACGTGAAGCTCGACATCGGCCGCGAGCTGACGCGCGGCCTCGGTGCCGGCGCCAACCCCGACGTCGGGGCCCGGGCCGCCGAGGACCACTCGGACGAGATCGAGGAGGTCATCAAGGGCGCCGACATGGTGTTCGTGACGGCCGGCGAGGGGGGCGGCACCGGCACGGGCGGCGCGCCCGTCGTGGCCCGCATCGCCCGCTCGCTCGGCGCGCTGACCATCGGTGTCGTCACGCGCCCCTTCATGTTCGAGGGCCGCCGCCGCGCGGGCTCGGCGGAGGAGGGCATCGCGGCGCTCCGCGAGGAGGTCGACACCCTCATCGTGATCCCCAACGACCGGCTGCTGTCGATCAGCGACCGCAACGTGTCGGTCCTCGACGCCTTCAAGCAGGCCGACCAGGTGCTGCTGCAGGGCGTCTCCGGCATCACGGACCTCATCACCACGCCGGGCCTCATCAACCTGGACTTCGCGGACGTGAAGTCCGTGATGGCCAACGCCGGCTCCGCGCTCATGGGCATCGGCTCCGCCCGGGGCGACGACCGCTCGGTCGCCGCCGCCGAGATGGCCGTGTCCTCGCCGCTGCTCGAGGCCTCGATCGACGGCGCGCACGGCGTGCTGCTCTCGATCTCGGGCGGCTCCGACCTCGGTCTGTTCGAGATCAACGAGGCCGCGGCGCTCGTGGCCGACGCGGTGCACCCCGAGGCCAACATCATCTTCGGCGCGACGATCGACGACGCCCTCGGCGACGAGGTGCGCGTGACCGTCATCGCCGCCGGCTTCGACGGCGGCGTGCCGAAGAAGCGCGAGGAGGGCGCGGTGCTCGGCCGCGGCCGCGAGCAGGCCGCCCCGGCGCCGCAGGCGGCGCCCGTGCAGCAGGCGCCGGCCCAGCGGGCCCCCCAGCAGCCGGCCCACCAGCAGCCGGCCCCGCAGCAGCCCGCCCAGCCGCGGCAGCCGGCGTACTCCGCCGAGCCCCAGCGCGCCGACCAGCGTCCGCTGCCGCCCCAGCCGAACGAGCGCCCGTCGGTGCCCGTCGGTGCCCCCCGCCCGGCCCAGCAGGCGCCCCAGGTCGACTTCGACGACGACCTGGACGTGCCCGACTTCCTGAAGTGAGCGGGGCGTCCGCAGCCGGTGTTCGTCTTCCGTGAGCGCGTCGGGCGGGTCGAGGTGGCCTTCACCTCGGCCCGCCACGACGCGCGCCCGTTCAACCTCTCCCTGCCCGGCACCCCGCCGGCCGCCGCCGTCGGCGACGTGCGGGCCGACCTGGAGTCGGTGCGCTCCGAGCTCGGGGCCCGGGTCGTGCGCGGCATGCGGCAGGTGCACGGCGCGAGCGTCGTGACGGTCGGCGACGACGGTGCGGACGGGACGGGTGGCGGAGCCTCCGAGGTCCCGGAGGCCGACGGCATCGTGACCGCCCAGCCGGGCGTCGCCCTGCTCGTGCGGGTCGCGGACTGCGTCCCGGTGCTCCTGGCCGACCCGGCCGGTGGTGCCGTCGCCGCGGCGCACGCGGGTCGCGAGGGCATGCGCTCGGGCGTGGTGCCCGCGACGGTGGCCGCCCTGCGCGCCGCCGGGGCGGGCGAGGTCCGCGCGTGGGTGGGTCCGCACGTCTGCGGGCGCTGCTACGAGGTGCCCGCCGCCCTGCGCGACGAGGTGGCCGCGGTCGTCCCGGCCGCAGCGGCCACGACGTCGTGGGGCACGCCAGCGCTCGACCTCGGCGCGGCCGTCCGGACGCAGCTCGCCGCCGCGGGCGTCGACGACGTCGTCGAGGTGGGCAGGTGCACGATGGAGGACGCCGACCTGTGGTCCCACCGCCGGGACGGCGCCACCGCGGGCCGCCTGGCCGGCCTCGTGCAGGTGGTCGCGTGAGCACCGGCGACGAGGAGCCCACCGGTCGCGGCGCGGAGCTCGCGGCGGGCCTGGCGACGGTGCGCGAGCGGATCGCCTCCGCCACCCGCGCGGCCGGCCGCACCGACGAGGTCGAGCTCGTCGTCGTCACGAAGTTCTTCCCCGCCTCCGACGTGCGGCTCCTGGCCGGGCTCGGGGTGGGCTACGTCGGCGAGAACCGCCACCAGGAGGCCGCCGCCAAGGCGGCCGACTGTGCCGACCTGGGGCTGAGGTGGCACTTCATCGGCGGCCTGCAGAGCAACAAGGCGGCGGCGGTGGCGGCGTACGCCGACGTCGTCGAGTCCGTCGACCGGGCCAAGCTGCTCGCCCCGCTGGCCCGGGGACGGGCCGAGCGGGACGTGGACGGGCCGCTCGACTGCCTCGTGCAGGTGAGCCTCGACCCGCCCGGGGCCGCGCACCGCGCGGGCTGCCCGCCGGAGCAGGTCGCGGAGCTGTGCGACGCCCTCGCGGGCACCGACGGGCTGCGCCTGGCGGGTCTCATGGCGGTCGCGCCGCTGGGGGAGGACCCCGCGGCGGCCTTCGCGCGGCTGGCGGAGCAGGCGGGCCGCGTGCGGGCCGACCACCCCGGCGCGACGGTGCTGTCGGCCGGCATGAGCGGCGACCTCGAGGAGGCCGTCGCGGCCGGGGCGACACACGTGCGTGTCGGCAGCGCGGTCCTCGGAGCGAGGCCCCGTGTCCAGTAGTGTCCGATCCAACCGAGCGCGCCCCCGTGGTGTGCCACAACTCCTGAGGAAGTCAGCATGAGCGGCGCGATGCGCAAGATCGGCGAGTACCTCGGTCTGCTCGAGGACCCGGGGTACGACGAGTACGACGAGATCGACGGTCACTCCGACGAGCGGGACGAGCGCGACGTCCGTGAGGCGCGCGACGAGCGCGACCACTCCGACGTGCGCGAGGAGCGCCCGGCGCGTCGTCGTCCGGCCGAGGCCGCCCCGGCCCCCGTCGCCGACCTCGCCGAGCGCCGCCGCGCCCAGGTCGCGGCCGCGCCCGTCAGCCAGGTCGCCGAGCTGTCGCGGATCATCACGTTGCACCCGCGCACCTACAACGAGGCGCGCACCGTGGGCGAGAACTTCCGCGACGGCATCCCGGTGATCATGAACCTCTCGGAGATGGACGACAGCGACGCCAAGCGGCTCGTGGACTTCGCCGCCGGCCTGGTCTTCGCGACGCGTGGCACGATCGAGCGCGTGACGAACAAGGTCTTCCTGCTCTCGCCCCCGAACGTGACGGTCGCCGCCGAGGACAAGGCGCGCATCGTCAGCGGCGGCTTCTTCAACCAGAGCTGACGCCGCACGTTGACCGCGAACATCATCGGGCAGGTCGTCGAGGGCGTCCTGTTCGTCTTCATCGCCATGCTGTGGATCCGCTTCGTCGTCGACTGGGTGCAGGTCTTCGCCCGGTCGTGGGAGCCCAGGGGCGTGCTGCTGGTCGTCCTCGAGGCCGTCTACTCGGTGACGGACCCCCCGATCAAGGCGCTGCGCAAGGTCATCCCGCCGCTGCGCCTGGGCGGGGTGGCGCTGGACCTCAGCTTCCTGATCGTCCTGGTGGCGAGCATGCTGCTCC
The DNA here is from genome assembly GCF_048654585.1 of Nocardioides sp. CPCC 205120. Taxonomy (NCBI): domain Bacteria; kingdom Bacillati; phylum Actinomycetota; class Actinomycetes; order Propionibacteriales; family Nocardioidaceae; genus Nocardioides; species Nocardioides sp. CPCC 205120. The sequence goes on along the minus strand of NZ_JBMCYY010000002.1, from coordinate 521,879 downwards.
TCCAGGTGAACCGTGCGACGCTGCTGAGCGCCTGACCTCCGCGACGGTCGAGTGACCCGTGGGGGAGTTGAGGCGCTAGTGTTGCGCAGAGACGTGTTTTGCAAGCCGACGAGATGAATGGGTGTGGTCATGCCACTGACGCCTGAGGACGTGAGCAACAAGCGCTTCACTCCTGTCCGGCTCCGCGAGGGCTACGACATGGGTGAGGTCGACCAGTTCCTCGACGAGGTCGAGGCCGAGCTGGCCCGTCTCACGAAGGAGAACGAGGACCTGCGCGCCAAGCTCAGCGCCGCGCAGTCGGGCGCTCCTGCTCCCGCGCCGGTGTTCGAGAAGGCGCCCGAGCCGACGCCGGCCCCCGCGCCTGCTCCCGCTCCCGCTCCGGCGCCCGCCCCGGTGGTGGCCGCTGCCGCCCCGTCCGGTGGTGTCGAGACGATCCGCGTCGAGACGGTCCCGCAGGCGTCGAACGCCGCGGCCCGCCTCCTCGAGATCGCCACGCGCAACGCCGACGAGCTCGTCGACGACGCCAAGAACGAGGCCGACCGCATCATCGGCGAGGCCCGCACCAAGGCGGAGCGTCTCGAGGGCGAGGCCAAGACCAAGGCCGACCGCATGGAGGCCGACGCCCGCACCCGCTCGCAGATGCTCGACACCGAGACCGCCGAGCGTCGCCAGCAGATGTTCGGCGACCTGGAGCGCGAGCGCGACAAGCTCAACGGCGAGGTGGAGCGCCTGCGCTCCTTCGAGCGGGAGTACCGCTCGCGCCTCAAGACCTACTTCACGCAGCAGCTCGAGGCCCTCGGTGGTGGCGGCGACGCCGCGCCCGTGGCCGACAGCTCGGCCGCCCCGAAGCGGCTGCGCTCGATCCTCGGCGACGACGAGGCCTGAGCAGCACGTCGGCGGCACGCACGGCCGGTCACCCCTCCCGGGGTGGCCGGCCGTTCGTCGTCCCGGGCCACGCGTCGGTACGACGGGGCGGCCGGCTCGCCGGGACGGTTGAGCGGTGCGGACCGGGCGGCTAGGGTCCTCGCACGCCGACGGCACGTCGCCTCGGACACCGACTCGGAGGAGCACGTGGTGAACGAGGAGATGACCGGCGACACCGGCCTGCGGGAGGTCGACCCGGCCGCGCTGCCGGTCGCCGAGGGCGACGACCCCTGGACGCGTGCGGAGGTCGACGAGGTCGTCGCCGAGCTGCAGGAGCACGCGGCGACCCTGAGGGCCCGCATCGAGGCCCAGGAGGCGGAGCTCGCCGGCCTGTTCGCCGACGCGGGCGACGGCGCGGGTCCCGACGCCGCCGACCTCGGCGCGTCGACGTTCGAGCGCGACCACGAGCTCAGCCTCGTGAGCACGGAGCGCACCGCGCTGGAGCAGGTGGAGCGGGCGCTCGGACGCATCGGCGAGGGCCGTCTCGGGGTGTGCGCCTCGTGCGGGGGGCCGATCGGCAAGATGCGGGTCATGGCTTTCCCGCGTGCCACACTGTGCGTGTCATGCAAGCAGCGCGAGGAGCGTCGCTGAGCCGCGGCTCGGGCGACCCAGACCGGCCCCCGTCCTCCCCGTCGTCCCGGCGGCGCCGCACCTGGACGGCGTTCCTGCTGGTGGCCCTCGCGGCCTACGCCGTCGACCTGACGACGAAGGAGCTCGCGCTCCGCCACCTGGTGGACGGCCCCGTCGCGCTGGTCGACGACCTGCTCGTGCTCCGCCTCGTGTTCAACCCCGGCGCGGCCTTCGGCCTCGGCACGGGGGCGACCCCCGTGCTCACCGTCGTGGCCATCGTCGCGACCGTCGCCGTGCTCGTCGTCAGCCGCCGCCTCGGCAGCGCGCTGTGGGCCGTCGCGCTCGGCCTGCTGCTGGCGGGCGTGACGGGCAACCTGACCGACCGGCTGCTGCGCGACCCGGGACCGTTCCACGGCCACGTCGTCGACATGGTCGCCCTGCCCAACTGGCCCGTGTTCAACGTCGCCGACATGTGCATCAACGTCGCCGCCGCGCTCATCGTCGTGCAGGCCTTCCGCGGCGTGAAGGTCGACGGCGGCCACGTCGACGACGACCGCCGCGACCCGGCCGACGACCCGGCCGACGACCCCGCCGACGACTCGGCCGCCGCCCCCGCCGACGGGGCCCCGGGGTCCGACGGACCCGCGACGGAGGGCCCGCGGTGAACGCCGACCTGCGCGTGGTGCTCGTGCCCGAGGGCATGGCCGGGGAGCGCGTCGACGCCGCCATGGCCCGGATGTTCGGCGTGAGCCGCTCCCGGGCCGCCGAGCTGATCGCCGAGGGTCACGTGGCGCTCGACGGCGACTCGGTCGCGAAGTCCGACCGCGTCGTGGCCGGTGCGCTGCTGGAGGTCACCATCCCCTCGCTGGTCGACCCGCTCGAGATCGTGCCCGAGATCGTCGAGGGCATCGGGATCATCCACGACGACGACGACATCGTCGTGATCGACAAGCCGGTCGGCGTCGCCGTCCACCCCTCGCCGGGCTGGCGGGGCCCGACGGTCGTCGGCCACCTCGTCGGCGCGGGCTTCCGCATCGCCACGAGCGGGGCCTCCGAGCGCCAGGGCATCGTCCAGCGCCTCGACGTCGGCACCTCGGGCGTCATGGTGGTGTGCAAGTCGGAGACGGCGTACTCGCGCCTGAAGAACGCCTTCCGCAACCGCGAGGTCGACAAGACCTACCACGCGCTCGTCCAGGGCCACCCCGACCCGCACACCGGCACCGTCGACGCCCCCATCGGGCGGCACCCGCGCTCGGACTGGAAGTTCGCCGTGATGGCCGACGGCCGCGCCAGCGTGACCCACTACGAGACCCTCGAGGCCCACCGGTTCGCCAGCCTCCTGCAGGTCCACCTCGAGACCGGTCGCACCCACCAGATCCGCGTGCACATGTCGGCCCTCAAGCACCCCTGCGTGGGCGACCTGACGTACGGCGCGGACCCGACGCTGGCGCGCCGCGTCGGGCTCGAGCGCCAGTGGCTGCACGCCGTGCGGCTCGGCTTCGTGCACCCGGGCTCGGGGGAGTACGTGACGTACGACTCGGGCTACCCCGACGACCTCGCCCACGCCCTCGAGGTCGTGCGCGACAGCCACTGAGCGGGCGCGGGCAGGACGGCGCCGGGGACGTGCGCGACGCGGGAACGTCGGTGCCCGACGGCACGATGACGGACGTCGCGTCGCGTAGGCTGACCTCCTTCCCCGCGCACCGCCCGCACCACCCGTCTGTCCTGCTGCACCGTCCTCGAGGAGCGCGCTGAACTCCATGGCCGCCGGATCATCCGACTCGTTCGTCCACCTCCACGTCCACACGGAGTACTCGATGCTCGACGGGGCGTCACTGCTCGACGGGCTGTTCTCGCGGGTGGTGGAGCTCGGCATGCCGGCCATCGCGATGACCGACCACGGGAACCTGCACGGCGCCTACGACTTCTGGTCCAAGGCGCGCAAGCACGGGGTGAACCCGATCATCGGCATCGAGGCCTACCTCACGCCCCAGACCCACCGCAGCGAGCGTCGCCGGGTGCGTTGGGGCAAGGGCGGCACGGCCGAGGAGGGCGGCGACGACGTCGCGGGCGGCGGCGCCTACACCCACATGACGATGTGGGCGTCGAGCACGGAGGGCATGCACAACCTGTTCCGGCTGTCCTCCCGCTCGAGCCTGGAGGGGTACTACTACAAGCCGCGCGCCGACCGGGAGCTGCTGCAGACCTACAGCAAGGGCCTGATCGCCACCACCGGGTGCCCCTCGGGCGAGGTGCAGACCCGCCTGCGGCTGGGGCAGTACGACGAGGCGCGCCGCTCGGCGGCCGAGTTCCAGGAGATCTTCGGCAAGGAGAACTTCTTCCTCGAGCTGATGGACCACGACATCAGCATCGAGAAGCGCGTGCGCGACGACCTGCTGCGCCTGGGCAAGGAGCTCGGCATCCCGCCGGTCGCCACCAACGACTCGCACTACAACAACCCGGGTGACGCCGAGGCGCACGACGCCCTCGTGTGCGTCGCGTCGGGCAAGCGCCTGGCCGACCCGAACCGGCTCAAGTTCGACGGCGGCGGCTACTACATCAAGTCCGCCGCGGAGATGCGCGAGCTGTGGGCCGACCGCTTCGGCATGCCCGAGGCCTGCGACAACACCCTCGAGATCGCCGAGCGCTGCTCGGTCGACTTCACCGAGTCGACCGGCGGCTACATGGCGCGCGCCGACGTTCCGGCCGGCGAGACCGAGGACTCCTGGTTCCGCAAGGAGGTCTGGCGCGGCATCGAGAGCCGCTACCCCGGCGAGAAGCTGACCGCCGAGGTGCGCGACCGCGTCGAGATGGAGCTCGCCGTCGTGGCGACGAAGGGCTACTGCGGCTACTTCCTGGTGGTCGCCGACTTCATCCAGTGGGCGAAGCGCAACGGCATCCGCGTCGGCCCCGGCCGAGGCTCCGGCGCGGGCTCGATCGCGGCGTACGCGCTGCGGATCACCGACCTGTGCCCCCTGGAGCACGGCCTCATCTTCGAGCGGTTCCTCAACCCCGAGCGTCCCTCGATGCCCGACTTCGACATCGACTTCGACGAGCGTCGGCGCACCGAGGTCATCCAGTACGTCTCGGAGAAGTACGGCAGCGACCGGGTGGCCTACATCGCCACCTTCGGGCGCATCAAGGCCAAGCAAGCGATCAAGGACGCCGCGCGCGTGCTCGACTACGGCTTCGCCGTCTCCGACCGCATCACCAAGGCGCTGCCGCCCGACATCATGGGCAAGGGCGTGCCGCTCAAGGAGCTCTTCAACGAGGGCCACAAGCGCTACAACGACGGCGGCGAGTTCCGCGCCCTGCACGCCAGCGACCACGACGTGCGCACCATCTACGAGACGGCGGTCGGCCTCGAGGGCCAGATCCGCCAGTGGGGCGTGCACGCCGCCGGCGTGATCATGTCGAGCGAGCCCCTGGTCGACATCGTGCCGATCATGAAGCGCGAGCAGGACGGCGCGATCATCACGCAGTTCGACTACCCGATGTGCGAGTCGCTCGGGCTGGTCAAGATGGACTTCCTGGGGCTGCGCAACCTCACGGTCCTCGACGACGCGTTGAAGAACATCGAGATGAACCGCGGCGAGACGGTCGTGCTCGAGGACCTGCCGTTCGACGACCCCGCGACGTACGAGCTGCTCTCGCGCGGCGACACCCTCGGCGTGTTCCAGCTCGACGGCGGGCCCATGCGGGCGCTGCTGCGCAGCATGAAGCCCGACAAGTTCGCCGACATCTCGGCCGTCGGCGCGCTCTACCGTCCCGGCCCGATGGGCGCGGACTCCCACAACAAGTACGCGCGGCGCAAGAACGGCCGCGAGCCCATCGACCCGATCCACCCCGAGCTCGAGAAGCCCCTCGAGACGGTGCTCGGCGAGACCTACGGCCTGATCGTGTACCAGGAGCAGGTCATGGAGATCGCCCAGGTGCTGGCGGGCTTCAGCCTCGGACAGGCCGACAACCTGCGCCGCGCCATGGGCAAGAAGAAGAAGGAGGAGCTCGACAAGCAGTACGCCGGGTTCCAGGCCGGCATGCTCGAGCGCGGGTACTCCCAGCAGGCCATCACGGCCCTGTGGGAGATCCTGCTCCCGTTCTCCGACTACGCCTTCAACAAGGCCCACTCCGCGGCGTACGGCGTGGTGTCCTACTGGACGGCCTACCTCAAGGCGAACTACCCGGCCGAGTACATGGCGGCGCTGCTGACCTCGGTGAAGGACGACAAGGACAAGTCGGCCATCTACCTCAACGAGTGCCGGCGGATGCGCATCCAGGTGCTCCCGCCCGACGTCAACGAGTCCGCCCACAACTTCACCCCGGTCGGCACCGACATCCGCTTCGGCCTCACCGCGATCCGCAACGTGGGCGCCAACGTGGTGGAGCAGATCGTCGGCGCGCGCGAGGAGAAGGGCCGCTTCACCGACTTCAACGACTTCATGGCGAAGGTGCCGGTCGGCGCCTGCAACAAGCGGGTCATCGAGTCGCTGGTCAAGGCGGGCGCCTTCGACGACATGAAGCACAAGCGGCGCGCCCTCGTCGCGGTGCACGAGATGGCCGTCGACCAGTACGTCGACATCAAGAAGAACGAGGCCATCGGGCAGGACTCGCTGTTCGGCGGCCTCGACGACGTGGACGACGGCGGCGGGTCGTTCGGCGTGAGCGTCGCGCTGCCCGACATCGACGAGTGGGACAAGATGACGCTGCTGGGCCACGAGCGCGAGATGCTCGGCCTCTACGTCTCCGACCACCCGCTGCTCGGTCTGGAGCACGTGCTCTCCCAGGGCACCGACTGCACCGTCGGCCAGCTGCTGCTCGACGAGGAGCGCCCGCACGGCGCCCGCGTCACCGTGAGCGGCCTCGTCACCTCGGTGCAGCGCAAGATCACCAAGAAGGGCGACGCCTGGGCGACGATCACCCTCGAGGACCTCGAGGGCGGCATCGAGGTGCTGTTCTTCCCCAGCAGCTACCAGCTGGTGGCCCAGCACCTGGTGCCCGACTCGATCATCCGGGTCTCGGGCGCCCTGTCGAAGGACAAGGAGCAGCCGGAGATCCGCGGCCAGGAGGTCACGCTGCCCGACCTCGCGGAGGGCCCCGGCGGCCCGGTGGTGCTGACGCTGCCCTCGACGCGCTGCACGCCCACCGTGGTGACCCAGCTGCGCGACGTGCTGGGCACCCACCCGGGGATGTCGGAGGTGCACCTGCGGCTGCTGACGCGCCAGTCGACGACCTTGCTGCGCATCGACGACCGGCTGCGCGTCACGCCGAGCCCGGCGCTGTTCGCCGACCTCAAGCAGCTGCTCGGACCGGGGTGCCTCGGCGGGGCCGAGTCGCGTGGCTGAGCGGCTGCTCCCGCCGCCGACCTCCGCGCCGGCGCGGAGGCGCCGTACCGCTCCGGCGGGTGCCGTCGGCCCGACGGGTGCGGTGGCCCCGGTCGTGACCGACGTCCTGCGGGTGGTGCGGCTGTTCGCCGAGGTGGCGGTCGTCGCCGCGCTGCTGTGGAGCTGGTGGTGGCACCCGGCCACGGGGTTCGCCTCGGGCGGGGAGTTCTACTGGGACCCCCGCAGCATCGAGGGCTCCATCACGGGCACGGCGTCGTACCTGGTCGTCGCCTCCGTCGCCGGCTTCCTGGCCGGTGCCGTCGTCGCCGCGCGCCACCTCGCGCGCCCCTGGCTCGCCCTGGGTACGACGGCCCTCGCCGCGGCCGCCGCGGGCGTGCTGACGGCGTGGCTCGGCCACCTGCTCGGCCCCGAGGACCCGGTGGACGTGGCCGCCCGCAGCGCCGACGGGTCCCGGGTCGCCATCGACCTGCAGGTGGAGGGCCTGGGTGCGTACGCCGCGATGCCGGCCGCCGCGCTGAGCGCCGTGGCGCTGGTGCTGCTGCTCTGGCCCCGCCGGGGCGACTAGTCTCCTGGCCGGGCGGTGGCGAGGGGGCCACCGCACCACCGAGACGAGGGGACGCGGACGTGACGCAGCCACCGGGGGACCAGCAGCCGCCGCGGTACCAGCCGCCGCAGGGGGACCAGCAGCCGCAGCCGTACGAGCTGCCGCCGTCCGCGCAGGAGGGGGCGTCGCAGCCCCGCCGGCGTGGGGAGCGGCGCCGGGCGCGCCGGGCGGTGGTCCTCGGCGCCGCGGGCGTGCTCGCGGTGGTCGCGGTCGGCGGGGGAGCGGCGGCGTACCAGGCCTACTACGCGACCGGCGACCAGCCGGCGCAGGCGCTGCCGGCCGACACGCTGGCGTACGTCAGCGTGGACCTCGACCCGAGTGGCCAGCAGAAGCTGGAGGCGCTCGAGGTGCTCGAGCGGTTCCCCGGCTTCGGCGACTTCTCCGACGAGGTCGGCCTCGACCGCGACGACGTGCGGCGCACGCTCTTCGACCAGGTCGTCGACGCGACGCCGTGCGAGGAGCTCGACTTCGACGAGGACATCGACTCGTGGCTGGGCGGGCGCTTCGCGACCGCCGTCGTGCCCGACGAGGACTCCCCGAACGTGCCGGAGCTCGGGGGCGACGTGGTCTTCGTCGCCGAGGTCTCCGACGCCGCCGCGGCGTCGGAGGGCATGGAGCGGATCTCGGACTGCGGCGGCGAGGAGGAGCTCGGCTGGGCCGCCGAGGGCTCGTGGCTCGTCATCAGCGACACCTCCGACGCCGCCGAGCGGGTGCTCGACGGGGCGGCGGAGGCGTCGCTCGCGGACGACGAGGCCTACGGCCGGTGGACCGACGCGGCCGGCGGCGCCGGCATCCTCAACGTGTTCGTGGGTCCGGGCGCCGCCGACCAGGTCATCGAGGCCCTCGACGGCGAGCTCGACGACGCGATCGGCGACGAGCTCGGGCTGGCGATCGGCGAGGCCGACCGCGAGGCGTTCCGCACCGCGGCGGAGGACTTCGAGGGCGCCGCGCTCGCCGCGCGCTTCGCCGACGGGGGGCTCGAGGTGGTGGGCGCCACGCAGGCGCGGCTCGGCGCTGAGGACGGCGAGCGCCCGGCGGTCACCGCCGGCACCGCGGGCGACCTGGCGGCGTCGCTGCCCGAGACCACGGGGGCGGCGATCGCGGTCGGCCTGGTGCCCTACTGGTACGAGGCGCTGCTCGCGAACGTGCTCGACGGCGGCCTCGCGGAGGACGACGTCGACGCGGGCATCGCCGCGGTCGAGGACGAGACCGGGCTGCGGCTGCCCGACGACCTGCGCACGCTGCTCGGTGAGGGCTTCGCCTTCGCGGTGGACGGCGAGCGGGCCGACCTCGACGCCCTCGAGCGCTCCGAGGGACCCCAGGACCTGCCGCTCGCCGCGAAGGTGCTGGGCACCGACGCCGACGAGGTCCGGGACGTCGTGGACGCGTTCCTCGACGCCACGGGCGCGCCCGACGACCTCGACGTGGCCGTCGAGGGCAGCGACGGCGGGAGCGTCGCGCTCGGCTTCGACGAGGACGCGGTCGCGGAGGTCGCGGAGGAGGGCGGTCTCGGCGGCACCGACGCCTTCGAGGCCGTCGTGCCCGAGACCGACGACGTGCACGCCCTGCTGTTCCTCGACCTGCAGGCCGGTGACGGCTGGCTCGAGGACCTCGCGCGCGAGCTGGGCGACGAGGAGCTGGCCGACAACGTGGCGCCGCTGTCGGCGCTGGGGCTGTCGGTGCGCGTCGACGACGACGTGACCCGCACCGTCCTGCGGATCACGACGGTCGACTGACGGGCGCCACCACCGCGCCGGCGAGGGCGACCAGGTCGGCGGGGCGCAGCTCGACGTCGACGCCGCGGCGGCCCGCGGAGCAGTACACCGTCTCGTGGGTCAGCGCGGAGGCGTCGACGACGGTGCGCAGGGCCCGCCGCTGGCCGAGCGGCGAGATGCCCCCGACGACGTAGCCGGTGGCCCGCTGCGCGGCGGCGACGTCCGCCATGCGCGCCCGGCGCCCGCCGAGGGCCGCGGCGGCCGCCTTGAGGTCGAGCATGCCGGCGACCGGCACGACGCCGACGCACAGCTCGCCGTCGACGTCCAGCACGAGGGTCTTGAGCACCCGGTCGGGGGACAGGCCCAGCGCGGCCGCGGCCTCCTCGCCGTACGACGTGCTCGTGGGGTCGTGCTCGTAGGGGTGCACGACGTGCCAGGCGCCGGCGGCGACGAGGGCGGCGATCGCCGGGGTGGCCGCCGCCTGCCGGTCGCGGGCGTCGCGCTTCCTGGCCACGGGCTCAGTTCGGCGAGAAGCCGGTGCGGTTGAGCTGCAGGGCCGGCAGCGACGGGATGACGTTGATGGCCCGCAGCTCGGCGGCGAACAGCTCGGCGAGGAGCAGGTAGCGCTCCTCCGGGTCGTCGGTCTCCAGCAGGCGCTGGCGGTCCGACAGGGGGAGCGGCGCCACCGCTGACATCGCCCACGAGCGGAAGACGACGTCGTTGGGCAGCACCCCGGCGACCACGTTGCCGCCGAGCTCGGAGACGACGGCCTGGTGGGCGGCGAAGAGGGCGCCGGTGCGCTCGACGACGGCGGGGTCCACGGCCGGCGCTCGCTCGGGCTCGGGGAGCACCTGCACCTCCCCGACGGGGAAGGTGTCGCTGGTGTCGAGACGGTCGAGCCGCAGGCGGTCGCGGCACACGGCGACGACGTCGAAGGTGCCGTCCTCGTGGGCCTCGACCTGGGTCAGCTGGAGGCGGCACCCGACCCGGTGCAACGACTGGCTGCCGCGGTCCCCGACCTCGTAGCCCTCGCGGATCGCGACGGACCCGAAGAGGCGGCGGGCCGGGTCGGGCTCGCGCAGCAGGTGGTGCACCAGCGCGCGGTAGCGGTCCTCGAAGACGCGCAGCGGGACGGTGAGACCGGGGAACAGGACGGAGCCCAGAGGGAACATGGGCAGGCGCGTCGTCCCCCCGCCCTCGGGCTGGTCGTCGTGCGCGTCGGCCACGTCCTCGACCCTAGCGCCCGCGTGGCGGCCACGATGCCGGGCCACCCCGGCGCCCGGCCTAGAATCGGGCCCATGACCACCCCCGCTCCGGCCCCGCGGCTGCGCCGCACCGACCTGCGCGGAGCGACCCCCGGATCCCTCGACTACCGGGCGGTCGTGCCGCGTGCCGACTTCGACGTCGAGGCGGCCGTGCCGGCGGTGCACGCGATCGTCGAGGCCGTGCGCGAGCGCGGCGTCGACGCGATCCTCGAGCTCGGTGCCCGCTTCGACGGCGTCGAGCTGACCGACGTTCGTGTGCCCGAGGGGGCGGCGCAGGCGGCCCTGGAGGCGCTGGACCCCGCGATCCGCGCCGGGCTGGAGGAGTCGATCCGGCGGCTGCGCACCACCTGCGCCGCCGAGCTGGAGCGCGACGCGGTGACCGACCTCGCGCCGGGCGCCCGCGTGACGCACCGCAAGGTGCCCGTGGGCCGCGTCGGTCTCTACGTGCCCGGCGGCCTCGCGCCGCTCGTGTCGAGCGTGCTGATGAACGTGGTGCCGGCCCAGGTCGCCGGCGTCGGCTCCATCGCCCTGGCCAGCCCGCCGCAGAAGGCGTTCGGCGGCTCGGTGCACCCCACGATCCTGGCGGCCTGCGCGCTGCTCGGTGTCGAGGAGGTCTACGCGGTGGGCGGCGCCCAGGCGATCGCGATGTTCGCCCACGGCGCGGGTCCCTGCGCGCGCGTCGACATGGTCGCCGGTCCCGGCAACATCTACGTCGCGGCCGCGAAGCGGCTCGTGCGCGGGCTGGTCGGCATCGACTCCGAGGCCGGTCCGACCGAGATCGCGATCCTCGCCGACGAGACCGCGGACCCGGCGTACGTCGCGGCCGACCTGCTGAGCCAGGCCGAGCACGACCCGCTCGCCGGCGCGGTGCTGGTCACGTCGAGCGGGACCCTGGCGGACGACGTGGACGCCGAGCTGGAGAAGCAGGTCGCCGCGACCCGCCACGTCGACCGCGTGCGCACCAGCCTGGCCGGGCGCCAGTCCGGGATCGTGCTCGTCGACGACGTCGCGCAGGGCATCGACGTGGTGGACGCCTACGCCGCGGAGCACCTCGAGATCCACACCGCCGACGCCGCCGCCGTGGCGGCGCGGGTGCGCAACGCCGGCGCGATCTTCGTCGGCCCGCACGCCCCGGTCAGCCTGGGCGACTACTGCGCCGGGTCGAACCACGTGCTGCCCACGGGCGGCTGCGCCTGCCACTCCTCGGGGCTGTCGGTGCGGGCGTTCACGAAGTCGGTGCACGTCGTGGAGTACACGCGCGAGGGCCTGGCCGAGGTGGCCGACCACGTCGTGACGCTCGCCGAGGCCGAGGACCTCCCGGGCCACGGTGCCGCCGTCCGGGTGCGCTTCTCGTGAGCGCGGGCACCGACGCGGGCTGGCTCCCGCTGCGCGACGAGCTGCGGGGCATCGAGCCGTACGGCGCGCCCCAGCTCGACGTACCCGTGCAGCTCAACGTCAACGAGAACCCGTACGGGCCCTCGGAGGCGTGCGTCGCGGACATCGCGGCGGGCGTCGCCGAGGCGGCACGCACGCTGAACCGCTACCCGGACCGGGAGTTCACGGCGCTGCGCGAGGCGCTCGCGGCGTACCTCTCCCGCGACGTCGCGGCCGGCCAGGAGCCGATCGCGGCCGAGCAGGTGTGGGCGGCCAACGGGTCCAACGAGGTCATGCTGCAGCTGCTGCAGGCCTTCGGCGGCCCGGGGCGCACCGCGGTGAGCTTCGCGCCGACGTACTCGATGTACCCCGAGTACGCGCGGGACTCGGGCACCACGTGGGTGGCCGGTCGCCGCGCCGAGGACTTCTCGCTCGACCTCGACGCGGCCCGCGAGCTGGTCGCGGAGCACGGCCCCAGCGTCGTGCTGCTGCCGAGCCCCAACAACCCGACGGGCACCGCGCTGCCGCCGGAGGCCGTGGACGCCCTGTGCGTCGCCGTCGCCGAGCACGGCAACGGGGGCCGCGGGGGGATCGTCGTGGTCGACGAGGCGTACGGCGAGTTCCGCCGCGCCGGCACGCCGAGCGCGCTCGAGCAGCTGCCGACGCACCGCAACCTCGTCGTCACGCGCACCATGAGCAAGGCGTTCGCCGGCGCCGGGCTGCGGCTGGGCTACCTCGCCGCCGACCCGGCGATCACCGACGCCATCCGCGTGGTGCGCCTGCCCTACCACCTGTCGTCCACGACGCAGGCCACGGCGCTCGCCGCGCTGCGCCACGCCCCCGAGCTGCTCGGCCAGGTCGACGCGCTGCGTGCCGAGCGCGACGCGCTCGTCGTCTGGCTGCGCGCGCAGGGCCACGAGGTGGCCGACTCGGACGCCAACTTCGTGCTCTTCGGCCGGTTCGCGGACCGGCACGCCGTCTGGCAGGGTCTGCTGGACCGCGGGGTGCTGATCCGCGAGACCGGCCCCGAGGGCTGGCTGCGGGTCTCGGTCGGCACCCCGGAGGAGATGGCCGCGTTCCGCGACGCCCTCGTGATCGTCACCAAGGAGGACCAGTGAGCACCCCCCAGGCCGACCGCGCCCCGCGCACCGCCCGGCTCGAGCGCACGACCAGCGAGTCGCGCATCCTCGTCGAGCTCGACGTGGACGGCACCGGCCGCCACGAGATCTCGACCGGGGTCGGCTTCTACGACCACATGCTCACCGCGTTCGCCCGGCACGCCCTCGTCGACCTGACGGTGCGCGCCGAGGGCGACACGTGGATCGACGCCCACCACACGGTCGAGGACACCGCGATCGTGCTGGGACAGGCGATCCGCCAGGCGCTGGGGGACAAGTCGGGGACGCGGCGCTTCGGCGACGCGACCGTGCCGCTCGACGAGGCGCTGGTGCAGGCCGTCGTCGACATCTCGGGCCGCCCCTACTGCGTGCACACCGGCGAGCCGGAGGGCCAGCAGTACGTGCAGCTCGGCGGCTCCGGGGTCTCCTACCTCGGGTCCCTGACGAAGCACGTCTTCGAGACGATCGCGTTCCACGGCCACCTGGCGCTGCACGTGCGCGTCCTCGCCGGCCGCGAGCCGCACCACATCGTCGAGACGCAGTTCAAGGCGTTCGCCCGGGCCTTCCGCGACGCGGTCGCGCTCGACCCGCGCGAGACCGGCGTGCCGTCGACCAAGGGCACGCTGTGAGTGCTGGTACGCCCCACGTCGTCGTCCTCGACTACGGCTCGGGCAACCTGCGCTCCGCCGTGCGCGCCGTGGAGCGTGCGGGCGCCGAGGTCGAGCTGACCTCCGACAAGCAGGCGGCGCTCGACGCCGACGGCCTGCTCGTCCCCGGCGTCGGTGCGTTCGCGGCCTGCATGGAGGGCCTGCGCGCCGTCAAGGGTGACGAGATCATCGGGCGCCGCCTCGCCGGCGGACGCCCCGTCATGGGCATCTGCGTCGGCATGCAGATCCTGTTCGGCCGTGGCATCGAGCACGGCGTCGAGACCGCCGGCTGCGACGAGTGGCCCGGCACGATCGAGCGCCTCGAGGCGCCGGTGGTGCCGCACATGGGCTGGAACACGGTCGAGGTCCCCGAGGGGTCGCGGCTGTTCGCCGGGCTCGAGGACGAGCGGTTCTACTTCGTGCACTCCTACGCCGCGCGCCGCTGGGAGCTCGAGACCAACGACCGCACCCGGGCGCCCCTCGTCACGTGGGCCACCCACGGCGGGGACCGCTTCGTCGCCGCCGTCGAGAACGGCCCGCTGTGGGCCACCCAGTTCCACCCCGAGAAGTCGGGCGACGCCGGCGCGGCGCTGCTGCGCAACTGGGTCGCCACGCTCTGAGCCGCACGGGCGCGCCCGCCGCGACCGCTCCGCCGTACCCCCCACCCGCTCCACCGCACCAGCGCACCCGCGAGAAAGGCAGGCCGTCGTGCCCGCGTCGTACCTCGAGCTCCTCCCCGCCGTCGACATCAAGGGCGGCCAGGCCGTGCAGCTGGTGCAGGGGGTCGACGGCTCCGAGAAGCGGTTCGGCGACCCGGTCGAGGCCGCGCTGCGGTGGCAGCGGGCCGGTGCCGAGTGGATCCACCTCGTCGACCTCGACGCCGCGTTCGGCGTCGGCACCAACCGCGAGCTGCAGGCCGAGATCGTCGGGCGGCTCGACATCAAGGTGGAGATGAGCGGCGGCATCCGCGACGACGAGTCGCTCGAGGCCGCGATGGCCACGGGCTGCCGCCGGGTCAACATCGGCACCGCCGCGCTCGAGCAGCCGGAGTGGTGCGCGCGGGCGATCGCGACGTACGGCGACCGCGTCGCCGTCGGCCTCGACGTGCGGGGTCGCACCCTGGCCGCGCGCGGCTGGACCCGCGAGGGCGGGGACCTCTACGAGACGCTCGCCCGTCTCGACGGCGAGGGCTGCGCGCGCTACGTCGTCACCGACGTCAACAAGGACGGCATGCTCGCGGGGCCCAACCTGCAGCTGCTGCGCGACGTGTGCGCCGCGACCGACAAGCCGGTCGTCGCCTCGGGCGGCGTCACCACGCTCGACGACATCCGCGCGCTGACGGAGCTCGTGCCGCTCGGCGTCGAGGGCGCCATCGCCGGCACCGCCCTCTACGAGGGCCGGTTCACGATCGAGGACGCCCTCGAGCTGACGCGGGCCGCCGGGGCTGCGGGTAGCGCGGGGGAGCAGGCGTGAGCCTGGCCGTCCGCGTCATCCCGTGCCTCGACGTCGACGGCGGCCGGGTGGTCAAGGGCATCAACTTCCAGGAGCTGCGCGACGCCGGTGACCCGGTCGAGCTGGCCCGCACGTACGACGCCGAGGGCGCCGACGAGCTGACGTTCCTCGACATCTCCGCCTCGCACGAGGGCCGGGCCACGACGCTGGAGATCGTGTCGGCGACCGCCGAGCAGGTCTTCATCCCGCTCACCGTCGGCGGGGGCATCTCGAGCGTCGAGGACGTGGACCGGCTCCTGCGCGCCGGCGCCGACAAGATCGCCGTCAACACCGCGGCCATCCGCCGCCCCGAGCTCATCGCCGAGATCGCGGACCGCTTCGGCAACCAGGTGCTCGTGCTGTCCGTCGACGCCCGGCGCGCTGCCAGCGGCACCGACTCGGGCTTCGAGGTCACCACGCACGGCGGTCGGCGCTCCGCGGGCCTCGACGCCGTCGAGTGGGCGGCCCGGGCCAGCGAGCTCGGCGCCGGCGAGATCCTGCTCAACGCCATGGACGCCGACGGCACGCAGGACGGCTTCGACCTCGAGCTGCTCCGCGCGGTCCGACAGGTCGTGACCGTCCCCGTCATCGCCTCCGGCGGCGCCGGCGCGGTCGAGCACTTCGCGCCCGCCGTCGACGCCGGCGCCGACGCCGTGCTCGCCGCCACCGTCTTCCACTTCGGCACCCTGCGCATCAGCGAGGTCAAGGCCGCGCTCGTCGACGCCGGCCACCCCGTCCGCTGACGGCCTTCGGGTTCGTCCCTGCCGGGTCGCGGTAGCAGCGACGGTCCGAGTGGTCGCGGTAGGAGCGGTAGTGGATGACTACCGCTGACACCGCGACCCCGCGCTGCGGAGATCCGGCGCCGACGGTCCGAGCGGCCGCGGTGGGAGCGGTAGTGGATCACTACCGCTGACACCGCGACCCGATGCCGGTCGGACACCCGGCACGTCCGCGGGTACGTCGGGTGGTCGAGCAAGCCGCGCTGGTACGCCGGTGGTTGAGGTGGCCGCGCCGGCGGCCCTCGAAACGACGCCGGGGCGTGCCGCTGGCCCCGACACGGTCGTGCTGTGGCGGGGTCGGCGTGACGAGGGCTGGCTGGGTCGGCTAGCTGAGCGGTGTGGTGCCGGTGGGGTCGACGGCGTACCGGAGCCCGTGCGGGCTGGTCCAGACGTACGTGCCGAGCGGATCGCGGTGGTAGCGCCATCGCCGGTCCGGCGGGTCCGAACCTGACGGGCTGGCCCCGGTCGGTGAGGGGTGGGTCTTGACCCGGTGGTGGTTACGGCAGAGCGGGGCGAGGTTGTCGGTCGAGGTCTGGCCCGCGCCCGGTGACGCGTTCGACCGGTAGGGCTCGATGTGGTCGAGGTCGAGCCCGCGTGCTGGTCGTCCGCAGTAGGGGAAGGCGCAGGTGGGGCGGTCGAGGCGGACGCGTTCGGCGATCCGGTCGGGGATCTCGTAGGCGTCGACCGCGACGTGCTCGGTCAGGTCGATGACGGGCTTCAGGATCACCGTGGTGCCGGGTGCGCGGCACCAGTCTCGGACCTGGTCGGCGGTGACGAGGGCGCGGGTGTTCTCGAGGCGGGCCAGGTCGATGCCGGTGGCGCTGGTGGCCGGGTCGATGCCGGGCCCGTCGCCGCTGTGGTGTGCGGTGATGGCGGCGTCGCTGAGGTGGACGTAGAGCACGACCTGCCGGGCGGGTGTCCGGGTCGAGTCGGCTGCCTTCCCGGCGCCTGCCTCGGCGCCGTAGAGGTCGAGGGCGGTCTGGCGGCGCGCGAGCTCGCCGACGGCCATGGACCGGCGGACGTCGAGGTCGGCGTCGCACCCGGCGGCGCCGAGGTCGGCGGCCACCCGCTGCACGGCGTTCTGCAGATCGAGGGCGTCGGCCAGGTCGAGGGTGCCGTGGACGGGGACGACGCCGGTCCACGGTGATGCGGCGTCGACGGGGTCGGTTTCGATGGTGAAGTACCGGCTCGCGTCGGCGTCGGCGCGGTCGAGCTCGGCGTTCTCGGGGTCGAACCGCGCGATGGCCTCGGCGGTGAGTCGTTCGACGGTGGGCATGGTGGCGCGGTGGGCGACGGGGGCGAGGTTGCGGTCGACGAAGTCCGCGCCCTCAGCCGTCAGCGTTCGGGTGAGGGCCGCGATCTTGCGCGCCCGCCACACCGGCAGCGCCCGCCGCTGGTGGGCGGGATCGGCGCCGGCGAGCACCCGCGCCCACAGACGGGGCAAGCGGTGGCGCAGCTCGATCGCATCCCCGACCAGAGGGCGGCCGGAGGCGACGGAGCGGCCGAGGGCGGTGGAGATCTCGTAGAGGCAGAACTCCGAGACCAGGGGTGCGCCTGGGCCGCCGAGCTCGAGGAACCGGTCCCCGCCGGGAACCGCGTGGGGGTCCTCGTGCCAGAGGCCGAGTGGTCCGATGGGGTCACCCACCACGCCTTCGGTGTGCGCGTCGGCCCAGTCGGCGACGGCGACGAGGGTCGCGACCTCGGCCGCCTGTTGGGCGGCAGCAGCCTCGCGGGCGGTGGCGAGCAGAGCGGTCGTGTCGATGGCCGGAGGGGCCTCGACGACTGCGGTGCTCGGCTGGTTCATGACGACAACGCTAGGGGTGGGCACCGACATTTTTCGGGTCCGGGAACAGCGCCTGGGGAAAGGAGATCTGAGGGATTTCGGGGGCGCCCGGATCGGGTCCGTCCGCCGGGACCAAGATCGTGGTTTCGAGGGCCGCTGGGGCGGCCACCTCAACCACCGAATGGCTGGCGCGGCCACCTCAACCACCGAAACAGCGCAGCCACCCCGAACAGTGACCGTGGTTTCGAGGGCCGCTGGCGCGGCCACCTCAACCACCGGAGCAGCGCGGCTACCTCGAACAGTGACCGTGGTTTCGAGGGCCGCTGGGGCGGCCACCTCAACCACCGAACGGCCGACGCTCTCACCTCAACCACCGGCAATGGCGCGGCCACCTCGACCACTGGGGTTTCGAGGGCCGCTGGGGCGGCCACCTCAACCACCGAAACAGCGCAGCCACCTCGAACAGTGACCGTGGTTTCGAGGGCCGCTGTCGCGGCCACCTCAACCACCGGAGCAGCGCGGCCACCGCAACCACCGCGCAGCGCCACCCCCGGCTACAGCCCCAGGTCGGCGATCTGGAGGCGGCGCACGGCGAGGTCGGGGCCGGTGACCTCGACGTCGTCGACCTGCTCGCGGCCGAGCAGGAACAGCACGAGCTCGGAGGGGCGGCCGGTGACGACGGCGGGGCCGTCGCCGCGCCGTACGGTCGTGCGCCGGCCCGAGCGGGAGTCGACGGCGACGACGGGGGCGCCGACCTTGCGGGTGGTGAGCAGGGCGATCGGACGCAGCATCCGCCACAGCTCGTCCTCGGCGGCGTCGCCGAGGTCGCGGGGGGTCCAACCGGGCTGGGCGCGGCGGAGGTCCTCGTGGTGGACGAACAGCTCGACGGTGTTCGCCAGCCGGTCCAGCGGGGGGACGGCGGCCCAGCTCAGCACCGGGCGGCGCAGCTGGTCGGCGAGCAGAGGGAGGTCGGCGCGGGCCCACTTGCGCTCGGCGCGGCGCGTCAGCCCGGACAGGGGCGGCACGAACCCCGCGGCCTGGGCCAGCGGGCTCCGCTCGCGCATCAGGAGGTGCACCAGCAGGTCCTTGACCGTCCACTCCCCGCACAGGGTGGGTGCGTCCGCCCCGAGAGTGGGGGCGAGGTCGGCGATGGCCGCGCGCTCCGCGCGGGCCAGCGTGCGGGCCGGGGAAGGGGACGTCGTGGGCACGGCTCCGACCCTACGCGGCGGGGCTAGCCGCGCCCGGGGCCCGCGGAGCGGCCCGGCAGTGCCGACGGGAACGCCTCGGCGTACGAGCGCAGCGTCCCCCACGGTGTCGTCACGCCCTCGGCGGCGAGCATCGCCCGCACGATGGCGCGGGTGACGCACCCCGCGGCCGCCTCGAGGAGGGCGTGGAGCTGGAGCGGGTACGTCGCGGGGTCGGGCGCCGCGGCACCGGGCGGGGCGGTGGACAGCGCGAAGAGGGTGTCGCCGTCGAACATCGAGTGCACGGGCAGCACCGCGCGGGCCAGCCCGTCGTGCGCGACGCCCGCGACCTTCGCGCAGGCCGCCTTGGTCAGCGGCAGGTCGGTCGCCACGACGCCGATGGTGGTCGCCAGCGGCGCCGGCCGGTCGGCCTCGAGCGCGGCGGCGAGGTCGTGGGCCGCGGCCAGCTCCGCGGCGTCCGGGCGCACGAGGCCGCCGGGGGCGTGGGGGAGCAGGTCCTCGGGGAGGCAGCGGGGCGCGCCGTACAGCTCCCCGGTGGCGGGGTCGACGCAGGAGCCGACCGCGTTGACGGCGACGAGCGCACCCACCCGCACGCCGCCGGGCAGCACCAGCGACGCGCTCCCGATGCCGCCCCGCAGGCCGCCGGCCCGGGCGCCCGTGCCGGCACCGACGGACCCGAGCAGGTCGGCGGGCCCGGTCGTCGCGGCGGCGTCGTGGGCCGCGGCCCCGAGGGCGGCGTCGGGGTGGTTGCGGAACACGCCGCCCCGCCCCAGGTCGAACAGGATGGCCGCGGGCACGATCGGCACGACGTCCGCCGCGTCGGCGCCCATCGGGAAGCCCGTGCCGGCGTCCAGCAGCCGCGCCACGACCCCGTCGACGGCCGCGAGCCCCAGCGCCGACCCGCCCCCGAGCACCACGGCGTGCACCCGCTCGACGAGGTTGCGGGGGTCGAGCAGGTCGGTCTCCCGGGTGCCCGGGCCGCCGCCGCGCACGTCCACGCCCGCGACCGCGCCGTGGGCGGGTGGCAGCACCACCGTGGTGCCGGTGAGCCACCCCGGGTCGGTGCGCTGTGCGTGGCCCACCCGGATGCCGGGCACGTCCAGGATCGTGTTGGTCGGGCCCGGCACCGGTGCGTCGGGACGGGCGGGGCCGTCGGGGGTCACGGCTCAGATCCGGTCGAGCGCCGCGACGAGCGGGTCGAGGCCGATCGAGCCGAGGTCGAGCGCCGCGCGGTGGAACGCCTTCAGGTCGAACGCGTCGCCGTGGCGGCGACGGGCCGCGGCCCGCGCCTCCAGCCACGTGCGCTCGCCGACCTTGTACGCCGGCGCCTGCCCCGGCCAGCCGAGGTAGCGGTCCACCTCGAAGCGCAGCGTGGCGTCGTCGTCGCGGGAGTGCTGGCGCATGAACTCGTAGCCGAGCTGCGGCGTCCACCGCTCACCGGGGTGGAACCCGAACGGGTTGTCGGCGGGCACCTCCAGCTCGAGGTGCATGCCGATGTCCACGATGACGCGCGCGGCCCGGAAGCCCTGCCCGTCGAGCATGCCGAGGCGGTCGGCCGGGTCCTCGAGGTAGCCCAGCTCGTCCATCAGCCGCTCGGCGTACAACGCCCAGCCCTCGCCGTGACCCGGCACCCAGCACATGGTGCGCTGCCAGCGGTTGAGCAGCTCCGCCCGGTACGCCGTCTGCCCGACCTGCAGGTGGTGGCCGGGAACGCCCTCGTGGAAGACGGTCGTGGTCTCGCGCCACGGGCTGAACGTGTCGATGCCCTCGGGCACCGACCACCACATGCGGCCGGGTCGGCTGAAGTCCTCGCTCGGCCCGGAGTAGTAGATGCCGCCGTCGTTGGTGGGGGCCAGGCAGCACTCGATGCGCCGCACGGGCTCCGGGATGTCGAAGTGGACGTCGGCGAGCTCGGCCACGGCGCGGTCGGCGAGCTGCTGCATCCACTCCCGGAACTCCTCGCGGCCCTCGATGCGGCGCGCCGGGTCGGCGTCGAGGTGGGCGACGGCCACGTCGATGGCGTCGGGCCCGGTGGCCTCCGGCGTGATGCGGGCGGCGGTGGTGCGCATGTCGTCCTCGATGCGGGCCAGCTCCTCCCAGCCCCACGCGTAGGTCTCCTCGAGGTCGACCGTGGAGCCGAGGTGCATCCGCGACGCCAGCGTGTAGTGCTCCCGACCGACGGCCTCCGTGGCGCGCCCCCGGGGCTCCATCTCGTCGGAGAGGAACAGGCCGAGGTCGGCCATCGCCCGGGTGGCCTCGGCGGCGCTCCGCTCCAGCCCGCCGGCCATCGCGCCCGGCACCGTCCCGTCCGCCACGCCCCGCGCGACCAGGTCGACGAAGACGCTCCCGGAGCCCGTCTGGCCGGTCCACCGCTCGATCTGCGTGGCCACCGCGGCGTACTGCCGCGCAGCGCTCACCCGGCCCCGCGCGGCCTCCTCCGCGAGGGTCACGCGCAGGCCGGCCAGCGCGCCCGGCACGGCGGCGAGGCGCGAGCCCACCGCCTCCCAGTCCTCGGCCGTCGCGGTCGGCATGAGGTCGAACGCCCCGCGCAGCTCGTGGACGGGGGAGGTGATGACGTTGATCTCGCTGCGGGCGTAGCCGGCCTCGTCGTACTCGATCGCCAGCCGGGTGCGCTCCAGGAACGCCTCCCGGGCGACGGCCTCGCGCTCGTCGACCGGCTCGGCCGCGACGACGTCCCGCACGGCGGCCCGCGCGAGCTCGAGGCGCGCGTCGTACCCCTCGGGCGAGTAGTCGGTCAGCTCGTGGTCGTGGCCAGCCACGCCCATCTCCGTGGCCGCCACGGGATCGAGGGCCGCGTAGGCCGCGACGTAGGTGGTGGTGCGCTCGTCGACCGTTCTGCTCATGGCGCCCCAGCCTAGGTCCCGGGGGCCGACTACGATCCGTCCTCATGGGCAGGGGCTCCTCGGGTGACGACCCGGCCGACGACGCACGAGGCACGGCACCGGACGGACGCACCCCTCCGCGGCTGAGCGGCCACCGCCACCTCCCGGGCCACGTGCGACGCCAGGAGGTGCCGCCCGTGCCCGCCCCGCGGGGCGCCCGCCGCCCGTCGCCCGACGAGGTCGAGGCCGCCGCCCGCGAGCAGGGCCGCCGACGCCGTCGCTGGTGGGGCGCCGGCGCCGCGCTCACCGTGGTGGCCGCCGTGGTCGTCGGGTTCAGCGTGACCGAGGGCCCGATCGCCCGCAGCCTGCCGTGGAGCGACCCCCAGGGCGCGAACCCCTTCGCCGACCGCGACCTCTACACGTGGCCCGGCTCGCAGGCCGCCGCCGCGGCCGGCACCGTCGAGGCCCAGGGCCGCACCGACGACGCGGCCACCCTGCGGCGCCTCGCCGACGTGCCCACCGCGATCTGGCTGACCCCCGAGGCCCACGGCCGCGGCGAGGTCGGCGCCCACGTGCGGGGGATCGTCGCCGACGCCTCGGACGCCGACGAGGTCGCGGTGTTCGTCGTGTACGGCGTGACCGACCGCGACTGCACCGGCCAGCTCTCCGCCGGCGGCCTGCCGCCGGAGGAGTACGCCCCGTGGGTGGGGGAGATCGCCTCGGCCCTGGGCAGCGGCGACGGTGCCGCCGTCGCGGTGCTCGAGCCCGACGGCCTGGCCGCGACCTTCGAGTGCGGCAACACCGACCAGCGGGTCGACCTCCTCGCGGGCGCGCTGGGCAGCCTCCTGGACGCAGGGGTCCCGACGTACGTCGACGCCGGCCACTCCGACTGGCGCCCGGCCGACGAGATGGCCGACCTGCTGCGCCGCGTCGGCGTCGACGAGGCGCGGGGCTTCGCCACGAACGTGGCGGGCTACCAGGCGGACACCGACGAGACGCGGTACGCCGAGGAGCTGAGCGGCCTGCTGGACGGTGCGCACTACGTGACCGACTCCGGGCGCAACGGCGCCCCGTCGACGTCGGAGTGGTGCAACCCCGACGCGCGGTTGCTGGGCCGCGAGCCCGCCGCGGTCGACGACGGCTCCGCGCAGGACGCCGACCTGTGGGTCAAGCCGCCGGGGGAGAGCGACGGCACCTGCAACGGCGGACCCGACGCGGGGGTCTTCTGGGTCGAGCGGGCGCTGTCGATGGCCGCGGCGACCGGGTGGTGACGGGCCGCACGACCCCGCACCGGGCCCCCGCGCCGCGGCGCCGACTTGCGACGATCTTGCCCCCTGCTTTCGCTCGTACGGCGCGGCGCCGGCCCCGGCGTTGCTAGCCTGAGCCGGTGGAACAGCGCGCATCGCGACGGGTCGCCGTCATCGTCGAGGACGACCCGGACGTCGGTGACCTCCTCGACCTCGTCCTGACCCAGAGCGGGTACGTCACCCACCTCGCCCGCAACGGCGTCGACGGCCTGGCGGCGGTGCGCGAGCACGACCCCGTGCTGACCACCCTCGACGTCTCGATGCCCGGCATGGACGGCTTCGCCGTCGCCCGCCGCATCCGCGAGTTCAGCTCCACCTACCTCATCATGATCACCGCGCTGAGCGACGAGATCGACGTCGTCATGGGCCTCGAGGCCGGCGCGGACGACTACCTGGTGAAGCCGTTCCGCCCCCGCGAGCTCCGCGCCCGCGCCGAGTCCATGCTGCGGCGCCCGCGCGCCCGCAACGAGGGCGCTGACGACGACGAGCACGTCGCGGGCGGGCCGGTCGCCGACGCCCCCGCCGCGGAGCCCGAGCGCGAGCCCACCGCTTGGGCGGTCGACGTCCACCGCGAGTTCAGCCAGGGCAACCGCGCCACGATCGGCCCGGTCCCGACCGTCCCGGCCCCACGGCACGCGGCCCCGCAGCCGCAGCAGCCCGTCCAGCCGGCCCAGCCCGCGGCGGCACAGCCGGCGTACGAGCAGCCGGCGTACCAGCAGCCGGCGTACCAGCAGCCGGTGCAGCAGCCGGTGTACCAGCAGCCGGTGCAGCAGCCCGCTTACCAGCAGCCCGCGCAGCAGCCCGCCGCCCACGCGGCGGGTGCCCTCCCGGCGTCGGGCCTCACGCCGGCCTCCTCGATGGCGGCCGGCAACGACCACCACGTGGTCGCGAGCGACGGCTGGGTGCGCCACAACGGGCTCGCGCTGAGCCCGACGTCGCGCGCGGTGCTCGTCGACGGCCGCGGCGTCGACGTCTCGAAGGTCGAGTTCGACCTCCTGGCCTCCCTGATGAGCACGGGGCGCCGGGTGCGCTCGAAGGCCGACCTCGTGCTGACGATGCGCGGCCAGGACTACGTGACGGCGTACTTCGTCAACGAGGCCGACAAGCGCACCGTGGAGGCCCACATCGAGGACCTGCGGCGCAAGCTCGGCGACGACGGCGCCGTCCCCCGGTGGATCGAGCCCGTCCGTGGCGTCGGCTACCGGATGGCTCCCGGCACCTGACCCTCGCCGCCCCGACGCGGAAGAGGCCCCCCGGCACTGCCGGGGGGCCTCTGTCGTCTCGTGGCCGGGTGCGTGGTCGGCCTCGCCTCAGTTGGCGTTGACCGGGATCTCCTGCGCCTGGGTCTCCTCGTCGGAGGCGAAGATCGCGATCGGCACGACCTGCGTGATGGTCTCCTGCACGTAGCGGTTCGAGCCCGCGCTCGTCTCGATGTTGACGGTCGCGGAGAACGTCAGGTCGATGCCGACGGTCGCGAGGTCGGTGGCCGCGATCTCCTGGTTGCGCAGCTCGAACGCGCCCTTGGGGGAGGTGATGAGCATCCCGTAGTCGCCGTAGGTCACCGGCTCCGGGTCGAGCGTGAGGGTCTCGGCCAGCGCGTCGAGGACGTACGGCGACTCCGCGGTGCCGCCGTCGGAGCGCTTCGTCGTCGACGTCACCTGCATGCGGCCGAGCCACACCTTGCGCTTGGTCTCGTACGGGTCGCGCAGGTCGCGCGCGAGGTCGTAGGCCTGGAAGGTGAAGGAGAAGAACTTCGAGCCCCGCGGGTACCACTCGTTCGTCCGCGGCGTCGACTTCGTCGGGTAGAGCGTGTAGACGAAGTCGAGGTTGCCGCCCACCGTGATGTGCGACTGGAACGTGCCGTCCCGGGTGAACTGGGAGTCGTAGTACTCCTCCGTCGCGGCGGCCGAGGGCGCCGCGGTCGGCTGCGCGTCGTCGTCGCTCCCGGTGAGGTCCTCCACGAGGGAGCAGGAGGACAGCAGCAGGCTGAGGAGCAGGCCGCCGAGCAGGAGGGGCAGGGCACGGCGGGCACGGCGGGTACGGCGGGCGCGGGAGGCGGGCATGGTCTCTTCCGGTCGGCGGGTGGGGCGGGTCGGGCGGGCGGTGCGTGCAGCGCTCACGCCTTGTAGCCCTTGTAGCGGCGCAGGAGCTTGGTCGACATCCAGGCCGTCTGCAGGATCGTGATGATGCCGAGGATGGGCCAGCCGAACGACAGCACGTCGGACTTGGCGTCGATCGGCAGCTGCAGCCAGATGGCCGCCATGACGGCGACGATGACGGCCAGCACCGCGAGGGGCGCGAGGTAGGCCTGGCCGGAGCCGCGCTCCGCCTTGGCCTGCGCGGCCCAGTTGTCGGTCTGCGCGCGGGAGGCGAACTTGGTCCAGGCGCGCAGGAAGTGCCCGATCCGGATCCACATGTAGACCTCGGCGGGGGCCAGCAGCAGCGCGAACAGGTAGTCGCGGCGGTTGGCGTAGTGCATCGAGCGGGCCACGCGGAAGTTCAGCAGGATCGCGGCCATCGGGGGGATGACCCACCACGGCGAGAAGACGAACGCGTCGATCGACAGCGAGCCGAGGAGCAGCAGCAGGAAGAGCAGCCGGGTCGTGATGTTGATGACCATCGAGATGTGCTCGAACCAGCGCAGCCGCAGGTTGGGGTGCAGCGGCTGGCCCGGGGTGTCGCCGCGCTGGCCGGGCCACATGAGGTCGATGGCCCCGAAGTTCCACTTCACCTGCTGCGCGTCGAGCGAGCGGAGGGTGGTCATGCCGCCCACGTGGGCGCGGGCCGCGGCCGAGATCTTCGTGAGGTAGCCGGCGCTCTTGATCTGCAGGGAGAGCAGGGAGTCCTCGACCTCGGAGTCGTTGACCCACGGCGTGCGCTGGTGGCTGTCCTCGAGGACCTCGCGCAGGGCGTGGGTCGAGAAGATGGAGAACTGGCCGCCCAGCACCGCCATGTTGCGCCCGCGCAGCAGGTTCTGCATGTTGAAGGCCGCGAACTGGGCGCGCTGGCCGGCGATGAGGAACTTCGACATCAGGCCGTCGAGCGCCGAGTCGTCGATGCTGTAGATCGCCGAGATGCCGCCGATGCGGTCGTCGCTCGCGATCTCGTTGACGAGCTCCTCGACCGCGTCGGGCTCGGGCGTGGTGTCGCCGTCGACGCCGAGCAGGTAGTCGTAGCCCTCGACGAGCGAGTAGCCGTAGTTGAGGGCGCCGACCTTCTTGTCCGGGTTCTTGCCGATGTCGTGGACGAAGATCTCGGTCATCTGCTCGCCGTTGCGCGTCTGGCGCACGTGCTCGCCGGCGTAGTAGCCCGCGACCTCGACCGTGTCGTCGGTGGTGTTGTTGACGATGACGTGGATGACGTCCGGCAGCCGCGTCTGCGCCAGCAGCGCGTCGAGCACGCCGCCGATGGTCTCGCCCTCGTTGTAGGCGGGGATGACCGCGCCGATGGTCGGGCGGTACGTCGGCAGCTCCTCGACGCCGTGCAGGAACTCGTCGGCGTACGCCGCCATGCCGGGGTCGGGCACGCGCACGTACTGGTTCGCCGCGGTGTCGCCGCGCACGGGGGAGCGTCCGGAGAGCTCGGGGCCGGGGAGGGTCACGCCCGTATCCTGCCGTCCGGTGCTCGGGTCCGTCCGCGTGAGCGCCGAACTTCTGCTCAGTTTTGCGTCAACGGGCGCAGGCCTCAGCGGGGCAGGCCGGAGGAGCGCCAGGCGCCCGCGCCCGCGGCCGGCGTGGACCGGAGCAGGCGGCGGGGCGCGGACCACTCCGGCGTACGATGCGGGGCCGGCGCCGGCGCGCCGCCCAGCGAGGAGAGCACCGCGACGATCGCGGCGACCTCCTCGGGGGTGGCGTCCGGGTTGACGACCCGCAGCAGCGGCGCGCTCACAGCGGGATGTTCCCGTGCTTCTTGGGCGGCAGCGTCTCGCGCTTGGTGCGCAGCAGGCGCAGCGCCTTGACGATCTCCCCGCGGGTCTCGTGGGGGCTGATGACCGCGTCGACGTAGCCGCGCTCGGCCGCGACGTACGGGTTCGCCAGGTGCTTGTCGTACTCGTCGACCAGCTCGGCGCGGGTCTCGTCGGCGTTGCCGGCCTCGGTGGCCGCCGCGATCTCCTTGCGGTAGAGGATGTTGACCGCGCCCTGGGCGCCCATGACCGCGATCTGGGCGGTCGGCCACGCCAGGTTGATGTCGGCGCCGAGGTGCTTGGAGCCCATGACGTCGTAGGCGCCGCCGTACGCCTTGCGGGTGATGATCGTGACCAGCGGGACCGTGGCCTCGGCGTAGGCGTAGATCAGCTTCGCGCCGCGGCGGATGATGCCGTTGTACTCCTGGTCGGTGCCGGGCAGGAAGCCGGGCACGTCGACGAAGGTGAGCACCGGGATGTTGAAGGCGTCGCAGGTGCGCACGAAGCGCGCGGCCTTCTCGGAGGCGTCGATGTCCAGCGTGCCGGCGAACTGCATCGGCTGGTTGGCGACGACGCCGACGCTGCGGCCCTCGACGCGGGCGTAGCCGACGACCAGGTTCGGCGCGAAGAGCGGCTGGACCTCGAGGAACTCCTGGTCGTCCACGACCGCCTCGACGACCTCGCGGATGTCGTAGGGCTGGTTCGGGCTGTCCGGGATGATCGCGTCGAGCGAGCGGTCGAGGTCGGTGACCTCGAGGTCGGCGACGTCGTCGTAGACCGGCGGCTCGTCGAGGTTGTTCTGCGGCAGGTAGGACAGCAGCGTCTTGACGAACTCGAGCGCGTCCTCCTCGTCGGCCCCCATGTAGTGGGCGTTGCCCGACTTCGTGTTGTGGGTGCGGGCGCCGCCCAGCTCCTCGATCGTCACGTCCTCGCCGGTGACCGTCTTGATGACGTCGGGACCGGTGATGAACATGGCGGAGGTCTGGTCGACCATCACCGTGAAGTCGGTGACGGCGGGGGAGTAGACGTGACCGCCGGCGCAGTTGCCCATGATGAGGCTGATCTGCGGGATGACGCCCGAGGCGTGGACGTTGCGGCGGAAGATCTCGCCGTACAGGCCCAGGGAGACGACGCCCTCCTGGATGCGGGCGCCGGCGCCCTCGTTGATGCCGATGATGGGGCAGCCGGTCTTCATCGCCAGGTCCATGACCTTGGTGATCTTCTCGCCGTAGACCTCGCCCAGCGAGCCGCCGAAGACGGTGAAGTCCTGCGAGAACACGCAGACCTGGCGACCGTCGATCGTGCCGTAGCCGGTCACGACGCCGTCGCCGTAGGGGCGCTTCTTCTCGAGGCCGAAGGCGGTGGAGCGGTGGCGGGCCAGCTCGTCGAGCTCGACGAAGCTGCCCTCGTCGAAGAGCTGCTCGATGCGCTCGCGGGCCGTCTGGCGGCCGCGGGCGTGCTGCTTCTCGACCGCCTTGGCCGAGCCGGCGTGCACGGCCTCGTCGAGCCGGCGCTCGAGGTCGGCCAGCTTGCCGGCGGTCGTCGTCACGTCGATCTCGTCGGGCACGTCCGTGCCCTCGCCCACCTGTGCGCTCATGGGCGGCAATGTAGCGCCCCTCACCGACGCGGGACGCAGGGGTCCTGCGTACCGGACAACGGGTACCCCGTTCCATCCGGCGTGGGGGCGGTGAGCGGGGAGCGGGTCAGGCGTAGAGCCAGCGCGCCGCGCGCTCGCGCAGCGCGCGGTAGTGCGGCGACGCCCCGGCCCGCAGGTGCTCCACCGGAACCTGCGGGTCCACGTCGGTCACCGTCCCCGTCAGGTACGGCGTGCCCCGCCGCCGCGCGACCGGTCGGGTCAGCGCGCGGCGCCAGGCCGGGGGGCCGACCCGGTCCGGCCAGGCCGCGGGCGCGCGGTCGCGCCCGAGCGCCCCGAGCTCCCGGGCGATCGTCGTCGCGCCGTCGGGGGCCTCGAGGCCGGCGCAGGCGGCGGTGAGCTCCCGCCGTACCGCGGGGTCGAGCAGGCGGTCGAGGGCGCCGGCGAGGTCGGCCTCCTCGGTGCTCGCCAGCGCGGCGCCCCGCGCGACGACCCCGCGCGTGCGGGCCACCTGGTCGTCGGTCTCGTGGGCGGTGCTGGGCACCAGCAGGGTGGGCAGGCCGACGGCGAGGTGCTCGTGCACGGCGTTGTAGCCGGCCGCGCCCACCGCGGCGTCGAAGGCCGCGAGGTAGCGGGCCAGGGGATAGGTGTCGCGGAGCGCGACCAGGTCCCCGCCGGAACCGCCGGGCCCGTCCGCGCCGCTGCGCGCGATCGCCTGCCGCGTGAGGGCCACCTGCCACCCGGGCGCGACCGTGCGGAGGTGGTCGAGCACGCGGCGCACGAGCTCCCCGACGTCGGCGTAGGCCCCCGACCCGGGAGCGAGCAGCAGGACCGGGCGCTCGAGGTCGAGCCCGAGCGCGGCGCGCGCCTCGGCCCGCTCCAGCGCCGGCACGTGCGCGGTGAGCGAGACGGGGGCGGTGCGCAGCGCACCGGTGTCGCCGGCGGTCGGGCCGGCGTCGGCCGCGGCGCCGAGGTCGCCGGGCTCGACGACGAGGTCGAACGCCTCGGCCTGCGCCAGCCACTGCGCGCCGACGCCCTGGCGCCACATCCCGCGCCGCACCCACACGAACGCGGTGCCGGGCAGCCTGCGCCGGGCGGCGAGCAGGCCGGCGTACGGCACCACCCCGTCGAAGGCGACGACGCGGGCGCCCGTCTCGGCCACGAGCGCGTGCAGGCGGTCGGCGAAGTAGGGGTCCCAGGCGGTGCGCCAGGCGACCTTGGCCGCGCCGGAGCCCTGCCACGGGCTGGTGCGGCTGGGGCAGTGCTCGACCCGCACGTGCTCGGCGCCGGGCAGGCGCCCGTCGGCCACGGCGCGGGCCACCGTCGGCAGCGCGCCGGAGAGCGACAGCAGCGTCACGTCGAGCGCGTCCGCACCCGCCAGGGCGACGGACAGCTGCCGGGTGAGGTGGCCCATGCCGACCCCGTTGCTGGTGGCCAGCACGACGGGGACGCGGGTCGGGTCGGGGGCGGCGGGCACGGGTCGCGAGTCTAGGTCGCCGCGGCGGCCGGGCGGCCCCGGGTGGTTAGGGTCGCGTCCGTGACCGCCGACCCCGCCCCGCTGCGACCGCCGCTGCGCGCCGACGAGCTCGCCGCCCTCCCCGGTTGGGCCGTCGAGGTCGTGGCCGCCTCGCCGTCGACCAACGCCGACCTGGCCGCGCGCGCCCGGGCGGGCGCCCCCGCCCGCACCGTCCTCGCCGCGGAGCACCAGACGGCGGGCCGGGGGCGGGTCGACCGCGTGTTCGTGACCCCCGACCGCGCCGCCCTCACCTTCTCCGTCCTCCTGCGCCCCGGGGCGCCGGCCGCCGCGTGGCCGTGGCTGCCGCTCCTCGCGGGCATCGCGGTACGCCGCGGGGTCGCCCGCCGCCACCCGGGGCTGCGGGTCGGGCTGAAGTGGCCCAACGACGTGCTCGTCGCGGCGGACGGCCCGCCCAGCGGCAAGGTCTGCGGCATCCTCGCCGAGCGGGTGGAGAGCGCCGACGGCCCGGCCGCGGTGCTGGGCATCGGCCTCAACGTCTCCACGACCCGCGCCGAGCTGCCGGTGCCGACGGCGGAGTCCCTGGCGACCGCGGGCGTGCCCGCCGGCGAGCTCGACCGCACCGCCCTCCTCGTCGCGGTCCTCGACGAGCTCGACCGGGGCCTGGAGCGCTGGGAGGCCGGCGACCTCACCGGCCTGCGGGCCGACTACACGTCGGTCTGCGACACCGTCGGGCGCGCGGTGCGCGTCGAGCTGCCGCAGGACCGGACGCTGCACGGCACCGCCGTCGACGTCGACCCCGGCGGCGGCCTGGTGGTGGAGGGCCCCGGCGGCCGCACCGTCGTCGGGGCGGGCGACGTCGTGCACGTCCGACGCGCCGACGCCTGAGACCGACCCGTCGGAGGTGACACAATCGCCGCCGTGTCCTTCCCGCAGCGGCTCCTGAACCCCGGCGAGCACGTCGTCGTCAGCACCCGCACCCACGTCAAGGAGCTCTTCGGCGCGCTGCTCGTGCTGCTCCTCGTGGTCGCGGCGGTGGTGACCCTCCTGGCCGTGCTGCCCGACGGACGGGCGGGCGACGTGGGCCGGATCGCCACCGGCGTGGTCGCCGCCGCGGCGCTGGTCTGGTTCGTCGTGCGCCCGTTCGTGCGGTGGCTGACCACGACGTACACGTTCACCACCCGTCGGTTCATCGCCCGTTCCGGCTTCATCGCGAAGGAGGGGCGCACGATCCCGCTCAACCGCATCAGCGGCGTCGACTTCGACATCGGGGTCGTCGACCGGATCTTCGGCTGCGGCACGCTCGTGGTGTCCGACGCGAGCCAGCAGGGCCGCGTCGAGCTGCGCGACATCCCGCGCGTCGAGCAGGTCCAGCTGCTCGTGTCCGAGGAGCTCCACCGACTCTCCGGGGCCCGCGGTGACGACGGCACCTGACCCGCGGCCCGACCCCACGGGCGGCGAGGACGGCGAGGACAGCCGCCCCACCCGCACCGACCTGGAGCGCGCCATCCTCGGCGAGGTGCCGGTCTTCACGGCGCAGGACCTGGACGAGGCCGGCATCCCGGTCGCCGACGTCCGGCGCCTGTGGCGTGCCCTCGGCCTGCCGCTCAACGAGGCGGACGTGACGTTCACCGGCTCCGACACCACGGCGCTCGCCGCCCTCGTGGAGACCGTCGAGCGCGGCGGGCTCGACATCGACACGGCGGTCAACCTGACCCGGGCCGTGGGCCAGACGATGGCGCGGCTCGCGGACTGGGAGATCTCGGCGCTGATCCCGGTCATCGACCAGCGCGAGTCCGGCCCGGCGGCCACGGGCAGCCGCATCGGTGCCGCCGTGCGCCTGGTGGAGGACTTCCGCGACGTGTTCGAGCAGCTGACGCTCAACGCGTGGCGCCGCCACCTCGCCGCCGCGGTCAGCCGGGTCGAGGGCCTCGACGAGCTCGACGAGGAGACCGCCCACACCACCGTCGGGTTCGCCGACCTCGTGAGCTTCACCGCGCTGTCGAACCAGCTGGAGGAGTCGCGCATCGGCGACCTCGTCGAGGTCTTCGAGTCCCGCTGCCACGACGTGATCCAGGCGCACCAGGGCCGGCTCATCAAGTCGCTGGGCGACTCGGTGCTGTTCGTCAACGACGACCCCGTCCGCGCGCTCGAGATCGCCGAGGGGATCATCACCGTGATCGGCCGCGACGCCCGCATGCCCGACGTGCGGGTGGGCATGGCCACCGGGCACGTCGTCACCCGGCTCGGCGACGTCTTCGGCCCACCGGTCAACCTCGCCTCGCGGCTCACCAACATCGCCCGGCGCAACCGCGTGATCATCGACCACGAGACCGCCCGGCTGCTGCCCCGCAGCGACTTCGAGACCCGCCTGCTGCCCGCCCGCCCCGTGCGCGGCTTCGGGCTGCTGGAGCCGGTGACCGTCCGCCGTACCTGACGCGGACGGCGGAGCGACCCGCGTCGGGGCCCGGCCGACGGGTCGCCTGTGGATCTAGGCAAAATTTCGTCGGTTCGCCCGCACGGGATCCCACGGCTTCCTACCGTGTGGGGCGTGTTCCAGGTGCAATGCGTGCGACTCGACCCGGCGGCCCGCCGCGCCTGGGCCGGTGAGCGCGAGATCGTGCTCTCCCGCAAGGAGTTCGACCTGCTGCACGCCCTCATCGCGCGCGCCGGCGAGGTCGTGACGCGCGAGGAGCTCATGCGCACCGTGTGGAACACGACGTTCTGGACGTCGTCGAAGACCATCGACGTCCACCTCGGCTGGCTGCGGCGCAAGATCGGCGACGACACGCGCGCCCCGCACCTCATCACGACCATCCGCGGCAAGGGCCTGCGCTTCGAGGTCGAGCCGCCCGTGCGGGCGTCCCGGCCCGCCTGACCAGATCCCGCAGCCGTCCCCGCAGCCGTCCCCGCAGCCGACCCGTCGCGGACCCCGCGCCCCGTCCCGCCGCCCCGACCGTTCCGGCCCGTCCGCCACCGGTGAGCCGTGTTGGGCGGGCCCTGGTCGGTGTGGCAGCGTAGGGCGGGTGCGTCCCGGCCGGGGTCGCGTGGACGAGGGAAGGTGGAACCCGATGCGCACAGCCGTCGTGGTGCTCAACTACGGCGATCCCGACGACACTCTCGAGTGCGTCGCGAGCCTGGAGCGTTCGGAGGATCTCGACTTCGACCTCTACGTCGTGGACAACGGTCCCGACGACGAGAAGCACGCCGCCCTGCGCGACGCGATCGGCGAGCGCGGCACCGTGCTGGCGACGGGGGAGAACCTCGGCTACGCGGGCGGCAACAACGTCGGGGTGCGCAAGGCGCTGGAGACGGACGTGCAGTACGTCTGGATCCTCAACCCCGACACCCGCGTCGGTCCGCGCACGCTCGGCACCCTCATCGAGCACCTGCAGGCCTACCCCGACTGCGGCGTCGTCGGCTCCCGCATCCTGTACGGCGGCAAGGAGCCCCGCATCTGGTTCGACGGGGCGACGATCGACCGCACGACGGGCGCGACCTCGCACGTCAACAACGGCAAGGCCCCGGCCGCCGTCGGTGGGCGCAAGGTCGTCGACGTCGACTACGTGACCGGCGCGGCGCCGCTCATCCGCCGGGCCGCCCTCGACCACGTGGGCCTCATGCCGGAGCACTACTTCCTCTACTTCGAGGAGACCGACTGGTGCGTGCGCCTGCAGGACGCGGGCTGGCGCACGATGGTCAACCGCACGGCGTCGATGGTGCACCTCAAGCGGTCCAGCGGCTCGCTGCCGCAGCCGTACTACATCTACTACATGACGCGGAACCGCTACGGCTTCGCGCGCGACGCCCTCGGCATCGACCCCGACGCCTCGGTCGCCCACCTGCAGGAGACGTTCCTCAAGGCCTGGCGCAAGAAGGTCGAGGACGGCGCCCCGGCGTGGCTGGAGCGCTTCGACGAGCTCGTGACCATGGCGGTCGAGGACGCCCGCGCCGGGCGCTTCGGTCGCAACGACCTCGTGACGCACTTCCCGCGCGCGGAGGAGTCGCTTGCCGGGCGCTGACGACGCGGCCGTCGAGGGGTCCGTCGACGGGTCCGGGCGACGACCGGTGGTCGAGCGCGCCGCCGCGGTGGCCGAGCTCCTCGTCGCCCGCCCGCCGGGCGACGTCCTGGTGCTGGCACTGCCCGCGGCCGGCGACGACGGTGCGGGGACGTCCGGGGTGGGGGAGCGTCGTACGACGGAGCTCGCCGCCGCGCTGCGCGAGGCGCTGCCGGGGGTCGAGGTCACCGGGGCCGCCCACCTGCCCACCCGCACCTCCACCCGCACACCTGTCGGCACACCTACCGGGGGCCACCGCCACGACGCCGTCGTCATCGACGCGGTCGGGGCCGGTGACGCGGCCCGCGGACTGGTGGGGCTGCTGGCGCGCCTGAGGTCCGAGGCGCTCGCGCCGGACGGTACCCTCGTGCTCTGCGTCTCCGCGGCCACCGGTCCCGGGGTGCGGGCCGGGCTGCTGCGGCGCACGGCGTCGTACACCGAGACGTCCGTGGTCGACGACCACGGTGCACGGAGCTGCACGTCTCCCCAGGTGGGGCGTGTGCTGGAACGAAGCGGGCTCGTGCGGGTGGACGAGCGGCGGGTCGCCCGACCCGACCGCGCGCCGGCCCTGTCCGCGACCGACGAGGAGAGGATCCGAGGCGAGATGCCTGAGCTGTCCGACGACGAGACGACCGGGGAGTCGGTGACGTCCGCGACACCCGCGCAGACGTCGGGACCCCGCGACGAGACCGAGTGGCAGCAGCTGTTCGACTCCCGCGAGCTTCTACGCAGCCGGGTCGACCAGCTCGAGCGCGAGGTCTCCACCCTGCGCGAGCTGCTCGCCGCGGAGCGGGCGCACTTCGGGTCCGAGCTGCGCCTGGGCGCCTCCGAGGTGGCCGACATGCGTGCCGAGATCGAGCGCACGCACGAGAGCCGCGTCGCGATCCAGAAGCAGCTCGACAAGTGGCAGCGCGAGTACGAGCGCCTCGTCAGCGTCGACGGCAAGCCGCTGGCGGCCAAGGTCGCCTACCGGCGCGCCCGACGGCGTGCCGCCGAGGTCGTGCGCTCCGACCCGCGGCTGGAGCGCGCTGCCCGTCGCGTGCTCGACCGCGTGCGGGCCCGCTGATGTCGCTGGAGCGTCGCGCGGCGTACGACGCGCTCTGCGCGGGCGAGTACGCCCAGGGGGAGGGCACGTCCTTCGCCTTCTGCGTCTACACCGACGACCTCGACGAGGGCCGCGGCGACATCTACGTCGCCGCCGGCATGGCGCTCGAGCTCGCCCGCCGGGGCCACGGCGTGCGCCTCGTGCCGCGCTGGGCCTGGGCGGAGATCGACGACGTCGACGTCGTCGTCGCGATGCTCCCCGACCTCGACCCCTCCCTGCTGCGACCCGGTGTCCGCAAGGTCGCCTGGGTGCGCAACGAGGTCGAGCGCTGGTGCCGCATGGGCTCGCTGAGCGGCTACCACCAGGTCTTCGCCTCCTCCGCGCTCGCGGTCGCGCGCCTGCAGCGCGAGACCGACCGTGTGTGGCCCGAGCCGCTGCCGATCGCGGCCGACGACGACCTCTTCGTGCTGCCCCCCGCGGGCGTGCGGAGCACCACCGCGGTCACGACCGCCAACTACTGGGGCTCGCTGCGCGACGTGCACAAGGTGCTCGTGCGGCTGCCCGTGGACGCCGACGTCGTCATGTACGGCGCGGCCCGCAACGCCCCGCCGAAGCTGCGGCGCTGGCACCGCGGCGCGCGCTCCTACTTCGACCTGCCCGAGGTCTACGGGCAGAGCGCCTTCGTCATCGACGACGTCAACCGCTCGAACGTGGGCTTCGGCGCGCTCAACAGCCGGCTCTACGAGAGCGCCGCCTGCGGTGCGCTGCCGCTGCTCAACACGCGCCTGGGCCTGGCCGACCAGGGCTTCGGCCACCTCCCGACGTACCGCGACGCCGGTGAGCTGTCGCGGATCCTGCGGCGCCTGCGCGAGGACCCGGCCGAGACCGCGCGCCTGGCCGACCTGACCCGCGCCACGGTGCTCGAGCGCCACACGTGGAAGGTGCGGGCCGGGGAGTTCCTCACCGCGCTGGCCGCCGGGCAGGAGCACGACGCCCCGCCGGCGCCGCGCCCGGTCCACTACTTCCCGGACTACTGGACGAACCCGTACCAGCCGATGCTGTTCTCGGCGCTGCCGTCGGTCGGCTCCTACGCCGTGCCGGTGCCGGACGCGACCGAGCACCTGCGCACGCGGGCCGAGGCGCCGGGCCACCCCGGGGTGCTCAACATCCAGTGGCCCGACCCGATCCTGCAGCCCAGCCGCGGTCCGTTCTCGGCGCGCCTGGCGCTCGATGAGTTCGCCGCCGCCCTCGCCGCGTTCAAGGAGCGCGGCGGCCACCTGGTGTGGACGGTGCACAACGTGCTGCCCCACGAGGCGAAGTTCCAGTGGGCGGAGATCGAGCTCGGCCAGCTGCTGGCCGACGAGTCGGACGTCGTCCACCTGCTCTCCGCGGAGACGATCGAGCAGGCGGCGCCGTACTACCGGATCGACCCGGCCAAGGCCGTCGTCATCGAGCACTCGAGCTACGACGGGCGCTACCCGACGTGGATCTCGCGGGAGGGTGCGCGCGAGCGCCTCGGCCTCGAGCCCCACGAGAAGGCGATCATCGCGCTCGGCGGCGTGCGTCCCTACAAGGGCCTCGACAAGCTGGTGGCGGTCTTCGACGAGCTGCACCGCGACGACCCGTCGCTGCGCCTGCTCATCGCGGGGCGTCCCGGCAAGCTGGCCCGCTCGGCGAAGTTCGAGTCGGACTGCCTGGCGGACCCGCGGATCATCGCGTTCTTCGACTTCGTGCCGGACGACCAGCTGCAGGTGTGGATGAAGGCGGCGGACCTCGCGGTCCTCAACTACCGCAACATCCTCAACTCGGGCTCCTTCCTGCTGTCGCAGACCTTCGGCCTGCCCGTGGTGGCACCGCGGGCCGGCGCGCTGCGGGCGTTCGACGACCAGCCGCAGGTGCGCCTGTTCGACACGGGCGACGACGCGGGGCTGCGCCGGGCGATCTCGGCGGCGCTCGAGGAGCTGGTGGTGGACCCCGAGGGCGCGGCCCGGGCCCGTACGGCGGCCCATGCCCTCGCCGCCGAGCGCTCACCGTCGCGGATGGCGCAGGAGTTCGCCGCCGTCGTCGCCGGGCTCGATGGCTGAGCGCGCACCCCGGCTGGCCGTCGTCGGCGGTGGCCAGCTCGCCCGCATGATGGCCGAGCCGGCCGCTGCCCTCGGCGTGCCGCTGCGGCTGCTCGCCGAGGGACCGGACGTCTCCGCGGCCCAGGTCGTGCCCGACCACCTCGTCGGTGACCACCGCGAGCTGGCGGACCTCGAGGCGGTCACGGCCGGGTGCGTCGCCGTCACGTTCGACCACGAGCACGTCCCGACCGAGCACCTGCGGGCCCTCGAGGCCGCGGGCGTCGCGGTGCGGCCCGGGCCCGACGCGCTCGTGCACGCCCAGGACAAGGCGGTCATGCGGCGCCGGCTCGCCGAGCTCGGCGTGCCGTGCCCCCGCAACACCGTCGTGGCCACCCCCGCGGACGTCGAGGCGTTCGGCCTGCCGTGCGTGCTCAAGACGACCCGGGGCGGGTACGACGGCAAGGGCGTCTGGGTGGTCCGCACCCTGCCCGACGCCGACCAGGCGTTCGCCGCCGCGGCCGCCGCGGGCGTCGAGGTGCTGGCCGAGGAGCTCGTCGACTTCGCCCGCGAGCTCTCCGCGATCGTGGCCCGCTCGCCCAGCGGGCAGGCCGCGGCGTACCCCGTCGTGGAGACGGTGCAGCGCGACGGCATCTGCCACGAGGTGACGGCGCCGGCGCCGGACCTGCCCGAGGACCGGGCGATGCAGGCGCAGGAGATCGCGCTGCGGGTCGCCGGCGAGCTCGGCGTCGTCGGCATCCTGGCGGTCGAGCTGTTCGAGACGGCCGACGGCCGCCTGCTGGTCAACGAGCTGGCCATGCGGCCGCACAACACGGGCCACTGGACGCAGGACGGGGCGGTGACCTCGCAGTTCGAGAACCACCTGCGCGCCGTGCTCGACCTGCCGCTGGGCTCCCCGGCGCCGCGGGCCCGGTGGAGCGTGATGGTCAACGTCCTGGGCTCGGCGTCGGAGACGGGGCGGCTGTACGACGGCTACCCCCACGCGATGGCGCGCGACCCGCACCTGCGGGTGCACCTCTACGGCAAGGACCTGCGCCCCGGGCGCAAGGTCGGCCACGTCAACACGTACGGCGACGACCTCGAGGACTGCCGGGAGCGGGCCCGCCACGCGGCGGCCTGGTTCGCGGGCGACCTCGGCGACGAGAGCGAGTGAGATGAGCACCCCCACCCCCGCCGGAGCAGCCCGCGTGGGCATCGTCATGGGATCGGACTCGGACTGGCCCGTGATGGAGGCCGCCGCGACCGCCCTGGCGGAGTTCGACGTCGCCTTCGAGGCCGACGTCGTCTCGGCGCACCGGATGCCCGACGAGATGCTGGCCTACGGCCGCGACGCCGCCGACCGGGGCCTGTCGGTCCTGGTCGCGGGCGCCGGGGGAGCGGCCCACCTGCCGGGCATGCTCGCCGCGGTGACCCCGCTGCCCGTCATCGGCGTGCCCGTGCCGCTGCGCCACCTGGACGGCATGGACTCGCTGCTCTCCATCGTGCAGATGCCCGCCGGCGTGCCGGTGGCCACGGTGTCCATCGGCAACGCGCGGAACGCGGGGCTGCTGGCCGTGCGGATCCTCGCGGCGGGCGACCCGGCGCTGCGGGAGCGGATGGTGCGCTTCCAGGAGTCGCTGCGCGACGCGGCCCACGCCAAGGGCGAGGTCGTGCGCACCGCCGTGGCGGGGCGCACCCGCGCCGGCTTCTAGCGGCTCACTCGCCGCGGCGGCGCCACTCGATCGCCGGGCACGTGTCCATGACGGCCGCCAGGCCCGCGG
The DNA here is from genome assembly GCF_048654585.1 of Nocardioides sp. CPCC 205120. NCBI lineage: Bacteria > Bacillati > Actinomycetota > Actinomycetes > Propionibacteriales > Nocardioidaceae > Nocardioides > Nocardioides sp. CPCC 205120. Next base: position 482,996 of record NZ_JBMCYY010000002.1, on the reverse strand, counting down.
CGCGGGCCCGCTCGAACGCCGCCTCGTCGACGACGCCGAGCTGCAGCCACACGGCCTTCGCGCCCACCGCGATCGCCTCGTCGACGACCCCGCCGGCCGCCTCGGAACGGCGGAAGACGTCGACGACGTCGATCGGGAACGGCACCTCGGCGAGCGAGGCGTAGCCCTGCTCGCCGTGCACCACGGGCGCCGCCGGGTGCACGGGGACGATCCGCTTGCCGCGCTCCTGCAGCAGCGCCGCGATGCGGTACGCCGTGCGGCTCGGGTCGTCGGACAGCCCGACCACGGCCCAGGTCTCGAGCTCGTCGAGCATGAGGGAGACCGCGGCGGGGTCCTGCCAGTCGGAGGCCACGCCGCTCACCGGTCGCCGAAGACGTCGGGCACGCGGGAGGCCGGCGCGGAGAAGTCGGGGTCGCGCTTCTCGAGGAAGGCCGCGACGCCCTCCTTGCCGTCGGCCTGGGAGGCGTAGAACATCGCCAGCGAGTCGGCGCGGTGGGCGTCGAGCGGGTGCGGGACCCCCACGTTGCGGTAGACGAGCTGCCGGGCCAGCGCGACGGCGTACGGCGAGCGGTTGCGCGTGAAGCGGCGCGCCAGCTCCTGCGCGGCGGGCAGCAGGTCGTCGGGCTCGTGGACCGAGCGGACGAGGCCGCCCTCGAGCAGCTCGTCGGGACCGAGGATGTCGGCGGAGTAGATCCACTCCAGCGCCCGCGAGATGCCCACGAGGCGGGGCAGGAACCACGAGGAGCACGCCTCGGGCACGATGCCGATCTTGCCGAAGACGAACCCGATGCGGGCCTTCGTGGAGACCAGGCGCACGTCCATGGGCAGCGTCATGGTGGCGCCGATCCCGACCGCCGCACCGTTGATCGCGCCGATCACGGGCTTGGTGCAGTCGTAGATCGCGAGGGTGACCCGGCCCCCGGTGTCGCGGACGCCGGCCTGGATCTCGGGGGCGTCGAGGCGCTCGCGCATGTCGTCCGGGGTGGGGGTCAGGCTCTCGTCGAGCCCGAACACGTTGCCCTCACGGGTCAGGTCCATGCCGGCGCAGAACGCGCGCCCGGCGCCGGTGACGACGACCGCGGCGACCTCGTCGTGGTCGTTGACGCGGCGGAACGCGTCCTCCAGCTCCTCGGCCATCGTGACGGTGAAGGAGTTGAGCGCGTCGGGCCGGTCCAGCGTCAGCGTGAGGACGCCGTCGTCGACCTGCCAGTCGAGGGTGGAGTACGAGGGGACCGAGGTCGTCATGGGCGCAGTCCGTTCTGGGTGCAGATGTCGTCGGTGATCTGGTCGGGGTCGTCGGAGGCGATGGCGGAGAAGAGGAGGTCGGCGCGCTCGGTGTCCCACGACTCGGCGGAGCTGCTCGTCAGGGGCACGGTGCAGTTGTCGGCGCCGCCGCCGATGGCCCGCAGGGCGAGGGCCATGCGGCCGGCCTCGACGACGTTGGTCTGCTCGTCGACGGCGACGAAGGAGGTCGCGGCGACGTTGAGAGCGACGTAGCGCCAGGGGAGCGCCACGTTCCACGGCGAGGCGGCCTTCGACCCGACCGCCGCGACGACCTCCCGCTGGTTCTGCACGCGGTCGAGGTCGGAGGCGGTGAAGGGGCACTCGGGCGGGCCGTTCTTGGAGCAGCGCGACCGGGAGTAGCCGAGCGCGGTGACCCCGTCGACCTCCTGGCAGCCGGCCTCGAGGTCGATGTGCGCCGCGTCGTCCTTGATCGGGTCGTCCGGGCACACCTCGATGCCGCCGACGGCGTCCACGACGCCGGCGACGCCGCCCATGCCGATCTCGGCGTAGTGGTCGATGCGGACCCCGGTGTTGCGCTCGACGGTCTCGACCAGCAGGCGCGCGCCCTCGTCACCCCCGCCGCCGCGGGAGTAGACGGCGTTGATCTTCGTGGTGCTGCCGTCGGGCAGCTCGACGTTGCTGTCGCGGGGGAACGACACGACCACCGGCGACCCGCTGCCCGTGTGGAGCAGCATGATCGTGTCGGTGCGGTCGCCCTCGTTGCTGCCGGTGCCGAGGCGGCGCCGCTCCTCGTCGCTGAGGCCGGCACGGGAGTCGCTGCCGACGACGAGGTACGTCGTGCCCGGCTGGTCGTCGGGACGCTCGCCGCTCGGCATGGCGTCGACGCGGCCGACCTGCGTCCACGCCCAGATCGGCGTCGCGACGAGGAAGACCAGCCACAGGGCGAGCAGCACGAGCAGCACGCGGCCGACGCGCGGGCGCCGACGGCGGGTGCGCGGCGGGCCCTGCGGGGGAGGCCCCGGTGGGGGACCCGGGGGACGACGGTCGGCCGGGCCCCGCGGGGGCGGGGGCTGCCGGCGCGGCGAGGGGGCCGGCTGGGGCGTCGGCCGGGCCGTCGAGCGGCGCGAGGGGCGCCCTGCGGGGTAGAGGTCCGCGTCGGTCGGCCCCGGCTGGGCACCGGCACCGCCGGCGGCGCTGCCGGCCCCGGGGAGCAGCTGGGTGCTCTCCTCGTCCGGCCCGGGACGCGGACGACGGCGCGTGGGCTGGGTCTGGTCGGGGCGGGGTGCGCCGCCGGAGGAGCCGTAGAGCCACTCGTACTCGGGGGTGCCCTCCTCGGGCCGTCCTCCCCGCCGCTGACCGTCTGCCATGGGGGGGACGCTACCGCCCGGGGCCCCGGCGTGGCGTCACCGCTGGTGCGCGTGGGGCTGGTGAGATGAGCCGCGCAAGCCCTGGCGCTCCTTCCCCGGCGAGAAAGGCCTGCCCGATGCCGCCTACCGACCTGCCCACACGCGACCGCGTGGGTGGCCCGTCGGGCCCGTCGCCCTCCGGTGCGCGCAAGCCCCGTCCGGCGCCTCCCGCCGTGCGGGCTCCCCGTCCCCGTCCGAGCGACCCGGAGCGTCGTGCCGCGGGGGTGCGCTTCCGGCGCGCGCTGACGCTGATGCTGATGACCCTCGTGCTGCCGGGCTCGGCGCAGCTCGTGGCCGGCAACCGGCGCGTGGGCCGGGTCGTCCTGCGGGTGTGGCTCGGCCTGGTCGGCGTCGTCGCGCTGCTGGCGCTCGTCAGCCTCGTGTGGGACGGCTTCGCGTTCTCGCTGGCGCTCAACACCGACGTGCTCGGCGTGCTGCGCCTGCTGCTCATCGTGCTCGCCCTCGGGTGGGCCGCCCTGTTCGTGGATGCGTGGCGGCTCGGCGAGCCGATGACGCTGCAGCGCAACCGGCGGCTCGTCGCGGTGGGCGTCAACGGCGTCCTCTGCTTCTCCGTCGTCGGGTCGCTGCTGTTCGGGGCCCACATCGTCGGCGCGGGCCAGGGTGCCATCCAGACCGTCTTCGGCGAGGGCGAGGCCACCGAGGCGACGGCGGGACGCTACAACGTGCTGCTGCTCGGCGCCGACGCCGGCGACGGGCGCATCGGGCTGCGCACCGACTCGATGACGCTGGCGAGCATCGACGAGGAGACCGGCGAGACGGTGCTGGTGTCCCTCCCGCGCAACCTGGCCAACTTCCCCTTCGCGCCGGGCTCGGTCATGGACGAGCAGTTCCCCGACGGGTTCGACTGCGAGGGCTGCTACCTCAACGGCGTCACGACCTGGGCCACCGACCACCCGGACCTCTTCGGGGCGTCGCGCTCGGCGAGCGAGGACGAGCTGTTCGAGATCGGCATGGACGCGACGCTCTCCGCGGTCGAGGGGGTCACCGACCTCGAGGTGAACTACTGGGCCATGGTCGACATGGGCGGCTTCGAGCGGCTCGTCGACGCCGTGGGCGGGGTCGAGATGAACGTCCGCAGCCGCATCCCGATCGGCGGCGTGGGCTCGCCGGTGTACGGCTACATCGAGCCGGGCGTCCAGCAGCTCGACGGCTACGAGGCGTTGTGGTTCTCCCGCTCGCGCGAGGACTCCGACGACTACTCGCGCATGGCCCGCCAGAAGTGCGTGATGAGCGCGATGCTGCAGCAGCTCGACCCGACGACGCTGGTCTCGCGCTTCGGGGAGATCGCCGCCGCCGGCTCCGCGATGCTGGAGACGAGCATCCCGCGCAGCGAGCTCGACACCTTCGTGGACCTCGCCCTCAAGGCGCGCCACGAGCCGATCGCCACGGTCTCGATCGTGCCGCCGGCCGTCGACACGGCGAACCCGGACATGGCGGTCGTCCACCGCATGATCGACGACGCCCTCGGCCGGAGCGCGGCGTCGGCGGGGGCCGAGGCGGAGGCCCAGGCGGAGGCCGAGGCCGAGGCGGAGGCGGACGCGGCGGCGAGCGACGCCGCGACGGAGCCCGCGGCCGACGCGGAGCCGGTCGTCACCGGCGGCTCCCTGGGCTCGCGCGACGACGGCTACACGGCCAACGAGACGACGGACCTCGGCTCCTCCTGCTGAGACCCTCACCACGCCCCAGCAGCGTCGCCCCCGGTCCTCGGGGGCGGCGCTGCAGCTGTTTCCCGGCGTGTTGCGCCGCGCGACGACCGATTTGACGGTTAAATCGGATATGTGCTCGGCGTGTCGCCTTGCTAATTACATCGGTGTAGTTCGGGCATTCGCTTGCCGGTAACGGAAGTGACGTGTGTGATTACTGCTGTCTCGTGTGAAAACTTCCCCCCTCGCGCGCAGGAGCAGAGTCACTCATGCCACCCAGCAAGGCCCGTTTCATCACCGCCTGCCAGCAGCTCTTGGCGCTGTTCGCCGTCCTCGCGGTCCTGGCCCCCGCGGCCAACACCATCTCGCTCGACGTCACCCACGCCCCCGAGGCCGCGGCGACCCTCCCGGCCGCCGCGGCGGCCGGGGACGAGGCGCCGGTGGCGACGGCCCCGGTCGAGCCCACCGTCGCCGAGGTGCCGCTGACCGACGTCGACGGCGCGGTGGAGGAGGACACGACGACCGCCCCGTCCGTCGACGTGCCGCTCGCCCCCGCCGAGCCGACCACGGCCGACGGGGCGACGACGGCCGCGGAGCCGACCGCTCCCGCCGAGCCGGCCACCACGGAGCCGGCCACGGAGCCGGCCACCGAGCCGGCCACCGAGCCGGCCACCGAGCCGGCCACGGTCGAGCCCGTGACCGAGCTGACCAGCGAGCCGCAGCCGGTGACCGGCTTCGGTGCCGTGGGCGTCACCTGGGACCCGCAGGTGCAGGTGACCGGCGACGACATCGACTTCCGCGTCCGCACCGCCACCGCGGGCGAGTGGTCCGCGTGGGAGGAGCTGCCCTACGAGGCGGAGGCCGTCGACGGCACCGACGCCGCCGACGGGACCGCCGCCGACGAGGGCGCCGGGTCCGAGGCCGACGCCCGCCCGGGCACCGAGCTCGTCTTCGTGGGCGAGGTCGACGAGGTGCAGGTCGAGGTGCTCGCCCCCGGCGGCGTGCCGGCCGACCTCACCGTCTCGGTCATCGACCCGGGGGAGACCGAGGTCGTGGAGGAGGCGCCCGAGTACGACGGCACCACCGCCGCCGACCCGACCGCGGCGACCACGGCGTCGTACGACGCGGGCAGCGCCGCCACGACGACCACGACGACCACCGCGACCACCGCGACCACCGGGACGACCACCGCCGCGGCCGACACGTCGGCCGACGGCGGGCTCCAGCTCGCCGCCGCGGCCTCGGTCCGGCAGCCCGCCATCTACTCCCGCGCCCAGTGGGGTGCCGACGAGTCGATGCGCGACAGCGCGCCGCGCTACGCCGCCGTGCGCGGCGCGGTCATCCACCACACGGTGAACGCGAACGACTACACCGCCGCGCAGGTGCCGGGCATCATCCGCAGCATCTACGCGTACCACACCAAGTCGCAGGGCTGGGCCGACGTCGGCTACAACTTCCTCGTCGACAAGTTCGGCCGGCTGTGGGAGGGCCGCTACGGCGGCATCACCAAGGCGGTCCGCGGCGCCCACATCTCGGCGTACAACGACTACGCCTTCGGCATCTCGGCCATCGGCAACTACGAGACCGCGCAGCCCAGCACCGCGATGGTGCAGGCGATCTCGAACCTCATCGCCTGGAAGCTCGCGATCCACGGCGTCGACGCGGCCTCCACCAACCAGAGCTTCGGCGGCAAGCGCTTCCCGGCGATCATCGGCCACCGCGACGGCGGCCAGACGGCGTGCCCGGGCAAGTACCTCTACGCCAAGATCCCGGCCATCCGCACCGAGGCCAAGCGCATCCAGAACGGGGCCACCGCCCCGGCGCCCGCGCCCACCCCCGCGCCGGGCAGCACCGTGAGCAAGCCGGCGATCACGGGCTCGAACCTGATCGGCAACAGCTATCCCGACGTGCCGTTCCGCATGAACGACGGTCGCGTGTGGCTCCTGCCCACCGGCGGCCTCACCTCCTACAACGCCCCGGTCAAGCTCACCGGCAGCTTCAGCGGCGCCCAGGGCATCGCGCTGTCGCCGGACCTGACGGGCGACGGCCGTCCCGACATGGTGATCGTCGACCGCGGTGGGGCGGCGTGGATCCGCCCGGGCACCGGCGGCGGCGGGTTCGCCACGACGAAGCTCGCGAGCGCGTCGATGTTCCGCGGCACGGACAACCTCACGCCCGTCGGCGACATCGACGGCGACGGCAACAACGACCTGCTCGCCCGGTTCCCCTCCAGCGGGGAGACCTTCGTCTACCTCGGCAACGGCCGCGGGGGCTTCACGCCCGTCAAGGTCGCCCGCGACTGGCGCTCCTACGAGCTCATCACGAGCGTCGGGGACCTCGACGACGACGGCAAGCCCGACCTCGTCATGCGCGACACGGCCGGCAAGCTGTGGATCGTCCCGGGCGGCGTGGCCGGCACCGTGAGGGGTCGCGTCGTGGCCATGGGCCCGCGCATCCAGGTGCCCGGCGACTTCGCCTCCATCACCGCCATGGGCGGGTGGGGCGACGTCACGGCCGACCGCAAGGCCGACCTGGTCGTGCGCCTGTCCAGCGGCACCGTCTACATCATGCCGGGCAACGGGGCGGCCCGCCTCGGCCCCGCCCGCGGCCCCGTCGCGACCAAGGGCGCCTACCGGAGCATCTCCGGCGGCGGCAACGTGATCGGGGGGAGCTCGCCCGACCTGCTCACGCGCATCGGCGACGACGTGTACCTGCTGCCGCACTCCGGCAGGATCGACCACCTGCCGGCCGTCGCGACGAACATCGTGGTGCCGACGGCGACGGAGATGTTCAACGTCGGCGACTGGGACAAGGACGGCAAGGGCGACCTCGTCACCCGCGCCCCCGGCGGCGGGCTGACCCTGTGGCGCGGCAACGGCAACGGCACGTTCGCGGCCGGCGTCCCGCTCGGCTCCGGCGTCGAGGGCGTCACCGACCTGCGGTTCGTGGGCGACGTGACGAGCGACGGGATGCCCGACTTCTTCGGTCGTTCCGCCGAGGGCACGCTGCGGATCTTCCCGGGCAACGGTGTCAACGGGTTCAAGCCGGGGATCTCGGCCTCCCAGCGCCTCGCCGACTGGTACTCCTACGGCGGGCTGGACCTGCGGGGCTACGACCTGGTGACGACCGTCGCGTCGCTCACCGGGGCGGGCCGGCCCGACCTGGTCATCCGCCACAAGGCGACCGGCATCCTGCGGCTCATCCAGTGGGACGCCTCCGGTCGCGTGATCACGAACCGCGTGCTGGCGCAGGCGTCGGTGCGGGTCAACCTGCTGGGCTGATCCGCTCGTCGCGCTCGAGGACGAGGCGCCGCTCCCGCCACCACGGCGAGAGCGGCGCTTCGTCGTCCACGAGCACCAGCGAGCCCCCGGCGACCAGCACCGACCAGGCGGTCGCGACCGCGCCCTCGTCGGTCAGCGCGTGCGCCAGCACCCGTGCGGGTGCCGAGCCCGTGGCGCCGAAGAGCTCGGCGTGGGTGCGCGCGCCGAGCGCCGGGTCCTCGGGGGTCGGCGGGTCGAGCGCGACGTACGCGTCGGGCTGGCCCCACACCTCGACGCCGAGGTCGTGGACCCCGGCGGGCACGCCGTCGGCGAAGGGCCGGGCCAGCGGGGTCAGGGCGGCGGCGACGACGACGCGCCGGTCGGCCTCGGGGGCCCAGCGCTCCAGGCGGTCGGGCCCGCAGACCACCGCGTCGGCGTCGTCCGCGCCGGGGTGGTCCGGCAGCAGCACGACGAGGCCGGCGGTCCACGCGGCCCCGGCGACGACGGGCCCGAGCCAGTGGGTCGGCAGGTCGACGAGCAGGCGGTCGCCGCGCTCGAGGTCGAGGGCGTCGGTGAGCAGGCCGGCGGTCTTGGCGACCCAGTTGGCATAGGTCGTCACCGACAGCTCGGTGCGGTCGACCACCTGGCCGTCGGCGTCGTGGCCGTACCAGGTGAGCAGCGGGCGCCCCGGGTCGGCGCGCAGCAGGTCGGCGAGCAGCGACGCGAAGGTGGCGGGACGGCGACGGGCGGGCGTGGCGGCGTGGGTCACGTCCGCCATCCTCCCAGCCTTCTCTACGATGCCCGACATGACTCAATCCTCTGTCGAGGCGGTGATCGTCGCGGGTGGGTTCGGCTCCCGGCTCCTCCCGCTGACGGCTCGTCGTCCCAAGCACCTGCTCGACGTCGGCGGCGTGCCCTTCCTGGAGCACCAGATCGCGCGGCTCGCCGAGGCGGGCGTGGACCACGTCGTGCTCGCCACGTCGTACCACGCCGACCAGTTCCGCCCGGTGCTCGGCGACGGCAGCCGCTGGGGGGTGCGCATCGACTACGTGCTGGAGGAGGAGCCGCTCGGCACCGGCGGCGCCATCCGCAACGTCGCGGACGCGCTGGGCGACGACCCCGACGGCGCGGTCGTCATCCTCAACGGCGACGTGCTGTCGGGCCACGACCTGCCCGCGCAGCTCGAGGACTTCCGCACCCCGCGCGACGGGCAGCGCGTCGACGTGAGCCTCCACCTCGTGGAGGTCGAGGACGCCCGCGCGTTCGGCTGCGTGCCCACCGACGGGGCCGGCCGGGTCACCGCGTTCGTCGAGAAGTCGGACGCCCCGGTCACGAACCAGGTCAACGCCGGGTGCTACGTCTTCCGCCGCGACGTCATCGACACGATCCCCGCCGGCCAGGTCGTCTCGGTCGAGCGCGAGACGTTCCCCGGCCTCGTGGCCGAGGGCCGCCTCGTCGTCGGCTTCGTCGAGACCGCCTACTGGCGCGACGTGGGCACGCCGGCCGCCCTGGTCGGCGCGTCGCGCGACGTCGTGCTCGGCGTGGCGCCCACCCCGGCCATCGGCGCGGCCGAGGCCGGCGCACGGGTCGCCGACGGCGCGAGCGTGCACAGCGACCAGGTCGGCGGGGGATCGGTCGTCATGAAGGAGGCCACCGTCGAGCAGGGGGCCGTCGTCGAGGGCAGCATCGTCATGACCGGCGCCGTCGTCGAGGAGGGCGCCCGGGTCACGGACTCGGTCGTCGGGCCGTGGGCCCGCGTCGGGCGCGACGCCGTCCTGCAGGGCGCGACGCTCGGCGACGAGGTCGTCGTCAGCGCCGGTGCGCACGTCACCGACGAGCGGGTCGACGTCGGCACCACCGTGCCCGCCGGGGACTGACACCCGAGCACGACGGGGCACGACCCCCGAGCACGACGAAGGGCCCCGGTCGCGGTGACCGGGGCCCTTCGTCGTGCCCCCTCCGACGTGGAGGGGGGTGCCTCACATGGCGTTCGGCTCCCACGAGTTGGTGTAGGGCCAGCGGAGCATGAAGTCCTCCAGCGCCTCGCCGCTCGGGGCGGAGCAGTACTGCACGACGCCGAAGCCGCTGTCACCCTCCTCGGGCAGCTCGTCGGGGGCATCGCCCACGGCGGGCTCGGCCGAGGACGCCCAGTGGGCGATGGCGATGTGCTGGCCCTCGGGGAAGGCGGTGCCGCCGTCCTCCTCGCCCTTCCACGGCGCGGCCTTGAACTTCAGGCGGAAGTTGTCGGTGCCCTTGAGCTTGCTGGCGATGCCGCGGATCTCGTCCATCATCTCGTCGTCCTCCCACGCCGTCTGGTCGTACCAGAGGAACGTGTAGCCGTGCTCGAGGTTGTGGACCAGCTGCTCCACCTCGGGGGCCTCGTCCCAGCCGTAGAACTTCCGCTCCATCGGGGCGGGCACGCTGCGGTGCGGGCCGAAGATGGCGGGAGAGGTCTCGTAGGCGATGTCGCCCTCGTCCTGGTGGTCCTGGTTGCCCGTCGCGGCGAGCACCTGCTCGGGGCCGCACGTGGTCGCGGGCTCGCCGATGCTCGCCAGGTCGATGTCGTTGAACTGCCGCAGCTCCCACCAGTTCATCACCGGGCGGTACGCCGCGGCGGCGACGATGAGGAGCGCGACCACGCCGCAGACGCCGACGATCATGAAGCTTCCGCGTCGCTCGGCGCGCTGGTGCGCCTTGAGCTGCTTCTTCGCCTTGGCGGCACGGTCGTTGCTGGGGGTCTTCGCCACGGTCAGGCTTTCCTCACGGGTGGACGGCGGTCAGGAGGGTGTGCGCGCAGGCGTGCACGGGCACCACGGGCGGGCGCACGAGGGGAGAGTCTACGGAGTGCCCGGGACGAAGCGGACCTCCGCCGGGCCCGTGCGCTCCCAGCGCCACGCGAACGCGCGGCCGAGGGCGTCGAGCGTGCGCTCGAGACCGGTGGCCGCGGGCAGGTGCAGGGACAGGTGGAACGGGGTACCGGCACAGCCGTCCCGGGCCTGTGGGGCCTCCTCCTCGACGACCAGCACGGGTACGGCGAGCACCCGCGCCAGTGCGTCCGCGAGGTCCCCGGCGCTCGCCGGGGCACCGAAGCCGTCGGCGAGCTCGGCGGCGTCGACCTCCGCGGCGAGCGCGGCGACCACGGCCTCGCGCGCGCCGTACCCGAACATGTCGCGGGCGGGGTCGCGCACCAGCCCGCGGGCGCCCGGCCCGTCCTCGCCCGGGGGCAGCACCAGGTCGGCGCGTCCCCGCACCAGCACCAGGGGGCGGCCGGAGAGCTTGCCCTGCGCCAGCTCGGCCGCGCCGGCGATCTCGTCGGCGACGGCGGGGGCGGTGACGGCGAGCTCGTTGCCGTAGCCGTCGACGCGGCCCGCGTGGTCGTCGAGCACCCGCAGGCCCGCGGCGCCCACGGCGATGTCGGTCTGGCCCTCGCGCCAGGCGCGCCCGGCGGTGTCGGTGACGACGACGCCGACGTTGACCCCGGTGCGCTCGTGGAGCGCGGCCCGCAGGGCGCGGGCGGAGGCGTCGGGGTCGTGGGGGAGCGGTACGACGGAGCCCCGCGCCACGTTGGAGGCGTCCACGCCGGCCGCCGCGAGGGTCAGGCCGTGGCGCGTGCGCGAGATCCGGGTGGGGCCGCGGCGCGCCACGACGCGGACGGTCTCGGCGTCGACGAGGGCCTCGCGGTCGCCGGTGCGCACGCGGCCCTCGGCCTTCGCGACCACCTTGCTCGTCACCACGACGACGTCGCCGTCGACCGGGGCGAGCAGGTCCGCGACCAGGGCTGCCAGGTCCGTGCCCGGTGCGACCTCGCCGACCCCGTCGGGGGCGACGAGGTCGACGCGTCCGACCACCTCAGGCCTCCCGGTCGGTGCGGTCGGCACGACCGGTGCGCAGCTCCAGCGCCATCTCGACGGCGGCCGCGGCCATGGCGGCCGTCGCGTCGTGGTCGCTCATCATGAGCGGCACGGCGCGGGTGGGCACCCCGGCGGCCTCGGCGACGGCGACCTGGTCCGCGTCGCGCTCGTCGACCAGCCAGCCGTCGAGCACGCCGCCGGCGGAGCGGGCGCCGTAGTGGGCGCCCACGGCTCCGGCGGTGACCTCGACGCCCACGGCCTCCAGCACCTGCCGGGCCATGCCGCGCACGGGGGCGCCGCCGACGATGGGGGAGAGCCCGACGACCGGGGCGTCGGAGGCGGCGAGCGCCGCCCGCACCCCGGGGACGCCGAGGATGGTGCCGACCGAGACGACGGGGTTGGAGGGCGGCAGGAGCACGACGTCGGTCTCGGTGAGGGCCTCCACCACGCCCGGGGCGGGCTCGGCCTCGTCGAGGCCGACGAAGACGAGCGCCTCGGCGGGCACCTCGGCGCGCAGGCGCACCCAGTACTCCTGGAAGTGCACGACGCGGCGGCCGCTGGGGGCCTCGGGGTCGGCGATCGCCACGTGCGTCTCGACGCGGTCGTCGGTCATCGGCAGCAGCCGCACGCCGGGCTGCCAGCGCCGGCACAGGGCCGCGGTGATGTCGGAGAGCGGGTAGCCCGCCTCGATGAGCTGCGTGCGGACCAGGTGGGTGGCCACGTCGCGGTCGCCGAGGCCGAACCACGTCGGCTCCACGCCGTACGCCGCGAGCTCCTCCTTCACGCTCCACGTCTCGTCGCGCCGGCCCCAGCCGCGCTCGAGGTCGATGCCGTCGCCGAGGGTGTACATCACGGTGTCGAGGTCGGGGCAGACCTTGAGGCCGTGGACCCAGATGTCGTCGGCGGTGTTGGCCACGACGGTGACCTCGGTGTCGGCCGACGCGCCGGGCACGAGCCCGTTCGCGAGGCCGTGCCGCAGGCCCTGGAGGAAGCGTGCGCCGCCCATGCCGCCCGAGAGCACGGTGACGCGCCGCACGGGGGTGCCGGGAGCGCTCATGGAACCACCCTGCCCGATGATCGACCCCAGCCCGGCGCCGGGGCCGACCGGCGGACCCGGGACCTGGGTCCCGCCCCACCCCTCCGGGTGGCCCTCTACCAGATGACGGGCTTGACTTCGGGGTACGACAGGCATGTAATTCCCACAGTGTCGTTACGGTGTGACCTGCTGGTGGAGCAGTACCCCCGGACGCCACGAGTGCTGGTCGCGGACCCCCCGGACGTCGTGGTGGGGGTCGCGTGCGGCAGCAGGGTCAGCTGGGTCGGAGTCGGGTCGAAAGGTCGGGTGCGGTGAACGAACTGGATCTCGTGGACGAGGACTCGGCGGAGCTGGGGTGGCAGGAGCGTGCTCTGTGCGCCCAGACCGATCCCGAGTCGTTCTTCCCGGAGAAGGGCGGCTCCACGCGGGAGGCCAAGAAGGTCTGCCTGACGTGCGAGGTCAAGGACGAGTGCCTGGAGTACGCGCTCCTCAACGACGAGCGCTTCGGCATCTGGGGCGGTCTGTCGGAGCGCGAGCGCCGCAAGCTGAAGAAGCGCGCGGCCGTCTGAGGCGGCTTCGCGCCGCCTGAGTAGGCTCGCCCCTCGTGGTGGAGCCCGTACCGGTCGTCGTCGTGGCGGGCAGCCTCGGCGCCGGCAAGACGACGGTCGTCAACCACTTGCTGCGCCACAGCGCCGACACGCGGGTGGGCGTGATCGTCAACGACTTCGGTGACGTCGACGTCGACGGTCTGCTGGTCGCCGGCCAGGCCGACATGATGTTCTCCGCCACCGGTGGCTGCCTGTGCTGCGCCACCGACGACGGCGCGATCGCCGACTTCATCACCCGCCTCACCGCCCCGCGCGCCGGCATCGACGTCGTGGTCGTCGAGGCCAGCGGTGTCGCCGACCCCGGGGTGCTCGTGCAGCGCGTCGTGGGCGACCTCGGCCGCCGGGCGCGCTTCGGGGGCCTCGTGCTCCTCCTCGACGCCGAGCACACGCCCACCGTCGAGGAGGGCGGCGACCTGCACCGCCGGCTCGCCGCGGCCGACCTCGTCGTGCTGACCAAGGCCGACCGCGTGGACGCCGGGCACCTCGCCCGCCTGCGGGCGCGGCTGCGGGTGCTCGTCCCCGACCGTCCCGTCACCGTCGCCCGCCAGGGCGCCCTCGACCCCTCCCTGCTCTTCGACCTGCGCCACGACCCGCACCGGCAGCTGACGCTGGGCGACATCCGGGCCGACGAGCACGCACACCTGCACACGCCGTACCGGTCGGTGAGCTGGACCCATCCGGGCCCGCTGCACCCCGGCCGGCTCGCGACCCTGCTGGGCTCGGGCGTGCCCGAGGCGTTCCGGGTCAAGGGCTTCGTGACCATCGACGTGCCCGGCGTGCCGGCGCGCTGGACCGTGCACCGGGTCGGGCGCCACGTGCGCATCACGCCGGGGGTGCCGAGCGGTGTCCGGGGCTGCTCGCTCGTCCTCATCGGACCCGAGCTGGGCGGGTCGGCGTACGACGCGCTCGGCGAGGTCGTGCAGCGTCCCGACGAGGAGGTCGACCGGGACGCCTTCTGGGGCTTCGAGCGGTTCGTGCCGGTGCAGCTGCGGCCCCCGCCGCCCGAGGACCGCGACGGCGCGACGACCGGCTGACCGGGCGCTGTCGTACGCTCGCCCCCGGACCGATCGAACGATCGGCCCGGGTGCGGACGGGGAGGGGCGCATGGTGCAGCGCGTGGACGAGGGCGGACCCGCAGGGGCCGGCGGGGGACCGGACGGGGCCGCAGCCGCCGCCCTCGACGAGCTGCTCCGGCAGCGCCACAGCTGTCGCGGGTTCCTGCCGGACCCGGTCGCGCCGGAGACCATCGCCGCCGTGCTCGGCCTGGCGCAGCGCACCGCCTCGTGGTGCAACACCCAGCCGTGGCAGGTGCACCTCGTCACCGGTGAGGCCGTGCCGGCCTTCGCGCAGCACCTCGAGACCGCGGTGCTGACCGGGCCCGGGGTGTCGGACCTGCCGATGCCCGAGGGCTACGCGGGGGTGTACGCCGATCGCCGCCGCGCCTCGGGGTTCGCGCTCTACGAGAGCCTCGGCATCGCCCGGGAGGACAAGGAGGCCCGGGGTCTCCAGATGTTCCGCAACTTCTCCTTCTTCGGCGCGCCCCACGTCGCCGTCGTCACCACCGACCGCCAGCAGGGCGTGTACGGCGCGATCGACTGCGGCGGGTACGTCGCGAACCTGCTCAACGCGGCCGCCGCCCACGGCGTGGCGTCGTGCCCCCAGGCGGCGATCGCCATGTACTCCGGCGCGGTGCACGAGTTCCTCGCCCTGCCCGAGGACCGGCTCGTCGTCTGCGCCGTCGCGCTCGGCCACGCCGACCCGGAGCACCCGGCGAACGCCTTCCGCACCGACCGAGCCCCGGTGGCCGACGTCCTGACCGTCGTCGACCGCCGCCCCACCGCCGAGGAGACCCGATGACCGAGCTGACCCCCACCGACGACCCCTTCGACGTGGCGGGGCTCGACCTCACGCCCTCGCCGCGGGCGCGGGAGCTGCGGGCCACGCTGGTGGAGTTCATGAACGAGCACGTGTTCCCCGCCGAGGCGGAGTACACGGCGTACCGCGCGGCGGCCGGTCCGGACGACCACACGCTGCCGCCCGTGGTCGAGACCCTCAAGGCGGAGGCCCGGCGACGCGGGCTGTGGAACCTGTTCATGCCCGACGTCGGCGGCATCAGCCAGCTCGACTACGCGGGGCTCGCCGAGATCACCGGCTGGAGCCTCGAGCTGGCGCCGGAGGCCATGAACGGACAGGCGCCCGACACCGGGAACATGGAGCTGCTGCACCTGTTCGGCACCCCCGAGCAGCAGGAGACCTGGCTGCGGCCGCTGCTGGACGGGGAGATCCGCTCCGCGTTCGCGATGACGGAGATGGCGGTGGCCAGCAGCGACGCCACCAACATCGAGACCTCGATCGTGCGCGACGGCGACGAGTACGTCATCAACGGCCGCAAGTGGTGGACCTCGGGCGCCGCCGACCCGCGTTGCCGGCTGCTCATCGTCATGGGCAAGACCGACCCCGGCGCGGCGAAGCACCGGCAGCAGTCGATGGTGCTGGTGCCGATGGACACGCCGGGCGTCGAGGTCGTGCGCGACCTGCCCGTCTTCGGCCGTCACGACCAGCACGGCCACTGCGAGGTGCTGCTCACCGACGTGCGCGTGCCCGTCACGAACGTGCTGGGGGAGGAGGGCGCCGGCTTCGCGCTGGCCCAGGCGCGGCTCGGCCCGGGCCGCATCCACCACTGCATGCGGGCGCTGGGTGCGGCCGAGCGGGCCATGGACCTGCTGGTACGACGGGCCGGCAGCCGCATCGCGTTCGGCAAGCCCCTGGCCGAGCAGGGCATGGTGCAGCGCGACATCGCCGAGTCCCGCCTCGCCATCGAGCAGGCCCGGCTGCTGTGCCGCCACGCCGCCGCAGTCATCGACGCGCACGGCAACAAGGCGGCGGCGTCGCTGGTGTCGATGGCGAAGGTGTCGGTGCCGCGCGTGACGTTGGAGGTCATCGACCGCGCCATCCAGGTGCACGGCGGGGCCGGTGTGAGCGACGACGTGCCCCTGACCCTGATGTACGGCTGGCACCGCGCCATGCGCATCTTCGACGGCCCCGACGAGGTGCACCTGCGCACCATCGCCAAGTTCGAGGCCACCCGGGAGCGTGTGCTGCGCCCGTGAGGGTGATCCGCCGTGGGCGTGCCGGCCCGGATCGCGGCGAACGTCGAGCTGTCCCCGCCCCGGAGCGTTCTCCGGGACGGATCGCCGCGATCCGTGCATCTCGTCAGCGGCCGAACCGGTTCGACCGCTGACGAGGATCCGGGCGGGTCTCGAGGGCCGCTGGCGCGGCCACCTCAACCACCGGTGCCGCCCCGGTCGCGGTGGGAGCGATAGTCCTCGACTACCGCTGGTACCGCGACCGACGCCGCGCCCGGCTCACCCCTCGATGACGCCCGCCGCGTCCGGCGCGGCCGGGGGACGGCCCGCGGCGCGGAGGGTCGCCGTACCGGCGCGGGCGTGGTCGGCGACGTCGCCCCACGCGCCGTCCCAGCCGAGCCACGCGACGGCGGAGGTCGGCATGGCGACCTCGGTGCCCGCGAGCGAGGACGCTAGCTCGCCGAGGCCCGGCTCGTGCCCGACGAGCGCCACGACGGAGTGCGCCGGGTCGAGCCCGGCGACGACGGCGACGAGGTCGTCCGCGTCGAAGGTGTAGACCCGTTCGTCGTGCACCGCCGGCGGCGGCGCCGGGAGGCCGGCCGCGACCAGCTCCCACGTCGTCGCCGCGCGGACGGCGGGGGAGACGACGGCGAGGTCGAGGCGGGGGCCGTGGGCGCCGAGCCACGCACCGGCCTCCGTCGCCTGCCGTCGGCCGCGCGGGGCGACGGGCCGGTCCCGGTCGGGGACCCACGTGGACCAGTCCGACTTGCCGTGCCGCACGAGCACGAGGTCGCGCCGCCCCGCCACCACGACCGTCAGACCTGCGCTGCGGGCTCGGACGCGAACGCCGGCAGGTCGAGGAAGTGGTCGGCGGTGAGGGGCAGCGACCGCACGCGCACCCCCGTGGCGTGGTGGGTGGCGTTGGCGATGGCGGCCGCGGTGCCGACGATGCCGATCTCGCCGATGCCGCGCGAGCCCATCGGCGTGGACAGGTGGTCCTCCTCCTCGAGCCACTCGGCGCGCAGGTCGCGCACGTCGGCGTGGGCGGCGACGTGGTAGGTCGCGAGGTCCTGCGTCACGGTGTGGCCGAAGCGCGGGTCCCGCCAGCCCTCCTCGTGCAGCGCCGCCGACAGCCCCATGACGAGCCCGCCCAGCAGCTGCGAGCGCGCCGTCGTCGGGTTGATGACCCGCCCCACCGAGTAGACGCCCAGCAGCCGCTCGACCCGCACCTCGCCGGTCCAGCGGTGCACGTGGGTCTCGGCGAAGACGGCCCCGAAGGAGTGCAGCGAGTGTCCGGACATGTCGGCGTACTGCCCCGACGTCGCGGTGGTGGCGACCCCGGGGTCGGGGTGCTCGCCGTGGTCGGCGCGGAACTGCTGCGCGGCGGCGGCGATCGCCGTGCCCCACGACGAGGTGCCCGACGACCCGCCCGCCACGGTCGCGAACGGCAGCTCGGAGTCGGCGACGAGCAGGTCGATCGCCTCGGGCGGGCAGCCCAGCGCGTCGCTGGCGACCTGCAGGAGCACGGTGCGCGCCCCGGTGCCGATGTCGACGGCCCCGATGGCGACCTCGTAGCGACCGCCCTCGATCGAGCGCACCCGCGCGCCGTTGCCGGGCATCCACAGCATGGGGTACGTCGCGGACGCGACGCCGGTGCCGACCCACCAGTCGCCCTCGGCCCGCGCCCGCACGCCCTCGGGCCGCTCGGCCCAGCCGAACAGCTCGGCGCCCCGGTGCAGGCACTCGACGAGGCGGCGGTCGTTGTACGGGTTCTTGGTCTCGGGGTCGATCTCCGGCTCGTTGCGCACCCGCAGGTCGATCGGGTCGACGCCGGTCGCGACGGCGAGCTCGTCCATGGCGACCTCGTGGGCGTACATGCCGGGCATCTCGCCCGGGGCACGCATCCACGACGGCACGGCCACGTCCAGCTCGGCCACCCGGTGCGTCGTGGCGCGGTGGGGCGCGGCGTACATCATCCGCGCCGCGGTCGCCGTCTGCTCCGCGAACTCCTTGATGCGCGACGTCTGCGACTCGGCGTCGTGGCGCAGCGCGAGGAGCCGGCCGTCGGGCTCCGCGCCCAGCCGCACCCGCGAGCGGGTCGCGGTGCGGTAGCCGGCGAGCGCGAACATCTGCTGCCGCGTCACGGCGAGCCGCACGGGGCGTCCCGGCGCGCTGAGCGCCGCCAGCGCGACCGCCACCTCGGGGGCGTGGGGGAGGCCCTTGCTGCCGAAGCCGCCGCCGACGTACGGCGCGAGCACCCGCACCTGCTCCGGCTCGAGACCGAGCACGGGCGCCAGCGTGGCCCGCACCGGGTGCACGCCTTGGGTGGAGTCGTGGAGCGTGAGCCGCTCGCCGTCCCACAGCGCCGTCGCCGCGTGCGGCTCCATCGGGCTGTTGTACTCGTGGGGCGTCTCGTAGACCGCGTCCACCACGACGGGGGCCGCGGCCAGGGCCGCGGTGGGGTCCCCCTCGGCGGTGTCGGTCTCGGCGCCGGCGTTGACCTCCTCGGGCGCGTACGTCGCGCTGCCCGGCGTGAACGCGGCCTCGTGGGGCTCGGCGTCCTGGTGCACCCGCACCAGTGCGGCGCCCTCGCGGGCCGACTCCGAGCTGGTCGCGAGGACGAGCGCCACGATCTGGCCGCGGAAGCCGATGCGGTCGTCCTGCAGCACCGCGAGCTCGCGGTCCTCGGTGTCGGCCAGCCGGGGTGCGCTCTCGTGGTCCAGCACGGCCTCGACGCCGGGGTGGGCGAGGGCCGCGGAGGCGTCGACGCGCAGCACGCGGCCGCGGGCCACGGTCGAGGTGACGAGCCAGGCGTGCAGCAGGTCGCCCTCGACGGGGTGCTCGACGGCGTACGTCGCCTCCCCGGTCACCTTCTCCACCCCGTCCTGGCGGTCGAGGTGGCGGCCCATCACCTGCGGTGCGACGACCTCGGGCACGACCTCGTCGGGGGACTGCTCGCTCATCGGCCGGTTCCTTCCGCGAGACGGGTGAGGGCCAGCGCGGTCAGGTTCCGCACCATGTCGACCTTGTAGGCCGTCTGCGCCGTGACGGCCGCCGTCGCCAGCTCGGCGGCTGCGGCCTCGCGCACCGCGTCCTCGGTCAGGACCTGCCCGCGCAGCGTCTCCTCGGCGAGGAGGGCGCGCCACGGCTTGTGGGCGACGCCGCCCCAGGCGATCCGGACGTCGGTCACGACGTCCCCCTCGAGCTCCAGCCCGGCGGCCACGGACACGAGGGCGAACGCGTACGACGCGCGGTCGCGCGCCTTGCGGTACGTCGCGTTCCGCGCCACGGCGGCGGCCGGCAGCTCGACGGCGGTGATGAGGTCGCCGTGCTCGAGCACCGTGTCGCGCTCCGGGTGGTGGCCCGGGAGGCGGTGCAGGTCGATGAGCGGGATGCGCCGCTCGCCGTCGGGGCCCAGCACGACGACGGTGGCGTCGACCGCGGCGAGGGCGACGGCGAGGTCGGACGGGTGGGTGGTCACGCAGGCCTCGCTGAGGCCCAGCACCGCGTTGTAGCGGCCGTAGCCCTCGAGGGCCGAGCAGCCGGAGCCGGGCTCCCGCTTGTTGCACGGCGTCGTGACGTCCTGGAAGTAGACGCACCGGGTGCGCTGCAGCAGGTTGCCCCCGGTGGTGGCCTGGTGGCGGATCTGGCCCGACGCACCGGCCAGGAGCGCACGCGCCACGCCGGGGAAGTCCCGCCGTACCGCGGGGTGGGCGGCGAGGTCGCTGTTGCGGACGTTCGTGCCGACCCGCAGCCCGCCGTCGGGCAGCTCCTCGACCTGGTCGAGGGGGAGCCGGCTGACGTCGACGAGGGTGCCGGGGGACGTGATGCCCAGCTTGAGGTGGTCGACGAGGTTGGTGCCGCCGCCCAGGAAGCGGGCGTCGGGGTCGGCCGCGACGAGGGCGACGGCCCCCGCGGCGTCGTCGGCGCGGTGGTAGGCGAAGTCCCTCACGCCGCGCCCCCGGCCTGGCGCACGGCCGCGAGGATGCCGGGGTAGGCGCCGCAGCGGCACAGGTTGCCGCTCATGCGCTCCCGGATCTCGTCGTCGGTGAGCTCGGGGTCGGCCTCGAGGTCCTCGGTGACGTGGCTGCGGTGACCGGCGCGGACCTCGTCGAGCACGCCCACCGCCGAGCAGACCTGCCCCGGGGTGCAGTAGCCGCACTGGAAGCCGTCGTGGTCGAGGAACGCCTGCTGGACGGGGTGGAGGCCGCCGTCGGCGCCGCGCAGCCCGCCCGCCGTGACGACCTCGGCGCCCTCGTGGGCCACGGCGAGGGTCAGGCAGGTGAGGTGGCGCCGACCGTCGAGGAGGACCGTGCAGGAGCCGCACTGGCCGTGGTCGCAGCCCTTCTTGGGGTTCGTGACCCCGAGCCGCTCACGGAGGGCGTCGAGGAGGGTCGTGCGGGTGTCGACGGCGACGGTCCGCTCCGTGCCGTCGACGGTCAGGGTCAGGTCCACGTCCATGCCGTGACGGTACCCACGCCGCGCTCCTCGGCCCGCCGCTCGCGCAGCGGTCGCGTCATCACCGCGTGGGTACCGTCACAGCATGAGCGACTACACCTCCGAGCAGTTCGAAGCCATCCAGGCCGTCGTCGACCGCGTCACCTCCTGGCAGGACGGCGCGACCGAGAGCACCGTCGACACCGAGCTCCACAAGGGGTTCGAGGAGGTCGGTGTCGAGGTGAGCGAGGCCGACCGCGCCAAGCTGGCCGACGCCATCCAGGACGAGCACGGCGAGGTCGACGCGCAGTCGGTCCTCGGCGGGACCGCCTGAACCACCTGCACGGCAGGCCCGACGGGCCCGGCCCCCGCGACCACGGGGACCGGGCCCGTCGGCGCGTCGGCACCTCGGCGGAACGGGGCGTCGGCCCGTCGGGGCTCAGCCCTCGAGGATCCCCGCGACCTCGTCAGAGGCGTAGAACGGGGCGAGCCGGCTGCGCACCAGGGCCTCGAGACGGCCGTCCGCGTGGGCGGCGTCGAGGAGCCGCGGCGCCAGCGAGATGGCGTGCACGACCAGCTCGTCGCGGGTCAGGCCCAGCTCCTCGAGCAGGGTGGTGACGGGTCGGTCGCCGTGGTCGGCCCACACCTGCGTCACGACCGCGGTGGCGATCTGGTGCACCGGGAGCGACGGCGCGGCGCCGGCGACGACCTCGTGGACGAGCGCGGCGACCTCGTGCACCCCCTCGCGGGAAGCGACGTCGCCGACGCGGGGGAGCGGCTCGTCGCCGTACAGGTCGAAGACCTCCATGAGGGCGTCCGGCATGGAGGGGTCGCGCAGGGTGTCGACGAGCACCTTGTTGAGGCGGCGCATCGCGAACACGGCACCCTTGCCGGCCGTGTCGCCCAGGAGGCCCTCCAGCTGCTTGTTGGCGGCGCCGCTGACCCGTCCGGCGGCGTTCGCGCCGAACGAGACCAGCGAGCCGACGCCGGGGATCTTCTCCGCCGCGGCCCGGTTCGCCTGCACGACCTCGCTGACGATGCGCCCGACGAAGCCGCCGGCGAGGGTCGCGACCCGGGGGCTGCTGGTGAGGCGGTCGAGCGCCGCCTCGATCCCGTCCACCCCGTCGAGCACGCGGCGCACCCACGCCTCGACGAGGTCGCGGCCGACCACGTCGGAGAGCGCGAAGCGCTCGATGTTCCCGTCGAGCAGGGCGTCGGCCACGGCCGCCGCGAAGCGCGCCGCTCCCTCGCTCGGCGGCACGGTCACCAGCACGCGCTCGAGGGCGTCGGAGACCTCGTCGGGGCTCAGCACGTCCCACAGGGTCAGCTCGGACCCGAGGTCGAGCAGCAGGTCGACGTCCTCGGCGATCGCCTCGTCCCGCGTGCCGACGGGCCCGCCGGTGGTGAGGCGGTCCACGACCCAGCGGGTGTGCGCGTCCAGCAGGCGGTCGGCGGTGGTCTCGGCCATGCGGGGAGCATAGGGAGACGGTCGGCACCGCGCTGGGAGCGACCCGTCGTGCTGCGCGGGAGGCCGCGCAGCACGAGCGGGGTCAGGAGATGAAGCCCTCCTCGAGGAGCCAGTCGTAGGCCACGTCGGCCGGCTCCTCGCCGTCGACGTCGACCCGGGCGTTCAGCTCGATGAGCACCTCGTCGGTGAGCGCCTCGGTGACCGGGGCCATGAGGTCCTCGATCTCGGGGTGCTCCTCCGCGACCTCCTGGCGCACCACCAGGGAGACGTTGTACTTCGGGAAGTACTGCTGGTCGTCCTCCAGCACCGTCAGGTCGAGGGCCAGGATGCGACCGTCCGTCGTGAACACCTCGCCGAAGTTGCACTCGCCCCGCGCCGTCGCGTCGTAGATCGCGCCGGTCTGGTAGGTGCGCAGGTTCGACTCCGGCGTGCCCTGCGGGTCGCCGAGCGGGATGCCGTAGGTCTCGAGCATCCCGGGCAGCCCGTCGGGGCGGTTGGTGAACTCCGACTCGACGCAGAACGTGCGCTCCTCGACGGGGAGCTCGGCGAGCTGGGACATGCTCGTGATGCCGAGCCGCTGCGTCACCTCGGGGTTCATCGCGAACGCGTAGGTGTTGTTCATCGGCGCCGGCGGGAGCCAGACGAGCTGGTTCTGCTCGAGGTCGGCGTCGCGGACGGCCTCGTACTGCTCCTGCTCGTCGGGGATGGGCTCGCTCTCGCCGAGGTAGGTGATCCACCCCGTGCCCGTGTACTCCCACATCGCGTCGATCTGCCCGACGAGGTGGGCCTGGCGGGCCGCGGCGCTGCCGGGCACGTTGGTCAGGTCCGCCACGTCGGCGCCCGCCGCGCGCAGCAGGATGATCGCCATCTTGCCGAGGATCACGTTCTCGTTGAAGTTCTTGGAGCCCACCGCGATGGAGGCCCCCTCCAGCGAGGCGACCCCTTCCAGGTCGCCGGCGAGCCGGCCCTCGGGCACGTAGCCGCCGGCCGTCCCGAGCCCGCAGCCGGACAGCAGCGCGCCGACCGCGGCCAGCGCCGTGGCGGCCACGCCGGTACGTCGTGCGCCCCGCCGTCGTGCGTCGGTCGTGCGAGCCATGTCAGAGCCCCTTCGGTCGGTAGGCGAGCTCGAGCAGGCGGCCGACCCACTCGATGAGCAGGGCCAGCAGCGCGATGAGCAGCGCCCCCGTGATCATCAGGGAGAACCGGAACAGCGAGATGCCCGTCTGCAGCACCTCGCCCAGGCCGCCGGCGTTGATGAAGCACGCCAGCGAGGCGGTGCCCGCGATGAGCACGAGCGCGGTGCGGACGCCGGCCATGATCACCGGGACCGCGAGCGGCAGCTCGATCTTGCGCAGCGTCTCGAACGACGTCATGCCGACGCCGCGCGCGGCCTCGACCAGCGTCGGGTCGACGGCCTGGATGCCGGTGATGGTGTTGCGCAGCACCGGCAGGAGGCCGTAGAGGCTGAGACCCAGGATGGCGGTCCAGAAGCCGCCGCCGAGCCACAGGAACAGCAGCACGATCAGGCCGACGGCCGGGGCCGCCTGGCCGCCGTTGGCGATGCCGACCACCAGCGGTGCGGCGCGCCGTGCCCGGCCGCGGGTGAGCGCGATGCCCAGCGGGAGGGCGACGGCCACCACGATCACGGCCGCGACGACGGTGAGCTGGACGTGGTCGACCAGCAGGCGGGTGAGCGTGCTCCACCGCAGCTGCTGGGCCTCGACGGAGTCGAGCTCGGCGGTCTGGCGCCAGACGACGAAGCCGCCGAACGCGATGGCGATGAGCAGCGGGGGCAGGATGAGCATCGTCACGGCCTCGCGCGTCACCGTCTTGCTGGCCATCCAGCCGCGCAGGCCCGTGGGGGGCGTGGCGGCGGTGTCGCGCCCGTCGAGGGCCGTGCCGGTCGTCGCCGTCACGAGGCCGTCCCGTCGGCGCGCGCCTGCTGGGCCTCCTTGGCGGAGGCCTCCTGGGAGCGGATGTGCGTGGTGACCGACTCGAAGTCGACGACGCCGACGTAGTTGTCGCGGGCGTCGGTGACGATCGCGCCGGCGTGCGACGAGCTGAGCATGGTGTCGAGGGCGTCGTTGAGGGTGGCCCGCTGGTCGAGGGTGATGAGCTCGTCGCGGCGGGCGATGTCGATCGCCCCGCCGCGGCGCAGGTTGCGCAGCCAGGGCCACGCGATGGGGCGGTTGCGGGCGTCGAGCACCACGACGCAGTCGTGGCCGGCGGCCTCGGCGCGGCGGACGGCCTCGGCGGCGTCGTCACCCACCCGCGCGGTCGTCCACGGCAGCATCTGCAGCTCGTCCACGCGGGACAGGCTGAGCTGCTTGAGCGTGGATCCCGCGCCCACGAAGTCGGCCACGAAGTCGTTGGCCGGGGCGGCCAGCACGTTCTCGGGGGTGTCGTACTGCTCCACGTGCGCGCCCTCGGACAGGATGAGGATGCGGTCACCCAGCTTGATGGCCTCGTCGATGTCGTGGGTGACGCAGACGATGGTCTTGCCGAGCTCGCGCTGGATGCCGAGCATCTCGTCCTGCAGCCGCTGCCGGGTGATGGGGTCGACCGCGCCGAACGGCTCGTCCATCAGCACGACCGGCGGGTCCGCCGCGAGCCCGCGGGCCACGCCGACCCGCTGCTGCTGGCCGCCGGAGAGCTCGCGGGGGTAGCGGTCGCGGTAGCGCCCGGGCTCCAGGCCGACGAGGTCGAGCAGCTCCTCGACGCGGTCGGCGGTGCGCTGCTTGGACCACTTCAGCAGCTTGGGCACGACCGCGATGTTGTCGGCCACCGTCAGGTGCGGGAACAGGCTGCCGCCCTGGATGACGTAGCCGATGGTGCGCCGCAGCTCGTCGGCGTCGCGGCCGCGCACGTCCTCGCCGCCGATCGTGATGGTGCCGGAGGTGGGCTCGATGAGCCGGTTGATCATCTTCAGCGACGTCGTCTTGCCGCAGCCCGAGGGGCCGATGAACATGACGACCTCGCCGGCGGGGACCGTGAGCGACAGGCTCTCGACGGCGGCGGTCTTCTGCCCGGGGTACTTCTTCACGACGTCGCGCAGGTCGATCTCGACACCGCTGATGTGGCGGTCCGAGCCGTTGCTGGTGCCGGTCGGCTTCTCGATGCTCTCGGTCATGCGACCCGGACTCCCTTCGAGATGGTGAGCCGCCCGAGGACGAGCAGCAGGAGGTCGGCGACGAGGGCGACGACGATGATGCCGATCGTGCCCACGAGCGCGTAGTTGAGGGCGTTCGCGCCGCCCGTCTGGGTGAGGCCGCGCCAGATGTAGGAGCCGAGGCCGGGGCCGAGGACGTACGCGGCGATCGCCGCGATGCCCATCGACATCTGCATGGAGGTGCGGACGCCGGCCAGGATCACGGGCCAGGCGAGCGGGAGCTGCACCTTCACGAGCACGCCGACGGGGCTCATGCCCATGCCGCGGGCCGACTCGAGGAGGGTGGAGTCGACGCCGGCGAGGCCGACGACGGCGTTGCGGAGCACGGGCAGCACGGCGTAGAAGACGACGCAGGTGAAGGCCGTCACGGTGCCGAGGCTCGTCAGGGGGAGCAGCAGCCCGACGAGGGCGAACGCCGGCAGCGTCAGCCCGATGGCCGAGATGGCGTTCGCGATCGGCTCGAGCACCCGGAAGCGGTTGATCACCACCGCCAGGAGCACCGCGATGAGGGTGGCGACGAGGACGCACTGGAACACGAGGTTCGCGTGCTGGAGCATGTCGTAGGCGATCTGTTGTCGACGCTCGGCGATGAACTCACCCATCGGCAACGCCCCTTTCCGGCCGGTTCGTGCACGGAACCGCCGCAGGGAGGAGTCCCTCCGGCGGGCGGACCGCCGGGCCATCTGCGCGTAGCGCGGCGTGACACCCGGCGTGCGAACGCTGTTCGCCCGGCGCTCACCCTAACGAGGATGGGGGCGGGGAGGGCGGAAAAGGGTGGCGCGCGCCACGTCGTACCCGGCTACGGTGCCCTCCGCGGGCCCGCCGGAGGCCCAGCGTCGGGGGGACGACGCCGAGCTGGATCGACCGCTGCAAGCGGTCGAGGGCGCCCCCGTTGAGGTCGTCCACGCCCACAGCGAGGTCGTGGGGGGCGACCTCTTGTGGTGAGTCGCGGTAGGAGCGGTAGTGGATGACCACCGCTGCAACCGCGACCTGGCGGCGTCGCGGCGAGCCGCAGGCCGGGCGCATTGGCGTGGTTCTCGTTCGGTCGATTCCGCGGCGCAGGACCGGGAGGGCGTGTGAGGCTCGGACCGTGAACGACGCGAACCCCGCTCCCCGCGAGCTGCGCAGGGGAGCCAACGCAGCCCTCGACGACCTGGGTGCCGAGCTCGGCGGCCTGACGGTGTTCCTCGACAGCCGGGGCCGGGACGACGAGCCCGTCGACGCCGACGTGAGCGTCCTGCTCCTCGACAGCACCGGCAAGGTGCGCTCCGGCCGCGACTTCGTCTTCTACAACCAGCCGGTGGCCCTCAACGGCGCGGTGCACCTGCGGGACAAGGTGCGCCCGGAGCCGGGCACGGACGAGGCCCACCAGGGCTGGTCCTCGGACGTGGTGACCATCGAGCTCGACGACGTGCCGCAGGAGATCGAGCGGATCGTGGTCGCCGCGAGCCTCGATCCCGCGAGCGGTACGACGTTCGGTGACGCGGCCGGCGTACGGCTCCGGCTGCAACGCACCTCCGACGCGGCCGACCTGCTCGTCTACGACATCGACGACGCCACCGACGAGCTCGCGCTCGTCTTCGGCGAGTTCTACCGCCGCGAGGACAGCTGGAAGATCCGGGCGGTGGGCCGGGGGTACGTCGAGGGGCTGGCATCGCTGGTGACCGAGCACGGCGTGGACGTGTCCGAGGAGCCGGACACCGACGACGCCGCCGCGGGCCCGTCGGTAGCAGCGGACCCCGGCGCCCCGGCGGTGACCGGAGGGGCAGCCGAGGGGTCGGACACGGCCGGCTACGCCTCGCCGACCTTCACCGTCGAGACCGCCGCTCCTCCTCTCGACCCAGCCGCCGTCGTCGCGGCGGAGGACGACGCCGGAGCGCCGCCGACACTCGCCGAGGAGTCGGCCGCGGCAGCCGACGATGACCCCGCAGCACCGCCGGCCCCGGTGAAGCGGTCCGTCTCGGTCCGGCGGCCCACCCGTGCGCCGCGTCTGCCCGCCGACTGGGACGCATCGATCCCGGCGGAGGACGGCAACGACTGGCAGCCGGCGCGGCTGTTCCCCGTGGCGGGCATCGGCAGCGGGGAGGAGCAGGAGCGGCGCGCCACGTCGGCCCTGCTGGCGGTCATGAGCACGGTGCGAGAGTTCGGCACCGCGCTCACGGTCCGCTGCGGCGCACCTCGGGGCACCGTCAGCACCTTCATCGAGGTCCCCTTCGGTCAGGACGAGGAGGCCTACCGGCCTGACGGGGTCATCCAGGTGCGGCGCGGCCAGAAGGAGTGGACCGCGCTCGTCGAGGTCAAGACGTCGACGGGGCGCCTCAACGTCGAGCAGATCGACAAGTACGTCGAGATCGCCCGTGCCCGGGGGTACGACGCGGTCATCACGATCAGCAACGAGCTGGCCGGCGGTGACGCCGAGCACCCGGTCGCCATCGACCGTCGCAAGCTGCGGAAGGTCTCCCTCCACCACCTCTCGTGGGACCAGATCCGGGCGGAGGCCGTCCTCGCCGCACGGCACCGCGGCGTCGCGGACGCGACCCAGGCCAAGGTGCTGGAGGAGTTCATCCGCTACATGAACCACGCCCGCTCGGGGATGGGCGGGCTCGGTGACATGGGACCGAGCTGGGTCAAGGTCCGCGAGGCGGTCAAGGCCAAGACGGCTCGCGCTTCCGACAAGGCGACCGGTGAGGTCAGCGCTCGTTTCGACGAGCTGGTGCAGCACCTCGGCCACCACATGAGCGGACTCCTCGGGGTCGAGGTGCAGTCGCTCCCGCCGCGGGAGACGCCGGACCACGCGAGCCGCCGCCAGCAGCTGGCGGACTCAGGCCTGCTGTTCGGGCGACTCAAGGTGCCCGGGGCGGTCGACGTGCTGGTCGTCGGTGCCGACCTGCGCTCCGACAAGGCGACGGCCTCCATCACGGTGCCCGCGCCGCGCGGCGACACCCGGCCCCTGACCCGGGTCCAGTGGCTGCTGCGCCAGCTGCCGGACCACGCGAAGGACACCATCCGCGTCGAGGCGCACCTGGCGGGCCCGCGAGGTGCGTCGACCGCCGCCCTGCTGGGCGGGGCGCGTCAGGACCCGGCGTGCCTGGTGCCGCAGGAGCAGCGGGAGATCAAGGCGTTCACCGTCTCCCTCGACCTCGCTCTCGGGAGCAAGCGCGCGGCCGGCACCGGCACCCTCATCGGGTCGGTCAAGGGCGTCACGACGACGTTCTACGCCGACGTGGTCCAGCACCTGCGTCCCTGGGTGCCGAAGGGCTAGCGCCGGTCGGCGCCTAACGCGGCGTCACGCTCCGGCGTACCCGGTCGCGGTGGGAGCGGTAGCGGACGACTACCGCTCCCACCGCGACCCGGGGATCTCGGGGCCTCAGGCGCGCCGGCGCGCCACGAACGTCGAGTCGTGCA
The DNA here is from genome assembly GCF_048654585.1 of Nocardioides sp. CPCC 205120. Classification (NCBI taxonomy): domain Bacteria; kingdom Bacillati; phylum Actinomycetota; class Actinomycetes; order Propionibacteriales; family Nocardioidaceae; genus Nocardioides; species Nocardioides sp. CPCC 205120. Next base: position 454,361 of record NZ_JBMCYY010000002.1, on the reverse strand, counting down.
CGTCGTGGCTGACGCCCTCGCGCTCCACGGTGCGCGGGCGCTGCTCGACGACGACCACGTCGAAGCCGTCGGGGAGGGCGGGCACGAGCTCCTCGGCCTCCCACATGGCGCGGCGACGCGTCTCGCTCAGCTGCGTGAAGAGCGGCGAGGGCGCGTGGCCGACGACGAGGAGGTGGCCGCCGGGAGCGACGGCCTCGGCGAGCCGGCCGACGATCTCGACGATGCGCCCGTCCGGCGGGTGCAGGAAGTGGGTCGTGACGAGGTCGAACTGGCGCCCGCCGGCCTCGAACTCGCGGGCGTCGACCTGCCACCAGTCGGTGCGCTCGGCGACACCGGCCTGCTCGGTGTGCCGGGCGGCGCGGGCCAGGCCGTTCGCGGAGAAGTCCGCGCCGGTGACGGTCCACCCCTGCTCGGCGAGCCAGATGACGTCGCCGCCCTCGCCGCAGCCGACGTCGAGCGCCGTGCCGGGCGGGAGCTTCGAGGCCTCGGCGACGAGCTGGGCGTTGGGCTTGCCGCTCCAGATCTTCTCCTCGCCGGTGTAGCGCTCCTCCCAGCCCTCGGGCTCGAACCACTGGTCCTCGCGCTCGTCGTGCTGGTGGCCGTGTTCCTGACCGTCCCGGTGGTCGTGCTGGTGGTCGTGGTCGCTCATGCGGTGCCTTCCTCCTCGCGCGCGTCGGACCTGCGGTCACGACGCACGACTGCGTGTGCCTCCAGGCTCCGCGCACCACACCGGATTGACAAGTTCTGTTGCCGGAACGGCAAACTGGCCGGGTGGAGGAGTACGCAGAGGTGCTGGACGGGGTCGGGCCGCGCCTGCGGGCGCTCCGGCTGACGAGGGGCACGACCCTGACCGAGCTGGCCGAGCAGACGGGCATCTCGGTGAGCACGCTCTCGCGCCTCGAGTCGGGCCAGCGCCGCCCCACGCTCGAGCTGCTGCTGCCCCTCGCGCGCGCCCACGGGCAGTCCCTCGACGACCTGGTCGACGCGCCGGAGACGGGCGACCCCCGCGTGCGGGCCAAGCCGATCATCCGCCACGGCCGCACCTTCGTGCCCCTGACCCGGCGCCCGGGCGGGCTCCAGGCCTTCAAGATGATCGTGCCGCCGAACGACCCGCCCCCGCCGTACGAGCCGCGGGTGCATGAGGGCTACGAGTGGATCTACGTGCTGTCGGGCCGGCTGCACCTCGTGCTGGGGGAGCGCGAGATCGACCTGGGGCCGGGAGAGGTCGTCGAGTTCGACACCCGCACTCCGCACGTCGTGGCGAACCGCGGGCGTGAGCCGGTCGAGGTGCTGGCGCTGTTCGGGCCGCAGGGCGAGCGGATGCACGTGCGCCGCGGCGGCTGACGGGCCCGGCGGTGCGGGGGCAGGAAGGGCCCGGGAACGACGAAGGAGAGGGGCGTGCCCCTCTCCTTCTCCAAGGTATAGAGCACCAGGGGGCTTGCCGCAAGACCCCCGTGGTGGTCCAGAGTCGCCCGCCGTGACGAGCACACGACCCTCCGCCTTCGCCCTGCCGGACCACCTCGCGGCCAAGGCCGCGCCCGCCCTCGTCGACGACGACGAGCGCTTCCTCGCCCGCCTCGCCGACGCCCTGCAGCGCTCCGTCGACGACGTCTCCGTCCGGCTCGACGCGACCCTGGCCGAGGCCGGCGGCACCGGCCAGGAGGCGATGGACCGCGACCTCGAGGTGCACCGGCTCTCGAGCCGGCTGCGCACCCTGCGCCGCTACGGCCTCGACCTCTGCCTGGGCCGCGCGGTGCCCGCGGACGGGTCCGCCCCGACGTACGTCGGGAGGGTCGGGGTCAGCGACGGCGCCGGCGAGCGCCTGCTCGTCGACTGGCGCTCGCCGGCGGCCGAGCCGTTCTTCGGCGCCACCCACGCCGACCCCCGGGGCCTCGTCAGCCGACGCCGCTACCGCTGGACGGACGGGCGCGTCACCGACTACTGGGACGAGGTCTTCGACCCCGCGGCGTACGACGGGCACGCCGCCCTCGACGACCAGTCCGCGTTCGTCGCCAGCCTCGGCAGCAGCCGCTCGGCGCGCATGCGCGACGTGCTCGCGACCCTCCAGGCCGACCAGGACGCCATCGTCCGCGCGGGGTCGCGCGGCGTGCTCGTCGTCGACGGCGGCCCGGGCACGGGCAAGACGGTCGTGGCGCTGCACCGCACGGCGTACCTCCTCCATGCCGACCCGCGCCTGGACCACCGCCGGGGCGGCGTGCTGTTCGTCGGACCGCACCAGCCCTACCTGGCCTACGTCGCCGACGTCCTCCCGAGCCTGGGGGAGGAGGGCGTGCGCACCTGCACGCTCCGCGACCTCGTGCCCGAGGGGGCCCATGCGGCCGAGGAGCGCGACCCGCAGGTGGCCCGGCTCAAGTCCGACGCTGCGATGGTCGACGCGATCGAGCCCGCCGTGGCGCTCTACGAGGAACCCCCGACCACCGGCATGGACGTCGAGACGCCGTGGGCGGACACCTGGCTGAGCGCCGCCGAGTGGGCCGAGGCGTTCTCCTCGCCCGACCCCGGCACGCCGCACAACGACGCCCGCGACCAGGTCTGGGAGGCGCTGCTGGCGATCCTCGTCGACAAGCACGACACCGACCACGACGCCGAGGGGGTGGAGCCGGAGCAGGTACGGCGCGCGCTGGCCGCGAACGGCGCCCTCCGCGAGGCGTTCGACCGGGCGTGGCCGCTGCTCGAGGCGACGGACGTCGTCGGCGACCTTTGGACGGTGCCGGCCTACCTGCGGCGGTGCGCCCCCTGGCTCACCCCCGAGGAGGTCCGCGTCCTGCAGCGCCGCGACCCCGAGGCGTGGACGGTCGCCGACCTGCCGCTGCTGGACGCGGCCCGCCTGCGGCTCGGCGACCCCGAGGCATCGCGGCGGCGGCGCCGGGCGTCGGCCGCCGCAGCCGCCGAGCGCGCGCGGATGGCCGACGTCGTCGACCACCTCGTGGCGACCGACGACACCGAGATGGCGGTCATGTCGATGCTGCGAGGTGACGACCTCCAGGGCGCGCTGGTGCCCGGTGCCGATCCGGGCACCGGTCCCGCCACGGAGACGCCCGACCGGCTCGCCGGGCCGTTCGCCCACGTCGTGGTGGACGAGGCGCAGGAGCTGACCGACGCCGAGTGGCAGGTGGTGCTGCGCCGGTGCCCGACCCGCAGCCTCACGGTCGTCGGGGACCGGGCGCAGGCGCGGCACGGGTTCACCGGCACGTGGGAGGAGCGGCTCGCCCGCGTGGGGTTCGACCAGGTCACGGTGGCGTCGCTGACCGTCAACTACCGCACCCCGGCGGAGGTGATGGCCGAGGCCGAGCCGGTCATCCGGTCGGTGCTCCCGGACGCCAACGTGCCGACCTCGGTGCGCCGCACCGGCGTACCGGTGCACCACGGCGGGCTCGACGAGCTGCGGCCGCTGCTCGACGGGTGGCTCGCCGAGCACGTCGAGGGCACCGCGTGCGTCGTCACCGCGGGCGCGGTCGACCGAGACGCCGTCCCCGCGTCGCCCCGTGTGCGGGTGCTCACCCCGGTGCTCGCGAAGGGGCTGGAGTTCGACCTCGTCGTGCTCCTGCGGCCCGACGAGCTGGGGGACCCCGGTGACCCGGTGGCGGCGGCTGTCGACCGCTACGTCGCGATGACCCGGGCGACGCAGCGGCTCGTCGTCCTCGCGTGAGCTGAGTCGGCGCACTCACGCGCCGGGAGCCCCGCCCCGCCGAGACTGCGCGAGGGGGCCGTCGACCGAACGGCCCCGGGGGGTGGGGGAGATGTCGCGTCCGCAGGGATCCGTCGGGGTGGTGGCCGTGCTGGCCGCCCTCGTGGTGCTCGTGGTGGTGGTGCTGGTGGTGCTCCTCGTGGGCGGGGAGGAGCCGGGCCGGGGGGACGCCGACGTCGCGGTGGACCCCGCCGCCTCGTCCGCCGCCTCGTCCGCCGCTCCTTCCCCCGCCTCGCCCACCGCCGACCTCCCCGTGCCGGAACCGCCGCGCCGCGGGGTCCGGCTGGACCTCGCGCCGAGCACGGTGCGCGGGGGCCTCTTCGAGCCCGGCCGCTCGCCGGTGGTGCGGCCCCTCCCCGGGGTCAGGGTGGACGACGCGGTCGGGCGCTTCGTGGAGTGCGCGGGCTGGCTGCTGTCCTCGCAGGACGTCCGCGACGACCCGTCGGTCGCGCGGGCCGCGTTCCCCCTGCTGCTGCCGAGCGACCTCGGGCACCTCGCCGCCAGCGGCGACGACGCCCTGCGTGTGGACTTCCGCGGCGGCGCCTACCGGCTCTACGGCCACAGCGGGAGCGCGGAGGCGCCGGACATGGTGATGCTGCAGTCGGTCGCCCAGGTCACGGACGGCGACGGACGCGTCCGGTGGGTGCGGATCGTGGGCATGATGGCGGCCGACGGCGACGCCTGGACCCCGCAGGGGATCCGCGCCGAGGAGGTCGCGCAACCCGCGTCGCCCGAGCTCGCCCTCGTCGACCTCCCGCGCAGCGAGGCGGTGCGGCTGCTCGGCGACGACGGGTTCGGCTGGCGGGCGTTCGCGTCGTGACCGGGGTCGCCGCACCGACGCAGTATTGAACACGTTCAGAACTGGTGTACCGTCGAGACCACGAAGTTGAACACGTTCAACACTCACTCTGGAGGACCATCGTGGACTGGACCGTCACCACCTACCTCGGCTACCTGGCCATCGCCATCCCGCTGACCGTGTGGGTCGCCCGCACGCTCTTCACCAACGGCACCGTCTTCCTCACCGACGTCTTCGAGGGGCGCCACGAGCTCGCCGCGGCGGTGAACCGGCTGCTCGTCGTCGGCTTCTACCTGCTGAACGTCGGGTTCGTCCTCCTCTTCCTGCGGGTGGGCGACCCGGTGCTCGACGCGAGCGGGATGCTCGAGGTGCTGAGCGTGAAGCTCGGCGTCGTGATGCTGGTGCTCGGCGGCGTCCACCTGGCCAACGTGCTGGTCTTCAACTCGATCCGCCGTCGTCACCACTACGAGCAGGGGCAGCGCCCGCCGGTGGCGCCGCAGGGTGTCCTCGGTGCCGGCCCCCGCGGCCCCGCCGCCCCTGCCGGCCCCGCCGGCCCCGCCGACCCCGGTGCGCTCCGGCCGTTCCCGGCGCCGGGCCGGTGACGGATCGTGCGGCTGACGCTGCTGTACGACGCGGACTGCCGGTTGTGCGTCCCGTTCGCCGGCTGGGTGGCGCGGCAGGACCTGCTGGTCCCGCTCGAGCTGGTGCCGTGCGGGTCGGCGGAGGCCCGGGCCCGCTTCCCCGGCCTCGACCACGCCGCGACCCGGGCGACGGTGACGGTGGTCGGGGACGGGGGAGAGGTATGGACCCACGACGCCGCCTGGGTGGTCGTGCTCTGGGCCACCCGGCGCCACCGGGTGCTCGCCCACCGGCTGAGCGGGTCGGCCGCCGGGCGGAGGCTGGCGCGGGGCGCGGCGTACTCGGCCGCCGGCCTGCGCCACCTGCTCGGCCCGGGGACGGGCTCGGGCGGGGCCCCGGCTGCCGGCGCGGGCGCGGGCGGGGGAGCAGGCTGGGGTCGGGACGATGACTACGCTGGCCGCTGTGCCGACGCCTGCTCCCCGAACCGCCAAGGCTGAGGCGACGCGCGCCACGATCGTCGCCGCCGCGATGCGCCTGTTCCGCGAGGGCGGGTACGACGCGACGACCATGCGCGCGGTCGCCGACGAGGCCGGCATGTCGCTGGGCAGCGCCTACTACTACTTCGCCTCCAAGGAGCACCTGGTTCAGGGCTTCTACGACCAGCTGTCGGCCGAGCACCAGGAGGCCGTCGCCGAGGTCCTCGCCTCCGAGACGGGGTTCGTCGAGCGCTGCTCCGGCGTGCTGCTGCGCTGGATCGACCTGGCGGCGCCGTACCACGAGTTCGCGGCCACCTTCTTCAAGAACGCCGCGGACCCCCGCAGCCCGCTCTCGCCCTTCTCGCCCGAGTCGCAGGCGGCGCGCGAGACGTCGGTGGGGATCCAGCGCGAGGTGCTCGCCGGGTCGGACCTGAGGCTGCCGGCCGCGCTGCGCGAGGAGATGCCCGAGCTGCTCTGGCTGCTGCAGATGGGGGTCGTGCTGTTCTGGGTCTACGACTCCTCCGAGGACCAGCAGCGCACGCGCGCGCTGGTGCGGGGCGTCGTACCGCTCGTCGACCGGCTGGCGCGCCTGACCCGGCTGCCCGTGGTGCGGGGGATCGCGGGCGACGTCGCGGCGCTGGTGCGCTCCCTGCGCGACTGACGGTCAACGCGGCGCCGATTGGGCACCGGGGCGGGGAGTGCGTCCCCGCAGGCCCGCTCGCCGCCCGCCGCCGATCCCCCGGAGGACCCATGGACTGGACCGCCACGACCCACCTCGTCTACCTGGCCGTCGCGCTCCCCGTGACGGTGTGGGTGGCGCGGACGCTGCTGGTGAACGGCACGGCGTTCCTCACCGACGTCTACGAGGGACGCGCGCAGCTGGCGGGGTCGGTCAACCGCCTCATGGTGGTCGGGTTCTACCTGCTGAACATCGGGTTCGTGCTGCTCCTCGTGCGGGTGGGCGGCGAGGTGCGGGGGTTCGCCGACATGCTCGAGACCCTCAGCGGCAAGCTGGGCGTGGTGCTCCTCGTGCTCGGGGTGGTGCACCTCGCGAACGTCCACACCTTCAACTCGATCCGCAAGCGCCGCAACGAGGAGCGGGTACGGCGCGCCGAGGCCGCCCCGTGGCGCGCCGGCTCCGCCGTCGAGGAGGCGGTGGACCAGGCGGTGGCCGACCGGGTCGCCGAGCGGCCGGTCACCGACCGCGGCCGCATCGACGACGGCTACGACCCGTTCCCCGCGCGGGGCCGCTGAGCCTCACGCCTCCGCGACGACCCGGGCCGCCGGGCCCGCCGCGACCCGCCCCAGCTCCCGGGCGTGCACGTCGGCGCTGTCGATGAGCGGGACCGGGCTGTCGCCCGGGCCGACGAGCAGGCCGATCTCGGTGCAGGCCAGCACGACCGCCTCGGCGCCGCGCTCCGCGAGCCGGGCGACCACCTCGACGTACCGCTCCCGCGACGCGGGGCGAACGACGCCCTGCGTGAGCTCGTCGAAGATCACGCCGTCCACGAGCGCCCGGTCGGCCGCGCCGGGCACGACCGTGGCGACGCCGTGGCCGGCCAGCCGCTCGGCGTAGAAGGGCTCCTCCATCACCCAGCGGGTGCCGAGCACGCCGAGCGTCCCCCAGCCGTGCCGCGTCGCCTCGGCCGCGACCGCGTCCCCGATGTGGAGCAGCGGCACGTCGAGGGCGGCCTCCACCTGCGGTGCGACCTTGTGCATGAGGTTCGTGCAGATCGCGACGGTCGTGGCGCCGGCCGCGACGCACCGCCGGCCCGCCTCGACGAGGAGGGCCACGGCCCCGTCCCAGTCCCCGGCCTGCTGCAGCGCCCGCACCTCGGCGAAGTCGAGGGACTGCAGCGCGATGCGGGCCGACGCGTGCCCGCCGCGCGCGGCGGCCACCGCCTCGTTCACGATCCGGTAGTAGGTGGCGGTCGAGTGCCAGCTCATGCCGCCGATCAGTCCGATGGTCTCCATGCGCACCATCGTCGGGTCCCGTCCGCCTCCCAGGTAGACGGGACTTCCCGCCACCTGCTCGTAGCGGATCTAATGGCCCGGTGGATCCCCGTCGCGTCCTGCTCTTCCGCACCGTCGCCCGGGCCGGCTCGCTGAGCGCGGCCGCGCGCGAGCTCGGCACGACCCAGTCCGCCGTCAGCCAGCAGCTGCGGGCCCTCGAGCGCGAGGCCGGCGGGGCGCTGCTCGTGCGCACGGCGCGCGGCACCACGCCGACCGAGGCCGGCGCAGCGCTCCTGGCCCGCGCGGACGCGGTGCACACCGCGCTGCACCAGGCGCAGGAGGAGCTCGGCGCGCTCGCCGACCTCCGCGCCGGGACCGTGCGCCTCGCCGCGTTCCCGTCGGCGGCGGCCACCCTGGTGCCCGCGGTCGTGCGGGCGCTGCAGGACGACCACCCGGGCCTGCGGGTGACCCTGGTCGAGGCCGAGCCGCCGGAGGCGTGGGCCGCGGTGCTCGCCGGGGACGCCGACGCCGCCCTCGTGTTCGGGTACGACGGACCGCCCGCCGACGACGGCGCGCTCGCCTGGGTGCCCCTCGGTGTGGAGCCGCTCCACCTCGTGGTCCCACCCGGCGCCGGCGCGCCCGGCGGCGAGGGTTCCGCCGTACCGGGGGAGTGGCTGGCCCAGCAGGACTGGGTGGCCGGGTGCGAGCGCTGCCGCGGCCACCTGCTCGAGCGGTGCCGGGCCGCCGGGTTCGAGCCGCGGCTGGTGCACGAGAGCGACGACTACGTGGTGGTGCAGAACCTCGTGGCCCACGGCCTCGGGGTGACGGTGCTGCCGCAGCTCGCGCTGACGGCGTTCCGCCATCCCGAGGTCGAGGTGCGGCGTGCGCCCGCCTTCGGCGAGCGGCACGTGGGGGTGGTGCACCGCCCCGGCGCCGAGGACGTGCCCGCGGTGCGGGCGGTGATGGAGCGGCTCGCACGCGACGCCGGCGCCGTGCTGCCCCGCCGCCGCTGAGCGCGGTCGCTATCCTCCTCCGGTCGGGCGGCCGGATCGCCGCCCCTGCACGGGCGGTGAGCCCGCCACGGTGAGGGGACGAGGTCGGATGCAGCTCGGTCGGCGACGCGCGGCAGCGTCCGGGATCGGCCCGGGTGGCCTGCACCCCGCGCAGCTGGTGGTGCTCGGCTTCGCCGGGGCCGTGCTGCTCGGCACCGTCCTGCTGTGCCTCCCGGTCGCGAGCGAGGGGGAGGGCGGCACCTCGGTCCTGACTGCCCTCTTCACCGCGACGTCGGCCGTGTGCGTCACCGGACTCGCGGTCGTGGACACGCCGACGCACTGGTCGGCCTTCGGCGAGGGCGTGATCCTGGCCCTCATCCAGCTCGGGGGCCTCGGCATCATGACGTTCGCCTCGCTCCTCGGCATCCTGGTGTGGCGGCGGCTGGGCCTGCGCTCCCGCCTGACGGCGGCCGCGGAGACCAAGGCGGTCGGCCTGGGCGAGGTGCGCTCGGTGGTGCGGGGCGTGGTGGTGACCAGCCTGCTGTTCGAGGTCGTGACGGCGACGCTGCTGACGCTGCGCTTCGCGCTCGGCTACGACGAGCCGTGGCCGCGCGCGGTGTACCTCGGGGTGTTCCACGCCGTCTCGGCGTTCAACAACGCCGGCTTCGCCCTGTGGTCGGACAGCCTCACCCGGTTCGCCACGGACCCGTTCATCTGCCTGCCGATCGCGTTCGCCGTGATCGCCGGCGGGCTCGGCTTCCCGGTCTGGCTCGAGCTGCGCCGCCACCTGCGCGAGCCCGGGCGCTGGAGCATGCACACGAAGATGACGCTGTGGGCCACGGTCGTCCTCCTCGTCCTCGGCTCGGTGTTCGTGACCGTCAGCGAGTGGGACAACCCGGCGACGCTGGGGGCGCTCGACACCCCCGGGCGCCTGCTCGCCGGGTTCTTCCAGGGCGTCATGCCGCGCACGGCGGGCTTCAACAGCCTCGACTACGGCCAGATGAACGACGGCACCCTCCTGGGCACCGAGATCCTCATGTTCATCGGCGGTGGCGCGGCCGGCACCGCCGGCGGCATCAAGGTCACCACCTTCGTGCTCCTCCTGTTCGTCATCTGGGCCGAGGCCCGCGGCGAGCGCGACGTCGAGGCCTTCGACCGGCGGATCGGCGAGCGCGCCGTGCGTCAGGCCCTCACGGTCGCGCTGCTCGGCGTGGCCGCCGTCGTCCTCGCCACCCTCGTCCTGCTGGCCGTGACCGACCACGAGACGGAGGACGTCCTGTTCGAGGCCGTCTCCGCGTTCGCCACCGTGGGCCTCTCGACGGGCATCACCGCCGACCTGCCCGGGTCCGCCCAGCTCGTGCTCGTCGTCCTGATGTTCGTGGGCCGCCTCGGGCCCGTCACACTGGTCTCCGCCCTCGCGCTGCGCGAGCGCGGCACGCTGCACCGCCTCCCGGAAGGACGACCGATCATTGGCTAGGAAGACCGTCAGCGGCGTCGCCGTGCTGGGACTGGGCCGCTTCGGCCGGTCCCTCGCGCTCGAGCTCGCCAGCGACCGCGTCGAGGTCCTCGGCGTCGACAGCGACCCCCGCATCGTGCAGTCCCTGGCCGGTCGCCTCACCCACGTGGTCGAGGCGGACACGACCGACGAGGACGCGATGCGCCAGCTCGGCATCGGCGAGCTGGACGTGGTGGTGGTCGGCGTCGGCAACGACCTCGAGTCGAGCATCCTCACCGCGTCGGTCGCGCTCGGGATCGGGTCGCGCAACGTGTGGGCCAAGGCGATCAGCTCGGCCCACGCGCGGATCCTCACGCAGATCGGCGTGCACCACGTCGTGCGCCCCGAGCACGACATGGGGCGCCGCGTCGCGCACCTGGTGCGCGGCGGCGGCATGGTCGAGTACATCGAGTTCGACGACGGCTACGCCTTCGCCAAGTCCACCCCGCCGCAGGCGCTGCTCAACCGCAGCCTCGCGGGGTACGGCGTGCGCTCGCAGTACGGCGTCACGGTGGTCGGGGTGAAGAAGCACGAGGGGGAGTTCACCTACGCGACCCCCGAGACCGTCCTGCGGCCCGGCGACCACATCGTCGTCTCGGGCCCGCGGGCGAAGGTCGAGGCGTTCACGCGGCTGAGCTGAGCCGGGCGTGCCACCGGCGCGCCGGCCCGGGCGGACCCGGGCCGGCGCCGCGTCAGATGACGCCGAGGGCGAGCACCGCGTCGGCGACCTGCGTGAAGCCGGCGATGTTGGCCCCCGCGGAGTAGTTGCCGGGCTGGCCGTACTCGTCGGCCGTCGTCAGGCAGCGGTGGTGGATGTTGCGCATGATCTCGGCGAGCCGCTCCTCGGTGTGCTCGAAGGACCAGGAGTCGCGCGAGGCGTTCTGCTGCATCTCCAGCGCGCTGGTGGCGACGCCGCCCGCGTTGGCGGCCTTGCCGGGCGCGAAGGAGACGCCGGCCTCGCTGAAGGTGCGCACGGCCTCCGGGGTGCACGGCATGTTCGCGCCCTCGGCCACCACCTGGCAGCCGTTGCGGACGAGTGCCGCGGCGTCGTTGCCGTTCAGCTCGTTCTGCGTCGCGCACGGCAGCGCCACGTCGCACGGCACCTGCCACACCGAGCCGCCCTCGACGTACGACGCGCGCGGCCGCTCGTCGGCGTACACGGCGATGCGGGAGCGGCGCCGCTCCTTGATGTCCTTGACCAGCGCGAGGTCGACGCCGTCGGGGTCCACGACGTACCCGCCGGAGTCGGAGCAGGCGACCACGACGGCGCCGAGCTGCTGCAGCTTCTCGATCGCGTAGATGGCGACGTTGCCCGAGCCGGAGACGACCACCTTCTTGCCGTCGAGGCTGTCGCCGCGGCTGCGGAGGATCTCGTCGACGAAGAACACGGTGCCGTAGCCGGTGGCCTCGGTCCGGACCAGCGAGCCGCCCCAGCCGATGCCCTTGCCGGTCAGCACGCCCGACTCGTAGCGGTTGGTGATCCGCTTGTACTGCCCGAAGAGGTAGCCGATCTCGCGGCCGCCGACGCCGATGTCGCCGGCGGGGACGTCGGTGTACTCCCCGATGTGGCGGTAGAGCTCCGTCATGAACGACTGGCAGAAGCGCATGACCTCGGCGTCGGAGCGACCCTTGGGGTCGAAGTCCGAACCGCCCTTGCCGCCGCCGATGGGCAGGCCGGTCAGCGCGTTCTTGAAGATCTGCTCGAAGCCGAGGAACTTCACGATGCCCAGGTAGACCGTCGGGTGGAAGCGCAGGCCGCCCTTGTAGGGACCGAGGGCCGAGTTGAACTCGACGCGGAAGCCGCGGTTGATCTGCACCTGGCCGCTGTCGTCGACCCACGGGACGCGGAAGATGATCTGCCGCTCGGGCTCGCACAGCCGCGGGATGATCGCGGCGTCGGCGTACTCCGGGTGCTTGGCGACGACCGGCCCGAGGGAGTCCAGCACCTCGTGCACGGCCTGGTGGAACTCGTCCTCACCGGGGTTGCGGCGCAGCACCTCCTCGAACATGGGCTGCAGCTTCTCGTCGAGCATCGACATGGGGGCTCCTCCGTGGGACGGCGCACGGGCGCTCGTCGTGGTCAGGACGTGTTACACGCCCGTAACAATAGGAGTCTTTCGCCCCGGCGGCAGCCGCGGGTGCGCCCGGCGCTAGGAGCTCAGGCGGGCGCGGGGGTCGTGGGCCGGGACAGCGGCGCGCTGCCGGCCGCCCGTCGGGCCGCTGATCTCGGCCCACACCTCGTCGAGGGAGAGGCCGAGGACGTCCGCGATGGCCGCGACGGTGGGGAAGGCGGGGGTCGCGACCCGGCCGGACTCGATCTTGCGCAGCGTCTCGGGGGACACGCCGGCGCTCAGCGCGGTCTCGAGCATCGGGCGCTCGCCGCGGGCGCGGCGGATGAGGGCGCCGAGGCGTCGACCGCGCTCGACCTCGGCGGGGGAGAGTGGGAGCCGGACCATGGGCCGATAGTAGTACCGGGATAACATTGCCGGGATAGTTATCCGACCCTGGACGGAGTCCTGCTCGTGATCGAGATCCTCAGCCCCGCGAAGCTGGCCCAGGCCCGGGTGTCCGGCGCCCTGGTCGGTCACATCTTGCAGACCCTGCGACAGCGTGCGACGGTCGGCACGAACCTGCTCGAGATCGACCGGTGGGCGGCCGAGATGATCGCCGACGCCGGGGCGGAGTCCTGCTACGTCGACTACGCGCCGTCCTTCGGCCGGGGCCCGTTCGGCCACCACATCTGCACCGCGGTCAACGACGCCGTGCTGCACGGCCGCCCGCACGACCGGACGCTCGCCGACGGGGACCTCCTCACCCTCGACCTCGCCCTGCTCACCGGCGGCGTCGCGGCGGACGCCGCGATCAGCTTCGTCGTGGGGCAGGCGCGGCCCGCGGAGAGCGTCGCGCTGGTCGAGGTCACCGAGCGGGCCCTGGCCGCGGCCATCGCCGTGGCCCGCCCCGGCGCCCGCATCGGCGACATCTCCCACGCGATCGGCACCGTGCTGACCGAGGCGGGCTACCCGGTCAACACCGAGTTCGGCGGCCACGGCATCGGCTCGACGATGCACCAGGACCCCCACGTCGCGAACATCGGGCGGCCCGGCCGCGGCTACGTCCTGCGCCCCGGGCTGATGCTCGCGCTGGAGCCGTGGGTCATGGCGGACACCGACCGGCTCGTCACCGACGCCGACGGGTGGACGCTGCGCAGCGCCACCGGCTGCCGCACGGCGCACTCCGAGCACACCGTCGCGATCACCATCGACGGGGCCGAGGTGCTGACTGCCGCGCCGCCGGCCTGACGAGCGCGCACGGGGGCGGGGGCTGACGTGCTCGCTGCTGGCCCCGCTCGGCGGCGGCTGGCGGCCTGACGAGCCGGAAGAGGTGGTCCGCTCGTCCAGGGTCAGGTGCAGGCCCTGGTCGTCTCCTCCTCGGTGGGCTCGGGGTCGCTTCTACCGGCCCCGGCGGGCCGCAGACAGGCCCGCCGATCCCCCTCTGCGCCCGGTGCGGGACGAGGAGGGGCCAGTCTGCGAGAGGGGGATCGACAGGCCCTGCCTCGCGCGGCGGGATTGCCGGACGGTGGTGGCACAGCACGACCCGCCCACCCCGGGCACCACGTCGACCACCAGGAGCGCAACATGGCCCGCACGCACGACATCACCGTCCCCGACATGACCGGCAGGCGCGTCGTCCTCACCGGCGGCAGCGACGGCATCGGCCTCGCCCTCGCCCGCCGTCTCGCCGCCGCCGGCGCCGATCTCGTCCTCCCCGTCCGCGACCGGGCGAAGGGTGAGGCGGCGGCCGCCGCGATCTGCGCGAGCACCCCCGGGGCCAGCGTCACCCTCGGCTCCCTCGACCTGTCCTCGCTCGCGTCGGTCGCAGCGTTCGCGGCGCGGCTGCACCGCGAGGGTCGGCCGATCCACGCCCTGGTCAACAACGCCGGCGTGATGACCCCGCCCGAGCGGCGGACCACGGTCGACGGCCACGAGCTGCAGCTCGCCACCAACCACCTCGGCCACGTCGCGCTCGTCGCGCACCTGCTCCCGCTGCTCCGCTCGGGACGGGCCCGGGTGACCTCCCAGATCAGCGTCGCCGCCCGGAGCGGCACCGTCAGCTGGGACGACCCCGACTGGGAGCGCTCCTACCACCCCATGCGCGCCTACAGCTCCTCGAAGATCGCGTTCGGTCTCTTCGGGCTCGAGCTGGACCGGCGCAGCAGGGCCGGGGGCTGGGGCATCACGAGCAACCTCAGCCACCCGGGCGTGGCGCCCACCAGCCTGCTCGGCGCGCGCCCGGAGATCGGCCGCACGGGCGAGAGCACCGCGATCCGGATGATCCGGCGGCTGTCGGCCGTGGGCGTCGCCGGGACCCCCGCGACCGCCGCCCTCCCCGCGCTCCTCGCCGCCACGTCACCCGACGCGGGAGGCGGTCGCCTCTACGGTCCGGCCGGGTTCCAGCACCTCGCGGGCCCGCCGGCCGAGCAGGCCCTGTACCGGCCCCTGCGCAGCCTGGAGGACGGCCGACGCGTCTGGGAGCTGTCGCAGCGGCTCGCCGACGTGGCCTTCCCCGACGTGCTCGCGGTCGGCCCGGTCCGCGTCGAGGGCGCCGCGTGAGCACGGCTCCCCCCGCGCACGGGACGGACCGGTGGGCCCGGCGCCTGCTCCGCGTCGGCCTGGTCGGCGCGGCGGCGTGCACCGTCGTCGTGGCCAGCGCCAACGTCGTCGTGGCGACCCGCGCCGGTGACCACGTGACCAGGGAGCTCGGCGCCGTCGAGCCGGCCCAGGTGGCGATCGTGCCGGGGTCGTTCGTGCACCCCGACGGCTCGCTGGGCCGGGTCGTGGGGGAGCGCGTCGCCTCGGCGGTCGCGCTGCACGAGGCGGGCACGGTCGACAAGGTGCTGGTCTCGGGCGACAACGGCACGCCGGCCTACAACGAGCCCGACGCGATGCGGGACGCCGTACTGGCCGCGGGCGTGCCCGCCGAGGACGTGTTCGTCGACTACGCCGGGTTCAGCACGTGGCACACCATGCGGCGCGCCCACGACGTCTTCGGCGTCGAGAGCGCCGTCGTCGTCACCCAGGACACCTACGTGGTGCGCGCCGTCGACCTCGGCACCGCGGCGGGGATCGAGGTCCAGGGGTACGTCGCGGGCGACGCCGGGCGCCACGTCCGGGAGGCGCTGGCCCGGGTCCGCGGCCTGGGCGAGGCGACGTGGCGCCCACGGGTCACCGGCGGTCCCACCATCCCGATCGACGGCGACGGACGCACCTCGTGGTCCGCCACCGGACCGGACGGCGCCTGACGTGGCCGCCCTGCCTCTGCCGGCCGCCCTGGACCGCCCCCTCGGGTCGGGCGGGCGGCGCCGCGCCCTGGTCGCCGGTGTCGCGGCCTCCCTCGTGCTCACCGGGTGCTCGGGGGCCGCCACCTCCGAGCCCGAGGCGTCCGCACCACCCGCCCCGACGACGTCGACCGCCGCCGCCGCCGCGGCGCCGGCCCCGGCGGTGTCGGTCCTCGGCCTGGCCGAGCAGACCCACCGGGGCGACCAGCTGCGCCTGGGTGCCGTGCGGGAGCGGACGGCGTGGTCCACGTCGTACGACGTGACCTACCGCAGCAGCAGCACGACCGGGGACGGCGGCGTCGAGTCCTACACGATCTCGGGGGTGCTCGACGTGCCCCGGGGTGACGGGCCGTTCCCGGCGGTGGTGCTGGCGCACGGCTACATCGATCCCGACGTCTACGTGAGCGGGCAGGGGATGACCCGGGAGCGGACCCACCTGGCGTCGCGCGGGTACGTCGCGCTGCACGTCGACTACCGCAGCCACGCCGGGTCCGACGACGACCCGGACCACCGTCGCGAGCTGCTCCTGGGCTACAGCGCCGACGTGGTCAACGCGGTCCGCGCGCTGCAGGCCACCGACGAGGTGCCGGTGGCCGACGACCGCATCGCGCTGCTCGGCCGCTCGATGGGCGGGGGCGTGGTGCTGAAGTCGCTGGTCGCCGAGCCCGGGCTGGTGCGGGCGGCGGCGCTCTGGGCGTCGGTGTCGTCGCTCGAGGCGGAGAACTTCGAGCAGTTCCGGGGAGACGCATCCGCCGACGACGCCGAGGTGGCGGAGCTCGCCCGCCGCGGGGCGCTCCCCGGGGACGACCCGGCGTGGTGGGAGCAGAACTCGTCGCGCCCCTACCTCGACCGGATCACCGAGCCGGTCCTGGTGGTCCACGGCCGGCGAGACGAGTCGTGCCCGCCCCGGTGGGCGGACGCGACGCAGGACGCGCTGGTCGCCGCCGGCGTCGACTCCCGCCTGCGGTGGTACGACGACGCCCACGCCTTCGGGCCGTCGTTCGGCGCCGCGATGGACGACACGGTGGCGTTCCTCCGGGAGCAGGGCGTCTGAGGGGGTGGCCGCCGTACGAGGCCGTCGGGCGGGCCACCTAGGCTGGGGCGTCGCCCGAGCGAGGAGGTTCCGCGGTGGACGCAGTCCTCGACCTGGCCCGGTCGTCGCTCGGGTCGCCCTGGCTCTACGCAGTCGTGCTCCTGCTCGTCGTGGTCGACTGCTTCCTGCCCGCCGTGCCGAGCGACGAGGTGATCATCGCCGTCGCGGCGCTGACCGTCGCGTCCGGCGACCCGTGGACCCTCCTGGTGCTGCTGGCGGTGGCGGTCGTCGGCGCGTTGATCGGCGACAGCATCGGCTTCGCCATCGGGGGCAGGCTGCCCCGCGAGCGCCTGCGGGAGCATCGGCGGTTCGCGAAGTTCATCGAGGCCGCGGACCGGCAGTTCGCCCGCCGTGGCGCGCGCATCGTGGTGACGGCCCGCTTCCTGCCGGTGATCCGGATCGGCGTGAACCTCGTCGCCGGCGGAGCGTTGCGCTACCGCGTGTGGCTGCCCCTCGCCCTGTGCGCCTGCCTGCTGTGGGGGAGCTTCACGGTCGGCGTCGGCGCCGTCGCGGGGTTCGGCCTCAGCGACCAGCCCTGGCTGGCGATGGGCGTCGGGATGGTGCTGGGCCTCTGCGCGGGGGTCGTGATCGACAAGGTCGCCTCGGCGCGGGAGCGGCGACGCAGCCCGGAGGATGCCGCACCTGCGGTCGTGCCCGGCCCCTGAGGCCGGCCCGCGCCCCGTTCCCCCTCCGCTCGGGGCGGGCACCCCGGATGGGTCGTGCGAGGCCGACCGTGACGTCACCGGCCGGTCACCCGCAGGCCCCTTGCGGGCCTCCCGGCGCCGTCCTAGCGTCGCGCCATGGGGGCTCGGGGGCGCCAGCGTGCGCGGGGTGTGGACGGTCCGGCGAGCCGGGCCCTGCTGTCGACCGGGAGGTTCTTCACCCGGTGGGACGAGACGGACGACGGCCGCGCCGTCTTCCGCGAGGGCGGGCGCGCGGGCGACGTCTTCTACCGGGACCGGTGGAGCCACGACAAGGTGGTGCGGTCCACGCACGGGGTGAACTGCACCGGGTCGTGCTCGTGGAAGGTGTACGTCAAGGACGGCATCATCACGTGGGAGACCCAGCAGACGGACTACCCGTCGGTCGGCCCGGACCGTCCTGAGTACGAGCCCCGCGGGTGCCCCCGCGGCGCCGCGTTCTCCTGGTACACCTACTCGCCGACGCGCGTGCGCTACCCGTACGTGCGGGGCGTCCTGCTGGAGATGTACCGCGAGGCCCGGGGCCGGCTCGGGGACCCGGTGCTGGCCTGGGCGGAGATCACCGGCGACCCGGAGCGACGTCGCCGCTACCAGCAGGCCCGGGGCAAGGGCGGCCTCGTGCGGGCGAGCTGGGACGAGGCGATCGAGATCGCCGCCGCCGCCCACGTGCACACCATCCGGACCTACGGTCCCGACCGTTGCGCCGGCTTCTCGCCCATCCCGGCGATGTCGATGGTGTCGCACTGCGTCGGCACCCGGTTCATGCAGCTGATCGGCGGCGTCATGACGTCGTTCTACGACTGGTACGCCGACCTGCCGGTGGCCAGTCCGCAGGTGTTCGGCGACCAGACGGACGTGCCGGAGTCCGGCGACTGGTGGGACGCGACGTACCTGATGATGTGGGGCTCGAACGTCCCCGTGACCCGCACCCCGGACGCGCACTGGATGGCGGAGGTCCGCTACCGGGGCACGAAGGTCGTCACGGTCAGCCCCGACTACGCCGACAACACGAAGTTCGCCGACGAGTGGATGCCCGCGCAGGCGGGCACCGACGGGGCGCTGGCCATGGCCATGGGCCACGTGATCCTCACCGAGCACTTCGCGACGCGGCGCACGCCGTTCTTCGCCGACTACGTCGGTCGCTACACCGACCTGCCCTTCCTCGTGCGGCTCGAGGAGCACGCCGACGGCGGGCTCGTGCCCGGCAAGTTCCTCACCGCCGCCGACCTCGGGGCGGATGCGGGGGCGGGTGCGGGGGAGGGCGCGGAGGAGGGCGCGGCGGAGGACGCCTGGAAGACCGTCGTGCTCGACGCCGCCACGGGCGAGCCGGTGGTGCCGAACGGCTCCCTGGGCTTCCGGTACGCCGAGTCCGGCAAGGGCCGCTGGAACCTCGACCTCGAGGGCGTCGACCCCCTGTTGTCGGTGGCCGACGGGGTCGGCACGGTGGAGGTCGACGCCGCCGAGGTGCTGCTCCCGGCGTTCGTGGCGGCGGACGGCGAGGGCTCGGTGCTGCGCCGCGGCGTGCCCGTCACGCGCGTCGGCGGCCACCTCGTCACCACCTCGCTGGACCTCATGCTCGCCCAGTACGGCGTCGTGCGGGACCTCGACGGCGCGCCGCTGCCCGGCGAGTGGCCCACCGGGTACGACGACGCGGCCACGCCGTACACGCCGGCGTGGCAGGCGGAGATCACCAGCGTCCCCGCCGAGCAGTGCCTGCGGGTGGCCCGGGAGTTCGCCCGCAACGCGGAGGAGTCCGGCGGGCGCTCGATGATCATCATGGGCGCGGGCGTCTGCCAGTGGTTCCACGGCGACGCCACCTACCGGGCCATGCTGGCGCTGCTCATCCTCACCGGGTGCATGGGGCGCAACGGCGGCGGCTGGGCGCACTACGTCGGGCAGGAGAAGTGCCGCCCCGTCACCGGGTGGATCTCGCTGGCGAACGCGCTGGACTGGTCGCGTCCGCCGCGCACGATGACGGGCACGTCGTACTGGTACATGCACACCGGGCAGTGGCGCCAGGACGGGTACTCGGCGGACTCGCTGGCCTCGCCGCTGGCCGAGGGGCACCTCGCGGGCAAGCACACCGCCGACGCGATCGCCCAGTCCGCCCGCCTCGGCTGGATGCCGTTCTACCCGCAGTTCGGCATTAACCCGCTGCAGGTCGCGGACGACGCGGAGGCCGCCGTCGCCGAGGGCCGCGCCGCGGACGCCGCGTCGTACGTGGCCGACGCCCTGCACCGGCGCGAGCTCACCCCGGCCATCGAGGACGTGGACGCGCCCGAGAACTGGCCGCGGACCCTCGTGCTGTGGCGCTCCAACCTGCTGGGCTCGTCGGCGAAGGGCAACGAGTACTTCCTCAAGCACCTGCTGGGGACGCACTCGAACGTCCGCGGCGTCGACGGGGAGGGCGGCGAGGCGCCGGACGTCCCGCGCCCGAGCGAGGTGGCCTGGCACGACGAGGCGCCGGAGGGCAAGCTCGACCTGCTCGTCTCGGCCGACTTCCGGATGACGTCGACGACCCTGCTCTCCGACGTCGTCCTGCCCGCCGCCACCTGGTACGAGAAGCACGACCTGTCCTCGACCGACATGCACCCCTTCGTCCACGCGTTCACCCCGGCGATCGACCCGCCGTGGCAGGCGAAGAGCGACTTCGACACCTTCCACCTGCTGGCGCGCCGGTTCTCGGAGATGGCCCGCACCCACCTGGGGGTCCGCAAGGACCTGGTGAGCGTCCCGCTGCAGCACGACACGCCGGGTGAGGTCGCCAACCCCGGCGGCCGGGTCGCCGACTGGCGCGACGCCGACCGACCGGGTCGCCCGGGCCGCGACCTGCCGGTGTTCACCGTCGTGGAGCGCGACTACACGGCCATCGCCGACAAGCTGGCGACGATCGGGCCGCTCGCCGACGAGCTGGGCTTCACGGTCAAGAACGTCACCTACCGCCTGGGCGAGGAGGTCGAGCGGCTGGCGCGGACCAACGGCGTCATGCTCGGCGGCGCCGGCGACGGGCGTCCTGCGCTCGACACCGACGTGAAGATGGCCGAGGCGATCCTGTCGTTGTCGGGCACGACGAACGGGCGGCTCGCCCTGCAGGGCTTCCGGACGCTCGAGGAGCGGGTGGGCCGGCCGCTGGCCGACCTGGCCGAGGGGTCCGAGGAGCGGCGCATCACGTTCGCCGACACCCAGCGCCAGCCCGTCCCGGTCATCACGAGCCCGGAGTGGTCGGGCTCGGAGACCGGCGGGCGCCGCTACGCGCCGTTCACGGTGAACATCGAACGGCTCAAGCCGTTCCACACCCTGACCGGGCGGATGCACTTCTACCTCGACCACGACTGGATGTCCGACCTCGGCGAGTCCCTCCCGACGTACCGGCCGCCGCTCGACATGCACCGCCTGTTCGGGGAACCCCGGCTCGGGCCCGACGGGGCGACGGTCACCGTGCGCTACCTGACGCCGCACTCGAAGTGGTCGATCCACTCGGAGTACCAGGACAACCTGCTCATGCTGTCGCTCTCGCGGGGCGGGCCGACCGTGTGGATGAGCCCGCAGGACGCGGGCAGCATCGACGTCCACGACAACGAGTGGGTCGAGTGCGTCAACGCCAACGGCGTGCTCGTGGCGCGCGCCATCGTGAGCCACCGGATGCCGGCCGGGGTCGTGTACGTCTACCACGCCCAGGAGCGCACGATCGACGTGCCGAGGTCCGAGGCCACGGGGCGCCGCGGCGGCATCCACAACTCCGTCACGCGGCTGCTGGTGAAGCCGACGCACCTCATCGGCGGCTACGCGCAGCTGTCGTACACGTTCAACTACCTCGGCCCGACCGGGAACCAGCGCGACATGGTGACGACGGTGCGCAAGCGCTCCCAGGAGGTGCGGTACTGATGCGCGTGATGGCCCAGATGGGCATGGTCATGAACCTCGACAAGTGCATCGGGTGCCACACCTGCTCGGTGACCTGCAAGCAGGCGTGGACCAACCGCGCCGGCACCGAGTACGTCTGGTTCAACAACGTCGAGACCCGGCCCGGCCAGGGATACCCGCGCCGCTACGAGGACCAGGAGCGCTGGCGCGGCGGCTGGGAGCTCGGCCCCCGCGGGAACCTGCGGCTCAAGGCGGGCGGGCGGCTCAAGAAGCTGTTCGGCCTGTTCGCCAGCCCGGTGCAGCCCGAGCTCGGCGACTACTACGAGCCGTGGACCTACGACTACCAGAACCTCGTGGAGGCGCCGCTCGGCGACGACTTCCCGGTCGCCCGGCCCAAGTCGCTCATCACCGGCGAGGACACCCGGATCACGTGGTCGGCCAACTGGGACGACAACCTCGGCGGCTCCAGCGAGATGGGCCACCTCGACCCGGTCGTGGAGAAGCTGCGCCGCGAGTCCGAGGACAAGGTGCGCCTCGAGCTCGAGCAGACCTTCATGTTCTACCTGCCCCGCATCTGCGAGCACTGCCTCAACCCGTCGTGCATGGCGTCGTGCCCGTCCGGCGCGATCTACAAGCGCAGCGAGGACGGCATCGTGCTCGTCGACCAGGACCGCTGCCGCGGCTGGCGGCAGTGCATCACGGGGTGCCCGTACAAGAAGATCTACTTCAACCACCGCTCGGGCAAGGCCGAGAAGTGCACGTTCTGCTACCCGCGGGTCGAGGTCGGGCTGCCGACCGTGTGCTCGGAGACCTGCGTCGGGCGCCTGCGCTACCTCGGCCTGTTCCTGTACGACGCGGACGCCGTCACCGCGGCGGCCTCCGTCGAGGACCCGCAGGAGCTGTACGAGGCGCAGCTCGACCTGATGCTCGACCCGCACGACCCCGAGGTCGTCGCCGCGGCGCAGGAGAGCGGCATCCCCGCCGACTGGCTCGACGCGGCCCGGCGCTCGCCGGTCTACGCGCTGGCGAAGACCTACCGGGTGGCGCTGCCCCTGCACCCGGAGTACCGCACGATGCCGATGGTCTGGTACGTCCCGCCGCTCTCGCCGGTGGTCGACCTGCTGTCCTCCCAGGGCCACGACGCGGAGGACGCCGGCACCCTGTTCGGCGCCATCGAGGCGCTGCGCATCCCGGTGGAGTACCTCGCCGAGCTGTTCACGGCCGGCGACACCGACGTCGTCACCGGCGTCCTGCAGAAGCTCGCCGCGATGCGCGCCTACATGCGGGGCGTCACGCTCGGCCGGGAGCCCGACGCGTCCATCCCGGCGGCCGTCGGGATGGGGGAGCAGGAGCTGTACGAGATGTACCGGCTCATGGCGATCGCGAAGTACGAGGAGCGCTACGTCATCCCCACCGCCCACGTCGAGGACGCCCACCGGCTGGAGGAGATGGGCTGCTCGCTCGACTACGACGAGGGGCCCGGCATGTACGACTCCGGCCCGTTCGGCGAGGCGAGCGGGGCGCCGGTGCCCGTCGCGGTGGAGACGTTCCACGCGCTCCGCGACCGGCAGACCACCGACCGGGCCACGTCCGAGGAGTCGATGCGGGGCCGGGTCAACCTGCTGAACTGGGACGGCAACGGGCGCCCGGAGGGGCTGTTCCCCGCGCAGCGGCCCGCGAGCGGGGAGGACCCGCGGTGAGGCGCCGCCGCGACGAGATGACGACCCGCGTGACCTACCAGGTCGCCGCGTGGATGCTGTCCTACCCCGACGAGGACCTGGTGGGCCGCCTGCCGGCGTTGCGCGCCGCGCTGGAGGAGCACCCGGGCGTCGACCCGGCCCTGGGCGTGCTGGTCGACCACCTGGCCCGGACCCCGCTCGCGACGCTCCAGAGCGAGTACGTCGAGCTGTTCGACCTGGACCGCAAGCACGCGCTGCACCTGTCGTACTGGACCGACGGCGACACCCGGCGCCGCGGCGAGGTGCTGGGGCGGTTCAAGAGCGCGTACCGGGCCAGCGGCTGGCTCGTCGACACCGGCGGGGAGCTGCCCGACCACCTGTCGATGGTGCTGGAGTTCGCGGCGCTCGCCGACCTCGAGGCCGGCAGCGCGCTGCTGCTCGACTTCCGGCCGGGGCTGGAGCTGCTGCGGTTCGCGCTGCTCGAGCGGGGCACGCCGTACGCCGGTGCGGTCGCCGCGGTCTGCGCCACGCTGCCGGGGGAGTCCCCGGCGGACCGGCGGGCCGCCATGGCGATGGCCGGCCCGCCGGCGCCGGAGGCGGTCGGGCTCGAGCCCTACGACCCGCGGCTGCTGCCGGTGATCGGCCAGGGGGCGGGCGCGTGAGCACCGTGCTGTGGGGCGTCCTGCCGTACCTCGTGCTCGTCGTCCTCGTGGCCGGGACGGCCTGGCGCTACCGCTACGACAAGTTCGGCTGGACCACCCGCTCGTCGCAGCTCTACGAGTCGCGGCTGCTGCGCATCGGGTCGCCGCTGTTCCACGCCGGCATCCTCGTGGTGCTCGTCGGCCACGTGATCGGGCTGGTGATCCCGGAGTCGTGGACGAGGGCCGTGGGTGTGAGCCAGGAGCTCTACCACGTGAACGCGCTCGTGCTGGGCGGCCTGGCGGGCGTGATGACGCTCGGCGGTCTGCTCATCCTGCTGTACCGCCGCCGCACGACCGGGCCGGTCTTCATGGCCACCACCCGCAACGACAAGCTCATGTACGTCGTGCTCGTCGCCACCATCGCGCTCGGGCTGTGGACCACCCTCAAGGCGGTCGGGGCCGGCCACGAGGCGCACGACTACCGCCAGACGGTCTCGCCCTGGTTCCGCTCGCTGTTCACGCTGCAGCCGGACGTGGAGGCGATGGCCGCCGCCCCGACGCAGTTCCACGCCCACGTGCTCGTGGCGATGGCCCTCTTCGCGATCTGGCCGTTCACGCGGCTCGTGCACGCCTTCACGGCGCCGGTGCACTACCTGTTCCGCCCCTACATCGTCTACCGCAGCCGCGACGACGTCGCCGCCGCCCGCCCCGCCCGCCGCGGCTGGAGCGCGGTGGGGACGTCCGACCGCGACCGGCCGTGAGCCGGCCCGACCCAGGAGAGCCCATGACGACCACGAGCCCCGCCGGCACCGCGGCGGACCTGACCGGCCAGGGTCGCAACCTGGCCCTGGCCACCTTCGCGTTCGTCGTCAGCTTCTGGGCGTGGAACCTCGTCGGCCCGCTGGGCGTCCGCTACGCGCAGGACCTCGACCTCACCGGCTCGGAGAAGTCGCTGCTGGTGGCGATCCCCGTGCTGGTCGGCTCGCTGGGGCGGATCATCGCCGGGGCGATGACGGACCGGTACGGCGGCCGGGTCATGTTCCCGCTGCTGCTCGCCGCGTCCGCCCCGTTCGTCCTCCTCGTCGCGTTCGCCGGGGAGCGGGGGTCCTACCCCCTGCTGCTGGTGTTCGGCTTCTTCCTGGGCGTGGCCGGCACGACGTTCGCCGTGGGCGTCCCCTTCGTCAACGCCTGGTACGACGCGCCCCGCCGCGGGTTCGCGACCGGCGTGTTCGGCGCCGGCATGGGCGGCACGGCGCTGTCGTCCTTCTTCACGCCTCGCCTCGTCGAGTCGTTCGGGTACACCACGACCCACGTGCTCGTCGCGGTCGCCCTCGTCCTCACCGCGGTGCTCTGCTGGGCGTTCCTGCGGGACTCCCCGCGATGGACGCCGAACCACAACCCGGTGCTGCCGAAGCTCGCGCTCGGCCTGCGCCTGCCGGTGACCTGGCGGATGTCGTTCCTCTACGCCGTCACGTTCGGCGGGTTCGTGGCGTTCTCGACGTACCTGCCCACCTACCTGACCGACGTCTACGCGTTCGACCTGACGGGGGCGGGCACGCGCACGGCGGGCTTCGCGATCGCCGCGGTGCTGGCCCGTCCGCTCGGCGGCGTCCTGGCCGACAAGGTGGGCCCGCGGACCGTGGTGATGGCGTCGCTGGCGGGCACCGCGGTCCTCGCGGTGGTCGTGGCGCTCGAGCCGCCGGCGGAGGTGCCCGCGGGCATCGCGTTCGTGCTGCTCGCACTGTTCCTCGGCCTGGGCACCGGTGGTGTCTTCGCCTGGGTGGCCGTGCAGTCGCCGCCGGAGAAGGTGGGCACCGTGACGGGCCTCGTCGGTGCTGCGGGCGGTCTCGGCGGCTTCTTCCCGCCACTGGTGATGGGCGCGACGTACGGCGTCGTGCTGGACGACTACGGCCTCGGCCTCGCCCTGCTCGTCGTCGTGGCGCTGGGCGCGCTGCTGTTCACGGCCCGGCAGCCGGCCGGGCGCGGAGAGGCCGGGCGGGCCTGACGGGCTGCGTCTCCCCGTGTCCTCGTCGACTCACGCCGGTGGGGCCGTGGACCGCAGCGTGACCACGGCAGCCACGCTGTCGAAGCCCGGCGCCGACAACGTGAGCGTGATGTCCTCGCTCACCCCTGCCGGGACCACGTAGTCCACCCAGAACGACGGGGCCGTCGTCGACGGGGCGACGGTGAGCCAGCCGGTGACGATCGTGCCGTCCCCGACGAACGCCCACCCGCTGCCGTAGTCGACCTCGAACAGCTGTGACCCGCCGGCAGCGTGCCAGGGCATGACGACCGTGAGCTCCAGCGGCGACGTGCTGGGGTTCGTCGCGCTGACGGTCACCCGCCGCATGGCGGGGTCGGGTGCCGGACCCTCGGACAGCGCGAGCGCCAGCACCGGGGATCCGGGCGCGCTGGCGGCGAACGCAGGAGCGGTGGCGACGACGCTGACCACGGGGACCGACCAGGCGGTGGCGCGCAGGACGGTGCGGCGGGAGGGGGAGGGCACGCTGCAGGGTGTCACCGATGGGCCCGGGACGCAGGGGAACGCAGAAGCCGGTGCCCGGGCGGCAGCGGCGGGGTGACTCCGGCTCTCAGACGAGGTTGCGGACCCGGTCGGTCAGCTCGTCCCGCACGGCCTGGGTGACCGCGTCCTGCACCGCCTCGTTGAGCGCCTCGGCGTCGTCGAGGTCGGACAGGACTGCCCGTACGTCGAGCTCGTCGACCGCGCGGGTCAGGACGTCCTCGGTGGGCAGCGCGTCGTCGACCACGGAGTCGGGGACCAGCCGGATGGCGCCCTCCACGAAGCGGTTGAGGTCGGCGCCCTCGAGGGCCTCGTCGACGAGCGAGGAGGACGGGGGGAGCGCGTCCTCGTCGGCGAGCTCGCCCACCGCCGCACGCAGCCCGTCGCGGACCGCGTCGACCTGCGCGTCGGTGGGTTCGTCCTGCTGCGCGAGCTCGAGGGTGAGGGCCTCGCGGCTGACGTCGAGGGTGCACGCGGCGTCGTCGATCCCGCGCAGCACGAGCTGCTCGGTGAGGCCCTCGATGCCGTCGGCCTGCGAGGCCACCGAGCGGTCGGCGCAGGCGTCGGCCGGACGCAGCGGCGCGAAGTCGCCACCGCCGGCCGCGACCTGCGCGCCGACGACGCCGGCCACGAGGGCCAGCGCCAGCCCGGGGAGCGCACCGGCCCGCAGTCCGGCGCTCACGCCGTGCTCCTGCGGGACCGCGACGCTGCGCCCACAGCGGCCGTCAGCACGACGGAGAGCAGCGCCAGCCCGGCGAGGCCGGCGCCGAGGAGGTAGGAGTCGCGGAACGCCCGCGACACCGACCGGTCGAGCTGGTCGTCGAGGCCGCGCTCGAGGTCGGCCACGACGGCCTCGTCCTCGGCCCGTACGTCGAGCTCCGCGAACGCCCCGTCCAGCTCGGGCACCTGGCCGCGCTGGTCGGTGAGGTGGGAGCCCAGCGCCCGGGCGACGGCGATCTTGTCGTCGGGCCGCAGCGGCGCGTCGAGCACCAGCGCCGCGATCGCCTCGGTCGCGGGCTCCTCGGCGTCGAGGAGGTCGGCGGTGAAGACCGGCGTGAGCACCGCCAGCCCCAGCACGACGCCGAGGTGGCGCGCGCTGATGGTCCAGGCCGCGTGCCGGGCCCGGGGGAGCCGGTCCTTCATCGCGAGGTGCGTGAGCTGGTCGACGCTGAGCCCCAGGCCGAGACCGACGAGCGCCTGCGGTGCGACGGTCCACCACAGGTCGGCCGACGGCGGGAGCGCGAGACCGACGAGACCGCCGGCGACGAGCACGCAGCCCGCGGCGAGCTCGAGGTCGGGCGTGGTCCGCAGCAGCCGCGCCAGGGGCTGGGCGGCGAGCGCCGCGACGGGGATGACGGACACGGTGAGGGCGGCGGTGGCGGGGGAGTGGCGCCACCCCTCGACGAGCAGCAGCACCAGCAGGAAGAGCGCCGCGGTCAGCGCGGCCGAGAGCAGGGCGAGGGTGACGTTGTGGCCGATGACGGGGCGGTGCGCGACCGGCGGCTCCGGGGCGGCGGGGTGCCCTTCTCGCCGGGTGCGTACGGCGAGCGCCGCCGGCACCGCGAGCGCCGCGAACGGCACCTGGGCGATGAAGATCGCCTGCCACGAGATGGCCTCGGTCAGCAGGCCGCCGGCGACCGGGCCCGCCGCCGTACCGACCACACCGGCCGTCACCCACGCCGCGACGCCCCGCCGCTCGCCGGAGCGGGCGACGAGCAGCTCGAGCGCACCGACGAGCGCGAACGCCCCGCCGACCGCCTGCAGGCAGCGGGCCGCGATGAGCATCTCGATCGTGGGGGCGGCCGCGCACCACGCCGACGCGCCGGCGAAGACGGCGATGCCGGCCGCGGCGAGGATGCGCGGGCGGACGCGGAGCGGTCGCAGGGCGGCCGGTACGGCGAGCACCCCCAGCACGAGGTTGTAGGAGATGAGCACCCACGCGACCTCGGTGACCGACGCGTCGAGCTGCTCGAGCATCTCGGGCAGCGCGAGCGTGACGATCGCCGAGTCGGCCAGCACGAGACCGACCGTGACGGTCAGCAGCAGGCCCACGAGTCGGTGCACCGGGTCATCGTCGCAAAGGGGTGGTGGGGGAGCGCGGGCGCGTCGCCGCGTGCTCCGCCGGGTCGTCGGGGACCTTCAGCTCGCGTCGGCGTCGGGATAGGGGTCTGCGAACTGGTTGAGCGCGTCCAGGTACCGCCCGCCGACCTCGATGCGCGTGACGTCGCGGTACCGCCAGCGCTCGCTCGCGCGGGCCCACTCTCCGTCGCGACCGACGTAGTGCAGCGTGAAGCGCTTCTTCCCGTGGTCGAGCAGGCGTCCGATCGCGAGCGGTTCGCCCTCGAGCACCTCCAGGTGGATAGCGAAGATGTCGGCGGTGGCGGCCGCTGCGGTGAGCAGCTCGACGGTGCCTACGTCCGGCGCGCAGTCGAACGACGCCACGGGCCCGTTGAGGGCTGTGATGGCCCGGTGGTGGTAGGGGTCGTCGTCGCGGAACCAGATGCGCGAGACGTCGCGGAGCCGCAGCATCGCGATGTCGTCAAGGTGGACACCGTCCGCCAGCGCGTGCAGGACGACCCAGTCGTCGGTCAGGGCGATGACGAACCCGTCGATCTGGTCGGCCTCGAATTGGTCCCGGACCACCGTGACGATCCGTCCGTCGGTCAGCGAGCTCTCGAGCCGGCGGAGGATCTTGGTCTGCTTCATGGGCCCGAGTGTGGACGACCGGCCGGCGCGACGCCGCCCGTTTGTCTGGTCGAAACCACGGTGCATCGCTCCGCTGCGAACGGTCCCAGCGGAGCTGTGGTACCCGGACCAGGTCGGATAAGAACGTCTGACGAGATGTCAGCGAAAGCGAACCTGCAAGCCTTCGTCGTGCTCGAGTTCGAGGGTTGGTGGCGGGGAGGGGGAGTCCCAGATGGCGGCGTACGCCTCGCTGACGAGAGGCCACACCTGGTCCTGCCCGTCCTGGATCGACTCGATCCGTGGGGCGAGGGCGCCGATCACGACGAACTCGTGAGGGATGATCCGGCCGGCCGTGTCGGTCCGACCTTGGGGGTCGGGGAACCGAAGCGCCACGTCGGACCCCTCGCGACGCCACGCCTCCGGCTGGTCGCGGAGAGCGCCGAATGCGCGTTCGTAGAGGGGGAGTGGGTCGTGCAGACCGGCGTCGAGCAGGAATCGGAAGACCCAAGAACGTCCCCGCGTCGCCCAGATGAGCCGTGTGACCTGAGCGGGCCCGACGCTCACTTGGCCTTCCGCATCACGTTGTCCGCGACCCCCTGCTCGAGGTCGAGCTTGAGTTGTGTGAGGGTGGCGCGCAGGTAGTCGTGCTGAGCGCGTGCCTGCTCGTTCATCTCCCGGAGCTTGGGACCAGCCAGTTCCACGGCTTCGGCAAGGATCGGGACGACCCTGGCGGCAACCTTCGAGGCCTTTCCGGTCTTCGGCAGTCTCGCCAACGCCTTCTCCAACAGCACGAACTTTCCACCGGTGAGTCCCGCTGCCAGTAGTTCGGCGCCATCGGCGAGAGAGTCGAGGACCTTCATGGGGATGGTCAGCCTCGACTGCCACTGAACGCGGCGCTCGAGCGGCAACAACGAAGCAACGGGAAGGACGAGATCGACACCGACGCGTCGGGTGAGGTCGATCTCCACGGGCGCACCGGCGTTGGACGCGAGCTGGAACTTCGCGGAGGACAGCAGCATGAAGTCCTCGCCGATCGCGAGCGCGTCGGGGGTGTCGATCAACTGCTGAAGCGTGGTCCGCAGACTCTCGATCTCCTCAGCTGCCTTGAGGATGACCAGGTCGCGGAAGGCGTGGACGTCCATGTCCGGCAGCAGGTCAGCCTTGGACAGGGAGAGGATCCAGATGCGCGGGAACTCGACCAGTCGCCCCTCGCCGGACAGGAGGTCGTCCTTGAGACGCAGCAGGTTCTGTCGGAAGTTGCCCAGCACCGACTTGAGGTAGCGCTCCTCCTGCCCCTCGTAGTCGAGGAGCTTCTGCCCGTCCACGAGCAACAGGGCGACGTCGGACTTGAGCAGCGATCGGAACGTGTCCGTGCGCCGGTTCCGCTCCTCGTCGCTGGAGGGCTCGTCCTGGAACCAATCACCTGGGTAGTCGTGCCAGGCGAGCCGGAGAACGTCGAAGGGCCGCTTCTTGGCGGCGTCCAGGTCCGCGCCTCGAAGCTTCAGGGAGAAGTAGTAGGTGGTGTTGGCAAAGCGGGTGGCCATCGGTGCCGTCGCGTTGTCCCGCATGCCCAGGTAGTTCTGGTACAGCCGGTTGCCCTGGCCGGTGTCATCTGCGACGAGGTCCCAAAGATCGTTCTTGTAGGACCCCTCCTGGGTCGGGCCGAAGAAGGAAGAGACGAGCACTGTCTTGCCCGATCCGCTCTCACCGAACACTGCGACATGCTGTTCCCGGATCCGGGGGTACTTCGCCATGAGGGGAACCTAGCGCGGCGGGCCGACGGCTGGCATGTGTTCCTGGCTTCCGGTCGGATGTGCCAGGCCCGCACAAGCTGCAGGAATCGCGTCGGGCTCAAGAGCGGTCGATCAGTGGTCGGGATGACGCTGCCACCGGGTGGTGTTACCCACGTCATGACCGAGCGACCGCATCTCATCCCCGACGAGACCCACCCCATCACCGTCACGCCCACGGAGGGCCGGGTGGTGGTGACGCGCCACGGCCGGGTCATCGCCGAGACCGAGCGCGCACTGACGCTGCAGGAGGCCGACTACCCGCCGGCGCAGTACGTCCCGCTCGCCGACGTCGACGCGTCGGTCCTCGAACGGACGAGCCACGCGACGTACTGCCCCTACAAGGGCGAGGCGGGCTACTTCTCGCTCGTCGACGGTGACGAGCGAGCGGAGAACGCGGTGTGGGGGTACGACGCGCCGTACGACGCCGTCGCCCCCATCGCGGGTCACGTGGCGTTCTACCCCGACCAGGTCGAGATCAGCGTCGGCTGACCGACGTCACCGACCGGCCGAGGCGGGGGCACCCGTCAGGACCCGCACGGCCAGCGACGTCGTCGCCTCGACGTTGAGGAACCCCACGACGCGGCTGACCCGGTCGACGTCGAGCGGCAGCAGGCCGGGTGTGCCGGGCACATCGGGGGTCAGCCCCAGCTCGAGGTCGTCGTGGCCGCGCATCATCGAGACGTTGAAGTCGTAGCGCTCCCGCGCCCCGGGCGCGGTGAGGTGGCGTACGACGCGCGCGCCGAGGCGGGGGCTGCCGTTGTCCACCGCCCACGAGTCGAGGGCGGCGGCGACGGTGCTCCCGTCGCCGTGCTCGACGTCGGCCCACACCGCCTGCATCGAGCCGGCCGCCTTGAGGAGGATGGCGGCCGTCTTCTCCCCGATCCCCGGTACGCCGGGGAGGTTGTCGCTGGCGTCGCCGCGCAGCGCGGCGTACGCGAGGTAGTTCTCCGCAGCGACGCCGTACATCGTGTGCAGCCGCCGGGGGTCGAGCAGCGGCGAGCCGTTGATGCCGCCGTCGATCAGCCGCAGCACCTTCGTGTGGTCGCTGATGTGGGCGAAGGTGTCGCGGTCGGAGGTGATGATGACGCAGTCCCAGCCGTGCCGGCCCGCCCAGGCGGCGCCCGAGGCGCTGACGTCGTCGGCCTCGAGACCGGGCGGGGTGAGCGTCGCCAGACCGAGCGCGTCGAGCAGCGCTCCCGCCCGCTCGAGCTGCCTGATCAGCTCGGGGTGCTTCTCGGCGCGGCCGGCCTTGTACGCCGGGTAGGCGTCGCGGCGTACCGACGCCGTCCGGTCGTCGAGGCCGAAGAGCACGGCGTCGGGCGCGAACCGGTCGATGGACTCGATGATCTGCCGCAGCATCCCGTGCAGCGCCCAGACCGGCCGGCCGGCGCGGTCGAGAGCCCGGGTGTGGGCGCGGGCGTGGTGGTTGCGGTGCAGCAGCGATGGCGCGTCGACGACGAGCAGCAGCTTGCGGGTGTCGTCGTCGGGGTGGGTCATCGGGGATCGGAGCCATCGTAGGGGCCCGTCCTGCGTGGAGGCCACGGCGTCTCGGCGGCGTCGTGGGACGACCGGCGGTGGCACTCACCGTGACGGGTGCTGACCTCCGGTGGTGCGTGGGTCCAGGCCGTACTGGCGCGGTACGCCGAGGTTCGCGCGCAGGGTCGTGCCCGGGTACTCCGTGGGATAGACGCCGCGCTGCTGCAGGATCGGCACCACCTCGTCGACGAAGGCGTCGACACCGTCCTCGTAGATGTCCGGGGTGATCCAGAAGCCGTCGGCCGCTCCCGCCTCGAACCACTCCTGCAGGTGGTCGGCGTGGAGCTCGCCCGGGCCGACCACGGTGGGGTGGAAGTCGATCACGCCGTGGGCGAGGACGTCGCGCGGGGACCACCCCCTGCGTGCCACGTCGAGCGCGATCGACGACCGGGGGTCCATCGGTGAGGCGTGGGCGGAGGCCAGCTGCTCCGCCGTGAGCGGCTCGTCGAACCGAGCCGGGTCGATGTGGATGCCGAGCACCGCCCCGAGGTGGGGCAGACGGGCCTCGATGACGTCGCCGGCGTAGGTCAGGCGCCGGTCGAGGCCCTCGCGCACGGTGGGAGCGACGGTGGTCATGACGCCGGGGATGTACTTGACCTCGTCAGGGTCACGGCCGGCCTCGCGTGCCGCCTCCCGCACGAGCTCGCGCTGCGCGCGCGCCTCCTCGATGGTCCACACCTCGGCGATGAAGCCGCTGGCGTAGCGGCCCGCGATCGAGAGCAGGTGCGGGCTGGGGCCGCCCGACGTGAAGACGACGGGCTGGCCCTGCTCCGACGGGGGGATCGCGAGTGGGCCGCGGGACGCGACGTGCTCGCCCTGCAGGTTGACCGGCTGCAGCTTCGTCGGGTCGATGAAGCGGTTCGCCGCCTGGTCCTTGATCCAGGCGTCCTCCTGCCAGCTGCCCCAGAGCGCCTGGACGATCTGGATCGTCTCGTGCGCGCGCTGGTAGCGCTCAGCGCGGTCGGCGACGGGCCGCCCGTAGTTGGCGGCGACGGCGGGGTCGCTCGTCGTGACGGCATTCCAGCCTGCACGGCCGTGGCTCAACACGTCCAGCGCCTTGAACTGGCGGGCGGTGTTGAACGGTTCCTGGAACGTCGTCGACCCGGTCGCGACGAAGCCGATGTTCGTCGTCTCTCGTGCGACCGCGGTCAGCTGGATCAGCGGGTCCATGAGGTTGCTGATCGTGGAGTGCTCGACATCGCCGCGCACGGCGGGGAAGTCCGGGGTGAAGAGGAAGGCGAACTTGCCGCGCTCTGCCGCCTTGGCATGGCGGACGGTGGCGTCGACATCCGCGTACGTCCCGGGGTCGACGTGCGGGGCCCGCCAGGCGCCGTGCAAACCCCCGTAGCCGTCGATCATCCCCATCGCGAGGATGAGCTTCTTGTCCGTCGCGGTCATCGGGCCACCGCCCCGTCGACGAGCGTTCCGGCCTCGGCCGCGGGCGCAGCGGCCGAGGCCGTGCCGCCCGTGGCGCCCGTGGCGGCGGTGCCGGCCTCGTCGGTGGAGACCCCGCCGTCTGCCGGACCCGACGCCCGGCCGACGAAGAACGCGCCGACCAGGACGACCACCCCGATGGCGAAGGCGGTCAGGAAGGCGGCGTTCGCGGCCGACGTCGCCTGGGCCGTGTCGAGCACGCCGGCGTCGCGGGCGCCGGATCCGATCGTGTAGGCCGAGATGAACACCGCACCGAAGGCGGCGCCGGCGAGCTGTTGCGCGGTGGCGAAGGCCGAGGCGCCGTGGGGATAGAGATCGGGGCGCAACCCGCCCATCGCGCTCGTGGTGAGCACCGCCCACATCGCGGCCTGAGCGCTGGTGAACACGAGCCACGCGACGATCAGCGTGGCCACGCTCGTGCCCTCGTCCACCCCGCTCAGGAACCAGAGGACGGCCAGCCAGACGACGGCCGCGGGGATCATCAACGGGCGTGGACCGAGGCGGTCGTACATCCGGCCGCTCGCTGCCGCGAAGATGGGGATCGCCACTCCGCCCGGGACCAGGAAGAGACCGAGCTGGAGGATGCTCAGACCGGTGACGTTGGTCAGCACCAGCGGGAGCACGACCAGCAGGCCGATCGCGTTGCCCGCGACCAGGAGCATCACCAGCAGGGGCGCGGTGAACGACCTCCGGAGGAAGATCCGCATGTCCAGGAACGCCCTGTCGCGACGCTGCAGCGGGATCTGCCGCAGGACGAACCCCACCAGAGCCACGACACCCACCGCGATCGGCAGGTAGGGCGAGATCGGGGTGTGCCCCGAGGACGCCTCGCCGATCAGCGAGAGTCCGTAGACCAGGCCGCCGAACCCGAGCGCGGACAACAGCAACGACGGCACGTCGAGGGCCACCGGCTCCGGCGTGGTGGTGTTGCGCAGCTTCCAGGCGCCCAGGGCTAGGGCAGCGCCCGCGAACGGCAGCATCAGGATGAACAACCAACGCCAGTTCAGCGTCGACAGCACGAGGCCCGAGAGGGCCGGGCCGACCGCCGGCGCCACGGCCGGGACGGCCGTGGTGATCGCCATCATCTGGCCGCGACGAGCGGCCGGCACCAGGCGCATGGTCGTCGTCATCAACAGGGGCAGGAACACGGCGGTACCGGAAGCCTGGACGACTCGCCCGGCAACCAGGACGCCGAACGTCGGCGCGGTCGCGGCGAGCGCCGTCCCGACGACGAACAGCGACATCGCAACCAGGAAGATCGTGCGCAGGTGGAACCGTCGCATCACGAAGCTGCTGGCAGGGATCAGCACGGCCATGGTCAGCAGGAAGCCCGTCGTGACCCACTGACCGGTGCTCGGGGTGACCCCGAAGTCCTCGATCAGCGTCGGGAGCGCGACTCCCAGGAGCAGCTCGTTGAGGAAGACGATGAACGTGGAGACGATCAGGATCCCGATGACCAGAGCGACGCCCGGTGGGAGCCGGTCGTCGGAGTGGGCCGTCGGCGCCGCCGCGAGGTCAGGGGTCGGTGGGGTGGTCATGTGCGTGCTCGCCATCTCGTGTGGTGCGGAACAGGTTGGTCGCTGCGACGTGCCCGGCTCGTCGGCGGCCACGGTCGGGTCCAGCCAGCGGGCAGGGCGGCACGAGGCGTCGACGGGGAGGGTCGGCCGGCGATGCGGCGTCGACGGTCCTCGAGGGCCACTCGAGCGCCGGTGCTTCGATGGACCGGATGAAAACGGATGCAGTGTCCGTTCAATTGGAACGTTACGGAGGCAGTGTCCGGTTGTCAACGAACGGGGTCAGGAAGTGGCGGACGACACGAGGGTGCCCTGGTACGGCGGCCGGCGTACGGCGCGGTTCGGCCGGCGTACGGCGCGGTTCAGCTCCCCGGTGCGGCGGCGTGCCGACGGGCCGTCTCACTCCCGCACGGGGGACCCGGTCAGGACGCCGGCGTGGAGCGCGGGGGAGCGGCCGGCACGCGCCAGCCCTCGCGCGCGATGGCTCGGAGGGAGTCTCCGGACCCCTCGTCCGCCAGTCGTGCGGCACTGACCCACTCCGATGCCAGCACGGTGAGGACCAGGTCCCGATCACGGACCCACGGACGGGCGCGGCCGGCCGCCTGGGCAGCAGCGAGGAACCGGCCGGTGATCTCGACGAGCAGCTCACAGGTGATGGCCAGCGGCGAGGTGGTCTCGCTGAGGGCCTCCCGGAGAGGGCCGGGCAGGCCGTCGAAGACCGTCACGTAGTCACCCAGCGCGGTCAGCCACAGCTCCAGTGCTGCGAGCGCGTCGCCCTCCTCGGCCTCGATCTCCGCGCGGCGGGCGTCGAGCTCCTCCCAACGGGCCTGCAGGAGTGCGGCGAGGAGGGACTCCCGCGTCGGGAAGTGGCGGTAGAGGGTGCCCGGCCCGAGGCCCGCGCGTCGGGCGATGTCCTGCATCGCGCCGCTCACGCCCTGCTC
Organism: Nocardioides sp. CPCC 205120; assembly: GCF_048654585.1. NCBI lineage: Bacteria > Bacillati > Actinomycetota > Actinomycetes > Propionibacteriales > Nocardioidaceae > Nocardioides > Nocardioides sp. CPCC 205120. The sequence goes on along the minus strand of NZ_JBMCYY010000002.1, from coordinate 418,621 downwards.
GGCGAAGAACCCCTCCGCGATGTCGAGGATGCGCAACCGGTTGCGCTCCGCGTCAGCGCGTGACTTCCGCGGCGTCGCCTCTTGGTGGGCCACCATCGAACCTCCTCGTCGAAAGCGGAGAACGCATCCACATGATCACGAGGCCACGAGCTCGCGCAAGCTCGCCCCCCGGGCCGAGTGTGTGAGACCCGGTGATGGCTGGGTGGAGCCGATCGGCACCGGCGACGATGACCGAGGTGTCGAACGAGCTCAGGCTGGGGGCGACGCGTAGAGGGTGGTGTCCGGCCACAGCCGCGGAGCCACCCGTCGCGCGACGACCCCGGCCGGCATCGCCCACGGGACCACGACGGCGACGGCCGGCTGTCCGGGTGCGGTCAGCGTCATCTCGAACCGCCCGTCCTCGGACACGGCCTCCCACGAGACGGTGAGGGCGGGCCCCCGGGCGCCGGGCGCGACGGTCGCGGTGAAGACGTGGCTCGTGCCGGAGCCGGCGTACTCCCAGCCCGCGTAGTTGATCGAGGTCCACCTCGAGGTCGCGGTGACGCTCGACATGGGCACGATCGCCGAGACGGTGACTGCGTCGGTGGGCGACAGGTTGACGGCACCGATGCGCGCCTGCCCGTTCGCCAGGTGCTCCGTGTACGGCTCGAAGGTGGCGGCCACGCTCGCGGCGTACGCGGGAGCGGCGACGGCCACGGCGACGGCGGGTGCCGTCCATGCGGTGGCGCGGAGGACGGTGCGGCGGGACGGCGTCGGGGTCACGGAGGCACGATCGCACGGTGGGAAGTGTCGCGTCCCGGGAACGACGGAGGGCCCCCGCCACCCCCTGGGGCGGCCGGCCCGCGCCGTGGACGACCCGACGCACGATCCGTGCCGCGCGGCCCGAGCTCGACGGGACTGCCCGAGTCGTTCGGCTACCACCACCCGCGGCACATCTGCGCGACGACGACGAACACCTCCCGCCACCTGCGACCGGACTTCGCCGACGCCGACCCTCCTGCACGACGAGCGCCCCCGGTCACCGAACGGTGACCGGGGGCGCTCGTGGAGGACGTCGAGCCGGGGGCTCAGATGTCGTAGTAGAGCTCGAACTCGTGCGGGTGCGGGCGCAGCTGCACGGGGGCGATCTCCTGGGTGCGCTTGTAGTCGACCCAGGTCTCGATGAGGTCGGGCGTGAAGACGTTGCCCTGGCTCAGGTACTCGTTGTCCGCCTCGAGCGCGTCGAGCACGGCACCGAGCGACGTGGGCACCTGGTCGATCTCGGCCATCTCGTCCGGCGGCAGCTCGTAGATGTCCTTGTCGATCGGCGCGGCGGGCTCGATCTTGTTCTTGATGCCGTCGATGCCGGCGAGCATCAGGGCCGAGAACGCGAGGTACGGGTTCGCCGACGGGTCGGGGAAGCGCGTCTCGATGCGCTTCGCCTTGGGGTTGCTGCCCGTGATCGGGATGCGGACCGAGGCGGAGCGGTTGCGCGAGGAGTAGACCAGCGAGATCGGCGCCTCGAAGCCCGGCACCAGGCGGTGGAACGAGTTCACCGTCGGGTTCGTGAAGGCGAGCAGCGACGGGGCGTGCTTCAGGATGCCGCCGATGTACCAGCGGGCGAGGTCGGAGAGACCGCCGTACCCGGACTCGTCGTAGAAGAGCGGCGAGCCGTCCTTCCACAGCGACTGGTGCACGTGCATGCCCGAGCCGTTGTCACCGAAGATCGGCTTCGGCATGAAGGTGACCGACTTGCCCTGGGCCCACGCGGTGTTCTTGATGATGTACTTGAACTTCATCACGTCGTCCGCGGCCTTGAGCAGCGTGTCGAAGCGGTAGTTGATCTCCGCCTGACCCGCGGTGCCGACCTCGTGGTGCGCGCGCTCGACCTGCAGGCCGACGCCCTCGAGGTTCTTCACCATGTCGTCGCGCAGGTCCGTGTAGTGGTCGTACGGCGCGACGGGGAAGTAGCCACCCTTGAGGCGGGTCTTGTAGCCGAGGTTGTCGCCCTCCTTGCCCGAGTTCCACCAGCCCTCGACGGAGTCGATGTGGTAGTAGCTCTCGTTGACACCCGTGGAGTAGCGCACGTTGTCGAAGATGTAGAACTCGGCCTCAGGGGCGAAGAACGCGGTGTCCGCGATGCCCGTGGTCTCGAGGTAGGCCAGCGCCTTCTTCGCGATGTTGCGCGGGTCGCGGGAGTAGGGCTCGCCCGTGATCGGGTCGTGGATGAAGAAGTTGATGACCAGCGTCTTCGCGGTGCGGAACGGGTCGATGTACGCCGTGGACGGGTCCGGGAACAGCGACATGTCCGACTCGTTGATGGCCTGGAAGCCGCGGATCGACGAACCGTCGAACCCGAGCCCGTCGTCGAAGACCGACTGGTCGAACGACGACACGGGGACCGTGAAGTGCTGCATGATGCCGGGCAGGTCGCAGAACCGGACGTCGATCATCTCGACGCCCTCGTCCTTGATGTACTTCAGCAGCTCTTCGCTGTTGGCGAACATTCGTCCTCCTTGGCGGGACGCACCGGGGCGCCTCGCTCGTGGTACGGGTGATCCGCCCGGCGCAACCGATGGGCCGGGCGAGTGCTCTGCAACGTATGCAGGAGCGGTTTCGCAACGGTCACCCGATTGTTTCACGCGTGTAACAGTGTGGCGCCCGAGGGGGCTCGCGCGGCGCTCCGATAACCTTTCCCACCGTGCCGAACACCCAGCAGGAGACCGCGTCGTGGGCCCGCCGAGTCGGGGCGCTGGTCGTCGACTGGTTCGCCTGCATGTTCGTGGTCATCGCGTTCGTGGGGCCGGCGCGCTACTTCCCCTCCGAGGGTGACGTCGTCACCGGCATCAACCCGTCGGTGCTGACCCTGCTGCTCTTCGTCGCCGAGACGACGATCCTCGTGTGCCTCGCCGGCGGCTCCTTCGGCCAGCTCGCCACCCGCCTGCGCGTGGTCCGGTACGACGGACGCCCCGGCACGCTCGACCCTTTCCGGTCGCTGGCGCGCGCCGTGCTGGTGGTGCTCGTGATCCCGCCGCTCGTGTTCCGGCCCGACGGGCGCGGGCTGCACGACCTGGCGGTCGGCTCGGCCGTCGTGCCGCTCGCGCCGCGACGCTGACGAGAGCGATCCGCGTCCCACCGTTTTGGAGGCGCGGCACCCGGGCAGGGTGGGGTCCGGTCGGCTCGGGCCGTCCGTACCTGCACCCACCCGAGAGGAACCCATGTCGCGCTTCAACGTACGACGCGCCGTCGCCGCCACGTCCCTGAGCGTCCTCGCCGTCAGCGGCCTGGCCGCCTGCGGCTCCGACGACTCCGACAACGCCGACAACGGCAACGACAGCAGCCAGTCCGACGACTCCGGGGACTCCGAGGACTCGGGTGACGGCGACGCCGTCGACGACTCGCGCTTCGGTGTCGCCGAGGGCGAGGAGGTCCCGGTCGACGAGTTCGCCGAGGCCTACGGCGAGGCCATCGACCAGATGGACACGGCGGCGGTGACCATGGAGACCACCTCCGGGGGCACCACCAGCGTGCTCGAGGGCGTCGTCGCGTTCGACGCCGAGAGCCCGGAGATGGAGATGGAGGGCGAGTTCGCCCCCGGCATGAGCGGCACCATGATCATGGTCGACAACGTCATGTACGTCCCCGCCGACGCCACCGGCAGCCAGTACCTCTCGATCGACCTCGGCGCCGGGGGCAACCCGCTCGGCCAGTCCTTCAAGGCGGCGTACGACGGCGAGTCGGCCCAGCAGATGTTCGAGACGGCCGCGACCGGCGTCGTGAGCCTGGGCGAGGAGGAGGTCGACGGCGCCACGGTCGACACCTACGAGGTGACCATCGACGCGATGGCCTCGCTCGAGGCCCTCGGGATGGGCGACCTCGCCGCGGCGGGCGGGGCGGACATGCCCGAGGAGTTCACCTACGTCGTCGGCTTCGACGAGGACGGCAACGTCGTGCGCTACGACCAGACGATCCCGTCGATCGCCGGGCAGCCGGAGACGACCCAGTCGATGACCTACTCGGACTTCGGCATCGAGGTCGACGTCGAGGCCCCGGACCCGAGCACGGTGACGGACAGCACCGAGATGTTCGGCGGCGGCACCGGGTCGGGCGCCGGCGGTTCGGGCGGGCTCGGCGGCTGAGTCCCGCCGTACCGCTCCACCTGCAGCACACCCGCACCACGCACGAGGGCCCCGACCGGATCGCTCCGGTCGGGGCCCTCGTCGCGTGCAGGGGCAGGCTCAGCGGCCGCGCATGTTCTGGCGCATGCCCTTCATGTTGGTCGGCACCGGGCCCTTCGGCAGCGGCACGGCGGAGCGCGTCGCGTCGAAGGCCTTGAGCCGGTTGACCACGTCGGTCATCTCCGCGGGGCGGATCGCCTTGGGCAGCTTCTGCAGGTGCTTGACCAGCTTGGGCAGCGGCACCTGGCCCTCGCCGCGACCGACGATCACCTCGGTGATCGGGGCGCCGCCGGCGACGCGCTCGTGCTTGCGGCGCTCCGAGGTCATGAGGGGGCGCAGGCGGTTGGGGTTGCCCTCGCCGATGAGCACGATGCCCTGGCGGCCGACGGCGCGGTGCACGACGTCCTGCTGCTTGTTGAACGCGATGACCGGGGCGGAGACCCAGCCACGGCGCAGCATCTGCAGCGCGGCGGCCGCGGCGCCCTTCTGGTCCTCGATCTGCGTGTACATCGAGGTCTGGGCCCGGCGGCCGAAGACGATGAGGGTCGCGAGCGAGCCGAAGAGCAGGGCACCCGGGATCGCGAAGATCAGGTCGGGGCCCGGGAGGAACCAGAAGAGCGCGAAGCCGATCGCCGCCGCGACGACGAAGACGCCCAGCAGGATGAGGCCCAGCCGCGGATCGCCCTTCTTGGCCATCCGGTAGGTCTCGGCGATCTGCGCCCGGCGCTTCTTCTTCGGCGGGGTCGGCATCTTGGTCGACATCTCGGTGGTGCCTTCTTCGTCTCGTTCGGCCGGGTGGTCCGGGTCGGGCGGGGCTGCGGTGGGCGTCGGTGCGTCAGACGGCGGCCGGGGCGGCGCCGACGTCGATCGTGACCTCGCCCCCGCGCGCCTCGACGGCCTGACGGTACAGGCGACCGGCGCGGTACGACGAACGAACCAGCGGGCCGGACAGGGCGCCGGCGAAGCCGATCTCCATGGCCTCGGCCTGCAGCTCGACGAACTCCTCGGGCTTGACCCAGCGCTCCACGGGGTGGTGGCGCAGCGAGGGCCGCAGGTACTGCGTGATGGTGATGAGGTCGCACCCGGCCTCGTGGAGGTCGCGCAGCGCCTGGCTCACCTCCTCGCGGGTCTCGCCCATGCCGAGGATGAGGTTCGACTTCGTGACCAGCCCGAACGCACGGGCCTGGGTCAGCACGTCGAGGGAGCGCTCGTAGCGGAACGCGGGGCGGATGCGCTTGAAGATGCGCGGCACCGTCTCGACGTTGTGCGCGAGGACCTCGGGGCGGGACTCGAACACCTCGGCCAGCAGGTCGGGCTGGCCGTTGAAGTCGGGGATGAGGTTCTCGACACCGGTGCCGGGGTTGAGCTCGTGGATGACGCGCACGGTCTCGGCGTACAGCCACGCGCCGCCGTCGGGCAGGTCGTCGCGGGCGACGCCGGTGATCGTCGCGTAGCGCAGCTGCATCGCCTGGACGGACTCGGCGACGCGGCGCGGCTCGTCGCGGTCGAGCGCCTGCGGCTTGCCGGTGTCGATCTGGCAGAAGTCGCAGCGGCGGGTGCACTGGTCGCCGCCGATGAGGAACGTGGCCTCGCGGTCCTCCCAGCACTCGAAGATGTTGGGACAGCCGGCTTCCTGGCACACGGTGTGCAGGCCCTCGGACTTCACGAGGTGCTGCAGCGCCTTGTACTCCGGGCCCATCTTGGCCCGGGTCTTGATCCACTCCGGCTTGCGCTCGATCGGGGTCTCCGAGTTGCGCACCTCGAGGCGGAGGAGCTTGCGTCCGTCGGCGGATGGCGTCTGGGTCACCCCGTCACTCTACGCCTGCTCGCCCCGCCCTCCCCGGGCGCGTCCCCCCGCCGGGACGGCGCGCGCGGATGGCCCGCCCGACCGGGGGTACAGGCGCCTCGGGAGCAGCACCGACCGGGAGGGGGAGCCGTGGTCACGCACGCCCCGGACGACGTCGAACGACCCGCGGTCGGGCGCGACCCGACGTACTGGTCCACGTTCCTGCTCGGCGCCGCCGTGATGGCCGCGCTCGACGAGATCGTCTTCCACCAGCTGCTCGGCTGGCACCACTTCTACGACGCCGCGTCGCTGCGGATCGGGCTGCTCTCCGACGGGCTCCTGCACGCCGCCGAGCTCGTCGCCCTCGTCGCGGGCGGCTTCCTGCTCGCCGACGCGCACCGGCGCGGCCTGGCGGTGCGCGCGGTCGCCGTCGCCGGGTTCGTCACCGGCCTCGGCGCCTTCCAGATGTGGGACGGCGTGGTCGACCACAAGGTGCTGCGGCTGCACCAGGTGCGCTACGGCGTGGACCTACTGGCGTACGACGCCGCGTGGATCGGCGGGGGCCTGCTGGTCCTGGTGGTCGGCCTCGTGCTGACCGCACGGGCGGCGCGCCGCCGTCGCGCCGAGGGGTGAGGTCGGTGGACCACGGCGGGCACGGGCACGGTGGGCACGGGGGCCACGGGGAGCACGGCGGGGGAGCCGCCGAGGTCCTGGGGCCGCTCGTCGCCGGGGCCGGGCTCGTGCTGCTGCTCGCGGCCGGCGCGGCGTACGTCGGGGCCGCGCTCGTCGTACGGCGGCGCGGCGGGCGGGGGTGGCCGGCGTACCGCGTCGTGCTGGCGGTGCTGGGCCTCGGGTGCGTCGCCTCGGCACTGGTGGGCCCGCTCGCGGCCTGGTCGCACGCCGGGTTCACGGGGCACATGGCGGCGCACCTGCTCGTCGGGATGGTCGCGCCCCTGCTGCTGGTCGCGGCGGCGCCGGTCACGCTGGCGCTTCGGGCGCTGCCCGTGGGTGCGGCCCGCCGGCTCTCGCGGGTGCTGGGCAGCGGGGCGGTGCGCGTCGTCGGCCACCCGGTGACCGCGGCGCTGCTCAACGTCGGCTCGCTGTGGGTGCTCTACGCGACGCCGCTCGCGGGGGTCATGCTGCGCGAGGAGGTGGTGCACCACCTGCTGCTGGCGCACTTCCTCGTCGTGGGCTACCTGCTGACCGCGGCGCTGGTCGGCGTCGACCCGGCCCCGCACCGCCCCGGCACCGGAGCCCGGCTGGTGGTGCTCGTGCTGGCCGCGGCCGGCCACGCGGTGCTCGCCAAGCACCTGTGGGCGCACCCGCCGGCCGGCGTGGAGGTCGCCGAGGCCCGGTCGGGCGCGGTGCTCATGTACTACGGCGGCGACGTCGTGGAGCTCGCGCTCGCCGTGCTGCTGCTCGCGCAGTGGTACGGCGCCGCGCCCGCCCGCCGCGCGTCGGCGGCGGCGGCGCGGGGGCTCAGCGCCCGCCGGGCGTCACGAGCGTGATGCGGGGCGGCTCGGGGCGTGCCTCGTAGTCGGGGGTCGCGTCGTACGGCTCCCAGGCCAGCAGGCGCCGCAGGTGGCGCTCGACGAGGGGGAGCACCTCGGCGATCGGCACGTCGCGCCCCAGCTCGGCCGACAGCGAGGTGACGCCGGCGTCGGTGATGCCGCACGGGGTGAAGCGGGAGTACCAGTCGAGGTCGACGTCGCAGTTGAGCGCGAAGCCGTGCATCGTCACGCCGCGGGAGACGCGGATGCCGATGGCGGCGATCTTGCGCTCGGGGCCGCGGTCGTCGGCCTGCAGCCACACGCCGCTGCGTCCCGGCACGCGGGCGGTGGCGACGCCGAGGTCGCGGCAGACGGCGATGAGGGCCTCCTCGACGCGGCGCACGTAGTCCACGACCAGCACGTGGTCGGGCAGGCGCACCACGGGGTAGCCGACCAGCTGCCCGGGGCCGTGGAAGGTGATCTTGCCGCCGCGGTCGACGTCGATGACCTCGGCGCCGCCGGGGTCGAGCGGGCGCTCGTGCGGGTCGGTGCGCTTGCCGCAGGTGAAGACCGGCGGGTGCTGGAGCAGCAGCACCGTGCCGGCCGGGCCGTCGCCCGGCTCCCCGGCGGGGGCCGAGGCGACCTCCTCGTGCACGGCGCGCTGCAACGCCCACGCCTCGCGGTAGTCGATCCCCACCTCACCCGGGCCGAGCCCGTGCGTGCGCACCACCAGAGCCATGCCGACGAGCCTACGCCGCACCCTCGCCGGGCCTGTGGACGGGCGCAGGCAGGCGGGCGCGGTCCGCGGCACAGTGGTCGGGTGGGCACGAGACGGTCGGGAGCGACGCGGGTGGGCGCCGGCGCTGCGCGGCACCGGCGCGTCCGGGCGGCGGACGGGGCCACGGGGGTGCCCCGCGCGCTGCTGGCGGCGGCCGTCGCGACCCTGCTCGCGCCGCTCGTCGTGGTCGCGTGGGTGGTCGCCGACGTCACGGGCCCCTCCGGGGCGTCCGGCGCGGCCCGGCCCGCCGCGCCGGCCGTGCCGGTCGCGGTCGCATTGGTGCGCGGCTGGGACGAGCGGCGCTCCACCGCCCTCGCCGACGGTGACGCGGCGGCCCTGCGGGCGCTGTTCGCGCCCGGCCCGCGCGGGGACGCGCTGGCTGCCGCGGACCTGGCGCTGCTCGCGGCGTACGACGCCCGTGGCCTGCGCGTGGTCGGCCTCGGCTTCCAGCTCGTGGGGGTCGACGTGGTCACCGCCCACGCCGGTACGACGGACCGCCCCGCCACCCTCGTCGTCGCCGTGCGCGACCGGATGCCGCGGGCGGCCGTCGCCCGGGGCGAGGTGGTGGTGGCGCACCTCCCGGCACGCGCCGAGGCGCGCCGGGTGCTGCGCTTCGAGCGTCACGGGGGCGACTGGCTGCTGGCCGGCTCGGCCGCCGCGCCGCCCTGACGGGGTCGGGCCCTGGCCCGAGGCCCTCAGGCGGAGGGTGCGAGTGCGGTGGCGAGGACGTCGCGGACGTCCTCGTCGTGGAACGCGTAGCCAGCGTCGAGCAGTGCTGCGGGACGGGCCCGCACGGAGCCCAGGACCTCGGGCGCCATCCGGCCGGCGCCGGCGCGGATGAGCGGGGAGGGCACCTTGAGGAACGCCGGGCGGTGCACGAGGTCGGCGAGCGCCCGGGTGAACTCCGCGTTGGTCGGCACGTCGGGGCAGCAGAGGTTCACGGGGCCTGTGACGTCGTGCTCGGCGACGAAGACGACGCCGTCGACCCAGTCGCGCAGCGAGATGACCGGGAAGTACTGCCGCCCGTCCCCGAGCCTCGCCGCGCCGCCCAGGCGGAAGAGGGGGAGCAGCAGGTTCAGCGGCGCGCTGGCCCGGTCGAGCACGGGAGCGGTGCGCAGCACGGCGACCCGGGCGCCGGCCTCGGCCGCGGGGGTCGTGGCGGCCTGCCACTCGCGGGTCACGGTGGTCAGCAGGGCGTCGCCGCGGGAGTCGGCGGACTCGGTGAGGACCGGGTCGCCGGCGTCGCGGTGGTCGCCGTAGTAGGAGATGCCGTTGCCGGCCAGGAACGCCGGCGGACGGTCGGCCGCGGCGATGGTGCGGGCCAGCAGCGCGGTCGTCGTGATGCGGCTGCGGCGCAGCTCCGTGGCCCACTTCCCCGAGTGCGGGTTGCCCATGGTCGGGGAGCCGGCCAGGTTGACGACGACGTCGGCCGCGCCGACGAGGCCGGCGTCGACGACGCCCGCGTAGGGGTCCCACCGCGAGGTGTCCGCGGAGGTCGAGTCCCGCCGTACCAGCCGGGTCACGTCGTGCCCGCGGCCGCGCAGCGCACGGACGAGGGCCTGGCCCAGGAACCCGGACGAGCCGGCGACGACGACGTGCATGGGGACCTCCGAGGGCCGGAACGGGGACGGCCCCGCCCACAGTAGGGCGGGGCCGTCTACGGGCCGTTCCGGTCCGCGGCACGGGGCCGCGGACCGCTGGTGCTCAGACCTCGAACTGACCGGCCTCGAGCCGCTGCTTCACGTCCTGCAGGAAGCGGCCGGCGTCGGCGCCGTCGACCAGGCGGTGGTCGTAGGTCAGCGCCAGGTACACCATGTGGCGCACTGCGATCGTCTCGCCGAGGTTCGGGTCGTCGATGACGACCGGACGCTTGACGACGGCACCCGGGCCGAGGATCGCGACCTGCGGGGCGTTGATGATCGGCGTGTCCCACAGGGCGCCGACGCTGCCGAGGTTCGTGATCGTGAAGGTGCCGCCCGACAGGTCGTCGGGGCCGATCTTGTTGGTGCGGGTGCGCTGCGCGACGTCCGCGATCTTCTTGGCCAGGCCCGAGATCGACAGGTCGCCGGCGTCCTTCACGACGGGGGTGATGAGGCCCTTCTCCGTGTCGACGGCGAACGAGAGGTTCTCGCGGTCGTGGTAGGTGACCTCGTCGCCCTCGATCGACGCGTTCAGCGAGGGGTGCTGCTTGAGCGCGTCGACCGCCGCCTTGGCGAAGAACGGCAGGTAGCTGAGCTTCACGCCCTCGCGGGCGAGGAAGTCGGCCTTGACGCTGTCGCGCAGTCGGGCGATCCGGGTGACGTCGACCTCGACGACCTGCGTCAGCTGCGCCGAGCCCTGGAGCGAGTCGACCATGCGCGAGGCGATGACCTTGCGCAGGCGCGACATCTTCTCCGTCGTGCCCCGCAGCGGCGACGGGGTCGTCGACGGCGCGGAGGGGGCGGACGCGGCGGCGGGCTGGGCGGCCGGCGCGGCGGCGGCGGGGGCCGAGGCGGCCTCCTTCGCCTTCGCGGCGGCGTCGAGCACGTCCTGCTTGCGGATGCGGCCACCGACGCCGCTGCCCGTGACGGTCGACAGGTCCACGTCGTGCTGGGCGGCGAGCTTGCGCACGAGCGGCGTCACGTACGTCGAGGTCTCCTCGGACGACGAGGACGACGACGACGCGGCCGGGGCGGGCTGCTCGGGCGCGGGGGTGCTCGCCGACGCGGCGGGCTTCGCCGGCTCGGCGGCGGCCGGGGCGGCGGGCTCCTCGGGCGCCTTCGGCTCCGGCTCGGGCTCCGGCTCCGGGGTGGCCTCGGGCTCGGGCTCGGGGGCGGGCTCGGACTTCGCAGACGGCGCGGGGGAGCCGGAGCCGATGATCGCGAGCTCGGCGCCGACCTCGACGGTCTCGTCCTCGTCGGCCTTGATCTCCAGCAGCGTGCCGGCGACGGGGGAGGGGATCTCGGTGTCGACCTTGTCGGTGGAGACCTCGAGGAGCGGCTCGTCGACGGCGACCTCGTCACCGACCTGCTTGAGCCAGCGGGTCACGGTGCCCTCGGTGACCGACTCGCCCAGCGCGGGCAGGGTCACGGGCGTGCCCTCGCCGGAGCCGCCGCCGGAACCACCGGACGCGGCCGGGCTCTCGGACTTCTCGGCCTCGGGGGTCTCGTCGCCGGCGGGCAGCTCGCCCTTCTCCTCGACGATCTCCTCCTCCTGCTCGGCCTTCTTCTCGGCCTGCTCCTCGTCCTTGGGCTGCGCCTCGGGCGTGGCGGCGTCGTCGGTCGAGCCGGAGTCGCCGCTGCCCTCGTCGTCGTCGCCCACGATCGCCAGCACCGCGCCGACCTCGACCGTGTCGTCCTCGTCGGCCTTGATCTCCAGCAGCGTGCCGGCGACGGGGGAGGGGATCTCGGTGTCGACCTTGTCGGTGGAGACCTCGAGCAGCGGCTCGTCGACCGCGATGGTGTCGCCCACCTGCTTGAGCCAGCGGGTCACGGTGCCTTCGGTGACGGACTCGCCGAGGGCCGGCAGGGTTACTTCGGTCGCCATGTGCTTCCTATTCCTCTGATCGTCGATCTGATCGGTGGGCGGTGTCGGTGGTCGCCGGTCGGCGTACCAAGGTCAGGGGTGCGCGTCCCGGGGACGGGGTGGGGCCCCGGAGCGCAGGACGGAAGCACGGCCGGGCCCTGGTCGCCCCACGACGGGGGCGGGTGTGTCGAAGTCCCTCACGGGTCGCCTCCACGCATCCGGATCACGTGCTGTCGGTGGACCATCCTTGCACTAAGCCCGTGGCCGCACCCAGGCGGATGCCGCCCGTGTCGACCTACTCCCGGGTAGCCCCCGGGCAGCCCCCTGCGGGGGCACCGAGGCAACCAGTCGCCCGCGGGGCCGCGCGGCTCCACCGGGGGCCGCGCGGCGCCGACCGGTCCAGTCCTCCCCGGCCCGTGCGGGCGCGTTGCGGGAACCGCCTCCACGGCGCCGAGGGCGGACGGCAGAATGTCGCCCATGGGCCTGTTCGACCGCTTCCGTGACCGTCCGCGCCGCAGCCGTCCCGGACGGGACACCGCGCGCACCGGGTCCACCACCGTCCGCGCCTCCGACGGCGCCGACGCCCAGCACCTGCTGCAGTTCGTGACCTCGCGCCGCGGCGTCGAGGGCTTCGTCGAGCCCCGCACCGCCGTGAGCGACGTGACGCTGCTGCTGGTGGCGCACGACGGGGAGTGGACGCGACGGCGCGTGCCCTCGGTCAAGTGGGCGCACGCGTTCGCGAACAAGCACCGCGTGCCGTCGTACGACGCCGCGGTCGTCGGGGTGCCCCAGCGGATGCGTGACTACAACCGCCGCCGCAAGCTGCAGGGCGAGCTGTAGGTCACCGCTCGGCCGGGTCCGGCGCCGCGTCCGCGGATTCGCTCCCGCGCGTCGCGGCGAGGTGGCGGGCGTAGGCGACGAGGGTCGGTACGGCGGCCCCCGTTCCGCCCGCCGTCAGGTGGCCGGTCGGGCCGCCGGAGTGGAACGCGGGCCCGGCGATGTCGAGGTGGGCCCACGGTACGTCGGCGGTGAACTCGCGCAGGAACGCGCCGGCGAAGAGCCCGCCGCCCCAGCGCACCCAGTCGTGCTGGGCGAGGTCCGCGACCTTGCTGCTGCGCACGCGCTCGCGCATCTCGTCGGGCAGCGGCATCGGCCACATGGCCTCGCCGGCGGCGGTGGCGGAGGCGACGACGTCGGCGACGGTCTCCTCGGTGCCCATGACGCCGCTGACGCGGTCACCGAGGGCCACGACCATCGCGCCGGTGAGGGTGGCGACGTCGAGCACGACGTCGGGCTCGAGCTCGACCGCGCGGGCCAGGGCGTCGGCCAGCACGAGGCGGCCCTCGGCGTCGGTGTTGGAGACCTCCACCGTCGTGCCGCCGTAGAGCCGCAGGACGTCGCCGGGCCGGGTCGCCGAGCCGGACACCATGTTCTCGGCCATCGGGGCGAACGCGGAGACCCGCACCGGCAGGCCCAGCTCGGCGATCGCCAGCGTCGCCTGCACGACGGCGGCGGCGCCGGCCATGTCGCACTTCATCGTCGTCATGGAGCCGCCCGGCTTCAGCGAGAGCCCGCCGGAGTCGAAGGTGATGCCCTTGCCGACGAGGGCGAGGTGCGCGACCGGCTCGGCCGGCTCGTAGGTCAGCTCGACGAGGCGCGGGGGCGCGCTGGAGCCGGCCCCGACCCCGAGGATGCCGCCGCAGCCGAGCTCGGCGAGGGCGGCCTCGTCGTGCACGGTGATGTCGATCCGCGGCGCGCCGCGGCCCTTCGTCGCGGCCTGGTGGGCCGCCGCGACGGCGTCGGCGAACAGCGGCGGGGTGAGGTCGACGGGGGGCGTGTTGACCCAGTCGCGGGTCGCGGCCACGGCACGCGCCACGACCTGGGCCTCCTCGCAGGCCTGCTGCAGCTCGGCGCGGCGGGGCCCGTCGGTGAGCACGACCACCTCGTTGGCGCGGGTGTCGTCGCTGCGGGTGGTCTTGCGGTACGTCGTGAAGCGGTAGCCGCCGAGGGCGTGGCCCTCGACGACGGCGGTGACGAGCTCCGGCGTGGTCGCGGGCAGGGCGAGGGCGACGCTGGCGGCGTTGGTGGCCGCGCGGGCCGCGGCGCCCGCGGCGCGTCGTACGACGGCGGGGTCGGTCTCCGCCGCGGCGTCGCCGAGGCCGACGAGCACGAGCAGCGGGGTGGTGACCGCGTCCGTGGTCGGCACCACGTGGGTCTCGCCCGGGTCGCCGGTGACGCCGAGGGCGGTGAGCAACGGCCGGAGCCGCCGGCCGTAGGCGGCGGTGACGTCCTCCGCCCCGGCGGCCAGGCGCGGGCCCTGGTCGGTGCGCACGACGCCGACGACGACGGCGTCGGAGCGGCTCTTGGCGGGGCTGGCCTTGCTCAGGGTGTACGACGTCACCCGGGCGATGCTAGCCCGCGCCGGCCCCGCGTCCGGGCCCTCCCACCCCGTCGGTGTGCGCTGGCACACTTCGGGCCATGGCCCCCGATGACGTCGAGACCGCCGGCACCCCGCTCCTCACCTCACCGCTGCACGAGCGGCACGTCGCGCTGGGCGCGAAGCTCGGGGAGTTCGGCGGGTGGGCGATGCCGCTGGAGTACGCGACGGGGACCGCAGCCGAGCACGCCGCGGTGCGCGGGGCCGTGGGGGTCTTCGACGTCTCGCACCTGGGCAAGGCGACGGTGCGGGGGCCGGGTGCGGCGGCGTTCGTCGACGCGACCCTGACGAACGCGCTGTCGCGGATCGCGCCGGGGCAGGCGCAGTACACGCTGTGCTGCGCCGAGGACGGCGGCGTGGTGGACGACCTCATCGTCTACCTGCGCGCCGACGACGACGTGCTGCTCGTGCCCAACGCGGCGAACACCGCCGAGGTCGTACGGCGGCTCGCGGCCGCCGCACCCGCCGGCGTGGAGGTGCGCGACGAGCACCGGGACCACGCGGTCGTCGCCGTGCAGGGGCCCGCCTCCGACGCCGTGATGACGGGCGCGGGGCTCGCCGCCGGCCACGACTACATGTCCTTCGTCGAGGTGCCGTTCGCCGGCACGAGCGTCGTGGTGTGCCGCACCGGCTACACCGGCGAGCGCGGCTACGAGGTCGTGGCCCCGGTCGGGGTCGCGCTCGAGGTGTGGGACCGGCTGCTCGCGGCGGGGGAGCCGCACGGCGCCGTCGCCGCCGGGCTCGGGGCCCGCGACACGCTGCGCACCGAGATGGGCTACCCGCTCCACGGCCAGGACGTGTCCCCGACGATCAGCCCGCTGCAGGCCCGGCTGGGCTGGGCCGTGGGCTGGAGCAAGCCCGCGTTCTGGGGGCGCGACGCGTTGCTGGCGGAGAAGGAGGCCGGGCCCACCCGCGTGCTGCGCGGGCTGCGGGCCGTGCGGCGGGGCATCCCGCGCCCGGGCATGCGGGTGCTGGGAGCGGCGGGCGCCGAGGTCGGCACCGTCACCTCGGGCACCTTCAGCCCGAGCCTGCGCACCGGCATCGCCCTCGCCCTGCTCGACCCCGCGGTCGCCGAGGGAGACGAGGTGGTGGTCGACGTGCGCGGGCGCAGCGAGGCGTTCACGGTGGTGCGCCCGCCGTTCGTGCCCAGCTCCGTGCGCTGACGCGCGTCAGGCGGCGACGAGGGCGGTGACGACGAGGGTGGCCGTGACCGCGGTCTCGACGGCCGCGCCGTACACGTCACCGGTGACGCCGCCGAAGCGGCGCAGGCAGCGGGCGGCGACCTCGCTCGCGCACCCCTGGCCGACGAGGAAGCCCAGGGCCGCGGCGACGAGCCAGCGGGTGCGGTCGGCGTCGCCGTCGGTGAGGAACCAGGCGCCGGCGCCGAGCCCGGCGGCGACGAGGAGCACCACGAGGGCGGCGGCCGGGCGCTCCACCCGTCCGGCGACCAGGGCACCGAGGCCGCCCGGGCGGGCGGCGGGGTACGCCGGGGTGCACAGCCACGGCAGCGTCGTGCGCCCCAGGACGACGGCGAGACCGAGGGCCGCGGCGCCGAGCTGCGCATCGGCGCCCAGGAGCACCGCGGTGGCGACGACCTGGGCGAGCAGGGCGACGAGCAGGGTCACGACGCCGAAGGGCCCGATGTCGGAGCGCTTCATGACGGCCAGGGCGTCCTCGCCCGTGCGGCCCGATCCGAGCCCGTCGGCCACGTCGGCCAGGCCGTCGGCGTGCATCCCGCGGGTGAGGAGCGCCAGGGCCCCGACCGCTAGCACGGCCACGAGCAGGGGCGGCCGGTCCAGCGCGCCCACCAGCAGGCCGGCCGGCACGGCGACGAGCGCCGCGAGCACGACGCCGACCACCGGCGCGAGCAGCATGGCCGCGCCGCCCACCGGCCCGTCGACCCGCCGGGGCGGGCGCACCGGCAGCACCGAGAGCGTGCCGAACGCGAGGCGCCCGGCGTCGAGGAGGGTGCTCACAGCCCGACCACCCGGCCGGCGACGCACCAGCGAACGTCCTCGGTCTCGGCGGCGACGGCGGCGTTGAGCCGACCCATCGCGTCGCGGAACAGGCGCCCCGAGGCGGTGGCCGGCACGACGCCCTGACCGACCTCGTTGCTGACCGCGACCACCCGGCGCGTCGTGGTCCGCCAGGCGGCGAGCAGCGCGTCGACGTCGGCCTCGACCCGGGCCCAGGCGGCGGCGTGACCGGGTGCGCCGGGCTCCCACGCCTGGTGGCGGTCGACGACGCCGGTGAGCCAGAGGGTCAGGCAGTCGACGAGGAGCGCGGGGGCGTCGGGACGCTGGTCGGCGAGGAGGGCGACGAGGTCGAGGGTCTCGGTCGTCGTCCAGTGGGCCGGGCGCCGCTCCACGTGGGTCGCCACCCGGGCCGCCCACTCGGCGTCGCCGTCGCGCCGGCCGGAGGTCGCGACGTACTCCACGGCGAGGGCGGCCAGCAGCAGCCGCTCGGCCTCGGCGGACTTGCCCGAGCGCGCGCCCCCGAGCACGAGGGTGCGCCCGCCGGGGAGGGGGACGCCCGCGTGCGCCGCGAGCTCGGTGCCGTCGTCGACGACGCGCGCGCCGTGGGCGGCGAGTCGCCGCGCCAGCTCCCGGGTGGGCGGGTTGTGGTGGGAGAGGTGGACGGCGACCACGTCGGTGGCGTCGGTGACGGCCCCGACGGCACGCAGTCGGCGCACCTGGTCGGCGAACCCGGCGAGCGAGAGGTGCTGCTCCCCGGCCAGGTCGTCGCGGTCGCCGAAGGTCTCCTCCAGCAGCACGACGTCGTACGCCGCGCCCTCCGCCGCCGCGACGGTCTGCTCGGGCAGGGGCCCGGTGTCGGTGGCGTGGAGGACGCGGAAGCCGGTGGGGCTGGTGACGTCGTACAGCACGGCCTCGGTCGCTCCGGGGGCGCCGAGGCCGGTGCGGTGGTTCGCGGCGAGCACGCGCACGTCGTACCCGTGGAGCTCGTGGTGGTCGCCGGGCACCACCACCAGCCAGGTGACCGCGGCCTCGGGCGCCAGCCAGGCGCGGGCCGCCTCGATGGCGTCGGCGGGCCCGGCGACGACCAGGGGGGCGTCGGTGACCCAGCCGCGGTGGAGCAGGGCGGCGGGGCTGAGGTGGTCGGAGTGCTGGTGGGTGACGAGCAGGACCCGCACGTGGGAGAGGTCGACGCCCGCGCGCACCGCCGTCTCCGGGGTGGTCGGGCCGCAGTCGAGGAGCACGGTGCCGTCGAGGAGGGCCGCGGTCTGGGAGCGCACGCGCCCCTCCCCGCGCTCGGTGGCGCAGGAGGCGCAGCGGCAGAAGGCCTGCGGCCAGCCGTCGGCCGCCCCGGTGCCGAGCAGACGGAGACTCACCCGGGCATTGTGGGTCACGCGGGCGGTGGTGGCTCGCTAGGGTCGGCCAGGTGAACCTCCCCGACGTGCCGCCGACGTTCCGCCAGCCCAGCGCCGAGGAGCTGCCGTGGTGGTGGCGCCTCGAGAACGCTGCGGGCGACGAGGTGAGCGTGACCGGCCCCCTCGCCGACCAGCGCTTCGCCGCCCAGGCGGACGCCGAGTCGTGGGTGGGGGAGGAGTTCCCCGCGCTCGCCGAGCAGGGCGTCGACGCCGTGGTGCTGTTCGAGGGCGAGCGGCGGGTCTACGGCCCGATGTCGCTGCACCCCTGACGTCCGGGACGCGGCGCGGCCGCCGCACCCCCACCGGCGTGCCCGCGGCCACCGCCCGCCCGGAGTAGTCTCGGGCGCGTGCAGGCCTACCTCGACCTCGTCCGCCGGATCCTCGACGAAGGTGTCGAGAAGGGCGACCGCACAGGCACCGGGACGCTCAGCGTCTTCGGCCACCAGATGCGGTTCGACCTCTCCCAGGGCTTCCCCCTCGTGACCACGAAGAAGGTGCACACGCGCTCGGTCTTCGCCGAGCTGCTGTGGTTCCTGCGCGGCGACACGAACGTGCGCTGGCTGCAGGAGCGCGGCGTCACCATCTGGGACGAGTGGGCCGACGAGAACGGCGACCTCGGGCCGGTGTACGGCGCGCAGTGGCGCTCGTGGCCCACGCCGGACGGTGGCAGCGTCGACCAGATCGCGAAGATCATCGACCAGCTCCGCGCCGACCCCGACTCCCGCCGCCACGTCGTGAGCGCCTGGAACGTGGCCGAGGTCGACCAGATGGCCCTGATGCCGTGCCACACGCTCTTCCAGTTCTACGTCGCGCCCGGTGTCGACGGCGGCCCCGGGCGCCTGTCGTGCCAGCTCTACCAGCGCTCCGCCGACGTCTTCCTCGGCGTGCCGTTCAACATCGCGTCGTACGCGCTGCTGACCCACATGGTCGCGCAGGTCGCGGGCCTCGAGGTCGGCGACTTCGTGCACACCCTCGGCGACGCCCACCTCTACCTCAACCACCTCGACCAGGCCCGCCTGCAGCTCACCCGCGAGCCGCGGCCGCTGCCGACGCTGTGGCTCGACCCCGCGGTCACCGAGATCGACGCGTTCGACCTGCACCACGTCGAGGTCAAGGGCTACGACCCCCACCCGGGCATCAAGGCCCCGATCGCCGTATGACCACCCCCTCGGGCCGCACCGTCCGCTGCGTCGCCGCCGTCGCCCGCAACGGCGTCATCGGCGACGGCCTCGACATCCCCTGGAAGGTGCCGGGGGAGCAGGCCGAGTTCAAGCGCCGCACGCTGGGCTCGGTGCTGCTGATGGGGCGTGCCACCTACGCCTCCATCGGCCGCCCGCTGCCCGGCCGCACGACGGTCGTCCTCACCCGCGACCCCGCCTGGACCTCGCCCGGGGTGCTCGTCGCGCACGACCTCGCGGGCGCGCTCGCCCTCGCCGAGGGGGCGACCGGTGACGTCGTCGTCGCCGGCGGGGCCCAGGTGTACGCCGCCGCGCTGGCCGTGCCGCGGCTCGTCGACGAGCAGGTGCTGACCGAGATCCCGCTCGAGCCGGCGGGCGACACGACGTACCCCGCGTTCGACGAGGCCGACTGGCCGGTCGTCGAGCGCGACGAGCACGAGGGCTTCACGGTCGTCGTGCGCCGCCGCGCCTGATCCGCTCCGGGACCCGGGCGCCGCTCAGCAGCACTGGAGCACGACGCGCACCCGCTCCCAGGCCCGCGCCCGGAGGTCCTCCTCGGTCATCACGAAGTAGAGGCGCCCGGAGTCGCCCCACAACATCTGGGTGCGCTCCTCGTCGCTGTCCACCTGCGCGAGCAGGCGCCAGCGGCCCGCCGTCTGCTCGCTGGGCTCGCCGGCGGGGTCGCCCGCCGCCACGGCCGCGGCGATCGCCGCGTCGAACCGGAGGTCGTTCTGGATCGTCTCCGGGCGACCGAGCAGTCGGTGCGCGAAGTCCTGGCGCGGCGGCACGGCCGTCTCGTAGGCCTCCAGCGCGGCGTCGTCGGTGCCGAGCACGTCGGTGACCTCGAAGTCGCCGACGTCCGCGAACACCGGCTCCGCGGCCACGAGCACCGGGCACGGGGTGAAGCGGTTCTCGGGGTGGTGGTCGTCGGGCAGCGCCCGCCGGGCCAGCGGAACGCCCGCCGGGAGGTGCAGCACACGCCACTGCCGCGGGTCGTCGTCGTCGAACCCCCACGGTTGACCGGCGGCGTCGTAGAAGAACGACAGGAGTCCCGCGTCCGGCAGGTCGTTCGGCCCGAGAGCGGCGTGGACCTCCGCGAGGTCGACCTGCAGGAGGAAGCTGAGCGGGCGCCCCCGGTGGTCGCGGGGCCACTCGTCGTCAGCGCGCAGGTCGGGCTCGCCGCCGAGCCGGCTGCCGCCGTCGCGGTCGCTCGCCCCGTCCAGCGTGTGCAGGCGGGCCGAGGGCCGCGCGAGCGCCGCCAGGACGTCGGTGCGACCGGCGAGGCCGACGGCGGCGAGCCGCTCGGCCAGCTCCGCGCCGTCGGCCGGGGGATGGCTCCAGGGGTCGCTCATGCCGGGCAACGTACGCCGGGGGTCTGACACTCTTGTGCGCATGGACCTGCGCATCTTCACCGAGCCCCAGATGGGGGCGACGTACGACGACCTCCTCGCCGTCGCGCTGGAGGCCGAGCGGCTGGGCTTCGGCGCCTTCTTCCGCTCCGACCACTACCTGACGATGGGCGGCGACGGCCTGCCCGGCCCGACCGACGCCTGGACGACGCTGGCCGGCCTGGCCCGCGACACCAGCACGATCCGCCTCGGCACCCTGATGACGTCCGCGACCTTCCGCCACCCCGGCGTGCTGGCCATCCAGGTCGCACAGGTCGACCAGATGTCGGGCGGCCGCGTCGAGCTCGGGATCGGCGCGGGCTGGTTCGAGGCCGAGCACACGGCGTACGGCATCCCGTTCCCCGACACCGGCGAGCGCTTCGACCGCTACGCCGAGCAGCTCGACGTCGTCACCGGGCTGTGGGGGACGCCGACCGGCGAGCTGTTCTCGTACGTCGGGGAGCACTACCGCCTGACCGACTCGCCGGCCCTGCCCAAGCCCGTGCAGGACCGCGTCCCGCTCCTCGTCGGCGGTCTCGGCAAGAAGCGGACGCCCGCCCTGGCGGCCCGCCACGCCGACGAGTTCAACCTGCCCTTCGTCGACCTGGACACCACCCGCGCGCAGTTCGCCCGCGTCACCCGCGCCTGCGAGGCCGTCGAGCGCGACCCCGCGACGATGACCTGGTCGAACGCGCTCGTGGTCTGCGTGGGCGAGACCGAGGCCGAGATCGACCGCCGGGCGGCGGCCATCGGCCGCGAGAAGGCCGAGCTGCGGGTCAACGGCCTGGCCGGCACCCCCGAGGAGGTCGTCGAGAAGCTCCGCGCGTACGGCGAGGCCGGCGCGCAGCGCGCCTACCTCCAGGTGCTGGACCTCTCCGACCTCGACCACCTGCGGCTCATCGCCGCCGAGGTGCTCCCGCAGGTCTGAGCCGTCACGACGCCGGGCCCGCGGACCTGCCGTCCGCGTGCCCGGCACCGGGGTACACCTCGTCGGTGCCGAGGTGGCCCCGGTGGCCGTCGTACTGTCCGACCTTGACCAGCGTGTCGCCGTCGCGGAACACCAGCTGGAGGCCGTGCTCCGGCTCCCAGTCGCAGCCCGACTCGATGTCGACGTACCAGGTGTCCCCGTCCTGGCCGACGAGGAACTCGTCGCCGACCCGCACCTGCGACCAGACCTGGTCCGCGCCGGCCAGCTCGACCGCGAGGCCGTTCATCTCGACGGTGTCGCGGTAGTACGCCCACAGGAACGGCGTCAGGCGGTCACGGACGCCGGCGGGCAGACCGAGGAACCGCCGCATGACCGCGCCGGCCACGTCGAGGTCGGCCCCCGGGTCGTCGAGCACGAACCGGCCCGACACGCCGAGGCCCGGTACGGCGTGGGTCTCGTCGCCGACGAGCCATCCGGTGCCGCCGTCGTCCAGGTGGAAGGAGCCGAGTCCCGCGATCTGCGTCATGGGCACGATCATGCCCGTGCCGCCGGGCGCTGCGGTGCGGCGTACGAGCGGGGAGCCGGACAGCGCTAGCCTGTCCCTCGTGACCACCGCCGTTCCCGCCGCGCCCCTCGGCCGCGTCCTCACCGCCATGGCGACCGCCTTCCACGCCGACGGGTCGCTCGACCTCGACGGCACGCAGGCGATCGCGCGGCACCTGGTGGCCAACGGCAACGACGGTCTGGTCGTCTCCGGCACGACGGGGGAGTCGCCCACCACGACGCAGGCGGAGGACGGCGAGATCCTCGCGGCCGTGCGCGACGCCGTGGGCCCCGACGTCGTGCTCGTGGCGGGCGTCGGCACCAACGACACCCGCACCTCCGTCGAGCTCGCCCGCCAGGCCCGCGCGAACGGCGCCGACGGCGTGCTGCTCGTGACGCCGTACTACAGCAAGCCCGCCCAGCGCGGCATCCTCCACCACTTCCGCCAGGTCGCGGACGCCGCCGAGCTGCCCGTCATGCTCTACGACATCCCCGGGCGCACCGGCTCGCAGATCGCGATGGCCTCCTACGAGGAGATGGCCTCGTGGGAGGAGTTCGTCGCGGTCAAGGACGCGGTCGGCGACCTCGTTCGGGGCCACCGCATCTCCCAGCTCGGCTTCGCCGTCTACTCCGGCGACGACGCGCTCAACCTCGGCTGGCTCGCGTACGGCGCGGTCGGCGTCGTCTCCGTGTGCGGCCACGCGGCCGGCAACGAGCTCCGCGCCATGGTCGACGCCCACCTCGGCGGCGACGCGCTCGGCGCGCACCAGGTCTTCACGCGGCTGCTCCCCGCGTTCGACGCCATGATGGGCGTCCCCAACTACGGAGCCACCACCGCCAAGGCAGCGCTGCAGCTGCTCGGCGTCCTCCCCAACCGGAACGTGCGCAGCCCGCTCGTTCCCCTCGACGACGCGGAGGTCGCCGCCCTGCGGGCCGGCCTCGAGGCGTCGGGGCTCATCCCCTAGGAGATCGCTTGTCCCACCCCCACCCCGAGCTGACCGCTCCTCCGACGCTGCCGAAGGGTGGCCTGAGGGTCATCCCGCTGGGCGGCCTCGGCGAGGTCGGCCGCAACATGACGGTCTTCGAGTACGACGGCCGTCTGCTCGTCGTCGACTGCGGCGTCCTCTTCCCCGAGGACCACCACCCCGGCGTCGACCTGATCCTCCCGGACTTCGCCGCCATCCGGGACCGCCTCGACGCCATCGAGGCGCTCGTGCTCACGCACGGCCACGAGGACCACATCGGCGCCACGCCGTACCTGCTGCGCGAGCGCGGCGACATCCCGCTCGTCGGCTCGCGGCTGACGCTGGCGCTGCTGGAGAGCAAGTTCCGCGAGCACCGGCTGAAGAACACGGTCCACCACGTCGTGGCCGCGGGCGACGTCATCTCCTTCGGGCCGTTCGAGCTCGAGTTCGTGGCCGTCAACCACTCCATCCCCGACGCGCTCGCCGTCGCGATCCGCACGGGCGCGGGCCTGGTGCTCCACACCGGCGACTTCAAGATGGACCAGCTGCCGCTCGACGGGCGCATCACCGACCTCAACGCGTTCGCGCGGCTGGGGGAGGAGGGCGTGGACCTCTTCCTGACGGACTCGACCAACGCCGAGGTCCCGGGGTTCACCACCCACGAGAAGGACATCACCCCGTCGCTGGACCGGGCGTTCTACAACAGCAGCCAGCGCGTCATCGTGGCCTGCTTCGCCTCCCACGTGCACCGCGTGCAGCAGGTGCTCGACGCCGCCGTGAAGCACGGCCGCAAGGTCGCCTGGGTGGGCCGCTCGATGGTGCGCAACATGGGCATCGCCCGCGAGCTCGGCTACCTGACGGTGCCGCCGGGGCTGATCGTGGACGCCAAGGAGCTCGGCAAGCTGCCGCCCCACCAGCAGGTGCTCATCTCCACCGGCTCCCAGGGCGAGCCCCTGTCGGCGCTGAGCCGCATCGCGCAGCGCAGCCACAGCTTCGTGCACCTGGAGGAGAACGACACGGTCATCCTGGCCAGCTCGCTCATCCCGGGCAACGAGAACGCGGTCTACCGCGTCATCAACGGCCTCTCGCGCCTCGGCGCGAACGTCGTGCACAAGGGCAACGCGATGGTGCACGTGTCCGGCCACGCGAGCGCCGGCGAGCTCCTCTACTGCTACAACATCGTGAAGCCCCGCAACGTGCTGCCCGTGCACGGCGAGGTGCGGCACATGCGGGCCAACGGCGACCTCGCGCGGGCGACCGGCGTGCCCCACGACCGCGTGCTGCTCGCCGAGGACGGCGTCGTGGTCGACCTCGTCGACGGCGTCGCCTCGATCTCGGGCAAGGTCGAGTGCGGCTACGTGTTCGTCGACGGCTCGACCGTCGGCGGGATCTCGGAGTCGTCGCTGAAGGACCGCCGCATCCTGGGCGAGGAGGGCTTCGTCTCCGTCATCGTCGTCGTCGACACGGTGACCGGGAAGGTGCTGAGCGGGCCCGAGATCCACGCCCGCGGGTTCGCCGAGGAGGCGTCGAAGTTCGACAAGGTCCGCGGCCCGCTGCTGGCCGCCGTCGAGCAGGCGATGGCCGACGGCACGACCGACACCTACCAGCTGCAGCAGACCATGCGTCGCGTGCTCGGCCGGTGGGTCGGCAACCAGCTGCGCCGCCGTCCGATGATCGTCCCGGTGGTCGTCGAGGCCTGAGGCCCGACACCCTCGTACGACGCGCACCGGCGCCCGGCTCCCCCAGGGGGCCGGGCGTCGGTGCGTCCGGGGCCGGCCGGGCGCACCTCCCAGCCCTCAGGGGGTGCGGTCCACGACGCAGTACGGCGCGCCGCTCGGGTCGGCGAGCACCGTCCACCACTGCTGCCGGTCGCGGACCTCGGCCCCGAGGGCGACGTGGCGCGCGACCTCCGCCTCGCGGTCGTCGCAGGCGACGTCGAGGTGGGCGGTGACGCGGGGCCGGTCGTCGCCGACGGCCTGGACCAGGAGGCGCACGGGCTGCCCGGCGGGCCGGTGGAGCGCGGTGAAGCCCGGCACGTCGCTCGTCCGCGGCCGCCACCCGGTCAGCCCCGACCAGAACGCCACCTCGGCGTCGTGGAGCGCGGCCGGGGCGTCGAGGCACACCTGGTCGACGAGCGACCGCCCGCCGCCGGGCCAGGTGACGGGCGGGGTGCGCAGCGCGGCCGGGTGCGCGACGAGGCAGAACGGGAACCCGCCCGGGGACTCGAGCACGACGTACCCGTGCTCGCTGCGGTGCACGACGCGGGCGCCGATCTCGGCGGCCCGCCGCGCGGCCCGCCCGGGGTCGGGGACGTGCAGGTCGAGGTGCAGTCGCGTGGGGGCGTCGTCGGGGCCGGTGGCGACGCGCTGGGCGCGGAGGTGGTCATGGCCGCCGGGCGGCACGAGCGTCGTGAACTCGTCGGCGTCACCGCGGGGGGTCGACAGGGTCGACCCGCTCACCGCGGCCCAGAACGCCGGCACCCGGCTCCAGTGGGCGGGGGCGACGTCGAGGAACGCGCTGACCCAGAACGGGTGGGTGGCGCTCGCCTCGTCGGTGACGACGGGCTTGTGGAGCACGGCGGAGACCGGCTCGACCACGAGGTCGTCGCCGACCGCCCGGGCGGTGCCGTCCACGACGAGCGAGAAGCCGGGAGCGGCCGACGGCGGCCACACGAGCGTCACGCCCGGTCGGACCGCGGCGTTGCGCAGGGACCCGCCGCCGGGGGAGGGGAGCAGGAGCGTGCCGTCGGCGGCGAGCGCGGGGGCGACGTGCACCGCCTTGGGGTGGGTGTCGCCCGCGGTCAGCAGGTAGGGGCGCTCACCGGTGCCGGGCGCCGTGATCGCCGCGGCGAGGTCGTCGAGGGCGACGGGGATGCTCATGCGCGCGACGCTAGCCGTCGGCGCGGGCCAGGGCGACGAGCACGCCGAGCACGACGAGCACCTGCCCGACGTGGTAGGTCGTCATCACCGCGACGTGCGGGTACGGCGCGACCCACCGCCGCGGCCGGTCGAACCGGTCGAGCGCGAGGACCGTGTCGCTGACGACGAACACCGCCGCCCCGACGACGACGAGCGGCTCCCCGGTGGCCCCCGCGGTGAGGAGCATCGCGCCGATGACGGCCATGTAGACCGCGACGGGGAGCGCGGTCGCCGCGCCCTCGTCGCGCAGCACGCGCGGCAGGACCGTGCGGGCGGACACCAGCGACCCGAGCAGCACGACGGCCGCCACCGCCACCCACCACGACCAGCCGGCACCGAGCGACCAGAAGGCGGCGACGTACGCCAGGTGGCCGAGGAGGAAGGCGGTCAGGCCCGCGAGGAAGCGCTCGCGGGAGTCGCCGAGCAGGAACGTGTCGCCGACGGCGCCCAGCAGCAGCGCGACCACGAGCCACCGCCCGGCGGTGCTGTCGAGGACGCCGCCGGCCAGCGCCGCGGCGGTCAGCGCGAGGAGCACGACGGGCTTGACGACGGTCTCGGTGCGCCGGTCCTGGCGGGCGACGGCCCACCAGTCGAGGAGGGCGGTCACGGCGACGAGCCCCCAGGCGAGGGCGGGTACGACGGGCACCGCCGCAGCATGGCAGGTCAGCCGCCGGCCGGCACCGCCTCCGGGAACGCGTCGCGCGCCGCGCCCAGGTCGACCACGGCGTCCATCCGGTCGAGCCCGGCGGTGCCGTGGGTGATCCACACGACCGAGCGCCCCGCGGCGGCGTCGAGGAGGTCGGCGGTCACGGCCTCGGCGGTGGCGGCGTCGAGGTGGGCGGTCGGCTCGTCGAGCACGAGGACGGGGGCGTCGGCGAGCAGGGCGCGGGCCAGGCCGAGGCGGGCGCGCTCGCCGCCGGAGACGCCCCGTCCGCCGTCGCCGATGCGGGTCGCCAGGCCGTCGGGGAGGTCGGCGAGCCACAGGTCGAGCCGGGCGCGGCGCAGGGCGTCGGTGACCTCGGCGTCGCTGGCGCCGGGCCGGGCCAGGCGCACGTTCTCGGCGACGGTGGAGGCGAAGAGGTAGGGGTCGTCGTCGACGAGCCCCGTCCGGCGGCGCACGTCGTCGGCGGCCAGCGTGGTGACGTCGACGCCCGGAGCGCCCAGCAGGTGCCGGCCGTCGCGGGGGCCGAGGAAGCGCACGAGCACCGCGGCCATCGTCGACTTCCCGCAGCCCGACGGACCGACGACACCGACGTGGGTGCCGGCCGGCAGTTCGAGGTCGAGGGGGCCGACGCCCGTGTCGTCGCTCCACCCGGCGGTCACGTGCTCGAGCCGCACGTCGGTGCCGGTGGGCAGCGGGGCGGGGTCGGCGGGGTCTGCGACGGCGGGCGGCAGGGCGTCGAGCGCGGCCACCCGGGCGGCCGCGGCGGTGGTGGAGACGCGGAGCGCGCCGGCGTCGGCCAGGGGCGACACGACGTCGGCGAGGGCGAGCGGCAGGAGCAGGAGGAGCGCGAGCACCGGCGCCCCGACGCTCCCGGCCGCGAGCGCGTCGGCCCCCAGGAACGCCACGGCGACCACCGCGAGCGCCGCGGCGACCGGGGCCCACGCGCGGGCGAGGGCGACCCAGGCGGCGTCGCGGGCGGTCGCGGCGGCCAGGTCGCGACCGGCGGCGCGCACCGCGGCGCGCGCCGCGTCGTCCTGCTGCCAGGCCACGAGCTCGCGGGCGTCGGCGAGCGTGCCGAGCACGCGGTCGGCCACCCGGGCCCGGGCGGCGACGGTGCGCGCGGCGGTGCGGCGCACGCCGTACCGGCCCGTGCACCACGCCGCGAGGGCGGCGAGCGCGGCGACGCCGACGGTGGCGGCGCCCGCGGACGGCAGCAGCGGTACGGCGACCGCCCCCGCCAGTGCGAGCACCCCGACGACGGTCGCGACCGGCACCTGCACGCGCAGGCGCTCGTCGAGCAGGCTGTCGACGTCGTCGACGACGGTGGCGAGCAGGTCGCCGCGGCGGCGGCCGCCCAGTCGGCCGGGCACGAGCGGGACGAGGGCGTCGTAGACCCGCGCCCGGCGCTCGGCCAGCTCGCGCAGCGCGACGTCGTGGGAGACGAGCCGCTCGGCGTAGCGCAGCGCCGGTCGGCCCAGGCCGAAGGTGCGGACGCCGACGATCGCGACCATGAGCACCAGCACCGGCGGCTGCTCCGAGGCCCGGACGATGAGCCAGCCCGCCGTCGCCGTGAGGGCGACGCCGCAGGCCGAGGCCAGCACGCCGAGCACGACCGCCAGCACCCAGCGCCGGCGCGCCGCCGCGGGGGCGGGGGTGGGCTCCGGGGTGGGCTCCGGGGTGGGAGTTTCCCCGCCTAGGCGGGGAAACCTGTGGTCTGCGGCCAATGCCTGGGTCGTAGAGACCAGGTTTCCCCGGCTAGGCGGGGAATCCTGGGGCGCACGAGGCCCCTGGGACAGGGCGATCCGGTGGTCGGCGGCGGCGACGAGCGCGGGGCGATGGGCGACGGCGACGACGCAGCGGGTGCGGGCCAGGTCGCGCACGACGTCGACGAGCACGCGCTCGGTCTCGGCGTCGAGGTGGGCGGTCGGCTCGTCGAGCAGCACGTAGGGGCGGTCGCTCAGCACGACACGGGCCACGGCCAGCCGGGCGCGCTGGCCGGCGGAGAGGCCCGCGCCGTCCTCGCCCAGCTCGGTGTCGAGCCCGGCGGGCAGGGCCCGCACGACGTCGTCGAGGCGCACGGCCTCGAGCGCCGCCCACACGTCGGCCTCGGCGGCGTCGGGCCGGCCCACCAGCAGGTTCGCGCGGATCGTGGTGCCCGCGAGCCACGGGCGCTGGCTGGTGGTCGCGAGGTGACGACGCCAGGTGTCCGGGTCGACGTCGGCGAGGTCGGTGCCGCCGACCCGCAGGGAGCCGGCGTACCCCAGCTCGCCGCGCAGCGCCGCCAGCAGCGTCGACTTGCCGCTGCCCGACGGGCCGACCACGACGGTCAGCCCCCGCGCGGGGACGACCGCGTCGAGGCCGTCGACCACCGCGGCGGTGGCCCCGGGCCAGATGATCGTCAGGCCCTCGAGGCGCAGGTCGCCCCGCAGGGGGTACGCCGCCGCGTCCGGCTCGCGGATGGGTCGCGGCGCGTCGGTGGGGGAGGAGGACGAGGAGCCCCTCGTCAGCGCGTCGATCGCCTCGAACGTCGCGGTGCCCTCGGCGGCGGCGTGGAACTCCGCCCCGACGCGGCGCAGCGGCCAGTAGGCCTCGGGCGCGAGGAGCAGCACGGCGAGCGCGGTCTGCAGGTCGAGGCCGCCGTGGGCCAGGCGCAGGCCGACGAGCACGGCGACGAGCGCGACGGAGATGGTCGCGATCAGCTCGAGCGCCGCGGACGAGGCGAACGCCAGGCGGAGCACGTCGGTGTTGGCGCGGCGGTAGCGGTCGGTGACCTCGCGGATCCGGGGCGCCTGGGCGCGGGCCCGGCGGTGGGCCACGAGGGTCGGCAGGCCGCGGACCACGTCGACGAAGTGCCCGGCCAGCTGGCTCAGCACCCGCCACTGGCGGTCGGCGCGGTCCCGCGTCGTCATCCCGATGAGGATCGCGAACACCGGCAGGAGCGGCAGCGTCAGCACCACGACGAGCGCGCTGAGCCGGTCGAGCGCCGCGATGGCCAGCACGGTCACGCCGGGCAGGACGACCGCCAGCACCAGCGCCGGGAGGTAGCGGGTGAGGTACGGCTCCACCGCGCTCGTCCCGCGCGTCGCCAGCAGGCCGAGCTCGCCCAGGCGCTGCCGCCCGTCGCCCCCGCCGACCCCGTCGGGCGACGCGAGCGCCTGGCGCAGGACGACGTCGCGCAGCCGCACGCCCACGATCCCGGCGGCGCGGGCGGCGGCGACGTCCCCGGCGTACGCCGTCGCGGCCCGCCCGAGCAGGGCGGCGACGAAGACGACGAGCGGCGTGTGCCACCCGCCCCCGGCCGCGTCGTCGACGAGACCGGCGACGACCGCGGCGAGGGCCAGCGCCTGGACGACCAGGAGCACGGCGCCGGCGGTGCTGGCCGCGAGCACGACGGCCAGCGGTCGCCGGGCGGGGGCCAGGTGGGGGAGGACCCGGGGGTCGACGGGCTTCACGGCTCCTCGATCCCTCAGTGGGCGGAGTCGGCGAGCTGGGCGGCGGGGATGTGGCGCGTCGAGATGCGCTTGCGGAACACCCAGTAGGTCCAGGCCTGGTAGCCGATGACGAGCGGGGTGAACACCAGCGCCACCCACGTCATGATCTGCAGCGTGTAGGGCGTGGCCGCCGCGTTGGTCGTCGTCAGCGAGTACGCCGGGCTCGTCGTGGACGGCATGACGTCCGGGAAGAGCGCCAGGAAGAGCCCGGCCACGGCCAGCACGACCGTGAGGAACGTGCCGAGGAACGCCCACCCCTCGCGTCCTGCCCGCGCCGCGCCGATGCCGGCGACGAGCAGGGCGGCGGCGGCGACGAAGGCGGCCGCCGAGGCGAGGTCACCGGTGCGCAGCTGCGTCCAGACGAGGAACACGACGGCCGCGACGGCCGCGGCCAGGCCGATCCGCACCGCGAGGGCGCGGGCCCGGTGCCGGATGTCGCCGTCGGTCTTCAGCGCCACGAACATCGCACCGTGGGTGAGGAACAGCAGCACCATGACGACGCCGCCGAGGAGGCCGAACGGGTTGAGGAGGGTGAACAGGTTGCCCGTGAACTCCTTGTCGGCGTCGATCGGCACGCCGGCGGTGATGTTGGCGAACGCCACGCCCCACAGGAAGGCGGCGGTGAAGGAGCCGCCGATGAGCGCCGCGTCCCACCGCGCGCGCCACTGGGCGGTGTCGCCCTTGTGGCGGAACTCGAAGGACAGGTTGCGCAGGATCAGCGCGACCAGGATGAGCAGCAGCGGCAGGTAGAAGCCGCTGAACAAGGTGGCGTACCACTCGGGGAAGGCGGCGAAGGTCGCCCCGCCCGCCACCAGCAGCCACACCTCGTTGCCGTCCCACACGGGGCCGACGGTGTTGATCATGACGCGCCGCTCGGTCTCGTCCCGGGCGAGCACCGGCACGAGCATGCCGACCCCGAAGTCGAAGCCCTCGAGGGCGAAGTAGCCGATCCAGAGGACGGCGATCAGGACGAACCAGACGGTGGTGAGCTCGAGTCCGAGCACGGTGGGTCTCCTCGGTGCGCGCGGTCGGCGCGCTCAGTAGGCGAAGGTCAGGGGCGCGTCGGCGTCGTGGTCGTCACGACCCGGGTCCGGCGGCTCGGCGAACGGCTCGGGGCCCTTGCGGACCGTCGTGGCCAGCAGCTTCAGCTCGATGACGGCGAGCACGCCGTACAGGGTGGTGAGGGTGACGACCGAGATCAGGGCCTCGGGGACGCTGACGCCGGGGGAGACGCCGCGCTCGGTGGTCATCAGGCCGAAGACCACCCAGGGCTGGCGACCCATCTCGGTGAAGATCCAGCCCATCGAGCTGGCGGCGACGACGAGCACGGGCAGGGCGATGCCGAGGCGGCCGAGCCAGGCCGGGTTCACCACGTCGTCGCGACCGCGGCGGGTGAGCCACAGGACGAGCGCCGCACCGGCGCTGCCGAGGGCGCCGAAGCCCATCATCCAGCGGAACGTCCAGTAGGTGACGGGGATGTTCGGCACGTAGTCGGACGGGGTGTAGTACGTCGCGCCGGGGTCGCTGCCGTAGGTCTCCGCGTAGGTCTCGCGCAGCTCGTTGATGCCCTTGACCTCGCCGTCGAACGAACCGGTGCCGAGGAACGAGAGCAGGCAGGGCACGGTGAGCGCGAACTTCTCCTCACGCCCGTCGGGCGTGCCGACGGTGAAGACCGAGAACGGGGCGCAGGACTCCTCGGACTCGTACAGCGCCTCGGCCGCCGCCATCTTCATCGGCTGCACCTCGGTCATGATCTTGCCCTGCACGTCGCCGGAGACGACGACGCCGATGCCGGCGACGAACATGAGGACGGCCGAGATGCGCATGGCGCGGCGGTACATCGTCCGCTCGCCGGACGCCTCCGCGAGGACCGCCGCGGCGGTGCCCGCCCGGACCTCCTCCTCGGTCGCGACGCGCCCGCCGTGGCGCTTGGAGACGTAGAGCCAGGCGCTGACGCCGATGACGAACGCGGCCGCGGTCATGTACGCCGCGAGCACCACGTGGGGGAACGTCACCAGCTGCACCTTGTTGAACATGACGGCCGCGAAGTCGGTGAGCTCCGCGCGGCCGCTCTCCTCGTCGTAGCGGTAGCCGACCGGGTGCTGCATCCAGGAGTTCGCGGCGAGGATGAACCAGGAGGAGGCGAGCACGCCGAGGTGGACGATCCACATGCAGGCGGCGTGCACGAGGCGGGGCAGCTTGTCCCACCCGAAGATCCACAGGCCGAGGAAGGTCGACTCGAGGAAGAAGGCGAGCAGCCCCTCGATGGCGAGCGGGGCGCCGAAGACGTCGCCGACGAAGCGGGAGTAGTCGGACCAGTTCATGCCGAACTGGAACTCCTGCACGATGCCGGTGACGAGGCCCAGTGCGAAGTTGATGAGGAAGAGCTTCCCGAAGAACTTCGTGAGCCGCAGGTAGTCCGGGTTCCTCGTCCGCAGCCAGAACGACTCGAACAGCGCCACGACGAGCGTCAGCCCGATCGTCAGCGGCACGAAGAGGAAGTGGTAGACGGTCGTGATCCCGAACTGCCACCGGGCGATGTCGACGAGCTCCATTGCTGCGTCTCCTCCAGGTCGGTGTGGGGCCGGTCGCGACCGGCCGCTTCCTACGACGCTGCGTAGTAGGTACTACACATCGTAGTACGACGGCATCCGTAGGTACACTGATCCCGTGCCCGCATCCCGCAAGAGCTCCTCAAGGTCCGCGCTCGGTGATCTCGAGCGTGCGGTGATGGACGTCCTCTGGGCCCAGGCCGAGGACGCGACCCTCACCGTCCGCGACGTCCACGCCCAGGTCTCGGCCCAGCGTGAGGTCGCCTACACCACCGTCATGACCGTCATGGACCGCCTCGCGCGCAAGGATCTCGTCGTCCAGGAGCGCGACGGCCGGGCCTACCGCTACCGCGCCCGTGCCTCGCGCGGCGAGATGACCGCCGCCCTCATGCGCGGCGCGCTCGAGGACATCGGCCAGCAGGACCGCACCGGCGCCCTCGTGGCGTTCGTCGGGGACGCCAGTGCCGAGGAGCTCGAGGCGCTGCGCACCGCCCTCGCCCGCATCCCGGGCGAGGCGGCGGACGAGACCCGGGGCGGCCCCCGTCGTGGGGGCGGCGGCTCCTGACCGCCATGACCCCCCTGCTGCTGGGCGTGATCGCCGTGCTGCTCGCCGGACCCGTGCCGGCGCTGCTCGGGCGCGCGCCGTGGCTGCGGCGCACGCCGTACGCCGCCCTCGCGCTGTGGCAGGCCGTCGCGCTCGCCGCCGTCCTGGCGGCCCTCGGCGCGACCCTGGCCCTGGTGACGACCCACCTGCTGCCGCCCGACCGCAGCGTCCCGCACGCCGTGGAGTACGCCGTGGCCGTCGTCGCCCTCGGCGTCACCGGCCTCGTCGCCGGACGGCTGCTCGTGAGCGCGCACCGCACCGGCGCGGACCTGCGGCGCCTGCGCCGCCGCCACGCCGACCAGGTCGACCTGCTGGGGCGCGCCCAGGCCGGCGGCGTGCGCGTGCTCGACGGCGACCTGCCCGTCGCCTACTGCCTGCCCGGCCTGCACCGCGGCCGCGTCGTGGTCTCCGAGGGCGTCATGGAGCGCCTCGACGGCGACGAGGTCGACGCCGTGCTCGCCCACGAGTGGGCGCACCTGCGCTTCCGCCACGACCTCGTCGTGGAGTTCTTCGACGTGCTGCACCGCGCGTTCCCGCGGTGGGTCTCGAGCCGGTCCGCGCTCGCCGAGGTCCGCCTGCTCGTCGAGATGTGCGCCGACCGCGCGGCCGCCCGCGAGGCCGGACGCCGCCCGCTGGCCCAGGCGCTCGTCCAGCTCGCCGAGGCCCGCACCCCGGCGGCCGCGCTCGGCGCCGGCTCCGGACGCCGCGGCGACCTCCTCGCCCGCATCGAGGTGCTCGGCGACCCCGCACCCCGCCGCGCCCAGGGCGCGGCGCTGCTCGCCGGCGCCGTCGCCCTCCTCGTGCTGCCGACGTGGCTCGTCGTCGCCCCGTGGCTGCTCACCGTGCTGCGCCTGGCCTGGGCGTGACCTGGGCGTGACGGGGGCCTGACCCGGGTGCGACCCGGGTCCGGGGGTCCCGTCCGGGCGGCGTGACGAGGTCGCCCCGCGACACGCTCCTGTGAAGCATGGTGCGGGTGTGACGATCGCCTAGGGTCCCCACCATGGCGACCCGTACGTCTTCCCCACCGGGGTCGCGGAGCTCGAGCACGTCCAAGAACGGCGCGACGCGAGGCGGCGCGCCCCGAGGTGGTTCGAGCAACCGCTCCCGGAGTACCGGCAAGTCAGGCCGGACCACCGCGTCGCGCGGCACGACCGCGCGGCGCCCACCGGCGCGCCCGGCACCCCGGGCGGTGCGCAGCGGGCCGGGTCCCGTGCTGCGGTTCTTCGCCCTCCTCGGTCGCGGCCTCGTCGCCGCGTGGCTGGGGCTGGCCGGCGCGGTCGGCGGTGCCGCCCGCGGCATCGGCAACGCGGCCCGCGAGGTCGAGCCCGAGCACCGCCGCGACGGCGTGGGCCTCGCCCTGCTCGGGCTCGCTGTCGTGGTCGCCGGCGCCGTCTGGTGGCAGTTCTCCGGCGCCATGCTCGACACGGTGCGCACCGTCGTCGCCGGCTCGGTGGGCAAGCTCGCCGGCTTCGTCCCCCTCGCGCTGGTCTACGTCGGGTGGCGCAACATGCGCGATCCCGAGCGCAACGGCCCCGCCGGCCGCCAGGTGATCGGCTGGACCGCCCTCGCCTTCGGTGTGCTCGGCCTGGTCCACATCGCCAACGGCAACCCCGAGCCCGTGCTGGGCGACACCAGCGAGCTGCAGGACGCCGGCGGCGCCGTCGGCTTCGTCGTGTCCAGCCTGCTGCTCGACCTGCTCCGCACCGGCTGGGTCGTCGTGCCCCTGCTGGCGCTGCTCGCCTTCTTCGGCGTCCTCATCATCACCGCGACGCCCGTCTACCAGATCCCGGCGCGGCTGCGCGAGGCCCGCGACCGGCTCCTGGGCACGCCCGGCGGGCACGACGCCGCGGCCCGCGCCGCCCACCACGACGACATCGACCCCGAGGCGGGGGACCCGGCGTACGACACCCCGCTCGTGGGGGCGACCACGCGCAAGGAGAAGCGCGCCCAGCGCAAGGCCGAGAAGGAGGCCGAGGCCGCCCAGGCCGCCGAGGCCGCCGACGACGGCCCGGACGCGATCGACTTCCTCGCCAGCCTCGACCTGTCCGACCCGGTGACGCCTGCGGACGCGACCGACGGTACCGACGGTGCCGGGGACGCACCGGCGGGGGAGGTCCCGGCGAACGCGGGGGCCGTCGTCGCCGCGCCGGTGCCGCGAGGCGGCGCCACCCGTGCCGAGAAGGGCGAGCCGAAGGGCGACCTCGAGCCGCCGCCGCACGCGCAGCTGCCGCCCCGCGTGGAGCAGCTCTCCCTGTCGGGCGACATCGCGTACTCGCTGCCCGGCAGCGAGGTGCTCAAGCCGGGCTCCGTGCACAAGGCCCGCTCGAAGGCCTCGGACGCCGTGGTGGAGCGCCTCACCCAGGTGCTCGAGGAGTTCAACATCGACGCCCAGGTCACGGGCTACACCCGCGGCCCCACGGTCACGCGCTACGAGGTCGAGCTCGGCCCCGCCGTCAAGGTCGAGAAGGTCACCGCCCTCAGCAAGAACATCGCGTACGCCGTGGCCTCCGCCGACGTCCGCATCCTGTCGCCGATCCCCGGCAAGTCCGCGATCGGCATCGAGATCCCGAACCTCGACAAGGAGATCGTCTCCCTCGGCGACGTGCTGCGCTCCGGCACGGCGCGCTCCGACCCGCACCCGATGATCGCGGGCCTCGGCAAGGACGTGGAGGGCCAGTTCGTCGTCGCCAACCTGGCGAAGATGCCCCACCTGCTGGTGGCCGGCGCGACGGGCTCGGGAAAGTCGAGCTTCATCAACTCGATGATCACCTCGCTGCTCATGCGGGCCACGCCCGACGAGGTGCGGATGATCATGGTCGACCCCAAGCGGGTGGAGCTCAACGCCTACGAGGGCGTCCCGCACCTCATCACGCCGATCATCACCGACCCCAAGAAGGCCGCCGAGGCGCTGGCCTGGGTCGTGCGCGAGATGGACATGCGCTACGACGACCTGGCCAACTTCGGGTTCCGCCACGTCGACGACTTCAACAAGGCGGTGCGGGCCGGCAAGGTCGAGCTGCCGCCGGGCAGCGAGCGGGTGCTCTCGCCGTACCCCTACCTCGTCGTCATCGTCGACGAGCTCGCCGACCTGATGATGGTCGCGCCGCGGGACGTCGAGGACGCGGTCGTGCGCATCACTCAGCTCGCCCGCGCCGCCGGCATCCACCTGGTGCTCGCGACGCAGCGCCCGTCGGTCGACGTCGTCACCGGCCTCATCAAGGCCAACGTGCCCTCGCGGCTGGCGTTCGCCACCTCGTCGCTCGCCGACAGCCGCGTCATCCTCGACCAGCCGGGTGCCGAGAAGCTCGTCGGCCAGGGTGACGGCCTCTTCCTGCCGATGGGTGCCTCCAAGCCCATCCGCGTGCAGGGCTCCTGGGTCACCGAGGCGGAGATCGCGCACGTCGTCAAGCACTGCCGCGGGCAGCTCGAGCCGACGTACCGCGAGGACGTGACCGCGCCCGCTCAGAGCAAGCGGGAGCTCGACGACGACATCGGCGACGACCTCGACCTGGTCGTCCAGGCCGTGGAGCTCGTCGTGTCGACCCAGTTCGGCTCGACCTCGATGCTGCAGCGCAAGCTGCGCGTCGGGTTCGCCAAGGCCGGACGCCTGATGGACATCCTCGAGAGCAGGGGTGTCGTCGGCCCCAGCGAGGGGTCGAAGGCCCGCGACGTGCTGGTCAAGCCCGACGAGCTGGACTCCGTCATCGTGACCTTGCAGGGGGAGCAGTGAGCACGCACCACGCCCGCACCACGAACGGCCCCGACCGGGCCGACCACGACGCGCACGCCTCGGCCGCGCGCCGCGACCCGTTCGGCCTCGGCCTGCCCCGGCGCCCCGACTGGGAGGCGCTCGGCGTCGTCCACGAGGCCGTCGAGCCGGGCGCCGGTGAGGAGCTCGCCCCGGGCCAGGTCGTCGAGATCCGCCGCAGCGGCCTCGTCAGCGGCGCCATCGGCGTGGTCGCGGCCGGCCTGGCCGTCGCCTGGCTGAGCCGGGCCGCGGCCGACGGCGGCGTCGTCACCTGGGTCGTCACGGCGCTGCTCGCGCTCGTCGCCATCGCCCACCTCTCCTCCTTCGTGGACGCCCGGGTGCCGCTCGCGGTCGTCGACGAGCACGGCGTCCGCATGCGCCTGGGCCGCACCTGGCAGGGACTGCCGTGGGAGAGCGTCGACCACGTCGTCCACGTCCCGCGCGCCGGCCTGCTGCGCGACGGCTCCGTGCTGGTCGTGCCCTTCGAGACCGAGGCGGTGCTCGCCGGCCTCGACCGCCGGGCCCGCTGGCAGGCCTGGCTCGCGACCCGCTGGTACGGCGGCCCGTTCGCCCTGCCCGTCGGGCTCTCGACGCGCGTGGTGGGCACCGACGACGTCGCGACCTCGCTGCGCGACTTCGCCGACCCCGAGGTGCCCGTGCTGGTGCAGGAGCCGGAGCGCCCCGCGCCCGCCGCCGCGCCCGCCGACGAGGCCGTCGCCGACGATGCCACCCCCGAGCCCGTCGCCGAGCCGGTCGCTGAGCCCACCCCGGAGCCGACCGCGCCCGTTCGCGTGGTCGAGGTCGTCGCGCCACGGGTCGTCGAGGACGTGCCCGACCGCCCGGAGCTCGCGGCCGCCGCCGACCGGGCGGACGACCACGCCGCCGCCGCCGCCGCCGACGAGCGCGAGAAGACCACCCCCGACGCCACCCCCGACGCCCGTCCCCGCCTGCGCCCCTGGGTCGCCGCGGTCATCGCGCGGCTGGGGGAGCGCCGTACCGCCCGCGACGCCGGCCGCGCCCGCTCCGCCGACGACGTGGACGAGCAGTCCCACGCCGCCTCCGCGCTCGACCGGCCGGCCGTCGAGCCCTCCGCGGCGCCGTCGCCGCTGCGCGAGCCGCGCTCCGCCGTGCGGGCCGAGATCCACCGCGAGGTGCCCGAGCGCGTGCTGCCCGAGCAGGACGACCACCTGCGCCGGCCCGCGGACGACGGCCTCGCGGCGTACGACCGGGCCTGGGAACCGCTCCCGCCCGCCGTCGTGGCCGCGGAGCCCGAGCCGGAGCCCGAGGCGCGCCGCGAGCCCGTCATCGGTCCCGTGCTGGCCGACGCCCGGCGTCGTCTGGGCCTCAGCGTCGACCAGGTCGCCGACCGCACGCGCATCCGCCCGCACGTGATCGAGGCCGTCGAGGTCGACGACTTCGCGCCCTGCGGGGGCGACTTCTACGCCCGCGGTCACCTGCGCACCCTCGCGCGGGTGCTGGGCGTCGAGGCCGCCGAGCTCGTGCAGCGCTACGACGACGAGTACGCCGACGCCCCCATCGACGCCCGCCGCGTCTTCGAGGCCGAGCTGGCCACCGTGCCCGGAGGCTCGCTGCGCGCGACCCGGGGCGGCCCGAACTGGTCCGTGCTCGTCGCCGCGGTGATGGCCGTCGTGCTGCTCTGGTCGGTGGCGCAGCTGCTGCTCGACCGGGGCCCCGAGGTCGACACCGCCACGACCGGCGCCGCGGGCCTGTCCGCGGGCTCGACGGTGGCCCCCGTGCCCGTCGTGCTCACCGGCGCCGAGGCGCCGGCGGAGGTGACAGTGCGCGACGGCGACGGCGAGGTCGTGTGGCAGGGCCGGCTGGCCGCGGGGGAGAGCCGCACGGTCGACGCCCCGCCGCCGGTGCGGATCTCCTCGTCCGACGGCGCCGTGCGCGCCGGTCTCGGCGACGACGAGCCGTCCCCGCTCGGCCAGCC
The DNA here is from genome assembly GCF_048654585.1 of Nocardioides sp. CPCC 205120. Lineage (NCBI taxonomy): Bacteria > Bacillati > Actinomycetota > Actinomycetes > Propionibacteriales > Nocardioidaceae > Nocardioides > Nocardioides sp. CPCC 205120. The sequence continues at coordinate 380,148 of NZ_JBMCYY010000002.1, read as the reverse complement.
GGGCGACGCCGTGCAGCGCACGCTGGCGCCCTGACCGGCCCGTCGCGAGGGGCCGCCCGTTTCGACGGGCGGCCCGCCCCCGGGGCATACTCGGCCCGGTCATGACTGCGCCGACGACACCCCTGACCGAGCGACCCGCCGACCCCGCGGCGGCCGAGCCGCTCTCGGTGGCGATGGTGACCCTGGGGTGCGCGCGCAACGAGGTCGACTCCGAGGAGCTCGCGGGCCGCCTCGAGGCGGGCGGCTTCCGCCTCGTCGACGACCCGGACGCCGCCGACACTGTCGTGGTCAACACCTGCGGCTTCGTCGAGTCGGCCAAGAAGGACTCCGTCGACACGCTGCTCGCGGCCGCCGACCTCAAGGACGGCGGGCGCGCCCAGGCCGTCGTCGCGGTCGGCTGCCTCGCGGAGCGGTACGGCGCGGAGCTCGCCGACGAGCTGCCCGAGGCCGACGCCGTGCTCGGCTTCGACGACTACCCGGACATCGCCGCGCGGCTGCGCTCGATCGTCGCGGGCGAGACCCACCACCCGCACACCCCGACGGACCGGCGCCGCCTGCTGCCCATCAGCCCCGTCGAGCGCGGCGACGCCCTCGTCGCCTCCGGGCTGAGCGTGCCGGGCCACGGAGCCGACGCCCTGGTGATCGACCCCGCCGAGCCGCTGGACGACGTCGCGCCGGCGAGCGGCCCCCGTGTCTACCGCCGCCGGCTCGAGAACGGCCCGACGGCGCCGCTGAAGCTGGCGAGCGGCTGCGACCGCCGCTGCACCTTCTGCGCCATCCCCACCTTCCGCGGCTCGTTCGTCAGCCGACGCCCCTCCGACGTGCTCGGCGAGGCCCGCTGGCTCGCGGGCGAGGGCGTGCGCGAGCTGTTCCTCGTCAGCGAGAACTCGACGTCGTACGGCAAGGACCTCGGCGACGTGAAGCTGCTGGAGACCGTGCTGCCCGAGCTCGCCGCCATCGAGGGCGTGGCCCGCGTGCGGGTGTCGTACCTGCAGCCGGCCGAGACCCGCCCGGGGCTGATCCGCGCCATCGCCACGACCCCCGGCGTCGTGCCCTACTTCGACCTCTCGTTCCAGCACGCGAGCAACCCGGTGCTGCGGCGGATGCGTCGCTTCGGCGACCCCGAGAGCTTCCTCGCCCTGCTCGAGCGCATCCGCGGGCTGGCCCCCGAGGCCGGCATCCGCTCCAACGTCATCGTCGGTTTCCCCGGCGAGACCGAGGAGGACCTCGAGGTGCTGTGCGACTTCCTCGAGGCCGCCCGCCTCGACGTCACCGGGGTCTTCGGCTACTCCGACGAGGACGGCACCGAGGCGGCGGACCTCGACGGCAAGCACGACGAGGACGAGGTGCGCGCCCGCACCGAGCACGTGACCGCACTGGTCGAGGAGCTCACGGCGCAGCGCGCCGAGGAGCGGATCGGCGAGCGCGTCGAGGTGCTCGTGGAGCGCACCGGCGACGAGGGCACCGAGGGCCGCGCGGCCCACCAGGGCCCCGAGGTGGACGGCACGACGACCCTCGTCGACGCCGACGGCGACCCGGTCGACGCGCGGGTGGGCGACCTCGTCGACGCCGTGGTGGTGGCCAGCGAGGGCGTCGACCTCGTGGCCCAGGTGAGTGAGGACGCTCGATGACGGACGCGCCGGTGAAGGTCAGCAACTTCAACCTGCCCAACGCCCTCACGACGCTGCGGATCGTGCTCGTGCCGTTCTTCGGCTGGGCGCTGCTCGTCGACGGCGGCGACTCGGTGCTGTGGCGCACCGTCGCGTGGGCAATCTTCTTCGTCGCGATGGTGACCGACAAGGTCGACGGCGACCTGGCGCGGGCCCGCAACATGGTGACCGACTTCGGCAAGATCGCCGACCCCATCGCCGACAAGGCGATCACCGGGATGGCCTTCGTCGGCCTCGCGATCGTCGGGGACATCTGGTGGTGGGTCGCGATCGTCGTGCTGCTGCGCGAGTGGAGCGTGACGCTCCTGCGCCTGTCCGTCGCCCAGCAGGTCGTCATCGCGGCGGCCCGCAGCGGCAAGATCAAGACGGTCCTGCAGGCCGTCGCGCTCGGCCTGCTCACCCTGCCGCTGCGGCAGGTGGACGGCTGGCTCGACGTGCCGGGCGAGGTCGTGTTCTACGCCGCGCAGGCCGTCCTGGCCGCAGCGGTCGCGATGACCCTGTGGTCGGGCTACGAGTTCTACCGCGACCTGGTCAAGCAGCGCGACGTGCTGCGCCGCGCCCCCCGCGCCTGACGGACCCCCGCGACGCCGCGTGCGTCGACCCCTCCTCCGCGCCGGGCGCGGCGGGTCGATGCCGGAACCGTTACCGACCGTTCACCGTGAGGCGTTGACCTGGTCGTCGGGCCGGGATGGGATGGCCGGGTTCCTCCTCTGCCCGGACGCCGGCTCGGCGAGCGTCCGAACCTGTCGAAAGGTCGCTCGTGTCCGTACCTCCGCAGAACCCGCCAGCCCCCGCGCGTCGCGCGACGAGGAGCCGCGCCCGCCGCGCCCTCGCCGCCGGCCTCGGCGCCGGCGTCGCCGCCACGTGCCTCGTGGCCGCGCCCTCCCAGGCCAACCCGGCCGGCACCGGTCTCGTCATCAGCGAGGTGTACGGCGGCGGTGGCAACTCCGGCGCCGCCTTCAGCAACGACTTCATCGAGCTCTACAACCCGACGGGCGCGGCGATCTCCCTCGACGGCCTGGCGCTGCAGTACCGCTCCGCCGCCGGCGGCAGCGGCGGCGTGCAGTCGCTCACGGGGTCGGTGGCCCCCGGCTCGTACTTCCTGGTGCAGGCGGCCGCCGGCTCCAACACGAGCCTCCCGGCCCTCCCGGCCCCCGACGCGACGGCCCCGTTCAACATGTCGGGCAGCGCGGGGCAGGTGCTCCTGCTCAACGGCACGAGCGCGTTCACCGGCTCCGGTGACCTCGCGGGCAACGCCGCGCTCGTCGACGCGCTCGGCTGGGGCTCCGCCACGACGAGCTTCGAGACCGCGCCGGCTGCGGGCACCGCGAACGCCACGAGCGTCGCGCGCACCGCGCCGGGCACCGACACCGACAGCAACACCGCCGACTTCCGCGTCGGCGCCCCGACCCCGCAGGGCTCCGGCGCCGCGCCGGACCCCGACCCGGAGCCGGACCCGGAGCCGGAGACCCCGACCGCGGTCTCCATCGCGCAGATCCAGGGCACGGGTGCGAGCACCCCGCTCGCCGGCCAGCGGGTGTCCACCACCGGCGTCGTGACGGCGGCGTACCCGACGGGCGGCTTCAACGGCTTCTACGTCCAGACCGGCGGCACCGGCGGCACGGCCAAGGCGGCCGGCTCGGCCTCCGACGCCGTGTTCGTGTACGGCGGGTCGTCCGGCTTCGCGACGTACCCGGAGGTCGGTGACTCGGTGCAGGTCGTCGGTACCGCCACCGAGTTCGGCACCCTCACGCAGGTCGACGCCAGCGCCGGCACGTGGACCGAGCTGGCCACGCCGCTGGCGGCCGTGACCCCGCGCGCTTTCGCGCTGCCGGGCACCGACGCCGAGCGGGAGATGTACGAGGGCGAGCTCGTCGCGCCGTCGCAGTCCTACACGGTCTCGAACAACTACAACCTCAACAACTTCGGCGAGATCGGGCTCGCGCTCGGCGACCTGCCGCTGCTGACGCCCACCGAGGTCGCGGACCCGCAGGACGCCGAGGCCCTGGCCGCCGTCATCGCCGACAACGCAGCGCGCGCGATCGCGCTGGACGACGGTGCGAGCACGAACTTCCTCTCCACCTCCAACGGCGGCGCGAACAAGGACATCCCGCTGCCCTGGATCACGCCGGAGCGCTCGGTCCGCGTCAACGCGGGCGCCGAGTTCACCGCCCCGGTCGTCCTGGACTACCGCAACAACACGTGGAAGTACCAGCCCACCACGCAGCTGACGGCCACGGGCGCCGCGCCCGCCACCTTCGAGGACACCCGCACGGCGTCCCCGGAGGACGTGGGCGGCGACCTGCAGCTCGCCACGTTCAACGTGCTCAACTACTTCAGCACCACCGGTGAGGACTTCGTGGAGTCCGGCGCGGGCACCTGCTCGTACTACACCGACCGCGACGGCGCCCCGGTCACCAACAACCGGTGCAACCCCGACGGTCCGCGTGGCGCCGCCGACCAGGAGAACCTGGAGCGGCAGCAGGCGAAGATCGTCGCCGCGATCAACGCGATCGACGCCGACGTCATGTCGCTCGAGGAGATCGAGAACTCGGCCGCCTTCGGCCGCAGCCGCGACCTCGCCCTCGCCACGCTGGTCGAGGCCCTCAACGCCGACGCCGGCAGCGAGCGCTGGGCCTTCGTGCCGTCGCCGAACGCGGTCCCCGCGTCGGAGGACGTCATCCGCACGGCGTTCATCTACCAGCGCGCCGACGTCGAGACGGTGGGCGCCTCGCGCATCCTGCTCGACTCCACCGCCTTCGCCAACGCCCGCCAGCCGCTGGCCCAGGCGTTCAAGGCCCGCGGCGCGAGCGACGACTCCGCCTTCACGGTCGTGGTCAACCACTTCAAGTCCAAGGGCGACTCGAGCCCGCCGGCCACCGGTGACAACGCCAACGGCCTCCAGGGCGCCTTCAACGGCGACCGCGTCCGCCAGGCCGAGGCCCTGACGGCGTTCGCCGACGAGGTGGCCGAGGAGCTCGGCACCGAGGCGGTCTTCCTCGCCGGTGACTTCAACTCGTACTCGATGGAGGACCCGATCCAGGTCCTCGAGGAGGCGGGCTACACCAACCTGTCCTCCGACGACGAGTGGACCTACAGCTTCAGCGGCCAGTCGGGCTCCCTGGACCACGTCCTCGCGAACGAGGCCGCGCTGGCCACGGTCACGGGCTCGGACATCTGGGAGATCAACGCCGTCGAGCCGATCTCGTACGAGTACAGCCGGTACAACTACAACGCCACCGACTTCTACTCGCCCGACCCGTACCGGTCGTCGGACCACGAGCCGCACGTCATCGGCATCAGCGCCGACCAGGCTCCCGTCGAGTCCGCGGTCGTCACCTCGCCCACCACGGGCGCGTACGGCGACGCGATCCGCATCCCCGTCGAGATCGACACCGAGGGCGCCGGCACCGGCACCGTCGAGGCCATCTGGGGCGGTCGCGTGCTCGGAAGCGCCGAGGTCGTGGACGGTCGCGCGACCATCGTGCTGCCGCGTCGCCAGCTGGCGCCGAACACGTACCGCGTCGGCATCCGCTACTCGGGCGACTCCACGACGTACCCGTCCACGGGCGGCGTCGTGCTGACGGTCGGCAAGGCGCGCTCCGTGCTCGTCACGGCCGCCTGGCCGCAGCCGATCGCCCCGGGTGCGCGCGGCACGCTCGGCATCGAGGTCGGCAACTCGTCCGGTGCCCCGGCCAACGGCTGGGCCAACGTCGTGTACGGCGGCCACGCCCTGCGGGTGCAGGTCGTCAACGGCTTCGCCCGGGTGTCGCTCCCGCCGGTCCGCACCGCGGGCTGGCAGCGGGCCAGCATCTACTTCGAGGGCAGCGCCACGATCAACCCGGCGTTCGCCACGCTGGGGGTGAAGGTCGGCCGCTGACGCCGACCGCCATGATGGGGGGATGACCATCCCCACCGTCCCTGCCGAGGCCCTCGACGCGCTGGTCGCGTCGGGGGCCTCGCTCGCTGTCGCCGAGTCCCTCACCGGCGGCCGCCTCGCGGCCGCGCTCACGGGCGTCCCGGGCGCCTCCCGGGTGTTCCGCGGCGGCGTCGTGGCCTACGCGACCGAGGTGAAGGTCGCGGTGCTCGGCGTGCCGACCGCGGTGCTCGAGGCCGACGGGGTGGTGTCGGCCCGTTGCGCTGCGGCGATGGCGGCCGGCGTCCGGCGCCTGCTCGGCGCGACGTGGGGGATCTCCACGACGGGGGTGGCCGGCCCGGACGGGCAGGAGGGGCACCCGCCCGGCACGGTCTTCGTCGGCGTGGCCGGTCCGACCGGATCGGCGCGGGCGGAGCGCCTGCACCTCGCGGGTGACCGGGCGGCGATCCAGGAGGCGAGCGTCGCGGGCGCCCTCGCGCTGCTCGTGGCCGAGGCGTCGAGCCGGCCGCGGGATGAAACGGCCATCGGGTAGCGTTGCAACCCACGCGAGGGACCGAGGTGAAAGGACGGCGCATGGTGCTCTTCCGACGCTCGTTGGGTGACGTCCTCCGTCGTGAGCGCGTGCAGCGCGGCATGACGCTGCGGGAGGTCTCCGCCGGGGCCCGGGTCAGCCTGGGCTACATCTCCGAGATCGAGCGCGGACAGAAGGAGGCGTCCTCGGAGCTCCTGGCCTCCCTGTGCGCCGCCCTCGAGGTGCCGCTCTCCGACGTGCTCCGCGAGGTCAGCATGGAGGTGGCGCGCGAGGAGTCCGTCGTGCTGGCCGCCGCGACCCCGCTCAAGGTGCACCCGCGCCCGGCCGCCGGCGAGGTGGTGGCCTCCGCCGCCTGAGGCCCGGCGCCCGTCGCCACCGATCCACCACCGCCCGCCCGAGCCCCGCTCGGGCGGGCGGTGTCGTCCACCCTCGTTCACCCCTCCGGCTGGCAGTGGGGGCACCAGTACGTCGTGCGCTCGCCCCGGTCGGGGTGCTCGTCGTCGGTGCGGAGGTGGCGCACGATCGGCGTGCCGCAGCGGCGGCACGGCTTGCGGGCGCGCCCGTACACCCACAGCTCGCGGCCCGGCCGCGTGTCCCCGGTCGTGCACCGCACCACCCGGTCCTTGTTGAGCACGAGCATCTGGTGGGCCCGCTGCACCAGCCGCTCGGGCCGGGTCACCACCCCCACGGGCGTCGCCGGGTGCACGCCGGCCACGAAGCACAGCTCGTTGGCGAACACGTTGCCCACCCCGGCGAGCGAGCGCTGCTCGAGCAGGGCCTCGACGACCGGACGCCCCGGGTCGGCGAGCAGCCGCCGGGTCGCCTCGGCGGCGTCCCAGTCCGGCCCCAGCAGGTCCGGGCCGAGGTGCCCGACGGCCTCGTCCTCGTGGGCCGTCAGCAGCAGGTCGACCACGCCGAGCGCGAAGCCGACGGCGCTGACGTCGCCGCTGCGCAGCACGACGCGGGCCTCGTGCGCGGGGCGCCGCCAGCGCTGCCCGGCGGTGTAGGTGTGCCAGACGCCCTCCATCTTGAGGTGGGTGTGGAGGGTCCAGTCGCCGGTCTCGTGCTGGAGCCGGGTGAGCAGGTGCTTGCCGCGCGGGACGGTGGCGACGTGCCGGGAGCCGGCGAGGTCGACCGTCGCGAGGCGCGGCACCCGCAGGTCGACGACGTCGAGCACCCGCCCGGCCAGGGCGCGGTCGAGCCCCCGGGCGGCGCGGTAGACGGTGTCACCCTCGGGCACGGAGGTGCAGCCCCTTCGGCGTCGTCGTGAACCCGGCGGCGGCGAGCGCCTGGCGCAGCGGCGTGTCCGGGGCACCGAGCAGCTGGCTGCCGTCGGCCTGCTCCACGGTCAGGCGCCCGAGGCCGCCGCGGCGCACCGTGCCGGCCAGGCCGTGGGCGGCGCGGGTGAGGGTGCCGGGGTCGTCGGTGAACGTCAGCAGGGTGCGACCGCCGCGCTCGACGTACAGCACCAGCTCGCCGTCGACGAGCACGACGACCGCGCCGGCCTTGCGCCCGGGCCGGTGTCCGCTGGCGCGGCCCTCGCCGTCGGTCGCGGCCTCGCTCGCCGGGCGGTCGGGCCAGGCCAGCGCGGCGCCGAAGGGGTTCGCCGGGTCCGTCGCGGCCAGCACGTGGGTGGCCGGTGGCGTGGAGGACCCGTCGACCCCGCCGGCGGGCTCGGCGAACGTGCGCAACCGGTCCACGGCGCCCGTCGTGCCGAACTGCGCCGCGCCGAGGCTGCCGATGAAGTAGCCCCGCCGGCACCGGCCGGACTCCTCGAACGCCGACAGCACCTTGTAGACGGCGGCGAACCCGCCCGGCAGCCGCTCGCTCACCGCCGCGCCGCGGGTCACGACCCCGTGACGGGCAAGCAGGAGCTCGGCGGCGGCGTGGCCGCGCCGGGTGGCGTCGTCGTCCGCCTCCGGCACGAGCGACCAGCGCCCCGACGTGCCCACGGGCACGCCACCGGATCGGGGCGTGGGGTGGGGGCGGGCGGTGCCGCCGCCCAGCGGCCCCCGGCCGCGCACCCCGACGCCGCGGGCGCGCGGCGCCGGTCGTCGGGAGCGGTGCGCGCCGGAGCCGCCGACGCGGTCGCGCACGGGGGAGAAGGTGTCGTTGGTGACCCGCCCCGCCCAGACGAGGTCCCACAGCGCGGCCGCCAGCGCGCCGTCGTCGAGGGTGCCCGCAGCCTGGCCGAGCTGCCGGAAGAAGTACGCCCCGCCGGGCTGCAGCGCCTCGAGCACCCGGTCGTGCAGCTCGGACGCGTCGTACGGCGCGGGCAGCGGCACCGTCAGCTCGGCGCTGTCGGCCAGGTGCAGCGAGACCCACCCGTCGGCGCCCGGGAGCGCGCCGTGACCGGCCCAGATCACCTCGCCGCTCGCGGTGAGCTCGTCGAGGTACGCCGGCACGTAGTCGCGCACGCGGGCGGGCAGCACGAGCGTCTCCCACGCCGAGGCGGGAACGGCGCACCCAGCGAGCTGGTCGACGGCGGTGAGGACCCCGTCGACGCCGTGGAGCCCGCCCCGGCGCGACGGCTGCCGCGGCATCGGCCGGGAGCCGTCGGGCTGCGGCTGCTCCGCCTCGGCCACCTGCTGCCAGGCGGGCAGGAAGCGCCCGAGCGCGCCGGGGTCGACGGGCTCGACCTCCTGGCGCAGGCGGGCGAGGGATCGGCGGCGCACGCGGCGCAGCACCTCGGCGTCGCACCACTCGCCGCCGCTGCCGCCGGGCCGGAACTCGCCGTCGACGACGCGGCCCTGCGCGCCCAGGCGCACCAGGGTGGTGGTGACGACGGCCGGCCCGAGACCGAACCGGTCCGCCACGTCGGCGGTGGTGAAGGGTCCGTGGCTGCGCGCGTAGCGGGCGACGAGGTCGCCGAGCGGGTCCTCGACCTGCTCGCCGAACACCTCCGGCACCCCCGGCGGGACGGGGACGCCCAGGGCGTCGCGCAGCCGCGCCACGTCCTCCACGACCGCGCGCCGCTCCTCGCCCGCGACGCGGACCGTGACGACGCGGCGCGCCTCGACGAGCGAGGCCACCCACGCGGCCGTCTCCGCCGCGTCGGCGGTGGAGCGGGCGACGACCTCGTCGGGCGTCAGCGGGCCCACGAGCCGCAGGAGGTCGGCCACGCCCTCGGCGTCGCGCGCCCGCCGGTCGGGCGCGAGGCGCTGCAGCTCGGCCTCGACCTCGGCGAGCACCTCGGGGTCCAGCAGGTCGCGCAGCTCGGTGCGGCCCAGCAGCTCCGCCAGCAGCGTGGGGTCGAGGGACAGAGCGGCGGCCCGCCGCTCCGCGAGCGGCGAGTCGCCCTCGTAGAGGAACTGGGCGACGTACCCGAACAGCAGGGTGCGGGCGAACGGCGACGGCGACGGCGTCTCGACGTCGACGAGCTGCACCTCGCGCCGCTCGACCTGCGCCTGGAGGCCGAGCAGCCCGGGGAGGTCGTAGACGTCCTGGAGGCACTCGCGGACCGTCTCGAGCACGACCGGGAACGCCGGGTACTTCGACGCGACCTCCAGCAGCTGCGAGGCTCGCTGGCGCTGCTGCCACAGGGGGGAGCGCCGGCCCGGGTCGCGGCGGGGGAGCAGCAGCGCACGGGCTGCCGCCTCGCGGAACCGCGACGCGAAGAGCGAGGAGCCGCCCACCTCGGTGGTCACCAGGTCGGTGAGCTCGTCGGCCTCGAACGCGAACACCTCGGCGCCCGGCGGGTCCTCGCCGGTGTCGGGCAGGCGCACGACGATGCCGTCGTCGAAGGCCGTCGCCTGCCCGTCGACACCCGTCCGCTCGCGGATGCGGGCGTTGACCGCCAGGGCCCACGGCGCGTGGACGGGCACGCCGTACGGCGAGTGCAGCACCAGCCGCCAGTCGCCCAGCTCGTCGCGGAAGCGCTCGAGCAGCAGCGTGCGGTCCGAGGGCAGCACGTTGGTCGCCTCGCGCTGCTCCGCGACGTACTCCACCAGGTTGTGCGCGGCGTTGGCGTCGAGGCCGCGCTCGCGGACGAGGGCCACGGCCTCGGCGCGGGGCAGCGCCCCGAGCTCGCGGTGCAGCGCGCCGACCGCGGCACCGAGCTCGGCCGGACGACCGGGGGAGTCGCCCTTCCAGAACGGCAGGCGGCCAGGCACGCCCGGCGCGGGCGTGACGAGCACGCGGTCGTGGGTGATGTCCTCGATGCGCCAGCTGGTCGCCCCGAGCGCGAAGACGTCGCCGACACGCGACTCGTAGACCATCTCCTCGTCGAGCTCGCCCACCCGCCGACCGCCGCGGGCGCTCTTGTCGTCGGCGCCGCCGGTCACGAGGAACACGCCGAACAGGCCGCGGTCCGGGATGGTGCCGCCGCTGGTCACGGCCAGCCGCTGCGCGCCGGGCCGGGCCGTCAGCGTGCCGGCCACGCGGTCCCACACGACCCGGGGGCGCAGCTCGGCGAACTCGTCGGAGGGGTAGCGCCCGCTCAGCAGGTCGAGGGTCGCGTCGAACGCGCTGCGCGGCAGGGTCGCGTACGGCGCGGCCCGCCGCACCAGCGCGTAGAGCGCGTCGACGTCGACCGGCTCGAGCGCCACGGTGGCGACCACCTGCTGCGCCAGCACGTCGAGGGGGTTCGCCGGGACCCGCAGCGCCTCGATGGCCCCCGAGCGCATGCTGGCCACGGCGACGGCCGTGGGGGCCAGGTCGGCGCGGTGCTGGGGGAACAGCACGCCGCGGGAGACCTCGCCGACCTGGTGGCCGGCCCGCCCGACGCGCTGCAGCGCGCTGGCGACGCTGGGCGGCGAGCCGATCTGCACGACGAGGTCGACGGCGCCCATGTCGATGCCCAGCTCGAGGCTGCTCGTGGCCACCACCGCGGGCAGGCGCCCGCTCTTCAGGTCGTCCTCGATGAGCGCGCGCTGCTCCTTCGAGACCGAGCCGTGGTGGGCGCGGGCCACGAGCGGGGCCGCGCCGGTCGTGGTGCCCGACTGGGCGATGGCCTCGGCGGGGAAGCGGGTGCGTGCGGGCGGCGCGTCGACCCGGTCGTCGTGCTCGACCCGGTCGTCGTGCTCGTCGTCGTGCCCGTCGTGGGGGGTGGCGCCCGCCTCGACCGCCGCGCGCTCCTCGTGCCGCTCGGCCGCGAGCTCGTTGAGCCGGGCGGTGAGGCGCTCGGCGACCCGGCGGGAGTTGGCGAACACGATGGTGGAGCGGTGGGCCTCGACGAGGTCGAGCACGCGGTTCTCCACGTGGGGCCAGATGGACGAGGCCGCCCGGCCGCTGTCGGGGTCGGTCTCGTCGTACTCGCCCGGGGCGGTCATGTCCTCCACCGGGACGGCGACCTCGAGCTCCCACGCCTTCTCCGAGGGCGGCGCGACGACGTCGACGGGGGCACCGCCGCCGAGGAACCGCGCCACCTCCTCGATCGGGCGGACGGTGGCGGAGAGCCCGATGCGCTGGGCGGGCTGGGGCAGGAGCGCGTCGAGGCGCTCGAGGGTGACGGCCAGGTGCGCCCCGCGCTTGCTTCCGGCGACGGCGTGCACCTCGTCGACGATGACGGTCTCGACGCCTCGCAGGCTCTCGCGGGCCTGCGAGGTGAGCATGAGGAACAGCGACTCGGGCGTCGTGATGAGGATGTCGGGCGGCCGGGTGCCCAGGCGCCGGCGGTCGGCCGCCGACGTGTCGCCCGAGCGCACCCCGACCTGCACCGGTGGCACCTCGACGCCGAGGCGCTCGCCGGTCGCCCGGATGCCCACCAGGGGCGAGCGCAGGTTGCGCTCGACGTCGACGGCGAGCGCCTTGAGCGGGGAGACGTAGAGCACCCGGCAGCGGTGTGCGGCCTCCTCCGGTGGCGGGGTGGTGAAGAGCCGGTCGATGGCCGAGAGGAACGCCGACAGCGTCTTGCCGGAGCCGGTCGGGGCGACGACGAGCGCGTGGCGGCCCGTGCCGATCGCGTTCCAGGCGCCCTCCTGCGCGGGCGTCGGCGCGGGGAACGCGGCGGCGAACCACGCCTGCGTCACCGGGCTGAAGCGCTCCAGCGCCGAGGTGGGTCCGACCATGCCCGACATCCTGACAGGCGCCACCGACACCCGGCGGGCGCGCGGCCCGGGGACACTACCGGTCAGTCGAGGACCGCGTCGCCCGTCGGGATGTTGACGAGCATCCGCTGGTAGAACGCCATGTCGACCCAGTGGTCGAACTTGTTGCCGACCTCCTTGAACTCCCCGACCTTGGTGAAGCCGCACGCGACGTGCAACCGCTCGCTGGCGGGGTTGGGCAGGGCGACCGCGGCGATCGCGGTGTGCACGCCGGAGATCGCCATGGTCTGGAGCAGGGCCGGGTAGAGCATCCGGCCGACGCCCTGGCCGCGCACCGAGCCGTCGAGGTAGATCGACGTCTCCCGCGTCAGCGCGTAGGCGGGGCGGGGACGGAAGGACCAGGAGTAGGCGTAGCCCACCGCGTGGTCGTGCTCGTCGACGGCGACGAGCAGGTGGTCGCCGGGGTGCTCGCCGTCGAGGCGGGCGCGCCAGTACTCGGCGTCGGGCGGCTCGAGGTCGAACGTGGCGAGCGAGTGCTCGACGGCGTGGTTGTAGATGGCGGCGATCCGGGGCAGGTCGCGCTCGTTCGCGGAGCGGGTCGCGTACTCGGCCATCCGCCCATTGTCGCGCAGGCCGGCCTTGAGAGGATGCGGGGGTGAGCAGCTCGTGGGAGGCCCCGGCCCCGGACGTCAAGGACTGGACGTGGGTCCTGGACCGCCCGTGCCCGGAGTGCGGCACGGCGAGTGCAGCCCTCGACGTCGAGGACCTGCCGCCGCTGCTGGCCGTCACGACCGAGGCGTGGCACCGCGTCCTGGCCCTCCCGGGCGCCGCCGAGCGACCCCGTCCAGGCACGTGGTCCCCGCTGGAGTACGGCGCGCACGTCCGCGACGTGCACCGCGTCTTCGACGAGCGCCTGGCGCTGGTGCTCGAGACGCACCCGGGCCCGGCGCGGTTCGCGAACTGGGACCAGGACGCGGCGGCCGTCGAGGGGCGCTACCACGAGCAGGACCCGGCGGTCGTGGCCGACGAGCTGGCCGACGCGGCCGAGCGCGTGGCCCGGCGCTACGCCCGGGTGGGGCCCGACGACCTCGCCCGCACGGGGCTGCGCAGCAACGGCTCCGCCTTCTCGCTGGTGACGCTGGGGCAGTACCACCTGCACGACGTCGTCCACCACCTCCACGACGTCGGCGCCCCGGTGCGCGACGCCCTCCCCGCCCCCGCCCGTACGACGGTGCGCACCCCCGCGGGACCGCCGGCCGCCGCGACCCCGGGGGAGGGCGCGTGAGGCTCACCGAGTTCTGGGCGCGCCTGGAGGTCGCGGTGGGTCCGCGCCTCGCGCGGTCGTGGGCCCAGACGCAGGTGCACCCCGCGCTGGGCAACCGCACGGTGGTCGAGGCGCTCGACGCCGGGGAGGACCCGCGGGACGTGTGGGCGGTGGTCCACCGCACGCTGGAGCTGCCCGACTCCGAGCGTTGAGCAGGGGCCCGGGACCGCGCGGCGCCCCGGCGGGGACCGGGGCGGGACGCGCCGACACGCCGCGCACGGGTCCTGCCTGACATCGAACACCTGTTCGTCTACGCTTTTCCCACACAGGCACAAGATCGGGTCGAGATGTCCCCAGGCGCCGGCGGCTGACCGTCGTTGTCGGTGGCTCGTCCTAGCGTCGTGCTCACGCGAACGACACAGGCAGCGCACGCTGCCGCTGGACTCGGGCCACGAGCTCGGAGGGGATGGACACCATGGCTGGTGCAGACCGCGGCAAGGCGCTCGACACGGCGCTCGCGAGCATCGAGAAGCAGTTCGGCAAGGGCTCGGTGATGCGTCTGGGCGACGACACCCGGGCTCCCCTGGAGGTCATCCCGACGGGCTCGATCGCCCTCGACGTGGCGCTCGGCCTCGGCGGCCTGCCGCGCGGCCGCGTCGTCGAGATCTACGGCCCGGAGTCCTCCGGAAAGACGACCGTCGCCCTCCACGCGGTCGCCAGCGCCCAGCGCGCCGGCGGCATCGTGGCGTTCATCGACGCGGAGCACGCGCTCGACCCCGACTACGCGAAGGCGCTGGGCGTCGACACCGACGCGCTCCTCGTCTCGCAGCCCGACTCGGGTGAGCAGGCGCTCGAGATCGCCGACATGCTGGTGCGCTCCGGCGCGCTCTCGCTCATCGTCATCGACTCCGTCGCGGCGCTCGTGCCGCGCGCCGAGATCGAGGGCGAGATGGGTGACAGCCACGTCGGTCTCCAGGCCCGCCTCATGAGCCAGGCGCTCCGCAAGATGACCGGTGCGCTCAACGGTGCCGGCACCACGGCGATCTTCATCAACCAGCTGCGCGAGAAGATCGGCGTCATGTTCGGCTCGCCCGAGACGACCACGGGTGGCCGGGCGCTGAAGTTCTACTCCTCGGTCCGCCTCGACGTGCGGCGCATCGAGACGCTGAAGGACGGCACCGACTCGGTCGGCAACCGCACCCGCGTGAAGGTCGTGAAGAACAAGGTCGCCCCGCCGTTCAAGCAGGCGGAGTTCGACATCATGTACGGCAAGGGCATCAGCCGCGAGGGCGGCCTCATCGACGTCGGCGTCGAGTCGGGCCTCGTCCGCAAGGCGGGCGCCTGGTACACGTACGACGGCGACCAGCTGGGCCAGGGCAAGGAGAACGCGCGCAACTTCCTGCGCGACAACCCCGACCTGGCCGACGAGCTGGAGAAGAAGATCCTCGAGAAGCTGGGCGTGGGTCCGCAGGTCGACCAGCCGGCGGAGCCGATCGGCGTCGATGACTTCTGATCCCGCCGAGCTGCGCGCGCTGCTCGACGCCCCTCCGCCGCCCGACCCGGTGGCGGAGGGTCCCGACGCCGACGTCGAGCAGGTGGCCCGCACGATCCTGCTCGACCAGCTGACGGGGCGGGCGCGCAGCCGAAAGGAGCTCGCCGACAAGCTGGCCGCACGCGACGTGCCGGCCGACGTGGCGAGCCGCCTGCTCGACCGGTTCGAGGAGGTCGGCCTCGTCGACGACGCCGCCTTCGCACGCACGTGGGTGGACGGCCGGCGCTCGGCCAAGGGCCTGGCGCGTCGGGCACTTGCGCAGGAGCTGCGGCGCAAGGGGGTCGACGACGAGGTGGCCCGCGAGGCCCTCGACGAGATCGAGCCCGACGACGAGACGGCGACCGCGCGGGCGCTCGTGCGCAAGCGGCTGCGCTCGCTCTCCGGCGTGGAGGCTCCGGTGGCCACCCGCCGCCTCGTCGGGATGCTCGCCCGGAAGGGGTACAGCCCGGGCACGGCGTACGCGGTCGTCAGCGACGAGCTGCGCCGCCAGGGCCGCGAGGTCGACGACCTCGACCACGACCTGGGCGACGACTGAGCCGAGCGGGCGCACCGGGCGGGTGCCATAGTGGCGCGGTGGACATCTCGCTGCTGCGCGCACCCGACGGCGCCTTCTCCCTGGCGGACATCGACCCGGGCGCGACGCCCGGCTTCGACGGCGGCAAGGCCGCGGGCAAGGACGAGCTGTCGGCGGTCGTCGCCGAGCTCACGGACCTGCAGGAGCGTCTCTTCGCGGAGGGACGCACCCGGCCCGACGCCCGACGGGTGCTGCTCGTGCTGCAGGGGATGGACACCTCCGGCAAGGGCGGCACGGTGCGCAAGGTGATCGGGTCGCTCGACCCGCAGGGCGTGGCCATCGCCTCCTTCGGCACCCCGACCCCCGAGGAGCTGGAGCACGACTTCCTCTGGCGGGTGCACTCGCAGCTGCCCACGCCGGGCCGCATCGGCGTGTTCGACCGGTCCCACTACGAGGACGTGCTCATCGCCCGGGTCCGCTCGCTGGTGCCCGCCGAGGAGGTGGACCGGCGCTACGCGGCCATCCGCGACTTCGAGGCCGACCTGGTCGCCGACGGCGTCCGCATCGTCAAGGTCATGCTGCACATCTCCCCCGAGGAGCAGCGCGACCGGTTGCTCGCCCGCCTCGACGAGCCAGCCAAGCACTGGAAGTTCAGCCCCGCCGACATCGACGACCGGGCCCTGTGGGCCGACTACCAGGCGGCCTACGAGCGGGCGATCGCCGAGACGCACCGGCCCGGGACGCCGTGGTACGTCGTACCGGCGGAGTCGAAGTGGTACCGCAACCTGGCCGTCGCCCACCTCCTGCTCGCCGAGCTGCGGGCGCTCGACCTGCAGTGGCCCACCGCGTCGTTCGACCCCGCCGAGCAGCGTCGCCGGCTGGTCGAGGAGGACCCGCTGTCGTGATCCCCCTCCAGCACGTCACGCGGTACGTCGCGCCCCTGCGGGAGGGCGGGAGCCTGCCCGGCCTCGTGGAGGCCGACGACCTCGGCACCTACGTGTGCAAGTTCCGCGGCGCCGGCCAGGGCCTGCGGGTCCTCGTCGCCGAGGTCGTGGTGAGCGGCCTGGCCCGCCGCCTCGACATCCCGACGCCGCGGCTCGTCGCCCTCGAGCTGCACGCCGACCTCGCCCGCTACGAGGCCGACGAGGAGGTGCAGGACCTGCTGCGGGCCAGCGTCGGGGTCAACCTCGGCGTCGACTTCCTGCCCGGGGCCTTCGGGTTCGACCGCTCGGTCGAGGAGGACACGGAGGTCGCCCCCCGCATCCTGTGGCTCGACGCCCTCACGGCCAACGTCGACCGGTCGTGGCGCAACCCCAACCTCCTGCGGTGGCACGGCCGCACCTGGGCGATCGACCACGGCGCCTCGCTCTACTTCCACCACGCCTGGAGCGGCGGCGTCACCGACCCCGCGCGCTTCGCGGCCCAGCGCTGGGACGCCAGCGACCACGTGTTCGCCGACCGCACCGGCGACCTCGCCGCGGTGGACGCCGACGGCCGCGCCCTGCTCACCCCCGACGTCCTCACCGAGGTGGTGGCCGAGGTGCCGGACGAGTGGCTCGAGCCCGTGCCGGGCGCCGCGACGCCCGAGGAGCTGCGCGCGGCGTACGTCCGCTTCCTCACCGCCCGCCTGGACTCCCGCGCCTGGCTGCCGGGAGGTGGCGCGTGAGCGGGGAACGGTCGCCGTACCAGTACGTCGTGCTCCGCTGCGTGCCGCGCGTGGACCGCGAGGAGTTCCTCAACGTCGGCGTGGTGCTCTACTGCGAGGCCAGCCGGTTCCTGGCGGTGGCGTGGCGCGTCGACGAGCAGCGTCTCGCCGCGGCGTTCCCCGCCCTCGACCTCGCCACCCTGTGCCGGGCGCTCGACTTCGTCGACGGGGTCTGCGCGGCCGACGAGCGGGCGGGATCGGCGGCGACGCACCCGATCGGTGTGCGCTTCGGGTTCCTCAAGGCGCCGCGCAGCACGGTCGTGCAGCCGGGACCCGTGCACGGCGGCCTCACCACCGATCCCGCGGCCGAGCTCGCCCGGCTGCGGGACCTCCTGGTGTGAGGGCTCGGACCGCTCAGACGGGCACGAGCTCCACGGCGCCGACCGCGTAGCGCGCCAGCACGACGCGGGCGACCTCGGGGTGGGCGCCGAGCGGCTCGGAGACGGCGACGGCGCCGGCCTCCAGGGCCAGCTCGGCCGCGCGGTCCGGCAGCATCCCGGGCGCGAGGAACAACGAGGCGACCGCGATGTGGCGGCGGCCCTCGCCGCGGAACGCCCGCACGGCCTCGCCGGTCGCCGGGGGAGCGGTCGAGGCGAACGCCGCGCTGACCGGCAGCTTGTGGCGGGCGCCCCACACGCGAGCCAGGCGGGCCACCGCCTGGTTGGCGAGCGCGTCGCTGGACCCGGCGGCCGCGAGCACGAGGGCGTCGAGCTCGCGCACCCGCGCCGAGCGCAGGGCGGCGCGCAGACGCTCGTCGAGCACCTGCAGGAACGCGGCCTCAAGGCCGAGGATGGCCGACGCGCGGATGCCCAGGCCCTCGTGACGTGCGGACGCCTCCGCGATCGCGGCGGGGACGTCGACCTTCGCGTGGTAGGCGTCGGAGAGGAGCAGGGGGACGACGACGATCTCGTCGTGACCCGCGCGCACCAAGTCGTCGACGACGTCCTGGAAGCCCGGACGGGCGAGCTCCAGGAACGCGGGCTCGACGGTGAGGTCGGGGCGCTGCGCGCGCACCTCGGCGACGAGGGCGCGGACGGTGGCGGCGGAGCGGGGATCGCGGCTGCCGTGGGCGAGGGCGATGAGTGCAGGAGCGGCCATGACGGCCTCCTTCCTGAGGTCCGGCCGGGGTGGCCGGGGGCGGGGTGGTGCGGGGTGGGGCGCGCTCCGTGCCCGGGGGCGCGCCGTGGTGGTCGCGGTGGGGTGCTCGGCCGGTGGGCCGGCATCACATGTGGATGCCGCACTCCGTCTTGTTGGTGCCCGCCCAGCGACCGCTCCGGGGGTCGTCGCCGGGGGCCACCCGTCGGGTGCACGGCCAGCACCCGATGGACGGGTAGCCGTCGTAGGCCAGCGGGTTCACCAGCACACCGTTCTCCTCGATGTAGCGCTCGACGTCGTCGTCGCTCCAGCGCGCGATCGGGGAGACCTTCACCTTCTTCTTCTTGGCGTCCCACCCCACGACGGGGGCGATGACGCGGTTGCTCGTCTCGGCGCGACGCAGGCCCGTGGCCCACGCGTCGTACCCGTCCAGCGACGAGCGCAGGGGCTCCACCTTGCGCAGGGCGCAGCACAGGTCGGGGTCGCGCTTGTAGAGCTCCGGCCCGTGCTCCGCGTCCTGCTCGGCGACGGTGCGCGTGGGGCCGATCGTGATGACGTTGACGTCCATCGTCGCCGCGACCGCGTCGCGGGTGCCGATGGTCTCCGCGAAGTGGTAGCCGGTGTCGAGGAACACGACGTCGATGCCCGGCGCGACCTTGGCCGCGAGGTGGGCCAGGACGGCGTCGCCCATCGAGGAGGTGAGGCAGAAGCGCTCGCCGAACGTCGCGAACGCCCACTCGATGATGTTCTCGGCCGGGGCGAGCTCGAGCTCTGCGCCGACGTGCTGGACGATCTCGCGGAGCTCCTCCGACGAGCGTCCCTCGGTCTGGCTCCCGCGGTTCGCGCGGGCGACCTGGGTGGCGATCATGCGGATGCTCCCTTCGTGATCCCGGCCGGGCGCGGCAGGCGCCCGATCATCCGCAACGAGAAGGCGCGCAGGCAGCTGCGGCATTCCCATGCGCCGGCGGGGGAGGACACCTCACCGGTCGCGGGGTCGGTCGTCTCGTGCGGTCGGAGGTCCTCCTCCGCGCAGTAGGGGCAGTGGTAGGGCGCGGCTCGCTCAGACACCGGCCACCTCCGGCTCCCGGGCCGGCTCCCCGCGCAGCAGCGCCTCGTCGGCGCGCACGACCCAGTCGGCGAAGCTCTCGCCCTCGGCGCGGTCGCCGAGGTAGCTCCGGACGACGGCCGTGATGTAGTCGTCGAGGCCGGCGCTGGTGACCTTGTGGGCCCGCAGCTTGCGCCCGAAGTTCGCGTTGAGGCCGGTGGCCCCGCCCAGGTGCACCTGGAAGCCCTCGACCTGCCGGCCGTCCTCGTCCATGACGAGCTGGCCCTTGAGGCCGAAGTCGGCGACCTGGGTGCGGGCGCAGGCGTTGGGGCACCCGTTGACGTTGACCGTGATCGGCACGTCGAGGTCGGGCACCCGCTGCTCGAGCGAGGCGATGAGGTCGCGGCTGCGGTCCTTCGTGTCGACGATCGCGAGCTTGCAGTACTCGATGCCCGTGCAGGCCATCGTGTTGCGCCGCCAGTTCGACGGCCGCGCGCTGAGCCCGATGGCCTCCGCGGCCGCGACCAGGGACTCGACCTGCTCGGGCGCGACGCCGAGCACGACCACCTTCTGGTACGCCGTGAGCCGGGCCCCCGACGCGCCGTGCGCCTCGACGACGTCGCCGAGCGCCGTCAGCACCGTGCCGGAGATGCGGCCGACCGTCGGGGCGAGCCCCACGTAGAAGTTGCCGTCCTTCTGCTCGTGCACGCCGATGTGGTCGCTCTGGCGCACCGGCGCCTCGGGCGAGGGGCAGTCGACGAGCGCGCGGTGCAGGTACTCCGTCTCGAGCACCTCGCGGAACTTCTCCGGGCCCCAGTCGGCGAGCAGGTACTTCAGGCGCGCCTTGGAGCGCAGCCGGCGGTAGCCGTAGTCGCGGAAGATCCCCGCGACGCCGGCCCACACGTCGGGGACGTCCTCGAGCGCGACCCAGACACCGAGCTTGTGCGCGAACATCGGGTTGGTGGAGAGCCCGCCGCCGACCCAGAGGTCGAACCCGGGGCCGTGCTCGGGGTGGACGGTGCCGACGAACGAGACGTCGTTGGTCTCGGGGCACGTGTCGTGGCTGGGGTGGCCGGTCAGGGCCGTCTTGAACTTGCGGGGGAAGTTCGAGAACTCGGGGTCGCCGATGTAGCGCCGCTTGATCTCCTCCAGCGCCGACGTGCCGTCGATGATCTCGTCGGCGGCGACGCCCGCGACGGGGGAGCCGAGGAAGGGGCGCGGGGAGTCGCCGCACGCCTCGGTCGTGTCGAGGCCGGCCTCGTCGAGGATCTCCCAGATCGTGGGGACGTCCTCGATGCGGATCCAGTGGTACTGGATGTTCTCGCGGTCGGTGATGTCCGCGGTGTCCCGGGCGAACTCGGTGCCCACCCGGCCGAGCGCCCGCAGGGCGTCGGCGGTGAGCAGCGCACCGTCGGAGCGCACGCGCATCATGAAGTAGCGGTCGTCGAGCTCCTCCTCCTCGAGCGTGGCGGTCTTGCCGCCGTCGAAGCCCGGGGCGCGCTGGGTGTAGAGACCCATCCAGCGGAAGCGGCCGCGCAGGTCGGCCGGGTCGATCGAGTCGAAGCCGCGCTTGGAGTAGATGTTGATGATGCGCGCCCGCACGTTGAGCGGGTTGTCGTCCTTCTTGGACTGCTCGTTCTTGTTGAGCGGCTCCGTGTAGCCGAGCGCCCACTGGCCCTCACCGCGCTTGCGGCGGGGGGCGGCGGGGCGGCGCTGGGCGGGGGTTGCCGGGGTGCTCACAGCCAGGATCCTTCGCGGGATGCGGGATCGCAGGGGTCAGGTCACCGTCGGGGGACGGTCGATCGCCATGTCCTGCGACCTCGACGTTGGTCGGGTCGGTGCGTCGTCGGCGGGGCCGACGGATGGGGACGTCAGGACGGCCAACACATCATGCTGCGCGTGCGCATGAGGTCCACGTGGCGTCGAACCACGAGGTACGCGTGCGTCGCAGCAGTGACCATGGACAGGAGTCTCAACTGGCGGACGTCGTCCCACAAGCGCGAATCTCATGATGTGAGAACGGCGTCCACGATATGAACAGACCCCCGCTCCACCAGGGCGGATCGGCCGCCCCTGAGGCGCAGGTCACAGCGGGGCGTCCGTCGTACGACGCGAAATCGACGGCTGCGGCGCGGCCTCACTACATTGGCGTCCATGACCGATGCCCTCATCAGCAGTGCGTACTCCCAGGCTCTCGAGGTCATCGCCTCGGTGGAGCCCCGCATCGCGGACGCGACCCGCGCCGAGCTCGCCGACCAGCGCGGCTCGCTCAAGCTCATCGCCTCCGAGAACTACGCGTCGCCCGCCGTCCTGCTCACGATGGGCACCTGGCTGAGCGACAAGTACGCCGAGGGCACGGTCGGTCACCGCTTCTACGCCGGCTGCCAGAACGTCGACACCGTCGAGTCCCTCGCGGCCGAGCACGCCCGGGAGCTGTTCGGCGCCGAGTACGCCTACGCGCAGCCGCACTCCGGCATCGACGCCAACCTCGTCGCCTTCTGGTCGATCCTCGCCCACCGCGTCGAGGGCCCGTGGCTCGAGAAGGCCGGCGCGAAGAACGTCAACGACCTCACCGAGGCCGACTGGGAGCGCCTGCGCAACGAGCTGGGCAACCAGCGCCTGCTCGGCATGAGCCTGGACGCCGGTGGTCACCTCACGCACGGCTTCCGGCCGAACATCTCCGGCAAGATGTTCCACCAGCAGCAGTACGGCACCGACCCGGAGACGGGCCTGCTCGACTACGACGTGGTCCGCGCCCGCGCCAAGGAGTTCAAGCCGCTCGTGCTCGTCGCCGGCTACTCGGCGTACCCGCGGCGCGTGAACTTCGCGAAGATGCGCGAGATCGCCGACGAGGTCGGCGCCACCCTCATGGTCGACATGGCGCACTTCGCCGGTCTCGTCGCCGGCAAGGTGTTCACGGGCGACGAGAACCCCGTGCCCCACGCCCACGTCGTGACCACCACGACCCACAAGTCGCTGCGCGGCCCCCGCGGCGGCATGGTGCTGGCCACGGAGGAGTACGCCCCGAGCGTCGACCGCGGCTGCCCGATGGTGCTCGGCGGCCCGCTGTCGCACGTGATGGCCGCCAAGGCCGTGGCGCTGGCCGAGGCGCGTCGCCCCGAGTTCGCCACCTACGCCCAGCAGGTGGCCGACAACGCGCAGTCCCTCGCCGAGGGCTTCCTGAGCCGCGGCGCGAAGCTCGTCACGGGCGGCACCGACAACCACCTCGTGCTGCTCGACGTCACGGGCTTCGGGCTCACCGGCCGCCAGGCCGAGTCGGCGCTGCTCGACGCCGGCGTCGTGACGAACCGCAACTCGGTGCCCGGCGACCCCAACGGCGCCTGGTACACCTCCGGCATCCGGTTCGGCACGCCCGCGCTGACCACCCGCGGGTTCGGCCACGACGAGTTCGACCGCGTCGCCGAGCTCGTCGTCGACGTGCTCAGCAGCACGCAGCCCGGCACCACCAAGGCCGGCGGCCCATCGAAGGCCACCTACGTCACCGAGGACGGCGTCGCGGACCGCACGAAGGCCGCCTCCGCCGAGATGCTCGACAAGTTCCCGCTCTACCCGGGCCTCGAGCTGTCCTGAGCCCCGCGCGCCGCTGCGCTCGCGCCGCCCGCCGCCCCCGTCCCGCACCCGCGGGGCGGGGGCGGCGTCGTACGGGGAGGAGCCGGCCGCTCAGGCGCGCCAGCGGTACTCGACCTCGGGGCGCCCCGTGCCGCCGTACCGCGGCGCCCGCTCGAGGCGCCCCGCGTCGGCGAGGTGCTCGAGGTAGCGGCGCACGGTGACGCGGGAGGCACCGACGACCTCGGCGACCTCGGTGGCGGACACGCCGCGGGCGGCGCCGCGCACCGCCTGGGTCACCTCGCGCAGGGTCTCGGCGCTCATCCCCTTCGGGACGCTGCCGGCGGTGGGGGCCCGCAGGGAGCCGAGCAGGCCGTCGACCTCCTCCTGCGCGATCTCGGCCGAGTCCAGCAGGCTGGCGCGGTACGCGGCGTACTGCTCGAGCTTGGCCCGGAAGGTCGGGAACGTGAACGGCTTCAGCAGGTAGAGCACCACGCCGTGGGCCACCGCCTGGCGCACGACCTCGACGTCGCGGGCCGACGTCACCGCGATGACGTCGCAGAGGTGGCCGGCGGCCCGCATGCTGCGCACCAGCCCGAGGCCGTGCCCGTCGGGGAGGTGCATGTCGAGCAGCACGAGGTCGACCGGCTCCCGCGACAGCGTCCGCGCCGCCTCGCCCGCCGAGCGGGCCACACCCACCACCTCGAAGCCGGGTACCCGCCCGACGTACGACGCGTGCGCCTGCGCCGCCGTGGCCTCGTCCTCGACGACGAGCACCCGCACGCTCACGGCGTCACCTCGCGTGCGTCGGCCCGCGCGTCGGCCCGCAGGTCGACGGTGAACGCGGCGCCGCCGAGGTCGGAGGAGCCGACGACGACGTCGCCGCCGTGGCGGCGGGCCACCTGGGCCACCAGCGCCAGCCCGATGCCGCGCCCGCCGGTGCCGTCGGCGGTGGCCTTCGTGGTCCAGCCGCGCTCGAAGGCACGGGCGGCGTCCGCGGGGTCGAGGCCGGGGCCGGCGTCCTCGACGAGGACGCGCAGGCGGCCGGGGCCGGGGGAGAAGGTCACGCGCACCGTGCGCACCCCGCTCGTCGCGACGGCGTCGAGCGCGTTGTCGACGAGGTTGCCGACCACGGTGACGATGTCGCGGTGCGGCACGAGCACGTCGGTCGGCACGTCGCCCTCGATGCGCAGGTCGATGCCGCGCTCGGCGGCCTCCGCCGTCTTGCCGAGCAGCAGCGCGGCCAGGACGGGGTCCCCGGTGGCCGCCACGACGCGGTCGGTCAGCAGCTGCGCCACCTGCAGCTCCTCGGTGGCGAAGTCCACCGCCTCCTCGACGCGCCCCATCTCGACCAGCGACACGACCGTGTGGAGGCGGTTGGCGGCCTCGTGGTTCTGGGCGCGCAGGGAGTCGCCCAGCGCGCGCACGACGTCGAGCTCGCCGGTGACGGCCTGCAGGTCGGTGCGGTCGCGCAGCGTGACGACGGCGCCGACGGCGGCGTCGGCCCACGAGGCGGGGGAGGAGCTCACGACGAGCACCTTGTCACCGGTGACGTAGAGGTCGTCGCTGCTCGCCCGCCCCTCGGCGACGGCCGCGACGAGCCCCGGCGGCAGCCCGAGGTCGCGCAACGGGGTGCCGACCACCCCGTCGGCCGGCAGGTCGAGCAGGCGGCGGGCCTCGTCGTTGACGAGGGTGACCCGGCCCGCGACGTCGACCAGCAGGAGGCCCTCGCGCACGGCGCCCAGGACGGCGGCGTAGTACTCGTACATGCGGGTCATCTCGCGCTCGCCCAGCCCGTGGGTCTGACGACGCAGGCGGCGCGCCACCAGTGCGGCCCCCGCCACCCCGACCAGCAGCACGACGGCGGCCGCCACGGTCACCCGGACGAGGGCGGCCCGGACGGCGTCGGAGATGCGGTCGATGCTCACGCCGACCGAGACCAGGGCCACGACGGGGCCCGCGCCGCCCGCCGCGAACACCGGCACGACCGCGCGCACCGACGGGCCGAGCGTGCCGACGTACTCCTGTGTGAAGGGCCGGCCGGCCAGTGCGGGCTCGATGTCGCCGACGAAGGGCCGGCCCACCTGCTCGGGGTCGGGGTGGGTGAAGCGGGTGCGGTCGGTGTCCATCACGACGACGAAGTCGACGTCGGTGTCCTCCTCGACCTCGCTGGCCCACGGCTGCAGGGCGGGCGCCGGGTCGGGGCCCGCCACCGCCGCGGA
The DNA here is from genome assembly GCF_048654585.1 of Nocardioides sp. CPCC 205120. Taxonomy (NCBI): domain Bacteria; kingdom Bacillati; phylum Actinomycetota; class Actinomycetes; order Propionibacteriales; family Nocardioidaceae; genus Nocardioides; species Nocardioides sp. CPCC 205120. Next base: position 355,118 of record NZ_JBMCYY010000002.1, on the reverse strand, counting down.
GAGCGCGGGGGAGTCGGCCAGGGACTCGGCCACGGCCAGGGCCCGGTCGGCCGCGTCGTCGCGGGTGTCGGCGCGGGCGTCGACCAGCGCCAGGGTCACCGCGGTGGCGACGAGCACCAGCACGAGAACCACCTGCAGCGTCAGCACCTGGCCCGCGACGGACCACTCGCGTCGCTCACCAGGTCGTACCACGGGGACGATCATGCCGCACCGCCGGGCTGTGGTCGCGAACACAACGACCACAACGGTGACCCGGCTCACAGCGCGCCCCAGAGTGTGACGGTCGTCCCCCGGCGCAGCGGGACCCGAGCACTAGGAGCAGTTGATGAGCAGCAGCACGACGGCGGGCCAGGCGCCCGTGCGCCGCAAGGCGCGCACCCACTTCCTCTACATCGCGGTGATCATCGCGGTCGCCCTCGGCATCGCGGTGGGCATCCTCGCCCCGAGCTTCGCCGTCGAGCTGGAGCCGATCGGCAAGGCGTTCGTGGCGCTCATCAAGATGATGATCCAGCCGGTCATCTTCTGCACGATCGTGCTGGGCGTGGGCTCCATCCGCAGCGCCGCGCAGGTGGGCAAGGTCGGCGGCCTCGCGCTCGCGTACTTCATCACCATGTCGACCTTCGCGCTGGGCATCGGCCTGGTCGTCGGCAACCTGGTGCACCCGGGCGAGGGCCTGCGGGTCAACGACTCCGTCGCCGCGTCGGGCGCCGAGTACGCCGAGAAGGCCGGCCACGCGACCACCGCCGACTTCCTGCTCAGCATCATCCCGACCTCGCTGGTCTCCTCGCTGACCTCGGGCTCGGTGCTGCAGACCCTCTTCGTCGCCCTCCTCGTGGGCTTCGCGCTGCAGGCCATGGGCCGCGCGGGCGAGCCGATCCTCACCGGCGTCGGCCACGTGCAGCGCCTCGTCTTCCGCGTGCTCGCCATGATCATGTGGGCCGCCCCGATCGGCGCCTTCGCCGCGATCGCCGCCGTCGTGGGCGCCACCGGCGCCGGTGCCCTCAAGAGCCTCGCGGTGCTCATGCTCGGCTTCTACGCCACCTGCGCCATCTTCGTGTTCGTCGTGCTGGGCACGCTGCTCAAGGTCACCACCGGCATCAACATCTTCACGCTGCTCAAGTACCTGGGCCGGGAGTTCCTGCTCATCGTGTCGACCTCGTCGTCCGAGTCGGCCCTGCCCCGCCTGATCGCCAAGATGGAGCACGCCGGCGTCGACAAGCCGACCGTGGGCGTCGTCGTGCCGACCGGCTACTCCTTCAACCTCGACGGCACCGCCATCTACCTGACGATGGCGTCGCTCTTCATCGCCTCCGCGCTCGGCGACCCGCTGAGCATCGGCGAGCAGGTCTCCCTGCTGCTCTTCATGATGATCGCCTCGAAGGGCGCCGCGGGCGTCACGGGCGCCGGCCTGGCGACCCTGGCCGGCGGCCTCAGCTCGCACCGCCCGGAGATGGTGGACGGCGTCGGCCTCATCGTCGGCATCGACCGCTTCATGTCCGAGGCCCGCGCCGTGACGAACTTCGCCGGCAACGCCGTGGCCACCGTCCTCATCGGCCACTGGACCGGCGGCTTCGACCGCGAGAAGTTCGACGCCGCCGTCTCCGGCCGCCTGCCGTTCGACGAGGAGACGATGCTCGACGACGACCACGGCCACGGGGCCGCCGACCACGACGAGGCCGTCGCCGCCAACGCCAAGGCCGACCACCAGGTCGCCCTGTCGAAGGACGCCGCCACCGACGAGCGGCTCGCCGCGCGCTGACGACCGGCACGACCCGCCCACCCCGCGGGTCGCCGTACAGGCCCGGACCGCCCACCCGCGGTCCGGGCCTCGCGTGTCCCCGGGGCCGCGCGGTCGCCGGTCGTTACGGTGGCGCGGTGACGCCGCCGCCCGCCTCCCTCCGGGCGGTGACCCGTCGGGCCCTGCGGCTGCTGGGGCGCGTGGTGCGCGAGACGGCGGCGTCCTGCCTGCGGTTCCGGGTGACGGGCCTCGCGGCCGAGGCGGCGTTCTTCGCGCTGCTGTCGGTGCCGCCCCTGGTGTTCGCCCTCACGGGCTCCATCGGCTACGTCTCCGAGAACCTCTCGGCCGGCGAGGTCGGCCAGGTGCGCGACTTCGTCGTCGAGCTGGCGTCCCGGGCGCTGACCGACACCGCGGTCGAGCGCGTCGTCGTGCCGACCATCGACGACGTGCTCGAGGGTGGCCGCTTCGACGTGGTGTCCGTGGGCTTCGTGCTCGCGCTGTGGTCGGGCTCCCGCGCCCTCCACGTCTTCGTGGACACCATCACGATCATGCACGGCCTGGGCGGGCGCCGGGGGATCGTCGCGACCCGCGCGCTGTCGTTCGGGCTCTACCTGCTGGGCCTCGTGATCGGGGCGGTGACGATCCCGCTGGTCGTGGCGGGCCCGACGTTCCTGGCGTCCGTGACGCCGTCCCGGCTCGAGGTGCTCCTGGGGTTCTACTGGCCCACCGTGCTGGTGCTCGGCACCTGCTTCCTCGCGACCCTGCACCACGTCGCCGTCCCCGTCCGCACCCGGTGGCGGATGAACCTCCCGGGCGCGGTCCTGACGCTCGCCTTCTGGATCCTGGGATCGGGCCTGCTGCGCTGGGGGCTCACGGTCACCGCCGCCGACTCGCGCTCGATCTTCGGTCCGCTCGCCGCGCCGATCTACGTGCTCCTGTGGCTCTACCTGCTGGCGATCGCCGTGCTGATCGGCGCCGCGCTCAACGCGGCGCTGGACCGCCTCGTCCCGCAGAGCACCACGGCCGCCGCACGCCGCGAGCTCGCCCGGGTGCTGCGCCCGCGACGGCAGCCAGGACCCCCCGTGGGAGACTGACGCCCGTGGCCAACGTGAACATGCCGAAGCCCGTGGTCTGGCTCGGCGCCGTGCTCTGCGTCGCCGGCGGCTACCTCCTCGGCGTCGTCGTGACGGCCGAGGACCCCGAGGTCGGCACCGCCGAGGTGGTCTCGTTCACCCCGTCGTCCAGCGAGCTCTGCCTGCGCGGCGAGGCGCTGGTGGGCACGGAGGCGGCCGACGACGTCGAGGGCGACGGCGAGGACGCCGAGCTGTGCGGGCAGTGGATGCGGCCGCCCGACGCGCAGGACCCCGCCGAGGGCACCACGTTCCGGTTCTGGGTGCAGGCCACCGACGACCCGCCCTCGGGTGAGCGCGGCGCGGCCAACGTGCTCATCTACGGCGACGTGGTCGACTAGGTTGGAGCGGTGAGCGACCCTCAGCAGCCCGAGGGCGCCTCCCGCGGTCGGGTCGCACTCCCGGACCGGCAGCGTTCTCCCTGGTTCGAGCTGTCGAAGCGCCTCGGCGCCGCCGCGGCGATCCTCGTGGGCACGGTGCTGCTCGTCTACCTGGACCGCGAGGGCTACGTCGACAACAACGACCCGACCAAGCGGGTCGGGTTCATCGACGCCTTCTACTACACGACGGTCACGCTCAGCACCACCGGCTACGGCGACATCGCGCCGGTCAGCACGGGCGCCCGCCTGGTGAACGCCATCGTCATCACCCCGGCACGCGTCGGGTTCCTGGTGCTCCTCATCGGCACCACCCTGGAGGTGCTCGCGTCCCAGGGCCGCGAGATGTTCCGGGTCAACCGTTGGAGGAAGCGCATGGCTGAGCACGTGGTGGTCGTCGGCTACGGCACGAAGGGGCGTCGGGCGGTGGACACGCTCGTGCGCAACGGCTGGTCGCGCGAGCAGGTGGTCGTCGTCGACCCGCGCCAGGTGGCGATGGACGACGCGCACGCCGACGGGCTGGCGATCGTCGTCGGCGACGCCACGCGCCGCGAGGTGCTGCGCCGCGCCCGGGTCGCCGAGGCCTCACAGGTCGTCATCACCACCGACCGGGACGACACCAACGTGCTCGCGACCCTCACCGTGCGCCAGCTCAACCCCGAGGCGTTCATCGTCACCGCGGTCCGCGAGCAGGAGAACGTGCCGCTCATGAAGCAGAGCGGCGCCGACTCCGTGATCACCTCCTCCGACGCCGTGGGCCGCCTGCTGGGCCTCTCCTCCCTCTCGCCGGCCCTCGGCAGCGTGATGGAGGACCTCCTGACGTACGGCGACGGGCTCGAGGTCGCCGAGCGCGAGCTGCTCGTCACCGAGGTCGGCAAGCAGCCGCAGTCGCTGCCCGACCAGGTCCTCGCGGTCGTCCGCGACGAGCGCGTCTACCGCTACTTCGACCCCGTCGTGACGCAGCTGGCGCGCGGCGACCACCTCATCGTGGTCCGGCCCGCCCAGGAGCTGCCGTGGGCCCCCCGCCCCGGCACCCATGGCGAAGCCGCGTCGACGGACACCTGATGGGGGAGTCGTGAAGGGCGGGGCGACCACCCCGGCCGCCCGGTCGGGGCCGAGCTCGCCGCCTTCGTGGCCGCTGCCGTGGCCGTGGGCCCTCGGCTGGGCCGCCGTCGTCACCGGCCTCACCCTGGTGGGTCGCCTCACGGCCGTCGAGCCCGGTGCGCCCTCCCTCGTCGTGCCGTCGACGGGGTTCGCGGTGCTGTGGATGCTCTCCCGGGGCGCCGGCTGGCGCAGCCCCGACTGGGTCCTGCTGCTCGTCTGCCTCGGGGTCGTGTCGACGGTGACCGGCCTGTCCTGGGCGCCGGCGGCCGCGCTCGTGGCGGGGGCGGTGGTGCAGGTCGTGCTCAGCGTGGTGCTGCTGCGCCGCTGGAGCCCTCGCACGTGGGGGGTCGCGGGCGGCAGGGCGCCGATCGGCACGGTCGCCGCGATGGCCCGCGTGGTCGGCGCGGTGGTGGTCGGCGGCATCGTCGGCGGCGCCACCTCCGCCCTGGGCCTGGCGCTTCTGGGCGACGCCCCGGACCTCGTCGGGCTCGGGCTCCTGCTCGGGCGCGGGCTCGCCGGCGGCATCTTCGTCGTACCCCCGCTGCTCGTCATCGGCCGGGCGCTGGCCGTGCGGGCGCCGCACGCCACCGACGAGGGCGGGCGGGCCGAGCTCCTCGCGCTGGTGGTGACCACGGCGTTGCTCTACGTCGCCGCGTTCCTGCCCGAGGGCGTGCCGCTGGCGTTCCCGCTCCTCGTCGTCACCGCGTGGGCCGCGCTGCGGTTCTCCACGGCCGTCGCGGCCGCGCACGGGGTCGTGGCGGGGATGGCGGTGGTCCTGGTGACCCTGGCCGACCACGGGCCGTTCGCCGGCGACCTCGACCCGCGTGCGGGCGCGCTGCTCGCGCAGCTGTTCGTCTGCGTCGTCATCGTCTCGGGGCTGACGCTGGGGGTCGGGCGGGACGAGCGCCGCACGCTGCTGCTCGACGTGCAGCGCGCGGAGGCGGCCGCCGTCGAGCAGACCGACCTGCTCCGCACGATCATCGACACGATGCACGAGGGCGTCCTGGTGGTCGAGGGTGACGGCGAGGTGGTGCTGCGCAACCCCGCCGCCGGCACCCTGCGGCCCGGGGACGAGGCCTTCTCGGTCCGCGACGCCGCCGGCCGGGTGCTGCCCGTCGACCAGATGCCCTACCGACGGGCGCTCGAGGGCGAGGACGTGCGCGGCAGCTACGTGCTGCGTCCGCCCGCCGAGGAGGCCGACCTCTTCATCGAGGTGGCTGCCACCCCGCTCCCGCGGTCGACCGACCTGCCCCCACGGGCGGTGCTGGTGGTCCGTGACGTGACGCAGCAGGAGCTGCAGCGTCGCGAGCTCACCGCGTTCGCCGGCGTGGTCGCCCACGACCTGAAGAACCCGCTCGCCGTCGTCGACGGCTGGATCGAGGTGCTGGGCGACGAGCTGGAGGACGGCGAGGTGCCGTCGCGCCGCACGGTCGAGCAGACGGTGGACAAGGTGCGTACCGCCTCGGGGCGGATGCAGAGCCTCATCCGCCACCTCCTGCAGCACGCCACGAGCCGCGACGCGGCGCTCGACCTCGACGACGTGGACGTCGCGACGCTCGCCGCCGAGGTGGTCGCGGGCCGCGACGCCTCCGACCGCGTCGAGGTCGGCCCCGTGCCCCACGTGCACGGCGACGCCGCCATGTTGCGCCAGCTGCTGGAGAACCTGGTCGGCAACGCGTTGAAGTACGTCGTGCCCGGCGAGCCCGCCCACGTGCGGGTCGACGGAGAGGCCGCCGGTGACGGCATGGTCACCGTGCGCGTCACGGACAACGGCGTGGGGATCCCCGACGAGAGCAAGGACCTCGTCTTCCAGCAGTTCTACCGGGCCCACGCCGGCTCGGTGTACTCCGGGACCGGGCTGGGTCTCGCCATCTGCCGCCGCATCGTCGACCGCCACGGCGGCACCATCACCGTGCGCGACAACCCCGCGGGCCGGGGCACCCGGATCGAGGTGCTGCTCCCGGCAGCCGGCACCAGCCCCGCCCCGCGACCCGGTCCGGGCGGCACGACCCCCTGACGCCGCCCGTCGGGCTCAGCCGAGCTCGGCCAGCACGTCGTCGGGCAGCGGGAAGCGCGCGCTGGTCGCGTCGGGGTCGATGGACCCGACGGCCGACACCTCGACGTACGCCGGGGTGGTGCACTCCGGGACGGTGCCCGTGCGGGTGTCGCCGGGCAGGAGCAGATTGAGCGTCCCCTCGGCCGAGGTGCCCGCGGCGAGCGGGTCACCGATGAGCAGCGTCGAGCCCGCGACGTACTCGCCGACGGCCGGCTCGTCGCCGCACACGATGCCGAAGCTGGGCACGGCGGTCTCCCGGTCCGTGGGGTTCTCGACCACGACCGACGCCGTCACCCAGGGACCGCCGCTGTCACCGCCGACCTCGAGCGACGAGACGGTGACGAGCACGCCGTCGACGAGCTCGAGCGCGTCCCCGACGGCGACCTCGGTGGAGCTGCGGGTGGGGACCCCGTCGGGGCCGGCCTCCGGCCCCGCGTCGTCGCCGGTCTCCGAGCTGCAGGCGGTGAGGCTGGACATCCCGGCGAGCACGCCGGCCACGAGAACGATGCGCTTCATGGGTGGGGAACCTATCGCCGACCGGGGGGCCACCTCGACCGGGGCGGGTCCGGCGTGCAGGCGGTCCCGGACGATCGCCCGTGCGGCAAGGAACCCCCGCCGCCCTGCGTGAGGGAGACCGGGGTTCCTCGGTGCGCCGACCTCGCGGGGTCGGCTACGTCACCCACCGTAGTCGCCGACCGCGCGACGGTGGGGACGCGACGGGCGGCCGGTCAGGTGTCGGCGTCCGGGAGGCTCTGGTCGTCCTCGCCGACGGTGTCCATGTGGGCCTCGAAGGCGCGCCGGTCGGTGACGTCGCCGTGCGGGGAGCGCGCCCACTCCCCGAAGGGCCGCGGCTCCCGCTCCCGCGCCTCGCGGGGGTGGTAGGTGACCGACCGGCCGTCGTCGCTCCACGTGGCGACCCAACGCGACGCACGCACGCTCAGGACCTCCCCGCGGGGCGGCCCGCCGGGAGGGCGGGGGACCGGGCGGGGCGGCGGGGTGGGAGCGGCACCGGTGCGACGCGATCGAACATACGTTCTATTCTGCACCCATGCGTGTCACCTCCGTCGACCTGGGCCCGATGTACGCCGCCCGGGTCCAGCACGTGTGGGTGGACATCACGGGGCAGTGGGAGCAGCCGCGGCCCGGCGTCGTCATGATGTGGCGCCAGCGGCGGGGGAAGCGGTTCGGGTGGGACGCCTGGGTGGTGTGGCTCGAGCCGGGGACCGACCAGAGGCCCGACGCCCGCATGGAGCAGGCGTGGGTCGACTCCCGCCTCGTGCGCACCCTCGACCAGTGGCCGGCGCAGGAGGGGGCGATCACGCCGCCGTGAGCCGGGTGGGGCCCGATCGGCACCGGCGACGACGACCGGGGTGTCGAACCAGGCTCAGGCCGGGGGCGACGCGTACACGGTGGTGTCCGGCGACAGCTGGGGAGCCACCCGCCGGGCGACGACCCCGGCCGGCATCGCCCACGGGACCACGACGGCGACGGGCGGCTGCCCCGGGGCGGTCAGCGTCATCTCGAACCGTCCGTCCTCGGACACGAAGTCCCACGTGACGGTGATGGCGGGGCCCCGGGCGCCCGGCGCGACCGTCGTGGTGAAGACGTGGTGCGTGTCGGAGGAGCCGTACTGCCAACCCTGGAGGTTGATGGTGCCCCAATGCGAGGTCGTCGAGAGGGCGTCCATCGGAACGATCGCCGAGACGGTGACGGCTTCGGTGGACGACAGGTTGACGACACCGATGCGCGCGTGCCCGTCCGCCAGGTATTCCGTGTACGGCTCGAAGGTGGCGGCCACGCTCGCGGCGAACGCGGGAGCGGCGACGGCCACGGCGACGACGGGTGCCGTCCAGGTGGTGGCGCGGAGGACGGTGCGGCGGGACGGCGTCGGGGTCACGGAGGCACGATCGCACGGTGGGAAGTGTCGCGTCCCGGGAACGACGAAGGGCCCCGCCACCTCTGCGTGGGGGATGACGAGGGCGGGGGCGCTCCGTGCGGTGGGCGGTGGGCGGTGCGCGTGCTCGCCGCCGCGACCGCCGCACGAGATCGCTGCGCTGGTGGGGCACGAGTCGCACGTCGAGCGCACGAGGAAGTCCGACAACGAGGAAGACCCCGCGGCTCTACATGTTTGGCCAGAAGGTCGACTTCCGCACCTCAACCGGACGAGCGCGGCGCGAGTGCTCGCCCTACGCGTGGGCCCACGTAGGACTCTCCGAGCGCGCCGCTCTGCGTGCCGCTTTCGGTGCAGCCCTTCGTGACCGCCTCGCACTGCGGGCGGAGCCGGTGGTCATCGACTGTCCCTCCACCGCGTGTTTGATGTGCGGGATAGCGACAATCACCCGGTCGGCGATCGAGGTGTCGCGGCGTGGGAGCGTCGGGGCAACCCGGCTGGCGACGTGGCGGGCAGTGCTCGTTGACCGGACGTCCCTCGGCGGAACGCCTAGACCGGAGCGCATTGAGGGTCACGTGTGTCCGGACTGCGGACGGCAGCGATAGACGAAGTGGGGGGAGTCGGCTGGCGCGCTCGTGCTCGGGCGGTCGTGTCGTACTTGGGCCCACTCATCGCCGCAGAAGGCGAAGCGTTTGCGCTCGATGCTCACGGCGACTTCCCGCCGGCGCTCCCAGCCTGGGCTGCCGTGAATCGGCCGGTCGGCGGTGCCCCGTGGGAGCACCTCCGCAAGTCGATTGATGGCCTCTGAACGTTCAGATCGGCGCAGTGGCTGGTGTGACTCGTGCTACAAAGCGAGCGACCGCGTTGAGAGTTCAGGGTGCTTGAGTTGCCTTCGGGGGTGTGTTGTGGAACATTCTGTCGGACGACAGCGTTACCTTGCAGGTAATGGACAGGGGCGATGAAGGTCACGTACTCCAACCGACGGTTGGAGAAGCAGTGCACCCAAGAGAAGGAAAAGCGCAAGGCTTTCGACCGGGCGGTGGCAGGCAGCCTAGGTCGACGAGTCAACGAACTGATGTCGGCGGACAACATGGGCGACGTCTTGGACGGACCGGGACGGTGGGAAGTGCTCACCGGGGATCGAGACGGCCAGATCTCGGGTCGGCTCAGCCCGAACGATCGGCTGATCGTCGAAGTCGCCTGTCGCGACGCGCTGGAGGGTGAGGATCAGATGGCTCTCATACGGGCAGCGACCGATGTCGAAGTCATCGAGATCGTGGATTACCACTGAGGGGGAGGTGAAACCAATGGTTGACCTGGACTATGCAGTGCCACCGGGGGAGTACATCGCCGAGTGGCTGGAGGAGAACGAACTCAGCCAAGCTGAGCTCGCGCGTCGCCTGGGGTACTCGCCCAAGCACGTCAGCATGCTCATCCGTGGCAGTGCGCTCGGAACTGACGTCGCGAACCGCCTTGAGCTCGTGACGGGAGTGCCGGGGGCTAGGTGGCTTCAACTTGAGGCTCACTACCGGCGAGAGTTGGAGCGGCTGGCGTTTGAAGCGGACAGCGCATCCGCGAAGGCCATTCTCAAGGCCCTTCCCGTCCCCGAGTTGCGTAAGCGCGGCTTCATCGAGCATGACCGCAGGAAGCCCGGCCACTGCATTCTGGAGCTGTTGGCATTCTTCCGTGTCGGGTCGCTCGATGCTTTGGTCGAACGGATGGAGTCGGCTCCTGCCGTGTCCTTTCGTCAGGGGGATGACGCCGACAGCGGTGCTGTGCTGAGCTGGCTTCAGATTGGCGAGGTGTGTGCTGAGGCCATCGAGGTTCGTCGCCGGTTCAGACCCGAGAACGTGATTCCCCTTATGGACGGCCTGCGGGAACTGAGCGTGCACCCTCCGTCGCACTTTGGAAGCACGTTGGTCGATCGGCTCAAGGACGCAGGCGTCAGGCTGGTCTATGTATCCGACTTCCCGCGTACTAAGACTTACGGCGCGTCGCGCTGGTTCCGCGGACACCCGCTTGTCCAGCTGTCGCTAAGACGCCGAGGCGACGATACGTTCTGGTTCACGCTCTTTCATGAGCTCGGCCACGTCGTTCACCACCTCCCTCACCACAAGAACAAGACCTTCATCGCAGTCGGAGATGGAGACCGAGACAAGTGGGAGATCGAGGCCGATCAGTTCGCCTCGACCACGCTCATTCCGCCGAGCCGTGAGGCCGAGCTGGTCGGCCTCCAATCGCTGGAGGACGTGCATCAGTTCGCAGCTAGCCTTGGCATCGCACCCGGCATCGTTGTGGGACGACTCCAGCATGACCAGTTGTGGGGCTGGGAGCGTGGCAACGGTCTCAAGCAGTCGCTGGTCGTCGTCGACGAGTGAAGGTTGCGTAGGTCGTCTAGGTCTAGTGCGCTGCGGGGCCTGCCAGGGCTACGCCCTCCTCGTCGGTCGTGTCGTACGAGAGCCCCTCGACGCCGACAGAAGGTGGAGCACTTGCGCGTGACGATCGAGAGCAATTTCCTACCAGCGCTACCAGCATATCACGAAAGAAACGCCCAGCAGCGAACCGTGGGCACACCTCCGCCGCGTGATCGTCCATATCCGAGCATGGAGTGGCGACCGCTGTTCGACTGCCGGATCATTAGCCTGTCTGGCTCAACATCAACCTGGTCCTGAGGATGCCACCGGCTTGATGGTTTGGATGTATCGGGCACGGTGGACGCCGGGCGGTTTCGTAACGTCTGAGAGAAGCGAGTCGATAAGGGTCGCGTCTGCGCTCCCCAGCGGCACCAAGGCGCGGCGAATTGTCGCCGGCCAGGCGTGCTTATGCGGAAACACTTCGAGCCGTTCGACCAGTGGCGCTAAGGCGACCCCCTCATGCATGGGCGCGAGGGTCTGAAGGTCGATGTCGCAGCCGACGGGGAATGTGCGGCCCGCCACCATAACGGGGTTGTCGAGCGTGACGGGCGAAGACGTCACCTCTGCCCGGCCCATGACTAGCGTCGCGTCACGCCCCGGATTGTGATAGCACCCTCGTGTCGTGAGCAGTAGGAGCCTGTCACCAATCGCAAGTCGCTCTACGGAGTGCGCCAGGACGGGAAGGCCATTCGCTCCTCTCGGAGAATCCAAGCGAGTGCCTCACGCTCGCCGATCACGAGAAGATACGTGGCGGTCATAGCCGCACATTACCGAGGCTGGGGCCTTCCCAGCGTCGGAACGCAAGTCGTTCCGTGGTGGCGACCACGAGACACTAGTCGGCGGTGTCGTTCGTCGCGGCACCTGCTCAAATTATCAACCGCCGTCGCCTCTTGGCGGGCGCACGCCTTAGCACCGGTCCCGGCTGGAATGTGGCGAGGATGGTCAACCGCCCCATCGTGGCAATCAAGACCGCAGTCGACCATCGCGCGTGCGCTCGCACCCCGGCTACTCCATCGGCTTGACGTTGCTCTCGATGAAGGCGATCTCCTCGGCGTCGAGCCCGTACTTGGCGTACAACTGCTCGTCGATCTGAGGGATCGGCTTCGACCAGTCGATGTCTGACCCCGAGGTGAAGTCCTGCAGTGGGACATGCTTCCACTTGATGGCCGAGTTGTGCTGCGTCGTCTTAAGGATTCCGAGCATCGCCCTCGCGAACTTCGTCCTCACGTAGGTGGCGCACGTCTCAGCCTCTGCCTCGGAGTCGAACTTGCCGATGGACATGAACGTCTGAGTGAAGCCGGTGCCGGGCACGGCTACGGTCGGCATGCCGACCACCCTGCCCGACTTCACGGCAGCGCCATCGGCGCTGGCGATGATGACCTTGTAGTTGTCGACGACCTCGGGAGCGACCACGTATTCCTTGCGCACCCATCGTTCCGCACGCTTCCGATTCGCGAGACCCAGGATTCGAACGTGCTCGTGACCGTCCATAGGGTCGGACTGCAGGCAGACCTCGTCCATGCGCTCGAACGTGTTCGTCTTCATGCGGAGGCCGCTGGAGACTGGGATGCGCTCACGCAGCTCCGGATGGTCGACGAAGACCTGCTCGTTCCACGAGCAAGGGTGCTCGGTGATCGTCGAGGCGAGGGACAGGCTCGAGCGCGACTCCACCGCATCGACCAGCGACTTCGCGATGTCCGACAAGTAGGACTGGCTCCCGATGGGGCCGATAACACGCGTCGCGTCGCGATAGGTCACGACAATCCCGCCATCAATGGCCGTACCGGGGAAGATTGTGGACGAGGAGGGTTCGAAGATTGCAACGCTCAGGTGCTCGTCGGCAAGCGTCTTCTGATTCCAGGACTTCGGGGTCTGCCCGGCGTTTGACAGGAATCGAGCCGGGGTGACCAGCACGGTCCGTTCGGAGACCTCAAAAGCCGCGTCCATGAACAGGTGGTAGATCGGCGGAGACTTCGCCTCGTTGTCGCCGATCAGGTCGTCCTGGTACGGCGGGTTGCCGATGACGACGTCGAACTTCTTGATCATGAGTCAGTTGCCTTCCTTCAGCATCTGGTCGACCATTGCCACGCGCTCCCCTGGGGTCATGCGTGCGAGATTTCCGATCTTGAAGTGCCCGGACTCCTTGAGCCAGGCCTTACGTTCCGCGACGCCGCCGGAGACTGCCTCCAGGGTGATGTGGTGCAGGATCTCGTTGTGACTCATCTCGAAGATCTGTGACGTCAGGATGTGCCGGAGCCGCTCGTTCTGGTCGGGGAAGACGTCGACAAGGCCCGTGTCGAGGCGGCGCACCAGCTCCATCAGGAACAGCCCTGCGGTCGAGAAGAGGTCCGCGAAGGTCTTATCCGCGTCGGTGAAGATCCCCGGATTCTCGTCCTCGAGGGCCTCGACCATGAGCTTGACCACGGACTGGGGGGTGAAGACTAGGGACGTCTTCTGCTGCGGAATGTAGGCGAAGATGTTCTCGGTCTGCGCATCGTTGAAGTAGTCGGCGAGTGCGTCCTTCTTGTCCAAGAATTCCTGCACGGCTTGGTCGAAGACGGCTTCGTCGAACAGGCCCGGGATCTTCGTGACGGTGCCGTCCTTCTCCACGACCTCTTGGCCGTCGCGCAAGAGCCGGAACTCCTCCTCGGTGATCCCGGTGATTTCCTCGAACACGTCGTCCGGTGTGTAGTCGTCGAAGTTCGACAGGCGGAGACCGCGGTCGCCGTAGGCCATGAGAAACATCGGGATCGTTCGCGCGAAGCCTCGGAGGTGCGACCGGGCGTCGTCCATCGTCTGGTTCGCGCGCTTCTGCTCCTTCTTGGTCTCCTCGCGCGTGACTACCTCGGGGACGATCGAGTCCATCGTGCTCTCGACGATGGTCAGGATGTTCGCCTTGAACGCCTGCTCCTGCTCTGCCTTGTTGGTCTGGATGACCTCGGCCTCGGCCTCGGTGGCTGCGTTCTTGAGTTCGTCGTCAAGGTGCTTGCTGGCGATGTTGTGCTCGGCATAAGCGCGCTCGACCTGGCTCTTCACGACCTGCTCGGTGCGCTTCAGATCGCGATCCACTTGCGCCGCGGTGAGCCCGTACTCTTCCTTGAGCTCTTCGCGCTTGGCGCGACTCTGCTCGGTCACCGCCTTCGCGATTGCCGCCGCTGCAGTGGACGCTGGCGCGTCAGGGTTGGGTGTCGGGATGTCCTCGAGCCGGTAGATCGGCTTGCCGAGCTCGTCTACCTTCGGGTTGATGACGGTCTCGAGGTCGACCTGCACGTTGCCGTCCGGGTCGGTGACGGGCGGGGGCTGCGGGATCTCTATGGGATCCCCCGTCCTGACCTTGCCCTGCTTTGCGGTTGGAAGCTTGTCCAGGATCTCTTTGACGTGCTCGGAGTAGCGGAAGATGCCTGCGACGTTGGCGAATAGCAGGTTCGACAGGAACCCTCGGCGCACGACCTCGCGAGCCTTGAACACCTGCGGGAACGTCAGGACCTGCGAGGCGTCGAGCTCGATCATGCGCCCCTCGGCGTCCTCGCCGAGGACTGGGAAGAAGTTCAGCAGCGTGCGGATGTTCTCCTGCCGAACGGCCTGGTCGCCAGGGGGGCTCGGGTGCAGGTTGTTGGCGAAGGCGTCGAAGATCGTCAGCGTGCGCTCGGGCGCGAAGTCGAAGATGTAGGCGTTCTGCTTCTGGAAGACGTGCCCGGCACGCTCGAAGGTGCAGGGGTTCTGCGCCCGGAATGCCGCCTGCATGTACTGCGCCGGCGAAGATAGGTCGGACAGCATGATGACGGCGGTCCACTGGGGCACTGTGACGCCCGTGGTGAGCTGTCCGACCGACAGGGTGATGGTCTTGCCACCTACCTGCTCAGCCGCCTCGATGGCCTGGCGCACCTTGTTGAGTGACTTGCCGGCAACGACCGGGTCGGTGTCTTCGTCGGAGCGCCCGTCGCCTGCGGCGAGGACGATCGTGTAGTCCTTGAAGACGTCGTGCTTCTTGAGCAGCTTCTCGAGGGCCTTAGCTGAGGCGACGCGGTTGAGCAGCCAGAACGAGTGGCGGATCTCGTCTCGCAGCTCAGGTGTAGAGAAGGGGTACTTCTCGTTGGCCGTCAGGCAGTCAAGGAACTTGATGATCTCGGCCTCATGCTCGAAGAACCCGTTGTCCTTGGTCGCGAAGAATTCGTTGAGGTTGAAGGTGAAGTCGATGTTCGCCTCGTCCTCGTCGATCGCCACACCCTCAGCCAGACGATCGGTAACCATGCGCGAGATCTGGTAGGTCAGCAGGTTGAGCATCGGCAGCGGCGCGTACGGGTTCTCCCCCTTCTCGTCCTCCCACTGCTGGCGGGCGACCTGCTCGTCCTCGTACGTCCAGTTGAAGATCTGGTCCTGGTCGAACTTGCCGGAGGCCAGCGCCTTGAATGGGGTGCCCGACAGGTGCAGCGTCCACTTTCGCTTGATCTGGTCGAAGGCGACGTCGGTCTTCGTGGTGTCGATGCCCTCGTGGGCCTCGTCGATCACCAGCAAGTCCCAGTCGAATTGCGCGATGTGCTTGAGCTTGTCGTAGGCGCCGCCGAAGTACTGCGATCCCTTGAGGTCCTGCAGTGACAGGAACTCCACGATTCGCGGGTCCTCGTCCTGATGCTCGAGCGAGAAAGTCCGCCACTGCTCGCGGGTCATGGGCGAGCGGCCGGCCAGCGAGGGAGACTCCGAGACGAAGCGGAACGAGGTCTGGTGACCGATGAAGCGCGTGAAGTCGTCGAACCAGGAGTTCGCGATGGCCGGACGGTTGGTGACGACTAGGACGCGCTGGACGTCCAGCGTCCGCATCAGGTCGTACGTCGTCAACGTCTTGCCGAACCGCGGCTTGGCGTTCCAAAGAACTTCGTCTTTACCGTCTTTGTAGGCCGCCACGGCCTGGTCGACCGCCGCCTGCTGTTCGGGCCGCAGGGTGTAGTCGTCCTCCAGGCTGCCGGGCACGGGCGCGAAGTCCTGCCCAGCGAACTCGTAGAAGTAGTCGAGCGACTTGCGCGGAGCGGGGGCAAAGTGGAACCACTCGGTCCGCTTCGGTGTTATCTCCCGCTGCACGCCCTGCTGCTGGAGGTAGGCGTGGAACTCCGTGTCTGTGAACCGCCCACCAGACTCAGATGTGAACAGTGCCCGTTTCGCCCACAGCTTCTTCTTCTCGACGGACAGTTGGGATGCCTGCTGGGCGATCCGTGCGTCCGCGGTTTCCTGCTCGGTGTACCCGATCTTCTCCCAGCCCTCGTACTTCGGGATATCAGGAGTGGTCCACGAGTAGATGAGTGGAATGATCTCGCGGAACGTGCTGATCTTCGGACTAGGCATTCGACCCCCGCTGCTCGTGAACCTTGTCGATCCGGCAAGGCTCGTAGCTGTCGTAGACGGTGAAATCCAAGGCGTGGTCGCGCAATGAGGCGAGGGTGAACGGCTCGCGCTGGACCATCCCAGGTGCATCCTGGACGCGGTTCCACCAGGAGAACTGGATCTCCTTGCCGCGCCAGTCCAAGCCGATCAGCGTGTTGCCGCGAATGATGTTTGTGTCGATGAGGAAGGCCGCGGCTCGACGCAGGTCCGTCTCTGGGCCACACGGGACCTCGCGCTCCTCGTGGAAGCGCATGAACGTGGCAAGCATGGCTACCTTGGCGTCCTGGTGGTTGTCCTCCAACAGTTCGACGCCGTAGATCGAGGCCAGGGCGAACAGCGAGGTCTCGGGCCAGTCTGGGCGCGAATAGTTCTTCTCGATCGCGCGGAGCTTGCGGTGCAAGATTGCGACCAGGAAGTTGCCGTCGCCTGCTGCAGGCTCGAAGAAGGTCTTGTCGACGAAGCCGGGGCCGCTCTCCAAATCGTCGCGGACGAGATCGAGCATGCGATCGACCATGTGGCGGGGCGTGAGGACCTCGCCATAGGTTCTGACCCGGTGTCGGGACTTCACCAACTGCTCCTCGACGATGGTCGGCGTCACGGATGGACCCCGGGCTGCCTCTGGGGAGCAAGGCCGCCGAGTACGGCGCTCCGCCATTCGCATGTTGGTAGAGGCCCCTGTTTCTGAATGGACCCAGTGAGGCCCGGACCCCCGCTGCGCTTCGTCACTCTGCGTACACCACTCCATGTCGGCTGTCGCCGCCCATCATGACGGATAAGTCCGACACTCCTGTGAGGAACACGCGCAGACACCTGTTCGTCGAGGGGGGTCCGAGTGGATAGCCGACTTCAATGCTGTCAGCTTGCGCTGCAGCCAGTTCGGGACGGGTAGGGGCGAGGCGAGCAGAAACACAGCAGGAAACGTCGCACAGTTTGGCATGGGTTTGGCATGAGAAACGGGCAGGCCCGAGAAACTAGTCTCTGACCTGCCCGTTTGGAAGTGGGCGATACTGGGTTTGAACCAGTGACCTCTTCCGTGTCAAGGAAGCGCGCTACCACTGCGCCAATCGCCCTTTAAACGACCACGATCCCGGGGGATCGAGGAAGTCGAGGTGGAGACGGGATTTGAACCCGTGTAGACGGATTTGCAGTCCGTTGCCTCGCCTCTCGGCCACTCCACCGTGGAGGCTTCGACCATTGTTCTCTCCGAGCGGACGACGAGGCTCGAACTCGCGACCTCAACCTTGGCAAGGTTGCGCTCTACCAACTGAGCTACGTCCGCTTGCGCTCCGTTCCGTTCCCGGCCCGGCGTGCGTCGAGAACATTAGCGGATGCCCCACCCGGTGCAAAATCGGGTCCACGGCGGCGTGGCGAGCAGGCGAACGGGCCCGTCGTTGCGGGGTTTTCGGCCGCTGTGCCGTTCCGCAGCCGTCCTACGATGACCCCCATGCAGACGTGGGTGGACGGCCGGCTCCTGACCGATCCCGACGAGCCGGTGGTGCGGGCGACCGACCACGGGCTCACGGTGGGGGACGGGGTGTTCGAGTCCGTCAAGGTCGTCGACGGCCGCCCCTTCGCGCTGACCCGCCACCTCGAGCGCCTGGAGCGCTCCGCCTCCGGCCTCGGTCTCGGCCGCGTCGACGTCGCCGCGGTCCGCGCGGGCATCGACGCGGTGCTCGGGGCCGAGCACCTGCCCCTGGGGCGGCTGCGCATCACCGTGACCGGGGGCCCGGGCCCGCTCGGTTCCGGGCGGGGCGACGCGCCCTGCACCGTCCTGGTCTCGGCCGTCCCCATGGACCCGCTGCCCACCTCCACGACGGTCGTCACCGTGCCGTGGCGCCGCAACGAGCACAGCGCGGTCGCCGGCCTCAAGACCACGTCGTACGCCGAGAACGTGGTCGCCCTCGCGCACGCCGCCGAGCACGGCGCCTCGGAGGCGGTGTTCGCCAACACCGCGGGGAACCTCTGCGAGGGGACGGGGTCGAACGTCTTCTACGTTGTGGACGGTGAGCTGCGGACGCCGACGCTCGCCGGTGGCTGCCTCGCCGGCGTGACCCGCGCGCTGGTGATCGAGTGGCTGGGTGCCCGCGAGGTCGACGAGCCCGTCACGGTCGCCGAGCAGGCGGACGAGGTCTTCCTCGTCAGCACCACCCGCGACGTCCAGGCCGTCGCGCGGTGGGGGGAGCGCGAGCTCCCGGCCCCCGGCCCCGTGACCGCCCGGGCGCAGCAGGTGTGGGCCGAGCGCGAGGCCCAGGACGTCGACCCGTGACGGTCGGGGACCCCGCATTGTGAGTTGGTGCGCGTCGTGCGCTAACGTGTGCGACCGCACCACGCGGGCGATTGGCGCAGTGGTAGCGCGCTTCGTTCACACCGAAGAGGTCACTGGTTCGAACCCAGTATCGCCCACCGACGGAACGCCCCCGGCTCACGAGCCGGGGGCGTTCCTGCGTCTCGGGGGACCTGCGACGGTCAGCTCGTGGGCCGGCCCCAGGGCACGGTGGCCTGCAGCACGGCCTCGGTCAGGGCGTTGGTGCGGTGCTGCGTGACCTGCTGGTACTCGGGGTCGGCGACCATCCGGCTGAAGGCCTGGCGGTCGGGGTAGCGCACCAGCAGCACCGCGTCCCAGTCCTGACCCGTCTCGGCGACGAGGGTGGTCGACCCGTCGCCGGCGAACAGCACCTCAGCGCCGTACCTCGGCAGGAACGTGTCGTTGAGTGCCGCCGCGTAGCGCGCGTACTCCTCGCGCCCGCCCTCGGTGAAACGCAGCAGGTTGAGCATGACCACGGGGCCGCCCGGGTCGTCGGTCAGGTAGCGCTTGATGTCCTTGCCGGTGGGGTTGATCGCCATGCCGCCGATCGTGGCAGGTCGCCGCGCCGGTGTCGCGCCTCGCGGAACAGCGGCGCGCCGACCGCGGTTGCAGCCGCCATGACCACCACCATCGGATTGATCGGCGCCGGCAACATCGGCGGCACGCTCGCCCGCCTCGCGGTCGCGGCGGGGTACGACGTCGTGCTGAGCAACAGCCGCGGGCCGGAGAGCCTCGTCGACCTCGTCACCGAGCTGGGCGGCAGCGCCCGTCCGGCAACCGCGGAGCAGGCCGCGGAGCGGGGCGACGTCGTCGTCGTGACCATCCCGCTCAAGGCCTACCGGGACGTGCCGGTCGACGCCCTGCGCGGCAAGGTCGTCATCGACACGAACAACTACTACCCCGAGCGCGACGGCCACGTCGCCGAGCTGGACGACGAGTCGACGACCACCAGCGAGCTGCTGCAGGCCCACCTGCCGGAGGCGCACGTCGTGAAGGCGTTCAACAACATCTTCTTCGAGCACCTCTTCAACCGGGCCCGCGAGAGCGGCGACCCCGAGCGCAGCGTGCTGCCGATCGCGGGCGACGACCCCGGCGCCAAGGCGACCGTGCGCGAGGTGATGGACCGCCTCGGGTACGACGCGCTCGACGTCGGTCCGCTGGCCGAGGGGTGGCGCTACCAGCGCGACACCGCGGCGTACGCCGGCCTGTTCGTCGCCGACGACGACTGGGCGAACCCGCGCCAGGTCACCCGCCCGCTGCTGGAGGAGCGGCTCGCCGCGGCCCGTCGCTACCGCGACATGGTCTGACCCGCGGCCCGAGCGGGTGGCCGGTGCCGTCGTACCGGCTCAGAGGTCGGTGCCCACCAGGTCCGCGACGCCCAACCCGGCGAGCACCAGCACCAGCAGGACCGCGAGCAGCGCGAGCGTGAGCCCACGGTCGCTGACCGGGGACGAGCGCACCCACGCGTGCTGCGGGACGTCGGCCTCGGCGGCCCAGGACCGCGCGTGGTCCATCCCGCAGAAGCTGACGGCGTACGAGTGCCGCCAGTCGGTCTCGATCTCGCTCGAGGCCGTCGTGGGGTCGGACGCCGGCTCGTCGAGCCCGCGGGCCAGGACCAGGCGCACGGTGGTGCCGTCGGTGAGGTCGACGGCGCTCCAGCACACGGCGCACCGGTTGGCGGGAGGGCTGCTGCGGCGGGTCGTCTGCTTCACCCGCGCAGGGTAGGCCGTCACGGGCCCGCCGCGGGGTGAAACCGGGGCGAGCGCGGCCGACGGGGACCGATAGCATCGCGCCGGGCGCCCCGTGCACCCGCCACCCGACCGCACGTCCCCAGGAGATACCTCGTGTCCGACATCTCGATCGCCCGCATCCACGCCGACGCGCGCGAGGAGCGGACGGTCACGGCCGGCACGAAGGCCTGGGAGCTCTTCGCCGAGCAGCCCGACGTGGTCGCCGCGCGCGTCGGCGGCGAGCTGCGCGACCTCTCCCACGAGCTGGCCGACGGCGACGAGGTCGAGGCCGTCGAGATCACCAGCAAGGACGGCCTCGACATCCTGCGCCACTCGACCGCGCACGTGCTCGCCCAGGCGGTGCAGGCGCTGTTCCCGGAGGCGAAGCTCGGCATCGGCCCGCCGATCACCGACGGCTTCTACTACGACTTCGACGTCGAGACCCCGTTCACCCCCGCGGACCTCGACAAGATCGAGACCCGGATGCGCAAGATCATCAAGGAGAACCAGCGGTTCTCCCGCCGGGTCACCACCGACGGCGACGCGCTCACCGAGCTCGCCGACGAGCCCTACAAGCTCGAGCTCATCGCGCTCAAGGGCGGCGGCGCGGCGGAGGACGCCGCCGAGGGCGCGAGCGTCGAGGTCGGCGCGGGCGAGCTCACCATCTACGACAACATCGGTCGCAGCGGCGACGTGGTCTGGAAGGACCTGTGCCGCGGCCCGCACCTGCCCACCACCAAGCGCATCCCGGCGTTCAAGCTGATGCGCAGCGCGGCGGCGTACTGGCGCGGCGACGAGAAGAACAAGCAGCTGCAGCGCATCTACGGCACCGCGTGGGAGAGCAAGGAGTCGCTCGAGGCCCACCTGCACCGCCTCGAGGAGGCCGAGCGCCGCGACCACCGCAAGCTCGGCCGCGAGCTGGACCTGTTCAGCTTCCCCGACGAGCTGGGCTCGGGCCTGCCGGTCTTCCACCCCAAGGGCGGGGTCATCAAGCGGGAGATGGAGGACTACGTCCGCCGCCGGCACATCGAGGAGGGCTTCTCCTACGTCGGCACCCCGCACATCAGCAAGGACGGCCTGTTCCACACCTCGGGGCACCTGCCGTACTACGCCGACACCATGTTCCCGCCGATGGAGTTCGAGGGCTCGAACTACCAGCTGAAGGCGATGAACTGCCCGATGCACAACCTCATCTACGCCTCGCGCGGACGCTCCTACCGCGAGCTCCCGCTGCGGCTCTTCGAGTTCGGCTCGGTCTACCGCTACGAGAAGTCCGGCGTCATCCACGGCCTCACCCGCGTGCGCGGCTTCGCCCAGGACGACTCGCACTCCTACTGCACCCCCGAGCAGGCGCCGGCCGAGGTCAAGCACCTGCTCGACTTCATGCTGAGCGTGCTGCGCGACTTCGGGCTCGACGACTTCTACCTGGAGCTGTCGACCCGCGACGACTCCAAGCCGGGCAAGTTCGTGGGCACCGAGGACCAGTGGGCGACCGCGACGAAGGTGCTGGAGGACGTGGCCCTGGGCTCCGGCCTCGAGCTCGTGCCAGACCCGGGCGGCGCCGCCTTCTACGGCCCGAAGATCTCGGTCCAGGCCAAGGACGCCATCGGCCGCACCTGGCAGATGGGCACCGTGCAGTACGACTTCAACCAGCCCCAGGGCTTCGGGCTGGAGTACGCCGCCGCGGACGGCTCGCGCCAGCAGCCCGTGATGATCCACTCCGCGAAGTTCGGGTCCATCGAGCGCTTCCTGGGCGTGCTCGTCGAGCACTACGCCGGCGTCTTCCCGCCGTGGCTCGCGCCGGTGCAGGTGCAGGCCATCCCGGTCGCCGAGCGCCACGTCGACTACCTGTACGACGTGGCGAGGCGCCTGCGGGCCGCGGGCATCCGGGTCGAGGTCGACGACTCCGACGACCGGATGCAGAAGAAGATCCGCAACGCCCAGCTGCAGAAGGTGCCCTTCATGGTCATCGTGGGCGACCAGGACGTCGAGGCGGGCGCGGTGTCCTTCCGCTACCGCAACGGCGACCAGGACAACGGCGTGCCGATCGACGACGCGGTCAGCCGGGTCGTCGAGGCCGTCGCCGCCCGTACCCAGGTCTGAGCGACGTGGGGGACGGCGTGGGGGCCGTCGGGGGAGTGCGCGGCCTGCTGGCCGCCGCGCTCCTCGTCGTCCCCCTCGCCGCCTGCGGCGGGGGTGACGGGGACGGTGCGTCGTCGCCGAGCACCACCTCGCCACCCAGCGCCCCCGCGGCGGCGACCACCGGGCTGACCGACGTCCCCGACCCGGGCACGGCGGGCCCCGGCCCCGCCGCCGGCGACCTGGCGGGACTCGCGGAGGAGCTGGCCGGCGAGCAGGCCGAGCCGCCGGCGCGCGACCCGGACGAGGCCGTGCTCGGCGGGGACATCAGCTGGCCCCAGTGCCCCCGTGGCCTCGGCATCCCGCAGAAGCGGACGCTCGGCATGCCGATGCCCCTGCCGGAGGCGGAGTACGTCGTCATCGGCCTCACCAACGGCCCCGGGTTCCACCCCAACCCGTGCCTCGCCGAGCAGGTCGCGTGGGTCGCCGAGCGCCGGCTGCTCGCGGCGGCGTACGCCGTCGCCAGCTTCCCCGACGCGGCGACCGTGGCCCGCCACGGCACGACGGGCCCGTTCGACGGCTCGACGCCCGACGGCGCCCTGCGCAACACCGGCTACCAGCAGGCGCGGTTCAACGTCGCGTCCATGCGCTCCGCGGGCCTGGTCTCGCCCGTGGTGTGGATCGACGTCGAGCCGGTGCCCGACTTCGAGTGGAGCGACGACCCGGACGCGAACGCGGCCGTCGTCGAGGGCGTGGCCCGGGGCTACACGGACGCCGGGCTGGCCATCGGCGTCTACTCCACGCCGTACCTGTGGGAGCAGGTCGTCGGTGACCTGGCGCTGGGCGTGCCGGAGTGGCGGGCGGCCGGGCACACCTCCCGCGAGGATGCCCTCGAGCGCTGCGGCGAGGAATGGGTGATCCAGGGCGGCCCGGCGGTGCTGGGCCAGTGGGTGGCCGACGAGCGCGACCAGAACGTGACCTGTCCCGGCGTGGCCAGCGAGCTGCGCCGGTGGTTCCACCAGTACTGACGGACTCGTGCGAGAGAGGCGGAGGAGCGACGTGAGCGACCCCGACGGGCTGATGCGGCTCTACACCCCGTACCGGATGGCCTACATCCGGGGCGGCGACGGTGAGGAGCAGCCGCGCACCGAGCCGCGCGGCTGCCCCTTCTGCCGGATGGTGGCGGGCACGTCGACCGAGCCCGACCTCGTCGTCGCCGAGGGGCCGACCACCTTCGTGGTGCTCAACCTCTACCCCTACAACCCGGGTCACCTCATGGTGCTGCCGCGCCGGCACGTCGCGGACTACACGGACCTCGACGACGACGAGACCGCAGAGGTGGCGGCGATGACGAAGTCGGCGATCCGCGCGATCCGGGCGATCGCCGCGCCCGACGCCTTCAACGTCGGCCTCAACCTCGGCTCGGCGGCCGGCGGCTCGCTCGCGGCGCACCTGCACCAGCACGTGGTGCCGCGCTGGTCCGGCGACGCCAACTTCATGACCGTGCTCGGTGCGACCAAGACGCTGCCGCAGCTGCTCACCGACACGCGCGACCTGCTGCGCGACGCGTGGCCGGCGTGAGCGCGCCCGACCCCGACGACGTCCGCCTCGCCGGGGACGTCGTGCGCGCCGCGGGCCGGCTGGCCGCGGCCATGCGCGACGAGGGCGTCGAGGGTCTCGCCGTGGCCGAGAAGACGTCGGTCTCCGACGTGGTGACGGCCGCGGACCACGCCGCCGAGGAGCTGGTGGCGCAACGGCTGCGCGCCGAGCGCCCCGGCGACGGGCTGCTGGGGGAGGAGGGCGTCGACGAGGCGGGCACGACTGGTCGCCGCTGGGTGATCGACCCCGTGGACGGCACCTACAACTTCCTCTCCGGGCTGTCGTGGTGGTGCTCGGCGCTCGCCCTGCTCGACGGCGACGAGCTCGTGCTCGGCGCCGTCTACCACCCGCACGAGGACGCCCTGTTCGTCGGCGGGCCCGGCCTGCCGACCACCCGCGACGGGCAGCGCCTGCCGCAGCTGGACGACGTACCGCTCGCGCGGGCCAGTGCCGCCACCTACTTCCACCCCGCCGCCCTCGCGGGGGCGGCCGGCCGGGCGTTCGGTCGCGCCACCGGTGCCGTGGCCGCGGTGCGGATGCTCGGGTCGGGGAGCATGGACGCCACCGCCGTCGCGCAGGGCCGTCTCGGCCTGGTGTTCCAGCACTCGGTGCCGACGTGGGACGAGCTGCCGGGCGCGGCGCTGGTGCGCGGGGTGGGCGGCACGACGCGGCACGAGGTCGTCGACGGGCTCGACTGGTACGCCGCGGGCGCGCCGACGGCGGTCGCCGAGGCGTGCGCCGCGCTCGCGGGCCGCTAGCCTGCCGTCACCATGCTCGAGCGCTTCCGCGGGTTCTGGACCCGACTCCTCTCGCCCATCGCCCGCTTCCTCATCCGCCGCGGGGTCAGCCCCGACGCCGTGACCCTCGTCGGCACGATCGGTGTCTGCGTCGGCGCCCTCGTGTTCTTCCCGCAGGGCGAGCTGCTCGTCGGCGTCCTGTTCATCACCGCCTTCGTCTTCTCCGACCTCATCGACGGGTTCATGGCGCGGGAGACGGGGCGCAGCTCGAAGTTCGGCGCGTTCCTCGACTCCACGCTCGACCGCGTGGGGGACGGCGCCATCTTCGGCGGCCTGGCGCTCTACTTCGCCGGCCCGGGCGACTCGCGGCTCTACCTCGTGCTGAGCCTCGTCTGCCTCGTCATGGGCAGCGTGACCTCCTACGCCCGGGCACGGGCGGAGGGCCTCGGCTTCCAGGCCAAGGTCGGCATCGCCGAGCGGGCGGACCGGCTCGTCGCCATCCTCGTCATGACCGGCCTGACGGGCATCTTCGACCTGCCGATCCTGATGCAGGTGACGCTCTGGGCCCTGGCGGTCGCCAGCACGGTCACGGTCGTGCAGCGCATCTGGGTGGTGCGCCAGCAGGCGCTCGCAGAGGGCACGGTGCCGCCGCCCGCGGGCTGACGACGGCGGTCCGCGAACATGACACTCTGAATGTTACATAGTCCTTGACATCGTCCGTGCGGCGGAGCACGATCGGGTGAACGGGTGGCCCAGCCACCCTCGAACGACCGGGAGACCGGCCGTGCCGCGACGACGCGAGGAGAGTGCCAGCGATGACCGCACAGGTGTCCGAGAAGCCCGACGCCTCCGGTGAGCCGGAGAAGTTCACCCTCGAGATGATCGACTGGGACGCGCCCGAGGTGCCCGAAGGCCTGTCCGACGAGGAGTACGCCGAGGTGCTGCACCGCCTCTCGGTCGCGTCCGTGGAGCGTCACTTCGACGCGTTCGTCGACATCGACTGGGACCACCCGGACTTCCAGGTGCGTCACGACGACCCCCGCTGGATCCTGCCGAGCGCGGACCCGCTGGGCGCCAGCGAGTGGTACCGCTCGCAGCCCGTGGAGAAGCAGATCGAGATGGGCCTGTGGCGCCAGGCCAACATCTTCAAGGTCGGCTGGCAGTTCGAGAACATCCTGATCCGCGGGATCATGCAGTACGTCTTCAGCCTGAAGAACGGCTCGCCGGAGTACCGCTACCTCATGCACGAGGCGACGGAGGAGTGCCACCACACCCAGATGTTCCAGGAGGCCGTGAACCGCGTCGGCATGGACGTCTCGGGCATGCCGCGGTGGATCCGGGCCCTGAGCCCCACGTTCTCGCTGGTCGCGAACCGCCTGCCGGTCATCTTCTTCGTCGGCGTCCTCGCCGGCGAGGAGCCGATCGACCACACGCAGAAGGCGATCCTGCGCAGCCGCGACGAGATCCACCCGATGATGGGGCGGATCATGGAGATCCACGTCGCCGAGGAGGCGCGCCACATCTCCTTCGCCCACGAGCTGATCAAGCGCCGCGCGCCGAAGATGGGCCGCGTCAACAAGCTCGCGGTCTCGCTGCTCTACCCGATCATCATGCGGATCCTCGGCGACGCCATCCTGATGCCGCCCAAGGAGTTCCGCCGCAAGTTCGACGTGCCGGAGAGCCTCATCAAGGAGCTCTACTGGGACTCCCCGGAGTCGCAGAAGATGCTGGCCGACACCTTCGCCGACGTGCGCATGCTCGCCGAGCAGTCCGGGCTGATGAACCCGCTGGCCAAGCGACTGTGGAAGCGCCTCGGCATGTACGGCACCCGCCCCTCGCGCTACCGCAGCGAGCCCCCGGTGAAGTTCGCCGCCTGAGGTCCCGGGCCCCGGCCCACGGCACCCAACGCGCCCAGCACCCCCGGTACGGCGGTGCCGGTGACGGTCACCACGTCGCCGGTGCCGCCGTACCGTTCTCCCCCGGTCGAGCCGGCCGCCCGCACCCCCGCGGCGCCCCCGAACAGACAGCGAACCCCCCCATGCCCCACGTCGTCACGCGCTCGTGCTGCGGGGACGCCTCGTGCGTCTTCGCGTGCCCGGTCAACTGCATCCACCCCACGCCCGACGAGCCGGACTTCGGCACCGCGGAGATGCTGTACATCGACCCGGCGTCGTGCGTCGACTGCGGCGCGTGCGTCAGCGCCTGCCCGGTGGGCGCGATCAAGCCCCACACGAAGCTGACCGACGGCGAGCTGCCCTTCCTCGAGATCAACGAGCTGTTCCACACCCCGCCGCGGCCGCGCCCGGTGCAGGCGCCCCTGCGGCCCATCGAGCGGGCCGACCCGGCCCGTGGCCCGCTGCGCGTCGCCGTCGTCGGCTCGGGGCCGGCGGCCATGTACGCCGCCGACGAGGTGCTCAAGCAGGACGGCGCGCAGGTGAGCGTGATCGAGCGGCTGCCCACGCCGTACGGCCTCGCCCGCGCGGGCGTCGCCCCCGACCACCCCGACACCCGCAAGGTCGTCGACCTCTTCCGCACCATCGAGCGCGAGGCCGGGTTCTCCTACCACCTCGGCGTCGAGGTCGGCGTCGACCTGACGCACGAGGACCTCTTGGCCCACCACCACGCCGTGCTCTACGCGACGGGCGCCTCGCTCGACCGGCGCCTCGGCGTGGAGGGCGAGGACCTGCCCGGAAGCGGCACGGCCACGGCCTTCGTCGCCTGGTACAACGGCCACCCGGACCACACCGAGCTCGACGTCCCCCTCGACGCCGAGCGCGTCGTCGTCGTCGGCAACGGCAACGTCGCCCTCGACGTCGCCCGGATCCTCGCGACCGACCCCGAGCGGCTGGCCGGCACCGACATCGCCGACCACGCGCTGGAGGCCCTACGCGAGAGCAAGGTCCGCGAGGTCGTGCTCGTGGCCCGGCGCGGCGCGGCGCAGGCGGCGTACACGCTGCCCGAGCTCACCGGTCTCGTCATGCGCGACGACATCGACGTGGTCGTGGAGGGCGGGCTGCGCCTCGACGACGAGACGTCGCGCCGCCGGGCCGCCGGCACCCTCGAGCCGATGCTGGAGCAGAAGATCCGGATGCTCGAGCACCTGCCGGAGCCCCGGGGCGGGGGCCGGCGCCGCGTGGTGCTGCGCTTCGCCCAGTCCCCCCTCCGCATCCTGGGCGAGGGGGCCGTCGCCGGCCTCGAGGTGGTCGACAACGACCTCGTCGTCGACGCGGAGGGCAACGCCCGCGCCGTGGCCACCGACCGGGTCTCCACCGTCGCGGCCGGTCTCGTGCTCCGCTCCGTCGGCTACCGCGGTCGCCCCGTGCCCGGCCTGCCCTTCGACGAGGTCAGCGCGACCATCCCCAACGACGCCGGACGGGTCCACGACGGCACCGGCACGCCCGTGCCGGGGACGTACGTCGCGGGCTGGATCAAGCGGGGACCGAGCGGCTACATCGGCACCAACAAGTCGGACGCGGAGGAGACGGTCGCGCACCTCGTGGCCGACTTCAACGCGGGCCTGCTGCCGGAGCCCGGCGCCCCCACAGCCGGCGTCCCGGCGGGCCCCGACGGCGCCCCGGGCGCGCACCGCGAGGCGTTCGCGCAGCTGGTGCGCCGCCGGGCCCCGCGGTCGATCGACGCGGCCGGCTGGGCCGCCGTCGACACCTACGAGCGGGCCTGGGGAGCGCGCGACGGGCGGCCCCGCCGCAAGCTCGTCGACCGCGACGCCATGGTGGAGGTGGCCCGGTCGCGGCCGGTCGCGCCCACCCCTCGGCACGGCGGACGCCGCGCGCGCCGTCGACCCTAGGGCTGCCGCCCATGACCCCCACGGACGCCCCCGCCTCGCCCGCCTCGCCCGCCTCGCCCGCCTCGCCCGCCTCGCCCGCCTCGCCCGCCTCGCCCGCCTCGCCCGCCTCGCCCGCCTCGCCCGCCTCGCCCACGTCCGGTGACGCGCCCGGCCGCCCGACGACCGGCTCGGTGCGGGTGAAGCGGGGCATGGCCGACATGCTCAAGGGTGGCGTGATCATGGACGTCGTCACCGCCGAGCAGGCGCGGATCGCGGAGGACGCGGGCGCGGTGGCCGTGATGGCGCTGGAGCGGGTGCCGGCCGACATCCGGGCGCAGGGCGGGGTGTCGCGGATGAGCGACCCCGACATGATCGACTCGATCGTCGAGGCGGTCTCGATCCCGGTCATGGCCAAGGCCCGCATCGGGCACTTCGCCGAGGCCCAGGTGCTGCAGAGCCTCGGGGTCGACTACGTCGACGAGTCCGAGGTGCTGACCCCGGCCGACTACGCCCACCACATCGACAAGTGGTCCTTCACCGTGCCGTTCGTGTGCGGCGCGACGAACCTGGGCGAGGCGCTGCGGCGCATCACCGAGGGCGCCGCCATGATCCGCTCCAAGGGCGAGGCCGGCACCGGCGACGTGTCCAGCGCGGTGACCCACTGCGCACCATCCGCGCCGAGATCGCGCGGCTGTCCTCCCTGGCCCCCGACGAGCTGTACGTCGCGGCGAAGGAGCTGTCCGCGCCGTACGAGCTGGTCGCGGAGGTCGCGGCCGCGGGGCGCCTGCCCGTCGTGCTGTTCACCGCGGGCGGCATCGCGACCCCGGCGGACGCCGCGATGATGATGCAGCTCGGCGCCGAGGGTGTGTTCGTCGGCTCAAGGATCTTCAAGTCGGGCAACCCCGCGCAGCGCGCCGAGGCGATCGTGCGCGCGACCACCTTCTTCGACGACCCCGACGTGGTCGCGAAGGCCTCGCGGGGCCTGGGCGAGGCCATGGTCGGCATCAACGTCGAGGGGATCCCGCAGCCGCACCGGCTCGCCGAGCGCGGCTGGTGACGCCCGCCGGGCCGGCGGTCAGGCCGCGCCCGGCAGGATGAGCGGGTGATCTGGCTCGGCGCCGCGCTCGCCCTCCTCGTGCTCGCCGGCTGGGTGACGTGGCTGGTGCGGCGCCTGGCGGTGGCACCCGCGTGGGCCGAGGTGCTGGGCCCGCGGCGCTCCGCGGTGGTACGGCGCGCGACCGTCGCCGTCGCGGCCCTCGGGGTCGTCGCGTTCGTGGCGGCGGAGGTCGTGCAGCGCACGACCGACCCCGCGCCGTGGCGCCCGATGCTGTGGCTCGGCCTGACGGCGGTCGCCTTCACCTGGTACCTGACGCTCGGTCTCCTCGTGGTGGCGCTCGTGTGCGGGGCGCTCCGGCTCGCGCGACGTCCGTCGGCCCGCCTGCGGGCCGCCCGGTGGGGGGCCGTGCTCGCCGTCCTCGCGGCGGCGACCACCACGGCGTACGGGCACATCGAGGCCGCCCACGTGCGCACCACCGAGCACGAGGTCGTCGTCGACGACCTGGGGGCGGGCCTCGACGGCCTGCGGGTGGCGTTCGTCAGCGACCTGCACGTCGGGCCGGTCCGCGACGGGGACTTCGTGCGGGAGGTGGTCGACCAGGTGGCCGGGACGGACGCCGACCTCGTGGTGCTCGGGGGCGACTACGCCGACGGCCTGCACCGCCACGTCGGGCCGTACCTCGACCCGCTCGGCGACCTCGACGCGCCGCACGGCGTGGTGGGCGTGACCGGCAACCACGAGTTCCTCAACGGCGACGCGGACGAGCTGGTCGCCCGCCTCGAGGAGCTCGGCACCACGGTGCTGGGCAACGAGTCGGTCGTGGTCGAGGCCGGGGGAGCGCGCCTCGTCGTCGCCGGGGTCCACGACGCCGTCGGGACCGGCGCGGACGCCCCCGACCCGGACGCCGCCCTCGCCGGCACCACCCCCGACGACGCCATCCTCTACGTCGCCCACGAGCCGTCCCAGGTGGTCACCGACCGGGGCGTCGACGTGCAGCTGTCCGGGCACACGCACGGCGGCCAGCTGTGGCCGTTCGGCTGGTTCGTGCCCCTCGACCAACCGACCGTCGCCGGTGTCGACGACGTCGGCGGGGTGACCCTGGTGACCGGCCGGGGCGCCGGCGCCTGGGGCCCGCCGGTGCGTGTCGGCGCCCCGCCCGAGGTCGTGGTGGTGACGCTCCGCGCGGGCTGAGCCGCGCCGGGATGCGGGACGCTCCGGGGCGGGCGGGTGCCGCCCGCTGGGTTCGGCGCCCGTGCCCCCGCCCGAGCGCCCCTCCGCCGCGGACCGCCCCGCGGCCCCGGACCGGCCCCGCGTCGGGTGCTCGCCCTGCAGGGCGACGTCCGCGAGCACGTGGCTGCGCTGCGCCGCCTGGGTGCCGACGTCGTGCCCGTCCGTCGCGCCGAGGAGCTCGCCGACCTCGACGGGCTCGTGCTGCCGGGCGGCGAGTCGACGACGATCGGCCGGCTCGCGGTGCGCTTCGGGGTGATGGACGCGGTGCGCGCCTTCGTGGCGCAGGCACGTCCCGTGCTCGGCACGTGCGCGGGCATGGTGCTCCTCGCCGACCGGGTGCTCGACGGCACCCCGGCGCAGGAGGACGGCAGCGAGGCCGTCGGCGGGCTCGACGTCACCGTGCGCCGCAACGCCTTCGGCCGACAGGTCGACTCGTTCGAGACCACCGTGGACCTCGCCGGGTCCCGGGTGCCGGCGGTCCTCATCCGCGCCCCGTGGGTCGAGTCCGTCGGGCCCGGGGTCGAGGTCCTGGCGCGGGTGGAGGGCTCCCCGACGCACGGCGGCGCCGCAGGTAGGATCGTCGCGGTCCGGCAGGGCTCGCTCCTGGCGACGTCCTTCCACCCCGAGATCGGTGACGACCCCGTCGTCCACCGGATGTTCTGGGACTCGGTGGTGGGTGCGGCCGGGCCCGTCGTACCAGCTGAGTAGAAGAGGGACGCATGTCTGGCCACTCCAAGTGGGCGACCACGAAGCACAAGAAGGCCGCCATCGACGCCAAGCGCGGCAAGATGTTCGCCAAGCTCATCAAGAACGTCGAGGTCGCGGCCCGCATGGGCGGCGGTGACCCCGGGGGCAACCCCACGCTGTACGACGCCATCCAGAAGGCGAAGAAGAGCTCGGTCCCCAACGACAACATCGACCGCGCCGTCAAGCGCGGCTCGGGCGCGGAGACGGGCGGGGCGGACTACCAGACGATCATGTACGAGGGCTACGGCCCGGCGGGCGTCGCGATGCTCATCGAGTGCCTCACCGACAACAAGAACCGCGCGGCCATGGAGGTCCGCACGGCGATGACCCGCAACGGCGGGTCGCTCGCCGACCCGGGCTCGGTGTCGTTCCTCTTCCACCGCAAGGGCGTCGTCGTGGTCCCCGCCGCGCAGGACGCGCGCACGGTCGACGAGGACGACGTGCTCGAGGCCACCCTCGAGGCCGGCGCCGACGCGGTCGAGGACATCGGCGACGCCTTCGAGGTCGTCTCCGAGGCCACCGACCTGGTCGCCGTCCGCACCGCGCTGCAGGCCGCGGGCATCGACTACGACTCCGCCGAGGCCGAGTTCCGCCCCGACCTCAAGGTCGAGCTGGACCGCGACGCGGCCGGCAAGATGCTGCGCCTCGTCGACGTGCTCGAGGACCTCGACGACGTGCAGAACATCTACGCCAACTTCGACATCTCCGACGACGTCATGGCGGAGCTCGAGGACGCCTGAGGCGACCCGACGGTGCGGCGGCGCGTCGCCGCACCTCCGCTCCGCCCGCGGGCTACGGTGGCGCGCTAGAACACACGTTCGACACCACCACCTCGCGTCGGGAGGACCACGGATGCGCGTGCTCGGGATCGACCCCGGCCTCACCCGTTGCGGCATGGGCGTCGTCGAGGGCAGCGTCGGTCGACCGCTGACCCTGGTCGACGTCAACGTGCTGCGCACCACGGCCACCGAGCCCGTCCCGGTCCGGCTCGTGACGATCGAGAAGGGCGTCGAGGCCTGGATCGAGGAGCACCGGCCCGACGTCGTCGCCATCGAGCGGGTCTTCGCCCGCTCGGACGTCAGCACGGTCATGGGCACCGCCCAGGCCAGCGGCATCGCCATGGTCGTCGCCGCCCGCCGGGGCATCCCCGTCGCGCTCCACACGCCCAGCGAGGTCAAGGCCGCGGTCTCCGGCAGCGGCCGCGCCACCAAGGCGCAGGTGGGCGCGATGGTCACCCGCATCCTGCGCCTCACCGAGATGCCGAAGCCCGCCGACGCCGCCGACGCCCTGGCCCTCGCCGTCACCCACATCTGGCGCGGCGGCGCGCAGGACCGTCTCGAGGCCGCCGTGGCCGGGGCGCGGGCGACCACGCGGGCCCCGGCCCGGGGGACCGCCACGGGCGCCACCAGCACGACCGCACCGAACCGGTACGCCGCGGCCGTCGCCGCCCACGGGAGGAAGAGATGATCGCGTTCGTCCGCGGCGAGGTCGCCACGGTCGGTCTGACCAGCGCCGTCCTGGAGGTCGGCGGCATCGGCGTCGAGCTGCTGTGCGCCCCCGCGACGCTGGCCACCCTGCGCCGCGGCGAGCGCGCCACGCTGGCGTCGAGCCTCGTCGTGCGCGAGGACTCGCTGACCCTCTTCGGGTTCGTCGACGACGACGAGAAGCAGGTCTTCGAGCTGGTGCAGACCGCGTCGGGGGTCGGGCCCAAGCTGGCCCAGGCCATGCTCGCCGTGCTGCGGCCCGACGACCTGCGCCGCGCCGTGGCCGACGAGGACGTCAAGACGCTCACGCGGGTGCCCGGGATCGGCCAGAAGGGCGCGCAGCGGATCATCCTCGAGCTGAAGGACCGCATCGGCGCCCCCGGCACGGCGGTCGCGCCGGGCCAGCCGGTCGTCGCCCCCGGTGACGCGTGGCGCGCGCCGGTGCACAGCGGCCTCGTCGGGCTCGGCTGGTCGGCGAAGGAGGCCGACCGCGCCGTCGACGCGGTGGCCCCCGAGGCCGGTGACGTCCCCGACGTGGGCGCGCTGCTGCGCGCCGCGCTGCGCACGCTGAGCAAGGCCTGACGTGGGCGACGAGCACCTCGAGGGGTACGACGACCACCTCAGCGCCGCGGAAGAGGCCCACCTCCGCACCCTGACGGCGGCCGAGGCCGAGGGCGACGAGCGGGCCGTCGAGGCCGCGCTGCGCCCCCGCACGCTCGACGAGGTCGTCGGGCAGGTGCGCGTGCGCGAGCAGCTCGGCCTGGTGCTCGAGGCCGCGCGGCGGCGGGGCCGCACGCCGGACCACGTGCTGCTCTCCGGTCCGCCGGGGCTGGGCAAGACGACCCTGGCCATGATCATCGCCGCCGAGATGTCGGCGCCGCTGCGCCTGACCAGCGGCCCCGCCATCACCCACGCCGGCGACCTGGCCGCCATCCTCTCGGGCATGAACGAGGGCGACGTCCTCTTCGTCGACGAGATCCACCGGATGTCGCGCCCGGCGGAGGAGATGCTCTACATGGCGATGGAGGACTTCCGGGTCGACGTCGTCGTCGGCAAGGGCCCGGGCGCCACCGCCATCCCGCTCGAGATCCCGCCGTTCACCCTGGTCGGCGCGACCACCCGCGCGGGGCTGCTGCCGGGCCCGCTGCGCGACCGGTTCGGGTTCACCGCCCACCTCGAGTTCTACGAGCCCGAGGACCTCGACCGCATCGTCCGCCGCTCCGCCGGGCTGCTCGGCACGACGTTGGAGGACGCCGGGTCCGCCGAGATCGCCGGCCGTTCGCGCGGCACCCCGCGCATCGCGAACCGGCTGCTGCGCCGGGTGCGCGACTTCGCCCAGGTCCGCGCCGACGGCGTCGTCACCCGCGACGTGGCCCGCGCCGCGCTCGACCTCTACGAGGTCGACGCCTCGGGCCTCGACCGGCTCGACCGGGCCGTGCTCGACGCCCTGTGCCGCCGCTTCGGCGGGGGACCGGTGGGCGTCTCCACGCTCGCCGTCGCCGTCGGCGAGGAGCGCGAGACGGTCGAGGAGGTCGCCGAGCCCTTCCTCGTGCGCTCCGGGCTGCTGGCCCGCACGCCCCGGGGCCGGGTCGCCACCACGGCGGCCTGGGCGCACCTCGGGCTCGCGGTGCCCGCGTCGTACGACGGACCCGGCGCCCGCGGCGCCGACGCCCCGCTCTTCGACGATTGAGCTGCACCCACCGGCGACCGGCCGACGACGGGCGCCGCGCGGGCCCGGGGACCGGCCGGCGGGCTAGGATCGCGGAGGTCGCTCGCGCGGCCGGTCCCTGTCGTCGACGCCGAAGAGATGTCGCCTCGTGTACGAGCTGCTGTTCCTCGCCCTGCTGTTCCTGCTCTTCTGGTTCCTCATGATCCGTCCGGCGCAGCGTCGCCAGAAGGCGCAGCTGGAGCTCCAGAGCTCGCTCCGGGTCGGCGACGAGGTGATGCTCACCAGCGGGGTCTTCGGGGTCCTGCGCGAGGTGGGGGACGGCGAGCGCGTGCGCGTCGAACTCGCCCCCGGCACCGTCGTCGAGGTCGTGCGCGCCGCCGTCGCGGTCGTCGTCACGGACGAGGAGACCTCCCTCCCGGCCGACGCGGCCGACCCGACCGCGGACACCGCGGTCGACCTCGACAAGCGGGCCGACGGGGCCTGACCGGTGGCCGGGGGACGCGCCACCACCCACGGCAGGGCGATCGTCCTCCACGTCCTGCTCGTCGCCACCGCCCTCGGCGTGGTGGCACTGACCGCCAGCTGGGCGCCCCGGTGGGGCGTCGACGTGCTGGCCGGCACCCGCGTGGTGGTCGTCCCGACCACCGAGGACGCCTCCGCCGACGCGCTCGACGCCACTGCCGAGGTGCTGGAGGCGCGCGCCCGTGACGCGGGCGCGCCCGGCGCGACGGCACGCCGCCGCAGCGACGGCGCCCTGCTCGTCACCCTGCCCGGGCGGCCCGACGAGCGGGTCGTCGACGCGCTGCGCTCGACGGGCCAGGTGGGGCTGCGCGCGGTCGTCGCCCGGCAGGGCGCGGACCCGGCCGCCTCCGGCACGTCGCCCGGACCCGGCGGCGTCGACCTCGCCGCGCTCCCCACGACCGGCGACTCGGCCGTGGCGTGGACCCGGTCGCCCGACCCGGCCTGGGTGGCCGCGCTCCCGTCGTACCGCTGCGGTGACGACATCGGCCCCGTCGCCGCCGACCAGCCGCTGCTCGCCTGCGACGCGGACGGCACGACGTACCTGCTCGGGCCGGCCCTCGCGGCCGGCGACACCGTCACGGGCGCCGCGGCCGAGCTGCGGGAGGCACCTGCCGGCGACGACGTCGAGCCCGGCACGCCCGGCGGGGCGGATGCTCCGGGCGACGGCGCCGAGGGGCTCGGGGACGAGCCCGCGGCCGGCGACGAGGTGCCCGGCGACCCGGGCCCCGGCGAGGAGGCGCCCGGCGACGACGCGCCCGAGGGCGGGGCGCAGGAGGACGGGACCGGGGGCGGCGACGCACCCGTGGACCCCGACGCCGAGTTCGGCGACGACCCCGCCGACGGCAACTTCGTGCCCGGCGGGCAGGAGCCGGTGCTCGACGGCGGCCGCTGGGGCGTCCGCGTGGCGCTCGAGCCCGGGGCCGCGGACGGCGTCGCGACGCTGGCGGCGCTGAGCGCCCCGGACGACGAGACCGGGGGTGGGGAGGCCACCGACGGCGCCGGCGACACCGGCGACACCGCGGGTGGGGGAGCCCCGTCGGGAACCGACGCCACCGACCCGACCGGCCCCGGTGCGGACGCGGACGTCCCGCAGGTCGCCCTCGCCATCGACGGCGACGTCGTCGCCGTCTCCGACCTCACCGAGCCCGCGGACGGCGCCGTGCTCGTCGGCCGGCTCGACCAGCCCGACGCGGAGGCCGCCGCCGAGCGGGTGCGCGCCGGGGCCCTCCCGGTCGCGGTCGACCACGTCGACGTCATCCGGCTCGGCTCGACCCTCGACCGCGACGAGGGCGCGCACGGCGCGCTGGCGGCCGGTCTCGGGCTCCTCCTCGCCGCCGCGGTCGTCGGGGCCGTCGCCCGTCGGCGGGCGGTGCTGCCGCTGGTCGCGACGGCCGGCACGGCGGCCCTCGTCGTACCCCTGCTGCTCCTCGCCGACCAGGTCGTCGGCCTGCCGTTGACCCTCCCGGTGGCCGTGGCCGTGGCCGGCACCCTGCCCGTCGTGCCGCTGCTCGCGGCCGGGGTGCTCGTCGCCGGGGAGCGTGAGGCCCCGGGACGCACACCGGCCGCGGCCGCCGAGCGCGGCGGCGCCGAGGCGTGGCGCCGCTGGTGGCCCTGCGTCGCCGCCGGCGTGGTGGGTGCGGGCGCGGTGCGCCTCGTGGCCGGGGGCGAGCTGGGCGACGTGGCCGTGGCTGTCGGCGTCGTGCTCGGTGCCGCGCTCCTCAGCGGGCTCCTGCTCGTCCGTCCCCTCGCCGTGGTCCTCGCCGAGCGTCGCGGCTCGGTGGCGCCCGCCGGGACAGCCGGGGACGGGGAGACCGGCGGGACCGGCGAGCCGGGCACACCGGTCACCACTCCAGCCGTCACCTCGGCCGTCACCCCGGCCGTCACCTCGGGCTCCACGGTCGCCCACCGGGTCGTCGTCGGCCTCCTCGTCGCCGCGGCGGTCGTGGCGGCGGTCGGTCTCGCGCTGCGAGGCGTCGCCTCCGACCCCGCGTTCACGGCCGGGGAGGAGCACCTCGTCGCGGTCGTGGGGGATCCCGTCGACGCGCGGTCGGCCGTGCGGGACGCGGCCCGGGGGAGCGGCGTGCCCGTCTCCTCGGTGCGGACCGCCGGTGAGGGCGCCGTGCTCGTCACGACGCCGCGCCTCTCCGCCGCCGAGCGCACCTCCCTGACGGCCGACCTGGCCGCGCTGCCCGTCACCGAGGGCGGTGGGGTCTCCTCGGCCGGCTTCCGGGCCGCGGGCTCGCCGTTGGCCTGGGTCGGCGCGGGCGCCCTCGTGCTGGCCGCGCTGCTGGCCGGGCTCGCCCTGACCCGGGGCCTGCTGGCCTGGTCGGTGCGCGCCGTGGGCGTCGTCGTGGCGGCCACCGCCCTCGCCCTGCTGACCGGCACCGGGCTCGCCGCCTGGGTGGGCGTGACGGCCTCGCCCGCGACGCTCGCCGCCCTGCTGGCCGTCGCCGTCACGGCGGTCGTCGCGCACGTCGCCGTCGTGACCGGGCGCGGTGTCGTCGACTGGTGGCGCCGCTACGCCGAGGCCGCCGTGCTCGCGCTGGTGCCACTGGTCGGCGTCGTGCTCGCGGCGCCCTCGGTGCGGGGACCGTTCCTCGTCGTGGCCGCCGGCCTGCTGGTCGCCGCCACGACGGCCGTGCTGCTCGCCCCGACCCGTCTCATGGCCCCGCCGCCGCTGCCGCCCGTGGCTGGTCCCACCTCGGGTACGGCGGGTACGGCGGGTACAGCGGGTACGGCGCGTGCCGCGGGCGCTGCGCCACGCCGTACCGTGTCGACGCCCTGACCCACCACGAACGGAGACCGAGGCCGATGGCCCCGACGAACCCCACCACGTCCCCCGCGCCGGACGCGTCGGGCATCCCGGGCACCCCGGGCGTGCCCGCGTCCGGCTCGGTCGAGGGACGCCGCGCCGCCGCCGCGGAGGCCGTGCGCACGTTCCTCGTCGACGTGCCCGACTTCCCGCAGCCCGGCGTGGTGTTCAAGGACGTGACGCCGCTGCTGGCCGACCCGGCGGCGTTCGGGACCGTCGTGGCGGCCCTGGCGGACGTCGGCCGCGGACCCGACGGGGCGCCGGTCGTGGACAAGGTCGTCGGCATGGAGGCGCGCGGGTTCCTGTTCGGCACGCCGGTCGCCCAGGCGCTCGGGGTGGGGTTCGTCCCCGTGCGCAAGCCCGGGAAGCTGCCCCGCGCCACCCACGAGGTCGACTACGACCTCGAGTACGGGTCCACCTCGCTCGCGCTGCACGTCGACGCCCTCGCGCCGGGTGACCGCGTGCTGGTCGTCGACGACGTCCTCGCCACCGGGGGCACGGCCGCCGCGACGCGCACGCTCGTCGAGCGCTGCGGGGCGCACGTGGTCGGTGTCGCGCTGCTCCTCGAGCTCACCTTCCTGCCCGGCAGGGCCGCGGTGGACGGCGTGCCGGTGACGGCGCTGCTGCAGGTCTGAGACCAGCCGACCGCTGCCCGCGCGCCGCGACCGGCGTGGTCCTAGACTCACGAGGGTGAGCGACGAGCAGGGGAGCCGTGCGGAGCCCCGGACACGTGTGCCCGTCGCCGAGGCGCCTCCCGCGGACCCGTCGGTGGAGCCGACCGAGGACGCCGGCGCCGCGTCTCGGGCGGACGCGCCGCTGATCCCGGCTGCGCCGGAGCGCCCCGCGCCCGACCGCCCGGCGCCCGATCGCCCGGCGCCCGATCGCCCGGCGCCTGATCGCCCAGCGGTCGGGGCCGTCCCCGCCACGAGCCAGCGCTCGCGTCGCCTGGCCCGCTCGGGCGACCCGCTCCCGGTCCCCGGCGGCACCCGCTCGACCGAGTCCGTCACGTCCGCCCGCAGCATGCGGGCCCGCCTCGCCCGCATCGGCACCCGCAGCCAGCCCGGCACGAACCCGGTCCTCGACCCGCTGTTCCGCGCGGTGCGGGCCAACCACCCGAAGGCCGACCTCGCCCTGCTGGAGCGCGCCTACGTGACGGCCGAGCGCCTGCACGGCACGCAGATGCGCAAGAGCGGCGACCCCTACATCACCCACCCGCTCGCCGTGACGACCATCCTGGCCGAGATCGGCATGACGGAGCCGACGCTCGTCGCGGCCCTGCTCCACGACACGGTCGAGGACACGCCGTACACGCTCGACGAGCTGCGCGCCGACTTCGGCGACGAGGTCGCCGTGCTGGTCGACGGCGTCACGAAGCTCGACAAGGTGCAGTACGGCGACTCGGCCCAGGCCGAGACGATCCGCAAGATGATCGTCGCGATGTCGCGCGACATCCGCGTGCTCGTCATCAAGCTCGCCGACCGGCTGCACAACATGCGCACGCTGCGCTACGTCAAGCAGGAGACGCAGGAGCGCAAGGCCCGCGAGACCCTCGACATCTTCGCGCCGCTGGCCCACCGCCTCGGCATGAACACGCTCAAGTGGGAGCTCGAGGACCTGGCGTTCGCGACCCTGCACCCGAAGATCTACGACGAGATCGTGCGCCTCGTGGCCGACCGTGCGCCGTCGCGCGACCAGTTCCTCGCCGAGGTGATCGCGCGGGTGACGTCGGACCTGAAGGAAGCGCGGATCAAGGCGACCGTCACGGGACGCCCGAAGCACTACTACTCGATCTACCAGAAGATGATCGTCGGCGGCCGGGAGTTCTCCGACATCTACGACCTCGTCGGGATCCGCGTGCTCGTCGAGGACGACCGCGACTGCTACACCGTGATGGGTGCCGTCCACCAGCGCTGGAACCCGGTGCTGGGCCGGTTCAAGG
Organism: Nocardioides sp. CPCC 205120; assembly: GCF_048654585.1. Lineage (NCBI taxonomy): Bacteria > Bacillati > Actinomycetota > Actinomycetes > Propionibacteriales > Nocardioidaceae > Nocardioides > Nocardioides sp. CPCC 205120. Next base: position 315,338 of record NZ_JBMCYY010000002.1, on the reverse strand, counting down.
ACTACATCGCGATGCCGAAGTTCAACATGTACCAGTCGCTGCACACGACGGTCATCGGCCCGCAGGGCAAGCCCGTCGAGATCCAGATCCGCACCTACGCCATGCACAAGCGGGCGGAGTACGGCGTCGCGGCCCACTGGAAGTACAAGGAGGACGGCCGCGCCGGCGTCGACACCGACCGGCTGGCCGAGCGCGACGACATGGCGTGGGTCCGCCAGCTGCTCGACTGGCAGAGCGAGGTGGAGGACCCTGGGGAGTTCCTCGACTCGCTGCGCTACGAGATCAACCAGGCCGAGGTCTACGTCTTCACCCCGCGCGGCGACGTCATCGCGCTCCCGACCGGGGCGACGCCCGTCGACTTCGCCTATGCCGTGCACACCGAGGTCGGCCACCACACGATCGGCGCGCGCGTCAACGGCCGCCTTGTCCCGCTGGAGTCCACGCTCGACAACGGCGACGTCGTCGAGGTCTTCACCTCCAAGGCCCCCAACGCCGGCCCGTCGCACGACTGGCTGGGCTTCGTGCGCTCCCCGCGCGCCCGCTCGAAGATCCGCGCCTGGTTCACCAAGGAGCGGCGCGAGGAGGCCATCGAGCGCGGCAAGGAGCAGCTGGCCAAGCTCATGCGCAAGGAGGGCCTGCCGCTCAAGCGGCTCATGTCCGCCGAGTCGCTGACCGAGGTCGCGGTCCACTTCAAGCTCGCCGACATCACCGCGCTGTACGCCGCGGTCGGCGAGGGCAACCTCTCGGCCCAGACCGTCGTACGACGCGTGATCGACCTCCACGGCGGCGAGGAGGGCGCCCGGGAGGACGCGGCCGAGGGCGTCACCATCACCTCGCCGCGCCGCCGACGCGCCGCCACCCCCACCTCGACCGACTCCGGCGTCATCGTGCGCGGGGCCGCCGACGTGTGGGTCAAGCTCGCCAAGTGCTGCACCCCTGTGCCGCCGGACCCGATCCTCGGGTTCGTCACGAAGGGCGGCGGTGTCTCGGTGCACCGCAAGACGTGCACGAACGCCGACAACCTGCTGTCGCAGCCCCAGCGCCTCGTCGAGGTGGAGTGGGCGCCGACCGCCCAGTCGACCTTCCTCGTCAACATCCAGGTCGAGGCGCTCGACCGGGCCCGCCTGCTCTCCGACATCACCATGGTGCTGTCGGACCAGCACGTGAACATCCTCAGCGCCTCGCTGAGCACGACCCGCGACCGCGTGGCCAAGAGCAAGTTCACGTTCGAGATGGCCGACGCCAAGCACCTCGACACCGTGCTGCGGGCCGTGCGCACCGTGCCGGGCGTCTTCGACGCCTACCGCCTGACGCAGTAGGGCGCCACTGACCAGGCGACCGGGGGCGACGCATCCGACCAGGGGCGGATCGCACGGCCGACGAGCTCGGCGGCTCCTCGAGCCGCGATCTAGGCTGCCGGTCATGCGGCCCCTGTTCTGGACCCTGCTGGGCGTGCTCGTCGTGTCCGCGGTCCTGACCTCGATCGCGCTGCTCGGAGGGCTGTGGTGGACGGCAGCCGGTGGCGCGTTCACGGCCGTCGGGGCCGGGAGCAGCATGTTCGAGCTGTGGCGGACCGGCAGGGCGCGACGCCCCGACTAGGGTGGCCGCCGTGCACGCCTCACCGCGCACCCTGGTCGTGCTCTGCGTCCTGTGGGTGGTCATGATCCCGGTCGCCCTGCTGCTCGACGCCCCGTGGACGGCGGCCCTGGCGGTGTGGATGCTGCTGGTGAGCGGCGTCAGCGCGTGGCGCCGGCGTCCCGACACGACAGGGCACCGAGCGGAAGCCGACTGACGGGTCGGGCGCCACCGACCACCAGCCCCAGCAGACGAGCGAGGCCCGGCCCCGCACCGGTGAGGTGCGGGACCGGGCCTCGGTCGCGGGTGCTCGGTGAGGAGCCGGCCGCTCAGCCGAAGTCGGCGGAGGCGCGGCGCGCGGCGTCGAGGAACATCTGGCGCGACGCCAGGTTGCCCTCGAGGTCGGCGACCTTCTTCGCGTCGCCGGCCGCCCGGGCCTTCTCGAGGTCGGCCTCGACCTCGGCGATGGCGGCCTCGAGCTTGACGATGACGTCGTTGGCGCGCGCCGACTTCTCGGGGTCCGAGCGCTTCCACTGCTCGTCCTCGACGCCGCGGATGGCCTGCTCGACCTTGCGCATGCGGCCCTCGAGCTCCTTGACGCGGTCGCGCGGCACCTTGCCGGCCGCGTCCCAGCGGTCGGCGAGGTCGCGGAACGCGCGCTTGGCGGCGTCGAGGTCCTCGACGGGCAGGAGCGCCTCGGCCTCGGCGAGGATCTGCTCCTTCACCTCGGCGTTGCCGGCGAACTCGGCGTCGAGCGCGCTGTTCGCCGCGTCGCGGGCCCCGAAGAACGTGTCCTGCGCGCCACGGAATCGGCGCCACAGCGCCTCGTCCACGTCGCGCGGAGCCGGGCCGGCGGCCTTCCACTCGCGCATGAGGTCGCGGTAGCGGCCCGCGGTCGGGCCCCAGTCGGTCGACGTCGACAGCGCCTCGGCCTCGGTGGCCAGGCGCTCCTTGACCGCGCGGGCGGAGTCACGCTGCTCGTTGAGCTGCGAGAAGTGCGCCTTGCGACGACGGGTGTAGGTCGTGCGGGCGCCCGAGAAGCGGCGCCACAGGGTGTCGTCCGAGGCACGGTCGAGGCGGGGGAGCGCCTTCCACTCCTCGAGCAGGTCGCGCAGGCGGTTGGCGCCGTTGCGCCAGTCGTTGCCCGCGGCCAGCTCCTCGGCGGCGGCGGCGATGCGCTCCTTCTCGACGCGGGCGGCCGCGACGCGCTCGGCGCGCTCGGCCTTCTTCGCCTCGCGCTGCGAGTCGACCGCACCCGTGAGGCCGTCGACCCGGGCCAGCAGGCCCTCGAGGTCGCCCACGGCGTTCGCCCCCGCCACGCTGGCCCGCACCTTCGCCACGGACGCGGCGGCGTCCTCGGGGCTGAGCACGCCGCTGCCGATGCGCTTCTCCAGCAGCTCGACCTCGAAGCTGAGCGCGTCGAAGCGGTCGGTGAAGAACTTCAGGGCCTCGTCGGGTGACCCCGCCGGGTACTGCCCGACGGAACGCTCACCCTCGGAGGTGCGCACGTACACCGTGCCGTCCTCGTCGACCCGACCCCAGTCCTGACCCGTCACGTGGTCGTCCTCTTCTCGCTACCCGATGGCCTCGCTCCGGGCGCGCTGGTCGCGCGCACGGCTGTCCGGGGCACATGCTAGTCATCCCCACCCCCCCGCGTGGGGCGGCGTGCCCGCCGACGTGCGGCGCGCCGTACCCGCTCGGTAGTGTGCCGGAGTGTTCATCGCCGGATTCCCCGCAGGTGCCTGGGGCACGAACTGCTACGTCGTGGCCACGGGCAAGGGCACGGAGTGCGTCGTCGTCGACCCCGGGCAGGACGCCACGGCAGGGGTCGAGCAGGTCGTCGCCGAGAACCGCCTGAAGCCGGTCGCGGTGCTGCTGACCCACGGGCACATCGACCACATGTGGTCGGTCACGCCGGTGGCCGGCGCCTACGACGCGACGGCCTGGATCCACCCCCGCGACCGCCACCTGCTGACCGACCCGATGGCGGGCATCAGCAAGGAGAGCGCCGCGATGCTGCTGGGCGGGCGCCACGAGTTCGTCGAGCCCGACGACGTCGCCGAGCTCTCCGACGGCCAGGAGCTGGAGCTCGCCGGCCTGCGCTTCGTCGTCGACCACACCCCCGGCCACACCGAGGGCTCGGTCACCTTCCGCACGCCGTACGGCGCGGGGCAGGGCGAGCCCGACGTCTCCGAGGTCATGTTCGCGGGCGACCTGCTCTTCGCGGGCTCGATCGGGCGCACCGACCTGCCCGGCGGCGACCACGCCACGATGCTGCGCACCCTCAGCTCGAAGGTGCTCCCGCTCGCGGACGACATCGTGGTGCTGCCCGGGCACGGCGAGCAGACCTCCATCGGCCGCGAGCGCGCGACCAACCCCTTCCTCCGCGACCTGATCGAGACCGGCCGCGAGGGCGACGCCGGTCGCGTCGACCGCGGCCTGTGACCGAGAGAGCCAGCCACCCATGAGCAAGCCCACCCCGCTGAGCGGGTTCCCCGAGCTGCTGCCCGCCCAGCGGGTCGTCGAGCAGCAGGTGATCGACACGCTGCGCAGCACCTTCGAGCTCCACGGCTTCGCCGGCATCGAGACCCGTGCCGTCGAGCCGATGGACCAGCTGCTGCGCAAGGGCGACACCTCCAAGGAGGTCTACGTCCTGCGCCGCCTCCAGGAGGAGGACGGCGGCCGCGACGCCGGCATCGGCCTCCACTTCGACCTGACGGTCCCCTTCGCCCGCTACGTGCTCGAGAACGCCGGCAAGCTCGACTTCCCGTTCCGGCGCTACCAGGTGCAGAAGGTGTGGCGCGGCGAGCGTCCCCAGGACGGGCGCTACCGCGAGTTCACGCAGGCCGACATCGACGTCATCGGCCGCGACGAGCTGCCCTTCCACCACGACGTCGAGGTCACCCGCGTCATGCTCGACGCGCTGCGCCGCCTGGCCGACCCCGGCTCCATCGGGCTGCCCGGCTTCCGGCTGCAGGTCAACAACCGCAAGCTCATCCAGGGCTTCTACGCGGGCCTCGGCCTCGCCGACACCGACGAGGTCATGCGCCTCGTCGACAAGCTCGACAAGGTGCCGGCCGAGCGGGTGCGCGAGATGCTCGTCGCCGACGCCGGGGCGACGCCGGAGCAGGCGGACGCGTGCCTGCGCCTGGCGACCATCCGCACCGACGACGACGGCTTCGTGGAGCGGGTGCGCGCCCTCGGCGTCACCCACCCGCTGCTGGAGGAGGGCCTCGACGAGCTGGCCACGCTGGTGCGCGCCGCCGCGCCGCTGGCCGGCGGGAAGGTCCGCATCACCGCCGACCTGTCGATCGCCCGCGGGTTGGACTACTACACGGGAACCGTCTTCGAGACCCGCCTCGACGGCTACGAGTCGATGGGCTCGATCTGCTCCGGCGGCCGCTACGACGCGCTCGCCTCTGACGGGCGCACGACGTACCCCGGGGTGGGCATCTCGCTCGGCGTCTCGCGCGTGCTCGTGCCGCTGCTGTCCCGCGGCGTCGTGCGCGGCAGCCGCTCGGTGCCCAGCGCCGTGCTCGTGGCCCTCGTCGACGAGGGCTCCCGCCCGGCCGCCGACGCGGTGGCCGCCGCCCTGCGCGCCCGCGGCATCCCCTGCGAGGTCGCCCCGAGCGCCGCGAAGTTCGGCAAGCAGATCCGCTACGCCGACCGCCGCGGCATCCCGTTCGTCTGGTTCCCCCAGGACGACGGCAGCCACCAGGTCAAGGACATCCGCGACGGGAACCAGGTGGACGCCGACCCCTCCACCTGGGCACCCTCGCCCGAGGACCTGCGCCCGCAGGTGCTCACCGACGCACCCGACCGCCCCGCCCCCCAGCCCCAGGAGAAGACCCCGTGATCCGCACCCATGACGCCGGCGCCCTGCGCCCGGCGCACGTAGGCCAGACCGTCACCCTCGCCGGGTGGGTGGCCAAGCGGCGCGATCACGGCGGCGTGGCGTTCCTCGACCTGCGCGAGGCCAGCGGCGTCGCCCAGGTCGTCGTGCGCGACGAGGAGGTCGCCGGCGGCCTGCGCAACGAGTACTGCGTGAAGGTGACGGGCGAGGTCGCCCTGCGCCCCGAGGGCAACGCCAACCCGAACCTCGCCTCCGGCGAGATCGAGGTCATCGCGACCGACGTCGAGGTGCTGAGCGCCGCGGCGCCGCTGCCGTTCCCGATCGACGACCACGTCGACGTGGGGGAGGAGGCGCGCCTGCGCCACCGCTACCTCGACCTGCGCCGCACCGGCCCGGGTCGCGCCCTGCGCCTGCGCAGCGAGGTCAACAAGGCCGCCCGCGAGGTGCTCGCCGGTCACGACTTCGTCGAGATCGAGACGCCGACGCTGACCCGCTCCACCCCCGAGGGCGCCCGCGACTTCCTCGTGCCCGCCCGCCTGCAGCCGGGCAGCTGGTACGCGCTGCCGCAGAGCCCGCAGCTGTTCAAGCAGCTGCTGATGGTCGCCGGCATGGAGCGCTACTACCAGCTCGCCCGCTGCTACCGCGACGAGGACTTCCGCGCCGACCGGCAGCCGGAGTTCACCCAGCTCGACATCGAGATGAGCTTCGTCGAGCAGGACGACGTCATCCGCCTCGCCGAGGAGATCGTGTCGGCGCTGTGGGCCCTCGTCGGGTACGACGTGCCCACGCCGCTGCCCCGCATGACGTACGCCGAGGCGATGGCCCGCTACGGCTCCGACAAGCCCGACCTGCGGATGGGCCTCGAGCTCGTCGAGTGCACGGAGTACTTCAAGGACACGACGTTCCGCGTCTTCCAGGCCGAGTACGTCGGCGCCGTCGTCATGCCCGGCGGCGCCTCGCAGCCGCGCAAGCAGCTCGACGCCTGGCAGGAGTGGGCCAAGCAGCGCGGCGCCAAGGGTCTCGCCTACGTGCTGGTGCAGGAGGACGGCGAGCTGACCGGCCCCGTCGCCAAGAACCTCTCCGACACCGAGAAGGCCGGCCTGGCCGCCCACATCGGTGCCGCGCCCGGCGACTGCGTGTTCTTCGCGGCCGGCGCGCCCAAGAGCAGCCGCGCGCTGCTCGGCGCCGCCCGCCTCGAGATCGGCCGCCGCGGCGGTCTCATCGACGAGTCGGCGTGGAGCTTCCTCTGGGTCGTCGACGCGCCGCTGTTCGAGCCCGCCGGCGACGCCGTGGCGAGCGGTGACGTCGCGGTCGGCTCGGGCGCCTGGACGGCCGTGCACCACGCCTTCACCTCGCCCCAGGACGTCGAGACCTTCGACCAGCAGCCGGGCGAGGCGCTCGCCTGGGCCTACGACATCGTCTGCAACGGCAACGAGATCGGCGGCGGCTCGATCCGTATCCACCGCGAGGACGTGCAGAAGCGCGTGTTCGCCCTCATGGGCCTCGACGAGGCGGAGGCGCAGGAGAAGTTCGGCTTCCTGCTCGAGGCGTTCAAGTACGGCGCGCCCCCGCACGGCGGCATCGCCTTCGGCTGGGACCGCATCGTGTCGCTGCTCGCCGGCGTCGACTCGATCCGCGAGGTCATCGCCTTCCCCAAGTCGGGCGGCGGGTTCGACCCGCTGACCGCCGCGCCCGCGCCGATCACGCCCGCGCAGCGCAAGGAGGCCGGCGTCGACGCCAAGCCCGTCGTGAAGGCGGAGGCGGGCGCCGCTGCGGCAACGGACCCGGCGAACGCCCAGGGCTGAGCCCGGCCCCCGGCTCGGTCCGGACGCACCGACGGGCCGTCGCCACCACCCTCCCGGGGTGGGGCGGCGGCCCGTCGTCGTCCGTGCGGGGCCCGCTCAGGGGTGGGTGCTGGGCGCCAGCAGGCGCTCGACGTCGTCCTCCAGCTCGGCGGGCACGACGAGGAGCAGCTCGTCGCCGGACTCGAGCGGCTGCTCGGCGTCCGGGGTGTAGACCTGCCCGTCGCGCAGGATCGTCACCAGCGCGCAGTTGTCCGGGAACGGCACGAGGCCCGAGGGCTTCCCGACGTACGGCGAGTCCTCCGGCAGCGTGAGCTCCACGAGGTTGGCCTGGCCCTGGCGGAAGGTGAACAGGCGCACGAGGTCGCCGACCGCGACGGCCTCCTCGACGAGGGCCGACATGATGCGCGGCGTCGACACGCTGACGTCGACGCCCCAGGCCTCGTTGAAGAGCCACTCGTTGTCGGGGTGGTTGACGCGGCCCACGGTGCGGGGCACGGCGAACTCGGTCTTGGCGAGCAGCGAGGTCACGAGGTTGGCCTTGTCGTCGCCGGTGGCCGCGATGACCACGTCGCACTGGTCGAGGCGGGCCTCCTCCAGCGAGGACAGCTCGCAGCAGTCGGCGAGCAGCCACTCCGCCTCGGGCACCCGCTCGGGGCGGATGGCGACGGCGGCCTTGTCGATGAGCAGCACCTCGTGGCCGTTGTCGATCAGCTCGGCCGCGACGGAGCGGCCGACCGCCCCGGCGCCGGCGATGGCGACGCGCATCAGCTCTCCTCCGGTCCGCGGTCGATGGTCTGGTAGGCGTGGGCGGCGTTCTCCTCGCGCATCACCAGGTGGAGCATGTCGTTGTCCTGGATGACGCTGTCGCGGTGGGGGAGCGTGCCCTCGCCGAGCCGGTCGATCCAGGCGATGCGGGTGCGGGTCTGCTCCTGGAACGCGACGGTGCGCACGCCGACCCAGCGGTCGGGCGCCGGCACCTGGTCGAGCCGGATGGTGCCCGAGGGGTCCCGGAAGTCGGGCTCGGCGCCGGCGGGCAGGATCCGGCGCAGCACCTGGTCGGCCGTCCACTTCACGGTGGCGACCGTCGTGATCCCGAGCCGCTGGTAGACCTCGGCGCGACCCGGGTCGTAGATCCGGGCCACGACCTGCTCGATGCCGAACGACTCGCGGGCGACGCGGGCGGCGATGATGTTGGAGTTGTCACCGCTCGACACGGCCGCGAAGGCGTCGGCCCGCTCGATGCCCGCCTTGACGAGCACGCCGCGGTCGAAGCCGAGGCCGGTCACCTTCTCGCCGTTGAAGCCCGGACCGAGCCGACGGAAGGCCTCCGAGGCCACGTCGATCACCGAGACGGTGTGGTTGCGGTCCTCCAGGCTGCGCGCCAGCGTCGAGCCGACGCGGCCGCAGCCCATGATCACGACATGCACGTGGCGAACCGTAGCCCAGTCCGGCGCGGCCGGGCCCCGCCACGAGGAAGTGGCGCCGCAACCCCGCGGGCGTACGATCGCGCCTCGTGGGTCTCGCCGACGCCTCGAAACGGGTCCTGCTCGGGCGCAAGCTCAGCAGCTCCCAGCTCGGGGAAACACTCCTCCCCAAGCGCATCGCGCTTCCCGTCTTCGCCAGCGACGCGCTCTCGTCCGTGGCCTACGCCCCCGACGAGGTCTTCATCATGCTCTCGATCGCGGGGGCGACGTCGTACGTCTTCTCCCCGTGGATCGGTGTGGCCGTCGCGCTCGTCATGGCCGCGGTCATCCTGTCGTACCGCCAGACGGTGCACGCCTACCCGAGCGGCGGCGGCGACTACGAGGTCGCCAGCGTCAACCTCGGCCCGGTGGCGGGCACGACGGTGGCGAGCGCGCTGCTGGTCGACTACGTGCTCACCGTCGCGGTGTCCATCTCCTCGGGCTCGCAGTACGCGGCGGCGGCGATCCCCTTCCTGTCGGGCCACGAGGTCTTCTTCGCGTCGGCGCTGGTCGTGGCGCTGATGGCGGCCAACCTGCGCGGCATCCGCGAGTCGGGCAGCTACTTCGCCGTCCCGACGTACCTGTTCATGGTCGCGATCCTCGGCATGGCGGTGTACGGCGGGATCCGCTGGTTCGCGGGCACGCTGCCGGAGGTGGAGAGCGCCGACCTGCAGGTGGTGCCGCGCGAGGGGTTCGAGGACCCGCTCAGCCAGTTCGCGATGATCTTCCTGCTGGCCCGGGCGTTCTCGTCGGGCTGCGCCGCGCTGACCGGTGTCGAGGCGATCTCGAACGGCGTGCCGGCCTTCCGCCGGCCCAAGAGCCGCAACGCGGCCGCGACGCTGGCCATGCTGGGCGCGATCGCCATCACGATGATGATGTCGGTGATCCTGCTGGCCCGCGAGATGGGGCTGCGCTACGTCGACCCCCACGAGGTGGACCGCCTGCGCACCGTCGCCGGGGACCCGCTGCCCGAGGGCTACGACCAGCACACGGTGATCGCGCAGATCGCCGGCGCGCTGTTCTCCGACTTCCCGCCGGGCTTCTACTTCATCGTCACCATGACGGGCGTCATCCTCGTGCTGGCCGCCAACACGGCCTTCAACGGCTTCCCGGTGCTGGGCTCGATCCTGGCGAAGGACGGCTACGCCCCGCGGGCGCTCGGCTCGCGCGGCGACCGGCTGGCCTACAGCAACGGGATCGTGTTCCTCGCCGTCATGGCGATCGTGCTCATCGTCGCGTTCGACGCCCAGACCACGCGGCTGATCCAGCTCTACATCGTCGGCGTCTTCGTCTCCTTCAACCTCAGCCAGCTCGGCATGATCCGGCACTGGACGCGCCTCCTGGCGAGCGAGAAGGACCCGGCGAGGCGTCGCTCGATGCACCGCTCGCGCGCCATCAACACGGTGGGCCTCTGCTTCACCGCGGTCGTGCTCGTCGTCGTGCTGGTGACGAAGTTCCTCGAGGGCGCCTGGATCACGATCCTGGCGATGCTGGCCGCGTTCTTCCTCATGCGCGGCATCCGCCGCCACTACGAGCGCGTCGCGCTCGAGCTGGCGGCGGAGGAGGGCGACAAGGTCCTGCCCACCCGGGTGCACGCGATCGTGCTCGTCTCGAAGGTGCACAAGCCGACGCTGCGGGCACTGGCCTACGCCAAGGCGTCGCGCCCCAACGTGCTCGAGGCCGTCTGCGTCTCCACCGACTCCGCCGACACCGACCGCCTGCTCGAGGCCTGGGACGCCCGGCGCATCGACGTGCCGCTCAAGGTGCTGCACTCGCCGTACCGCGAGCTCATCCGGCCGATCGTCGACTACGCCGTGGAGATCCGCCGCGCCAACCCGCGCGGCGTGGTCGCCGTCTACATCCCCGAGTACGTCGTGGGCCACTGGTGGGAGCAGCTGCTCCACAACCAGAGCGCCCTGCGCCTCAAGGGCCGGCTGCTCTTCACCCCCGGCGTCATGGTCACGTCGGTGCCCTACCAGCTGCGCTCGTCGGCCGCCGCCCTCGAGCGCGAGGACCGGCAGATGACCCGCGTGCGGCCGGGCGACCTGCGCCGCGGCCGGGTCGCCGACCCGCCGCCGTCGGAGCGCCGACGGTGAGCGGGCAGCAGCGCCGCGGTGGCGGGCGGGGGCGCGGGCCGCGCGGCGGCGGGGCGCGTCGTACCCGTGCCCCGCGGGGCACCTCCCGGGTCGGCGAGCGGTTCACCGCCGAGGTCGGCCCGGTCGCCCACGGCGGCCACTGCGTCGCCCGCGTGCAGCTGCCGGACGAGGAGCGGACCCGCGTCGTCTTCGTGCGGCACGCGCTGCCCGGCGAGCGCGTCGTGCTCGAGGTGACCGAGGGCAGCGACGGCGACCGGTTCTGGCGCGCCGACGCCGTCGTGGTCGAGGAGGCCTCGCCGCACCGCGTGAAGGCGCCGTGCCCGTTCGCCGGACCCGGGCTGTGCGGCGGCTGCGACTTCCAGCACGTGGACCTCGCCCACCAGCGCCGGTTGAAGGCCGACGTGGTGGCCGAGCAGCTGCGCCGCCTCGCCGGGCTCGACATGGACGTGGAGGTGGAGGCCGTCGCCGGCGACCTGCCCGAGCAGCTGGCCGGCCTGCGCTGGCGCACGCGGGTGCGGTACGTCGCGCTCCCCGACGGCGGGCGCGGCATGCGCCGCCACCGGGCCCACGACGTGGTCGAGGTCGACGACTGCCGCATCGCCCACCCCGACGCCCGCGAGCCCCGGCCCGGCGTGGTGCACGAGCAGGTGACGGCGGCCGGGACCGGCCACCGCTTCGCCGTCGAGGCCGCCGGGTTCTGGCAGGTGCACCCGGGGGCGCCGGCGACGCTGGTCGAGGCGGTGCTCGGGATGCTCGACCCCCGACCGGGGGAGCACGCCCTCGACCTGTACGGCGGGGTGGGCCTGTTCGCCCGCTTCCTCGCCGACCGCGTGGGCCCGGACGGCTCGGTCGTCAGCGTCGAGGGGGACGCCGCCGCCTCGGCCCACGCCGCGACCAACCTGGCGGACGCCCCCGGCCCCCCGCTGGTGCGCCGCGGCGACGTCGCGCAGGTGCTGCGCGACGGTCTCGCCGGCCCGGTCGACCTCGTCGTCCTCGACCCGCCGAGGGAGGGTGCGGGCCGCGAGGTCGTCGACGAGGTGGTCCGGCGCTCACCGCGGGCGGTCGCGTACGTCGCGTGCGACCCCGCCGCGCTGGCGCGCGACCTCGGCTCGTTCGGCGAGCGGGGCTACCGCCTGGAGCGGCTCCGCGGCTTCGACCTCTTCCCCATGACCCACCACGTCGAGTGCGTCGCGCTGCTCGTGCCCGACGAGGGCGACACGGCCTGAGCGGGCCCCTCCGGTTTTCGCTCGACGTCATGTATCTTGACGTCGAGACAAATGCCGGCCAGCCGCTCCGACCGCGGCGAGGCCGTCCGGGCCCGAGGTAAGGCGAGCCTTCCTAGGAAGGTGACCGGGCCCGGCGGCAAGATGGGCCGGGAGCGCGAGACCAGCGACGAGGAGTGTGACTGTGGCAAGTCAGGACAGCTTCGGTGCGAAGAGCACCCTGGACGTGGACGGCAGGTCCTACGAGATCTTCCGTCTCGACGCGGTGACCGGTGAGGGGCTCGACGTCGCGTCGCTGCCGTTCTCGCTCAAGGTCCTGCTGGAGAACCTCCTCCGTACGGAGGACGGTGCGAACATCACCGCAGACGACATCAAGGCGCTGGCCGGCTGGGACGAGACGGCCGAGCCCGACAAGGAGATCCAGTTCACGCCGGCGCGCGTGATCATGCAGGACTTCACCGGCGTCCCCTGCGTCGTCGACCTCGCCACCATGCGCGAGGCGATGGCGGACCTCGGCGGCGACCCGGCCAAGATCAACCCGCTCGCGCCGGCCGAGATGGTCATCGACCACTCGGTCATCGCCGACGTCTTCGGCACGCCGGAGGCCTTCGGCCGCAACGTGGAGATCGAGTACGAGCGCAACCGCGAGCGCTACCAGTTCCTGCGCTGGGGCCAGGGCGCGTTCGACGACTTCAAGGTCGTCCCCCCGGGCACCGGCATCGTGCACCAGGTCAACATCGAGCACCTGGCGCGCACCGTCTTCACCCGCGAGGTGGACGGCGAGCTGCAGGCCTACCCCGACACCTGCGTCGGCACCGACTCGCACACGACGATGGTCAACGGCATCGGCGTCGTCGGCTGGGGCGTCGGTGGCATCGAGGCCGAGGCCGCGATGCTCGGCCAGCCGGTCTCCATGCTCATCCCGCGCGTCGTGGGCTTCAAGCTCTCCGGCGACCTGCCCGAGGGCTCGACGGCCACCGACCTGGTGCTGACGATCACCGAGATGCTGCGCAAGCACGGCGTCGTCGGCAAGTTCGTCGAGTTCTACGGCCCCGGCGTCTCCGCGCTGCCGCTGGCCAACCGCGCCACGATCGGCAACATGAGCCCGGAGTTCGGCTCGACCATCGCGGTCTTCCCGATCGACGAGGAGACCACGAAGTACCTCGAGCTCACCGGCCGCTCGCCCGAGCAGCTCGCGCTCGTCGAGGCGTACGCCAAGGCCCAGGGCCTGTGGCACGACCCGGCCGCCGAGCCGCGCTTCTCCGAGAAGCTCGAGCTCGACCTCGCCACCGTCGTGCCGTCGATCGCCGGCCCGAAGCGTCCCCAGGACCGCATCCAGGTCACCGACGCCAAGCAGTCCTTCCGCGCGTCGCTCAAGGACTACGTCGCGGGCGAGGAGGAGGACGGGTACGACGAGTCCGTCGCCGAGACCTTCCCGGCCTCCGACCCGGCCACGAGCAACGGCCACGGCAAGTCGGCCCCGCCGACCGACCACCTCTCCGCCGCGTCCACCGACGGCGGCCGGCCGAGCAGCCCGGTCGAGGTCACCCTCGAGGACGGCACGAAGTTCACGCTCGACCACGGCGCGGTGACCATCGCGGCCATCACGTCGTGCACCAACACGTCCAACCCGTCGGTCATGATCGGCGCGGCCCTGCTCGCCAAGAAGGCCGTCGAGAAGGGCCTGCAGCGCAAGCCGTGGGTCAAGACGACGCTGGCGCCGGGCTCGAAGGTCGTCTCGGACTACTACGAGAAGTCCGGCCTCACGCCGTACCTGGACAAGCTGGGCTTCAACCTCGTCGGCTACGGCTGCACGACGTGCATCGGCAACTCGGGCCCGCTCATCCCCGAGGTCTCCGCGGCCGTCAACGAGAAGGACCTCTCGGTCGTCTCGGTGCTGTCCGGCAACCGCAACTTCGAGGGCCGCATCAACCCTGACGTGAAGATGAACTACCTCGCGTCGCCCCCGCTGGTCGTGGCCTACGCCCTGGCCGGCTCGATGGACGTCGACCTGTTCACCGACCCGCTGGGCCAGGACGCCGACGGCAACGACGTGTTCCTCAAGGACGTCTGGCCCTCCCCGACCGAGGTCGAGGAGACGATCGCCCAGGCGATCAGCTCCGAGATGTTCGGCGAGAGCTACCAGGACGTCTTCGCGGGCGACGAGCAGTGGCGCTCGCTCCCGACGCCCGAGGGCAAGACGTTCGCCTGGGACCCCGAGTCGACCTACGTCCGGAAGCCCCCGTACTTCGACGGGATGCCGGACGAGCCGACCCCGGTCACCGACATCGACGGCGCCCGCGTGCTGCTCAAGCTCGGCGACTCCGTGACCACCGACCACATCAGCCCGGCCGGTGCCATCAAGAAGGACTCGCCCGCGGGCCGCTACCTCGCCGAGCACGGCGTCGAGAACCGGGACTTCAACTCCTACGGCTCGCGTCGCGGCAACCACGAGGTCATGATCCGCGGCACCTTCGCCAACATCCGGCTGCGCAACCAGCTGGCCCCCGGCACCGAGGGCGGCGTGACGCGCGACTTCACCGCCGACGGCGAGGTCACCTCCGTGTTCGAGGCCTCCGAGCGCTACCAGGCGGCGGGCATCCCGCTCGTCGTGCTGGCGGGCAAGGAGTACGGCTCGGGCTCCTCGCGCGACTGGGCCGCCAAGGGCACGTCGCTGCTGGGCGTCAAGGCCGTCATCGCCGAGAGCTACGAGCGCATCCACCGCTCCAACCTCATCGGCATGGGCGTCATCCCGCTGCAGTTCCCGGCGGGCCAGAACGCCGAGAGCCTCGGCCTGACCGGTGAGGAGACGTTCTCGATCACCGGCATCACCGAGCTCAACGAGGGCCGCACCCCGAAGACGGTCAAGGTGCGCGCCGGCGACGTCGAGTTCGACGCCGTCGTCCGCATCGACACCCCCGGCGAGGCGAACTACTACCGCAACGGCGGCATCATGCAGTACGTGCTGCGGAGCCTGCTGAAGGCCTGAGCACCCCCGCACGACCACGACGGCCCGTCACCCCGCGAGGGGTGGCGGGCCGTCGTGCTGTCCGGTCGGCGAGCCGTCGGACAGCCGTCGGCCGGCCGTCGCTCAGCCGGCGCTCAGCCGCGGCGCCGGCGGAACGGCGGCACCCGGTCGAGCCCCTGCGCGAGCGCGCGCAGCGGTCCCTCGACCGGCCCGCGGTCCCACGGCCGCCACCGCACGATCCGGGGCCACGCCCACCCGAGGGCGACCGTGCCGGCGGCGAGGCCGCCGAGCAGCAGCCACGAGTCGTCGGTCGTGCCGGGCGGTGCGTCGCGCACCCAGGCGGCGGCGACGAGGACCTGCACGACGTACGCCGTGAGGGCCACCGCCCCGGCGCCGGCGAGGAGCGCGAGCACGGGGCGCACGACGCGACCGGCGGCGCCGGGCAGGCTCTCGAGCGCGCGGGCGCCCTGCACGACGAGCACGCACAGGGCGAGCTCCAGCGCGAGCACGAGGTGGGTACCCGAGTACGGCGCGAGCGCGACCTCGCCGGCCGCCTCCGCCCCGAGCAGGGCGGCCGCGAGGAGCGCGGCGGCGGCGAGCGTCACCAGCGTGACGACGCGCCCGGAGTGGCGGGCCAGGAGGACCCCGGCCGCGGCCATCGGTGCCAGCTCGACGAGCCGGTAGAAGGGGCCCGCCGCCAGCACCTCCAGCGCCCGCGGGTAGAGCCCGTCGGCGGGCTCCCCGGCGAACACCCGCTCGATGCGCCACTCCCCGAGGTGGGTGGTGGCGGAGGAGACGAGGTCGGGGGCGGTCCACAGCAGGGCCGCCGCGGCCACGGCGAGGACGACGTCCGGCAGCCGCACGAGCAGCACGGCCAGCAGCGTCAGCACCCCGAGCCAGACCAGCACGACGGCGATCTGGGCGCCGGCGTCCTCCAGCACGAGGCCGAGACCGACGAGCGCCGCGCCGCGCACGAGCACCGACGACCACTCCCCGCGCCGGCCCCGGCCCAGCTGGGCGCCCCACCCGATGAGGAGGGCGAACAGGGGCGCGGTCAGGTGGTCCGCGAGCAGCAGCACCTGGCCGGGACCGAGGGTCGGGGCGAAGTGCGCCACGAACATCGACAGGAGGGCGACGCCGCGCGCGGCGTCGACGGCCAGGTCACGGGAGGGCGTGGGGACCGGCATGGGCCGCAGTCTGGCGCACGAGGCCGGCGACGACGTCGGGATCAGCGATCTCCGGCAGCGTCAGCAGCTGGCGCAGGGTCTCCGGGCCGATGCGCGACAGCACCGGGAGCACGTGCTCCCAGTCGCCGCGGGTGACGACGGCGGCCACCACCTGGCGCTGCTGGTCGCGCTCGAGGCGGGTGAGCAGCTCGAAGAGCCGGGTGCGGGTCTCGAGCGCGAGGACACCGAGGAGGAGCACGGCGTCGGCCGCGCGCCCGGCGTCGGCGGCGTCGGCCAGCACCCGCAGCAGCGTGGCGTCGGGCAGGCCGGCGACCACGGCGTCGAGCGCCCCGGCGTCCTCGGCGTGCAGGGCGACCTCCAGCACCGCCAGTCCCGGGGCGTCGCGGATGACCTCGACGCTCGCCCGCGGGGCCATGACGCCGACGAAGCCGCCCAGCGCCAGGTGCTCGGCGCGCTCCAGCATCCGGCGGCCGACGGCGACGAGCAGCGGCTCCGGGAGCCCGGCCACGAGCGACCCGCTGCGCACCGGGTCGAGGTGCGTCGTCAGCTCGGCGAGGAAGTCGGGGGAGATCCGCGCCGCGAGGCGCACGGCGTCGGGCTCGGCCATGACCTCGGCCGTGCGGGCCGCGACGAGCGGACCGAGCGCGGCTTCGGCCACGCGGGCGCAGACGGCGACGGGCACGAACCGCGTGAGACCGGCCAGCCGCGCGAAGCGGTGCTCGTGGCGGCGGTGGCGGGCGTCGACGACGCGGCGGCGCAGCCGCGCGACCTCGTCGGGGCCGAGGCCGGCGAGGAAGTCGAGGGTGGGGTCGTCGGCGTCCAGCGCCAGCTCGTGGCGCAGGCGCGCCAGCTCGGTCGCGACGTGACCGGTCGCCGCCGCGGTGCCCGTCACGTCAGGCACCTTCGGCCCGCGCTTCCGGTTCGCCGTCGCCGTCGCCGTCGCCGTCGCCGTCCCGGCGGGCGTCGGCGGGCTCCTCGTCGGGGAAGAGCGCCGCGGCGACGCGGCGGCGCAGCGGAGCGGGCACGAAGCGCACGGCGTCGCGCATGCTCCGGCGTACCTCGAGGTCCTCGGCGTGCTGCGCCATCGCGATCGCGGTGTCGAGCGCCTCGAGGTCGGCCGGCTCGCAGCCCTGCAGGGCGGCGAGCTCGTCGAGGGGTACGTCGAGACGCTCCGCGACGCGTGCCAGCGGGGGCGGGACCGGGACGCCCTGGGTCACGGGCCCACCGCGTCGAGGCGGGCCACGGTGGCCTCGTCGCCGGCCGCGCGGGCCGCGGCCCCCACCCCGGCGCGCGCGGCGGGGCCGGCGGGGGAGCCGAGGAGGGTGCGCAGGGAGGCGTCGTCCACGTGCGCCAGGCCCGGCAGGACCTCCGACCACGCCCCGAGCCCGTCGGCCACGGCGAGGAACCCGGCGCGGTGCTCCGCCGGCAGCGACGCGAGGGCGACGAGCACCCGCCCGCGCCCGGGGGCGTCGAGGGCGGTGAGGAGCGTGAGGGCGTCGGTCTCGGTGCCGTGGTCGTGGCACGCGGCGAGGACGGCGCGCAGCTGCTCCGCGGGCAGCTCCCGCACCAGGCCGGGCAGGACGGAGCGGTCGTCGACGAGCAGCGCGACCTGCAGCAGCGCGGCCGGGTCGGCGTGCGCCACCACCGCGAGGGCGGCCTGAGGCGGCACGGCCGAGACGAGCCGGCCCAGGACGAGGTGCTCGCCGTCCTCGAGGAGGCGGCGACCCACGGCCGTGACCAGGGCCGGGTCGAGGCCGGGCACGACCCGCTCGACGCCGGCCGTGTCGAGGGAGAGCGTGAGCTCGGCGAGGAAGTCCAGGGGCAGGCGGCCGGCGAGGCGCACGGCCTCCTCGGCGTCCAGGGCGCTCGCCACCCGCGCGCCGACGACGGGGCCGGCCTGCTGGGCCGCCCGGGCCGCGAGCCCGGGCGGGAGCGCGCCGGCGAGGCTCGCGACCCGCCGCAGCCGGGCCGCGTGGCGCCCGGCGAGGCTGGTGGCCACGTCGGTGCGGAGGGCGCGCAGGGCGTCGGCGGGCTCGTCGGCGAGGAACGCGAGCTCCTCGGGCGCCAGGTCGAGCTCGTGGGCGAGCTTCGCCAGCTCGGCCCGGGTCGCCAGGCGGGCGGCGACGTCGCCCAGCGCGGGCGGGGGAGCCGCCGGGGCGTCGGGAGCGCCCGGGGCCCCGGGGACGTCGGGCTCAGGCATCGTCGTCCCCCAGCAGCAGCGCGCGGGCACGGCCCCGCAGCGGCGGCGGCACCATCCGCAGCGCGGCGGCCAGCCCGTCCTCGACCGCCCGGTCCTCGGCGAGGACCGCGAGCCCGACGGCGTCGGCCAGCACGGCCACGTCGGCCTCGGCGTGGCCCTCCAGCAGCGCCAGGCGCTCGGCCGGCAGGCCGAGCCGGGCGGCCAGCTCCTCCACGGATCGCGACATGGCGGCCACCCTACTGTCGGGTAGACGCACCGGCGGGCATGCTGGGCCGAGGCCGTCGCCGGTGGGGTCCACCGGCGGCCCGGGCGCCGCGCGGCGACCGGTGGCCACGAGGAGAGGAGTGCTCCGTGCTGGTTGCGTTCTCGGTCGCCCCGACCGGAGGTGGGGACGACGACGGGTCGGTGAGCGCGGCGGTGGCCGCCGCGGTGCGCGTCGTGCGGGCCTCGGGCCTGCCCAACCGCACCGACGCCATGTTCACCACGCTGGAGGGGGAGTGGGACGAGGTGATGGCCGTCGTCAAGGAGGCCGTCGACGTCGTCGCCGCTGTGTCGCCGCGCACGAGCCTGGTGCTGAAGGCCGACATCCGCCCCGGGTGGACCGGCGAGCTGACCGGCAAGGTCGAGCGCGTCGAGGCCGCGCTGCGGGAGCAGGCGTGAGCGCCACCCGGCCCAACGGCACCAGCGGCGCCGACGGGGCCGACGGGGCCGTGGTCCGCACCCTGGACCTCGTCCACGTCCCCGGGTTCGGGACGGAGGACGTGCTGGTGGGCACGCAGGGGCCCGACGAGGGCGCGGTGTTCACCGGCACCGAGGACGGCGCGCTGCTGCGCATCTCCCACGACGGTCGCCGCGTCACCCGGGTCGGCCACACCGCCGGTCGCCCGCTGGGCCTCGAGCACCTGCCCGACGGTCGGCTGCTCGTCTGCGACGCCCGGCGCGGCCTGCTCGCCGTCGACCTGGCCGGCGACCGCGTCGAGACGCTCGTGCGCGAGGTGGACGGGACGCCGATGCGGTTCTGCAACAACGCCGCCGTCGCGCCCGACGGCACGATCTTCTTCTCCGACTCCTCGCTCCGGCACGGGATCGACGAGTGGAAGCACGAGATGGTCCGCCTCACCCGCACCGGCCGCCTGCTGCGCCGCTCGCCGGACGGGACGGTGGAGGTGCTCCTCGACGACCTCGGCTTCGCGAACGGCGTCGCGCTCGCCCCCGACGGCTCCTGGGTCGCGGTCGCCGAGACGGCGCTGCGCACCGTCGTACGGCTGTGGCTGACCGGCCCCCGCGCCGGCGAGCGCGACCTGCTGGCCGACGACCTGCCCGGCTACCCCGACAACATCGCGACCGGCAGCGACGGCCTGGTCTGGATCGCGGTCGCCAGCCCCGCGGACCCGCTGGTCACCCGCATGCAGCACGCCCCTCACTGGGTACGGCGCGCCGCGACCGCCCTGCCCGACCGCCTCCAGCCCGCGCCGCGGCGTACCGTGCGGGCCGTCGCGCTCGACGCGGACGGCGCGGTCGTCCACGACCTCGAGGTGCGCGACCCCGCGACCCGGGCGCAGTTCCACATGGTGACCGGGGTGCGCGAGCACGAGGGCCGGGTCTGGCTCGGCAGCCTGCACGAGGGCTCCGTCGCCCGCGTCGACCTCTGAGCGGGCGCCCCCCGATCCCGCCCCCGATCCCGCCCCCGATCCCGCCCGCGCCCGTCGGGATCGGGGGCTGCGCGCACCCGGTCGATACACTCGACAGACGCCCACGGCACGGTCGCGGGCGCGCACGACGATGCGGACGAGCGACGACACGACGGAAGGGACGCGGCTGATGGGCTACCTGGAGTCGGTGACGGCGCCGGAGGACCTGCGTGACCTGACGGGCCCTCAGCTCGAGGAGCTGGCCGCGGAGATCCGCGACCTCCTCGTCGCGACCTGCGCCACGACGGGCGGCCACCTGGGCCCCAACCTCGGCGTCGTCGAGCTGACCCTGGCGATCCACCGCACCTTCGACTCCCCCCACGACCGCGTCGTCTTCGACACCGGCCACCAGACCTACGTGCACAAGCTGCTGACCGGCCGGGCCCCGCGCTTCTCGTCGCTGCGGCAGGAGGGCGGCCTGTCGGGCTACCCCAGCCAGGACGAGTCCGCCCACGACATCGTGGAGAACTCGCACGCCTCGACGGCGCTGAGCTACGCCGACGGCCTCGCCAAGGCCTACGCGCTGCAGGGCGAGGACCGCCACGTCGTCGCCGTGATCGGCGACGGCGCCCTCACCGGCGGCATGGCCTGGGAGGCGCTCAACAACATCGCGATCTCCCCGCGCAGCAGGCTCGTCATCGTCGTCAACGACAACGGCCGCAGCTACACCCCGACCATCGGCGGTCTCGCGACCGCGCTGACGACGCTGCGCACCAGCCCGCGCTACGAGAACGTGCTCGACCTCGTCAAGCGCCGCCTCAACGCGGTGCCCGGCGTCGGCCCCGCGGCGTACGACGCGCTCCACGCCATCAAGAAGGGCGTCAAGGACGCCATCGCCCCGCAGGGCCTCTTCGAGGACCTCGGGCTGAAGTACGTCGGACCCGTCGACGGGCACGACCTCGACGCGCTCGAGCACGCGCTCGCCCAGGCCAAGGGATTCGGCGGCCCCGTCATCGTCCACGCCCTGACCCGCAAGGGCCACGGGTACGACGCGGCGGAGCGCCACGAGGCCGACCAGTTCCACGCCCCCGGGCCGTTCGACGTCGGCACGGGCGTCGAGAAACCGAAGGCCCGCGGCTGGACCGACGTGTTCTCCGAGGAGATCGTCACCCTGGGGGAGCAGCGCCCCGACCTCGTCGCGCTCACCGCGGCCATGCTCCACCCGGTCGGCCTGCAGGCCTTCGCGGAGCGCTTCCCCGACCGCGTCTTCGACGTCGGCATCGCCGAGCAGCACGCGGCGACCTCGGCGGCCGGCCTCGCGCTCGCCGGCATGCACCCGGTCTTCGCCGTCTACGCCACGTTCCTCAACCGCGCCTTCGACCAGGTGCTGATGGACGTCGCCCTGCACCGCTGCGGCGTCACGTTCGTGCTCGACCGCTCGGGCGTCACGGGCGACGACGGGGCCAGCCACAACGGCATGTGGGACATGTCGCTGCTGCAGCTCGTGCCCGGCCTGCGCCTGGCCGCGCCGCGCGACGGGGCCCGCCTCGCCGAGCTGCTCGCCGAGGCCGTCACCGTCGAGGACGCGCCCACGGTGGTGCGCTACCCGAAGGGGCCCCCGCCGGAGGACATCCCCGCGCTCGAGCAGGTCGACGGCGTCGACGTGCTCCACCGCGACGGCGACGAGGACGTCCTCGTCGTCGCCGTCGGCGCGATGGCCACCACCGCCCTCGAGGTCGCGCAGCGCCTCGGGGCCCACGGCATCGGCGTCACCGTCGTCGACCCCCGCTGGGTCGTGCCCGTCAACCCCGCGCTGGTCGAGCTCTCGGGGCGCCACCGCCTCGTCGTCAGCATCGAGGACGGCGGCCGCGTCGGCGGCTGCGGCGTCGCGCTCCTCACCGCCCTCAACGAGGCCCGCGTGACCACGCCCGTGCGCATCCACGCGCTGCCGCAGGAGTTCCTCCACCACGCCAAGCGCGCCGCGATCCTCGAGCAGGTCGGCCTCGACCCGCAGACGCTCGCGCGCCAGTGCCTCGAGGAGATCACCGCGCTCGCCGACCGCGGCCCGCTCCTCGACGTCGACCACACCGGCTGACCCGGGAGCCCGCTCGCCCGGGCCGGGTGGCACGTCGTACGGTCCTCCGCGTGAACGTCATGCGCACCAAGTCCGTCGAGCGCTCGATCGCCGACACCGAGGAGCCCGAGCACCGGCTCAAGAAGAACCTGACGGCCATCGACCTCACGGTGTTCGGCGTCGGCGTCATCATCGGCGCGGGCATCTTCGTGCTCACCGGAACGGTCGCCGCCTCGAACTCCGGGCCGGCCATCGCGCTGTCGTTCGCGGTCGCCGGCCTCGCCTGCGCGCTCGCCGCGCTGTGCTACGCCGAGTTCGCCTCGACGGTCCCGGTCGCGGGCAGCGCCTACACGTTCAGCTACGCCACGGCCGGCGAGCTCGTGGCGTGGATCATCGGGTGGGACCTGGTGCTCGAGTTCACCGTCGGCTCGGCGGCCCTGGCCGCGAGCTTCTCCGGCTACCTGTCGAGCCTGCTCGACGGCACCGCGCTCGCGCTGCCGACCCAGCTGTCCAGCTCGACCGACGGGGTCGTCGACCTGCCCGCCGTCGTCATCTCGCTGCTCGTCATGGCCGTGCTCATCGGCGGGATCAAGCTGTCGAGCCGCATCAACCAGGTCGTCGTCGCGATCAAGCTGGCCGTCGTCGCCATCGTGATCATCATGGGCATCGGCTACATCAGCGCCGACAACTACTCACCGTTCATCCCGCCGTCGCAGCCCGCCCCGGACGCCGAGGGCGGTTTCCTCCACACGCCGCTCGTCTCCTCCATCTTCGGCCTCGACCCGGCCGTGTACGGCGTCGCGGGCGTCATCGCCGGTGCCTCGATCGTGTTCTTCGCCTTCATCGGCTTCGACGTCGTCGCCACGACCGCCGAGGAGACCATCGACCCGCAGCGCAACGTGCCCATCGGGATCCTGTCCTCCCTCGCCATCGTGACCGGCCTCTACATCGCCGTCAGCCTCGTGATCACGGGCATGCAGAGCTACGAGGACATCGACCCCGACAGCGCGGCGCCGCTCTCCGACGCCTTCGCCGCGGTGGGTCGCGACTGGATCGGTGACCTCATCGCCGTCGGTGCCTGCATCGGCCTCACCGTCGTCGTGATGATCCTGATGATGGGCCAGACCCGCGTCGCCTTCGCGATGGCCCGCGACGGCCTCTTCCCCAAGGGCCTGGCCACGGTCCACCCGAAGTTCGGCACGCCGTACCGGATCACGCTCATCACCGGCACCGCCGTCGCCCTCATGAGCGGCTTCGTGCCCTTCACGACGCTCGGCGAGCTCGTCAACATCGGCACGCTGTTCGCCTTCATCCTCGTCAGCATCGGCGTCGTCGTGCTGCGTCGTACCCGTCCCGACCTGCCGCGGGCGTTCCGCACCCCCGCGGTCGGGTTCGTCGCGACCGCGTCGGTGCTGCTGTGCGGCTACCTCATGCTCAACCTGACCGGTGAGACGTGGCTGCGCTTCGGCATCTGGATGGTCATCGGCGTGGTCGTCTACTTCGCGTACGGCGTGCGCCGCTCCAACCTGGCGCGCGAGGAGGCCGCGGCCCGCGGCTGACCCGGTCGACGTCCTCGCGGGCGTGGGCCCGGGGGTGGGGCGCAGGTCTCACCCCCGGGGCCGCCCGGCGGGGAACAAGGGGCACCACCACTACGGTTGAGCCACCGACCCTGCCCGAGCGAGAGGAGCCGCCCGATGGACCACGACCGAGCCGACCGGCTGGTGCACATCGTCGACGACGTCGAGCCGCTCGAGGCCCCGGTGCTCGTGCTGGCCCTGGAGGGCTTCCTCGACGCGGGGCGGGCCTCGGTGCTCGCCGCCGAGCACCTGCTCGCCGACCGCGGCCCGGTGGTCGCGACGTTCGACGTCGACGAGCTCTACGACTACCGCGCCCGGCGCCCGCCGGTGTCGTTCGTCCGCGACCGCTACGAGGACTACGCGGCCCCCCGCCTGGTGGTCCGTCGCCAGCGCGACGCGGAGGGCACGCCGTACCTGTTGCTGGTCGGTCCCGAGCCCGACGTGCGCTGGGAGGCCTTCGCCCGCGCCGTGCGCGTCCTGGTGGAGCGGCTCGGGGTCTCCCGGGTCGTCGCGCTCGCCGCGGTGCCGATGGCCGTGCCGCACACCCGCCCCGTCGCGCTGACGGTGCACGCCAACGAGGCCGACCTCGTCACCGGTCCGTCGCCGTGGCAGGGCGAGCTGCGGGTGCCGTCCAGCGCCCAGGCGATGCTCGAGATCCGGCTCGGCGAGTGGGGGCACCCGATGCAGGGCGTCGTCGTGCACGTGCCGCACTACCTGGCGCAGATGGGCTACCCACGGGCCGCGATCAGCCTGCTCGAGCACGTCGCGCAGGCGGCGTCGCTGTCGTTCGACCTGACCACGCTGCGCGCCGAGGCGGAGCGCACCGACGCCGAGATCGCCGACTACCTGACCGAGCACGCCGAGGTGCTCGAGGTGGTGCAGGGCCTGGAGCGTCAGTACGACACGTTCCACCGCGCCGAGGAGCAGGGCTCCAACCTCCTGGCGCCCGAGGAGCCGCTGCCCTCCGGCGAGGAGATCGGCCGGCAGTTCGAGCAGTTCCTCGCGGGTCTCGAGGGCCCCGACGTGCCCGACGACCGCACCTGACCCGCCGCCCCGACCCACCCCGCACCCGACCGACCCACCCCCGCCGACACCCCGCGGCGGGCGCAGAAAGGCCCGCCATGCCGCAGACCGCCGCCGACCTCCTCGACCTGCTCGACATCGAGACGATCGACGTCAACCTGTTCCGCGGGCGCCAGCCGGACACCTCGCGCCAGCGGGTCTTCGGCGGCCAGGTCGCCGCGCAGGCCTTCCTGGCCGGTGCCCGCACGGTCGCGCCGGACCGTCTCGCGCACTCGTTGCACGCCTACTTCCTGCGCCCCGGCGACCCCGCGGTCCCGATCGTGTACGACGTGCAGCGCCTCCGCGACGGCCGCGCGTTCTCGACGCGTCGTGTCGTGGCGCGCCAGCACGGGCGCGACATCTTCTACGTGACCATCAACTTCCAGGACGAGGAGCCCGGGTTCGACCACCAGGCGGGCGCGCCGGCGGTCGTGCCGCCGGAGGAGTCCCTGCGGCTCGTCGACATCATCCGCAGCCGCAGCGAGGGCGGCGTCGACGTCGAGGCGTGGGAGCGGGAGTGGTCGGCGCTCGACGTGCGCTACGTCGGCGTGAGCGGCATGGGCCTGCCCGTCGACCCGGCCCGTCCGGCCCAGGCCCGCATCTGGGTGCGCGTGGACGGCGAGATCCCCGACGACCAGGCGCTGCAGCGGGCGGTCTTCATCTACGCCAGCGACCTGACGCTGCTCGGCGCCACGCTGGTGCCCCACGGCCTCACGCTCAACTCGCCGGGCGTCCAGCCGGCCTCGCTCGACCACACGGTGTGGTTCCACCGCCCGTTCCGGGCCGACCGCTGGTGGCTCTACGACCAGGAGTCGCCCTCGGCCTCCGGCGCCCGCGGGCTGTCGCTGGCCGGCATCTACACCGAGGACGGCACGCGCGCCGCGACCGTGGCGCAGGAGGGCCTCATCCGGCCCGTCGCGGGCCCGAACGTCGGCGGTCCCTGACCTCCGTGCCCGGGAACGACACGTGGTGGGGGCCCCGGTCGTCCCGGGTGCCCCCACCACGGTCGGCGGGCTCGACAGCGTGCGTCAGCGCGCGGTGCTGCGCCCCAGCAGGTGCACGGTGCCGCGGCGCGGGTCGGACAGCGAGAACGCGAACCCGTCCTCGGTCGGGCGCGACCCGAACGCGACGGTGCCCGGCAGGAAGACCGGCTTGCGGAACGACACCTCGACGGTGACGGCGTCGGGCAGCCGGTTCTCCAGCTGCGCGACGCAGCGCGCCTTGCTCCACATGCCGTGCGCGATCTGGCGCGGGAAGCCCAGCGCCTTCGCCGTGACCGGGTAGAGGTGGATCGGGTTGTGGTCGCCCGAGACCGCGGCGTAGCGCCGCCCCAGGTCGGCGGGCAGCTTCCACTGCGTCCCCGTCGGCGCCACCTCCTCGAAGGTCGTGCCGAACGGGGCATCGGCGTCCCCGCGCCCGCGCCGCAGGTAGACCGACGTGCTCTCCCAGACCAGCTCCTCGCTGACGTAGGCCGTCGTCGTGAAGTCGAGCACCTGGCCCTTCGGGTGCGGCCGCGGCGGGGCGACCGCGGTGCGCACGGCGAGCGTCTCGCCGATCGCGACGGGCCGGTGCTGCGTGATCGCGTTCTCCAGGTGGACCGTGCCGATGGCCGGGTAGGGGAACGCCGGGTCGCTCATGATCGCCATGTGCAGCGGGAACGCGAGCATGTGGGGGTAGGTCAGCGGCGCGACGTCCTTGGTGGGGAAGCCGCAGACCGCGGCGTACGCCGCCACCTCGGCGCGGTCGACCACCACGGCCGGGCGGGTGAACGCCAGGCCCGTGAAGTCCGCCGCGGGGCGCTTGCGCACCCCGGGCAGCTGGTTGAGACCGGGTACGGCGGGCAGCGCGGCCCGCGCGAGCACCGACAGGCCGCCGGTGCTCCCCGACAGCGTGCGGGCCTCGTCCTGCGCGGCCACCGGCTCAGGCCCCCAGCATCATCTGGCCGCACACCCGGACCACGTTGCCGTTGACGGCGGTGGAGCCGGGGGAGGCGTACCAGGCGATGGTCTCGGCGACGTCGACCGGGAGGCCGCCCTGCGCCATGGCGTTGAGGCGCTGGCCCACCTCGCGGGTCGCGAACGGCACGGCGGCCGTCATCTGCGTGATGATGAAGCCCGGGGCGACCGCGTTGACCGTGATGCCGTCGGACAGCGTGGGGGCCAGCGCGTCGACGAGGCCGATGACGCCGGCCTTCGAGGCCGCGTAGTTCGTCTGGCCCACGTTGCCGGCGATGCCGGCGATCGAGGCGACACCGATGATGCGCCCGTTGGGCCGGATGGCACCCTGCTCGAGCAGCTCGGCGGTGATGAGCTCCGGCGCCGAGACGTTGACCGCGATGACGGAGTCCCAGCGGTCCTCGCCCATGTTGGCGAGCTTCTTGTCGCGCGTGATGCCGGCGTTGTGCACGACGATGTCGACGCCGCCGTGCTTCTCCTTGACGTGGTGCGCGATGCGCTGCGGCGCGTCGGGGGCCGTGATGTCGAGGGCGATGTGGTCGCCGTCGAGCTCCTTGACCAGCGCGACGAGGTCGGAGGCGGCCTGCGGCACGTCGACGCCGACCACCGTGGCGCCGTCGCGGTGCAGCACGCGCGCGATCTGCTCGCCGATGCCGCGGCTGGCGCCGGTGACGAGCGCGACCTTGCCCGCGAGCGGCTTGGCCAGGTCGGCGACGGGCTCGGCGGTGGTGGAGCCGGTCGTGCCGACGCGCACGACCTGGCCGGACACGTAGGCCGACTTGGGGGAGAGGAAGAAGGCCAGCGTGGAGTCGAGCGCGCCCTCGGCGCCGGGGGCGACGTACACGAGCTGCACGGTGCTGCCGCGGCCGATCTCCTTGCCCAGCGAGCGCGTGAAGCCCTCCAGGGCGCGCTGCGCGACCCGCTCGCTCGTGGACCCGGTCGCCTCGGGGGGCGTGCCCAGCACGACGACGTGGGTGCACGGCGCGAGGCTGCGCAGCACGGGGGTGAAGAAGTCGCGCAGGACGCGGAGCTCGTCGGCCGAGGTCAGGCCGGTGGCGTCGAGCACGAGGCCCTTGTACGTCGCGCCGTCCTCCCGCGCCGTGGTGGCGGTGATGCCGAGGCCGTCGAGCACCTCGGGCAGCTGCTCGACGAGGCGGCCCTCGCCGCCGACGAGCACGGTGCCGCCCACGAGGGGTGCGCCCTCGACGTAGCGGTCGAGGGCGACCGGGCTGGGCAGGCCGAGGTTCTTGACGAGGAGCTTGCCGACGGGGCTCGCGACGAACCCCTGGTAGCGGTCGGTCATGGTCAGACGTCCTCCAGTGCGCGGGGTGGTTCGACGACAAGACGGTGCATGATGTGCGAGCAGTACACTACTCACCAGTAGTAACGTGTGGTGCAACTCGGTGTCCACATTCCGTGACCTGGCGCTCACCGGGTACCGCCCAGGCCGCGGTCGCCGCC
Source organism: Nocardioides sp. CPCC 205120 (assembly GCF_048654585.1). Lineage (NCBI taxonomy): Bacteria > Bacillati > Actinomycetota > Actinomycetes > Propionibacteriales > Nocardioidaceae > Nocardioides > Nocardioides sp. CPCC 205120. The sequence goes on along the minus strand of NZ_JBMCYY010000002.1, from coordinate 287,208 downwards.
AGGATAGGCACACCCGTCGTCCCCAGGATCAGGAGCAGATCGACATGCAGGCCCAGACCCGTCGTGTCGCCGTCGTCGGCGGCAACCGCATCCCCTTCGCCCGCTCGAACACCGTCTACTCGGACGCCTCCAACCAGGACATGCTCACCGCGGCCATCGACGGTCTCGTCGACCGCTTCGGCCTCGCCGGGGAGCAGGTCGGCGAGGTCGTCGCCGGCGCGGTGCTCAAGCACTCCCGCGACTTCAACCTCACCCGCGAGGCGGTGCTGGGCTCCAAGCTCGCGCCGACCTCGCCCGCCACCGACATCCAGCAGGCGTGCGGGACCGGTCTCCAGGCGATCATCTACGTCGCCAACAAGATCGCCCTCGGCCAGATCGACTCGGGCATCGCCGGTGGGTCGGACACGACCTCCGACGCCCCCATCGCGCTGGGCGAGAACCTCCGCAAGATCCTCCTCGACGCGAACCGCGCCAAGGACCTCAAGGGCCGCCTGGCCGCCCTGGCCCGCATCCGCCCGGCCGACGTCGTGCCGACGATCCCGCAGAACGGCGAGCCGCGCACCGGCCTGTCGATGGGCGAGCACCAGGCCCTGACCGCCGTCGAGTGGCAGATCACCCGCGAGGCCCAGGACGAGCTGGCCGCCGCGTCCCACCAGCACCTCGCGGCGTCGTACGACGAGGGGTGGCAGGACGACCTGGTCACGCCCTTCCGCGGCGTCGAGCGCGACAACAACCTCCGCGCCGACTCCACGGCGGAGAAGCTGGCCAAGCTCAAGCCGGTCTTCGGCAAGGGCGAGGCCGCGACGATGACCGCCGGCAACTCGACCCCGCTGACCGACGGCGCCTCCGTGGTGCTGCTCGCGTCGGAGGAGTGGGCGAAGGAGAAGGGCCTGCCCGTGCTGGCCTACCTCACCGCCTACGAGACGGCCGCGGTCGACTACGTGCACGGCGGCGAGGGCCTCCTCATGGCGCCGGCCTACGCGATGCCGCGGATGCTGGAGCGCGAGGGGTACGGGCTGCAGGACTTCGACTTCTACGAGATCCACGAGGCCTTCGCCTCGCAGGTGCTCTCCACCCTCGCCGCGTGGGAGGACCCGGTGTTCTGCAAGGAGCGCCTCGGCCTCGACGCGCCGCTGGGCTCGATCGACCGCGACAAGCTGAACGTGAAGGGCTCCTCGCTCGGTGCCGGCCACCCGTTCGCCGCCACCGGCGGGCGCATCATCGCCAACGCCGCGAAGCTGCTCGCCGACAAGGGCGAGGGCAAGGCCGTGATCTCGATCTGCGCCGCGGGCGGGCAGGGCGTGACCGCGATCCTCGAGCGCCCGGCCGACTGACGACGCACCTCCGGCACCACCTCACCATCCCGCACGTGACGACGGCGGCGGCCCCCGGGTGGGGGTCGCCGCCGTCGGCCGTCGGGAGGTGTGGGCTCAGCCCCGCGTCGTCGCCAGGGCGAGCGCCGAGGTGACCATGTAGACCCGCACCTGCTCGGGCGAGATGCTCGAGACCGTCGGGATGCCGGGTGCGGCCTCCTTGACCAGGATGCCCACCCGGGCGAGCTGGAGCGCGCCGAGCCCGCTGGCGTAGAGGGTGTTGGAGAGCAGGATCGGGTCGGCCACCGAGAACTCCCCGGAGCGGACGCCGTCCTCGAGCACGCCGGTGAGGACCGCCAGGCACCCGGAGATGCCCCGGCCCAGGCGGAGCATGGCGCTCTCGCTGATCTCGTCGAGCAGCTCGGTGCCGGTGCGGCGCATCAGGGTCTGCGCGCAGTCCACGAACGCGGGGTAGCTCATCCCGTACTCGATGAAGGCGGTCACGACCGCCTCGAGCCGCTCGGCGGCACGCTCGGAGGTGGCGGCGCCGGCGGCGAGCGCGTCGCGCAGCTCCTCGAGGTACCCCACCAGGGTGAGGGCGAAGAGCTCCTCCTTGCCGGTGAAGTGGCGGTAGACGATGGCGCGGTTGATGCCGACGGCCTGCGCGACGTCCTCGATCTGCGCGTCCCGCACGCCCCGCTCGTCGAAGAGGCTCCGGGTCGCCTCCAGGATGTCCTGCTCGCGGCGACGTCGCCGCGTCGCCGCCGCGGACCGCCTCCGGTCACCGCCGGGTGCCTTCTCCTGGGTCGTCCCGCCCGCCTCGTCGGGGGAGGGTGCCGCCGCCTCGCTCATGCGCCGCATCGTAGTGCAACTCACAGTTGCACGGGCGTGGCACGCATGTCCGCGCGACGACGGCCGGCGGCGGGGCGGGACCGGGCGGGGACCCGGCCCGCACGTCGGTGCGACGGGCTAGCGTCGCGGGGGTGGGACGAGGTGCGGGTCGAGCGGTCGGAGGGCGGGTGAGCGGGCGGTGAGCCGGGAGGTACGACGCACCTGGCGGCCCGGGTGGCCGTGCCCGGCGACCGTCGTGCTGCGTCAGCAGCGGCACGGGGCGGGGGACCCGTCGTACGCCGTCACCCCCGACGGCGCGCACTGGCGCGCCCAGCGCACGCCCGAGGGCCCGGCCACCCTGCGCGTGCTCGCCCGCGCCGGCGACGGCGAGGTCGACCTGACGTGCTGGGGGCCCGGCGCCGACTGGCTCGCCGACGCGGCCCCCGGGCTGCTGGGCGCGGCGGACGACGTCGCCGGCTTCGAGGCCCACCACCCGGTCGTGCGGGAGGTCTGGCGGCGCCACGGCGCGTGGCGCCTCGGACGCAGCGGGGTGCTGATGGACGCGCTGGTGCCCGCGGTCATCGAGCAGAAGGTGACGGGTCAGGAGGCGTTCGCCGGGTACGCCGCGCTGCTGCGCCGCCACGGTGAGCCCGCCCCGGGGCCGGCGCCGGGGGACCGGCCGGTGGCGGGCGCGGCGCGGACGGGTGCGCAGGTGCGGCCCGGCCGCCCGCTCCTCGTGCCCCCCGCTCCGGCGACCCTCGCGCTCGTGCCGTCCTGGGAGTGGTTGGCGCTCGGCATCGACCCGGGTCGCTCCCGCACCCTCGTCCGGGTCGCGCGGCTCGCCGACTCCCTCGAGCGGGCCGTCGGGCTGGAGCCGGCCGAGGTCGCGCGGCGCCTGCGCACCGTTCCCGGTGTCGGCGTCTGGACCGCCGCGGAGACCACCCGCCGGGCGCTCGGCGACGCCGACGCGGTGAGCTTCGGCGACTACCACGTGGCGAAGGACGTGGGCTGGGCGCTGACCGGAGAGCCCGTCGACGACGCCGGGATGGCCGAGCTGCTGGAGCCCTACCGCCCCCACCGTGCCCGGGTGCCCGAGCTGCTGGCGATGGCGGGGCTGCGTCGGCCGCGGCACGGCGCACGCATGTCCCCGCGCACCCACCTGCCCGTGCGCCGCGCCGGCCGGTGACCGCGCGCGCCCGGCCGCCGGATCGTCGTCGGAGGGCGGCGGACGGGCTGGCGAGCCCCTTGGCAGCGCCCGTACCCGCGAGTAGGTTCCTCCCGCCGGAACGTGAGCCACGCCACGGACCAGCGGTTGCGACGGTTACGATGTGACTCGCGTAACCCCAGGGTGAACCCGGCGTTACCCCTGTGACCGCTTGAGGGAGTGGAACGGAGTCCAGATGTTCACCAGTCGCGCCCCGCGGCCGGCGTCCCGACGTGGGCGGCCCGGCGCCGCGCCGGTCGTCGCGGTCGTCGTGGTGGTCGCGTGAGCGCCCCGGGCGGGCTGCTCGACGCGGGTGAGCTGCTGGCGCTGGAGGGCCCCGCTCTCCTCGCCCTGCTGGGCGACGCCGACGACACCCTCGTGCTCGAGCGCGTGACCGGACCCGACGGCGCCGCGCTCGTGGACGCGCTGGTGGACGCCCTCGTGGCCGCCTCCGGCGTTCCCGAGGGGAGCACCCGCTGCGCCGTCACCTTCGAGCTCACCCGGCGCGGTGCGCTCGTCCACCGCCGCACCGTGGTCGTGGAGGGCGGGCACGTCCGCACCGGCGCGGGCACGGCGGGCCGCACCGTGCCCGGCCGCCCGGAGGTCGTCGTGCGCGTCACGGCGCTCGGCTTCGTGCGTCTCCTCACCGGCCAGGCGGAGGCGGCGCTCGAGATGCTCGCGGGGCGCCTGGAGCTCGCCGGCGACCAGCCGACGGTGCTCGAGGCCGGTCGCGTGCTGCGCGTCCCGGGCACGGGGGAGCCGCTGGTGGAGCCCGCCGCCCTCGACCCGCGGGCCGTGTCCACGGTGCTCGTCGGCGTCTCGACCGAGCACCTGCGGGCCGTCATGGCCGGGCCGTTCCGGGACGTCGTGCTGGCCGAGGTGGCCCGTCGCCTGCCCGACCACGTCAAGCCGCGGCTGCCCGGGCTCGTCCGCCTCACGGTCGTCTTCCGCATCACCGGGGCACCCGGTGGCGGCCACGACCGCTTCGTCGTGCGCGTCGCGGACGGGGCGGCCACCGTCACCCCGATCGCCCCTGACCGTCCGGTCGACGAGGACCCGACCGCCGACCGGGACGCGACGGTGACGTGCTCGGGCGAGGACTTCCTGCGCGTCGCGACCGGCCACCTCAACCCGCTCACCGCCGTGCTGCGCGGTCAGCTGCGCGTGCGCGGTGACCGCGCCAAGGCGCTGCTGCTGAGCTCCGCCATCGACATCCCCCGTCCGAGCTGAGGAGCCACCGTGTCCGCAACAACCCGCAGCCTCCCCGGGGCAGCCCTGGTGGGCGACCTCCGGGGACGGATGCAGGCCGGCATCACCACCACCGGTGCCATGGTCATCCTCGCCGTCGAGGCGACCCGCGCGATCTTCGTCGACATCGTCCAGCGCAAGTTCTCCTGGCAGGAGGCGCTGTTCCAGGCCTGGTTCATGACCAAGGTCTCGCTGCTGCCGACGATCCTGGTCGCGATCCCGTTCGGCGTCATCGTGTCCGTGCAGATCGGCGGCATCGCCAACCAGATCGGCGCCATCTCCTTCAGCGGCGCCGTCAACGGCATCGGCGTGCTGCGCCAGGGCGCCCCGCTGGTGACGTCGCTGATGATCGCCGGCGCCGTCGGGTCCGCGCTGTGCTCCGACATCGGAGCACGCACGGTGCGCGAGGAGGTCGACGCCCTGCGGGTCATGGGCATCAACCCCGTGAACCGGCTGGTCGCGCCGCGGCTGTTCGCCGCCATCGTGGTCGCCCTGCTGCTCAACGTGATCGTCGCCGTGACGGCGATCGGCACCGGGTACTTCCTCAACGTCGGCAGCGGCGACGTCAGCTCGGGCACCTACCTGAACTCGTTCATCTCGTTCGCCCAGCCGACCGACCTCCTGCTGGCCGAGTTCAAGGCGGCCCTGTTCGGCTTCATCGCCACCATCGTCGCCGCCCACAAGGGCCTCAACGCGAAGGGCGGGCCCAAGGGCGTGGCCGACGCGGTGAACCAGGCCGTGGTGCTGAGCTTCATCCTGCTCTCGGTCGTCAACGTCGCGGTGACGCAGGCCTACGTCATGCTCGTGCCGCAGCGGATCGCCTGAGGGAGGGACCGATGGCAGCCAAGATCCTCGACGCGCCGGCCGAAGGGCTGGCCCGGATCGGCGACTTCTTCACCTTCGCCGTCCGCGCGATCCTCGCGATCCGCTACACGCTCGTGCACTACCGCAAGGAGGTGCTGCGCCAGCTGATGGACATCAGCTGGGGCTCCGGCGCCATCATCGTCGGCGGCGGCACCATCGGCGTGATGGTGCTCCTGTCGCTGTCCGCGGGGACGTCGCTCGGCATCGAGGGCTTCAACGGCCTCGAGCTGGTGGGGCTGGCGCCGCTGACGGGCTTCGTGTCGGCGTCGGTGAACACCCGCGAGCTGGCCCCGCTCATCGCGGCGCTCGCCCTCGCCGCGCAGGTCGGCTGCCGCTTCACCTCGCAGCTGGGCTCGATGCGGATCCACGAGGAGATCGACGCCCTCGGCGTCATGGCGGTGCACCCGCTGCGCTACCTCGTCACCACGCGGCTGCTCGCCTCGATGTTCGCGATCCTGCCGCTCTACCTCATCGGCCTGCTCGGCTCCTGGATCGCCTCGCAGCTCTCGGTGGTCGTCGTCTTCGGGCAGTCCTCGGGCACCTACGAGTACTACTTCGACATCTTCATCTCGGGGCGCGACGTCTTCTTCTCCGTCGTCAAGATCGTCGTCTTCGCCGTGCTCGTCACGCTGATCCACTGCTGGTACGGCTTCAACGCCGGTGGCGGACCCCAGGGCGTGGGGGAGGCGACCGGCCGGGCCATCCGGGCGAGCATCGTCGTCGTCATCCTCATGAACATGCTGCTGACGCTCGCGTTCTGGGGCAACGACCCCGGCTTCAGGATCACGGGGTGAGCGCATGAGCATCTGGGAGATCCTCAAGGGCAACAACCGCGAGCCGGCGAAGGCCACGTTGGTGCTGCGCGGCACCGCGGGCGTGGCCGTCATCGGGCTGGTCGTGGCGCTCCTCGTGCTGGTGGGCCGCGGCGCGTTCGCCGAGCAGTTCGACGGCATGGTCCGGCTCGACAACGCCGGCGGCGCGCTGCGCGAGGGCGCGGACGTGCGCTTCCAGGGCGTCATCGTCGGGCGGGTCCAGTCCATCCAGCACGGCGAGGAGGCCGACGCCGACACGGGCCGCGCGTACGTGGAGGTGGGGGTGAAGTTCGACCCCGACCTGTCGACGGACCTCCCGAGCAACGTGCAGGCCCGGGTGCTGCCGGCCACGGTCTTCGGCACGTCGTTCGTCGAGCTCACCTCCCCCCGGGAGACGACGGAGTTCCTGCAGGCCGGCCAGACGATCCCGCAGGACACCAGCGCCGAGACGCTCGAGCTGCAGGAGGTGCTGGACAGCATCGACCAGATCGTCACCGCGCTCGGCCCGGCCGAGCTGGCGACCACCCTGCGCAACCTCGCCCAGGCCCTCGACGGCAACGGCGAGCAGCTGGGACGCACCATCGAGCGTCTCGACGAGTACCTGACCAAGCTGAACCCGGAGTTCCCCCGCGTGCGTCGCAACCTCGAGCTGCTGTCCACCAACCTGGAGGCGTTCCAGCGCTACGCGCCGGAGCTCTTCGAGGCCACCGACGACATCCTCGTCGCGGCCCGCACCCTCATCGAGCAGGAGCGCAACTTCGCCGCGCTCGTCACCAACGGCACCTCGGCGTTCGACGAGACGCGGGCGTTGCTGACGGAGAACGAGCAGGCCCTCGTCGACATGTTGCTGCGCACCGCGGTCACCGTCGACGTGCTGTACGACGAGCGCGACGACGTGGTCGCGGGCGTGCTGGCGGCCGCCGACTTCGGCCGCGGCTTCACCGAGGCCATGAGCTACGGGCGCTACGTGCGCATCGACGCGGACCTCGTGCTGACGGGTCCCCGCGCCTACGGGGCGGCGGACTGCCCGTCGTACGGCGACCTGCAGGGACGGGGGTGCTGACGTGACCGGGCTCAAGAGCACGCTGGTCAAGTTCGTGATCTTCGCGGTGGTCGCGCTGGTGCTGTTCGTCGGCCTGTTCCGCATGATGACGAACACCGTCGGTGGCGACCTCCGCGAGTGGACGGCGCAGTTCACGGCCGTCAGCGGCCTGCGCGAGGGCGACGACGTGCGCGTCGCCGGCGTGAAGGTCGGCCGCGTCGAGTCGATCGAGCTGGCCGAGGACAACTCGGCCGAGGTGACGTTCTCGCTGCGCGAGGACCAGCCCGTGTACGAGCAGACGCTGGTCGCGCTGCGCTACCAGAACCTGCTGGGGCAGCGGTACCTCGCCCTGACGGCGCCCGAGGGCGACCGCGGCGCCGAGCTGGACGAGGGCACCCCGATCAGCCGCGAGCGCACCTCGCCGGGCTTCGACCTGACGGTGCTGCTCAACGGCTTCGAGCCGCTGTTCGAGGTGCTCGAGCCGTCCGAGGTCAACCAGCTCGCGGGCAACATCGTCGCGGTGCTGCAGGGCGAGGCCGGCACCATCGAGTCGCTGCTGCAGAACACGGCCGAGGCGACGGAGTACCTGGCGGGCAAGGACCAGGTCTTCGGGGAGGTGCTGGCCAACCTCACGCCGGTCCTGCAGAACCTCGACGAGCAGTCGGCGCAGTTCGACGCCACGGTCGTGCAGCTGCGCGACCTGATGACGGGCCTCGCGGCCCAGCGCGACGTCTTCGCCAACTCGATCGACAACCTGGGCAACCTCGTGGCGTCGACCTCGGACCTGCTCGCCGACATCCGCGCCCCCCTGGCCCGCGACGTCGCCAGCCTGGCCGACACGGCGGCGCTGCTCGCGCGCGAGCAGGACCGCGTGGCCCGCACCGTGGAGTCGCTGCCGCTGCTGCTGGGCGCCTACTCGCGGTCGATGTCCTACGGCGCCTACCTCAACATCTACCTCTGCAACCTGGGCGTGGACGTCGCGGGGGCGACGATCTGGGTGCCGGGCAGCGGGGGCCCCTACTCGGAAGCGTGCACGTCGTCATGAGCAAGCTGAACCTCGCGAACGCGAACCGCTACCGCGTCGGCCTCGCCGGCCTGGCCGTCCTCGCGTTCCTCGCCGCCGTCGTCGGCGCGGCCTCCGGCCTGTCCCTGGGCACCAAGACCTACTCCGCGATGCTCGAGAGCACCGGCGGCATCCGGGTGGGCGAGGAGGTGCAGGTCGCGGGCGTCGGCTCCGGCGACGTGACCGACATCGAGCTCGACGGTCAGGCCGTCCGCGTCACCTTCACGCTCGACGAGGACGTCGAGCTGGGCTCCGAGACGACCGTCGAGGTCAAGGTGGCCACCCTGCTGGGCACCCACTTCCTCATGGTGACCCCGGCCGGCGACGGCGAGCTGCCCGACGACACCGTCCCGCTGGCCCAGACCCGGGTGCCCTACAACCTGCAGGACGCCATCGACGGCGCCGTGGGGGAGCTCCAGGAGTTCGACAGCGTCGCGCTGGAGCGCAGCCTCGCGGAGGTCACCGCGGTGCTCGACGTCACCGCCGACGACCTGGGTCCGGCGCTCGACGGCGTGCAGGACCTCTCCGGGGTCGTGGTGCGCCGCTCCGAGCAGCTGACCACCCTGCTGAGCGCGGCCCGCCAGGTCACCCAGCAGCTGAGCGAGACCACGCCCGACCTCGTCGAGCTGATGCGCCAGGGCGACCTGATCCTCGACACGCTGCGCGTGCGTCGCGACGCGATCAACGCCCTCCTGACCGACATGACGGAGCTGGGCACGCTGCTGACGGGCGTCATCGAGGACAACGAGGAGGCCGTGCAGCCGCTGCTGGCGGACCTCGACACCACGGTGGCGGTGCTGGAGCGGCACGAGGGCGCGCTGAACTCCGCGCTCGAGATCCTGCCGGCGACCGCCCGCTACTTCACGAACAGCGCGGGCACCGGCCCGTGGCTCGCCCAGTACACGCCCGGCGGGCTGCCGGACAACCTCGAGTGCGTCATCGAAAGGGTGTGCGTCCGATGAGCGGGGCCCAGCAGGGCGGGCGGTCACGCCTGCGGACGCGCACGGCCGCCCTCCTCGCCGGCGGCGTGCTCCTCTCGACCGGCGGCTGCTCGGTCGGGGACGACGGCATGATCGAGGTGACGGCGCAGTTCACCAACACCTCCGGTCTCTTCGTCGGCAACGACGTGGGCGTGCTGGGCGTGCCCATCGGTACGGTCACCGAGATCGAGCCGCGCGGCGAGGTCGTCGACGTGACGCTCGAGATCGAGCCGGACGCCGACCTGCCCGCCAGCGCGGGCGCCCTCGTCATGTCGCGCTCGGTGGCCACCGACCGGTACGTCGAGATGACCCCCGCGTTCGCCGAGGGCCCCCGCCTGGAGGACGGCGCGGTGATCCCGGTCGAGCGCACCCGCACGCCCATCGAGTTCGACGAGGTGCTCGAGACGCTGCGCACCTTCAGCGACGGCCTGCGCGGGCCCGACGGCAATGCCGACACGCTCAACCAGCTGCTCGAGGTCGGCGCCGGCACGCTCAACGGCCGGGGGGCGCAGATCAACGACACCATCCGGCAGTTCGCCCAGGCCGCCGACGCGCTGTCGGCGAACAGCGACGACATCGCCGGCACGATCGGCGACCTCGACGACCTGACGACGCTGCTGGCGGCGAACCAGGGCACGATCAACGAGTTCCTGCTGAGCGTCACCGAGGCCACCGAGCTGTTCGCGGCCGAGCAGGACAACTTCGAGGCCTCGCTGGTCGCGCTGAGCGACGCTCTCGAGGCGCTCGGCCGGTTCTCCGTGGAGAACCGGTCCGAGATCGCGACCACGTCCCGGGGCCTGACCCGGGTGCTGGAGAACCTGGCGGCCCACCGCACCCAGCTCGAGGAGACCATCGAGATCGGGCCGATGGCCTTCACCAACGTCGGCGACGCGGTCACCGACGAGAACCGCCTGCTGGTCAAGCTCCCGCCGCAGTACTTCTCGCCGGTCCAGCCGGTGACGGAGGCCCTGTGCAGCACGCTCGCGTCGCTGCCGCTGGACGTGTGCGCGCAGCTCGGCACCAGCCCGGACCTGCTGGCGCTGCTGCGCCAGCTGGGAGGACTGCTGACGCCATGACCCACTTCCCCCGCAACCGCACCGGGTCCCGCCCCCCCGCCGGGGCCGCCCGACCGCTGCGCCGCGGCACGACCGCGCTGGTGGTGGCGACGGCCGTCGCGATGGCCGCCGCCGGCTGCAGCCGCGTCGACAACCTGCGGCCCACCGCGGCCGGCGCCGACCGCTACCAGCTCACCGCCAGCTTCGAGGACGCGCTGAACCTGCCCGACGGCGCGAGCGTGAAGGTCGACGGCGTGCAGGTCGGGAAGGTCATCAAGATCGAGCCGGACGACTACCGGGCCCGCGTCACGATGGCCATCGACGACGACATCGAGATCCCCACGACGTCTCGCTTCCGCCTGCGCTACACGACGGCGCTGGGCGAGGTGTACGTCGAGGTCACCCCGGACGGCGACGGCGAGGTGCTCGCCGACGGCGACACGGTCGACGAGGCGAGCACGGCGGTGGCGCCCAGCGTGGAGGACGCCCTGGCGTCGGCCTCGCTGCTCGTCAACGGCGGCAACCTCGGCCAGATCCAGACGATCGTCAGCGAGCTCAACACCGCGCTCGACGGCCGCGTGGGCGCGACGCAGAGCCTGCTGCAGCAGACGGACGTCTTCCTGGCGGAGGCGCTGGCCTCGACCCGGGAGATCGACCGGGTGCTCGACGCGCTCTCCGCGGCGTCGGCCACGCTGGACGCCCGCGAGGACACGATCAACGCGGCGCTGCGGGACCTGCGTCCGGCCGCGGAGACCCTGACGGAGAACACCGACGACCTGGCCGCCCTCCTGCGCTCCGCCGACGCGCTGGCGATCACCGCCGACGACCTCGTCGTGCGGACCCGGGACGACCTCGTGCTCATCGTCGAGGAGCTGGGCCCGGTGCTCGACACGGTGCTGGCCGCCGAGGGCGAGCTGCTGCCCGCCCTCGACGACCTGGCCACGTTCTCCGCGACGCTCGACGACCGCACGCCGACGGACTACCTCAACCTGTACTTCAAGCTGCGGGTCGACTCCGTCCTCACCTCACCGCTGCCGGGGCTGGGCGACCTCCTCGGCGGCTCGACGCCGAACGGTGGCTGACATGTCCCGCCTCCTGCCGAGCAAGCTCGTGCTCAGCGTCATCGGCCTCGTGGTCGTGTTCGCGCTGACCTTGTCCTACATGCTGACGTCGGTGCTGAATCTGCCGCTCACCGGCCGGCCGGCGAACATCTCGATCGACCTGCCGCGCAGTGGCGGTCTCTTCGAGGGGTCGGCGGCGTCGTACCGCGGCACGCGCGTCGGCACGGTCGACACGATCCGGATCAACCCGGAGGGGGGCGTCACCGCGACGGTGAGCCTGTCCGAGGGCACCGAGATCCCGGAGTCGACCCAGGCCCAGGTGCGGAGCCTGTCGCCGGTGGGCGAGCAGTACCTCGACTTCCGGCCCGAGGACGACGAGGGCCCCTACCTCGAGGACGGGGACCGGATCTCGGCGGAGGCCGTCGACATCCCCGTGTCGTTCGCCGAGGCCGCGGAGAGCCTCAACGGGTTCATCCAGGTCATCGACGAGGACCAGCTGCAGCTCGTGCTCGCCGAGCTGGGCGCGGCGACCGACGGCGTCGGCGACGACCTCGAGACCCTGCTCGACGCGACCGACAACCTCTCGGCGACCCTCGACGCCGCTTTCCCCGAGACCCAGCGCCTGCTCACGAACGGCGAGACGGTCGGCGAGCTGCTGGAGCGCAACATCCCGCTGCTCGAGCGGTTCTCGACCGCGGCGGCCTCCGTCTCGGCCTTCCTGCGCGACTTCGACCCCCAGTTCCGGGAGATCCTCGGCCGCACCGGCAGCGACCTCGCGAACGTCGAGCTGCTGGTCGCCGACCTGCGGCCCGTGCTGCCGCCGCTCCTCACCCAGCTCAACACCCTCGGTCAGGTCGTCTACGAGCGCGAGCCCCACCTCCGGGCGCTGCCCGACGCGCTGGTCTACGGCATGAGCCGGTTCGCCAGCGCCTTCGAGGGCGGCTGGCTCAACGTCGACCTGTGGCTGCAGGGTGCCCAGGAGTGCGACTACCGCGAGTACCGCGGCGACCCGCGCTCGACGGACCGGCTCGAGACCTACGTCGACGGACGCTGCGCGATCGGTGGCCCGGTGCGCCGCGGCGCCCAGTACGCGCCGCCCCCGCTGGACCGCTGACCCGGCGCGCAGGCCGGGGCCGACCGCCTCAGCGGCGGCGTCGGCGCGGTGCGTCGGGCTGCACCCGCAGGGCGTGCAGCACGAGCGCGAGCATGTCGTAGTGCCCGACGAGCAGCAGCAGCTCGACGGCGCAGCGGTCGCCGAGCTCGCGCTGCACCGCCGCCCACGTCTCGTCGTCCAGGTCGCGGTCGCGCACGAGGGCGTCGGTCGCGCCCAGGAGGAGTCGCTGCCGCGGCGTCCAGCCGTCGGCCGCGGGGCCGTCCGCGACCCGGGCGACGGCCGCCTCGTCGAGACCGGCGCGCCGCGCCAGGCGGCGGTGCTGGGTGAGCTCGTAGGTGCTGCCCGCGAGGGTGGCGACGCGCAGGATGACCAGCTCGGTGTCGCGCCGGGGGAGGCGCCCGCCCGGCATGAGGCGGCCCGCGAAGTGGAGCCACCCCCAGAACAGGCCGCGGGTGCGCCCGAGCGTGAGGAGCACGGCGGGCGGCTCGGTGCCGGTCAGGCGCCCGGCGGCGCGGGCGAGCAGCCAGGCGGGCACGCCGACGTCCCGGCGGTCCCCCGGAGGGACGCGGGGCTCGATGCCGCTCACGCCACCTCCGCCCTGCGGGCGCGCTCGACCTCGGGCAGGGCCGCGTTCGCGGCCCGGTGGAACACCGTCATGGCCAGGCGGTAGCCAGGCGGGAAGAGGCGCTGCAGGAGGTGCAGCAGGCGGATGTCGGTGGAGGTGTAGACCCAGAACCGGCCCTTCCGCACGCCCGCGACGATCGACTCGGCCGCCTGCTCCGGGGTGACCGCGTGGCTGCGGAAGCGTCCGAGCAACCGCCGGAACCGCGGTGTCGTCGTGTCGACGCCCGCGATCTGCACCGTCTCGGTCAGCGGTGTGGCGACGCCGCCGGGGCACACGAGGCTCACCCGGATGCGGTGCTTGGCGAGGTCGAAGCGCAGCACCTCCGAGACACCCCGCAGACCGAACTTGCTCGCGCTGTACGCCGCGTGCCACGGCATCGCGATGATGCCCGCCGCGGAGGAGACGTTGACGAGCGCGCCGCCGCGCCCCGCGTCGACCATCGGGGGCAGGAGCGCCTCGATGACGTGGATCGGGCCCATGAGGTTGACGTCGACCATGCTGCGCCAGTGGTGGTGCTCCAGCGAGCGGACCGTGCCCCACGCGGAGATGCCGGCCACGTTCATCACGACGTCCATCGGCCCGTGGGCCGCGGTGAGGTCGGCGCCGAGGGCGAGCACCGCCGTACGGTCGGAGACGTCCGCGGCGCGGACCAGGCCCACCTCGCCGCCCGCGGCGCGGACCTCCGCGGCGACGGCGCGCAGGGGCTCCTCCCGCAGGTCGGTCAGGTGCAGGCGGGCGCCGTCGCGCGCCACACGTAGCGCGACGGCGCGGCCGATGCCGCTGGCCGCGCCGGTGACGAGGACGTCCCGGCCGGCGAGGTCGAAGGTGCGGCGCCACGGCGGCATGGTGGGTCCCCTCCTCGTCGCCCGGTGCCGCGCGGACGGGCGTCGACGCCGGGCCCGGGCCGGGTCAGCCTCGCACGGCGTCGGCCCGGGGCGGAAGGGTCGGCGGGGGCGTCAGAGCAGGGGGCGCAGGGGAGCCAGGACGAACTCGGTGAACTTGCGGTGGGCCGAGCGGGCCTCCCACTCGTCCGCGCGCAGCTCCCAGCTGTGGCCCTGGTCGGAGAGGAAGATCTCCTCCATCGTCGCGGCGAACTCCTCGTCGATGACCTCGACGTTGATCTCGTAGTTGCCCTGCAGGCTGAGGCGGTCGACGTTGGCCGTGCCGACGGTGGACCAGCTGCCGTCGATCGTCGCGGTCTTGGCGTGCACCATCGCCTCGCGGAACCGCAGGACGCGCACCCCCGACTCCAGCAGCTGGGAGAAGTAGCCCCGGGAGATCCAGTCGGCCACGATGTGGTTCGACTTGTGCGGCAGCAGGATGCGCACGTCGACGCCGCGCCGGGCTGCGCGCTCGAGCGAGTCCACGAAGTCCTGGTCGGGGATGAAGTAGGCGTGCGTCATCCAGATGTTGTGGGTGGCCCGGTCCATGGCCTCGAGGTACATCGAGCGGATGGGGAACATCCACAGGCGCGGGATGTTGCGGTGGAACCGGATGCGCGGCTCCCACACGGACGCGGTCTCGAGCAGCAGGGGACGCTCGCTGCTGCGGAAGCGCTTGCGTCGGTGCAGGTTCCAGAAGTCGGCGAACGTGCGGGTCAGGTCCCACACCCCGGGGCCCGTGATCCGCACGTGGGTGTCGCGCCACTCGGTCGCGTACGGCGCGCCGATGTTGTAGCCGCCGACGAAACCGGTCTCGTCGTCGACGACGAGGATCTTGCGGTGGTCGCGCCCGTAGCGGCGCAGGTCCCAGAAGCGCAGGCCCGCGCCGTACACGGGGTAGCGCAGGACCTTGATCTCCGGCGGGAACCGCTTGAACCGCGGGTCGACCACGAGGTTCGCGAACCCGTCGTAGATGCAGTAGACGTCGACCCCGCGCGCGGCGGCGTCCACGAGGGCCTGCTTGAAGCGCTCCCCGACCTCGTCGCCCTTCCAGATGTAGGTCTCCAGCAGGATGCGGCGCCGCGCGCCGGCGATGGCGGCGAGCATGTCGTCGTACAGGTCCTGGCCGAAGGTGTAGGTGGTGACGGTGCCCTCGCCGATCTCGACGGTGGTCGGGGAGGTGGTCGGGAACGGCTTGGGCTTCTTGCCGCGCCGACGGTAGGAGTCGACGAACGTCATGCCCAGGGCGAGCGCCAGCTGCACGCCGAGGAGGGTGAGCAGTGTGCGCCGCAGCACGCGGAGGATACGGTCGGTGCCGGCGCTGCGTGATCTCACGGGCGACAATCTAGCGAGGTCGGCTCCTGTCGGCCGCCCAGGGAGGGAAGAGGTGGCGATGGCACGCCGAGGACGAGTGCTGGTCGTTGACGACGACGGGGACATCCGCGAGCTCGTCGCCCTGGTGCTCGAGCGCCTGGACGTGGAGGTCGAGCAGGCCTCCCACGGCCTCCAGGCCCTCGACCTCGCCCGCGCCAACCCGCCGGACGTCGTCACCCTCGACCTCGGGCTGCCCGACATCGACGGCATCGAGACATGCCGGCGGCTGCGCGAGTTCAGCGAGGCGTACGTCGTGATCCTCACCGCCCGCGAGGAGAAGGCCGACCGCGACTCGGGCGCGGAGTGCGGCGCCGACACCTTCATGTCGAAGCCGTTCTCGCCCAAGCAGCTGCGCGAGGTCGTCGGCGCGGCCCTCGCCGAGCGGGGCCTCGCGACGGGCTGAGCCCGCCCCCGGGAGCGCTCCGACCCGGGCTTGTCGGTGGCCCGTCGTACGCTCGGACCCATGCGACCCGTCACCGATCTCGAGCGCCGGGTGGCGCCGTTCCAGGTCGTCTCGGACTACCAGCCGGCCGGCGACCAGCCCGCCGCCATCGCCGAGATCTCCCGCCGCATCGACGCCGGCGTGCAGGACGTCGTGCTGCTCGGCGCGACCGGCACCGGCAAGACCGCGAGCGTCGCGTGGGTGGCCGAGCAGGTGCAGCGCCCCCTGCTCGTGCTGCAGCCCAACAAGACGCTGGCCGCGCAGTTCGCGAACGAGCTGCGCCAGCTGTTCCCCCAGAACGCGGTGGAGTACTTCGTCTCCTACTACGACTACTACCAGCCCGAGGCCTACGTCCCCCAGACGGACACCTACATCGAGAAGGACTCCTCGATCAACGAGGAGGTCGAGCGGCTGCGGCACTCGGCGACCAACTCGCTGCTGACGCGGCGCGACGTCATCGTGGTCTCGACGGTGTCGTGCATCTACGGCCTCGGCACCCCGCAGGAGTACGTCGACCGCATGCTGCGGCTGCGCGTGGGGGAGGAGCGCGACCGCGACTCGATCCTGCGGCGGCTGGTGGAGATCCAGTACACGCGCAACGACCTGGCGTTCACCCGCGGCACGTTCCGCGTGCGGGGCGACACCCTCGAGATCTTCCCGGTCTACGAGGAGCACGCGGTGCGGGTCGAGTTCTTCGGCGACGAGATCGAGCGGCTGATGTCGCTGCACCCGGTGACGGGCGAGATCCTGACCGAGGACGAGGAGCTCTACGTCTTCCCCGCCAGCCACTACGTCGCGGGCCCGGAGCGCATGGAGCGGGCGATCCGGGGCATCGAGGCCGAGCTGGCCGAGCAGCTGGAGGTCTTCGAGGGCCAGGGCAAGCTGCTGGAGGCCCAGCGGCTGCGGATGCGCACGACGTACGACATCGAGATGATGCGCCAGGTCGGCTCGTGCTCGGGCATCGAGAACTACTCGATGCACATGGACGGCCGCGCCCGCGGCACGGCGCCCAACACGCTGCTCGACTACTTCCCCGAGGACTTCCTGCTCGTCGTCGACGAGTCGCACGTCGCCGTGCCGCAGATCGGCGGCATGTACGAGGGCGACATGTCGCGCAAGCGCAACCTCGTCGACCACGGGTTCCGCCTGCCCAGCGCGATGGACAACCGGCCGCTGCGCTGGGAGGAGTTCCTCGAGCGGATCGGGCAGACCATCTACCTCTCGGCGACCCCCGGCAACTACGAGCTGGACAAGGTCGGCGGGGACGTGGTCGAGCAGATCATCCGCCCCACCGGCCTGGTCGACCCGGAGGTCATCGTCAAGCCCACGAAGGGGCAGATCGACGACCTCATCGGCGAGATCCGCACCCGGGTGGAGCGCCAGGAGCGCGTGCTGGTGACGACGCTGACGAAGAAGATGTCGGAGGACCTCACCGACTACCTGCTCGACGCGGGGATCCGCACGCGCTACCTGCACTCCGAGGTCGACACCCTCAAGCGCATCGAGCTGCTGCGCGACCTGCGGCTGGGCGCCTACGACGTGCTCGTCGGCATCAACCTGCTGCGCGAGGGCCTCGACCTGCCCGAGGTGTCCCTCGTGGCGATCCTCGACGCCGACAAGGAGGGCTTCCTGCGCTCCGACAAGTCGCTCATCCAGACGATCGGCCGCGCGGCCCGCAACGTGTCCGGCCAGGTGCACATGTACGCCGACCGCATCACCCCCTCGATGGCCTCGGCGATCGACGAGACCAACCGCCGTCGTGAGAAGCAGGTCGCCTACAACGTCGCCCACGGGGTCGACCCGCAGCCGCTGCGCAAGAAGATCGCCGACATCACCGAGATGCTCGCCCGCGAGGACGAGACGACCGAGGCGCTGCTGCAGACCTGGGCCGACGTGGGGCAGAAGGGCCGGGCCGGCGGGGTCAAGCCCCGCGAGGCGCCGGTGCCGGTGCTGGGGGACCAGGCGGTCGCCGACCGGGTCGCCGGCGCGGCGGGCCTGCCGAGCGCCGAGCTCGCCCAGCTGGTGCAGGAGCTGTCCGAGCAGATGAAGACGGCCGCGGCCGAGCTGCAGTTCGAGCTCGCTGCCCGCCTGCGCGACGAGATCTCCGACCTGAAGAAGGAGCTGCGCCAGATGATGGAGGCCGCGAAGTGAGGCCCCGAGCCGCGGCGTAGAGTTCGTTGCAATGAGCAACGACCCGGTCGCCGGACGGGTGCGTCCCTACCTCGTGTGGGGGCTCGGGCTGGCGATCTACCTCCTCGCGGTCTTCCACCGTTCTTCCCTCGCGGTCGCCGGCCTCCTCGCGCGGGAGCGTTTCGACATCAACGCCTCGCAGCTGGCGACCTTCGTCATGCTGCAGCTGCTGGTGTACGCCGTGATGCAGGTGCCCGTGGGGCTGCTCGTCGACCGGTTCGGCTCGCGGCGCGTGCTGCTGTGCGGGCTCGTGGTGCTGACCTGCGCCCAGGCCGGCTTCGCGTTCGCCGACACCTACGCCCTCGCGCTCCTGGCTCGCGTCTTCGTGGGGGTGGGCGACGCCCTCACCTTCATCTGCGTGCTCCGGCTCGTGTCGTCGTGGTTCCCGCTGCGGCAGGTCCCCTTGATGAGCCAGCTGACCGGCACCCTGGGCCAGCTCGGGGCGGTGATCGCCGCGGTGCCGATGACGCTCGCGCTGGGGGCCTTCGGGTGGACCCGCACCTACCTCGGCGCGGCGGCCGTCGGCATCGTCCTGCTCGTCGCGCTGCTGGCCTTCGTGCACGACACCCCGACGCAGCGCTCGTTGCGCGGCCCGGCGTTGTCGCCGCGCGACACCCTCGCCGGCCTCGCCGAGGCGTGGCGGCACCCGGGCACGCGCCTCGGCATGTGGGTGCACTTCATGACCCCGTTCAGCGCCAACGCCCTCGGCACCCTGTGGGGCTACCCGTTCTTCGTGCAGGGCGAGGGCCAGGACGAGAAGGTGGCGGGCCTGCTGCTCACCCTCATGGTCGTGGCGGTGATGACGGCGGGGCCGGTGCTCGGCTGGCTCGTCGGCACCTTCCCCTTCCACCGCTCGACCATGGCGATGGGCATCGTCAGCGCGATGGTCGTCGTGTGGGCGACGGTCCTCGCGTGGCCGGGCGAGGCCCCGCTGGCCCTGCTCGTGCTGCTCGTCGTGGTCGTCGGCGTCGGCGGCCCGGCCTCGATGATCGGGTTCGACGTCGCCCGCACCTCGAACCCGCTCTCGCGGCTGGCGAGCGCGACGGGTCTCGTCAACCAGGGCGGCTTCTACGCCACGTTGCTGCTCGTCGTCGGCATCGGCCTGGTGCTGGACTGGCGCACGCCGGAGGACGCCGCGGCGTACACCCCCGAGGCGTTCCGCTGGGCGATGAGCCTGCAGTTCGTGCTCTGGGGCATCGGGCTCGTGCAGGTCTGGCGCTACCGCCGCTTCGCCCGCGCGCACCTGCGCGCGGGCGAAGCGGCGGCCGCCCCCACCGCGGCCTGAGGCCGTCCGGCCCGTGCTCGCCTGGTCGGCCTGGTCGGCTCGGACCGGTCAGCGCGGGATCACGGAGAACAGGAACCGCTTGCGCACCATGAGCCAGATCAGCGCCAGCACGGCGGTGTGCACCAGCGTTCCCTGCCAGATCGAGCCCCGGTCCAGCCCCGGGATGTTGCCGACGGTGAGCACGAAGAACACGTGGACGATGAAGACGTAGAGGCTCGAGGCCCCCAGCGGCGTCCAGAACCAGCCGATCACCTTGTCGATCGGCTTCCACATCGTCGTCAGCACGGCGTGGGCGACGATGATCATGAGGGCGAGGTCGAGCAGGCGGCCGGGCTGCAGGAACACCCGCGTGTAGGCGTTGTCGTAGAGCCAGCCGTAGGCGCCCTCCGGGAACGGCGACGCCGAGTACCCGTAGGTGTGGGCGAGCCACAACCACACCAGGCTGCCGGCGTAGCCGAACACGAAGACCGCGCAGCCGATCTTCCCGGCCCGGGTCAGCAGCGCCCGGGTGACCTGGCGCCGGTAGACGCCGAGCACCAGCCCGTGCGTGAACGCGACCTGCCAGGTCAGAAGCGGGAACACGGCCTCGAACTGCGAGGGCAGCAGGTGCACCTCGTGCACCGCGTTCCACAGGTAGAGCCCCCAGGAGATCGCCAGCAGCAGCCACCACAGCCCGCGCCTCACGAGGAACATCAGGGCCGGCAGCAGCAGGCTCAGCACCACGAACAGGCCCATGATGTTGAAGACCCACGGCCCCATCTCCAGCAGGAGGAACTGCTGGACGGCGTACCAGGGCGGGGGGTAGTCGAACAGGCGCGGCGCGTTCGCGTAGAGGTCGTAGACCTGGCCGGAGACGACCTCGCCGTCCTCGCCGGTGCCGCGGTCGGTGAACGTCGTGATGATGGTCGCGTCGATGAACGGCAGGAGGCCCAGGAGGTAGACGAGCATCACGACGACGAGCGCCACGACGTACTGCTTGCGGGCCCGGCGCCACATCACGACCGCGGTCGGCCACTCACCGAGCTTGCGCACGGTGGGCAGGTAGATCATCCCGAGCACGACGCCGGAGAGCAGCACGAACATCTCCGCGCCGGTGATGGCGCCGACGGCGTTCAGGGTGACGTAGGTGTACGGGCTCGCGACCTCGATGTGGGTGATGACCACCGCGAGGATGATCCAGCCGCGGAACAGGTCGAGGCGGCGGTCGCGCGGGTCGTCCTCGTCGGGGTAGCGCCAGGACGGCAGGTAGCGACCGGCCGGACCGGCGAGCGCGAACAGCACGGCCAGCACTGCGACGCAGAAGACGATCCAGCCCATCTCCGCGCCGATCTCGTCGGCGTCGGGCTGACGGCCCTGGGCCGTGGCCTCGTTGGCCGCCTCCTGGTCGAGCACCCGGGTCACCGGACCGAGCCGGGTGCCGCTCGCGAGGAGGTCGGGGCGCAGCGCCTCGGTCAGCTCGTCGGTGCGGGTGGCGCGCCAGTCGACGGTGCGGTCGCCGGCCTCGGCCTCAGGCCGCCGCTGCTCCAGCCACGAGTAGCCCCGGACGAGCGGGTAGTCGGCCTCGACGTCGAGCACCTGGCGCCACCACGCCTGCTTGATGTCGAGCTCGGGGTCGCCGGCGTCGTCGGGGATCCACAGCGCCCCCGTCTCCACCAGCACCGGCAGCTCGAACTCCTCGGCGAACCGCTCGTAGAACGGGGTCCGCCCGCCGTCGCCGACGTAGTTGAACCGTTCCTCGAGCCGGTCGCGGTAGGCGTCCTCGGCGGGCACGCGGTCGAGCTCGAAGCCCTCGCTCGTCTCGACGTCACCGGTCTCGCCGCCCTCGTCGGGGTCGAGGTCGTTGTCGATGCGCCCCCGGTCGGGTCCGAAGTGGTAGAGCGTCAGCCCCACCCAGTCGACGGCGTCGGGGCCCGGCCAGTAGGGGCCGTAGGGGTCGTCGCCCTCGTCGAGCCGCCCGTTGCCGTCGGTGTCGAGGTCGCGCACCTCGTCGACGCGTTCGGGGTCGACGTCGCCGTAGGCCGCGCCGTAGGGGTAGCCCGCGCCGTACACCGGCGACCAGACCATGGCCGCGTGCGGCGTGGCGTCGTGGACGGCGTCGGCGACGGTGCGGAAGGCCGCGACGTACGAGCGCGGCTGCTGGCCCCAGCCGTACCAGGTGCCGTTCATCTCCGGCGCGAACCGCACGAGGAAGTAGGTGTCGAAATCGTCGTGCAGCTCCACCAGCTGGTCGGCGAGGTCCGCGGCGTGCTCGTCGGTGAGCTCCGTCAGGGGCCGCACCGGCTCGAGGCTGACGACCGCGACCGCGCCCTGGGTGGCGGCCTGCTCCACGAACTGGCGCAGGTAGGCGCGGTCGTCGTCGTCGAGGGGGTAGTTGACCCGCTGCGTGTACAGCGAGGGCGAGCGTCCCAGCCGGTTCGCGTAGTCGGCCGCCGAGTCCTCGGTCCACGTGAGACCGGGACCGAACCACGGGCTGCCGGCGGGCGGCAGCTCCGGGGGCGCGTCGTCCTCGGCGGCACCCGCGGGCGGGGCCCACGCGAGGAGGGAGAGCAGGAGCCCGAGGCAGACCAGCACGACCGGGGTACGGCGGAGCGCACCGGGCGTGGGGGCCGCTCCGGGGACGCTCAGTCCCGGGGACCGCACCGCAGCGTCCAGACGTTCCGCCCCTCGACGCGCTCGTAGGCGAGCTCGTCGAGCGCCGCGGCGGCGAGGGCCAGGCCCCGGCCGCTCTCGGCGTCCTCGCCGGGCATGGTCACGTCGCTGAGGTCGAGCGCCGCGGGCTGGCCGTTGTCGCTGATGGTGCCGACGAGCCCGCCGTCGGCGCGGCGCACCTCGAGCGCCAGCCGGCGCCGGCGGGGCTCGTCGTCGGCGGCGTAGGCGTGCTCCACCACGTTGCCGAGGATCTCCATGGTGGCCATGACGAAGCGCAGGCGCTCGCCCTCGCCCACCTCGGGGTGGTCCTCCCACGCCTGCTCGAGCGCGTCGTGCGCGTCGTCGAGCGCGCCGGGCTCGGCGGCCAGGTCGAGGACGAGGACGCGTGTGCCGCCCGACTCGCCGCCCGGGTGGGCCCGGTCAGGCATCGAACGCGCTCTCGACGTCCGCCCGCGCCCGCAGGACCTTGTCCATGTTGGTCAGCTCGAAGACCGCCTGCACCCCGGGGGTGGGCCGGGCGATGCGGAGGTCGCCGCCGGCCTGGCGGGCGGTCTTGAGGCCGCTGATGAGCGCCCCGAGCCCGGAGGAGTCGAGGAACGTGGTCTCGGCCAGGTCGACCACGACGCGGTTCGTGCCCCCGCCCACGACGCCGGTCAGCGTCTCCCGCAGCTGGCGCGCGGCGACCATGTTGAGCCGCCCCCGGGGAACGACGACGGCGATGCCGTTCTCGGTGCTGACGTCGATCTCGATCATCGGTCTCCTTCGGTGGAGGGGGAGGGGGGTGGCGCGGACGCCGCGACGGGCTCGTCCGGGGTGGAGCCGCGGTAGCGGACCGCCCGGATGATGACGGAGAAGATCACCAGGTCGAAGACGACCCAGACGAGGTTGAGCGAGGTGCCGAGCAGCGACGCCTGGCCGACGGCCAGGCGGACGACACCGATCACGGCGGCCAGCGCGAGCAGGCCCATGGCGATCAGCTGGGGGCGCACGAGGTCCCACCGCAGCCGGTCCTCCTCCTTGCGCACCTTCGGCGTGACGGAGAAGTCGAGGTCGCGTCCCAGGAAGACGTTGCCGAAGGCGGAGGTGACCGACTTGATCCACACCGGGAAGAGCGCGAGGGAGTACTGCTGGCCGCGCCACGTCGGTCGCCCGGCCGCCGCCACGAAGAACAGCAGCTGGTTGACCACGAGGAAGGGCACGAGCCGCAGGAAGAAGTCGGAGCTCAGCGCCTGCACCGGCAGCACGCCGATGGTGAGGTAGACGACCGGAGCGGCGATGTAGACCAGGGCGGCGAAGCCCGACAGGTAGCTCCACATCGTCGCGAAGTACATGAGCCGCTGCGGCCAGCGCAGCCGCTTCTGCACCAGCGGGTTCTCCCGGAACATGACCTGCGCGGTGCCCTGGGCCCAGCGCAGCCGCTGGGTCAGCATCGACTCCAGGTCCTCCGGCGCCAGCCCGTGCGCCAGCACCTCGTCGTGGTAGACGGTGCGCCACCCCAGCCCGTGGATGCGCATGCAGGTGGCCATGTCCTCGGTGACCGAGATCGTCGCCATCGGCATGACGGGCATCGCCTCGTCGGAGCGGTCGACGTCGACGGCGCGCAGCAGCGCCTCGACGGCCTCGATCGCGCCCAGCGGCGAGAGCGCCTGGGCCGTCACCCGGTCGATGCTCTCGACGCTGACCGTCGCCAGCGACTGGTCGGAGGCCTCGGCGAGCTCGTCGAGCTGCGCGATGACCTCGAGGTCCGCGGCGACGAGCTGCAGGTCGGCGGCGACCAGGCGGCGCCGGATGTCGGCGATGCGGTTCTGGAAGCGGTAGGTGACGTCGAGCAGCGCCTCGCCCCGCGCGATCTCGCGCCGCGCGCGGTTCACGTCGTACAGCACCTCGTCGAGGGCGGCGGCGAGCGCCTCGTCGCCGGGGCCGAGGTCCTTGCGGGCGTCGGCGACGACGGAGCGGGCCGAGCGGAGCGCACGGGTCACCCCGACACCGACCTCGTGCACGTACCGGGAGATGCCCACCTGCATGAGCGCCTCGCGGCGCAGGACGGCGTTGGAGCCGCAGAAGAACGCAGCGTTCCACCCGTCCTTGCCCTGCTGGATCGGGCCGTAGAACAGCGGTGCCTGGCTGCCGAGCGGGTCGTCCTCGGGGACGTTCACGAAGTACTGCGGCGTCTGCACGAGCCCCACCTCGGGGTCGGCGAAGTAGCCGAGCGTGCGGTCGAGGATGTCGGGCGACGGCACCTGGTCGGCGTCGAGGATGAGGAGGTACTCGCCGTCGGTCGCCTGCAGCGCGTTGTTGAGGTTGCCGGCCTTCGCGTGGCGCGGCATGCCCGCCCAGTCCCCGGAGCGGGTGATCCACCCGATGCCGAGCTCCTCGGCCAGCCGCTCCATCTCGGGCCGGTTGCCGTCGTCGAGGATCCAGGTGCGGTGCGGGTGGCGGATGGCGACCGCCGCGACCGCCGTGCCGCGCACCAGGTCGATCGGCTCGTTGTAGGTCGTGATGAACACGTCGACGGTCGCGTCGGGGATCGGCGGCGGTGGCTCGCCCCGCTCCTTCAGGCGCCACATGGCCATGCCGAACAGCAGCGAGTCGATGAGGCTGTAGGTCTCCGCGACGACCAGGGGCACCGCGATCCACCACGCGGACCAGTGGACCGAGAAGAGCCAGCGCCAGGTGACGTAGTTGATGCCCAGCAGCGCCGTGACGAGGACGATGGCCCGCAGCAGCAGGAGCCGCCGCGACATCACCCCACCTCCGGCCGGCGGAACACCGCCAGCACCGTCACGTCGTCCAGGGGGGTGCGCTCCCGCGCGAGCCGCCGGACCGCCTCGAGCAGGTCGTCCGGCGACTCCTCGGCACGCACGAGGCGCGCCAGCTCGGGCCAGGGGGCCTCGGGGGCGTCGAGCAGGTCGAGCACGCCGTCGCTGATGACCACCAGGCGGTCGCCGGGTCCCACCGTCGTCGTGTGCTCGCTCCAGTGGTCGTCGGGGAAGACGCCGAAGGGACGGTCGTCGCCGCTCAGGGCCGTCCACGACCCGTCGTGGTGGACGACCGCGGCGAGGCCGGATCCGGCGTCGACCCACCGCGTGTAGCCGTCGTCGAGGTCGATCGCGGCCTCGAAGAGGGTGAGGAAGGCGCCCGCCCGCTCCAGGTCGGGGGTGAGGCTGTGCGCGACCTGGGTGGCGGTGACGCCGAGGTCCGCGCCCGCCGTCACGGCGGCGTGGGTGCTGCGGATCGCGGCGCGTGCGCCGGCGCCGAGCAGCGCGGCGCTCGTGCCCTTGCCCATCACGTCGCCGACCCCGAGGTGCAGCACGCCGTTGCCGACACCGTGGTCGAAGAAGTCGCCGCCCACGGCGAGGGCGGGCAGGCACGTGCCGACCGCGCGCCAGGGGCCCTCGGAGACGGGGTCCGCGGGCAGCAGCGAGGCCTGCACCTCGCGCGCCTGCCCCATCTCCGTCGACGCCACGAGCTCGTGCTGGGCCCAGGCGGCGAGGTCGGCCAGGTCTGCGCGGCCCTCCTCGTCGAGGTCGCGCGGGGCGTCGTCGAACAGGCACAGCGTGCCCACCACGTTGCCGAGGTGGTCGGTGAGCGGGTGCCCCGCGTAGAAGACGATGCCGCCGTCGCGGACGATGTCGAGATCGGCGAACCGCTCGTCGTCGCGGGCGTCGTGCACCACGAGGAGGTCGCCGAGGGCCTGGGTGGTGTCGCAGAAGGTCTGGGAGCGGGGGAGGGTGCGCACGTCGGTGCCCTGGGCGCTGGGCAGCCACGCCCGGTCGCGGTCGAACAGGGTGATCGAGGTGGCGGTCACCCGGAAGAGCTTGCGGGCCACCCGGGTGATCCGGTCCAGCTGCTCGCTGCCGGAGCCCACCACGTCGCTGACCCCGTCGACGGCACGCTGCAGCGCGACCGGGTCCCGCGGGTCGTCCCCGTCAGGTCCCCCGTGCCCCCCGGGCCCCCCGTGCCCCCCGGGCCCGGACGGCGCCGGCCCGGGAGGGGTCGCCGGGGTCCCCTGACGCTCGTCCTGCATCTGCCGCTCCTCGCGTACGTGCCCTCACCGCCCGAGGCGGTCCGTGCGCTCCTCGCGGTAGCGTCGAACCTACCGGGGCAGGCCACGGCCGGTGCTGCCGCGGCTCGTGGGGTACCGGAGCGGCCGGGGATGCACCAGACGCACGAGGGAGGCGCACGGGCGTGACGACGGAGACGGGACGCACGGTCCTGGTCGTGGACGACGACGAGGACATCCGCTTCCTCGTCGTGACCGTCCTCGAGGAGGCCGGCTACACGGTGCTCGAGGCCGCGACGGGAGCCGAGGCCGTCGAGGTCGTGCGCCGCGAGCAGCCCGACCTGGTGACGCTGGACCTCGGCCTGCCCGACATCGACGGCATGGAGACCTGCCGCCGGCTGCGCGCGTTCAGCGACGCGTTCGTGATCATGCTGACCGGTCGCACCGACGAGTCCGACCGGCTCGCCGGCCTCGACGTCGGCGCGGACGACTACATGGTCAAGCCGTTCTCCCCGCGCGAGCTGCGCGCCCGGGTGGGCGCGTTCCTGCGCCGCTCCCGGCCCGCCGTGGCGGCCACGCCCGCCGGTACGACGGGCACGGCGACGGGCGCGCCCGCCGGGGCTGCCGCCGTACCGGACACGGCATCCACGGCGCCCTCCGCGCCCGAGGCGGTGGACGCCGGACGCGGGCTCGTCGTCGTCCCCGCGCGCGACGTCGCCCTCCTCGGCGGCGTGCCGCTGCCGCTCACCGGCGTCGAGGTCACCATCCTCGCTGCGCTGGCCCGCGAGCCGGGCCGGGCGTGGGGCCGGCGCGAGCTGGTGCAGGCGGTGTGGACCGAGGAGTTCGGCGAGTCGCACTTCCTCCTCGACGTCCACGTCGGCAACCTGCGCCGCAAGCTGCGCAAGGCGGACGGGGCCGGCGGCGAGTGGATCCGCAGCGTCGAGGGCCAGGCGTACGCGCTCATCCCGGCGGAGGGGGACCGCCCGCGGGGCGACTGACCCGCGGGTAACCTTCGGTCCAGTGCCCCCGCCCCGGGCGGCCGCCCGAGTGGAGAGGTGCGTGGATGCGCGTCGCACTGCTGTCGTACCGCAGCAAGCCGCACTGCGGAGGCCAGGGCGTCTACGTTCGTCACCTCAGCCGCGAGCTCGTCGCGCTGGGCCACGAGGTCGAGGTGTTCTCCGGCCAGCCCTACCCCGAGCTCGACCCCGGCGTGCGGCTCACGCCCGTGCCGAGCCTCGACCTCTACCGCGAGCCCGACCCGTTCCGCACGCCCGGCCTCGGCGAGATCCGCGACCTGACCGACGTGCGCGAGGTGCTGACGATGTGGACGGCCGGTTTCCCCGAGCCCCGCACGTTCGCCGAGCGGGTGCGTCGGATCCTGCGCGAGCGAGCGGACGACTTCGACGTGGTGCACGACAACCAGGTGCTGGGCTACGGGATCCTCGACCTCGCGGCCGACGGGATGCCGGTCGTGACCACGCTGCACCACCCCATCACCTTCGACCGCCGGATCGACCTGGCCGCGGCCCCGACGTGGCGCAAGAAGCTGTCGCTGCGCCGCTGGTACGGCTTCCTGCGGATGCAGGGCCGCGTCGCCCGGAAGGCGACGCTCGTGCTCACGCCGTCGGAGTCGTCCAAGCGCGACATCATCACCGACTTCGGCGTGGACCCCGAGCGGCTGCGGGTCATCCTGCTGGGCGTCGACGACGTCTTCGTGCCGCCGACCGAGCCGCGGGTGCCGGGCCGCATCGTCGCGATGGCCAGCGCCGACGCGCCGCTCAAGGGCATCGGCACGCTGCTCGAGGCGTTCGCGAAGCTGCGCACGGAGCGCGACCTCGAGCTCGTGCTCGTCACCAAGCCCCAGCCGGGCGGGCGCACCGAGCAGCTCGTCGACCAGCTGGGCATCGCCGACGCGGTCACCTTCGTGCACGGCGTCAGCGACGAGGAGCTCGTGCGCGTCATGGGCTCCGCCGAGCTGGCCTGCGTGCCGTCGCTCTACGAGGGCTTCTCGCTGCCGACGGCCGAGCTGATGGCCTGCGCGACGCCGCTGGTGGCCTCGCGGGCCGGCGCGATCCCCGAGGTGACCGGCCCGGACGGGCTGTGCGCCGACCTGGTCGACCCCGGCGACGTGGGTCAGCTCGAGCACGCGATCGCGGCCCTGCTCGACGACCCGGAGCGGCGCGAGCGCATGGGCCGGGCGGGTCGCGAGCGGGTGCTCGCGGAGTTCAGCTGGCGGGCGGTGGCACGGGCCACCGCGCAGGCGTACGAGGACGTCATCGAGGTGACGCGCGCGCAGGCCGCGTCCCGGCGTCGTGGGAACGAGTGAGGGAGCGGACATGCTGACCGTCGACTTCGACCGGCTGGGCCTCCAGCCCGGCGAGCGGGTGCTGGACATGGGCTGCGGCGCCGGGCGCCACGCCTTCGAGATGTACCGGCGCGGCGCCGACGTCGTGGCGTTCGACCAGGACGCCGACGAGCTCGCCGGCGTGCGGGACCTGTTCGGCGCGATGAAGGAGGCCGGCGAGGTGCCGGCGGCCGCGGAGGCCGACACGAAGGAGGGCGACGCGCTCAGCCTGCCCTTCGGCGACGGCGAGTTCGACCGCGTCGTGGCCGCGGAGGTGCTCGAGCACATCCCCGCCGACATCCAGGCCATCGAGGAGCTCGTGCGCGTCCTGCGCCCCGGCGGCACGCTCGCCGTCTCGGTGCCGCGCTGGTTCCCCGAGGTCGTCAACTGGAAGCTCTCGACGGAGTACCACGACGTCCCGGGGGGCCACATCCGGATCTACACCGACAAGGAGCTCGCGACCAAGGTGACCAACGCCGGTCTCGAGCTCGTCGGCAAGGACCACGCCCACGGGCTGCACACGCCGTACTGGTGGATCAAGTGCGCCGTCGGCGTCCGCAACGACGACCACCCGCTCGCGAAGGCGTACCACCGCCTGCTCGTCTGGGAGATCATGAAGCAGCCGCTGGCGCTGCGCCTGGCCGGCCGGGTGCTCGACCCGCTGGTGGGCAAGAGCCTGGTGCTCTACTTCCGCAAGCCGGCCTGATGCCCCCGCACCCGCAGCCCGTCGGGGTCGACGGGCCTCCGGAGCCTGCCGCCGTGCCGGCGGTGCCCGCGGTGCCGGGCGTGCTCACCGCGGAGCAGGTGCGCCGGACCGCGGCGTCCATCGCCGACGTGCAGCACCCCGACGGCGCGATCCCCTGGACGACCGGTGACAAGACCGACGCCTGGAACCACGTCGAGGCCGCGATGGCGCTGCTCGTGGGCGGCGAGGTCGAGGCCGCCGAGCGGGCCTACGCCTGGTGCCGCGACAACCAGCGGGCCGACGGCAGCTGGCCGGTCAAGGTCGTCGGCGACCGGGTCGAGGACGACGGCGGCGAGACGAACATGTCGGCGTACGTCGCGGTCGGCGTGTGGCACCACTGGCTGGTACGGCGCGACCGCGGGTTCGTGGACCGCTGCTGGCCGATGGTGCGCGCGGCCCTCGACTTCGTCGTGCGCCTGCAGCTGCCCTCCGGCGGCGTGGCGTGGCTGCAGGAGTGGGTCGACGGCGCGCCCGGGCCGGTGCGGGAGGAGGCCCTGCTGACGGGGTCCTCCAGCACCTACCACTCGCTGCGGGCGGGGGTGGCGCTCGCCGGGCTGGTGGGGGAGCCGCAGCCCGCGTGGGAGCGCGCGGCCGGCCGGCTGCGCCACGCGGTGCGCCGGCACCCCGAGGCGTTCCTCGACAAGGCGACGTTCTCGATGGACTGGTACTACCCCGTGCTGGGCGGCGCCGTGCGCGGCGAGGAGGCGCACGCGCTGCTGGCGCGGCGCTGGGACGACTTCGTCGTGCCCGGCCTCGGGATCCGCTGCGTCGACACCAACCCGTGGGTGACGGGGGCGGAGACCTGCGAGCTGGTGATGGCCCTCGACGCGGTGGGCGACCGTGAGCGCGCCCTGCGGTTGCTCACGGATGTGCAGTTCCTGCGCGACGAGGAGACCGGGGGCTACTTCACGGGCTACGTGTGGCCCGACGAGGTGCTCTGGCCGCGCGAGCTGACGACCTACACGGCCGCCGCCGTCGTGCTCGCCGCCGACCAGCTGAGCGGCACGACCCCGGGCGCCGACATCATGCCCGGGGCGACGTTCGGGCCCGAGCCGGACGAGGTCGTGGGCGGCTGCGGCTGCTGACCTGGCGCCTTGCGTCGTTCGAACAAATGTTCGATCATCGACGTCATGACCGCGCTCCCCGTCCCCGCCCCCGACGGGGTGGACCTGGGCGTCGTCGCCCAGCTCCGCGACCGGGTGACGGCGATGCAGGGCGGGCCCACGCGGCTCCCGCTGCCCACCCACCCGGCGCTCGCCGAGCTGCTCCAGCTGCGGGCCGGGGGCGCCTACGGGGTGGACTCGGCGCGGCTCGCGCTCGCCCTCGTCGCGGGGGCCTCGGCGGCCGGTGAGTGGGTGGCCGTCGTCGGGTGGCCCGACCTCGGCGTCGAGGCGGCCCTCGACCTCGGGCTCGACCCGGCGCGCACCGTGCTGGTGCCCGACCCGGGCGACCTGTGGCTCGAGGCGACGGCGGCGCTCGTCGACGTCGTGCGGCTCGTGGTGCTGCGGCCCCGGGGCGTCGTCGACCCGAAGTCGGCGAGCGTCCTGGAGGCCCGGCTGCGCAAGCGCTCCGCGGCGCTCGTGGTGTGGGGCGACTGGCCGCGCTGCGAGGCCCGCCTGAGCGTCGAGCGCGTGCGCTGGACGGGGGCCGAGCACGGCGAGGGCCGGCTGCGGGAGCGGTGGGTGCGGGTCGCCGTACGACGGGGGGCGGCGCCGGCGCGCCACGCCGACCTCCGCTTCCCCGCCGAGCAGGGCGGGGCCGCCCGCCTGGAGCGACCCGAGCGGGCCGTGGGGAGGGTCGGCTAGTGGCCGGCCGCGTGCTCGTCGTCTGGTGCCCGGACTGGTCGGTGGTCGCGGCGCTCGCCGAGGAGGAGCTGTCCCTCGGTGCGCCGGCGGCGGTGCTGTCGAGCAACGTGGTGGAGGTCTGCAACGGCCCGGCCCGCGACGAGGGCGTGCGGCGGGGGATGCGGCGCCGCGACGCGCAGTCGCGCTGCCCCGAGCTCGTGCTGCTCGACGCCAACCCCGAGCGCGACGCCCGGGCGTTCGAGACCGTGCTCGGGGTCGTCGAGGAGGTGCGGCCCGGGGTCGCGCCGCTGCGTCCCGGGCTGCTGGCCCTGCGGGCGCCGGGGCGGTACGGCGGGGGCGAGCCGCACGCGGCGGCCCTGCTCGCCGAGACCCTCGTGGCCGCCGGGGTGTGGGACGTGCGGATGGGCGTCGCCGACGACCTGTTCACCGCCGAGCAGGCCGCGCGCCGCGCGGGGGTGCAGGAGCACGTGGTCGTGGGGCCGGGGGAGTCGGCCGCGTTCCTGCGGGGCCTGCCGGTCGAGGCGCTGCTGGCGGACCCGGCGGCCGAGGAGCTGGTCTCGTTGCTGCGGCGGCTGGGACTGCGCACCCTCGGCGACCTCGGGGCGCTCCCCGGCGCCGACGTCGGCCGCCGCTTCGGCGCCTACGGGGCGGAGGTCCACCGCCGGGTGCGGGGCGAGGGCGAGGCGGTGCTGGCGGCGCGCACGCCGCCGCCCGAGCTGGCCCGCGAGGTCCCGTTCGAGCCGCCGCTGGAGTCGGTGGAGGCGATCTGCTTCAGCGTGCGCACCACCGCGGAGCGGTTCGTGGCCGGCCTCGCGGAGCGCCAGCTCGTCGCCACCGCCGTGCGGGTCGAGGCGTCGTGCGCGGGCGCGCACGGGGAGGACGTCGTGGTCTCCGCGCGCAGCTGGCTGCACCCGCGGCACTTCTCGGCGCGCGACCTGGTGGACCGGGTGCACTGGCAGCTCCAGGGCCAGTCGCAGGGGTCGGTGCGCAGTCGGCGGGCGGCGGGGCCGGTGCTGGAGCCGGTGACGCGGGTGCGGTTCGTGCCGGAGACGGCCGAGCCGGCGGCGGCGCACGCGGAGGCGTTGTGGGGCGGAGGGGCGGACGAGCTGGTGGAGAGAGGGATGGCGCGGGTGCAGGCGATGCTGGGGTACGACGCGGTGCTGGTGCCGGTCGCGCAGGGAGGTCGGGGTCCGGCGGCGCGCCAGGCCGCCGTGCCGTGGGGGGAGCGGCCCGTCGGGCTGCGGGCCGTCGACCGGCCGTGGCCGGGGCGCATCCCGGGCCCGGCGCCCGCCCGGGTCTTCGCGGAGCCGCTGCCCGGCGAGGTCCACGACGCCTCCGGGGTGCCGGTGCGCGTGGACGAGCGGGGCTGGGTGACGGGGGAGCCGACCACGGTGCGGGTGCCCGACGCGGGCTGGCTGCCGGTCGACGCGTGGGCCGGCCCGTGGCCGGTCGACGAGGCGTGGTGGGAGGAGACGGGCTCGCCGGTGCGGCGCGCGGCGCGCTTCCAGGTGGTCGGCGTCGACGGCCGCGCCTGGCTGATGGCGTGCGTGGACGGCGCCTGGTGGGTCGAGGCCGGTTACGACTGAGCGACGCGAGCGCGGGTGGCGTGCTCGCCGGGAGGGCCGCCGCCGGTGGCGGACGGACGGAGGTCGACCGTGCGGGTCGCCCTGCTCGACGACCACCAGGGCGCGTTCACCGCGCTGGCCGCGGCGCGTCCGCTGCTCGACGCCCCCGAGCACGAGGTCGTCACCTTCCCCGACGCCGTGACCGGGGACCGGCTGATCGCGCGGCTCGACGGTTTCGACGCCGTCGTCCTGCTGCAGCAGCGCACGGCGCTCCCGCGGGCGGTGGTCGAGCGGTTGGGCACGGTGCGCCTCGTCAGCCAGACGGGCCGGCACACCGACCACCTCGACCTCGACGCCTGCCGCGAGCGGGGGGTCGCCGTGTGCGCCGGCGGCGCGGGCGACCCGGCGGCGACGGCCGAGCTGACGTGGGCGCTCGTGCTGGCGGCGAGCCGACGGCTGCCCGACGAGGTCGCGCGCCTCCGTGCGGGCGGGTGGCAGGGGTCGGTCGGCACCCTGCTGCGCGGCCGCACCCTCGGCGTCCTCGGGCTGGGACGCATCGGCGCGCGGGTGGCCGACGTCGGGCGGGCCTTCGGCATGCGCGTGCTCGTCGACGGGCGGGAGGGCTCCCGGGTGCGGGCCCACGAGACCGGGCACGAGGTCGCCGCCGACCGGCGGGCGCTGTTCGAGGCGAGCGACGTCCTGACGGTGCACCTGCCGCCGGTGCCGGCCACACGGGGCGTCGTCACCGCCGACCTGCTGGGTCGGATGCGGCCCGACGCGCTCTTCGTCAACACCTCGCGCGCGGGGCCCGTCGCTCCCGGGGCGCTCGCCGCGGCCGTCGCCGCGGGACGACCGGGACGCGCGGCGGTCGACGTCTTCGAGGTCGAGCCCGCCGGCGACGACCCGCTCCTGCGGTTGCCGGGCGTCACCGCCACCCCGCACCTGGGCTACGTCGTCGCCGAGGTGCTCGAGAGCTTGTACGGCGCGGCCGTCGAGCAAGTGCTGGCGTTCGCGGCGGGCCAGCCGGTGCGGGTCCCGTCGTACCAGCCCCGACGACGGGGCCCTGAGGGGGGGCCTGGGGAGGAGGGGCGGCGGGGGTCGGGAGGATGAGGGCGTGCGCACCCTGATCGTCACCGCCCACCCGGACACCGGCTCGCTCACCCACCACGCGGCCCGACGGCTGCAGGAAGAGCTCGGCGCCGACCGGACCACCCTGGCGCACCTGGCCCAGGAAGGCTTCGACCCGCGGTTCGCGGCGGGCGACCGCCAGGACTACCTCGAGCGGTCGCTGACCGACCCCGCGGTCGCGGCGGAGCAGGCGAGGGTCGACACGGTCGACCACCTCGTGCTCGTCTTCCCGGTCTACTGGTGGTCACTGCCGGCTCTGCTGAAGGGCTGGGTCGACCGCGTCTTCGTGGGCGGGTGGGCGTTCGGCTTCGACGAAGAGGACCGCGTCGTCCCATGGCTCGACCGGCTCACGGTCCACCTGCTGCCGCTCTCGGGGACCTCCGCGGCGTCCTTC
The DNA here is from genome assembly GCF_048654585.1 of Nocardioides sp. CPCC 205120. Classification (NCBI taxonomy): domain Bacteria; kingdom Bacillati; phylum Actinomycetota; class Actinomycetes; order Propionibacteriales; family Nocardioidaceae; genus Nocardioides; species Nocardioides sp. CPCC 205120. Next base: position 253,191 of record NZ_JBMCYY010000002.1, on the reverse strand, counting down.
GCCCGCCACGGCTACGACCGGGCGTTCACCACCCAGGTCGAGGAGGGCATCGTCGACTTCTGCGGCATGCGGCGCGGGGCGCGCGCCTTCGTCCACGACTCCGAGTCCACCGACCGTGAGGCCGTCGGCGCCGCCGTCGAGACCGCCGTCGACACGGTGGTCGCAGCGATTACGCGGAGCCAGCAGTGATTTCACGAGCAGCTCGCCCGTGAGCGCGTCCCCGCGGGCGGTGAGGTGCGCGTCGGACTCCTTCCGCCGCTGGTCGAGGACCCCCGAGTCGACGCGTTGCGGCTCGTGCCCACCGAGTTGAGACCAGTCAGCAGACTGGCCGCACACGTCGAGTGGGGGGTCGAGACCTACGGTTCACACCGTGCTGACGCTCAGTCGTTGCTAGCTACGGCGCGGTGGGCGGCCACCGCTCGCGAGGTACGGGCGACGTCGCCGGATGCGATCGCATCGACCAGCTCGGCGTGGACGTCCACGCGGAAAAGGAGATAGGCGCCCTCGTCCGCTGCCGTCACGGAGTCCGCGTGACTGGGAAGCCCGACCGCTTGTGCCATCGCGGCGAGGTAGACGCTTCGTGCGAGGTCGTTCGGGGTGATCTCGGCGATCCTCGAGTGCAGTTCCCAGTTCTCCCGCAAGAACGCCTCGCGCGTGGTGGCGTCCTCACGCATGCGGCGCACGATCGCCTGGAGTGCGTCGATGTCGTCGACGGTCCGATGGCGTGCGGCGTCGGTGTCGATCAGCTCCTCCAACGCGTCGCGGACGGCGAGTGCGTTGGCCACGCTCGCGGCGTCCTGGCCGGCCGCGAGCAGGGTGTGGCGCAGGCGCACGACATGACCGGCTTCGGCGACGAACAGGCCGCCGCCACGGCCAGGTCGGACATCGACCGTCCCCCGCTCAGTCAGGAGCCGGGCGGCCTCACTGATCGTGGCGCGGCCCAGACGAGTCTGCTCGCGCAGCTCGTCCATCGTGGCGATGCGGTCGCCGGGCCGAAGGTCACGGTCGACGACGATGCGCTCGATGTCGTCTGCCAGTGACTGAGCGCGGGTGAGTGCGGGAGAAAACACTCGGACAGTTTAGCCCGATCTCTTGACTCTTGCCCACGAGTGGGTGAACGATCGCTGCATTCACCCCTAAACGTTCGGGTGGTTGGGCAGTTGAGGAGAAGACGATGAGGAAGACCGTCGACGTCGCCATCGTGGGCTTCGGCCCTGCGGGCGAGATGCTCGCTTCGCTGCTGGGCCAGCGCGGCCACAGCATCGTGGTGTTCGACAAGTTCCCCGAGCCTTACGGGCTCCCGCGCATGAGCACTCTCGACGGCGAGGTGGCCCGACTGCTGCAGCACGCGTCGGACCCTCGCGAGGCGCTCGCCGAGTCACTCCCGCAGCGTACGGTCGAGCTCTGGGGTGCAGACGGGAAGCAGAAAGGCTTCTTCGACTGGAACTACAAGCGCAGTGGCCACTGGTCGCACCTCTCGCTTCACCAGCCGAACATCGAGGCCGCCATGGAGCGGCGCATCGCGCAGAACCCGAACGTCGAGGTGCGCTGGGGCCGCAGCGTCACAGACCTGCGCGCTGAGGGCGACGGGTACGTCGTGACCACCCGGATTTCCAACGCCAACGGTCAGACCGCCGACACGTCGAACGACGTCGAGACCGTGGTCGCCCGTTACGTCGTCGGAATGGACGGTGCGAGCGGTTACGTGCGCGACGCGATCGGCATTGACGTCGAGGTGCTCCACCACCACGACGACCGCTGGATCCTCACCGACTACGAGGTGGTCAAGCCGCTCCCGAACGACTTGGAGCACCGGATCTACTTCGACCTCGACCTCGACCAGCCCTACTTCTTCGCGCCCAACGGCGTCGGCCGCGTCCGGACCGACGTCCGGATGCTGCCCACCGACGACGCCGAGGTCGAGGCCGTCGAGGAGCGGGGCCTGGACTTCCTCGAGCGGAAGGTCGGCATCCCGCGCGATCACGTGCGGCAGACGCGGCGCAAGATCTACAGCTTCCGTAGCCAGGTGGCCACCGGCATGCGACGCGGCAACGTCTTCATCGGCGGCGACTCCGCCCACGCCATGACGCCCTACATGGGGCAGGGCGCGTGCTGCGCGATGCGCGACGCCGGGAACCTGTCCTGGAAGCTCGACCTGGTCCTGCGCGGCCTCGCCGACGAGTCCATCCTCGACACCTACGAGAGTGAGCGCCTGGCACACAGCCGCTTCTTCGTCGAGGGCTCCCTGGCGGCGTACAAGATGGTCAACCCCGCATCGCCGGAAGAGGCAGCTGGCCGGGACGCCTACCTGGAGTCGACCGGCGGCAACGTGACCCCGCCGATCCCGCCGCTGCGTGACGGCATCCTGCACCGCACCGCCGACGGCGAGTACGGCCCCCAGGCCGGCGCCGTCGCCCCGCAGGGCACCGTCCGGGCCGACGGCCAGGAGAAGCTGCTCGACGACGTCGTCGGCTACGGCTTCCAGCTGGTCTCCACGCTCGCCCTCGACGAGGCGCTGGGCGAGGAGAGGCTCGTGCGGCTCGACGAGCTGGGCGTCAGGCGCATCCGGATCGGCGAGGACTTCACCGACGCCGACGACACGTACGCCGACTACTTCGGCCGGCACGGCGCCACCACGCTGCTCTCGCGCCCCGACGTCTACGTGTTCGGCATCGCGGACGGCGTGGAGGACTCGGTCCGACTCGTCGAAAGCCTCCTCGCCCAGCTGCCTCGGCCGGCGCAGGTCGCCGCGGCCGTCTAGGCCGCCCTGACTACCGCCGGTGACGCTCTCCACGGTCATCCCGGCACGGGTTCGCCCCGGCAGCACCCCTGCCGGAGCACACTGCGACGACTGACGTTTCCACGGTCGACGACCGGAATGCGAGCCTCATGAACAACACGTTCGAGTACACCAGCACCTCCTCGGGACCCCTGAACCTCGATCTCCACCCGGCCAGTGGACCCGTCGACCCCAGCCTCGGCACGGTGATGTACATCCACGGTGGCGGGTTCGCCGTCGGGGACAGGGCCATGGACGGCGACCGCATTCGCGCGCTCGCCGCGCACGGCCTGAACGTCGTGTCCCTGGACTACCGGTTGGCGCCCTCGGCACGCTTTCCCGATCAGCTCGACGACATCGTCGCGGCCATCACCTGGGTCCGTGACCATCTCGACGTCGTGGGAACCACCAACCCGAAGATCGCGCTCTGGGGAGCGTCCGCCGGCGCCGTCCTCGCGGCGCTCGCGGCGCTCAGTCCAGATACGGACTCGGCACAGGTAGGGGCCGTCGTGTCCTGGTTCGGCTTCAGCGACATCGCCACCAGCGCGTCGCGAAGCCCCCTCGAGGCAGCGATCCTGCCCCCGGGGGCCGAGCACAACCTGCTCGGTGTCGAGGACCTGGCGTCGGTCCCCGACCTCGTGCGCCGGGCCAGCCCGCTCCACCACGTCCGAGCAGACGCACCGCCGTTCCTGATCGCCCACGGCGACCGGGACCACGTGATCGAGAGCAGCGAGAGCGTCCAGCTGCACGAGGCACTCACCCGTGCCGGTAGCTCCTCCACGCTGATGATCCTGGGCGGAGCAGGACACGAGGACCCCCGTTTCGACTCGGCCGACAACATCGCCGTCACGGCTGCGTTCCTGCGCAGCCACCTCGCCGGGAACTGACCATGCGGTGCGGCACCGCCGCGCCTCAGAACGAACCAGAGACAAGGAACCCACCATGAGCGACGCCAGCCTGAACGAGGCCCGAGTCGAGGACCGCGCCCTCATCGCCGCGGTCATGCACCGCTACTGCAACATGGCCCGAGAGAAGGCCGACTTCGACGGTATGGCCGTCTTGTACACCGACGATGCCACGATCCGCTTCCCCGATGGCGTGACCGTCGGCCCGCGCGACATGGCCGGCGTCGTCAAGGGCCAGGAGCCCACCTTCATCCGGCACAACGCCACCACGCTCGACATCACCTTCGACGGTGACGAGGCCGACGTGCTGACCATGTACATCGCCATCACCGATGAGGCCGCACCCGACCACTGGGGCTGCTGGCGGGACCGCTTCGTCAAGCAGCGCGACGGTCGCTGGCTGATCCGCGACCGGTCCATCGTCGTCGAGGGCGCCGCCCCGGGTGGCTGGCTCGCCCGCCAGTACGGCCCCGCCAACTGACCGGTAGAGGCCCACTTCATGCGCATCGTCGGATACGAACACCAGGGCCGCGTCCACGTCGCGGCCCGTGACGGCTCGAGCCTGATCCCCTTGGGGCCCGTCGAGACGTTCTGGGAGGATCCCTACGCCGCCGCAGCCGCGGCCACCACCGTCGCGGACCGCGTGGACCCCAGCACCGTCGACCTCGTGCCGCCGGTCAAGCCCGGCGCCCGGATCCTCTGCGTCGGTCTCAACTACAGCGAGCACGTCCGCGAGGGCCCCTACGACATCCCGGAGTACCCGACGATCTTCGGTCGGTGGACCCCGTCACTCACGGTCGGCGGCACGCCCGTCATCGTCCCTGTCGACGAGGACGGGCTCGACTGGGAGGCCGAGCTCCTGGTCGCGGTCGGGAAGCCGATCCACCTGGTCGACTCCGAGCAGGCCCACGGGGCCGTGTTCGGGTACGCGGCGTTCAACGACATCACCGCTCGCCGGGCCCAGAAGCTCACCTCCCAGTGGACGCTCGGCAAGAACGCCGACAACAGCGGGCCGATGTCCGACCTGGCCACCTCCGACGAGATCGGCGACCTCGCTGGCCGCAAGGTCGTCGCGCGGGTCAACGGCGAGGTGATGCAGGAGGCCACGACCGACCAGATGATCTTCGACGTCGGCCAGATCCTCTCCTACATCAGCCGCACCCTCACCCTTCTGCCGGGCGACCTCATCGCCACCGGCACGCCCTCCGGAGTCGGCTACGCGCGCACCCCACCGCGGCTTCTCCAACCCGGCGACGTCGTCGAGGTCGAGGTCGAGGGCATCGGGTCGGTCAGCACTCCGGTCCACAGGGCCGGGTGACACACCATGCCGATGCGTGTCACCCGGATCGCCGATGGCGAGCCGTTCGTTCCCGAAGGCCACACAGGCGTCGGCCCGGTCCGGCTTCAAGGAGGAGAGCGCACACCTACGGAGAGCTTCACCGTCGTGCTCTCGCACTACCTCCCCGGCGCCGAGGCCGGCCTCGCGGCCCAGCAGACCGAGACCGTCTACGTCGTCACAGCTGGTGAGCTGACCTTCACCAGCGAGGGCGAGGAGGTGACACTCGGGCCGATGGACTCGGTGCACTACACCCCGGGGACGACACGCACCGTGAAGAACAACAGCCGGCTGCCGGCGAGCATGCTGGTAGTGAGGATCAAGGCATGAGCCACGACGCGAGCACGGCCCACTCCGACGGTTCCGACGGCGTCGTGCTGCACGCGCCCCGTAACCGGCCACTCGACGGTGACTTCGATGCCACCGCCGTCACCTTCGCCGCGATGGCGCTCTTCGACCAGCTCGACGACGCCCAGCGCGCCCGCATCGTCATCCCGATGGATGACGCCAACCGAACCAACTGGAACTTCCTGCCCGAGTCGGGCCGCCGGGGGATTCCGTTGCGCGACATGAACGACACCCAGCGCTATCTGGCACACCGCGTCATCGCCCAGAGCATGTCGGTCACCGGGTACGCCAAGGTCGTCCAAGTGATGTCCCTCGAGGGCGTTCTGCGCGAGCTCAACACCGACGTGTTCGGCCACGTCGCGCCGTACTTCCGCGATCCCCAGGGCTACTTCCTGACGTTCTTCGACCAGCCCCAGCCCGACAGCAACTGGGGGTGGCGGCTCGTCGGTCACCACCTGTCGCTGAACTTCACCGTCGTCGGCCAGGACCGTCTGGCCGTCACCCCACTGCTCCTCGGAAGCGAGCCCGCCAAGCTGGGGCCGTTCCGCATCCTCGGCGACGAGGAGGACCGCGCCTTCGGTCTTCTCAACAGCCTCGACCCCGACCAGGTACGAACGGCGACCATCCACGCCGTGCCGCCGCCGGACTTCGTGACCCGGTGCGTCCCCTTCATCGGCGAGGAGGAGTGGCCCGACGTCCACGGCGTGGGCCGACGCGACGCCATGATCACCGACGAGGACCGATACGCGCTGCGCTACGTCAAGGCCCAGCCCCGCGGCCTCTCCCGAGCGGCGATGAACGCCGCCCAGACAGCTGCGTTCGACGAGCTCCTGGCTTCCTTCCTCGGCAACGTGAAGGACGCGCAAGTGGGTCGCGAGATGGACCGCATCCGCCGCGCCGGAGACGACCGGCTCCACTTCGTGTGGGCAGGTGGCCACCGCCTCGACCTGCCGCACTACTTCCGGATCGAAGGCCCGGTCACTCTCATCGAGTTCGACAACACCGAGGACAACGCCAACCACATCCACGCCGTATGGCGCGACCCGAGCAACGACTTCGGCATCGACGTCCTCGCCGAGCACCGAGCCGCCCAGCACCGGCACGACTGAGGAACCACAACTTCCCGGGACCCTGTCGTCCGAGTCGAGCGCGATTCGAGAGCTGGACAGACTGTCCTGACGCAACCACTACTGTCGCTGGCCGCCGGCTTGGGGCGCGTCTCCCCCCGCGTCGTCGAGACCGACGCCACCGGGCTCGTAGAACGAGCATGCCGACTGGTCGCCGTCGCTGATCAGGTGCCGAGGGTTGCCCTTCCCGGTAGTGCATCTTCTGTACGGAGCTCGGCGCCTTCGGCGTGTAACCGGGTACGGGCTGACTACTCGCCTGATGACGGCCTCCGCTTGCATGCGGCAGCGGCGTTGCCAGCGTCGCCCGGCCCCAGGTCTTCCCGGCCAACGGATCGCGTCCACCCCGAGCGTGCCGTTCGCGCTGTGGAACCGTCCCGAGCGATCCAGGGCGGCGGCTTCGGCGGTGGCCTGATGAACCTCACCGTGGGACACCCCGAATCGTCGGCAGACGCGTGTTCCAGCCTGAACGTTCGGTGAGTTTCGTGGGCACGGTCCCGCATGCTGAAGCCCCCGAGGTCTCCAAGGCCGGTTCGTCGTTGCGCTCTCGATGCAGGGGTTGACGAACGAGCGCGTTGTAACGATGATCACCTGAAACCCCGCTAACCCTTCGGGTCTTTAGCGGCCGATCAGTAAATGGAGGAACCGCGTGACTGTGACGAGTTCGGGTGTCGAGTGGATCGACGACATCGACATCGATGCACTGGAGGCCGACCCGTACCCCCTGTACGAACGGATGCGCAGCGAAGCGCCGTGCGTGTTCGTGCCCGCTCTCAACGCCTACCTCCTGACCACCTACGACGAGGTCCGCGAGTTCCTGGCGGACTCCGAGCTCAGCCAGGCACCCGCCACGCAGCCGGTGCTGGAGAGGACGTTCGGCGCCCAGAACATCTTGATCTCCAACGGTGACGTCCACCGAGACCGCCGAGCCTCGGTCGACCCGCCGCTGCGTCGCGGCGCGGTGAGCACCTACATCGACGAGCTGGCTCGCCCCATCGCGAGAGAAGTAGCCGCGGCGATTCCCGGGGCTGTTTCGTTCGACATCGTGGCCGAGTACCTCGAGCCCGTCAGCACCCGCGGGCTCGCCAGCATGCTGGGCATCGGCGACGTCCCCGCCGACGTGCTCCGACGATGGTTCCACACCGTGATCGGTGCCGCCTCGAACTACACGTTCTCCGACGAGGTCTTCCAGCGGAGTGACGAGGTCGTCGCGGAGATCAAGGAGGTGCTCGAACCGGTGCTCGTCCGCCTCGAGACCGAGCCGGACAACTCCGGGCTCTCCCACCTCCTCCACGCTGGCATGCCGGCCGGTCAGCTGCGGTCGCGAGACGACATCTACTCGTCGTTCCTGATCGAGCTCGTCGGAGGGATGCAGGAGCCGGGGCACGTCTCGGCCACTACGCTCCTGGGCCTGCTCGAGGAAGGGACCTACGGCGACATCGTCGACGACCCGACCCTCATCCCCACCGCGCTCGCCGAGGGACTGCGCTGGGTAGCCCCGGTCGGCGGGGTCTTCCGTGAGACGACGCGAGACGCGGTCATCCACGACCTGGCGATCCCGCAGGGCTCCCTCGTCTACTCGATGGTCGCCTCGGCCAACCGCGACGAGCAGAAGTTCACCAACGGCGACCGCTACGAGCTGCACCGTGATGGTCCTTCGCACATGTCGTTCGGCGGAGGCAGACACTTCTGTGCCGGGAACGTCTTCGGCAGGGAGCTGGCACGGATCGCCCTGGAGGAGCTCACGAAGGTCGCACCCCGACTCCGGCTGGCCGAGGAAGGCTGGCAGATGCGGGGCTGGCTGTTCCGCTCACCCCAGGAGCTCCACGTCATCGCCGAGGGCGCGTGAACTCGATGACCAACGTCAACTTCATCCTCGCTGATGGCACCCGCCGGAGCATCGAGGAGGCGGCGGGCCGAACTGTCATGCAGGCAGCCATGTCGCACGACGTGTCCGGCATCGTCGCCGAGTGCGGCGGCAATCTGATGTGCGCGACCTGCCACGTGTACGCAGACCCCGATACAGCGGATCGGCTGCCGCCCATCTCCGAGGTCGAGGACGAGATGCTGGACTCGACGGCCTCACCCCGTCTGCCCACGAGCCGTCTGAGCTGCCAGCTGACCATCGGCGACGATCCCGGCGACATGACCTTCACGATTCCGGAGGCGCAGCTGTGACGGTCGTCGTCGTCGGAGCGGGTCACGGCGGCGTCCAAGCGGCGGCGTCGCTGAGGGACCTGGGCTACACCGACAAGATCGTCCTCGTCGACGGCCAGCCCCACCTGCCCTACCAGCGACCTCCGCTCTCGAAGGCTTTTCTCGGCGACTCCGGCGGGCGAGGGGGAGAGGGCGAGCCGCTGAGGGCGCGGGAGTTCTTCGACAGCCATCGGGTCGAGCTCGAGCTCGCTGCAGAGGTGACGGGCCTTCGGACCGCCGATCACCACGTACGGCTGGCCGACGGTCGAACGCTCGCCTACGACCACCTGGTTCTCGCGACGGGCGCCACGAACCGAGCTCTCGAGGTCCCTGGCACCGAGCTCGACGGTGTCGTCGAGCTCCGCACTCTTGCCGATGCCTCTGCCCTTCGGGGTCGCCTGCGCACGGCACGCAACATCGTCGTGATCGGAGGAGGCTTCATCGGGCTGGAAGTGGCAGCCGTGGCCGCGGCGAGCTCGTCGGTCACCGTCGTGGAACCGCAAGAGCGCGTCATGGCGCGTGCGGTCGCCCCGTTCGTCTCAGACGCGGTCCAACGTGCTCACGCTCGCGCCGGGGTGAATGTGATCGTGCGAACCGGGGCTGTGGCTTTCGCTGGTGATGAAGGCCAGGTACGGCGGGTCAGGTTGACCGACGGGGTCGAGCTTCCAGCGGACCTGGTCGTCGTCGCTGTCGGCGTGACGGCCAACGACCGTCTCGCACTCGAGGCTGGCATGCACGTCGACAACGGGATCGTGGTCGACCCGTGGCTACGGACGTCCGCCGCGGACGTCTTCGCCATCGGCGACTGCGCAGCTCGGGTGCATGAGGGCTCTCCGACACCGCGTCGACTCGAATGTGTCCAGAACGCCGTCGACCAGGCTCGGCACGTCGCGACATCGATCGTGCACGGGAGGGGTGAACCGTACGAGCGGGTTCCCTACTTCTGGACACACCAGCTCGACCTGCGCATCCAGACCGTGGGCCTGGGGTCGGCGGATGACGAACACGTCGTCCTCGGCGAACGGGATCGTGATCGGTTCTCGGTGTGTCGTTTCCGGAACGACCGTCTCGTGGCCGTCGAGTCGGTCAACCGTCCTCGGGACCACATGGCGGCGCGGCGCATCCTCGACGAAGGTGGTGACCTGCGCGTGTGCGACGCGAAGCGCGACGGCTTCGATCTCAAGGAGTATGCGCACGCCGAGCTCGGCAACAAGGTCTGACGACGAGCGTCGCGGCGTCCCGTCTGTGTTGGCAGTCAGCACGCGCAAGGCCGATCCCATCCCGGCTCGAAGATCGAACAGGTGTTCGATAAGGTGTGTGCGTGGGATGGAACAACCCGGCGGTGCCGTGGAGCGAGCTGGAGCGCCGGCTGTCGGGGCGCCCCGGCGCCGACGACGCGCCGGTGTCGCGCCGCAAGCGTGCGCCCGTCGCCATCCCGCCGGCCCCGGGGGCCCGCGACGGCGTGCCCTACGCGGAGCTGCACTGCCACAGCCACTACAGCTTCCTGGACGGGGCGAGCGCCCCCGACGCGCTGGTCGCCGAGGCGGTGCGCCTCGGGCTGCACGGCCTGGCGCTCACCGACCACGACGGCTTCCACGGCGCCCCGATGATCGCCGAGGCGGCCCAGGGCCAGCCGCTGCGCACGGTCTACGGCGCCGAGCTCTCCCTCGGCCTGTCCAGCCCGCAGAACGGCGTGCCCGACCCGGAGGGCCACCACCTGCTCGTGCTGGCGCGCGGGGTCGAGGGCTACCACCGGCTCGCGGGCGCGATGACGGAGGCGCACCTGCGCGGCGACGAGAAGGGCCGGCCGGTCTACGACGTCGACGAGCTCGTCGACCGGGGCCGGGGCCACTGGCTGGTGCTGACCGGCTGCCGCAAGGGCGCCGTCCGCGCGGCGCTCGCCCACGGCGGCCCGGCCGCGGCGGCCGCGGCGCTCGACGACCTCGTCGACCGCTTCGGGGCGGAGCACGTCGTCGTCGAGCTGACCCACCACCGCCGCCCGGGCGACACCGAGGCCAACGACGTGCTCGCCGGCATCGCCGCGGACCGCGGGCTGCCGGTGGTGGCGACGGGCAACGTCCACCACGCGACGCCGGGGGAGCACCGGCTGGCCGCGGCGATGGCCGCCGTGCGCGCCCGCCGCAGCCTCACGGACATGGACGGCTGGCTGCCGCCCGGCCCGTCGGCGTACCTACGCAGCGGGGTGGAGATGACCCGCCTCCTGGGCCGGTACGACGGAGCGGTCGCCCGCAGCGTCCAGCTCGCCGACGAGCTGGCCTTCGACCTGCGCAAGGCCTCGCCCGAGCTGCCGACGCGCAACATCCCGGCCGGGCACACGGCGGCGAGCTGGCTGCGCGAGCTGGTGCGCCGCGGGTTCGCGGAGCGCTACGCCGGCACGGAGAACGAGGCCGAGGCCGCCCCGCGGATCGAGGCCGAGCTGGCCGTCATCGAGCGCAAGAACTTCGCGGGCTACTTCGTGATCGTGCACGACATCGTCGCCTTCGCCCGCAGCCAGGACATCCTCTGCCAGGGCCGCGGGTCGGCGGCGAGCTCCGCGGTCTGCTACGCGCTGGGCATCACCGCCGTCGACGCCGTCTACTACCGGCTGCCGTTCGAGCGGTTCATCTCCGAGCACCGCGACGAGGAGCCCGACATCGACGTCGACATCGACTCCGACCGGCGCGAAGAGGTGATCCAGTGGGTCTACGACACCTACGGGCGGCGCAACGCCGCCCAGGTCGCCAACGTCATCACCTACCGGCCGCGGATGGCGGTGCGCGACGCCGCGAAGGCGCTGGGCCACTCGACCGGGCAGCAGGACGCGTGGAGCAAGCAGGTCGACGGGTGGGGTCGCGAGATCGACCGCAGCCTCGACATCCCCGGCCCGGTGCTCGACCTCGCCGAGCAGCTGGTCGGGGCGCCGCGCCACCTGGGCATCCACTCGGGCGGCATGGTGCTCACCGAGCGGCCCATCGGGGAGGTCGTGCCCATCGAGCGGGCGCGGATGGACCGGCGCACGGTGCTGCAGTGGGACAAGGACGCCTGCGAGACGATGGGCCTGGTCAAGTTCGACCTGCTCGGCCTCGGCATGCTCGGCGCCCTCGACCACATGATGCGGCTGGTCGAGCAGCACCTCGGGGTGCGCTGGCGGATGGACACGGTGCCCCGCGAGGAGGCGTGCGTCTACGACATGCTCTGCCGCGCCGACTCGATCGGTGTCTTCCAGGTCGAGAGCCGTGCCCAGATCGGCACGCTCCCGCGGCTGCAGCCGCGCTGCTTCTACGACCTGGCCATCGAGATCGCGCTCATCCGTCCCGGGCCCATCCAGGGCGGCGCCGTGCACCCCTACGTGCGCCGGGCCACGGGCAAGGAGCCGGTCCGCTACGACCACCCCGACCTCGAGCCCGTGCTCGAGCGCACCCTCGGGGTCCCGCTCTTCCAGGAGCAGCTGATGGCGATGGCGGTCGCGATCGGCGACTGCACCCGCGACGACGCCGACCTGCTGCGCCGCGCGATGGGCTCCAAGCGGGGCGTGGAGCGCATCGAGTCGGTGAAGGAGAAGCTCTTCGCCGGCATGGAGCGCCGCGGCATCACCGGCGAGCGGGCCGAGGGGATCTACCTGCAGATCCTGTCGTTCGCGAACTTCGGGTTCGCGGAGTCCCACGCGCTCAGCTTCGCGCTGCTCGTGTACCACTCGTCGTGGTTCAAGCTGCACTACCCGGCGGCGTTCCTCGCCGGCCTCCTGCGCAACCAGCCGATGGGGTTCTACTCGCCGCAGTCGCTCGTCGGCGACGCCCGGCGCCACGGGGTGCGGGTGCTGCGTCCCGACGTGGCCCGGTCGTCGGCCCAGGCCGACCTCGAGCCGCTCGAGCCCGGCACCGCGCCGCCCACCCGGTTCCCCGAGCAGGTCGAGCACCGCTACGACGGGGACCTCGCCGTCCGCCTCGGGCTCGACGGGGTGCAGGGCATCGGGCTGGACGTGGCCCGGCGCATTGTTGCCGAGCGGGAGCGGGCGCCGTACGAGAGCGTCACCGACCTGTCGCGGCGCGCGGCCCTGACGACGACGCAGCTCGAGGCGCTCGCCACGGCGGGCGCACTGGGCTGCTTCGGCCTGGAGCGGCGCGAGGCGCTGTGGAGCGCGGGGTACGCCGAGAGCGCCGAGCACCTGCCCGGCACGACGCCCGCCCCCGCGCCGCCGACGCTGCCGCCGATGGCGGAGGTCGAGGAGACGCTGGCGGACCTGTGGGCGACCCGCATCTCCCCGGAGCACCACCCCGTCGAGCACCTCCGGGGGCTGCTGCGGGAGGCGGGCGTGCGCTCGGTGGCCGACCTCGAACACACGGAGGCGAACCGGCGGGTGCACGTCGCGGGCCTGGTGACCCACCGGCAGCGGCCCGGCACGGCGCAGGGCACGACGTTCCTCAACCTCGAGGACGAGACGGGGATGCTCAACGTCGTCTGCTCGGTGGGGGTCTTCGCCCGGCACCGGCAGGTCGCGCGCAACCGGGTCGCCGTCGTCGTCCGGGGGATCCTCGAGCGCAGCGACGGGGTGACGAACCTCGTGGCCGACCGGCTCGAGGCCATCGACACCGTGGTGCCGGGCGCGGGGGAGGTGCTGCAGTCCCGCGCCCGGTCCCGCGACTTCCGCTGAGCCGGCCCGGCCCGGCCCGGCCCGCTCGCGGGGTTGCTCAGTCGCCGGTGCGCACGACCATCTTGCCGACGTTGGCGCCGCGCATCATCGACAGCAGTGCCTCGACGGCGTTCTCGACCCCGTCGACGACCGTCTCGTCGTACGCGATCCGCCCGTCGGCGAACCAGCCCGCCATTCGCTCGCCGAACTCGCCCGCCAGGTCGCGGTGGTCGCCGAGCGTGAAACCCCGCAGGGTGAGGCCCTGGGTGATGATCCGGAACATGTTGCGCGGGCCCGGCACGGGGGCGTCGGCGTTGTACGCCGCGATCGCGCCGCACAGGGCCATCCGCCCGCCGCGGTTCATCGCGCCGAGCGCGGCCTCGAGGTGGTCCCCGCCGACGTTGTCGAAGTAGAGGTCCACGCCGTCGGGGGCGGCCTCGGCGAGCTGCTGGCGCACCGGGGCCGCCTTGTAGTCGAACGCGGCGTCGTAGCCGTACTTGTCCGTCAGCAGGGCGACCTTCTCGTGCGACCCGGCCGACCCCACGACACGGCCCGCGCCCAGCAGGCGGGCGATCTGGCCCACGGCGGTGCCGACGGCACCGGCGGCGCCGGAGACGAAGACGGTGTCGCCCTCGCGCAGCCCGGCGATGCGGGTCAGCCCGACGTACGCCGTCAGGCCGGTCATCCCGAGGATGCCGAGGTGGAGGGAGAGCGGCGCGCCCGGCACCTCCCGCACGGGCCGGAACGCGCGGGCCGGGCCCTGGGCGACGTCGCGCCACCCGAGGTCGTGGAGCACCGGCGTACCGACCGCCAGGGCGTCGTCGCGGGAGGCGACCACCCGGCCGACCGCACCGCCGGTCATGGTCTCGCCCAGCGCGAACGGCGGGATGTAGCTCTTGCCCTCGTTCATGCGCCCGCGCATGTAGGGGTCGACGGAGACGAACGCGTTGGCGACGCGAACCTCGCCGTCCTCGAGCTCCGGAAGCTCGACCTCCACGGTGCGGAAGTCGTCGGGCTCGGGCCACCCCGAGGGACGACGGACGAGCTGGACCTGGGTGCTGGTGGTGGGGACCACGGTGCTCCTCTCGAGCGGTGGGGGTCGTTTGTTGGACCGACCGATCCAGAATAGGCTCGATCGAGGAGACCACAAGCCGCCGAGGAGGTCGTCGTGGCCCGGACCCAGGCGTTCGACACCGAGGCCGCCGTGCGCGCGGCACGGGAGGTGTTCTGGCGCGACGGCTTCGAGAGCGCCGCCCTGCCGGCCCTGGAACGGGCGACCGGCCTGGCGCGCTCGAGCATCTACAACACCTTCGGCAGCAAGCGCGGCCTGTTCGAGCGAGCGGTGGCGAGCTACCTCGACGAGGTCGTCCGCCCCCGGCTCGCCCCGCTGCTCGCGACCGAGGTGGAGGCCGGTGCCCTCGCGGCGTACCTCGCCGGCCTGCGCGCCGTGCTCGCCGACGAGCGCACGACCTCCGCGCGCCACGGGTGCCTGCTCATGAGCGCCGCCGGCGCCCCCATCGGCCGCGACGACGTCGTCCGCGCGGCGGTGGCCGACTACCGCGCCGAGCTCCGGCGCGCCGTGGGCCGGGGGGTCGACGCCCGCGCCGGCGCCGCCCCGATGAGCGACCCGCCCGGCGACCCAGCCGGCGACCCAGCCGGCGACCCCGCGCAGGCGTGGCGCGGAGCCCTGGCCGACGCGATCAGCGCCCTCGTCCTCGCCGCGCTGGCCCTCGTGCGGGTCGACCGGGCCGAGGCACTGCGCTCCCTCGACGCGGCCCTGGTGCTCGTCGACGGTCCGGTGGGGACCTGACCCGCACACTGGACCCATGATCCGCAACGTGGTGGTCGGCGTCCTCAAGCCCGGAGTGACACCCGAGCGCATCGACGCGGCCCTCCGGGCGCTGCGGGGTCTGACGGTCAACGGGCTCGACCTGCACGTGCTCGCCGGGCGCGACCTCGGCCTGCGGGAGGGCAACGCGTCCTACTCGATCACCGTCGACCTGCCGAGCGAGGCCGACTACGTGCGCTACGACCGCGACCCCGAGCACGACCGCATCCGCCGCGAGCTGTTCGTGCCCATCTCGCGCAGCATGCAGCAGGTGCAGTTCCGGCTCCCCGGCTGAGGACCGTCGCCGTCGCCGTCGCCGTAGCCGTTGCGGGCGGTGGCTAGCGTGTCGAGGTGACCGGGACGACGCAGGAGACCGAGGAGACCGCGTCGTACGAGCCGGACCCCCGGCGCTGGCGGGTCCTCGGGGTGAGCCTCGTCGTCGGGTTCATGGTGCTGCTCGACGTCACGATCGTGAACGTGGCGATCCCGTCGATGAGCGCGGGCCTCGACACCGGTCCCGGCACGATCCAGTGGGTCGTCTCGGGCTACGCCCTGGCGTTCGGCCTCACCCTCGTCACCGGCGGCCGCCTGGGCGACGCGTTCGGGCGGCGTCGCCTCATGGTGGTGGGGCTGCTCGGCTTCATCGCCTCCAGCGCCGCGGCCGGGCTCGCCCCCGACGCCACCTGGCTCATCGTGGCCCGCCTCGTGCAGGGCGCATCGGCGGGCCTGCTGACGCCCCAGAACTCGGGGCTCATCCAGACGCTGTTCCGCGGGCACGAGCGCGGGGTCGCGTTCGGCACCTTCGGGCTCGTCGTCTCGGTGTCGTCCGCTCTCGGCCCCGTCCTCGGCGGCCTCCTCATCGCGATCGCGGGGGAGCAGGACGGCTGGCGCTGGATCTTCCTCGTCAACGTGCCCATCGGGCTGCTGCTGGTCGTGCCGATCCTGCGGATGGTGCCCGGCCGCGACCCCGCGGCGGCCGGGGAGAGCGTGCACCTCGACCTCGTCGGCGCCCTGCTGCTCGGCGCCACCGTCCTGGCCGTCCTCGTCCCCGTGATCAGCCTCGAGGGCGGTGCGCTGCTGCCGCTCGCGCTGCTCGTGCTGGTGCCCGGCCTCGGCGCGGCGTTCGTGCGCTGGGAGCGGCGGGTCGTGGCGCGGGGCGGGGCACCGCTGCTCGACGTGAGCCTGCTGGTGCGCACCCCGGGCTACGCGAGCGGCGTGACGATCGGGACGCTCTACTTCACCGGGTTCACCGGCGTCTTCCTCGTGCTCAGCGTCTTCCTGCAGGAGGGCCGCGAGCTCAGCGCCCTCGAGGCCGGCCTGCTGCTGTGTCCCTTCGCTGTGGGGTCGGCCGTGGCGTCGCCCCTGGCCGGGCGGGTCGTCGACCGGGTCGGGCGGGTGCTGACCGTGGTCGCCCTCGTCGTCCTCATGACCGGCCTCGTCGTGCTGGCGCTCGCCGTACCCCTCGAGGGTGCGCCGCTGTGGCTGGTGCTGTCGGTGCCGCTGCTCGTCGCCGGCGCGGGCGGCGGGGCGGTGGTCTCGCCGAACATGACCCTCTCGCTCGCCGACGTGCCGACCCGGATGGGAGGCGCCGCGGGCGGGGCGCTGCAGACCGGCCAGCGCCTCGGCGCGGCGATCGGCGCCGCCGCCGTGATGACCGCCTACCAGGTGGCGGTGGACGCCTCCGACGACCCCGACGCCGCCCTGCGGTGGGGCATCGGGGTCTCCGTCGTGCTGCTCACCGCGGCGCTCGCGGCCGCCACGTGGTCGTGGCGGCGCGAGCCGCAGCCGCTCGCCCGGGGCTGAGGCCGGGGCCGACCGCGGGCCGGGGCCGGGGCCGACCGGGCCCGGGGGCGGGCCCCCGCAGGTCAGACCGGCGGGGGCACAGCGCCGCGCCCGCCCCACTTGTCGGTCCAGGTCGGCGGGGAGGCGAGGGTGGCGAGCAGCCGCTCGAGGTCGTCGTCGAACGACACGATCCCGCCCTGCTCGGGCCGCACGAACCCGCGCTCGACCATCCGGTCGCGCATCTCCCGCAGCGGCGCCCAGAACCCGTCCACGTCGAGGAAGCCGCTGCGCTTGGTGTGGATGGACAGCTGCGCCCAGGTCCACTGCTCCGCGACCTCCTCCAGCGTGCCCGCGCCGCCGGGCAGCGTGAGGAACGCGTCGGCGCGCTCCGCCATGAGGGCCTTGCGCTCGTGCATGGACTCCACGACGAGCAGCTCCGTGCAGCCGGTGTGGGTGAGCTCGCGCTCGTCGAGCGCCCGGGGGATCACGCCGACGACCTCGCCGCCCGCCTCGAGCGCGGCGTCGGCGACGGTGCCCATGAGCCCGACGCGGCCGCCGCCGTACACGAGCGTGGTGCCCCGCTCGGCGAGGGTGCGCCCGACCAGGCGGGCGGCCTCGGCGAAGGCCGGGGAGTCCCCGAACGAGGACCCGCAGAAGACGGCGACGGCGGAGAGGGGACGGGGTGCGGCGGCAGGCTGGTCGGTCACGCGAGGACGGTAGCCGCCCCGTCCCGGCGGACCGGGACGCACCCGGCGCCGGGCCCGGGCGTGGCATCGTGTGCGCGTGCAACGGGCCGCGAGGTGGGTGAGGGTCGTCGGTGTCGTCGTCCTGCTGTCGTGCGTGCTCGGGCACGTCCTCGGCAGCGTCGCGGGGTCCCGAGTCGCGGCGGGGGGTGCCCACGAGGTGGGCGCCGGGGCGTACGTCGTGCCCGTCACGGACCGCGGCCGGTGCGAGCTGCGCCGCGACGACGTCGTCGTCGAGCGCTGGGACCTCGACCGGCCCGCGCGGAGCGAGATCGGTCGCAGCGTGGGCGCCTCCCACCGCTACCTGCGACCGGGTCGGCTCGTCGGGGCGGGCGGGCTCACGTGCACCTCCGACGTGCGGACGCTCCCGCCCCCGGCGTCCTGGCTCGTCCTGCCGGCCCACGGGGGCCTGGGCACCGTCGTGGTGGGCGCGCTGCTCGTCGTCGTCCCCGGGATGCTCGCCCGGACGCGGTCCCCGCGCGGCCGCGGCTGAGCGGCAGGGCGCCGAGGAAGCCAGGGGCACGCGACCACCGTGACCCCCGGAGCCCGGAGCCCGGAGCCCGGCGGACGCCGCGGCCGGCGGCGCATGCCACCGGTGGCCCTCGGGTACCCGGAAGCACGTGGGTGACGACGCGGGACGACTGAAGCGCGCGGGGCTGCGGGTCACGGGCCCGCGGCTCGCGGTGCTCGCCGCTCTCGACCGGGCCACCGAGGCCGGACGTCACGTCGCGGTGTCCGAGCTCGCCGAGGAGGCGCGGGCACTGCGCCCGCGCACGTCGACGCAGACCGTCTACGACTGCGTCGACGCGCTGGCCGGGAGCGGGTTGGTGCGCCGGGTCGAGATCCCCGGCTTCCCGGCCCGCTACGAGTCCCGCACCGACGACAACCACCACCACCTGGTCTGCCGCTCGTGCGGCCGGACCGTCGACGTCGACTGCCCGGTCGGCGCGGCGCCCTGCCTGACGCCGGCCGGTGGTCACGACTTCACGGTGGACGAGGCCGAGATCGTGTTCTGGGGCCGCTGCGGCTCCTGCACGTCCGAGGCCGCCGCCGTGGACCACGCCGTTCCCGAGGAGAGGACAACGCGATGACCGCACCCGACCGTCACCTGACGACCCGGCAGGGTCACCCGGTCTACGACAACCAGAACACCCGCACGGTGGGCCCGCGCGGCCCGGCGACGCTGGAGAACTACCACTTCCTCGAGAAGGTGAGCCACTTCGACCGCGAGCGCATCCCCGAGCGGGTCGTGCACGCGCGGGGTGCGGTGGCCTACGGCACCTTCGAGGCCACGGGCCAGTGGGGCGACGAGCCCATCGCCACCTACACCCGGGCGAAGCTGTTCGCCGAGGCGGGCAAGAAGACGGACGTCGCCGTGCGGTTCTCCACGGTCATCGGTGGCCGGGACTCGTCCGAGGCGGCGCGCGACCCGCGCGGCTTCGCGGTGAAGTTCTACACCGAGGACGGCAACTGGGACCTCGTCGGCAACAACCTGGGTGTCTTCTTCATCCGCGACGCCATCAAGTTCCCCGACGTCATCCACTCGCTGAAGCCGGACCCGGTCACGTTCCGCCAGGAGCCGGCACGGATCTTCGACTTCATGAGCCAGACGCCCGAGTCGATGCACATGCTCGTCAACCTGTTCAGCCCGCGGGGCATCCCGGCGGACTACCGCCACCAGCAGGGCTTCGGCGTCAACACCTACCGCTGGGTCAACGCCGAGGGCGTCTCGCACCTCGTGAAGTACCACTGGCTGCCGCGGCAGGGCGTGAAGTCGCTGACCGAGGCCGACGCCGCCGCCATCCAGGCCACGGAGCTGGGCCACGCGTCGAAGGACCTCTACGAGGCCATCGAGCGCGGCGAGTACCCCCAGTGGGACCTCTACGTGCAGCTCATGGAGGACCACGACCACCCGGAGCTCGACTTCGACCCGCTCGACGACACGAAGGTGTGGCCGGAGGAGCTGTTCGAGCCGAAGCTGGTCGGCACCATGACGCTGGACCGCAACGTCGCGGACTTCCACAACGAGAACGAGCAGATCGCCTTCGGCACGGGCGTGCTCGTCGACGGCCTGGAGTTCTCCGACGACAAGATGCTCGTCGGTCGCACGTTCTCCTACAGCGACACGCAGCGCTACCGGGTCGGCCCGAACTACCTCCAGCTGCCCGTGAACCAGGCGAAGAACGCCACGGTCGCGACGAACCAGCGCGGTGGCCAGATGTCGTACGGCGTGGACCTCGCCGAGGGCCAGAACCCCCACGTCAACTACGAGCCGTCCACGACGGGCGGCGTGCAGGAGGCCCCCCGGCCCGGTCCCGCGGAGGTGGGTCCCGAGCTGGGTGGTCGCCTCACCAGCGCCCGGATCCCGCGGACGAACGACTACGCCCAGGCGGGCGAGCGGTTCCGGCTGATGGAGGACTGGGAGCGCGACGACCTCGTCGCCAACCTGGTCGCGAACATCGGTCAGGCCACCCGTGAGGTGCAGGAGCGCATGGTCTGGCACTTCTTCCTCTGCGAGGACGAGCTGGGCCAGCGGGTCGGCGAGGGCCTCGGCATCACGGCCGACGACGTCCGGCACCTCGAGCCGCTGCCGACGCAGACGCTGTCGGAGGAGGAGCAGCAGCGCGCTGCCAACCTGGGCAAGAACGGCCCCCGCGACGTCGAGGGCCACACGATGACGCACTGCGTCCCGAACGAGCGGGTGGTCCTCGCGGGCTGACCGCTCCGGCCACCCCTCGGGGTACGACGACGCCCCGGCCTGCTCGGCAGGCCGGGGCGTCGTCGCGTCGTGGGGCGGGGCTCAGCCCGCCGCGGGCGCGAGCTCGTTCGGGGTGACCTCGAGCTCGGTGCTGGCGAGCACTTCGCCGGTCGTCAGGTCGACGGCGTGCACCTCGTTCGTGGCCGGCTCGGTCACGTAGCCCGTGTCACCGGACACGACGATGGCCGGGTGCGGGTCCTGCCAGTCGACCGGGCCCTCCCACGCCTCGATGACGGGGAACGACTCGGTGATCTCGCCGGTCGCGGGGTCGAGCACGTGGATGGAGCCGTCGGTGGCGAGGACGTAGGCGAGGTCGCCCGGGCCGCGCGCCACGTCGCGGAACGTGTACCCGACGCCCTCGGGCAGGTCGACGACCTCGAGGGTCTTCGCCTCGGTGTCGATGAGGGTGACGGCCTGCAGGAGGTAGCCCTCCGCGTCCGGGTCGGTCTTGTAGTCGCCGACGACGATGGGGCTGGTCTCGCTCACGTACGCGTTGCCCATGCGGCCGTAGGGCTGGTCGGGCGCGGCGAGCTTGGTGATCTCGCCGTCGTCGTACACCAGGGCGCCGTCCTCGCACCCGAACACGACGACCTCGCCCTGGGCGGTGCCCTCGCCGTGGATGCCCGGGCACTGGTCGCTCTGCGCGAAGACCGCGCCGGAGGCGTCCTGCACCACGATCCCGTTGCGGCCGTCGGCGTTGCCGACCGTCGTCAGGAAGGTGCCGTCCTCGAGGACGACCGACACGCCGTGGTGCGCCTCGACGCCCTCGATCGTCTCGTGCTCCGGCAGGCCGTCGGCCTCGGCCAGGTCGGCCGTGTCGAAGATGGTGGTGTCGCTGGTGCCGTCGGCGTAGAGCACCGTCTTGCCCGCGTGGCGGACGACGTGGCCCGGGGTGTCGGCCTCGAACAGGCGGTCGGTGAGCTCCGGCTCCTCGGTCGTGCCGGCACCCGTGTCGAGCACCTGGAAGCCGTCGCTGACCGTGACCATCACGTTGCGGTCGTCGCCGGCCTGGTTGAGCCGGGTGAACTCCTCGGACGGGAGGTCGGCGAGCGTCTCGAGGGAGGTGCCGTCCAGCACGAGGATGCCGCCCTCGTAGGCGACGGCGAGGCGGGGGCCGGCCGCCGGGGCGGAGGAGGACGAGCCGGCGGCGTCGTCGCCGGAGTCGTCGGCGGCGTCGCCGGAGGAGCAGGCCGCGAGGGTCGCGACCGCGCCGAGGGCGAGGGCCGCGGTGCCGAGGCGGAAGGGGCGGGGAGTGCGCATCGTTGTCTCTTTCTTCCTGGGGTGGGTGTGGGCGCTCACGCGGAGAGCCCGGTGGCGATGCGCTCGGTGTTGACGCGCATCATCGTGAGGTAGTCGGGGGCGCCGCCGTCGGGACCGGTCAGCGACTCGGTGAACAGCTCGACGACGTCGACGTGCACGTCGGCCTCGCTCGCGAGGGCCTGCACGAGACGGTCGGGGGACGAGGACTCCGCGAAGATGGTGGGCACGCCGGTCTCCTCGACCGCCTCGACGAGGTCGGCGAGGTCGGAGGCCGACGGTGCGGCCAGCGTCGTGCCGCCGGGGATCACCGCGCCGACCACCTCGAAGTCGAAACGGTCCGCGAGGTAGCCGAAGACGTGATGGTTCGTGACCAGCGCGCGCCGCTCCTCGGGGATGGCGGCGAACGCCTCGGTCATCTCGGCGTCGACCTGCTCGACCTCCGCGCGGTACTCCTCCGTGCGCGTCGCCAGGGTCTCGGCGTCGACACCGCCGAGGCCCTCGAGCACGGGTCCGAGCGCGTCGATGACGTCGAGCACCCGGGCGGGGTCGGTCCAGAAGTGCGAGTCGGGGGTGCCGGCGGCGTCGCCCTCGGCGTACTCGAGCACGTCGACGACGTCGCCCGCCACGAAGGTGGGGACGTCCTCGTCGGCCGCGGCGTCGAGGTGCTGCTGCAGCCCCTCCTCCAGGCCGAGGCCGTTCGAGACGACGAGGTCGGCCGAGCGGAGGCGCGCCGCCTCCTGCGCGGAGATCTCGAAGGAGTGGGGGTCGGCGTCGGGTTTCATGAGGGTCATGACCTCGACCTGCTCCCCGACGAGGTTGTCGACGACGTCGCCGAGGATGTTGGTCGAGACCACGACCAGCGGGCGGTCGTCGCCCGACGCCGAGCAGGCCGACAGGGCTCCGGCCGCGACGGCGGTCGCCAGGACCACGGCGAGCGACCGGCGCTGCTGCCGGGGGCGCCGGCGCGGACGAGGGTGGGGGGCACGGGTGCGGCGCACGGTCAGCGTCCCGTCTCGGCGGTGAACGCCGGCTCGGTGGTGGTCTCGAAGGTGCGCGCGACGCGCGCGGCGTCGGCGAAGTCGATCTCGTGCAGCCGCTGCTCGACCGGGGCGCTGAGGTAGGCCCGCTGCTGGTCGGCGACGAGGGTCGGGACGACCCCCGCGGCGAGGGACTCGGCGACGAGCGGGTCCGTCGCGGCCAGCACGGCCCCGTCCTCGCCGGAGAGCACCAGCACGCGGCCCTCGGCGGTGAGGGCCAGCAGGTGCTGGTCGGCGTCGTCGACGGCGGTCACGGCGACGAGCGGCTCGGGGGCGGGCAGCAGCGTCCAGGACCGCTCGCGGGTGTCGAGCAGCCAGATGCCCGCGTCGCCGGCGAGGGCCGCCACGGTCGGGCGTCCCTCCCGGTTCGCGAAGGCGGTGGCCGGGGGAGCGGTGGCGCCCTCCGGGTAGGGGATCTCCTCGACCACCAGCTCGTCGTCCTGCACGTGGGCGAGCAGGGCGCCGTCGGCGCACCCGACGACGGCGCCCACGCGGGTCGTGATGGTGCCGGACGCCTGGGTGCAAGGGACCTCGAGGCCGGTGGGCTCCCCGTCCGCCGTGCGGGCGACGACGGACGTCGCCACGCCGTCGGTGGCCTCCGTGACGAGGGCGAACGAGCCGACCGGCACGACCAGGCCCGCGTGCGGGTCGGTGTCGAGGCGGAACTGCTCGGTGATCTCGCCCTTCGACAGCTCCTCGGTGTCGAGCAGCACGGCCTCGCCGGACTCCGGGAAGAACAAGCCGGTGCCGGAGGTGGTGGAGAGGTTCGTCGTGGCGACCGTCGCGACGCCGTCCCCCTCGACGGTGCCGAGCAGGGCGGGCTCGGCGCGGTAGTAGTGGAAGTGGTCGACGTGGTCCCAGGTCCACACGCCGCTGTCGACGACCTCGACGCCCCCGTCGGTCTGCGCGAACAGGTAGCGACCGTCGGTGGTCATGGCGCTCGGCGCGCCGATCCTGCCCAGCTCGCCGACGCTCTCGTCGAGGAGGTCGAGGTGGGTGACGGTGCCGGCCGGGTCGATCGTGGTGAGGCCGAGCTGCGGCTCGGACAGCTCGGCGGCGCCGGCGACGTCGCCGTGGCCGTCGCCGGCGGTGCCGCCGGCCGCACCGGCGTCGGACGCGCCTGCGGCCGGGGGGCCGGCCGGGTCGTCGGAGCAGGCGACCAGGGTGAGGCCGACGAGGCCCGCGAGGGCGAGTGAGGGGATGCGGGAGCGCACGGGGTCCTTCCGTCTGGGGTGGGTGCAGCGCCGTGCGCCGGTACGGCGGACGGTCGTGCGGTGCGTGGGGAGCCGGGCTGGTCCGGCGGTAGCGGGGCCGGGTCGGGCGGTTGCGGGTCGGGCTGGGTGCGGGTCAGGCGGTCGCGGGTCGGGTCGTGGGTCTGGCGGTGGTCCTGGCCCGGACGGCGTCGAGCGCCGCACGGGTGGCCCACGAGAGGACGGCGAGGGCGATGGCCGCGGCGGCGACGGACGCGCCCGCCGCGGTCGCGGCGTGCCACGACACGAGCAGGCCGACGAGCACCGCCACGACGCCGAACCCGGCGGCGAGCAGCATCCGGGTGGGGATGCGGGTGGTCCAGTGCTCGGCCGCCACCGCGGGGGCGAGCAGCAGGCCGACCACGAGGAGCGAGCCGACCGCCTGGTACGACGCGACCACCGCCAGCGTGACGAGCCCGACGAGCGCCGCCTGGGCCAGACGGGGCCCGAGGCCCAGCACGGCCGCGATCCGCGCGTCGAGGGCCAGCGCGAGGAGCGGGCGGTGGGCGACGGTCGCCACGACGAGCCCCACCCCGGCCGCGACCGCCAGGAGCACGAGGTCGACGGGCGCGATCGCCAGGATGTCGCCGAAGAGGATCGAGGTGGCGTCGGTCGCGAAGCTGCCCGAGTGGGACACGATGATCACCCCGAGGGCCAGCATCGCGACGAACAGCAGGCCGATGCTGGTGTCGTACGACAGCCGGCCGCGCCGCTGCAGGGCCCCGATGCCCAGGCTCATCGCGATCGCGCTCACCGCGCCGCCCGCCATGGCCGGCCACCCGAGCACCGTGGCGAGGGCGACGCCGGGGAGCATCCCGTGCGCCAGGGCCTCGCCGAGGAAGGCCATCCCGCGGATCACGACCCACGTGCCGACGACGCCGCACAGCACGGCCACGAGGGCCCCGCCGAGCAGGGCGCGTCGCAGGAAGTCGAGGGCGAAGGGTTCGAGGAGCCCCTCGGTCAGGATGGTCACGGGGAGGGACCCTAGACGGTAATCGGAATGATTATCAAAAGCGCTACGATGGGCGGGTGAGCCCTCATCCCGCCCCCGACCCCCTCGCCGCCCGTCTCCGCGACGTCCGCGTCGACTTCGGCACCCGCACGGCCGTGCGCGACGTCGACCTCGACGTCCCGGCGGCCTCGGTCACGGTCGTCGCCGGCCCGAACGGGGCGGGGAAGTCGACGCTGCTGGAGGTCGTCGCCGGCACGAGGCCGCCCACGTCGGGCACCCGCTGGGCGATGGCTGCGGTCGCGTTCGTGCCGCAGCGGGCCGCGGTCCCCGACCGGCTGCCGATCACCGTGCGCGACGTGGTGAGCGTCGGCGCCTGGGGACGCCGCGGCCCGTGGCGGCGGCTGGACCCCGCTGCGCGTGCCGCCGTCGACGAGTCGATGGAGCGGATGGAGGTGACCGACCTGGCGCGCAAGCCCTTCTTCGCGCTGTCCGGCGGTCAGCGCCAGCGGACCCTGCTCGCCCAGGGGCTCGCCTGCGGCGCCGACCTCCTCCTCCTCGACGAGCCGACGACCGGGCTCGACAGCGACAGCGGGGAGCGCATCCGCGCCGTCGTCCGGGCGGAGGCGCAGCGCGGAGCCGCGGTGGTCTGCGTCTCCCACGACCCCGAGGTGCTGCGGATCGCCGACAGCGTCGTGCGCCTCGTCGACGGGCGCGTGGTCGACGGCCACCTCGGGGCGGGCGCAACGGAGCCGCAGCCCGCCTGACGGCGCAGCCGGGGCCCGCAGCGGCCGGGTCGGCGTCGGGCGGGTCAGCGACCGGCGGCCTCGCGGGCCGCCAGGTAGGCGCCGACCTCCGCCGGTGACCAGGCGGGGCGCACGTCCTCGGGGTCGTCACCGACCCACCCCACGCCCTCCTCCAGGCGGCGCACCACGCGGGCGGGCACCCCGGCGACCACGCTGTGGTCGGGCACCTCGCCCCGTACGACGGACCCCGCCCCCACGACGACGTTGCGGCCCAGCGTGGTGCCGGGCAGCAGGACCGCGTGGTGCCCCACCCAGGTGCCGGAGCCGACCCGCACGGGCTGGTGCCGGCCGAGCTGACGGCCGACGGGCGTCGTGGGGTCCTGGTAGCCGTGGCTGGCGTCGGAGACGAAGACGCCCTGGCCGAACCACACGTCGTCCCCGATCTCGATGGACTCGTGGGCGGTCAGGGTGCTGCGGGCGCCGATGACGCAGCGCTCGCCGATGACGAGCCCCCGTTCCGGCAGCGGCCGCCCGTCGCCGTACCCGACCGTGAGGGTGGCCGAGCGGCCGACGAGGGTGTCCGCGCCGACGTGGATGGCCGCGGTGCCCGCGAGGGTGGCGGCGGGGAAGGCGATGCAGCTGCCGGGCCCCATGCTGCCGAAGCCGTCGGCGGCGCGGGTGCCGGGCGCGACCGCGCCGTACCACTCCACGGCCCGGCGCCCCGCGTGGACCGCCGACCCGAGCGCGCGGCGCACGGCAGGGGCGTGGACCAGGGCGTCGCGCAGGCGACGCGGGGTCGGCATGGGCGGCGGCGTCGGCAGCGTCGGCACCCGGGCAGGCTAGCGACCGCGGTGCCACAGTGGTCCGACAGGCAGGACGTGCGGGTGCGACGGAGCCCGGGGGACCGGGCGGGGCAGGAGGACGGGTGGACGACCAGGAGCAGCCGCGGAAGCAGGGGCAGGCCGGTGGCGGCGGGTCCCTGGTGACCGTCGTCGTCGCCCTCGTGGCCAACGCCCTCATCGCGGTGGCCAAGTCGGTGGCCGCTGCGCTGACGGGGTCGGCGTCGATGGTGGCGGAGGCGGCCCACTCGTGGGCCGACACGGGCAACGAGATCGCGCTCCTGGTGGCGGAGCGCCGGGGGAGCCGACCCCGCGACGTCGCTCGGCCGCGGGGCTACGGGCGCTCCGCCTACCTGTGGTCCCTCGTCGCCGCGTTCGGTCTCTTCACCGCGGGCTCGGTGGTCTCCCTGTGGCACGGCGGCACGGTGCTGTGGGCGGACCTGCAGGGCGAGGCGGAGACCGAGGCCCCGGCGTACACGTTGAACTACGTCGTGCTCGCCGTCGCCTTCCTCCTCGAGGGGGCGTCCTTCCTGCAGGCGCTGCGCCAGGTGCGTCGGGAGTCGCGCCGCTGGCACCTGCGTCCGCTCGCGTTCGTGTACCGCACCTCGGACCCGACGCTGCGCGCCGTGTTCCTCGAGGACTCCTCGGCCCTCGTCGGCCTGCTGCTCGCCGGCGCGGGCGTCGCGGCCCACCAGGCCACCGGTGACCCGGTGTGGGACGCGCTCGGCTCGATCGCGGTCGGGCTGCTGCTGGGCGTCGTCGCCCTCTTCCTCATCCGCCGCAACATGGACTACCTCCTCGGCGAGTCCGTCCCCGCGGCCCTGCGGGAGCGGCTGCAGGGGCTGGTCGCCGACCACCCCTCGGTCGCGCGGGTGACCTACCTCCACCTGGAGTACGTCGGCCCGCGCCGCGTGTTCCTCGTGGCCGCCGTCGACCTCGTCGGCGACGAGCCCGAGCCGGTGGTCGCCCGGCGGCTCCGCGCGCTCGAGGCGGACCTCGAGCGTGACCTGCTCATCGAGGACGCCGTGCTCACGCTCGCCGCCCCGGAGGAGGCGTCGCTGCCCCCGGCCTGAGGCACGTCCCGCCCTCAGGCCCGCGGTCGCCCCCGCGCTCGGCCCCGCTCAGAGGTGGTCGGGAACGATCAGTGCGTCGGGGTCCTGGCGCACGGGCATCGCCTCGACGGCGATGCGGAGCAGCGCGGCGGCACCGGCGACGGTCTTGCGCCAGCGCCGGGAGCCGTCGTCCGTGCCCTCCGGCGAGCGGGAGCGCAGCACGCCTGTGACGGCGGCCTCGTACTCCTCGTCGGTGAAGGCGGGGGTGGCGCCCACCGTGGGGCGCTCGGGCAGGTCCGCCAGTGCCGGCAGCACGAGCTCGCCGGCGGCGGCCAGGTGCGGGTAGCGGGCACCGCGCGACAGGTCGTCCCACGACGCCGCGCCGGCGCGGCTGCGGATGAGCCGCGGCAGCGATGCGAAGGACCGCGCGGCCACCGCCTCGACCGCGACCGTCATCTCCCGTTCGGTGAACTTCACGGATCTCCTCCTCGTGCGGCGCGCCGTCCGGACCCGCGCGCCGTGGGGCCACCGTACGGCGCGGCTCGACACCCGACCGGCCGGGTACCGGCTCGGCATGACCACCACCGGACACGACGGAGCCGTTCCCGACCCCGACCACGACCAGGACGCCGAACCCGCGACCCCGACCGGAGAGGAGCCCGACGCCGAGCAGCTCGAGCCCGGCTCCGAGCCGGCCAGCGACCCCGACCCCGAGCCGGGGAACGCCTGACGATGGCGCGGCCCGAGCGCGGGCGGGTGCGGGTCGGCATCTCGGGCTGGCGCTACCCGCGCTGGCGCGGTGACTTCTACCCGAAGGGCCTGGCGCAGCGCCGCGAGTTGGAGTACGTCGGGCAGCGCATGTCGACGGTCGAGCTCAACGGCTCGTTCTACTCGCTGCAGCGCCCCAGCAGCTACCAGCGGTGGCGCGCCGAGGTCCCGCCGGACCTGGTGTTCGCGGTCAAGGGGTCGCGCTACATCACCCACATGCTGAGGCTGGGCGACGTCTCCACGGCGCTCGCCAACTTCTTCGCCTCGGGCGTGCTCGCGCTCGACCACCAGCTCGGCCCCGTGCTGTGGCAGCTGCCCGAGCGTCACGAGTTCGACCCCGACGGCCTCGAGGGCTTCCTGCGCCAGCTGCCGCGCACCACCGGCGAGGCGCTCGACCTGGCCCGCAACCACGACGCCCGGCTCGACGACCGCGCGTGGCTGGAGATCGACGAGGACCGCCCGCTGCGCCACGCGTTCGAACCCCGGGCCCGCAGCTTCACCGACCCCGCGGCCGCGGACCTGCTGCGCCGGTACGACGTCGCCCTCGCCGTCGCGGACAACGCCGGTCTCTGGCCCGGCTTCGGCGAGGTGACGGCCGAGCGCATCGTCTACGTGCGCCTCCACGGCGCCCACGACCTCTACGCCAGCGGCTACACCCCCGACGAGCTCGACGCCTGGGCGACGCGGATCGACGGCTGGGCCACGGGGGCCACGACGCCCGACGGGCGCCCTCGCGACGTGTACGTCTACTTCGACAACGACGCCCGCGGCTTCGCCCCGCACGACGCCATCGCCCTCGCCGGGCGTGTGGGAGACGTGTGGGAGCCGGCCATCGCCGAGTCGTCGCCAGCCGCACCCGCCGTCGCGCCGAGTCGTCGCTAGGCGCACCCGCTGAAGCATCGAGTCGTCGCTGGACGCACCCGCTGGGGCGTCGAGTCGTCGCCAGACGCACCCGCTGGGGCGTCGAGTCGTCGCTGGCCGCTCGGCCGCGTCACAGCTCCCCGGGCGACACCCGCCCCACCCGGTTCGAACCGCGTCGACCTGCTGCGGTAGTGTTCCGACCGCTCCGCCCGGTGATCCTGGGCGAGCTTCGGGCTGTGGCGCAGCTTGGTAGCGCACTTGACTGGGGGTCAAGGGGTCGCAGGTTCAAATCCTGTCAGCCCGACCGGAGAAGCAGCAGGTCAGAGGCCGTTCCCGCGAGACGCGGGGACGGCCTCTGCTCATCTCCGGGCGTCGTCGCGCGTGGTCCACAAACCGGTCGCCAGCAGTGCGCCCCACAGCGCGAAGAGCGGGTCCCACAGCACCGCGTGCCCGAGCAGCGCGGTGCGGTCGCCGCCACCCGACCCGGCGAGCCCGGTGAGCACGAGCCAGGCCCCGACGGCGTTGGCCGTGCCGTACCCGACGAGCACGACGGCGCCGGCCCACGACAGGCCCCGCCACGCCCGGCGCCCGGGCAGGCGGCCCGCCTCGACGAGCAGCGGCACGACCGCGCCCGCCACCTTCACCGCGGCCACCGTCGCCAGCACGACCCCGGCGCCGGCCGGCGCCTCCCGGGTCCACTCGACCGCCCACCGTCCGACGGTGCCCAGCAGCCACGTGCCCCCGAGGGCCCAGTAGGCACTGAATGCGGCGTGCACGAGGCCGGCGGCGCCCGCCGCGACCAACCAGCCGTTCCGGGATCCGGTCATGACCTCGACGCTAGGCACAGCGGGGGTCGGCGACCATCGGGGACGACCCCGACACCACCCGGACCCGCAGCCCGCCCGGCTCGCCGGGGTCCCGGGTGCTCACGCCCCCAGCCACCACCCGAGCGCCGCGGCGAGCGCGCCGGCGACGAGCATCCCCGGGCCGTGGACGACGGCGTACCCCCAGCGCCGTTCCTCCAGCAGGCGCGCCAGCTCGACGACCGCGGTGCTGAACGTCGTGTAGCCCCCGAGCAGCCCCGTGCCGAGCACCGCGACGAGGTCCCCTCCGACGGACCCGCGGTCGGCCAGGCCGACGACGAGCCCGAGCGCGAACGCGCCCGTCAGGTTGACCACGAGCGTGCCGAGGGGGCGCGCGCCGCCGGTGTGCCGCCGTACCGCGTCGTCGACCAGGAAGCGCACCGCGGCCCCGATCCCGCCGGCGAGCGCGACGAGGGCGAGCAGGGCGGGGCTCACGCCGCGCCCCGGCGGTCCGCGCGCCCCAGCCGGGCCCCGACGAGGAGACCGAGCCCCGCGGCGACGAGCCCGAGCAGCAGGCTGCCCGCCGCGTACGCTGCGGCAGCCAGGGCCCGGTCGTCGAGCAGGAGCACCGTGTCGACCGCGAGCGCGCTGTACGTCGTGAACCCGCCGAGCACCCCGGTGCCGAGCAGCAGGCGGGTCCGGCGGCGGCGCCCGGTCTCCGGGCGCCCCGCGAGGGAGCCCAGGAGCAGCCCCAGCAGCAGGGCCCCGGTGACGTTGACGACGCCGACCGCCCAGGGGACACCGCCGTGCGGCGTGGGCGCCAGCAGCGTGGCCGCCGCCCGGGCCGCCGTACCGGTCGCGCCGCCCACGAGCACCACGAGCACGTCCGTGAGCGGCGGGCGGGAGGGGGGCGCGGTCGCGGGCTCGGGCACGGGGAGACCGTAGGTCAGGTCCGCGGCCGGGTCCCGATAGGCTCCCGGAGTGCACTCGGGCGCACGTGGGGGAGTCGTGTCGGATCGACCACGAAGGCGGTAGGCGCAGTGAGCGACGAGGGCGCACGCCCCAGGCGGAAGTACGTGTCGCCGGTCCGCGAGGCCGCGCTGGCGGCCACGCACCAACGCATCGTCGACGCGGCGGCCGAGCTGTTCGCCCGCGGCGGCTACCGGGCCACGACGCTGGCGGCGATCGCCACCCTCGCCGGCGTCTCGGTGCCGCGCGTCAACCTGTCGGGCTCGAAGCCGGCGCTGCTCGTGGAGGCCTACGAGCAGCGGGCGGGCGGCTCGTCGGAGCTGCGGCCGATCACGCAGGAGCCCGAGATGGCCGCGATCATGGCGCTGCCCACCGAGGAGGCGCTGGCTGCGTACGCCGCGTGGCTGCCCGCGACGCACGCCCGCTCGGCGGGCCTGTGGTTCGCCCTGCGCGAGGCGGCCTCCGCGGACGCCGAGGCGCGTGCGGCGTTCGAGGAGACGGAGGCGCGCAACCTCACGTCCTGCCGGGACGCCGTCGCGTTCGCCGACTCCCGGGGACTGCTGACCGGCGCCACCCCGCACGAGGACCGGGCCCGGCTGTGGAACCTGCTCACCCGCGCCGACACCTACCAGCTGCTCGTGGTCGACGCCGGCTGGTCGCACGAGCGCTTCTCCGCGTGGGTGGTCCGCGCCCTGCGCGACCAGGTCTTCGAGCTGGCCGACGTAGACGACGCGGGCGACGCCACCCTGCCGACGCCAGGCTGATCGGCCGGGTCGGCCGGGTCGGCCGGGTCGGTCGGTCGGTCGGGCCCGCCCGGGCCGGTCAGGCGGGCCAGTCCGCGGGGAACTCGTCCGCCGCCTTGTCGTGGGCCTTCGCCAGTCGCTTGCGGGCCTTGGTGCCGAGCCGGTCGCCGAACACGACGCCGCGGGTGTGGTCGGTCTCGTGCTGGAAGCAGCGGGCGAGCAGCCCGTCGCCGGTGAGCCGGACGGGGGAGCCGTCGAGCCCCTGGCCCTCCACGGTCGCCTCGTCCGGCCGGGCGCACTCGACGAACGCGCCCGGGTAGCTCAGGCAGCCCTCCTCCGCGTCGTCCAGCCGACGCCCGGCCCCCTCCGGGGTGGTGACGGCGGGGTTGCAGACGACGCCCGCGACCCGGCGCCCCTCGGCGTCGGGGCAGTCGAAGACGAAGACGGCGCGGTCGACGCCGATCTGGCAGGCGGCGAGGCCGACGCCGTCGGCGGCGTACATCGTCGCCACCATGTCGGCCACGAGGCCGCGCAGCTCGTCGTCGAACTCCGTCACCGGGGCCTGCGGCGCGTGCATCACGGGCGTGCCCCACCGGGTGATCGGCCGGACGGTCCCGCCGGTCGGGAGCGGCCCGTACGGCGTGAGGTCGGGCCCGTCGGCGGCTGCGGCGTCGTCGCTCATGGGGGCGATCGTAGGAGGGCGGGCGCAGGCGTCGCGCGAGGTGTCGGCCGAGACGGTCGGCGGAACCTGTGGCGCGCTGTGTAACTCCCAGTTACATTGTGCGCATGTCCCTCCCCAACAGCCTCAGGCCGGGCGGCAGGAACGGGCTCGCCCGCAAGGAGTCCCGCGACCCGATCGGGTACGCCGTCGCCGCCCTCAACGTCGTCGCCCAGAGCGACCTCATCGACCGTCTCGGGCTGCGCAAGCGCGCCGAGCAGGCCGTGTTCACCTCGACGCGCGGGGGTTTCAGCGCGCTCGGTGCGGCCAGCCGCACGTTCGCGCGGCGGGGCAAGAAGGGGGAGCCGGGCGTGCGCGTGCCCGCCGCGACCCCGAAGGGCCTCTTCGACCTGACCCCGACCGAGGACGAGCAGATGCTCGTCGACGTCGTCGGCGAGTTCGCGACCGAGGTCGTCCGCCCGGCGGCCGCCGAGGCCGACGAGGCGTGCCGGGCCCCCGAGGCCCTGCTCAAGGGCAGCCTCGAGATCGGCCTGCCCATCCTCGGCGTGCCCGAGCAGCTCGGCGGCATCTCGGAGGAGCGCTCCGCCATGGCCGGCACGCTGGTGGCCGAGGCGCTGGCGAAGGGCGACATGGGCCTGGCCGTGGCGACGCTGGCGCCCGGCGCGGTCGCCACCGCGCTGTCGCTGTGGGGCACCGACGCCCAGCAGGCGACGTACCTGCCCGCCTTCACCGGTGACGACGTGCCCGCCGCGGCGCTCGCGCTGGCGGAGCCGGCCGTGCTCTTCGACGTGCTGCGCCCCGCCACCAGGGCGGTGCGCCAGGGCGACGGGTTCGTGCTGACGGGCACCAAGTCGGCCGTGCCCCGCGGCGACGACGCCGAGCTCTTCGTCGTCGGCGCCGAGCTCGACGGGAGGCCCGCGCTGTTCCTCGTCGAGTCCAGCACCGCCGGCCTCCGGGTCGAGGCGGACCCCTCCATGGGCGTGCGGGCCGCGACGCTGTCGCAGCTCCACCTCGACGAGGTCCACGTGCCGGGCGACGCGCTCCTCGGTGCGGCGGACGGCACGACGTACACCGAGGCCGTGCGCCTCTCACGGCTCGCCTGGTGCGCGCTCGCGGTCGGCACGGCGCAGGCGGTGCTCGACTACGTGACGCCGTACGTCAAGGAGCGGGAGGCGTTCGGCGAGCCGATCGCCCACCGCCAGTCGGTGGCGTTCATGGTCGCGAACATCGCCATCGAGCTGCAGTCGATGCGCCTGGTGACCTACAAGGCGGCCTCCCGCGCGGCCCAGGGCAAGGACTTCGCCCGCGAGGTCGCGCTGGCCCGCAACCTGTGCGCCGCGAAGGGGATGCAGATCGGCCTCGACGGCGTGCAGCTGCTCGGCGGTCACGGCTTCGTCAAGGAGCACCCGGTGGAGCGGTGGTACCGCGACCTGCGGGCGCTCGGCGTCATGGAGGGAGGGGTCCTGGTCTGAGTCGACCCGTCCCGACGGAACCGACCCTCCAGGAGAGAAGCCATGATCAACCTCGAGACCCCCAAGAAGCACCGCGTGCTCATCGACCAGGCCCACCAGGTCGCGATGAACATGCTGCGTCCCATCTCCCGCAAGTACGACCGCGCCGAGCACGAGTACCCCAAGGAGCTCGACATGCTCGCCGCGATGATCGACGGGCTGTCGGAGTCCGGCGCCTCCGAGGGCGCGGGCGCCACCGGCGTGCGTCGTGACGAGAAGAAGGACGACGGCAGCGTCAAGAACGGCTCCAACCTCGCCTCGGTCATGTCCGTGGCCGAGATGTGCTGGGGCGACGTCGGCCTCCTGCTGTCGATGCCGCGCCAGGGCCTCGGCAACTCCGCCATCGCCTCCGTCGCGAACGACGAGCAGCTCGAGCGGTTCAAGGGCACCTGGGCCGCGATGGCGATCACCGAGCCGGGCGTCGGCTCGGACTCCGCCAACATCACGACCACCGCGACCCTCGACGGCGACCACTACGTCATCAACGGGGAGAAGATCTACGTCACCTCGGGCGAGCGGGCCGACTCCGTCGTCGTGTGGGCCACCCTCGACCGGTCGCTGGGCCGGGCGGCCATCAAGTCGTTCGTGGTCGAGAAGGGCACGCCCGGCATGCGGGTGGAGCGGCTGGAGCACAAGCTCGGCATCCGCGCCTCCGACACCGCGGTCATCATCTTCGAGAACTGCCGGGTGCCCGCCGAGAACCTCCTCGGCTCGCCCGAGGTGGACGTCAAGCAGGGCTTCGCCGGCGCCATGGCGACCTTCGACAACACCCGGCCGCTCGTCGCCGCCATGGCCGTGGGCTGCGCCCGCGCGTCGCTCGACCTGACCCGTGACCTGCTCGCGCAGGCCGGGGTCGAGGTCGACTACGACCGCCCCGGGGTGCTGCAGTCGGCGGCCGCGGCGCGCTTCCTCCAGCTCGAGGCCGACTGGGAGGCCGCCCAGCTGCTCACCATGCAGGCGGCGTGGATGGCGGACAACCGCAAGCCCAACTCGCTCGAGGCGTCCATGGCCAAGGCCAAGGCGGGGCGCGTGGGCTCCGACGTGACCCTGGGCTGCGTCGAGCTGTGCGGGACGCTCGGCTACAGCGAGAACGAGCTGCTCGAGAAGTGGGCCCGCGACTCCAAGATCCTCGACATCTTCGAGGGCACCCAGCAGATCCAGCAGCTCATCGTGGCCCGGCGGCTGCTCGGGCTCACCAGCGCGCAGCTGCGCTGAGACCCGGGCCGGCCCGAGCGCCGCCGGCACGTGCGACGGCCCCCGACACCGTGTGGTGTCGGGGGCCGTCGTGCGCCCCGGTGCCGAGCACGGCTGGAGGGGGCAGGTCGGGGTCAGGCGACGGAGCGGAACGGGTCGTGCTCGGCGAGGATGCGCTCGATGCGGGCCTGGTCGATGCGGCTGACGACCGACGAGCTCTCCTGGGCGTCGCGCACGCACTTGGCGAGGGTGAACGACGACGTGACGAGGAAGAGGCTGCCCAGCGCGAGGAAGGCGCGGATCCACGGGTCGACGGGGACGTAGATGACCGCGACGATCATCGTGGTCAGCGCGACGGCGAAGGCGATGCCGGCCTGGGCGAAGAAGGCGCTGGTGTTCTTGGCGGGCTGCTCGGGAAGGGAGGAGGAGGTCATGGGGAAGAGCCTCGCGGCGGGCGGGGGGTCCGCGTACCCGCCGTCGTACTCAGCCGTGCCTGAGTCGGTCGACGCGTCATCGTTGGTCGCGCGCCTCCGGGCGGCCGGCTGCGTCTACGCCGAGGACGAGGCCGCAGCCCTCCTGGGGGCCGCCGGCCGGCCCGGTCGAGGCGCCACCTGGCTGGCGGACGCCGTCGCGCGCCGGGTGGCGGGGGCACCGCTCGAGCACCTGCTGGAGGAGGTCGTCCTGGCGGGGGAGCGGATCGCCGTCGCGCCCGGTGTCTTCGTCCCCCGGGCACGGACCCGGGTGCTCGTCGACGTGGCCCGCGAGCGGCTGCCGCTCGGCGGCGTGCTGCTGGAGCTGTGCTGCGGCGCGGCGCCGGTCGCGACGCTCGTCGGACGTGACCGCCCCGACGTCACCGCGCTGGCCGCCGACGTCGACGCGGCGGCCGTCGCCGTGGCGCGCCGCAACCTCGCCGGTCTCGGTGGTCTCGCGGGCCCCGCCGAGGCCCACGGCGGCGACCTGTACGACGCGCTGCCGCCCCGCTGGCGGGGACGGGTCGACGTGCTGGCGGCGAACGCGCCGTACGTGCCGAGCGCAGCGGTCGCGACCATGCCGCGCGAGGCCCGCGACCACGAGCCGCGGGTCGCCCTCGACGGTGGGCCCGACGGCACGTCGGTGCAGCAGCGCGTCCTCGCCGGGGCCGCAGCCTGGCTGCGCCCCGGCGGGATCCTGGCGATCGAGACGTCCCGCGCCGGCGCGCCCGCCCTTGCCGACCGGTTCCGCGCCCACGGGTTCGTGCCCGAGGTGCGTGTCGACGACGACGTCGACGGCACCGCCGTGGTGGGGCGTCTCGCCGGGGCCCGCGCGGGTCAGTACGGTGACGGGGCGTCGCCCACCTCGGGGGCACCCGGCGGGCGGCGGCGCGACGACGGTGGTCCCGAGCGCAGGGGAGGGCACGCATGACGACGGACCGGGAGGACGCGGGTCGCTACGTCGGCGCGATCGACCAGGGCACGACGAGCACGCGCTTCATGATCTTCGACCACGACGGCGTCGAGGTCGCCCGCCACCAGCTCGAGCACCAGCAGCTGCTGCCGCGCGCCGGGTGGGTGGAGCACAACCCCGTCGAGATCTGGGAGCGGACGAGCGCCGTCGTGCAGACGGCGCTCGGCAAGGCGCGGCTGTGCGCCGACGACCTGGTCGCCCTGGGCATCACGAACCAGCGGGAGACCACGGTGGTGTGGGACCGCCGTACCGGCCGGCCGCTCCACAACGCCATCGTCTGGCAGGACACCCGCACCGACCGGATCGCCACCGCGCTGGACCGTGACGGTCGCGGCGACGTGATCCGCCACCGCGCGGGGCTGCCGCCCGCGACGTACTTCGCCGGGGGCAAGATCCAGTGGATCCTGGAGAACGTCGACGGCGCCCGCGCCGCGGCCGAGCGGGGCGACGCCCTCTTCGGCACGACCGACACGTGGCTGCTGTGGAACCTGACGGGCGGACGCGACGGCGGGGTGCACGTCACCGACGTCACCAACGCCAGCCGCACCATGCTGATGGACCTCGAGACGCTGGACTGGGACGACGAGCTGCTCGGGTTCTTCGACATCCCGCGCGCGATGCTGCCGCAGATCCGCCCCTCGTCGGTGGCCGGCGGCTACGGCACCACCCGCTCGAGCGGGCCGTTCGCGGGCGAGGT
The DNA here is from genome assembly GCF_048654585.1 of Nocardioides sp. CPCC 205120. Classification (NCBI taxonomy): domain Bacteria; kingdom Bacillati; phylum Actinomycetota; class Actinomycetes; order Propionibacteriales; family Nocardioidaceae; genus Nocardioides; species Nocardioides sp. CPCC 205120. The sequence goes on along the minus strand of NZ_JBMCYY010000002.1, from coordinate 215,961 downwards.
GCCCATCACCGGCATCCTCGGCGACCAGCAGGCCGCCACGGTCGGCCAGGTCTGCTTCGCGCCCGGCGAGGCCAAGAACACCTACGGCACCGGCAACTTCATGCTCCTCAACACGGGCACCGAGATCGTGCGCTCGAAGGCCGGCCTCGTCACCACCCCGGCGTACCAGCTCGGCGACGAGCCGTGCGTCTACGCCCTCGAGGGCTCGATCGCGGTGACGGGCTCGGCGGTGCAGTGGCTGCGGGACCAGCTCGGCATCATCTCCGGCGCCGCGCAGTCGGAGTCGCTCGCCCGCCAGGTCGAGGACAACGGCGGGGTCTACTTCGTGCCGGCCTTCTCCGGGCTGTTCGCGCCGCACTGGCGCAGCGACGCCCGCGGGGCGATCGTCGGCCTGTCGCGCTACAACACCAACGCCCACCTGGCCCGGGCCACGCTCGAGGCGATCTGCTACCAGAGCCGCGACGTCGTCGACGCCATGGAGGCCGACTCGGGGGTGCGCCTCGAGGTGCTCAAGGTGGACGGCGGCGTGACCGCCAACGAGCTGTGCATGCAGATCCAGGCCGACGTCCTGGGCGTCCCGGTCAGCCGTCCGGTGGTCGCCGAGACCACGGCGCTGGGCGCGGCGTACGCCGCCGGTCTGGCCGTCGGGTTCTGGCGCGACACCGACGAGCTGCGGGAGAACTGGCACGAGTCGCAGCGCTGGCAGCCGACGTGGAGCGAGGAGCAGCGCGAGAGCGGTCACCGCGGCTGACGCAAGGCCGTCGAGCGCACGCTCGACTGGGTCGACGTCGACTGAGGCCGGCCGTCCGGCCCGCCCTGCTGCGCACCGGGAGCCACGCACCGGGGAATGACGGTCGGTCGGTGCCCTGACGTAGCGTGGATCCACGTGCGTTTCCTCCACGACCGGGCCCCGGCCCACGACCTGACCTACGACGACGTCTTCATGGTGCCGCGGCACTCGACGGTGACGAGCCGGTACGACGTCGACCTGGCCACCACGGACGGCACGGGCGCGACCCTGCCGATCGTCGTGGCGAACATGACGGCCGTCGCCGGCCGCCGGATGGCCGAGACCGTCGCCCGCCGCGGGGGCATCACCGTGCTCCCGCAGGACATCCCGGTCGACGTGGTGCGCGAGGTCGTCGCGGACGTGAAGTCGCGCCACCTCGTCTTCGACACGGCCATCGAGCTGCGCGGCGACCAGACCGTGGGGGAGGCGCTCGCCCTCATCCCCAAGCGCTCCCACCGGGCCGCGGTCGTCGTCGAGGACGGCCGGCCCGTCGGGGTCGTGGCCTCCGACGACTGCGTGGACGTCGACCGCTTCACGCAGGTGCGCGACGTCATGTCGTCGTCGCTGGTGACGGTGCCCGCCGACGCGGACCCGCGGGAGGCGTTCGACCTGCTCGACCGCGCCCGCGTCCGGATGGCCCCGGCCGTCGACGCCGACGGGCGGCTCATCGGCGTGCTCACCCGCGTCGGGGCCCTGCGCGCCACGCTCTACACGCCCGCCACCGACGACGCCGGCCGCCTGCGGGTCGCCGCGGCCGTCGGCGTGAACGGCGACGTGGCCGGCAAGGCGGCGGCGCTCCTCGACGCCGGGGTCGACACGCTCGTCGTCGACACCGCGCACGGCGACCAGGGCCGCATGGTGGAGGCCCTGCGGGCGGTGCGCGCGCTGGACCCGGGAGTCCCGGTCGCCGCCGGCAACATCGTCTCGGCCGAGGGCACCCGCGAGCTCCTCGCCGCGGGCGCCGACATCGTCAAGGTCGGCGTGGGCCCCGGCGCCATGTGCACGACCCGCATGATGACCGGCGTCGGCCGCCCCCAGTTCTCCGCAGTGCTCGAGTGCGCCGAGGCCGCCCGCGCCGAGGGTGGCCACGTGTGGGCCGACGGCGGCGTGCGCCACCCGCGCGACGTCGCGCTCGCCCTCGCGGCCGGCGCGTCCTCGGTGATGGTGGGCTCCTGGTTCGCCGGCACCCACGAGTCGCCGGGCGACCTGCAGGTCGACGCCGACGGCCGCGCCTACAAGGTCTCGTTCGGGATGGCCTCGGCCCGCGCGGTGGCGCATCGCACCGCCACCGCGTCGGCGTACGACCGCGCCCGCAAGGCGCTCTACGAGGAGGGCATCTCCTCCTCCCGCATGTACGTCGACCCGCAGCGCCCCGGCGTCGAGGACCTCGTCGACCAGATCTGCGCCGGCGTGCGCTCGGCGTGCACCTACGCCGGCGCCCGGTCGCTCGCCGAGCTGCACGAGCGCGCCGTCGTCGGCGTGCAGTCGGCCGCCGGCTACCAGGAGGGTCGGCCCCTGCCCGCCGGCTGGTGAGTGCGCCGTCGGGTCCCGGGGCGCCCCGGGACCCGACGTGTGCCGGTGCGGGGTGGTCCAGACCCCGCGTGACCCACGTCTCGAACCTCCTTGCCAATGAGATGCGCCTCACGTACGGTTCAACCAGTCAAACGTTTGAACGGTCCACTGGAGCCGCTCAGGAGCGGCCGACCACCTCGGGTGTCGTCGTCGGTGGGACCGGCGCGACGTCGCGTCCAGGCAAGGGAGAAACAACGATGAACCGACGCCCCCTCCTCGGTGGATTGGCGTGTGTGATGGCTCTGGGGCTCGCTGCGTGCGGCGAGGTCGACGGTGCCGAGAGCGGGTCGGGCTCCGACTCCGGCGAGCTGACCGTCGGGGTGTCCAACCTCGGCCTCAGCTTCCCGTTCCCGTCGGCGATCGGCGAGGGCATCAAGGCCCGCGCCGACGAGCTCGGCGTGACGATCGTCGAGCTCGACGCCCAGAGCGACACCGAGAAGCAGTCCAACGACGTGCAGGACCTGATCGGCCAGGCGCCGGACGGCGTGCTGCTCCTGCCGGTCGACTCCGGCGTCGCGGTCGGCCTCGTCGACCAGCTCCGCGGGGCGGACATCCCCGTGGTGGCGGTCGCCTCGCAGGTCGGTGACCCGAGCGAGCGCGACCTCGAGGACGTGTACGAGGAGCTCACGGCCCTGGTCACCCAGGACGAGCTGGCCGCGGGCCGCACCGCCGGTGAGCTCGCGCTGCAGGCGCTGCCCGAGGGCGGCAAGCTCGCGGTGGTCGAGGGCGCGGCGGGCTTCGCCGAGGTCGAGCTGCGCTTCGCGGAGTTCCTCGACCCGGCCGAGGAGGCGGGCGTGACGTTCGACGTGGTCGCCCGCCAGCCGGGTGACTGGACCGTCGAGGGCGCCCAGGGCGCCTGCCAGAACCTGCTGGCGAGCAACCCCGACCTCGACGTGCTGTACGCCGAGAGCGACGACATGGCGGTGGGCTGCGCCCAGGCCGTCGAGTCGGCCGGCTCCGACGCGGTCGTCATCGGCATCGGCGGCTCGCAGCTCGGCATCGACGGCGTGGAGTCCGGCAGCGTCTACGGCACGGTCTGCTTCAAGCCCCGCGACCTGGGCGAGCTCGCCATGCAGGTGATCTACGACCACCTGACGGGCGAGGAGACCCGCGAGGCTGAGTTCGTCTCGTACGAGACCCCGGCCATCACCGCCGACAACGTGGACGACTGCGACCCGCAGTGGTGAACCGGTGAGGAGGCGACCGCCTCCTCACCGCACCGGGTGCGGGTCCCCGACGGGCCCGCACCCGCCACCGGCAGGCACCCCACGGGCGATGCGAGAAGGGCGAGGGGCATGAGGGAAGGCACGGCGGGCGAGGTCCTGCTCGAGCTGAGGAACGTGACGAAGCGGTTCGGCAACGGCACGCAGGCGCTGCGCGGGGTCGACCTCGTCGTGCGCCGCGGCGCGGTGCACGGGCTCGTCGGGGCGAACGGCGCCGGCAAGTCGACGCTCATCAAGTGCGTGAGCGGCGTGCAGCCGGTCACCAGCGGCACCATCCACTGGGCCGGCGAGGAGCGGGCGTGGAAGGACCCGGGGGACGCCCAGGCGGCCGGCCTCGCCACGATCCACCAGCACGTCCCCCTGGTGCCGACGCTCTCGGCGCTGGAGAACGTGTTCCTCTGGCGGCGCGGCCCCTGGCGGCGCACCGCGGGCATGCGGGCCGAGTTCGCCCGTCTCGTCGAGCGGCTCGGCTACGACATCGACCCCGACGTCCAGGTGGCCAGCCTGCCCATCGGCACCCGCCAGATGATCGCGATCCTGCAGTCGCTGGCGCTGGGCGCCCAGCTCGTCATCATGGACGAGCCCACCGCCTCCCTCTCGGAGGCCGAGCGCCGCATCGTCCTCGACGCGGTGAAGCGGCTGGCGGCGGATGGCACGACCTTCGTCTTCATCTCCCACTTCCTCGACGAGATCCTCGAGATCACCGATCACGTGACGGTGCTCCGCGACGGGCGGGCCCTGCTCGACGAGCCCACCGCGACCCTCACCGAGGAGCGCCTCGTGCAGGCCATCGCCGGTCGCGAGCTGCTGGCCGTCGAGGCGGCGGCCGGCGGCGAGCGTCCGCCGGGCGAGGTGCTGCTCGACGTCCGGGGCCTGAACGCCCCGGTCGGGGTGCGCGACGTGTCCTTCCAGGTGCGGGCGGGGGAGATCGTCGGCCTCGCCGGGCTCCTGGGCTCGGGACGCTCCGAGATCCTCGACGCCGTCTTCGGCGCCGACCGCGCGGCCTCCGGGGTCGTGGAGGTGCGCGGCGAACGCCTGAAGCGGTCCCCCCGCGCCGCCGTGGCGGCGGGGTGCGCCTACGTCCCGGAGGACCGCGTCAACCAGGGTCTGCACCCCGACGAGCCCCTGTGGAAGAACATCAGCCTGCCCGACCTCGAGCGCAGCGCCCTGCGGCGGTTCCTGCCGCAGGAGGCCCGCGAGCGGGCGACCGCACAGCGGGCCATCGAGGAGCTGGGCATCGTCGCGTCCGGGCCCGACGCCCTGCCCAGCGAGCTGTCCGGCGGCAACGCCCAGAAGGTCGTCTTCGCCAAGTGGTTGTACGCCGACAAGTCGGTGTGGCTGCTCGACGAGCCGACGGCGGGGGTCGACGTCGGGGCCAAGGCCGAGATCCTCCAGCTCGTGCGGCGTCTCGCTGCCGAGGGGCGGGCGGTCGTCCTGGCCTGCAGCGACTTCGACGAGCTGCTGTCCGTCGCGACCCGCGTGCTCGTCGTGCGCGGCGGCCGCGTCGTGCACGACCTGCCCGCGCACGACACCACCGAGGAACAACTCATCATGCTCGCCCACGGGTTGGGCGCCGGAAGCCGAGAGGTCGTCCATGTCTGAGAAGGTCGTGACCCCGCAGGGGGCGTCCCGCCCGCGGGTGCCCGCGTGGCTCCACCCGAGCAACGCCGGCGTGGTCTACGCGTTCGCCGCCCTCGTCGTCGTGCTCAGCCTCGCCACGGCGAGCGCGGGCCGCCCGACGTACGTCTCCCCGACGAACGTCTCCAACATCATCGACCAGACCGCCCTGCTGGGGATCCTGGTCGTCACCACGACGATCGTGCTGATCTCGGGCAACTTCGACCTCTCGGTCGGGTCCGTCGCCGCCCTGGGGGCGGCGACCTGCCTGGGGCTGATGCCGGCGCTGGGCTTCTACGGGGCCTTCGCCGTGGCGTTGCTCGCCGGGGCCGGCATCGGTCTCTTCAACGGCGTGGTGGTGCAGTACGTCGGGATCAACGCGTTCATCGTCACCCTGGGCACGCTCACCGCTGTGCGCGGACTGGTGCTCATCATCACCGACGGCCGCACCGTGACCGCGAGCGACGGCGCCGACCGTGACGCCCTGCGCGCGCTCGACGGCTCCCGCTGGGTGACGCCGAACCTCTACCTGCTGGCGGGCCTGGTGCTGCTCGCCGTCGCCGCCTGGCGGTTGTGGTCCGGCCGCGAGCGCCCCGAGGAGCGCCGCCGCCCGGCCACGTGGCTGCCGCTCGTCGCCGGCGTCGCGCTGCTCGCTGCGTCACCGGTCGCCGTCTTCACGGTGCGGCTCAGCCAGCGTGCGCTCTACATGCTCGTGCTGGTCGCCGTGGCGGCGTGGGTGCTGCGCTACACGACCGTCGGGCGCCGTCTCTACGCCACCGGCGGCAACGCGGAGGCCGCGCGCCTGTCCGGCGTCGCCGTCGACCGCTACCGCGTGATGGCGTTCGTGCTCAACGGCACCGCCGCCGCGTTCGTCGGCGTCCTCTACGCGAGCCGGCTGGGCTCGATCAACCCGACGGGCCTCAGCGGTTTCGAGCTGACCGCGCTCGCGGCGGCCATCCTCGGCGGCACCTCGCTCTTCGGCGGGCTCGGCAGCGTCGCCAAGTCGCTCGTCGGCGCGCTCATCCTCGTGACCCTGGCCAACGGCTTCAACGTGCTGAACCTGGGAGCCAACTACCAGGGCCTGATCGAGGGCGTCGTCCTCATCGTCGCGGCGGGCATGTACACGGTGGCGCTGCGCAACAAGCAGCGCGTCAGCCTCCGCTCGACCGAGCCCCCGGTCCCCTCGCCGGACCCGGCGGCCGAGCCGGCCGAGCACGCGCAGCCGGTCACCGCGGGCGCCGGGACGGGTCGACCGTGACCCTGCGCGCCACCGTCCTGCTCAGCACGCTGCGCCCGGGCCACGAGGAGGCCTACGACGCCGAGCACGCCCGCGTGCCCGACGACCTCCTTGCCACGCTCCGCGCGCACGGCGTGCGGGACTGGGTGATCTGGCGGGAGGAGCGCTCCTTGCTGCACCTCGTCGACGTCGACGACTACCCGGCGCTCGAGGCGGCGATCGCCGACGACGCGGCCAACCGCCGCTGGCAGGACCGCATGGCCGTCCACGTCGAGGGCTTCACGCCCCTCACGACGCTGCCGACCCCGCACCGGCCGTCGCTGGTGTGGTCGCTGCAGCACCAGGTCGCCGGGCGCACCGTCGCCCCGCGCCACCCATCCGAGACGAGGAGCAGATGATCCACGGACAGCGCGTGCTCGACGCGCACCAGCACCTCTGGACGCTGGGGGAGGGCCGCTACGGCTGGCTCACGCCCGACGCCGGGCCCCTGCACGCGAGCTTCGGCGTCGCCGACGCCGAGCCACTGGTGGCGGCGAGCGGCGTCGACGACGTCGTCCTCGTCCAGGCGGACGGCACGTTCGCCGACACCGAGGCGATGCTCGCCGCCGCCGACGCCTGGCCGCGGGTCGTCGGTGTCGTCGCCTGGGCGCCGCTCGACGACCCGACGGTGCTCGCCGCCGCTCTCGAGCGGTACGCCGGGGAGCCGCGGGTCGTGGGCCTGCGCCACCAGATCCACGACGAGCCCGACGCCGACTGGGTCGTGCGCGCGCCGGTCCTCGACGGCCTCGGCGCCGTCGCCCGGGCGGGCCTGGCGTACGACGTCGTCGCCGTCGAGCCCCGCCACCTCGAGCACGTGCCCACGCTCGCCGCCCGGCACCCCGAGCTGCGCCTCGTGATCGACCACCTGGCCAAGCCGCCCGTCGCCGCGGGCAGCTGGGAGCCGTGGGCCGAGCTGCTGCGGGCGGCCGCCGCGCACCCCAACGTCACGGCCAAGATCTCCGGGCTCGACACGGCCGCGGCGCCCGGCTACACGGCGGGCGACCTCGCACCGTACGTCGAGCACGCCCTCGACTGCTTCGGTGCCGACCGCCTCATGTTCGGCAGCGACTGGCCCGTCAGCATCCTCGCCGGCGGCCACGGGCGCTGGTGGGAGGTCGTCACCGAGCTGCTGGCGCCGCTGAGCCCCGACGAGCAGGTCGCCGTGCTCGGTGGCACCGCCCGTGCCGTCTACGGCTGCGGGATCGGGGTGGCCGCATGAGCGCCGCACCGGCCGGCGCGACCGGACCGACCGGGATCGAGCTCTGGGGCCCGGTCGCCGACGCGGTCGACCTCCGCGTCCCCGTCGAGCACCGGGTGCCGATCGCGGTCGTCGGCGCGGGTGCCATCGTCGACGTCGCCCACCTCCCGGCGTACCGGGCCGCGGGCCTCGAGGTCGTCGGCATCCACGACATCGACGCCACCCGGGCCGAGGACGTCGCGCGGCGTCACGGCATCGACCGCGTCTACGGCAGCCTCGACGAGGTGCTCGCGGACGAGCGGGTGCAGGTGATCGACGTGGCCGTCGTCGCCACCGCGCAGCCCGACATCGTGCGGGCGGCCGTGGCGGCCGGCAAGCACCTGCTGTGCCAGAAGCCGTTCGCGCCCGACGTGACGACGGCCGAGGAGCTCCGCGACCTGGCCGAGGCGGCCGGCGTGCGCGTCGCCGTCAACCAGCAGCTGCGCTTCGACGAGGGCATCGCCGTCGCGCGGGCCGTCGCGGAAGCGGGCTGGATCGGGGAGCCGACCGCGCTCACGGTGCACGTCGACATCGCGACCGACTTCGGCGCGTGGCCCTGGCTGCTCACCTCCGACCGCCTGGAGATCGCCTACCACTCCATCCACTACCTCGACGCGATCCGCTCGATCCTGGGCGACCCGACGTCGGCGTACTGCGCCGCGGGCCGCCGGCCCGGTCAGGCACCCGCCGCGGAGACGCGCACGATGACGACCCTGCGCTTCCCCTCGGGCGCGAGCGCCGGCCTGCACGTCAACCACGAGAACCTCGGCGGCGACGCACGGGCCGAGTTCCGCCTCGACGGCTCGGAGGGGTCCGTGCGCGGCGAGCTGGGCATGCTCCTCGACTACCCGCACGGGCGCCCCGACACCGTCGAGCTGTTCAGCCGGGTCGTGCCGACCGACGGCTGGGTGCCGTTCCCGGTCACCCGCCGCTGGATCCCGGACGCCTTCGCCGGACCGATGAAGGGCCTGCTGCGCTGGATCGCCACGGGCGAGCCCGCGCCGACATCGGCCGCCGACAACGTCGGCACCCTCCGGCTCGTCGAGGCGCTCTACGCCTCCATCGCCAGCGGTCGGGCCGAGGACGTGGACCGGTGACGGGGACGGGCCAGGCCGGGCTCGCCGGTCGCCGCGCCCTCGTCACCGGCGGCGCGGGCGGGCTGGGCCGGGCGTGCGCCGAGGCCTTCCTCGAGGGCGGGGCCGTCGTCGTGCTGAGCGACGCGCCCGGCTCCCCGGTGGGGGCCGTGGCCGACGAGCTGGGTACGGCGTACCCCGGTCGTGTGCACGCCCTCGCGCTCGACCTGTCGACCAAGGAGCAGGCCGCGGCGCTGCCGGGCCTCGCCCTGGAGGTCGCGGGCCTCGACGGCCTCGACGTGCTCGTCAACGCCGTCGGCGTCATGCGCACGACGCCGCTTGCCGACCTCGGCTTCGACCAGTGGGACCGGACGCTGGCGGTCAACCTGTCGGGGGTCTTCGCGACCACGCAGGCGGCCGCCCGCCTCATGGGCGAGGGCAGCAGCATCGTGAACGTCGCCTCGGTCGCCGCGCGCTCGGGCCGGCCCAATGCGGCGGACTACGCCGCGACGAAGGCGGCGCTGCTGTCGCTGACGAAGTCGGCGGCCCTCGCGCTCGCTCCGCGGACCCGCGTCAACGCCGTGTGCCCGGGGATCTTCCTGACCGACATGTGGCAGGGCATCCTGCGCGACCGCGACGCCGAGTTCGGCCCGGGCGCGGGGCAGCGCTACCTGCAGGAGCAGTCCGGGCGCGCCGCGCTCGGGCGGGTGGGGGAACCCCGGGAGCTGGCCGCGGTCGTGGCCTTCCTCGCCGGTCCCGCCTCCTCGTTCGTGACCGGGCAGGCGATCAACGTCGACGGTGGATTGGAGATGGACTGATGAGTCGACGAACGGGCCCGTTCGACCTGCTCTGGGAGCTGTACGGGGACCAGGAGATGGCCGCGGTGTTCTCCGCCGAGGAGACCGTGGCGTGCTGGGTGCGGGTCGAGTCCGCCCTCGCCCAGGCGCAGGCACAGCTCGGGATCGTGGATGCCGCGCGGGCCGCCGCCATCCAGGCCGCCTGTGCCGACCCCGGCCTCATCGACCTCCCGGCGCTGTGGGAGGGAGCCCGCAACGTGGGCTACCCGATCCTCAACCTCGTGCGACAGGTCGACGCCGCGCTCCCCGCGGACATGCGCGGCAGCGTGCACTTCGGGGCGACGACGCAGGACATCATGGACAGCGGGCTGGCCCTGCAGCTCGACGCAGCCATGGCGGTCGTCGAGGAGCGCCTGCGTGAGCTGGGGGACGGCCTCGCCGCGCTCGTCGTGGCGCACGAGGCGACCGTGATGCCCGGGCGCACGCACGGCCAGCAGGCCGTGCCGACCACGCTCGGCGCGAAGCTGGCGGTCTACCTCGACGAGGTGCGCCGGCACCGGGCGCGCCTGCTCGCCGCCCGTGACGACGTCCGCCGGGTCTCGCTCTTCGGCGCCGGAGGCACGTCGGCGGCGCTCGGGCCCGAGGCCACCCGGGTCCGCTCGCTCGTCGCGGACCACCTGGGACTCGTCGACACCGAGGTGCCCTGGCACGTGGCGCGCGACTCGATCGTGCACGTCGCCGGCGTCGTCGTGGGGGCCGCGACCACCGCCGCCCGGCTCGCCCGCGAGGTCACCGACCTGTCCCGCACAGAGATCGGCGAGATCGGCGAGACCGTCGGCCACCACCGGGGCGCCTCCTCGACCATGCCGCAGAAGGCGAACCCGATCACGAGCGAGTCCATCATCGGGTTCGCCGTGGCCGCGCGCTCGGCGCTCCCGGGGCTGTCGCGCGCGGCCGAGGCGGGCCACGAGCGGTCGGCCGGCGAGTGGCAGGTGGAGTGGGTGCTGCTCCCGGCGCTCTTCGCCAACGGCAGCTCGGCGCTGCGCCTGGCCGTCGAGCTCGTCGCCTCCCTGGCCGTCTATCCCGAGCGCATGCGCTCGAACCTCGCCGCCGACGGCGGCCTCATCATGAGCGAGCACGCGATGATCCGGCTCGCGACCCACCTGGGACGCGAGGAGGCCCACGACGTGGTCTACGGCCTCGCCCTGGAGTCGCGGCGGCGGAACGAGACCCTCGCGGTCGTCCTCGAGGAGTGGCTGCGGGAGCACCCGTCGCTGCCCCCCGTGGACGTCGCGGCCGACCAGGGTGCCGTGGGCGACGCCGTACGCCTGAGCCGCGCCTCCCTCGCCCTCTGGAGCGACACGCTCCGCACCGAACCCCGACCGTGGAAGGACCCCGCATGAAGCTCGACGACCTCCTCTCGATGTGGCGCATCCGTGCGCTGGAGGAGAAGATCCGCGACCTCCGGCTCGAGGGCCCCATCGTCGGTTCGGTGCACCTGGCCAACGGCCAGGAGGCCGTCGCCGTCGGTGCCACCAGCCAGCTGCGGCCGCAGGACGCGCTGTACGCGACCTACCGTGGCCACGGGTGGGCCGTCGCCCGGGGGGTGCCGCCCCGCGAGGTCCTCGCCGAGCTGATGGGCCGGGCGACCGGCGTCAACGGGGGCCGCGGAGGCTCCGCGCACTTCTCGGCGCCCCAGCACGGGTTCCACGGCGAGAACTCGATCGTCGGCGCCGGCGCGCCGATCGCGGTGGGTGCCGCCCTGGCGGGCAAGCACGACGGCTCCGGCCGCGTCGCCATGACGGTGTTCGGTGACGGTGCGATCAACCAGGGGGCGGTGGCCGAGGCGATGAACTTCGCCGCCGCGTTCGCCCTGGGCGTCGTGTTCGTCTGCGAGAACAACCGCTACTCCGAGCTGACGCCGATCGACGACATGGTCGCCCAGCCCGACCTGTCCCGGCGCGCCACCGCGCTGGGGATCCCCGCCGTGCGCATCGACGGCAACGACCTCGCCCAGGTGCGCACGGCGACGCGGCTCGCGGTGGAGTCGGCGGCGGCCGGACGCGGTCCGTCCTTCATCGAGGCCCACACCCAGCGCATCGTCGGGCACTACATCGGCGACGCCGAGCAGTACCGCCCCGCAGGCGAGCTCGAGCGCGACCTGCACCTCGAGCCCATCGCGCGCCTGACCCGGGAGCTGCTCGCCGACGGCGTCGCCCCCGACGCCGTCGCCCGCTGCGAGGAGCGCGCCCGCGCCGAGATCGACGCGGCCGCGAACGCCGCGCTCGCCGACCCGCTGACCGACCCCGCGACCGCGAAGGACCACCTCTATGCCTGAGATCGTGAAGCTCAACGTCGGCGGCGCGGTGAACGCCGCCCTCGCCCGCGCGCTGGAGGAGGTGCCGGAGACGCTGCTGTACGGCGAGGACGTCGCCAAGCCCGGCGGTGTGTTCGGCGTCACCCGCGGTCTCGCCAAGCGCTTCGGCGACCGGGTCTTCGACACCCCGATCAGCGAGACCGCGATGCTGGGCGCTGCGGTCGGCGCCGCCTCGTTCGGCCGCCGTCCGATCGTCGAGATCATGTGGATCGACTTCTCGCTCGTGGCCTTCGACCAGATCGTCAACCAGGCGGCGAACGTCCGCTACGTCTCCGCGGGGCGCACGAGCGCGCCCCTGACGATCCGCACGCAGCAGGGCAACGCCCCCGGCGCCTGCGCCCAGCACTCCCAGAACCTCGAGGCGCTGCTGCTGCACGTGCCCGGCATCCGGGTGTGCATGCCGCGCACGCCGCAGGACTCCTACGACCTGCTGCTCTCGGCGGTCGCCTGCGACGACCCCACGGTGGTCATCGAGAACCGCACCCTGTACGCCGGGGCGAAGGAGGCCGTGGAGGTCGGCGGTCCCGTCCGGCCCATCGGCGGCCACCGCCGCCTGCGCAGCGGTACCGACGCCACCGTCGTGTGCTGGGGTGCCGTGACGACCAAGGTGCTCGACGCCGTCGACCGTCTCGAGTCCCAGGGCGTGACCGTCGACCTGCTCGAGATGGTCTGGCTCAACCCGTTCGACTGGGACGCGGTCCTCGAGAGCGTCGGGCGCACCGGGCGCCTCCTCGTCGTGCACGAGGCCTCCCGCACCGGCGGCTTCGGCGCCGAGGTGGTGGCGCGGGTGGCGGAGTCGGGCGTGGAGCTGCGAACGCCGCCGCGACGCGTGGCGCTGGACGACTCGCGGATCCCGTCGGCGCCCCAGCTCGCCGCCGTGCTGCTGCCGCAGACCGGGGACGTCGAGGCCGCTCTGCGGACGATGGTGGGCGGGGCCGAGGCGTGATCGGGATCTGGCACTTCAGCTTCACCGTCGCCGACATCGACCGGTCGGTGGCCTTCTACGCCGACGTCCTCGGGATGGAGCTCGTGCACCGCCAGGACCAGGACAACGCCTACACCCGCAGCCTCGTGGGGTATCCCGACGCGAGCCTGCGGATCGCGCAGCTGCGGGTGCCCGGCGTGCCGAGGGGTGCGTCGAGCCACGACCTGGAGCTGGTCGAGTACGTCGCGCCCCGCGCCGAGCCGACGAGCACGGAGCGGAACCGGCCCGGGGCGTCGCACCTCGCCTTCGCGGTCGACGACGCCGTGGGGACCTACGAGCGACTGCACGCCGCCGGGGTCGAGTTCGTCTCCCCGCCCCAGGCGATCACCTCGGGCGTCAACCGCGGGGGATTCACCTGCTACTTCCTCGACCCCGACCGGATCACGCTCGAGCTCGTGCAGGTTCCGTCGCGCACGGTCGGCACCTGATGGGGGAGGGTGGGGCCATGAGCCCCCCGCAGCGCGTCACCCTCGCCGACGTCGCCCGCGCGGCGGGGGTCGACGTGTCGCTGGTCTCGCGCGTGCTGCGGGGACACGACGTCAAGGTCCTCGACGAGACCAAGGAGCGGATCCACCAGCAGGCCCGCGAGCTGGGCTACCGCCCGAACGCGATCGCGCGCAGCCTGCGCTCGGCCAAGGCGGGGGCGTTCGGCCTCGTCATCCCGAACTTCAGCAACCCGGTCTACGCCCAGATCATCGCCGGCGCCGAGACCGCCGCCGCGCGCCGCGGCTCGGTGATGATGACCTCGAGCGGCGAGGGGTGGAGCCGGTCCGCCTGGTACGAGGCCCTGGACGGCGGGCGGGTGGACGGCCTGCTCGTGGCGGGTGGCTCTGCCGTGGAGCTCGCGAGCCTGCGCGTGCCCTACCTGCTGGTCAACCGCAGCGTCCCGGGCGTCGCCCGCCACCTCGTCCTCGACGACGAGCGGGCGGCGGGTGAGGCCGCCGGCCACCTCCTCGCCCTCGGGCACCGGCACCTCGCCTTCGTGGGCGGACCCGCGGACGCCGACACGGCTCAGCGACGCTGGGCCGGCTTCCGGGCGGCCGTCGGCGAGCACCGGGGCGCGACGGTGCGCCAGCTGGCCGGCGACTACACGGCCGCCGGTGGCCGCGCCGCCGCGACCGCGCTGGTGCGTGACGCCCCGGACGTCACGGGGATCGTCGCGGCCAACCTGCCCTCGGGGATCGGCGCGCTGGAGGGCCTGCGCGACGCCGGTGTCAGGGTGCCCGACCAGGCGTCGGTGGTCGCGGTGCACGACGCCGAGATCGCCGAGTACGTCGTTCCCCGCCTCACCACCGTCCGGATGCCCCTGCAGGAGCTCGGGGCGCGGGGCATCGAGCTGCTCACCACCCTGCCGCCGACCGAGTCCATCGCGGAGGTCGTGGACGCCCCCATCGAGCTCGTGGTGCGCGACTCCACGGGCCCCGTCCGGTGAGCGCGCCGGCGGACGGGCCGGGGAGCGGACGGGGGGACCGCCCCCTGCGCGAGTACCTGGTCACCATGGAGGTCGTCGACGTCGACGGCGTCCCTCCCGGCGAGCTCGAGGCGTTGCGGGCCGCGGAGTCGCGGCGCGCCGGCGAGCTGGCCGCCGCCGGCACGCTGGTGCGCCTGTGGCGCCCGGCGGGCACCGGGTGGCGCAACGTGGGCCTGTGGCGGGCCGAGGACGACGCCGCCCTCGAGGCCGCCCTGGCGTCGTTGCCGTTCGCCCCGCACCTGCGCACCCGGGTCGAGCCGCTCGCCGCACACCCGAACGATCCCGGCCGGTGACGGGGCGCCGGAGAGTGACCCGCTGCGGAACGGGTACGGCGCGGGGCCCGGGCTGGTCTGCCCGGGCCCCGCGCCGTAGCGGTGGTGCTCGTGGGTGGTGCTACTTCGTGGGGTCCACCGGGGGAGCACCGGCCACGCCGGTGCTGCCCGGGGCGGCCGTGACCGCGTCGGGCACGGCCGTGGTGCTGACCGGGTGGCCGTTGGCCATGTAGTCGCCGAGGCCCTCGCCGGGCTCGGTGCCCTCGTAGGAGAGCACGAAGTCGTCGCCGTGCTCGGTGACGCCGGCGAGGACGGCCTGCTCGACGGCCTGCACGGCGTACTGGCGGCGCACGACGATCGGGTCGGTGCGCAGGTCCTTCACCAGGGCGAAGCACAGACCGATCATCACCAGGACGAACGGCACCGAGGCCGCGATGGTGATGTTCTGCAGACCCTGCAGCGCGTCCGAGCCGCCGACGAGCAGCATGACGGCGGCGACGGCACCGGTCAGGCAGCCCCAGAACACGACGGTCCAGCGTCGCGGCTCGCTGGCGCCGCGCTCGGAGAGCTGGCCCATGACGATCGAGGCGGCGTCGGCGCCGGAGACGAAGAAGATCGCGACGAGCACCATGACGACGATGCTGGTCAGCGTCGCCAGGGGGTAGGCCTCGAGCACCGTGAAGAGCTGGCTCTCCAGGCCGGCGGCGCCGGCGATGTCGCGGCCCATCTCCTCGAGGTGGATGGCCGCGCCACCGAAGATCGCGAACCACACGAGGCTCACGGCGGTGGGGACCAGCAGCACGCCGGCGACGAACTGGCGGATGGTGCGTCCACGCGAGATCCGCGCGATGAAGAGGCCGACGAACGGCGTCCAGGACAGCCACCACGCCCAGTAGAAGATCGTCCAGCTCGAGAGCCAGGTCGCGGCGGTGGAGCCGTCGGAGGCGGTGTCGGTGTCGGACGGCACGCGGCCGGCCATCTCGGCGAGGTCGCCGCCGTAGGAGGCGAGCGCGCTCGGCAGCATGTCGAGGATGAAGACCGTCGGGCCGACGACGAAGACGAACAGGGCCAGGGCGAGCGCCAGCACCATGTTGATGTTGGAGAGCCACTGGATGCCGCGGGCGACGCCCGAGACGGCCGAGACGACGAAGGCGGCGGTCAGGCCCGCGATGATCGAGACGAGCACGATGTTGCCGACCTCGCCGATGCCCGCGACGATCTGCAGCCCGCTGCTGATCTGCAGCGCGCCGAGACCGAGGGACGCGGCCGAGCCGAAGAGCGTCGCGAAGATCGCGAGGATGTCGATGACCTTGCCGATGGGCCCGTGGGCGCGGCGGCCGAGGACGGCCTCGAAGGCGGCGCTGACGAGCTGCACGCGGCCCTTGCGGTAGACGCCGTACGCGACGGCCAGACCGAGGACGGCGTAGGTGGCCCAGGGATGCAGGCCCCAGTGGAAGAGGGTGGTGGCGAGCGCGGTCTTCTGGTCGCCGGCGTCACCCGTGCCGGGCGGGCCGGTGGTGAAGTGCGAGACGGGCTCGCTCACGCCGTAGAACATGAGGCCGATGCCCATGCCCGCGCTGAACATCATGGCGATCCACGAGACGGTGCGGAACTCCGGCTCCTCGTCGTCGCGACCGAGCGGGATGGAGCCGTAGCGGCTCAGCGCCAGCCACAGGACGAACACGACGAAGCCGGACGAGGCCAGCACGAAGAGCCAGCCGAGGTGCTCGACGATCCAGGTCAGGGCCTCCGACGAGGCGTTCGAGAGCGAGTCGGTGCCGAGGAAGCCCCAGAGGAGGAAGGCGACCGCGAAGATCGCGGTGACGCCGAAGACCCAGGGGTCGAGCGAGGCGGTCGGGGGTCGGCGCTCCACGGGCGGGGACACGTCGAGCGCGGGGTGCGACCCCGTCTCGGCGGACGGCTCGCGGTGCTCCTCGGCATCGTCGGCAGCGGGCTTCGGGTCGAGAACGGTCACGCGTTCCTCTCGGGTTCACGAAAGCGACGGCCCGTTGCTCGGTCCGCCGCCGGACCTCGTGACATTGCCTCAGATCGTTGCGACGTGCAACTTCATCCGCGGCTGCTGCGCGCCGTGCGGCCCTTCGTGATGCCCACCATCTCCTGGGTGCGGTCGTCGTCACGCTCGACGCGCCAGGCGAGGGCCACGGTCGTCGGCGGCAGGTCCGTCACCGGTCGGTGCACGACGTCCTTGCGGTGGTGCAGCCGCGCCAGGGCCAGGGGCAGCACCGCCACCCCCGAGCCGCTCGCCGCCACCTCGACGGCCTCGCGGTCGCTCATCGCCGGCCACGGGAGCCGCTCGACCCGGGCGACCTCGGCCCAGCCGGGCACCCGGGCGGGGTCGGTCACGAGCTGCTCGTCGGCCAGGTCGGCGAGCTCGACCTCGTCCACCGCGCCGACGACGTGGTCGAGGCCCGCGACGACGACCTGCTGCTCGTCGTACAGGCGCACGACGTGGAGCCCGTCGGTGGTGACGGGCAGGCGCACGAGGCACATGTCGACCTCGTCGTCGCGCAGCACGCGCTCCTGGTCGTCCGCGGTCACCGGCACCAGCTCGAGGCGCTCGCGGGGGTGGCGCTCGCGCCAGCGGGCGGCCCACTTGTCGGGGGTGGCCCCGTCGACGAAGCCGAGGCGGAAGGTCGTGGTCACGGGGACCAGCACATCACGGCCGGCGCCGGTCCCGACACCTCGGACTTAAGCGTATGCCTTCATTCTCGCGAAGTTAAGGAATAGGCTTAAGTCCATGATCGTCTACGCCGTCATCGGCGACATCGTGGGCTCGCGCCGCGCCGCCTCCCGCAGCGCGGTGCAGGCGGCCCTCGCGCCCGCCCTCGCCCGGGTCGACGCCGTCGTGCCCTCGCTCGACGGACTGCTGCCCACCGTCGGTGACGAGTTCCAGGGCGCCTACGCCACCCTCGAGGACGCCGTGTCGGTGACCCTGCTGGCACGGCTGCACCTGCTGCCGCTCGTCGACACACGGTACGGCGTGGGGGTCGGCGAGCGCGAGGTCCTGGACGTCACGCGCACCCCTCCGCTCCAGGACGGCCCGGCCTGGTGGACGGCCCGCGCCGCCATCGACGAGCTCGGTCGCCCGTCCGCCCGTGCGCGCCGCGGCTGGTACGACGCCACGCACGCCCCCGGGGGACCCGCCGGCGCCGGCGTCGTCAACGCCTACCTCCTGTGCCGCGACGCGCTGGTGGACCGCCTGGGGGAGCGGGGGCAACGCATCCTGCGGGCGTCCCTCGGCGGCGCCAGCCAGCGCGAGATCGCGACGGCCGAGGGCATCTCGGAGCCCGCCGTCTCCCAGCACCTGCGGCGCGGGGTCGGCGCCGTGCGCGACGCCCACGCCGAGCTGCGCCGGTTCGCGTCGGCGACGGGTGGCGGGGCGGGTGGCGCGGCAGGGGCGACGTCGGCGGACGCGGCGGGTGGGCGCCCGACCCCGATGTGAGGGTTGGGCGAAGATCCTGCTAACGTTTCCTCCGCACTCGTCCGGGTGGCGGAATTGGCAGACGCGCTAGCTTGAGGTGCTAGTGCCCTTATTGGGCATGGGGGTTCAAGTCCCCCCTCGGACACCGGAACCGGCCCCGGATCTCCTCGGAGATCCGGGGCCGGTCGCATTTCCCGGGCAGGCTCGACCGCGCTCTGGTACGACCTGGGGTGTGACCGCCCACGAGCCCGACGAGGCCCTCCACGTCAGTCCGTCCGCGCGGCGCCAGCTCCCCACGGTGGCGCTCCTCGTGGGTCTCTGGTGCCTCTACCCGGTGCTCGGTCTCACCGGCCTCATCGGTCCCTGGCTCGTCGCGTTCGGCACAGTCGTGCTCGGGTGGGCGGTGCTCCTGGGTGTCCGGTCGGTGCTGCGGGCACGGCGCTCGTCGTGGGAGCTCCGGCTCGACCGCGACGGGGTGACGGTGCGGGACCACCCGACGGTGCCCTGGTCGCAGGTCGACGAGGTACGGATCACGAGGATGCGGCCGCGCTGGCTCTTCCTCGCGTCGCGTCACCGGGTCGTGGCGGTGGTCGGGCGGCCGGGGGTCGAGCTGGCCGCCCTCCCCTCGTCCCGGCTCGCGGGCCCGGTGGTCGTGGCGGGTGGCCTCGGCGCCCGCCTGCGGCACCGCTGGTACGGCACCCAGCTGCTCCTCATGCCCTCCGCGGTCGACGCCTCCGCGACCACGATCGCCGAGGCGGTGCAGCGGTTCAGCGAGGTCCCGGTCCGCCGCGACTGAGCCCGACCGCCGTCCGAGCAGGCCGTCCGACCAGGCGTCCGACCAACCGCGGGGCGTTCAGCCCCTCGGCAGCGGCAGCGCCCCGGCCAGGCCCTGCACGAGCGCGAGCACCTCGGGGTCCGCGGCGGCGACGAGACCGAACGGCGGACGCTGCTGGGGGCGGTACGCCGTACCGTCGAAGTGGCCCACCGCGCCGCCGGCCTCGGAGAGCAGCAGCGACCCGGGCGCGTGGTCCCACGGCTTGGTCTGGCCGAAGACCGCGTAGTCGGCGGCGCCCTCGACCAGCTTGGGGTAGTCGACGCCGCAGCACACCCAGGTCAGCTCGAGCGCCCGGAGCGTGCCGAGCGCACATCCCACCCAGGAGCGCCGCCCGGTGAGGCCGTACAGCTCCTCGCCCACGGGCGGGCGGTGCAGGCGCACGCCGTCGCGCCAGGCGCCGGCGCCGCGCTCCGCGACGTACGCCGCCTCGTGCTGCGGCTGCCAGATCCAGCTGCGCACGACCTCGCCGGCCCGCAGCTCGGCGACCATGACGGCGTGGTCGGGGGAGCCGTGGACGAAGTTCCGCGTGCCGTCGACCGGGTCGAGGGTGAACGCGTGGTCGGCGGTGCCGAACGCGTCCAGCAGGCCCGCGTCGTCGGCGACGGCCTCCTCGCCCAGCACGAGGGCGTCCGGGTAGGCCCGCCGCAGCGCGTCCCCGATGCGCTCCTCGGCCTCGCGGTCCGCGGCGGTGACGAGGTCGCCGGGGCCCTTCTCGCCCACCTCGTCGTCCGCGAGGTGGCCGAACCGTGGCGTCACCACCTCGGCGGCGACCTCCTGGATGAGTCTCAGCACGTCGTCGGTGTCCACGGGAGGCAAGGTAGCGCCCGCCACCGCGGTGGCCGCGCATCCCCCGGAGGGGCCCGGGTACCAGACGGCATGGCCCACCCCCTCCGCCCGTCCGTCGTGATCGAGAAGGTCGCGCCGGGGCTGCACCGCCTCGGCCACGGCCCGGTCAACCTCTACGTCGTCCAGGACGGCGACCGCGTCGCGCTCGTCGACGCCGGCCTCCCCGCCACCCGGCCCGCCGTGGTCGAGCTGCTCGACCGGCTCGGCCACCGCCCGGGGGACGTCGAGGCGATCGCCGTCACCCACGCCCACTTCGACCACCTGGGCTTCGCCCGCTGGCTGCAGGAGGAGCACGGCGTGCCGGTGCTCGTGCACCCGGACGACGGCCACCTCGCCGCCCACCCGTACAGCTACCGGCCGGCGCACAACCGGTTCGCCTTCGCCGGACGTCACCCCGGCGGGTGGCCGCACCTCGCCGCCATGACCTCGCTGGGGGCGCTGCGCGTGAAGCCCCCGCTGCGCACCACGCCGATGGAGCCGGGTGTGCTCGCGTCGTTCCCGCAGAGCCCGCGCGTCCTCCACACGCCGGGCCACACCGACGGCCACACGGTCCTGCACTTCCCGGAGGCCTCGGCCGTGGTGACCGGCGACGCGCTGGTCACGCTCGACCCCTACACGGGGCGTCGCGGCCCGCGCGTGGTGGCCTCGGGCGCCACGAACGCCCCGGAGGTCGCCGTCCGCTCGCTCGAGGCGATCGGCGCCACCGGCGCCGACGTGGTGCTGCCGGGCCACGGCCTGCCCTGGTACGACGGAGCCGCGGCCGCCGCCGACCGCGCGGCCGAGGCGGGGGTGGCGTGATGGCCCGCTCGATCGCCGACCAGACCGACGCCGAGCTCGGCGGCACGTGGAGCATCCTCGTGCGGCAGAAGCGCGACCACGTCCACCTCGACCGCCTGCTCCACCAGCTGGGGACGACGAAGCCCAGCAGCACGGAGCGGCGCGACGTCCTCCACCGGATCGCCCGGCTGGTGTTCCCGCACGCCTTCGCGGAGGAGTCCGTCGTCTGGCCCGCCGCGCGGCGGGTGCTCCCCGACGGGGAGGCGCTGACCCTCCAGGTCGAGCAGGAGCACCAGGAGGTCAACGAGCTGTGGACCGAGCTGGAGTCCGAGGGTCTCCCGCTCGAGCGGCACCAGGCGCTGGTGGACCGACTCGTCGAGGTGCTGCGCGAGGACGTCCGCGACGAGGAGGACGCGCTGCTGCCCCGTCTGCAGGACGCCCTGCCGGTGGCCCGCCTGCGCGCCCTCGGCGTGGCCTGGGAGGCCGTGCGGCGCACGGCCCCGACGCGTCCGCACCCGCTGGTCGCCCGGCGCCCGCCGGGCAACGCGCTCGCGGCGCTTCCGCTGACGGTCATCGACCGCAGCCGGGACCTGCTCGACGTCGGGGCGCGCCACGGCTCACCCGCGATGGCCCCCGCGCTGCACCGCAGCAGCGTCGCCCTGGCCGGCGTGGCGGGTCGCATGGAGCAGGCCGGCGTCCTGCGGCACGGCGACCGCCCCAGCACCCACCGGGGCCGCGATCGCTGAGGCGGTCGCGACCACCACCGACCGGACCGAGAGGCCCGAGGCCACCGCGGCGCGCGCCCACCGGCGCGCGCCGCGGCGCGCCAGGAGGAAGAAGGCGCTCAGCGCCGCCAGGTACAGGGTGGCCAGCACCGGCGCGGCCGGGGTCGAGGCGAGCTGGGTCAGCAGGGCGACGGTCATGGCGGGACCTCCGGGGTCGGTGGGAGCGTGGGTTCGGTCGGAAGGACCTCGACTGGCGGGACGGACCGGTCGCTCAGGTGAGCAGGAGCAGCAGGGAGCCGACGAGCAGCGCCGGCACGGTGGTGACCGCGGCGGCCACGACGGCCGAGCGGGGCTGCAGGGCCAGCATCGGGATGAGGGCGTCGCCGTCCTGGCTGATGGCGTTGGCGACGAAGGTGGACACGGGCATCCCGCCGGCGGCGAACAGCCCGCAGAACACGATCTGGAGCGCGCAGCCGGGCACCAGCCCGACCAGCGCGGCCACCACGACCCCGGCCAGCCCGACGAGCGGGAGGTCGGCGGGGGAGAACCCCGTCGTGGCGGACAGCAGGGACCAGCCGACGAACGCGAGCGCCACCCAGCTGGTGACCACCGCGACGTCGTGGGCGCCGGCCCGGAGCACGCCGGCCATGTCGGTCGGGTCGGCCTGCTCGGCGGGACCGGGCCCGCGACCGGTGAGCAGGTAGCCGAGCGCCGCCAGGGTGCCGGCGCACCCGACGACCAGCGACGGGTCGACACCGCCCAGGGCGGGACCGAGCGCGGCCGGGTCGAGCAGCCGGAACGTGGCGGGGACGCTGAGCGCCGCCCCCACGCCGAGGAGCAGCCACAGCACCGCGACCGGCGCCCGGGAGGGGTCGACGGGGGTGAGCGCGGCGGCGGGGATCGGGGACGGCGTGAGCCCGCCGCCGGCGGGGGGTGCCGGCGTATCCGGGAGGCGGGCCGAGCCGGTCGTGAGGATGCTGTCGGCCGTGCCGACCGGGGTGCCGGCCGGGGTGCCGACCAGGACGGGTACGGCGGGTGCCGCCGCCCGGGTCGCGTCGCGGCGGGGGTCGAGGCCGATCGCGTCGACGACGTAACCCGTCAGCGCCCCGACCACGAGCAGCAGCGCCTTGATCTGCACCATCAGCAGGGGGTCGGCCGCGAGGAGGACCCAGGAGGCGTCCCCCATCGTGGCGACGAGGGCGGCGACCGCGGTGCCGTAGGACACCGCGCCGCGGCCGTAGAGGCTGACCACCACGATCGCGCCGCCGCAGCCCGGGGGCATGGTGAGGGCGGCCCCCGCGAGTGGGGCCAGCCGGCGGCGACGACGCAGCACGTCGTCGATCCGGTGGCCCCACCGCAGGCGCGCCCAGCCGAAGGGAGCGACCAGGAGGGCGACGAAGACGCCGACCCCGAGGAACGCGTCCGCCATCGGGCGCCAGAGGAGCTCGGTCATGGGTGGTCAGCTCACTCGCCGGTGAGCTTCTCCTTCGCCTTGTGCAGGAGGTTCTCGGCACCCTGCGCGTAGGCGCCGGCCGCGTTGCCGGGCTTGCCGGGGCCCTTGCTGCCGTCGTACGTCGCGAAGAGCAGCGGGTCGGGGGCGGGCACCTCCTGGATGTCGTCCCCGAGCGGGCGGCCCTCCTCGAACGCGATCGTGTGGTCGCCGATGATCGTCGTGCCCTGCGCCCAGCGGCCCTCGTGGGCGGTGCTGCCCTCGTGGAAGCTGTAGAACGTGCGCCCGGGCTCGGTCTTCTCCTCGGCGGCGAGGGAGTCCTCGATGCCGTCGGTGAAGCCGTCCTCGATGAGCTGCTCGATGCCGAGCAGCCACTGCTGCTGGTGGAAGGTGTCGCGGGCCAGGTTGAACTGGAGGGTGTCCTTGACCCCCGGGTCGTCCGTCATCTGGTAGACGCGGGCCGTCTGGAGACGGCTCTGGGCCTCGGCGGCGACGTTGCTGCGGAAGTCGGCGAGCAGGTTGCCGCTGGCGACGATGTAGCCGCCGTTCCACGGCACGCCCTGGCTGTTGGTGGGCATCGCGGCGCCGCCGGTGACGATGGCGTGCTGCACGTTCTGGCCCCCGAGCACGGCGGCGAGCGCCGGGTTGGCGGCGGCGGCCTCGGCCTGGGTCTCCGACGGGGCGCCCTCGAGGAGGCGGGCCATCATCGTCACGAGCATCTCGACGTGGCCGATCTCCTCCGTCCCGATGTCCATGATCATGTCCTTGTACTTGCCGGGGATCCGGCAGTTCCAGCCCTGCCAGAGGTACTGCATCATCACGGTCATCTCGCCGAACTGACCGCCGACGAGCTCCTGCAGCTTGGCTGCGAAGAGGGCGTCGGGGCGCTCGGGCTTGACGTCGAACTGGAGCTCCTTGCTGTGGCGGAACACGGTGTCTCCTCTCGGCGGCGGCGACGGTCGCTGCCTCCCGACGACGACACTCACAGCCGGCCGTGTCGCCGGCGTGGGCGCGACCGTGCGCGGCTGCGTCGAACTCCCGTCGTCACCCCGTGGGCCGTCGCGTGGCCCGTGCCGTGGCCCTCTCGTGGCGCCCCCGTGGGTGGGTCCGTGGTCGTCGCGTCCGAGCGCCGTGCCCCGGTCCGTGGCGGCGACGGCGCCCGGCTCGTGGCCCGGGCGTCGGCGGCCCGTCGACGCCGGCGTGGCGCGCTCCGCGGGCTCTCCGTCACCACGGCGTCGCCGGGGCGTCACGAGCGCCCCGCGGGCCCGTCGTACCGGGCTCCCGACGCCTGCATGAAGGCGCCCGCCCCGGGCACCTGTAGTAGGGAGTGACGGGGGAGGTACGGGATGAGCACGGCGCGACTCACGCTGCTGGGCGGCTTCTCGGTGACGTTCGAGGAGGAGCCCGTACGGGTCTCCCGAGCGGGCCAGCGGTTGCTGGCCCTGCTGTGCCTCGAGCGGCGCCGGGGACGCGCCCAACGCTCGGCCGCCGCCGAGCGCCTCTGGCCAGACCTCCCACCGGGTCGCGCGGCCTCCAACCTGCGCTCGGTGCTCTGGCGCCTGCCCCGGCCCCGCGGTCGCGTGCTCGTGCGTTCAGACTCGGCGTGCGTGTGGCTGGACCCGGACGTCGACGTCGACCTCGTGCGCGCCGAGCAGCTCGCCGAGGTGCTGTGCGCCGAGCCGCCGCCGGAGTCGCTGGACGAGGACCTCGGGCTGCTCCACCTCGACCTGCTGCCCGACTGGGACGAGCCGTGGCTGCACGTCGAGCAGGAGAGCTACCGCCAGAAGCGCCTGCACGCGTTGGAGCGGGGAGCGGTGGGCCTGCGAGGAGTCGGTCGCTACAGCGCGGCGCTCGCCGCCGGGCTCGCCGCGGTCCGCGCCGAGCCGCTGCGCGAGACCGCGCACCGCCAGGTCATCGAGGTCCACCTCGCGGAGGGCAACCACGCCGAGGCGCTGCGCCAGTACGACGGGTACCGCCGCCTGCTCGCCGCCGAGCTCGGCCTGCCCCCGTCGCCCGCGATCCGCTCCCTCGTCGGGCCCCTGCTCGGGCGCCCGCTCGACCGCCGCTGACCCGTCCCCGCCCGGGCTGGACCCCGGTCGACGCCCGGGCCGGCACCGCGCCCGGCTGGCATGCTCGGGCCATGCGCACCGACACCGCTGCCGCGGCCACGACCCTCCTGCGACTCCACACCGACCCGGCGATCCTCACCGTCGTCAACGTCTGGGACTCCATCTCCGCGAAGGTCGTCACCGACCTCCCGGGCACGAAGGCCCTGGCCACGGCCAGCCACTCCATCGCCGCCTCCCGCGGCTACGAGGACGGGGAGAACATTCCCGTCGAGGAGATGGTGGAGGAGGTGCGGCGGATCGTCGCCGCGACGCACCTGCCCGTCACGGCCGACCTCGAGGGCGGGTACGGCGACGCCGCCGCGACCGTGCGGGCCGCCATCGCCGCCGGGGCCGTGGGCGCCAACCTGGAGGACCAGCTCAAGCCGCTCGACGAGGCCGCCGCCCAGGTCGAGGCCGTCATGGCCGCTGCGGCCGACGCCGGCGTGCCCGACTTCGTGCTGAACGCCCGCACCGACGCGTTCGTCAGGGGCGCCGCCGACCCGCTGGCCGAGGCCGTGACCCGCGGCCGGGCCTACCTCGAGGCCGGCGCGCCCGTCGTGTTCGTGCCCGGTCCGCTCGACGAGGAGCAGATCGGCACGCTGGTCGACGCCTTCGGCCCGCAGCGGCTCACGGTCATCGGCCTGCCCGGCGTGCCGTCGCCGTCGCGCCTGCAGGAGCTGGGGGTGGCGCGGGTGTCCTACGGCCCGCTGTCGCAGCGGGTGGCCCTCACGGCGCTCGCCGAGCTCGTCGAGGCGGTGCACGCCGACGGCGGCGTCCCCGAGGGGACGCGCCCGCTCAACTGACGCCGCGCCGCTCCCGGGCCAGACCACGGTCCGGGAGCGCCGGTCCGGGAGCGCTCAGCGCACGACCGCGACGAGCGCCACGCCCGCGAAGGCGAACAGCCAGCTCGCGAGGCTGCCGACCAGGAAGTACTCCGTCACGTCGCTCGGCCCGCCCGGCGGCAGCGCCCCCGGTGCGGGCGAGCGCAGCTCCGGGAACCGCAGCAGGGCCTTGGCGGCGATGACCAGCGAGGCGCCGGTCAGGTTGCCGGACAGGCCCAGACCGACCACCACCACCCGCTCCATCGGGCCCAGCACCCGCCCGCCCTTCAGCTGCTTCTCGTTGTCGTGGGCCGGCACGCCCACGAGGTCCAGCAGCAGGCGCACGACCACGTTCGCCGTCGAGACCTGCACCAGCAGCACGCCGGCGACGAGGAGCAGCAGCGCGGCGTCGGTGTCGGCCGCGACGCTGCGGTCGACGAGCCGCTCGAACGCGGCGACCTCGCCCATCGCCGGGCCGCACAGCACGACCGCCACCAGCCCGGCCAGCAGCGCGACGTACGCCGTCGTGAACAACCAGCGGCCCCGCACGAGGGGCACCCCCGGCGGCAGCGCGCGCGCCCGGCCCAGCGCCGCGGCCGAGGCGAGCACCCACAGGGCGGCCGACGCACCCACGCCCGCCCAGCCCCACCAGCCGCGGCCCGACGGGTCCGCCGCCAGCGCCGCAACCACCGTGCCGGCCAGCGTCGCGCCCGCCAGGGTGAGCCGCCGGCGCAGGCTCGTGAGGTCGCGGTGGGCGCGGAAGAGGTCGCAGGCGCCCAGCAGCAGGAGCCAGGTGGCGACGCCGGTCACCGCGGGCCCTCGCCCGTCGGGACCCCCGAGGTCGACGTGTGCATGGCAGCAGCCTGCCGCACGCCACCGACGGTCCGGTGCCAGGTCCGGAGCCAGGTCTGGCGCCAGGTCCGGTGGTGGGGGCCAGCGGTGCCCCGCGTGCGGGTGTGGCCGCGCCTGCGAGGATGGCGCGCATGAGCGAGGAGACGAGCAAGCCGGGAGCCGACGCGTCGTACGCCCCCTCCTACGACCCCGCCGCGGAGGTCGTGGAGCTGTGCCGCGACCTCATCCGCATCGACACCTCCAACTACGGCGACGACTCGGGGCCGGGGGAGCGGAAGGCCGCCGAGCACGTGGCGACCCTCCTCGACGAGGTCGGCATCGAGGCCCGGCTCTACGAGTCGGAGCCCGGCCGCACGTCCGTCGTGGCCCGCTGGGGCGGCAGCGAGGGCGACCCGCTGCTGCTGCACGGCCACCTCGACGTCGTGCCCGCCGCCGCCGAGGACTGGCAGGTGCACCCGTTCTCGGGCGAGGTGCAGGACGGCTACGTCTGGGGCCGCGGCGCCGTCGACATGAAGGACTTCGACGCGATGCTGCTCTCCGTCGTGCGCGCCCGGGCC
Source organism: Nocardioides sp. CPCC 205120 (assembly GCF_048654585.1). Classification (NCBI taxonomy): domain Bacteria; kingdom Bacillati; phylum Actinomycetota; class Actinomycetes; order Propionibacteriales; family Nocardioidaceae; genus Nocardioides; species Nocardioides sp. CPCC 205120. The sequence goes on along the minus strand of NZ_JBMCYY010000002.1, from coordinate 188,858 downwards.
CGGGCCGGCCAGGTGCCCGACCGCCCGATGGTGCTCTGCTTCACCGCCGACGAGGAGGCGGGCGGCCACAAGGGCGCCCAGGTGCTCGTCGAGCAGCACGCCGACGAGCTCGCGGACTGCACCGAGGCCGTCGGCGAGGTCGGCGGCTTCAGCGCCACCGTGCGCGGGCGCCGGGTCTACCTCGTCGAGGCCGCCGAGAAGGGCATGGCCTGGATGAAGCTGACCGCGCGCGGCCGCGCGGGGCACGGCTCGATGGTCAACACCGAGAACGCGGTGACCGACCTCGCCGGGGCCGTCGCCCGCATCGGCGCCCACCAGTGGCCCGTGCGGCTCACCCCCACGATGGAGGTGCTCCTCGCGACCATCGGCGAGCTCGCGGGCGTGCCGGCCACGCCGGAGAACGCCCCCGCGCTCGTCGAGGAGTTCGGCGGGGCCGCCCGCATGCTCGGCAACGTCATCCGCAACTCCACCAACCCGACGATGCTGAGCGCGGGCTACAAGGTCAACGTCGTGCCCACCGAGGCGACCGCGCACGTCGACGGCCGCTTCCTGCCCGGCTTCGAGGACGAGTTCTTCGCGACGCTGGCCGAGCTGACGGGGGAGGACGTGGAGATCGACTTCGTCTCCCACCAGCAGCCGTGGGAGACGCCGTACGACGGCGACCTCGTCGACGCGATGAGCCGCAGCCTGCTCGCGGAGGACCCGGACGCCCTCGTGGCGCCGTACCTGATGAGCGGGGGCACCGACGCCAAGCACTTCCGCCAGCTCGGGATGCGCTCCTACGGGTTCGCGCCGCTGCGCCTGCCCGCCGACCTCGACTTCACCGCGCTGTTCCACGGGGTCGACGAGCGCGTGCCCGTCGACGCGCTGGAGTTCGGCGCCCGCGTGCTCGACCGGTTCCTCGGCGACGCCTGAGGCCCGGTCGGTCCAGCCGGCCCGGACGGTCCAGCCGGCCGGGTCGGTCTCAGCTCGCCCAGAGCGTCGGGCGCTGGCGGATGATCTTGCGGCGCACGACCACGCGGCGCACGCCGTCGGTGGCGATCCGCACCCGGTCGAGCTCCCACCCGCCGTGCTCGGCCATCTCGACGAGCGCCTGCCGCACCGCGTTGCGCGACAGGTGGCGCGAGAGCACGACGTCGCGGTACTCCCACTCCACCCCGGGCGAGAGCGTGCGGCGGGGGCGCTGGGGCGGTCGGGTCACGCGGGTCACCTCCGGGTCGGGCGGGTCAGTCCAGGGCGGACACGTCGTCCAGTGCGTCGGCGATCTCGGCCGGCAGCACCTTGTCCTCGACACCGAGGATCGAGCGTAGCTGGGCGGCGGTACGCGCCCCGACGACGGGCGCCGTGACGCCGGGCCGGTCGCGCACCCAGGCCAGCGCGACCTCCGCCGGCGACCAGCCGAGCCCGTCGGCGGCCTTGACCACCGACTCGACGACGCCGCGGGAGCGGTCGTCGAGGTAGGGCTCCACGAAGGAGGCGAGGTGGGACGTGGCCGCGCGGGAGTCGGTGGGCGTGCCGGTGCGGTACTTGCCGGTCAGCACGCCGCGGCCCAGCGGGGACCAGGGGAGCAGGCCGAGCCCGAGGCCCTCGGCGGCGGGCACGACCTCGGCCTCCACGGCCCGGTTGAGCAGGGAGTACTCGACCTGCAGCGACGCCAGCGGCGCCCGGCCGGGCACGGCCTGCTGCCAGGTCGCGGCGCGCGCCGCCTGCCAGCCGGCGTAGTTGGAGACGCCCACGTAGAGCGCACGCCCCGTCGCCACCGCGTGGTCGAGCGCCGCGAGGGTCTCCTCCAGCGGCACCTCGTCGGACCACACGTGCACCTGCCACAGGTCGACCCGGTCGGTGCCGAGGCGGCGCAGCGAGGCGTCGAGGGTGGTGAGCAGCGCCCGCCGCGACGTGTCGCGGGCGCCCCGGCCGGGCGTGCCGCGGCGCTGGCCGAGGCCCGCCTTGGTCGCCAGCACGACGTCGTCGCGGGCCACCACGTCACCGAGCAGGGAGCCCAGCAGCTCCTCGGCCGCACCGTCGCCGTACGCCGCCGCCGTGTCGAGCAGCGTGCCGCCCCGCTCGGTGAACGCGCCCAGCGCCTCGCGCGCCTCGTGCTCGTCGGTGTCACGGCCCCAGGTCATGGTGCCCAGCCCCAGGCGTGAGACGCGCAGGCCCGTCGCCCCGACCGTTCGCTGATGCATGCGGGCCAACCTATCCACCCCGGTGCCGCGCGACGCGCGAGGACGCGCCGCCGCCGTGAGGTGACCCACACCGCACGCGCCGTCACGGGGGCACGGGGCACGGCGGCCCGCCCCGTAGGCTCGGCGATCGTGTGGGACTACCTCCAGGGCGTTGTGCTCGGCATCATCCAGGGACTGACCGAGTTCCTGCCGATCTCGAGCAGCGCGCACCTGCGCATCTTCCCGGAGCTGTTCGGCTGGGAGGACCCGGGCGCGGCCTTCACCGCCGTGTGCCAGATCGGCACGGAGCTGGCGGTGCTCCTCTACTTCCGCAAGGACATCTGGCGGATCGCCTCGTCCTGGCTGCGCTCCTTCGTGCGTCCCGAGCTGCGCGGCCACCTCGACACGCGGATGGGCTGGTTCATCATCATCGGCTCGTTGCCGATCGTGGTGCTGGGCCTGCTCTTCGAGGACGCGATCGACAGCGCCCTGCGGAGCCTCTGGATCGTCGCCACGATGCTCGTCGTGCTCGGCATCGTGCTCGGTCTCGCCGACCGCTACGGCTCCACGCAGCGCACCCTGAAGGACCTCACCGTCGGTCACGCCGTCCTCATGGGGCTCGCACAGGCGGCCGCGCTCGTGCCCGGCGTCTCCCGCTCCGGCGCCACCATCTCGATGGGCCGTGCCCTGGGGTACGAGCGGGAGGTCACCGCCCGCTACGCCTTCCTGCTCGCGATCCCCGCCGTCGTCGGCGCCGGCGTCTACAAGCTCAAGGACGTCCCCGGCTCGGACAACCCCTACGGCTGGGGGCCGACGATCACCGCGACCGTCGTGTCCTTCTTCGTCGGGTACGCCGTGATCGCGTGGCTCCTGCGCTACGTCTCCACCCGGTCGTTCCTGCCCTTCGTGACCTACCGGGTCGTGCTGGGCCTCGGCGTCATGGGCCTGCTCGCGGCGGGCGTGCTGAGCGCCTGAGCGGCTGCGCAGCCGGGCCCTACAGCCACCCCGAGCGCTTGAACTGCCACCACAGGAACCCCGAGACCAGCACCATCACGCCGAGCGCCATCGGGTAGCCGAAGAGCCAGTGCAGCTCGGGCATGTGGTCGAAGTTCATCCCGTAGATCCCGGCGACCAGCGTCGGCGCGGCCACGAGCGCGACGCCGGCGGAGATGCGGCGCATGTCCTCGTTCTGCTGCACCGAGATGCGGGCCAGCTGCGCCTCGAACGCCGCGGCCAGGAGGCCGTCGAGGTACTCGACGACCTCCGACACGCTCACGAGGTGGTCGAGCACGTCGCGGAAGTACGGCGCCGCCTCGTCGGCCACCGCGTCGACGTCGCCGGCCACGATGCGCCGCAGCGGCTCCCGCAGCGGCATGACGGCTCGTCGTACCTCGCCCAGCTCGCGCTTGAGCTGGTAGATGCGCGCCGTGTCGTCGGTGCGGGCGGGGGAGAACACCGACGCCTCCACCTCGTCGACGTCGACCTCGAGGGCGGCGCCGACCTCCGCGTAGTCGTCGACCACCCGGTCGCAGAGCACGTAGAGCACCGCCGAGGGGCCGTGGCTCAGCACCGAGGCGCGCTGCTCGAGGTCGAGCCGCACGGCGTGCAGGTCGCAGCCCTCGCCGTGGCGCACGTGCACGACGAAGTCGCGGCCGACGAACACCCCGATCTCCCCGGTCTCGACGGCGTCCTCCTCGTCGACGTACCAGAGCGTCTTGAGCACGACGAAGAGCTGGTCGCCGTACCGCTCGAGCTTCGGCCGCTGGTGGGCGGTCACGGCGTCCTCCACCGCGAGCGGGTGCAGCCCGAAGTGGTGGGCCACCTCGTCCATCTCGGCCGCGTCGGGCTCGACGAGCCCCACCCAGACGAAGTCGCCCGGGCGCCGCGCGGCGAGCACCCCGCCGAGGTCGTCGGCGGGGCAGTCCACCTCGACCCGCTCCCCGGCCCGGTACAGGGCGTTGTCCACGATCACGGGCACAACCTAGGCCCACGGCTAGGGTCGGTCCCATGGCCACCGTGATCCTGCAGCGCCACGGGCGCACCACCGCGAACGCCGGCGGGGTGCTCGCGGGGCGCACCCCCGGCGTCCGCCTGGACGAGACCGGCGAGCGCCAGGCGCGGGACGCGGCCGCCCGGCTCGCCGTCGTGCCCCTCGCGGCCCTCGTCTCCAGCCCCCAGGAGCGCTGCCTGCAGACCGCGTCGTACGTCGCCGCCCACCGCCCGCCCGACGCCCCGGCCCCCGAGGTCGAGGTGGACGAGGGGCTGGCGGAGTGCGACTACGGCGACTGGCAGGGCAGCCCGATCGCCGAGCTGGCGAAGGACCCGCTGTGGAAGGTCGTGCAGCAGCAGCCCTCCGCGGTGCGGTTCCCCGGCGGGGAGACGCTGCGCGCCATGCAGCAGCGCGCCGTCGACGCGGTCCGGCGCCGCGACGCCGAGGTAGCCGCCGCCCACGGTGACGGCGCCGTCTGGCTCGCCGTCACCCACGGCGACATCGTCAAGGCGCTGCTGGCCGACGCGCTCGGCCTGCACCTCGACCTCTTCCAGCGGCTGCACGCCGACCCGGCGTCGCTCACCGTCATCCGCTACACCGCGGCCCGCCCGATGGTGCTGCAGACCAACACCCACTCCGGGGACCTGTCCTGGCTGGCCGCGCCGCCGGCCGCCGCACCCGCCGCGGGCGCCGCCGAGGGCGACGCGGTCGTGGGGGGCGGCGCCGGGCCGGGGACCCCGCCACCCGCCCTCTAGGGTTGCTGGCATGCCTCCCGTGGTGCACCGCTTCGACCCCCCGGACCGCTTCGTCGTCGGCACGGTGGGGGAGCCGGGCTCGCGCACGTTCTTCCTCCAGGCCCGCGAGGACGCGCGCGTGGTGTCGATCTCCCTGGAGAAGCAGCAGGTCCTCGCCCTCGCGGAGCGCGTCGACGAGCTGCTCGACGAGGTGATGGCCAGCGACCAGCACACCGGCATCGTGCCCGCGCTCGCGCCGGTCGACCTCGTCGACAACGAGCCGCTGGACCAGCCGATCGAGGAGGAGTTCCGCGCCGGCACCATGACGCTGTCGTGGGACCCGGCCGACGACCGGATCGTCATCGAGGTCTTCCCGTTCACCGAGGAGGCGCTCATCACCCCCGGTCAGCCGGAGGAGGAGATCGACGAGCCCGAGCCCGACGAGATCCTGCTGGTGCGGGTCTCCGCCGGCGCCGCCCGGGCCTTCGTGCAGCGCGCCGTCTCGGTGGTCGAGGCCGGCCGGCCCACCTGCCCGTTCTGCGCCGAGCCCATCGACCCCGACGGCCACCTCTGCGTCCGGGCCAACGGCTTCCGCCGCCGCGACCCGTGACCCCGGGAACCCCCGGGCCCCAGGACCCCACCGGGCCTGCCCGGCCCACCGAGCCCTACGAGCCCGACGAGCCCGACGAGCAGCGCACCGCCCGGCTCCTGGAGGGCGAGCTGCGGCTGCAGGGCCGCGTGATGCCGGCGTCGAACGCCACGTTCGTGGCCGAGATCGACGGCGCCCGGGTGGTCTACAAGCCCGTGCGCGGCGAGCGCCCGCTGTGGGACTTCCCCGACCACACCCTCGCGGGCCGGGAGGTCGCGACGTACGAGCTGTCGGTCGCGACGGGGTGGGACGTGGTGCCGCCGACCGTGCTCCGCGACGGCCCCCACGGACCCGGGATGGTGCAGGCGTGGCAGGAGTCCGACCCGGAGCAGTCCGCGGTCGACGTCGTGCGCGCCGGTGAGGTGCCGCCCGGGTGGCACCACGTGTTCGACGGCCTCGACGCCGCCGACGAGCCCGTCGCCCTCGTCCACGAGGACACCGCGGCCCTGCGCCGCATGGCCGTCCTCGACGTCGTGGCCAACAACGCCGACCGCAAGGGTGGGCACGTGCTCGAGATGGCGGACGGCCACCGGTACGGGGTGGACCACGGGCTGACCTTCCACGAGGAGCCGAAGCTGCGCACCGTGCTGTGGGGCTGGGCCGGCGAGCCGCTGCTGCCCGACGAGGTCGCCGTGCTCGAGCGCCTCGAGGCCGACCTCGGGGGCGACCTGGGCGAGCGGCTGCGCCGGTGGGTGACCCCGCTGGAGGTCGTCGCCGCCCGCGCCCGGTGCCACGCCCTGCTCGACGACGGCCACCTGCCGGGCCCGGGGGAGGACTGGCCGGTCATCCCGTGGCCGCCGTTCTGATGCGGCGGCGACCCGGATAGGCTCCCCGGCATGCGTGCGTGGTCTGCTCCCGACGTCCCGACCCTCCCGGTGACGGGCCCTCGGGTCTCGCTCCACGACACCGCGACCGGCCGCCTCGCGCCGACGCAGCCGCACGGGCCCGCCCGCCTCTACGTCTGCGGCATCACGCCGTACGACGCCACCCACATGGGCCACGCGGCGACGTACGTCGCGTTCGACCTGCTGGTGCGCGCCTGGCGCAACGCCGGCCACGAGGTCACCTACGTGCAGAACGTCACCGACGTCGACGACCCGCTGCTCGAGCGGGCCGACAAGGTCGGCGTCAGCTGGGTCGACATCGCCGAGCGGGAGACGCAGCTGTTCCGCGAGGACATGGAGGCCCTGCGGGTCGTGCCGCCGGCCCACTACGTCGGCGCCGTGGAGTCCATCCCGTGGGTGATCGAGCTCGTCGAGCGCCTCGCCGAGGCCGGGGCCGTCTACAACGTCGACGACGACCTCTACTTCTCGGTGGCGGCCGACCCGGGCTTCGGCACGGTCTCGCGCGCCGACCGCGCCACCATGCGGGCCGTCTTCGGCGAGCGTGGCGGCGACCCCGACCGCGCCGGCAAGCGCGACCCGCTGGACTGCCTGCTGTGGCGCGCCGAACGGCCGGGCGAGCCGGCGTGGGAGAGCCCCTGGGGCCGCGGCCGCCCGGGGTGGCACATCGAGTGCACCGCCATCGCGCTGCGCCACCTCGGCTCGGCGTTCGACGTCCAGGGCGGCGGCAGCGACCTCGTCTTCCCCCACCACGAGATGTGTGCGTCCGAGGCCCAGGTCGCCGTGCCGACCCACCCCTTCGCGCGGGCCTACGTGCACGCCGGGATGGTGGCCTACGACGGCGAGAAGATGTCGAAGTCGCGCGGCAACCTCGTCTTCGTCTCGCAGCTGCGCCGCAGCGACGTCGACCCCATGGCCATCCGGCTCGTGCTGCTCGAGCACCACTACCGCTCCGACTGGGAGTGGACCGACGACCTGCTGTGGAGCGCCGGCCGCACCCTGGAGTCGTGGCGCAAGGCGGTCGCCCTCGGGGCGGGCGCCCCGGCCGGCCCCGTCGTCGAGCGCGTGCTCGCCGCCCTCGCCGACGACCTCGACGCCCCGACCGCGCTGGCGGTCGTGCAGGACTGGGTCGACGCCACCCTCGGTACGACGGGGCTCGCCGACACCTCGGACCCCGACGCCGGCCGCGCCGTGCGGCAGGTCGTCGACGCCGCGCTCGGCGTCGTGCTCTAACCCTCGCTCGGGCTCCCGCCCGGGGCCTAGCCCTCGGAGCCGCCGCGTCGCTTGAGGTAGCGCTCGAACTCGCGGGCGATCGCCTCGCCGCTGGCCTCCGGGAGGTCCGCGGTGTCGCGGCTCTCCTCGAGGGCGCGGACGTACTCGGCGACCTCCTCGTCCTCCTCGGCCAGCTCGTCCACGCCGCGCTCCCAGGCACGGGCGTCCTCGGGCAGGTCGCCGAGCGGGATCGACACGCCCAGCAGGTCCTCGAGGTGGTTGACGAGCGCGAGCGTCGCCTTGGGGCACGGGGGCTGCGCCACGTAGTGCGGCACCGCGGCCCAGTAGGAGACCGACGGCACGTCGAGGCGCACGCAGGCGTCCTGGAGGACGCCGACGATCCCGGTCGGGCCCTCGTAGGTGGACTCGTCCACCTTGAGGCTGTCGACCAGCTCGGGCTCCGACGCCGTGCCGGACACCGGGATGGGCCGGGTGTGCGGGGAGTCGGCCAGCAGCGCCCCGAGCGTGACGACCATCGTGCCGCCCAGCTCGTCGCAGGCGGCGAGGAGCTCGGCGCAGAACTGGCGCCAGCGCATGTTGGGCTCGATGCCCCGCACGAGGATGACGTCGCGGTCGAGGCCCGGGGGCGAGGCCACCGCGATGCGGGTGGTCGGCCAGGTGATGCGCCGCATGCCCTGCTCGTCGTTGCCGACGGTGGGCCGGTTGACCTGGAAGTCGTAGAACTCCTCGGGGTCCACCGCCCCGACGACACGGGCGCCCCACACGTCGATGAGGTGGTCCACCACGCCGCTCGCGGCGTCGGCGGCGTCGTTCCACCCCTCGAACGCGGCGATCACCAGGGGGTCCACCAGGCCGGGGACGTCGTCGAACTCGATCACCCGACCAGCCTAGTCCGGGGGGCCGCCGCGCCCCCGGCGCGCCCGGGTGGGCCCGGGATTTCAGCCCTCCTCCGCCCGGGTGCCACCATCTGGTACGCCCGTCCACCTCTTGGACCCGTGACGGAAGGTTGACTCGTGCCGGCTCCCCACCACCGCCCCGACTGCACCGCCGAGCTCACCGAGGCGCTGCGCTCGCGCATCCTCGTCATCGACGGCGCGATGGGCACGGCCATCCAGCGCGACCGCCCCGACGAGGCGGGCTACCGCGGCGAGCGCTTCGCCGACTGGGAGAGCGACCTCGTCGGCAACAACGACCTGCTGACCCTCACGCAGCCGCACATCGTCCGCGGGATCCACGAGGAGTACCTGGCGGCGGGGGCCGACATCGTCGAGACCAACACGTTCAACGCGAACGCGATCTCGCTGTCGGACTACGGCATGGCCGAGCTGGCCTACGAGCTCAACCACGCAGCGGCCGCGCTGGCCCGCGAGGCCGCCGACGCCCACAGCACGCCGGAGCGGCCGCGCTACGTCGCCGGCGCGCTGGGCCCGACGACGCGCACGGCGTCCATCAGCCCCGACGTCAACGACCCCGGGGCGCGCAACGTGACCTGGGACGAGCTCGTGGCGGCGTACACGACCGCGGCCCGCGGGCTCGTCGACGGCGGCGCCGACCTCCTCATCATCGAGACGATCTTCGACACCCTCAACGCGAAGGCCGCGATCTTCGCCGTCACCGGGCTCTTCGCCGAGCTGGGCCGGCGCTGGCCGATCATCATCTCCGGCACCATCACCGACGCGTCGGGCCGCACGCTGTCGGGCCAGACCACCGAGGCGTTCTGGTACTCGGTGCGCCACGCCCAGCCGCTGCTCGTCGGCCTCAACTGCGCGCTGGGCGCGCGGGAGATGCGCCCGTTCCTCGCCGACCTGGCGCGGGTGGCCGACACCTTCGTGTCGGCGTACCCCAACGCGGGCCTGCCCAACGCCTTCGGCGAGTACGACGAGGCCGCCGCCGAGACCGCGGCCATCGTCGGCGAGTTCGCCGAGGCGGGCCTGGTCAACCTGGTCGGCGGCTGCTGCGGCACCACGCCCGACCACATCCGCGCCATCGCCGGCGCGGTCGAGGGCGGGACCCCCCGCGTCGTCCCCGAGGTGCGCCCGGCCCTGCGCCTCGCCGGCCTCGAGCCCCTGACGGTCGACGCCGACAGCCTCTTCGTCAACATCGGCGAGCGCACCAACGTCACGGGCTCGGCGCGCTTCAAGAAGCTCATCAAGGACGGCGACTACGACGCCGGTCTGTCGGTGGCCGTGCAGCAGGTCGAGAACGGCGCGCAGGTCATCGACGTCAACATGGACGAGGGGATGCTCGACGGCATCGCCGCGATGGACCGGTTCCTCAAGCTGGTCGCCTCCGAGCCCGACATCAGCCGCGTGCCGCTCATGGTCGACTCCTCGAAGTGGGACGTCATCGAGGCGGGCCTGAAGTGCGTGCAGGGCAAGCCGATCGTCAACTCGATCTCCATGAAGGAGGGCGAGGACGCGTTCCGCGAGCAGGCGCGGCTGGTGCGCCGCTACGGCGCCGCCGCCGTCGTCATGGCCTTCGACGAGGACGGCCAGGCCGACTCGCTGCAGCGTCGCAAGGACATCTGCGCCCGCGCCTACCGGATCCTCGTCGACGAGGTCGGCTTCGAGCCGGACGACATCATCTTCGACCCCAACGTGTTCGCGGTGGCGACGGGCATCGAGGAGCACGCGGCCTACGGCACCGACTTCATCGAGGCCGTGCGCTGGATCCGCGAGAACCTGCCCGGCGCCCACGTCTCGGGCGGCATCTCCAACGTCTCGTTCTCGTTCCGCGGCAACAACCCCGTGCGCGAGGCGATCCACGCCGTCTTCCTCTTCCACGCCGTGCGGGCGGGCCTCGACATGGGCATCGTCAACGCCGGCGCCCTCGTGGTCTACGACCAGGTCGACGAGCGGCTGCGCGAGCGCATCGAGGACGTCGTGCTCAACCGCCGCGCCGACGCCACCGAGCGCCTGCTCGAGATCGCGGAGGAGTACCGCGGCACCGGCGAGGTGGCCGAGGTCGTCGCCGACGAGTGGCGCTCCCTGCCCGTCGGCGAGCGCATCACCCACGCGCTGGTGAAGGGCATCGACGCCTTCGTCGAGGCCGACACCGAGGAGCTGCGCCAGGAGATCGCCGAGCGCGGCGGGCGCCCTATCGAGGTGATCGAGGGGCCGCTCATGGACGGGATGAACGTCGTCGGCGACCTGTTCGGCGCCGGCAAGATGTTCCTCCCGCAGGTCGTGAAGTCGGCGCGCGTCATGAAGAAGGCCGTCGCCTACCTCATCCCCTTCATCGAGGAGGAGAAGGCGAACGACCCGGCGCTGGCGACGGCGAAGGACACCAACGGCACGATCGTCATGGCCACGGTCAAGGGCGACGTGCACGACATCGGCAAGAACATCGTCGGCGTCGTGCTGGCCTGCAACAACTACGAGGTCATCGACCTCGGCGTCATGGTGCCGGCCCAGAAGATCCTCGACGCGGCGAAGGAGCACTCCGCCGACATCATCGGCCTGTCCGGGCTCATCACGCCGAGCCTCGACGAGATGGTCAACTTCGCGAACGAGATGCAGCGCCAGGGCCTCGACATCCCCCTGCTCATCGGCGGCGCGACCACGTCGCGGGCCCACACCGCGGTCAAGGTCGACCCGCGCTACGACGGCCCGGTCGTGTGGGTGAAGGACGCCTCCCGGTCCGTCCCGGTCGCCGCGGCGCTCCTCGACGGCGCGCAGCGCGAGAAGCTCCTCGCCGCCACCCGCACCGACTACGACGCCCTGCGCACCCGCCACTCCGGCAAGCAGGAGCGCAAGCTCGTGCCGCTGGAGGCGGCGCGGGAGCGGCGCACCCCGATCGACTGGTCGTCGTACGAGCCCGTGGCCCCGGCGCGGCCGGGCGTGCACGTGCTCGACGACTACGACCTCGCCGAGCTGCGCGACTACATCGACTGGCAGCCGTTCTTCAACGCCTGGGAGATGAAGGGCCGCTTCCCCGACATCCTCAACAACCCCACGACGGGCGAGGCCGCCCGCCGGCTGTACGACGACGCGCAGGCCATGCTCGACCAGCTGATCGCCGAGCGCTGGATCACCGCCCGGGCCGTCTTCGGGTTCTTCCCGGCGGCGGGCCGCGGCGACGACACGGTGCTGTACGACGACGACTCCCGCACCTCCGAGCGCGCCGTGCTCCACCACCTACGCCAGCAGGGCGAGCACCGCGAGGGCGTGCCCAACCGCTCGCTCGGCGACTTCGTCGCGCCCGAGGAGACGGGGCTCGCCGACCACGTGGGCGCCTTCGCCGTCACCACCGGCATCGGGCTGGAGGAGCGGGTCAAGGCCTTCCAGGCCGACCTCGACGACTACAACGCGATCCTGCTGGAGGCCTTGGCCGACCGCCTGGCCGAGGCCTTCGCCGAGCGGCTCCACGAGCGGGTGCGCACCGAGTTCTGGGGCCACGCCGCGGGGGAGCGGCTGAGCAGCGAGGAGCTCATCGCGGAGCGCTACACCGGCATCCGCCCCGCGCCCGGCTACCCCGCGTGCCCCGAGCACACGGAGAAGCTGACGCTGTGGGACCTCCTCGACGTCGAGGCGAGCACCGGCATCAGGCTCACCGAGTCGATGGCCATGTGGCCCGGCGCGGCCGTGTCGGGCTGGTACTTCGCGCACCCGCAGTCGCAGTACTTCGTCGTCGGCCGCCTCGGTCGCGACCAGGTCGCCGACTACGCGGAGCGCAAGGGCTGGACGCTGACGGAGGCCGAGCGCTGGCTGTCCGCCAACCTCGGCTACGACCCCGAGGACTGACGTGGGCGAGCAGACACCCGGCCTGCCCGCCGCCGCCCTGTGGGACATGGACGGCACGCTCGTCGACACCGAGCCCTACTGGATCGCCACGGAGTTCGAGCTCGCCGAGCGGTACGGCGGCACGTGGAGCACCGAGCACGCGCTCAACCTGGTCGGCAACGACTTGCTGGTCTCCGGCCGCTACATCCGCGAGCACATGGGGATCGAGCCGAGCGCCGAGGAGATCGTCGAGCTGCTGCTCGACGGCGTGGTGGAGAAGGTGCGGCGCGAGGTGCCCTGGCGTCCCGGCGCCCGGGAGCTGCTCGCCGACCTCGCCGCCGCGGGCGTTCCCTGCGCCCTCGTCACGATGTCCTACCGGCGATTCGTCGAGCCGATCCTCGCGGACCTGCCCACCGGGGCGTTCGCGGCCGTCGTCACCGGCGACGAGGTCGAGCACGGCAAGCCGCACCCCGCGCCGTACCTCACCGCGGCCGACGCGCTGGGGGTCGACCCCGGCGACTGCGTCGCGATCGAGGACTCCGCCACCGGCGTCGCGTCGGCCGTCGCCGCCGGATGCCGCGTGCTCGCGGTGCCCCACCACGTCGAGGTGCCGGCCGGACCGGGGCACACGACCCACGACACGCTCGCCGGGCTCGACGCCCGCGCGCTGTGGACCCTCGTCGGCGGTTAGGACAGCACGGGCAGGGCCGGGCGCTCCGCCGACGCCTGGGGCGTCGGCAGCGGCGGGGGAGTGCCGCCGTACACCGGGCACAGCGCCTGGTGGGAGCACCAGCCGCACAGCCGGCTCTTGCGGGCCTGCCACTCGCCGGTGCGCGTCGCGGTCTCGATGGCCGACCAGACGGCCTCGACCTTGCGCTCGCAGGCCAGCAGGTCCGCCTCGTCGGGCCGGTAGCGGATGACCTCGCCGCTGCCCAGGTAGATCAGCTGCAGCATCGCGGGCACGACACCGCGGGTGCGCCACAGCACCAGCGCGTAGAACTTCATCTGGAACAGCGCCTTGGCCTCGAAGCCCGCGCCGGGCGCGCGGCCCGTCTTGTAGTCGACCACCCGCACCAGGCCGTCGGGCGTCACGTCGAGACGGTCGACGAACCCGCGCAGCAGCAGCCGCGAGGGGGTGACGGTCTCGACGTAGAGCTCGCGCTCGGCGGGCTCGAGGCGGCGCGGGTCCTCCAGCGTGAAGTAGCGCGCCAGGACCTCCTGGCAGGCGGCGAGCCACCCGTCCTCCGCCACGCCCTGCGTCGTGAACGCCTCGGCCAGCGCGGGGTCGTCCGCGCGCAGCTCCTCCCACACGGGCCGGAGCAGCTCGGCGGCCCGCTCGGGGGTGCGCTCGTCGGCCGCGACGTCGAACAGCACCTCCAGCACCCGGTGCACCAGCGTGCCGCGCAGCGCGTCGAGCGACGTGGGCTCGGGCAGGCGGTCGACGTGGCGGAACCGGTAGAGCAGGGGGCAGGTGAGGAAGTCGCCGGCGCGGCTGGGGGAGAGCGTGCCGGCGACCTCGCCCGACGCCGACAGCGTCGAGAGGGCATCGGCCGGGGAGGACATGGGAGCAACCCTAGGTGAGCGGACCGACGGTCCGCGCAGGCTCGTCGGATAGCCTCGTGACGTGGACGACCCAGGCCCCGGCACCCGCCCCGGACCGCGCGCGGACCGGGCCCGGCGCCCCGCCGGGACGCTGCGGATCGGCTCGATCGCCGGCAGCGACGTGCTCGTCTCCTCCTCCTGGTTCGTCGTCGCCGCGGTCATCGCGTTCGTCGTGGCGCCGGTCGTCGAGCGCGTCGAGCCCGGTCTGGGCGCGGGCCGCTACGTCGCCGGCCTCGCCTTCGCCGTCCTGCTCTACCTGTCGGTGCTGGTGCACGAGGCGGCGCACGCCGTCGTCGCCCGCCACTACGGCCACCGCGTCACCTCCATCACCCTGCACTTCCTCGGCGGCATGACCGCGGTCGAGACCGAGGCGCGCCGGCCCCGCGAGGAGTTCTGGATCGCGGTCGTCGGCCCGCTCGCCTCGATCGCGGTCGGCGGCGCCGCCGTGGCCCTGTGGTTCGTGACGCCCCCGGGCCTCCTGCTCCTGGCCGTCGAGGGCCTCGCCGGGGCCAACCTGCTCGTCGGGGTCCTCAACCTCGTGCCCGGCCTGCCGCTCGACGGCGGCCGGGTGATGAAGGCCGGCGTGTGGAAGCTGACCGGCGACCGCCACCGGGGCTCGCTCGCGGCCGGGTGGACCGGTCGGGCCGTGGCCGTGCTGGCCCTCGGGTGGCCCGTCCTGCTCGCCGAGCTGCTCGGCACGACCCCGCAGCTGCTCGACTTCCTGCTCGCCGGCCTCGTCGCCGCGTTCCTGTGGGCCGGCGCCTCCGCCGTGATCGCCAACGCCCGGGTGCGTCGCCGCATCCCGGCCCTGCGCGCCCGCGAGCTCGCGCGCCGGCCGCTCCTGGTGCCCGGCGACGTCTCGGTCGCGGAGGCGGTACGACGGGCCCAGGCCGCCGAGGCGGGCGGCATCGTCACGACCACCGCCGACGGCACCCCCGCCGGGCTGGTCAGCGAGGCGGCCCTGCGTCGCGTCCCGTCCGAGCGCCGCCCCTGGGCGAGCGTCTCCGAGGTCGCCCGGCGCCTCGACGACGGGCTGCTGCTCCCGGCGGACCTCACGGGTGAGGCCCTCGTCGACGCCCTGACGCTCACCCCGTCGTCGGAGTACCTGCTGGTCGAGGCCGACGGCAGCCCGTACGGCGTGCTGTCGCTCGCCGACCTCGACCGGTCCCTGCGCGCCCGCGACTGACGCCCGGCCCCCGGGAGGGCGGGGCCGCCGGGAGGGCGAGGCCCCGGGAGGCGGGTCCCGTCGAGTGGGGGCGAGGGGCCCCGCGCGACTACCCTGCCGCCCATGCCCGACGCCGTACCCACCTCGACGCCCGCCGCGACGACCGCGCCGACCCCGAGCCCCGCGGCTCCCCACGACGTCCCGCCCGAGGCGTGGTCCGGCGTGCACCGGGGCCCGCTGCGCGAGGGCGAGTGGGTCCGCCTCACCGACCAGAAGGGCCGCCGGCACAACTTCTGCCTGGAGGCCGGCAAGCGGTTCTTCAGCAACAAGGGCCACCTCGAGCACGACGAGATGATCGGGCGCGAGGAGGGCTTCACCGTCACCTCCTCGGCCGGCGGGCAGTACCTCGTGTTCCGCCCGCTGCTCTCGGAGTTCGTCGTCTCGATGCCGCGCGGCGCGGCCGTGGTCTACCCCAAGGACTCCGCCCAGATCGTGGCGCTGGCCGACATCTACCCCGGCGCCCGCGTCGTCGAGGCCGGCGTCGGCTCCGGCGCCCTGTCCTGCTCCCTGCTGCGGGCCGTGGGCCCCTACGGCCGCGTGACGTCGTACGAGCGGCGCGAGGAGTTCGCCGACGTCGCCCGGCGCAACGTCCACCAGTTCTTCGGCGCCCCCGAGGGCGGCACCCACCCGTCGTGGAGCCTGCGCCTGGGCGACCTGGCCGAGGAGCTGCCGCGGTACGGCGAGCCCGCCGACCGCGTCATCCTCGACATGCTCGCGCCGTGGGAGTGCGTCGACGCCGTCGCCGACGTCCTCGTGCCCGGCGGCATCGTGTGCGTGTACGTCGCGACGACCACCCAGCTCAGCCGCGTCGTCGAGACGCTGCGCGCCCACGGCGGGTTCACCGAGCCGGCCGCCTGGGAGTCCCTCGTCCGCGACTGGCACGTCGAGGGCCTGGCGGTGCGTCCCGGCCACAAGATGATCGGCCACACCGCCTTCCTCGTGACCGCCCGGCGGATGGCGCCCGGCGAGCGCGCCCCCCGCAAGACGCGGCGTCCGGCCCCCGGTGCGTACGGCGTGGACTACACCGGGCCCCGCCCGGCCGACGTCCCGCCCGCCGTGGCCGACGAGGCGCTGGAGGACTGAGGTCGGCGCAACCGGATCGTGACCGAGAAGCGTGGTCACGACCTTCCATCGGCGTGCTCCGGGAGTAGGGTCGAGTGCACCGGTAGGAGGTGGTGACGCTCATGTCGACGTCCGACAGTCCAGGTGCCCGTCCCGAGCAGGCGGAGGCGCTCGCCGCCCAGGTCCGCGCGCTCGAGTCCGAGATCGTCGAGCTGCGGCGCAGGGTGGCCGACACGCCGGGGGGCAGCCGAGGCCTCGAGCTGCGGCTCGCCGACACGCAGCGCTCGCTGGCGGCGGTGACGAGCCAGAACGAGCGGCTCGCCGGCACGCTGCGCGACGCCCGCGACCAGATCACGAAGCTCAAGGAGGAGGTCGACCGCCTCGCCCAGCCGCCGGCCGGGTTCGGCGTCTTCCTCGCCCGCAACGACGACGACACCGTCGACATCTTCACCGGCGGCCGGAAGCTGCGGGTCGCCGTCAGCCCCGACGTCGAGGTGGAGGAGCTGCGCCGCGGCCAGGAGCTGCTGCTCAACGAGGCGCTCAACGTGGTCGCGGCCTTCGACTTCGAGCAGGTGGGCGAGGTCGTCATGTTCAAGGAGCTGCTCGCCGACCGCGAGCGGGTCCTCGTCATCGCGAACGCCGACGAGGAGCGGGTCGTCCGCCTCGCCGAGCCGCTGCTGGCCGAGACGCTGCGCGCCGGCGACTCGCTGCTGCTCGACTCCCGTGCGGGCTACGTGTACGAGAAGGTGCCGAAGTCCGAGGTCGAGGAGCTCGTCCTCGAGGAGGTGCCCGACATCGCCTACGAGTCGATCGGCGGACTGGGCAACCAGATCGAGCAGATCCAGGACGCGGTCGAGCTGCCCTACCTCTACCCCGACCTCTTCGCCGAGCACGAGCTCAAGCCCCCGAAGGGCATCCTGCTCTACGGCCCGCCCGGCTGCGGCAAGACGCTCATCGCGAAGGCGGTGGCGAACTCGCTGGCGAAGAAGGTGGCGGCGCGCACCGGCGCGGAGGGGAAGTCCTACTTCCTCAACATCAAGGGCCCCGAGCTGCTCAACAAGTACGTCGGGGAGACCGAGCGCCACATCCGCCTCGTGTTCCAGCGGGCCCGGGAGAAGGCGAGCGCCGGCACCCCGGTCATCGTCTTCTTCGACGAGATGGACTCGCTGTTCCGCACCCGCGGCTCGGGCGTCTCCTCCGACGTGGAGAACACGATCGTCCCGCAGCTGCTGAGCGAGATCGACGGCGTCGAGCTGCTGGAGAACGTGCTCGTCATCGGCGCCTCGAACCGCGAGGACATGATCGACCCGGCGATCCTGCGCCCCGGGCGCCTCGACGTGAAGATCAAGATCGAGCGCCCCGACGCCGAGTCGGCACGCGACATCTTCAGCAAGTACCTGACGCCCGGACTGCCGCTGCACGCCGACGACCTCGCCGAGTTCGGCGGGGACCGCCAGGCCTGCGTCGACGGGATGATCCGCGCGGCGGTGGAGCGCATGTACACGGAGAGCGAGGAGAACCGCTTCCTCGAGGTCACCTACGCCAACGGTGACAAGGAGGTCATGTACTTCAAGGACTTCAACTCCGGCGCCATGATCCAGAACATCGTCGACCGGTCGAAGAAGATGGCGATCAAGGACTTCATCGACCACGGCCAGAAGGGGCTGCGCGTGCAGCACCTGCTGCAGGCCTGCGTCGACGAGTTCAAGGAGAACGAGGACCTGCCGAACACGACCAACCCCGACGACTGGGCGCGGATCTCGGGCAAGAAGGGCGAGCGGATCGTCTTCATCCGCACGCTGGTCACGGGCAAGCAGGGCACCGAGCCTGGCCGGTCCATCGACACGGTCAGCAACACGGGGCAGTACCTGTGAGCCGGCTCGCCTGAGCGGGCACGTCGCGGCCCGGGGCGGGCAGGGCCGCGACGTACGCTCGGCCCCATGAGCGTGCGGCGGGTCATGGGATCCGAGGTCGAGTACGGCATCAGCGTGGTCGGGCAGCCCACGGCGAACCCGATGCTGGCCTCGTCGGTGGTGGTCAACTCCTACGCGTCCACGGCCGGACGCTCCCGCCCCGCGCGGTGGGACTTCGAGGAGGAGTCGCCGCTGCGCGACGCCCGCGGCTTCGACATGAGCCGGGGCCAGGCCGACCCGACCCAGCTCACGGACGAGGACCTGGGGCTGGCGAACCGGATCCTCACCAACGGTGCCCGGCTCTACGTCGACCACGCCCACCCGGAGTTCTCCAGCCCCGAGGTGGTGACGCCGCTGGACCTGGTGCGCTGGGACAAGGCGGGGGAGCAGGTCATGCTGGCGGCCACCCGGCGGGCCGCCCAGCTGCCGCAGGGCGAGAACATCGTGCTCTACAAGAACAACACCGACGGCAAGGGCGCCTCCTACGGCGCGCACGAGAACTACCTGATGCGGCGCTCGACGCCGTTCGCGGACATCGTGCGCCACCTGACGCCGTTCTTCGTCTCCCGCCAGGTCGTCTGCGGCGCCGGGCGCGTGGGCATCGGCCAGGACGGCCGGGAGCACGGCTTCCAGGTGAGCCAGCGCGCGGACTTCTTCGAGACCGAGGTCGGCCTCGAGACGACGCTCAAGCGCCCCATCATCAACACCCGGGACGAGCCGCACGCCGATCCCGAGCAGCACCGCCGCCTCCACGTCATCATCGGCGACGCCAACCTGGCGGAGGTCTCGACGTACCTGAAGGTCGGCACGACCTCGCTCGTGCTGGCGATGATCGAGGACGGCTTCATCACCACCGACCTCACCCTGGAGGGCCCCGTCGCGGCGCTCCGGGCGGTCTCGCACGACCCGACGCTGACCCACCTCGTGACGCTGCGCGACGGGCGGTCGATGACCGCGGTGCAGCTGCAGCGGGTCTACCTCGAGCTGGCCCACGCGTACGTCGACGAGCGGCTCGGCGGGGACGTCGACGCGCAGACGAAGGACGTGCTGGCGCGCTGGGGCAGCGTGCTCGACCGGCTCGAGCGCGACCCGATGGAGTGCGCCACCGAGCTCGACTGGGTCGCGAAGTACCAGCTGCTGCGCCGCTACCAGGAGCGCGACGGACTGTCGTGGGACGACGCCAAGCTGCACCTCATCGACCTGCAGTACGCCGACATCCGCCCCGAGAAGGGCCTCTACCACCGCCTCGTCGACGCCGGCCGCATCGAGCGGCTGCTCACCGACGAGCAGGTGGAGGCGGCGGTGCACGAGCCGCCGGAGGAGACGCGCGCGTACTTCCGCGGGCGCTGCCTGGCGAAGTTCGGTGCGTCGGTCGCGGCCGCCTCGTGGGACTCGGTCATCCTCGACCTCCCGGGGCGGGAGTCGCTGCAGCGCATCCCCACCGTCGACCCGTTGCGCGGCACGCGGGCGCACGTCGGCCGCCTCCTCGACGAGTGCGAGACGGCCGAGGCGCTGTTCGCGGCCCTCACGGGGTGAGCCCGATAGGGTCGGGAGTCCGTACGACACCAGTACGACACAGGAGGTCCGGTCGTGGCACAGGAGCAGAAGAAGCCCCACACCCGCGGTGACGAGGTCGAGGAGGTCGCCCCGGAGGCGGAGACCGACGTCGCCGAGCGCAAGGAGGCGCTCGACGACGACGTCGACTCGATCCTCGACGAGATCGACGACGTCCTCGAGCAGAACGCCGAGGACTTCGTGAAGTCGTTCATCCAGAAGGGCGGTCAGTGACGCGTGGGTAGTGACTCCTCCGGCCCGGGCTCGCTCCCGGGCGCACGGCTGCCCGCGTCGTACCTGACGCCGGGCTCGTCCTCGTTCGTCGACTTCCTCTCCTCCCACGCGCCCGACCTGGTGCCGGGGCGCCGTGCCGCCCCGGACCGGGCCGGGTCCGACATCGCCCCCCACGGCACCACGATCGTCAGCCTGACGTTCCCCGGCGGGGTGCTGATGGCCGGCGACCGCCGCGCCACGATGGGCAACCTCATCTCCTCGCGGGACATCGAGAAGGTGTTCCCGGCCGACGAGTTCAGCTGCGTCGGCATCGCGGGCACCGCCGGCCTCGCGGTCGAGATGGTGCGGCTGTTCCAGCTCGAGCTCGAGCACTACGAGAAGATCGAGGGCACCACGCTGTCGATGCAGGGCAAGGCCAACCGCCTCGCCGCCCTCATCCGCGGCAACCTCGGCCTGGCCATGCAGGGCCTCGCGGTCGTGCCGCTCTTCGCCGGCTACGACCTCGACGCCGCCGCGGGCCGCATCTTCAGCTACGACGTCGTGGGCGGGCGCAGCGAGGAGACCGGCTACCACGCGGTGGGCTCGGGCTCGCTCTTCGCCCGGGGCTCGCTGAAGAAGCTCTACCGCCCCGACCTCGACGCCCGTACGGCGGCGCTCGTCGCCCTGCAGGCGCTCTACGACGCCGCCGACGACGACTCGGCGACAGGCGGTCCCGACGTGGCGCGACGGATCTTCCCGATCGTGCACGTCGTCACCGCCGAGGGCGGCGCCCGGCTCCCGGAGTCCGAGGTGACCGCGCTGGCCGAGGAGGTCGTGGCCGGTCGGCTGGTCCGTCCCGACGGGCCGCCGGCCCGTCTCGAGCAGGAGGGTGGCGCCCGATGAGCATGCCGTTCTACGTCTCGCCCGAGCAGCAGATGAAGGACCGGGCGGACTTCGCGCGCAAGGGCATCGCGCGCGGGCGCTCCGTCGTGGCGGTGCAGTACGCCGACGGCATCCTCTTCGCCTCGGAGAACCCCTCGCAGGCGCTCCACAAGGTCTCCGAGATCTACGACCGCATCGCGTTCGCCGCCGTCGGCCGCTACAACGAGTTCGAGTCGCTGCGCATCGCCGGCGTTCGCCTGGCCGACATGCGCGGGTTCTCCTACGACCGGCGCGACGTCACGGCCCGCAGCCTCGCGAACGCCTACGCGCAGACCCTCGGCGCGATCTTCTCCTCCGGCGGCGAGAAGCCGTACGAGGTGGAGATCTTCGTGGGCGAGATCGGCGGCGACGCGGGCCAGGACCAGCTCTACCGGCTCACCTACGACGGCCAGGTCTTCGACGAGCACCGGTACGCCGTGATGGGCGGCGCCGCCGACGTCGTCGGGTCCTACCTCGAGGAGCACTACACCGAGGGCGCGGACCTCGGCACCGCCCTCGGCACGGCCGTCGCGGCCCTGGGGCACTCGCGCAACGAGCGCGGCGAGACCACCGACCGCGAGATCGGCGTCGAGCAGCTCGAGGTGGCGGTGCTCGACCGCACGCGCATCCAGCCCCGCAAGTTCCGCCGGCTGCGGGCCCAGCAGCTCGCGACCGTCCTGGGGGCGACCAGCGCCTGACCCGCCGGGGCCTCGGCCCTCCGCAGCACCGCCCGGGCGGCTCCGCGTGTCGGCACGCGGAGCCGCCCGCGGCGTGAGGACGGTGGTCGTAGTGTTCGTGCATGGACCGTCGGATCTTCGGGATCGAGAACGAGTACGGCGTCACGTGCACGTTCCGGGGACAGCGCCGGCTGAGCCCCGACGAGGTGGCGCGCTACCTCTTCCGCCGGGTCGTCTCCTGGGGCCGCAGCAGCAACGTGTTCCTCCGCAACGGCGCCCGGCTCTACCTCGACGTCGGCAGCCACCCCGAGTACGCCACGCCCGAGTGCGACGACATCGCCGAGCTCGTCGCCCACGACAAGGCGGGGGAGCGGGTCCTCGAGGGACTCCTCGTGGACGCGGAGCAGCGCCTGCACGACGAGGGCATCGCCGGCGACATCTACCTGTTCAAGAACAACACCGACTCGGCCGGCAACTCCTACGGCTGCCACGAGAACTACCTGGTGAGCCGGGCCGGCGAGTTCAGCCGCCTGGCCGACGTGCTCATCCCGTTCCTCGTGACCCGGCAGATCGTCGTGGGCGCCGGCAAGATCACGCAGACGCCGCGGGGCGCGACGTACTCGGTCAGCCAGCGGGCCGAGCACATCTGGGAGGGCGTCAGCAGCGCCACGACCCGCAGCCGGCCCATCATCAACACCCGCGACGAGCCGCACGCGGACGCCGAGAAGTACCGCCGCCTGCACGTCATCGTCGGCGACTCGAACATGAGCGAGACCACCACCCTGCTCAAGGTGGCGAGCTGCGACCTCGTGCTGCGGATGATCGAGGAGGGCGTGGTGATGCGCGACCTCACGATGGAGAACCCGATCCGGGCCATCCGCGAGATCGCGCACGACACCACCGGGCGCCGCAAGGTCCGCCTCGCCAACGGCCGGGAGGCCAGCGCGCTGGAGATCCAGTCGGAGTACCTGTCGAAGGCCCGCGACTTCGTCGACCGCCGCGGCATCTCCACCCCCGTCATCGAGCGGACGCTCGACCTGTGGGAGCGCGGCATCAAGGCGGTGGAGTCCGACGACCTCGGCCTCGTCGACACCGAGATCGACTGGGTCATCAAGTGGAAGCTCATCGAGGCCTACCGCGCCAAGCACGGGCTCTCGCTGAACCACCCCCGCGTGGCGCAGCTCGACCTCGCCTACCACGACATCCGCCGCGACCGCGGGCTGTTCTATCTGCTCCAGCGCCGCGGCCAGGCGGCCCGGGTGACGACGGACCTCGCCACCTTCCGCGCCAAGTCCGTGCCCCCGCAGACCACCCGCGCCAAGCTGCGCGGCGAGTTCATCCGCAAGGCGCAGGAGCGCCGCCGCGACTTCACGGTCGACTGGGTGCACCTCAAGCTCAACGACCAGGCGCAGCGCACCGTGCTCTGCAAGGACCCCTTCCGGTCCGAGGACGACCGGGTCCAGCGCCTCGTCGACGGCATGTGACGACGTCGCACGACGGGCGGGCGAGGCGGCAGCAGGACGGCGCGGCCCGGCCGGTAGGGTGACCGCGGCCGTCTCCCCGAACGTTCGAAGAAGGTGTCCTCGTGCGCGCTGCCCGGTCGGTCCGACGACCCTCGGCCCTCCTGCTCACCGCGGTGCTGCCGCTGACCGCCCTCGCCGCCTGCGGCGAGGAGGAGTCGGGCGACGGGCTCGACCTCGTGACGGTGTCGGGCGAGTTCGGCCAGGCGCCCGAGGTCGAGATCTCCGACGTCGTCGAGCCCGACGGGTTCGCCTCCGAGGTGCTCGTCGAGGGTGACGGCGCGGTCGTCGAGGAGGGCGACGTCGCGATGCTGCACGTGTGGGTGGGCAACGGCTACACCGGCCAGGAGGCGTTCTCCACGTTCGAGTACGAGCCCGGACTGCTCCCGGTCAGCGCCGACGCGCCGTCGGCCGCGGTGAAGGCCGCGCTGCAGCAGTCCGCGGTCAGCGTCGTGCTCGACCCGCTGACGGGCGCCCTGCCCACCTCGATCGTGGAGAGCGTGGACGGCGTCAAGGCCGGCTCGCGGGTGCTCGTCACCTCCGACGCCGAGGACGCGTTCGGCCAGACGGGCCAGCCCAACATCGGCATCGGCAACGCCGACGGCGTCGTCTACGTCGTCGACGTGCTCGCCCGCGCCGAGGACGGCCCGTCGGGCGAGGAGGTGGCGCCGCCGGAGGGCACCCCCGCGCTCGTCGAGGACGGCGCGAAGGTGACCGGCTTCGACTTCGCGGGCGCGACCCCGCCCACCGACGAGCTGCAGGTCATCCCGCTCGTCGAGGGCGACGGCCCCGTCGTCGAGGAGGGCGCGACCCTCATCGCCAACTACCTGGGCCAGGTCTACGAGGGCGAGGCGCCCTTCGACGAGTCCTACAGCGGCGGCCTGCCCCGCTCGTTCGTCGTGGGCGGGCCGAACGCCGCCGTCATCGAGGCGTGGAGCGAGGGCCTCGTCGGTCTCGCCGCCGGCTCGCGCGTCGTCCTCGTCGTCCCGCCGGCCCTCGGGTACGGCGAGGAGGGCAACGAGGGCGCGGGCATCACCGGCACCGACACGCTCTACTTCGTCGTCGACGTCCTCGGCTCCGTCGTGGTGCCCGAGCCGGTCGTCGAGCCGACCGAGGACCCCGCCGCGACCGAGGACCCCGCCGCGACCGAGGACCCCGCCGCGACCGAGGACCCGGCTGCCACCGAGGACCCGGCCGCGACCGAGCCGACGGCCCCGGCCACCGAGTGACCGCTCCCGCGGGCACGGGGTGAGGCCATGAGCGCGAACCGCAGCGAGCGGCTGATGAAGCTGCTCATCATGCTGCTCGTGCAGCGCACCCACGTCCCGAAGGACCGCATCCGGGCGGAGCTGTACCCCGACGCCGGCGACGAGGCCTTCGAGAAGATGTTCGAGCGCGACAAGGAGGAGCTCCGCTCCCTCGGCGTCCCGCTCGAGGTGGGCCAGCGCGACGTGCTCTTCGAGGACGAGCCGGGCTACCTGGTGCGGCCGAGCGACTTCGCGCTGCCGGACGTCGTGCTCGACCCCGACGAGGCCGCGGTGCTCGGTGTCGCCACTCAGGTCTGGGAGAGCGCCCGCCTCGCGGACGCCACGCTGGCCGGTGTGCGCAAGCTGTCGGCCGCCGGGGTCCCGGTGCCCCTGGAGGACCCCCGGCACGACGGCGCCGACCTCGGCATCTCCCCGCCGCGCCTGGGGGCCGCCGAGCCCGCCTTCGACGTGCTCGTCGAGGCCGTGCACGTGCGCTGCGAGGTGGTCTTCGACTACCTCGGCACCAAGGACGACGCGCCCGTCGAGCGCCACCTGCAGCCGTGGGGCCTCGTGCGCCACGGCGGTCGCTGGTACGTCGTGGGCCGCGACGTCGACCGCCAGGAGGAGCGGGTCTTCCGCCTCTCCCGGATCGTGGGGGAGGCCCGCATGACCGGTCGTCGGGACGCGTTCGAGCCGCCCGAGGGCGTCGACGTCGGCGAGGTCGCCCGCCGGCTCGCGCCGCCGCCGCCCACCGGCGTACCGGCCGTGCTGCTGGTGCGGCCCGGCACCGGCTTCGCCCTGCGCCGCGACGCGGTCGAGGTCAGCCCCGGCGTGCCCGGCCCCGACGGCGAGACGTGGGACCGCGTGCGGCTGGAGGGCTCCGGCCCGAGCGTCGTGGAGGCGGTGCTGGAGCACGGCCCCGACGTGGTCGTGGAGGAGCCGGAGCGCCTGCGGGACGAGGTGGTACGCCGCCTCGAGGCCCTGCTGGACGGCCTCGGCGTCGTGCCGGGCGAGGGCGCCCCGGGAGAGGACGCGCCGTGAGCGGCGCCGGCTCCCGCGAGCAGGTCGGCCGGATGCTGGCCCTCGTGCCGTACCTGAACGCCCGCGGCGCGGTGCACGTCGACCAGGCCGCCCGCGACCTGGGCGTGACGCCCCAGCAGGTGGTCAAGGACCTGCGCGTGCTGTTCCTGTGCGGGCTGCCCGGCGGGTACCCCGACGACCTCATCGAGGTCGACATCGACGCGCTCGTGGAGCCCGACGGCGACCGGTTGATCCGCATGTCCAACGCGGACTACCTCGACCGGCCCCTGCGGCTCTCCCCGACCGAGGCGTCCGCCCTCGTCGTGGCCCTGCGCGTGCTGCGCACCCACGCGGCACCCGCCACCCGCGACGTCGTCGACCGGGCCCTGCTGAAGATCGAGACCGCGCTGGGCGGGCAGACGGCCACGATCGACCCCGGTGAGGGCCCCGCGGTGCGCGGGCGGGACGCCGAGATCGTGGACACCCTGCGCGAGGCCGTCGCGGCCCGCCGCCAGCTGACGATCGACTACCACGTGCCGACCCGGGACGAGGTGTCCACGCGGGTCGTCGACCCCGCGCGGCTCGTCGAGCACGGCGGCCTGCTCTACCTCGAGGCGTGGTGCCACACCGCGGACGCGCCCCGCACCTTCCGCGTGGACCGCGTCCACGCCGCACGCGTGCTGCCGACGCCGGTGGACGCGGAGCACGAGGACGCGCCCGCGGCCGACACCACGGCGGGCGAGGAGCAGCTGTTCGTGCCGCCGCCCGGCAGCACCCTCGTCACCCTGCGTCTCGACCCCGAGGTGCGGTGGGTCCCGGACTACTACCCGGTGGAGGCGGTGCGCCCCGCCGGCGGCGGCGCGGTCGAGGTCGACCTGCGCGTGGCCGACCCGCGCTGGCTCCAGCGGCTGCTGCTGCGCCTCGCGCCGCACGCCCGGGTGCTGGCACCGGCAGGCCCCGGGGACGAGCTCGCGGACCGCGCGCGGCGGGCCCTCCGTCACTACCGGTGACGTCCCGTAGGATGGGGGAGTCGTCCGTCGTCCCCCACGTGAGGAAGCCATGACTCAGCCACTGATCGCAATGCCCGGCGGGTGGGAGCTCGTCCTGATCGTGCTCGTGGTCATCCTGCTGTTCGGTGCGAAGAAGCTTCCCGAGCTGGCCCGCGGCACCGGTCAGGCGCTGCGGATCTTCAAGTCCGAGACGAAGGGTCTGCGCGACGACGACGACACCCCGAAGGAGGGCGCGTCGTCCGCGACGCTCGACGACGAGCCCCGCGGGATCCCGGCGGCCCGCACCGAGACGCGTCCCGTGGAGGACGCCGACGTCGTGCGCCCGGAGCGCCGCGACACCACCAACGGCTGATCGGTCCCACCGAGCGCCGTGGCCATCAAGGGACTCCTGCGTTTCTTCTCGGTCAAGCCGCAGCACGAGGTCGGTACCGACGGCCGGATGGCCCTCTCGGACCACCTGCGCGAGCTGCGCGGGCGGGTGCTCCGCATGCTCGTCGCCTTCCTGGTGGCGTTCGTCGTGGCCCTGTTCTTCTTCGACCTGATCTTCGAGCTCATCCTCCAGCCCTACGAGTCGGCGCGTGAGGCGCTCGACGACTCGACGAGCACCCAGGCGACCATCGCGGGTGTCGGCGGACCGCTGATGCTCTACCTGAAGCTGTGCGGTCTCGCGGCGGTCGTCGCCACGAGCCCGTACTGGCTCTACCAGGTGTGGGCGTTCATCCTCCCGGGGCTGCACGCGCACGAGCGCAAGTGGAGCCGGGTGTTCGCGGCCATCGCGGGGCCGCTGTTCATGGTCGGTGTCGCGGTCGGCTACCTGACGCTGCCGAAGGGCCTGGAGATCCTCATCGGGTTCACCCAGGCCGACCTGACGAACCTCGTCGAGTTCGGCGACTACCTCAGCTTCCTGGTGCGCACCCTGCTGGTCTTCGGCATCTCCTTCGAGATCCCCGTCTTCCTCGTGCTGCTCAACCTCGTCGGCGTGCTCCCGGGCCGCACGATCGGGCAGTACCGGGCGTGGTTCGTCATCGGCATCTTCGTCTTCGCGGCGCTGGCCACCCCCTCGACCGACCCGTTCACCATGCTCTTCCTCGCCGGCCCCATGTGCGTGCTCGTCGGGATCTCCGAGGTCATCGCCCGCTTCCTCGACAAGCGCAAGGCGGCCCGCTCGCCGTTCGCCGGCCTCGCCGACGACCAGCCGTCGCCGATCTGAGCCGCGTGCGACGCATCGCCCTCCTCACCCACCCGGGGGCCGGCCGGGGCCGGGGTGCCCACGCCCGGGCGGTCGTCCTGCCGCGCCTGCGCCGCGCCGGCTTCGAGGTGCTCGACCTGGTCGGCGGCAGCGCCGAGGAGGCGAGCGTGCTCGCGCGCGACGCGGTCGGCAGCGGCGTGGAGTCCCTGGTGGCCTGCGGGGGCGACGGCACGGTGCACCTCGCGCTGCAGCACGTGGCGGGCACCGCGACGGCGCTGGGCGTCGTACCGGCCGGCACGGGCAACGACCTGGCACGCGAGCTGGGGATCCCCGGCGACCCCGCCGGTGCCGCCGACCGCGTGGTGGGAGGCGCCCGCCGCACCCTCGACCTGGCGCGGGTGGGCGACCGGTGGGTCGCCACCGTCGTGGCCTGCGGGTTCGACGCCCTCGTGGCCGACCGCGCTGCCGCGATGAGCTGGCCCCGCGGCCCCGCGCGCTACGTCGTGGCCACCGCGGTGGAGCTGCGCCATCTCGCGCCGCGGCGCTACACCCTCGAGCTCGACGGGCGGGTGCGTACGGTGGAGGCCGTGCTCGCTGCTGTCGGCAACACCTCGTCCTTCGGCGGGGGTCTGCGCATCACGGAGGGGGCCCGCACCGACGACGGGCTGCTCGACGTGGTGGTCGTGCGGTCCCTCGACCGGCGCGGTCTCGTCCGCGCCTTCCCCTCCCTCTACCGCGGCACCCACACGGGCCACCCGGCGTACGAGCACCACCGCGCGCGCTCGGTGACCGTGGCGGCGGCCGGCATCACGGCGTACGCCGACGGCGAGCCCGTGGGGCCGCTGCCCCTGACGGTCACGGCCGTCCCCGCCGCCGTGGAGGTGATCGCGTGAGCGGCCCCGCCGGCGACACCGACGACACCGACGACCTCAGCCCCGCGCAGCGCTACGCCGCGTTCCGGGCCGGGCAGGCCCACCCCGAGCTCCGGGCGTTCGCGGAGCACTACAGCTTCGGGCTCGACGACTTCCAGCTGCGCGCCTGCCGCGAGCTCGAGGAGGGCCGCGGCGTGCTCGTGGCCGCACCCACCGGCTCCGGCAAGACGATCGTCGGCGAGTTCGCCGTGCACCTCGCGCTCGCGCAGGGCCGCAAGTGCTTCTACACGACCCCGATCAAGGCGCTGTCGAACCAGAAGTTCGCGGACCTGGTGGACCGGTACGGCGCCGACCAGGTCGGGCTGCTGACCGGCGACAACGCCGTCAACGGCGACGCGCCCGTGGTCGTGATGACCACGGAGGTGCTGCGCAACATGATCTACGCGGGGTCGCGCACGCTCGCCGACCTCGGGTACGTGGTCATGGACGAGGTCCACTACCTCGCGGACCGCTCGCGCGGCGCGGTGTGGGAGGAGGTCATCATCCACCTGCCCGAGTCGGTGACGGTGGCCTCGCTCTCGGCGACGGTCTCCAACGCCGAGGAGTTCGGCGAGTGGCTGGCCACCGTGCGCGGCGAGACGACGACCATCGTCGAGGAGCGCCGCCCCGTCCCGCTGTTCCAGCACGTGATGGTCGGTCGGCACCTCCACGACCTCTTCGCCCGCGACGACGCCCAGGCGTCGGCGGGCTTCGCCGGGGCGGGCGCGAAGGTCAACCCGCAGCTGCTGCGGGTCGCCCGCGACGACTGGGCGAGCGTGCGGGTCCGCGACCGCCGGGCCCCCCGCGGTCAGCGGGGCGGTCGCAGCCAGGGCGGCGCGGGCGCCGGGCGCGGGCGCGACGTCGGCAACGGCCGGCGCGTGTGGGTGCCCAGCCGCGCCGAGGTCGTCGAGCGGCTCGAGCGCGCCGGGCTGCTGCCCGCGATCACCTTCATCTTCAGCCGGGCCGGCTGCGACGCCGCCGTGCAGCAGTGCCTCGAGGCCGAGATCCGCCTCACCACCGCCGAGGAGGAGGCCGAGATCCGCGCGTACGTCGCGGAGCGCTGCGCCCACCTGCCGCGGGCCGACCGCAAGGTGCTCCGGTACGACGAGTTCGCCGAGGGCCTCGCGCGCGGCGTCGCGGCGCACCACGCCGGCATGCTGCCCACCTTCAAGGAGTGCGTCGAGGAGCTGTTCGTGCGCGGTCTCGTGCGCGCCGTCTTCGCCACCGAGACGCTCGCGCTCGGCATCAACATGCCCGCCCGCACCGTCGTGCTCGAGAAGCTGAGCAAGTGGAACGGCGAGACCCACGCCGACATCACGCCGGGGGAGTACACCCAGCTCACCGGCCGCGCGGGGCGCCGCGGCCTCGACGTCGAGGGCCACGCCGTCGTGCTGTGGCAGCAGGGCATGAACCCCTCCGAGGTCGCCGGCCTGGCCTCCACGCGGACCTACCCGCTCCGCTCGTCGTTCCGCCCGTCGTACAACATGGCCGTCAACCTCGTGCACCGCTTCGGGGCGGACCGCTCGCGCCAGCTGCTGGAGAGCTCGTTCGCCCAGTTCCAGGCCGACAAGGCGGTCGTCGGGCTGGCGCGGCAGCTGCGCAAGAGCGACGACGCGCTGAGCGGGTACGCCGAGGCCGCGACGTGCGACAAGGGCGACTTCATGGAGTACGCCGCGCTGCGCCGCCGTGTGGGCGAGGCCGAGAAGGCGGGCGCGCGCGCCCGGCGCCTCGACCGCCGCGAGGAGGTCGTCGGATCGCTCGTGCGCCTGCGGCGCGGCGACGTCATCCACGTGCCCGCCGGCAAGTTCAGCGGCTGGGCGGTGGTGGTCGACCCCGGTCTCGGCGAGGACGAGCCGCGCCCCTCCGTGGTCACGGTGGAGCGCCAGGCCCGCCGCCTGGGCCTCATGGACTTCCCGGAGCCGGTGCGGGCGCTCAGCCGCATCCGCGTGCCGAAGTCGTTCGACGGGCGGAACCCCGGCATGCGCCGGGACCTGGCGACGACGCTGCGCAACCACGTGCGCACGCTGCGGGTGCCGCCACCCGCCCCCGCGACGGGCGCCGACGCGGCCGACGAGGCACAGCGCGCCGAGGTCGCCCGGCTGCGCGCCGAGGTGCGGGCCCACCCCTGCCACGACTGCCCCGACCGGGAGGACCACGCCCGCTGGGCCGAGCGGTGGGCCAAGCTCGAGGCCGAGGCGGCGACGCTGCGCCGGCGCATCGAGTCGCGCACCAACACGATCGCCCGGCAGTTCGACCGCGTCAGCGAGGTGCTGACGACGCTCGGCTACCTCGAGGACGACGAGGTCACCGAGCGCGGCCGGGCCCTCATGCGGCTCTACTCCGAGCTCGACCTCGTCGCGGCCGAGGCGCTGCGCGCCGGCACGTGGAGCGGCCTGTCCGCCCCCGAGCTGGCCTCGGCCCTCTCGGTGCTGGTCTTCGAGTCGCGACGCACCGACGACCCGCGGGGCCCGCGCATCCCGGCCGGTCCCGTCTCCGACGCGGTGAGCACCACCCGGCGCCTGTGGGCCGACCTGTCCGCGCTCGAGCGCCGGCACAAGCTCGACCAGCTGCGCGAGCCCGACGCCGGGTTCACCTGGCCCGCGCTCGCCTGGGCGCGCGGCGACGACCTCGACGACATCCTGCGCGAGACCGGCATGCCGGCGGGCGACTTCGTCCGCGTCGTCAAGCAGCTGCTCGACGTCGTCGACCAGGTGGCGAACGCGACGCAGGACGGTGCGCTGCGCCGTACCGCCCGGGAGGCCGCGGGGCTGCTCGACCGCGGGATCGTGGCGTTCAGCACGCTCGGTGCCGAGGTGTGACGGCGCGGTGAGCGGGCCGGTGCTCCGCCCGTGGCGGCGGGACGACGCGCCCGCGGTGCTGGCGATCTTCACCGCCTCCGACGACCTCGAGCGGCAGTACCCGTGGCCGGTGCGCACGCTCGCCGACGCGTCCGCGTGCCTGGAGCGCATGCTCGTGTGGCAGCCCGACCCGGCGGCGGGGGAGCGCTACGCCTTCGCCGTGCTCGACGACGGCGTGCCGGTCGCCAACGTGGCGCTGACCGACGTGTCCCGCACCCACGACACCGCCTGGGTGTCCTACCTCAGCTCGGGCGCGGTGCGCGGCCGCGGGCTGGTACGACGCGCCCTCGCCGCCGTCGTCGCCCACGCGTTCGACGAGCTGGGGCTGCACCGCCTCGAGCTGGGCCACCGCACCGACAACCCCGCGTCGGCGGCCGTGGCGGAGGCCGTCGGCTTCGTGCCCGAGAGCGTGGAGCGGGAGCGGCTGCGGTACGGCGCGACCCGCTACGACGTGCGCCGCATGGCGTTGCTGGCCCACGACGCACGACCGGCCCCTCGCGAGGGCGAGGAGCCGGCCAGGATCGTGCTGGGCTGAGGGCCCGAGGGTCACTCCGCGGTGGCGACGGCCTCCGCGATCGGGGTCGGGCCGTTCACGAGCTCCCACTGCCGGCCGATCGAGCGGGCGTCGCCGAGGCAGACGGCGACCACGGCCGCGACGTCGGCGCGCGTGACGGTGCCGCGCTCCACCTCGCTCGCGAGGGTGACCGCACCGGTGGGCGCGTCGTCGGTCAGGCCGCCGGGCCGGATGATCGTCCAGTCGAGGCCGGAGGCGCGCAGCGCCTTGTCGGCGTCGCGCTTCGCCGCGACGTACTCCTTCCAGACCGGCTCGGTGTCGTCCGGGACGGGCTGGTCGACGCCGATGGCGGAGATCTGGACGACGCGGCGCACGCCGGCCTCCCGGGCGCCGGCGATGGTGCCGAGGGCGCCGCCGAGGTCCACGGTGCGCTTGCGCTCGATCTTGCCGTCGGGGCCGCCGCCGGCCGCGAACACGACCGCCTCGACCCCCGTCAGCGCGTCCGTGTAGCTCCGCGTCGTGCTGTTCTCGATGTCGAGCTCGCGCACCTCGGCGCCGAGCGCCTCGAGGTCGGGCGCGTACGCCATCGTGCGCACCAACGCGACCGGCGTGTGCCCGGCCGCAACCAGCAGCGGGTGCAGGTGGCGAGCGATCTGACCATTTCCTCCGACGACTGCGATGCGTGCCATGACCTCCACCGTACGGCGGCCCCCCACGCCACCGGACGGGACCGTTCCGGGGTCAGTCGAGCGCGCCGAGCACCGCGGTCAGGCGCTCGGCGCTGGTGCCGAGGTCCCAGCGCTCGGTCAGCGCGACGGCGGCCGCCGGGTCGATGGACGTCCCGGGGATGCGCAGGTCGACGTCACGCACGGGCAGGTCGCGCACCACGGCCACGACCTTCGGGGCGACGTCGAGGTAGTCGGAGGCGGCCTTGACCTTGGCGCGGACACCCGGGGCCATGTCGGCGGCCGGGTCGGTCGCGGCGGCCCGGATGCCGGCGATGTCGCCGAAGCGGCCCAGGAGCGTCGCGGCGGTCTTGTCACCGACGCCCTTGACCCCCGGCAGCCCGTCGGAGGCGTCGCCGCGCAGGGTGGCGAAGTCGGCGTACTGGTCGGCGCGCACGCCGTACTTCTCCAGCACCACGTCCTCGGTGACGCGTTCGTGGCGGCCGACGCCCCGGGCGGTGTACAGCACCCGCACCTGCGCCTCGTCGTCGACGAGCTGGAAGAGGTCGCGGTCGCCGGTCACGACGTCGACGGGCATGCCCGCCCCGGTCGCCAGCGTGCCGATGACGTCGTCGGCCTCGTGCTCGGCGGCCCCCACCACGGGCAGCCCCCAGGCGGCCAGCACCTCGCGGATGATCGGCACCTGCACCTCGAGGGGGTCCGGCACCTCCTCCACGTCCGGGTCGGCCGCCCGCTCCTCGACCACACGGTGCGCCTTGTACGTCGGCAGCAGGTCCACCCGCCACTGCGGGCGCCAGTCGTCGTCCCAGCAGCAGGCCAGGTGGGTGGGCTCGTACTCGCCGACGAGGCGGGTGACGAAGTCCATGAGGCCCCGCACGGCGTTGACCGGGGTGCCGTCCGGTGCCCGCATCGAGTCGGGCACGCCGAAGAAGGCCCGGAAGTAGAGCGAGGCGGTGTCGAGCAGCAGGAGGCGCGGGTCACGGTGGGGCACGCGCCGATCCTGCCACGAGTCGTTAGCCTGTCCGGCGTGGAAGAGACGGACCGCAAGATCCTCGCCCTGCTCGCCCAGGACGGCCGGATGTCCTTCACCGAGCTGGGGCGGGGCACGGGACTCTCGACGTCGGCGGTGCACCAGCGGGTGAAGCGGCTCGAGCAGCGCGGCCTCATCCGGGGGTACGGCGCGACGATCGACTACGACCAGCTCGGGCTGCCGCTGACGGCGTTCATCTCGATCCGTCCGATCGACCCCTCGCAGCCGGACGACTGCCCCGAGCGGCTGCGCGACATCGTCGAGATCGAGTCGTGCTGGTCGGTCGCGGGGGAGGAGTCCTACATCCTCAAGGTGCGGGTCGAGACCCCGGCGCTGCTGGAGGGCCTGCTGGCCCGCATCCGCGCGGCGGCCAACGTGTCGACGCGCACGACCATGGTGCTCACGACGTTCTACGAGAACCGCCCCGTCACCTGAGCCCCGTCACCTGAGCCCCGTCACCTGAGCCCCGTCACCTGAGCCCCGTCACCTGAGCCCCGTCACCTGAGCCCCGTCACCTGAGCCCCGTCACCTGAGCCCCGTCACCTGAGCTGCCCATTCGGCCTCGGAGGGGTGGCCGGGTCTCAGACGCCGGCGGGCACGCCGGGCACGGGCGTGACCGCCTGCTGCTCGCGCCACCAGGCCCGGCCCTCCTCGCCGAGGGTGTGGATCGGGTCGTAGTAGTGGTACTCGCGGCTCAGCGCCGCCGGGTCGTCGGCCTCGAGCGAGGTGCGGTAGTTCTTGGTCCACCCCGAGATGCCGCGCACCTCGTCGTACGACGCCGTCTGGTGCACCCAGCGCTTGCCGACGAACGGGACGTCGCAGACGATCCGCGGCGTGGCGAAGCCCGGGAGGTAGCCCATGATCGCGGTCTGCAGGCGCTGGGCCTCGGCCACCGACACCCGCCAGTGCTCGGCCGACGGGATCATGTCGCACATGTAGAGGTAGTACGGCGTGATGCCCGCGCCGTCGAGCAGCGCGAAGCTGAGGTCCAGCAGGTCGTGGGCGTCGGCGTTGACGCCGGCCAGCAGGACGCCCTGGTTGCGCACGTCGCGCAGGCCCGCCTCCAGCAGGGCCCGGGAGGCCCGGGCGACGAGCGGCGTCACCGACGCGGCGTGGTTGGCGTGGGTGTGCAGCGCCAACGACACCCCCCGCGAGCGAGCGGTCCGGGCCACGCGCTCCACCCCGGCGAGCACGTC
This sequence comes from Nocardioides sp. CPCC 205120, assembly GCF_048654585.1. Classification (NCBI taxonomy): domain Bacteria; kingdom Bacillati; phylum Actinomycetota; class Actinomycetes; order Propionibacteriales; family Nocardioidaceae; genus Nocardioides; species Nocardioides sp. CPCC 205120. Next base: position 154,176 of record NZ_JBMCYY010000002.1, on the reverse strand, counting down.
GTCGCCGAGCCAGTGCTGGGGGAGGCCGACGAGCGCCTTGGTCGCGAGCCGCACGTCGCGGATGTTGTCGATCTGCAGCAACGCGTCGAGGAACGCCTCGAGCCGGGGCCACGGCATGTTGGCGACGTCGCCGCCGGACACCACCACGTCCCGCACCGCGGGGGTGCGGCGCAGGTAGGCGAGCATGTCCTCGAGCCGGTCGCCGGGGCGGCCCACGAACTTCAGCTTCGGCACCGCGGGCGTCGAGTTGCCGACGAGGTCCATCCGCGTGCAGTGCCCGCAGTACTGCGGGCAGGTGGTGACGAGCTCGGCGAGCACCTTGGTGGGGTAGCGGTGGGTGAGGCCCTCGGTGGCCCACATGTCGTGCTCGTGCAGGGAGTCGCGCGCCGCGTAGGGGTGCGAGGGCCAGTCGGTGCGCCGGTCGGACTGCACGGGCAGCATGTAGTGGCGCACGGGGTCGGCGTACCAGGCCGACGTCAGCGAGCCGGGACCCGCCGGGACGACGTGGGGCGCGATCGTGTTGACCATCTGGGGCGGCAGGAGCATCGACATCGTGGCCGTCGCGGCCTGGTCGCGCTCGAGGTCGGCGTAGAACGCGTCGTCGACGAGGTCGCCGAGCAGGTCCCGCAGCTGCCGCACGTTCTTCACGCAGTGCGCCCGCTGCCACTGCGCGGAGGCCCACTCCTCTGCGGTCACGTCGCGCCAGCCCGGCAGCCGCCGCCAGTCGGGCTCCACCAGCTCGGTGCGCGCGTAGGCGTAGGGCTGCGGCGCGCCCACCGGGCCGGTCGCGCTGTCGAGGCTCATGGGGTTCCTCCGGACGTGTCGGCGTGGTCGTTGCCGCCGGGGGCGGCCTCTGCCACAGTAGGCGGAGATCGTCCCGTGTGTCGATCATCACGCCGGAAGATCTGTCGTCCAGACCGGGAGACGCCACATGTCGCTGACCCAAGAGACCCTGCCCGCCGCCGACCCCGTCGGCCTGCACCGCGTGCTCGACCGCCCCCGGGTGCTGCCCCAGGCCGCCGCGCGCCTGGACGCCCGCCCGGAGGTGGCGGACGACGAGGTGCGCCTGCGGGTCGAGCGGCTCAACCTGGACGCCGCGTCGTACCGCCAGCTCGTGGGGGAGCACCAGCAGCCCGACGGCGCGCTCGACGTGCCCGCCCTGCGTGCGCGGGTGCTCGGGATCGTCGCCGAGCGCGGCAAGATGCAGAACCCGGTGACGGGCTCGGGCGGCATGCTGCTCGGCACCGTCGAGGAGGTGGGGCCGGCCTCGCCGCTCGGGCTGCGGGTGGGCGACCGCGTGGCCACGCTCGTCTCCCTCTCCCTGACCCCCCTGGTCCTGGCCGACGGCCTCGAGCGGTGGGACGGGCGCGGCGAGCAGGTGCCGACGGACGGGCACGCCATCCTCTTCGGCCGCTCGGTGGCCGCCGTCCTCCCCGACGACCTGCCCGACCACCTCGCCCTCTCGGTCATGGACGTGTGCGGCGCCCCCGCCCTCACCCGCCGCGTGGTGGCGGCGCACCACGAGCGCGACCGCGGAGCACCGGTGGTGGCCGTCGTGGGCGCCGCGGGGAAGTCCGGGTCGCTCTCGCTGGCCGCCGCCCGGGACGCCGGGGCCGCACGGGTGGTCGGCGTCGTCCCCGTCGAGCACGAGCGGGCGGCGCTCGAGGCGTCGGGGCTCGCCGACGCCGTCGTGCTCGCCGACGCCCGGGACCCGGTCGCCCTGCGCGACGCCGTGGTCGCCGGCGGGGGACCGGCCGACGTCACCGTCGTCTGCGTCGACGTGCCCGGCTGCGAGGGCGGCGCGGTGCTCGCCACCGCCGACGGCGGCACGGTCGTGTTCTTCTCCATGGCCACGTCGTTCACCGCGGCGGCGCTGGGCGCCGAGGGCCTGGCCGCCGACGTGACGATGCTCGTCGGCAACGGCTACGTGCCGGGCCACGCGGCGTACGCGCTCGACCTCGTGCGCACGGTGCCCGCCGTGCGCAGCCTGCTGGAGCAGCGGGAGGCCCGCCGGTGAAGCTGCACCTGCCGCCCCAGACCGTACGGCGCGCCCGCGAGCTCGCGGCCCGCGTCGGGCAGCCCGTGGTCGACCTGGCCCGCGCCCACACCACCGTGGCCGTGGAGCGGGCCACCCTGCGCCTGGCGGGGCTGCCCGGTGCCGACGCCGAGGGCACGCCCTGGGTGAACCGGCTCCTCGACGTGCTCGACGAGGACCTCGGGGAGGACGCCCTCGCGCACGGCGTCGTCGTGCCCGTCTGGGACGCCCTGCTGCGCGGCGAGGCCGACGACCTGCCGTCGCTCGCGCAGAAGGCGGCCGCCGGGTCCGTGCGGTTCCGCCTGCCGACGGGCGCCGACGCCCGGGCGGCCCGCGCCGCCGCCGACGGCCCGGTCGCCGCCGGCCTGGCCCGCGTCGACGCCCGGCGCGCCGAGCGCGACCGCCTGCTGCGCGAGGTCGGGGACGCGCCGCGCCAGCCGTGGATCTACCTCATCGTCGCGACCGGGAACATCCACGAGGACGTGCCCCAGGCGCAGGCCGCGGCCCGCGCCGGGGCCGACGTCATCGCCGTCATCCGCAGCACCGGGCAGAGCCTCCTCGACTTCGTGCCGGAGGGGGCGACCAGCGAGGGCTTCGCCGGCACCTACGCGACGCAGGAGAACTTCCGGCTCATGCGCGCCGCGCTCGACGAGACGAGCCGGGAGCTGGGCCGCTACGTGCGGCTCACCAACTACGCCAGCGGCCTGTGCATGCCCGAGATCGCCGTGCTCGCCGGTCTCGAGCGGCTCGACATGATGCTCAACGACTCGATGTACGGGATCCTCTTCCGCGACATCAACCCGGTGCGCACCTTCGTCGACCAGCGGTTCAGCCGCCAGGTCCACGCCCGGGCGGGCATCATCATCAACACCGGCGAGGACAACTACCTCACCACCGCCGACGCCGTCGAGGCCGCGCACACGGTGACGACCAGCCAGCTCCTCAACGAGTTCTTCGCCCGCGAGGCCGGGCTCGAGACGTGGCAGCTGGGCCTGGGCCACGCCTTCGAGATCGACCCGGCGGTGCCCGACTCGTTCCGCCTCGAGCTGGCCCATGCGCTCCTGGCCCGCGAGCTCTTCCCCGGCGCCCCGCTCAAGTGGATGCCGCCGACGCGCCACATGACCGGCGACGTCTTCCGCGGCTACCTGCTCGACGGGTTCTTCAACCTGGCCGGGGCGCTGACGGGCCAGGGCATCCTGCTCGTCGGGATGATGACGGAGGCGGTCGTCACCCCGTGGCTCTCGGACCGCGACCTGGCGCTGCAGAACGTCCGCTACGTGCTCGACGCCGCGGGCCGGCTCCACGAGGACTTCCACCCGGCCCCCGACGGCGTCATCGTGCAGCGCGCCCACCAGGTGCTCGCCGAGTCCGTCGACCTGCTCGAGCGGATCCTCACCCACGAGCGCGGCCTGCTCGACGCCATCGCCGACGGCACCTTCGGGCTCATGCGCCGCCCGCCCGACGGCGGCCGCGGCCTCGACGGCGTCCGCGTCAAGGCGGACGACTACCACAACCCGGCCACCGACCTGCTGGAGGCGACGTGAGCAGCGCACCTGCCGACGTACCGGCACCCCCGACCCCGCCCGGGACACCACCCGCCCCGGGGGAGGCCCCGCCGGGCCGCCTGGTGCTCCCGTACGGCGACACGACCGGCGACGGGATGGTGCAGCTCTCCTTCACCCTGCCGCTGCCGCACGACAAGCTCGCCGAGGGAGCAGCGGAGCAGCTGGCGGCGAAGATGGGCATGGACCCGGCCATGGTGGTGCACGCCCGCCCGATCGGCGACGGCTTCACCTTCTTCGTCGTCTACGGACGGGTGCGCCACGTCGTCGACACCGCGCGGGTCGAGGTCGTGGAGCGCGACTACCCGCTGCTGGGCCCGAAGGAGGCGAACCTCGCGATCCGCGAGAGCCTCCAGCGGCGCCTCGTGGTCGTCGGCGCCTGCATCGGCACCGACGCCCACACCGTCGGCATCGACGCCATCCTCAACGTGAAGGGGTTCGCGGGGGAGAAGGGGCTGGAGTACTACCGGGAGATCAAGGTGGTGAACCTCGGCGCCCAGGTCGCGGTCCCCGCCCTCGTGGCGGCGGCCGTGGCCGAGCAGGCCGACGCCGTGCTGGTCTCCCAGGTGGTGACGCAGCGCGACGCGCACCTGCTCAACACCCGTGAGATGGCGGCGGCGTTCCGGGAGGCCTACCCGCCGGCGCGGCGGCCGCTGCTCGTGGTGGGGGGCCCGCGGTTCGACGAGCGGATGGCCGACGAGCTCGGCGTCGACCGGGTCTTCGCCCGCGGCACGACCCCGGGCGAGGTCGCGAGCTTCCTCGTCGACCGGGTACGCCGGCGGGTGGCGGCGTGAGCGCCCCCGGGGCGGGCCCGGTGGTCGGCACGGTCGTGACCCACCGCCGGTACGTCGCGCACTCCCACGCCCACTACGCCGGGGGGCTGGTCGACGGCGCGTTCGGGCTCGGGCTGTTCGGCGACGTGGCCACCGAGATGTGCATCCGCACCGACGGCGACGAGGGCCTGTTCGCCTCCTACGACGACGTCCAGTTCCTCGCTCCCGTGCGGGCCGGCGACGTCGTCGAGGTGCGCGCCGAGCTCGTCGCCGTGGGGCGACGCTCGCGCCGCCTGGCGCTCGAGCTGCGCGTCGTGGCGCGGGGCGCGGCCACCCCGGGGCGCCCCGGCGCGGCCGTGCTGCTGGACGAGCCGCTGGTCGCGACGCGGGCCTCCGGGACCGTCGTCGTGCCGGGGCCCGAGGCGGCCTAGCCCGCACGACGGCGTGTCCGGCGGCGACACGCCGCGAGGGCGCGGATTCGCTGCGGAAAATCGCGGCGGGCCACCCGTGCCCTGACCTGCGCCGATAGTGCATCCGCCCAGGTCAGCGCAACATTGACACACTCCGGCGACACCGGAAGTCTGTGCCGGGTTCACCTAGGGCAGTTCGCGCGTGGGGGCCGAGATGCCGAGCGGTGGGTCGACGGGTCGCGCACCACTTCCCGACCGGCCGGCCGACTCGCTCGGGTCCCGTGCTGCGGTGGTGGACGCGGAGGGGGTTGCGTGGTCCGTAGACAACTTCTCGGTCCCGGTAGCCAGCCGGGCCCGCGTCGGTCCGAAGGCCACGCCGACCCCCTCCGCCCTGCGGAGGGTCGCCGCGAGTTCACGCCGACGATCCCGGGGCGTCACGTCGGGTGGGCTACCTTTCCCCGCATGCCCGCGTCGTCCCGTCTCCGCGTGCTGCTCGCGGTCGTGGCGGGTCTCCTCGGGTCCGCCGCCTTCGACCCGGTGGGCCTCGTGCTGTGCGGCCCGCTGGCCGTCGCCGGCCTCGCCCTCGCCGTGCGCGGCACCCGCGTGCGCACCGCCCTGGCGCTCGGCACGCTCTTCGGTGCGGCCTTCCAGTTCGCGCTCCTGTGGTGGATGCGCGCCGTGGGCCCCGACGCGTGGATCGCGCTGTCCCTCATCGAGACGCTCTACTACGCCGTCCTCGGCCCCGTCGTGATGGCGCTGCAGCGCGTGCGCGGCTGGCCGCTGTGGGTGGCGGCCGCGTGGGTGGCCTGCGAGGAGCTGCGCGGCACCTGGCCGTTCGGCGGCTTCCCGTGGGGCCGGCTGGCCTTCGGCACGGCCGACACCCCGTTCTCCGCGCTGCTGCCCTGGGTGGGCACGGCCGGCACCAGCCTCGTGCTGGCCCTGCTCGGCACCCTCGCCGCCGCCGCCGTCGTGGCGCTGCAGGCCGAGGGCCGGGGACTCGTGCGGGACCGGCGCCGGGTGGCGCGGCTCGTCGTACCCCTCGGGGTGCTGGGCGGCGTCGTCGCGCTGGCGGCGCTGCGGCCCTACGAGGTGCCCACCTCCGGCCCGGTCGTCCCCGTCGCCGCCGTCCAAGGGGACGTGCCCGGCGCCGGCGACGACGTCGTGCCGGTGCACCGCGAGGTCACCGAGAACCACGTGCGCACCACCGTCGAGCTGGCCGACCGCGTCGCCGACGGCACCTCCCCGGAGCCCGCCTTCGTGCTGTGGCCGGAGAACTCGACCGCGGTCGACCCCTTCACCGACGGCTCGACCACCGCGGGCATCGAGGAGGCCGTCGCCGCCGTCGGCGTGCCCGTCGTGGTCGGGGGCATGGTCGACGCGCCGGTCGAGGGCCAGGTGCTCAACCAGGGCATCGTCTGGGACGACGTCACCGGCCCCGGCGACCGCTACGCGAAGCGCCACCCCGTGCCGTTCGGCGAGTTCATCCCGTTCCGCAACGCCGGCCTGGCCTCGATCGTGGACGACTTCGACCTGATCCCGCGCGACATGGTCGCGGGCACCCGCGACACCCCGCTCGACGTCGCGGGCATCCGGGTGGGCAACGCGATCTGCTTCGACGTGGCGTACGACGACGGGTTCCGCGACCAGGTCCGGGCCGGCGCGCAGCTGCTCACCGTGCAGACCTCCAACGCCATGTTCATCCGCACCCACCAGGTCGACCAGCAGTTCGAGATCACCCGGCTGCGGGCGCTCGAGTCCGGCAAGTACCTCGTCGTGGCCGCCATCAACGGCCAGAGCGCCGTGGTCGGTCCCGACGGCGAGGTCGTGCGCTCGATCGACCGGCGCACGCGGGGCGTCGTCGAGGCCGACGTGGTGCTGAACGACGTGGTGACCCCGGGGCTGCGGATCGGCCCGTGGGTCGCGGCGGGCGTCACGGCGGCCACCGTCCTGCCGCTGCTCGGCCTGGTGCTCGCGGGACTGGGCGTCGCGTGGCTGCGGCGGCGTACCGTTGCGGGGGAGCGCGACGGCGCGAGCGGCGACGCCGGCCGGCGGGCGTCCGGGCGGGCGTCCGGGCGGGCCGAGGACGGCGGGCACGCGGAGCACACAGCGGAGAACGGGGAGACCGGGCCCGTCGGGTCCCGGGGCACCGCAGGGACGACGAGGGAGACGGTGGGATGAGCCACAGCGACCTGGGGCGCGGCGTGGTCGTCGTGCCGACGTACAACGAGGCGCTCAACCTGGAGGCGGTCGTCGCCCGGGTGCGCGCCGCCCAGCCCGAGCTCGACGTGCTCGTCGTCGACGACGGGTCGCCGGACGGCACGGGCGCCATCGCGGACCGCCTCGCGGCCGCCGACCCGGCCGTCAGCGTCGTGCACCGCACGGAGAAGGCCGGCCTGGGCGCGGCGTACCTCCACGGCTTCGCGGTGGCCCTCGAGCGCGGCTACGACGTCGTGGGCGAGATGGACGCCGACGGCTCGCACCAGCCCGAGCAGCTCGGCCGGCTGCTCGACGCCCTGGGGTCCGCCGACCTCGTCATCGGGTCGCGGTGGGTGCGCGGCGGCTCCGTCGTCAACTGGCCGTGGACCCGCATGGCGCTGTCGCGCGGCGGCAACCTCTACGTGCGCCTCCTCCTCGGCATCCGGGTGCGTGACGCGACGGCCGGGTTCCGGCTCTTCCGCCGCACGACGCTGGAGAAGATCGACCTGGCCTCCGTGCAGTCGACGGGCTACGTCTTCCAGACCGACCTGACGTGGCGCACCCTGCAGGCGGGCCTCGTGGTCGCCGAGGTGCCGATCGAGTTCGTCGAGCGCGAGCGCGGCGAGTCGAAGATGACGGGCGCGGTGGCGGGGGAGTCCCTGCGGCGCATCACCCGCTGGGGCCTGCGCGAGCGCCGGCGCCAGCTGCGGCGGTTCGTCCGGGAGCGCCGCCGCCCGTGAGCTCCACGCCCCACGTCCCGCTCACCCCGGGCCCCGGCGGACCCGGTGGACAGGGACCGCACCCGGCCGGCAGCGTCCGGGCGGCGCGCCTGCGCACCCTGCGCCTCGTGCTGCCGCTGCTGGTGGGAGTGGTCGTCGAGGTGGCCGCGGTCGTGGTGGTCGCCGGGTGGATCGGCGTGCTCCCGACCGCCCTGCTGCTCGTGGCGTCCACGGTCGGCGGCGTCGTGCTGCTGGGCCGCGAGGGGCGGCGCTCGTGGCGCGCCGCGCTGGACGCGGCCCGCTCGGGTCGCCCGCCGGCCGACGACCTCCTCGACGGCGTCCTCGTCGTCGTGGGAGCTGGTCTGATGATCGTGCCCGGCCTCGTCAACGGGGTCCTGGGGCTGCTGCTCCTCGTGGCGCGCCCCGTCGTACGACGGCCGCTGCGGGCCCTGCTGACACGGCGAGCCCGCCGGTACGGCGTACCGACGGGCTCGTGGCCCACCCCGGGGGGCGGGTCGTCCGCGACGTCCGGGGCTGCCGGACGCGACGACGTGGTGCGGGGCGAGGTCGTGGACCCCGACGAGGGGCCCCGGGCCTGACCCCGCGGGGCGTCAGCCCTTGCTGCGGCTGGGCCGGTGCAGGTGCGCCGGCCCGATCTGGCCGCCGCGCAGCATCTCGAGGCGCTCCGTGAGGATCTCCTCGAGCTCGCCCTCGGACCGCCGCTCGAGCAGCATGTCCCAGTGCGTGCGGGCCGGCTTCTCGACCTTCTCCTCCGGCTGGATGCCGGCGGTGCTCAGCCCCTCGGAGCCGCAGCGCGGGCACTCCCAGTTCGCCGGGATGTCGGCCTCGACGGACATCGTGATCTCGAACTCGTGACCCTGCGTGCAGCGGTAGCCCACCTGCTGACGCGCGGCGAACTCGATGCCGCGCTCGTCCTCGAAGGACTGCCCCCCGAGTCGCGCTCCTCGCAACGTGCGCTCTGCCATGCGGGCACCTCCACCTCTCCGATCGGTCCCTACGCCTAAGTGCTCAACGGTACTGGTCGGCCGGGGATTCCCGAAAAGACGCCCCTGCTCACACGCGGGGCGGCTCGGCGAGCGTCGTACCCGGCCGCAGGCCCGCGCGAACGGGCAGCAGGAGCAGCAGGCCCACGAGCAGCACCACGAGGATGCCGAGGATCCCGAAGTACTGCGCGTCGTCGGAGGAGGTGCCCGTGACGGCCGCGCCGAAGGTCAGCGCCAGCGCCCAGCCCATCGGGGCGAGGAAGCTGGCCGCCCGGCCGGTCGTGGCGTAGAGCCCGAAGACCTGGCCCTCGCGCCCCGGCGGCACGAGACGCGCCAGCAGCGAGCGCGACGCCGACTGCGCCGGGCCGACGAAGATGCAGAGGACCAGGCCGAAGATCCAGAACACCGTGGTGCCGCCGTCGTGGAACAGGAAGACGGCCGCGCCGGCGAGGCACATGCACACGAGCGAGACGACGATGACCCGCTTCGGCCCGACGCGGTCGTCGAGCGCGCCGGCCGCGATGGTCGCGATGCCCGCGACCACGTTCGCGGCGACGCCGAAGATGATGACGCCGCCGTCGCTGAAGCCGAACGTGCCGGCCGCCAGGACGGCGCCGAAGGTGAAGACGCCCGCGAGCCCGTCGCGGTAGACCGCGGAGGCGCCGAGGAAGTAGACGGTGTCGCGGTCGGTGCGCCACAGCTCGGCCACCGTCGCGAACAGCCGGCGGTAGGACGCGGCGATCCCGAGGCGCGGCTCGCGGGCCGCGGCGGCGTCGCGGGGACGGTCCCGGATGGTGAGGATGACGGGCAGGGAGAACGCGAGGGTCCAGGCCGCGCAGACGAGCATCGTCACGCGCACGTCGAGGCCCTCGTCCCCGGTCACCCCGAAGAGGCCGACCTCGGGGTTGATGAAGCCGAAGTACACGAACAGCAGCAGCACGATGCCGCCGAGGTAGCCCAGGCCCCAGCCGAGCCCGGAGATGCGGCCCACGGTGGCCGGGGTGGCGATCTCGTTGAGCATGGCGTTGTAGTTGACCGACGCCAGCTCGAAGAAGACGTTGCCCGCCGCGAGGAGCAGCAGCCCCAGCCAGAGCATGCTCGCGTCGGGGGTCACGAGGAACATGAGGGCCGAGGCGACCACGACGAGCATCGTGTTGACCGTCAGCCAGAAGGTGCGGCGCCCGGAACGGTCGGCGCGCTGGCCGATGAGGGGGGCCAGCACCGCGATGGTCAGGCCGGCCGCGGCGAGGGCCCAGCCGAGCTTGGTGTCGACGCCGGAGCCGAACAGCGGCTCGCCCGCGTCGTCATCCGCCGTCAGGTAGACCGTGAACACGAAGGTCGTGATGACGGCGTTGAACGCCGCCGACCCCCAGTCCCACAGCCCCCACGCCACGACGGGCCAGCGGGCCTTCCGCGGCTCGACCGCTCCGCCGCTCCCGGGCGTTCCGCCCGTTCCGCCCGTCCCGCCCGTTCCGTCCGTCTCGACCGTCACGTCCCCTCCTCGTGGTGGTGCCAGCTCGTCCCGCGGGTGGTCCCCGGACGTGTCGCGGTCGCCGCTCACGGCGTGCGCGGGTGTCGCCCGCCCCACGCGCCGCGGGCGACGAGAACGTCGCGCAGCACGTCGGTGCGGTCGGTCATGAGGCCGTCGACGCCCAGGTCGAGCAGCGCCTCCATCTCGGCGCGGTCGTCGATCGTCCAGACGTGGACGTGCTTGCCGGCGGCGTGCGCGCGTCGGACCAGCCGCGGGGTCACGATCGGGACGACCCGCTCCACCGGCACCTGCAGCGCCGCGACCCGGCCCCCGGTGAGGCGGTCGGCGACCCGGCCGGGCAGCAGCACGAAGGCGAGGATCTCGGCGCGGTGGGCGGCGGTGGGCACGCGGTGGCCGACGAGGCGGCGGAAGCGTCGCAGGCGGCCGGCCGAGAAGGAGCCGACGAGCACCCGGTCCCACAGGTCGGCCTCGGCGATGAACGCGGCGAGGGCGTCGGGGGAGCGGTCGCACTTGAGGTCGATGTTGAAGCGGGCCCCCGGGAGGCGCTCGACGAGCTCGGCGAGCGTCGGCACGGTGCCCCGCTCGCCGACCCGCAGCCGGCGGACCTCGGCGAGCGTCAGGTCCCCGACGGCGCCGGTGGAACCGGTGACCCGCTCGAGCAGGGCGTCGTGAAAGGCGACCAGCACGCCGTCGGACGTGACCTGCACGTCGGTCTCGAGGTGCACGTAGCCGAGGTCGGCCGCGTGCTCGAACGCCTCGAGGGTGTTCTCGTGGCCCACGACCGCCGGGTGGGCGGCGCCGCCGCGGTGCGCGAAGGCGAGGGGGGCGCCCGGGTGGGCCTCGTCGCCGTCGAGGTAGGCGAACCCCGTCACCGGGGTCGTCGTCGCGGTCACGGGCGTCACCCTAGCCCGCCGGCGACCGCCTCGGAGGGCGGTCGCCGGCAGGGCTGGGGAGGGGTGCGGCTCAGATGTCGCGGAACGGGACGATGTTCGCGCCGAGCTGGTTCAGCCGCTCGGCGAGGTCCTCGTAGCCGCGGTGGATGACGTACGTCGAGCGCAGCACCGAGGTGCCCTTCGACGCCAGCATCGCGAGGAGGATCACGACCGCCGGGCGCAGCGCCGGCGGGCAGACGATCTCCGCACCCGAGAAGTGCGTCGGGCCCTCCACCAGCACGCGGTGGGGGTCCATCAGCTTCACGTTGCCACCGAGCTTCGTCAGCTCGGTCAGGTAGATCGCCCGGTTCTCGTAGACCCAGTCGTGCAGCATCGTCTGGCCGTTGGCGACCGCCGCGATGACGGCGAAGAACGGCAGGTTGTCGATGTTGAGGCCGGGGAACGGCATCGGGTGGATCTTGTCGAGCGGCGCGTGCAGCTCGGAGCGGTACGTCGTGATGTCGACCAGGCGGGTCTCGCCGTTGAGCGCCACGTACTCCGCGGAGCGCTCGTAGCGCAGGCCCATGCCCTCCAGCGTCGCGAGCTCGACCTCCATGAACTCGATCGGCACCCGGCGGATGGTGATCTCCGAGCCGGTCACGATCGCCGCGGCGAGCAGCGACATGGCCTCGATCGGGTCCTCGCTCGGCGCGTAGTCGACGTCGACGTCGATGTGGGCGCGGCCCGTGACGGTGAGGGTCGTCGTACCGATCCCCTGGACGTCGACGCCGAGCTTGCGCAGGTAGAAGCACAGGTCCTGGACCATGTAGTTCGACGAGGCGTTGCGGATGATCGTCGTGCCCTCGTTGAGGGCGGCCGCCATGAGCGCGTTCTCGGTGACGGTGTCGCCGCGCTCGGTGAGCACGATCGGCTTCACCGGCTCGGTGCCGTGCGCGACCTGCGCGTGGTAGTGGCCCTCGGTGGCCTTGACCTCGAGGCCGAAGTGGCGCAGCGCGGACATGTGGGGCTCGACGGTGCGCTCGCCAAGGTTGCAGCCGCCGGCGTAGGGCAGGTCGAAGGTCTCGAGGCGGTGGAGCAGCGGGCCGAGGAACATGATGATCGAGCGGGTACGACGCGCGGCCGCCGCGTCGATGTTCGACAGGTCGAGGTGCTCGGGCGGGATGATCTCGAGATCGTTGTCGGCGTTGAGCCAGCGGGTGCGCACGCCGAGGCTCTGCAGCACCTCGAGGAGGCGGTTGACCTCCTCGATGCGCGCCACCTTGCGCAGCACGGTGCGGCCGCGGTTGAGCAGCGAGGCGCACAGCAGCGCGACGCCGGCGTTCTTGGAGGTCTTGACGTCGATGCTGCCCGAGAGGGTCGTCGGCCCGGTCACGCGCAGGTGCGTGGGCCCGGAGCCGATGGCCACGATCTCGGAGTCGAGCGCCGTGCCGATGCGGGCCAGCGTCTCGAGGGACAGGTTCTGGTGTCCCTTCTCGATGCGGTTCACCGCGCTCTGCGAGGTGCCGAGCACCTCTGCGAGCTGGGTCTGCGTGAGGCCCCGGTGGTTGCGGGCGTCGCGGATCAGTCGGCCGATACGTGCCTTGTAGTCGGCCTGGTCGTCACCAGTCATGCCGACCACGGTATCTCAGATATGAGATAGGACAACGCACGGTCCGTACGGCGTGCCGAGGGCCCGGGGCAGGCCGCCGTGCGGGCCGCTGCGGCAGGATGGGCCCATGCGCGCCACCACCCTCCACGGCCCCCGCGACATCCGCGTCGAGGACGTCCCGGACCCCACCCTCGAGCTGCCCACCGACGCGATCGTGAAGGTGCGGGCGGGCTGCGTGTGCGGCTCCGACCTCTGGCCCTACCGCGACGAGGCCACCGAGGGCTGGCGCACGATCGGCCACGAGGCCGTGGGCGAGGTCGTCGCCGTCGGCGACGAGGTGCGCCAGGTGCGCGTCGGCGACTTCGTGGTCGTGCCCTTCTGCCACAGCGACGGCACCTGCCCGCACTGCCGGGCGGGCGTGCACTCCGCCTGCACGAACCTCGGCATGACGGTGTCGGGCCAGGCCGAGTACGCGCGGGTGACCCAGGCGGACGGCTCGCTCGTCGCCGTGCCCGGCGGCGCCCCAGACCCGGCGCTGCTGCCCTCGCTGCTCACCCTGACCGACGTCATGGCGACCGGCTGGCACGCCGCGGTGAGCGCCGGCTTGCGTCCGGGGTCCACGGTCGCGGTCGTGGGCGACGGCGCCGTCGGCCTGTGCGGCGTGCTCGCCGCCAGCGCCATGGGGGCCGAGAGGGTCGTCGCGCTGTCGCGGCACGAGCCGCGCCAGCGTCTCGCCCGGGAGTTCGGGGCCACGGACGTCGTCGCCGAGCGCGGCAAGGAGGCGACCGCCGCGCTGCGCGAGCTCACCGGGGGAGTGGGGGCCGACGCCGTCCTGGAGTGCGTGGGCACCGGAGACGCGGTGCGCACCGCCTTCGCGATCGCCCGTCCCGGCTCCACCGTCGGCTTCGTCGGCGTGCCGCACGGCGTCGAGCTGCCCGTGAACCGGATGTTCGCCACGAACGTGGGCCTGGCCGGCGGGATGGCGCCGGTGCGGCGCTACCTGCCCGACCTGCTCGAGCGGGTGCTGGCCGGGACCATGGAGCCGGGCCGGGTCTTCGACCTGACCCTGCCGCTCGAGGAGGCCCCCGAGGCCTACCGGGCGATGGACGAGCGGCGCGCCGTCAAGGTCATGCTCGAGCCGTGACGGGCGCCGCCCGGCGACTCAGGTGCGCAGGACCTTGCGGGCCAGCAGGTTGCCGGCGAGCTGGGCCAGCTGCACGATCGCGACGAGCAGGAGCACCGCGGTCCAGGTGACCACCCAGTCGAACTGGCGGTAGCCGTACTGCTGCGCGAACGTGCCCAGTCCTCCGCCGGCGATGACACCGGCGATCGCGGAGGCGTCGACGATCGCGACGAACGCGAAGGTGAAGCCGAGCACGAGCGGGCCGAGCGCCTCCGGCACCAGGACGGTGCAGGTGACGCGCAGGCGGCTCGCCCCCATGGCGCGGGCCGCCTCGATGACGCCGGGGCTCACGCTCACCAGGTTCTGCTCGACGATGCGCGCGATCATGAACATCGCCGCGAGCGTCAGCGCGAAGACGACCGCCCGCGTGCCGATGCCGATGCCCACCACGAGGCGGGCGGCCGGCTGCACCGCCGCGATGAAGATGACGAACGGGATGGGCCGGAAGAAGTTGACCAGCGTGTTGAGCAGGACGTGGGTGGGCGCGTTCGCGTAGAGCCCGCCGCGCTTCGTCAGGTGCAGGGCCAGCCCGAGCAGCAGCCCGAGCGCACCGCCCAGCACCAGGGTGATCGACACCATCGTGAGGGTCTGCCCGAGGGCCTCCCACACCTGCGGCCACAGCTCCGGCAGGCGGGTGTCCACCGCCTGGCTCGTGACGGCCTGGCTCGTGACGGGGCCCATCACTCGACCTCCTCGAGACGCACGAGGCCGGCGACCTCGTCGATGGCCGCCTGGACGGCGTCGGGCCCGCCCTCGAGGGCGAGGGTCAGGTTGGCGAAGGTGCGGTCGCCGACGGCCTCGATGCCGCCGTACACGAGCTCGAAGCCGACGCCGTGGCGGGCGAGCGCGTCGTACACCTGGGTCTGGCGCACGTCGGCGTCGCGGAACGCGAGGCGCACGAAGCGCCCGTGGTGCCGCTCGCGCAGCACCGCGAGGAGCGCGTCGTCGGGCCGGTCGTCGACGACCGTGCCCACGAACCGGCGGGTGACGGGGTGGCTGGGGTCCGCGAAGACGTCGGCGACGACGCCGCGCTCGACCACCCGGCCCTCCTCCATCACCGAGACGGTGTGCGCGAGCTGGCGCACGACCTCCATCTCGTGGGTGATGAGCAGGATCGTCACCCCCAGGTCGCGGTTGACGCGGCGCAGCAGGTCGAGCACGTCCCGGGTGGTCTCGGGGTCGAGGGCGCTCGTCGCCTCGTCGGCGAGCAGCACCTTCGGCTCGGTCGCGAGGGCGCGGGCGATCCCGACGCGCTGCTTCTGCCCGCCCGAGAGCTGGTCGGGGTAGGCGTGGGCCTTGTCGGCGAGACCGACGAAGTGCAGCAGCTCGGAGATGCGCCGCTGGTGCTGGTCCCTCGGCACCCCGGCCACGGTCAGCGGGTAGGCGAGGTTGCCGTAGACCGTGCGGGACCCGAAGAGGTTGAACTGCTGGAAGATCATGCCGATGTCGCGGCGCACCTCCCGCAGCTGCTTCTCGGGCAGTCCGACGAGCTCGGTCCCGTTGACCACGACGCTGCCGGAGGTCGCCTCCTCCAGCGCGTTGACGAGGCGCACGAGGGTCGACTTCCCGGCTCCGGAGTAGCCCACGATCGCGTGGATCTCCCCGGCCTCGACGCTCAGGGAGACCCCGTCCACGGCGCGCAGCGCGGGGGCGCGGCGGCCGCGGCCGGGGAACTCCTTGACGACGTCGGTGAGCTGGACGACGGACATCAGCCTGCGTTCGCCTCGCGGGTCTGCTCCTCGAGGTCCGCCAGCGTCGCCTGCAGCTCCTCGGCGGGGATCTCGACCAGCTCGGCCGTGCCGCCGGAGGCGTCGAGCACGCCCTGCTGGACGGCCTCGCTGCTCTGGTAGACCTCGACGACCTTGCGGTAGGTCGCGTCGTCGGCGTCCTCGGCGCGCACCACGAAGATGTTGACGTAGGCCTGGGCCGAGGCGTCCGCCGGGTCGTCCTGCGCGATGGCGTCCTCGAAGGTCAGGCCCGTGTTCTCGACGAAGTCGTTGTTGATGACGGCCGCGGCCACGTCGGGCAGCGAGGCGCCGGTCAGGTCGGCCTGGATGGCGCGGACCTCGACGCGCGAGGAGTCCTCGACGTCGTCGACGGTCGAGTACGCCGAGCCGCCGTCGGCCAGCTCCACGAGACCGGCCTCCTGCAGCATCAGCAGGGCACGAGCCTGGTTGGTGTCGTCGTCGGGGACCACGACGGTCTCGCCGTCCGGGATGTCCTCGGGCGAGTCGTACTCGTTCGAGTAGAGGCCCAGCGGGTAGATCGCGGTCGAGCCGATCGGCGTCAGGTCGTCGTCGTTGGCCACGTTGTAGCCGGCCAGGTACAGCAGGTGCTGGAACTGGTTGACGTCGATCGCGCCCTCGGAGAGCGACGGGTTCGGCTGCAGGTAGTCCGTGAAGTTCTGGATGTCGAGCTTGATGCCCTCGTCCTCCAGCTCGGAGGCGAAGGTGTCCCAGTACTCCTCGCTGGCGTCGGCGACGCCGATGCTCACCTCGGTCAGGGGCTGGCCGTCGGCGCCGACCTCGTCGTCACCGCGGGTGAGGACGAAGACCAGCACGGCGGCCACGACGAGGAGGGCCACCACGACGGCGGCGACGATCGGCAGCCGCGACTTCGGCTTCTCGACGAGGGGAATGTTCTCGGACATCGGTGTTCCTGTTCTGCGGCTCGTGACCGCGTCGACCGTGAGCGGCGGGTAGCCGCGACCATGAGACGGTAGGACGCTGTGACCCCAGCGACTCACGGGTCCCGCATGGTGACCACGTGAGCATCGTCTCCCGTCCGGCGCGGACCCGTACGATGCGGCGGGTGAGCGAGCGGGAGACCCTGACGTGGGAGACGTACGGCGAGGCGGTGCGCGAGCTCGCGCAGCAGGTGGCGGACGCGGGGTTCGTCCCCGACGTCGTGCTCGGCATCGCGAGGGGCGGCCTCATCCCGGCCGGCTCCATCGCCTACGCCCTGGACTGCAAGAACCTCTTCACGATGAACGTCGAGTTCTACACCGGCGTGGGCACCACCCTCGCGGTGCCGACGATGCTCCCGCCGTACCTCGACGCCTCCGAGCTGGACGACGCGCGGGTGCTGATCGTCGACGACGTGGCGGACTCCGGCAGGACGCTCGAGATGGTCTACGACTTCTGCCGCGACCACGTCGCGGAGGCTCGCACCGCGGTGATCTACGAGAAGCCGCGCTCGGCGGTCAAGGGCGACTTCGTCTGGAAGCACACCGACCTGTGGATCAACTTCCCCTGGTCGACCCAGCCGCCCATCACCGACCGCTCCGGCGTGCGCGACGCCTGACCCGGCCCCTCCGGGCCGCGGGGGAGCCGCCCGGGGTGAGCACCCCGGGCGGCCCGTGCTCAGCTCGCGACCTGCTCGGGGAAGAGGCCCCGCAGCATGTCGGCGAACGAGACGACGCCGACGAGGCCGTCGCGGTCGCGCACCACGGCGAGCTGCGCGCTCTCCGCGCGCATCTCGGCCAGCGCCGCCAGCACCGTGGTGTCGGGAGCCAGCTCGTGCAGCGGCCGCACCAGTGGGCCGACGGGGCCGTCGCGGTCCTCGGTGAGGGTGTCGCGCACGTGCACGAGGCCTGTCGGGACCTCCGGGCTGCCCACCAGGATGCGCAGGTGCCCGGTGCTCCGGCTGGCGTCCTGCACCGCACCGACCGTCGCGTCCGTCGGCACCGCCACCGGGCGCCGCGGGCGCACGAGGTCGCGCACCTGGAGGCGGCCCAGGTCGAGCGCCCCCTCGAGCTGGGCGGAGTAGCTGGCGTCGAGCGCACCGACGTTCGCCGAGTGCTGCACCAGCTGGCGCAGCGCCTCGGGGTCCTGCCCCGAGGCCAGCTCGTCCACCGCGTCGACGCCCACCCGGTGCAGGCACCAGTTCGCCGCGCTGTTGAGCAGGCGCAGGACCGGGCGGGTCAGCCACATGAAGCCGCGCATGGGGATGGCCAGCAGCGTCGCGGAGCGCTCCGGGTGGGCGATCGCCCAGGACTTCGGCGCCATCTCGCCCACCACGAGGTGCACGAAGGTGACCACGACGAGGGCAAGCACGAACCCGGCGACGTCGGCCAGCCACAGTGCGGCGCCCCACGACTCGAAGAGCGGGGTGAGCCAGTGGTGCACGGCCGGCTTGGTGATCGCACCGAGCGCGAGCACGCACAGCGTGATGCCGAGCTGGGAGCCGGCGAGCAGGACCGACAGCTCGGAGGCGCTGCGCAGGGCCGCGCGGCCCGCCCGGCTCGTGGCCGCGGCGTCCTCCAGCCGGTGCTTCTTCGCGCCGATGAGCGCGAACTCGATCGCGACGAAGAACGCGCTGAGCGCGATGATCAGGACGGTCGCCACCACGACGACCACGGGGTTCTCCATCATGCGTCCACCTCACCGGTGCGCTCGGCGCGTGCGTCGTGCTCGGACCCGTTCGTGTCGTCCGCGGCGCCGTCCTCGTCCGGCGGGGGGAGCAGGCGCAGGCCCACGAGGGCCGGCACGTACTGCTCCACCTCCAGCACCTCGACCTCGAGGTGCCACACCCCCGGCTCGTCGGTCACGGCCAGGTCGCCCGGGTCGTCGGGCAGGCGTACGACGACCGTCGTGCCGGCCGCGGGGAGCGCGCCGTACTCGGCGATGACGAGACCGGCGATGGTCTCGAAGTCGCCGGAGGGCAGGTCGCGACCGACGATCCGCTCGACCTCGTCGACGGGCAGGTCGCCCCGCAGCTCCCAGCCGCCGCGCTCGGCGTCGACGCGGAACTCGGGCTCGGCCGGCTCGTCGTGCTCGTCGCGGATCTCGCCGACGATCTCCTCGACCAGGTCCTCGATCGTGACGATGCCGGCGAGACCGCCGTACTCGTCGACGACGCAGGCCAGCTGGTCCTTGGCCTCGGCGATCGCCCGCAGCGCGTCGGGCATCGGCATGAGCTCGGGCAGGACGACGGCGGGGCGCAACGCGGTGGTCACCGGCTGGGTCCAGGTGTCGTCGTCACCGGCGCCGAGGTCGAGCAGGTCGACGAGGTGCACCACGCCGAGGATCTCGTCGTCCTCACCCAGGACGGGGTAGCGCGAGTGGCCCGTGTGCATCAGCGCCCGGACCTCGCCGAGCGTCGCGTCCGCGTCGACGGAGTCGACCCGGCTGCGGGGCACCATGGCGTGCTCCACGTCGTGGTGGGGGAAGTCGAGCACCCGGTCCAGCAGCACCGACATCTCGTCGGTGAGCTCGCCGGAGGCCCGGGACTCGGCCACGATGTGCTCGAGGTCGCGAGCGGTGGCCGAGCTCTCCACGTCGTGCACGGGCTCGATCTTCAGCGCCCGCAGCAGCAGGTTGGACGACTGGTCGAAGAACCAGATCAGCCAGCCCGTCGCCGCCAGGTAGGCCAGCGTCGAGCGCGAGAGCCACCGGGCCACGGGCTCGGGGCGCGCGATCGCCAGGTTCTTGGGGAACAGCTCGCCGAACAGCATCTGCACGAACGTCGCGAACAGCAGCGCGAGCAGGGTGCCGATGGTCACGCCGACCGCGGTGGGCACGCCGCCGAGGCCGAGCAGGTCGCCGAACGCCGCGCCGATCAGCGGCTCGGCCACGTAGCCGACCAGCAGGCCGGTGACGGTGATGCCGAGCTGGGCGCCCGAGAGCATGAAGGAGGTGCGGCTCGTCACCTTCAACGTGCGCACGGCGGCGGCGTCGCCGGCCTCGGCGCGGGCACGGAGGCGGGAGCGGTCGACCGCCATGTACGCGAACTCCTGGGCGACGAAGTAGCCGGTCGCCGCGGTGATCGCGAGGACGACGAGCACGCCGAGGAGCAGGGAGAGGATGATCGTCACCGGCGGCTCACCTCCCCGGGCGCGGGGTGGCAGGCGTCTCGTTGCCGGGACGAGCTGGGTCTACAGGGTTCGCTGGGGTCGGATGTCGGCCCGTTCATTCCTGTCCTCTGTCGGGGGTGGTTCCGGCGGGCGCCGGTCCTGGTGGGTGCAACGACGCCGGGGCGCGGATGGTTCCCGCCACGACGTCACCGTCATCATCGCAGTCGGGTCCTTGCGGGGGCCGTCGGCGACGGACGACCATGGCGGCCATGACCGTCGGCCAGGACGTCCACTTCATCACCTTCGCCACCCGCGACCTCGACGCCGCCCGCCGGTTCTACACCGGCGGCCTCGGCTGGGAGCCGCTGCTGGACGTGGCGGACGAGATCGTCTTCTTCCAGGTGGCACCGGGCACCGTGCTGGGGTTCTTCGAGGCGTCCCGCTTCAACCAGGACCTGGGGACCGACCGCGACCGCTCCGCGGTGTCGGGCGTCACGCTGGCCCACAACGTGGGGGAGCGGGCGGAGGTGCCCGAGGTGGTGGCCGCCATGGTGGCCGGCGGCGGGACGGTCCTCGTCGAGCCGCAGGAAGGTGACTTCGGCGGCGTCTTCCACGCGATCGTCGAGGACCCGAACGGGGTCGTCTGGGAGGTCGCGCACAACCCGGGGTGGTACGTCGACCCGCAGGGCCGCGTGTCGTTCACCGGGCCCGACCCGGCCGGGGACTGAGCCGCCCGCGGATGCCCGCCGACGTCCCCGGAGAGGTCAGCCGGGCTCAGCGCCGCCGGGGGCGCGACTGCAGGCCCATCGCCCGGGAGCCGATCGCGTCGGGGAGGTGGGTCAGCACCTCGGCCAGCACCGCCGTGCGCAGGGAGCCGGCGCGGACGTGGCGCTTGCCCGCGAGCAGCGCGTCGACCGCGTCGCGGGCGACGTCGCCCGGGTCGTCCTTGCGACCGCGGGCGATCGGGGCGTCCGCGAGACCGGCGCGGTCGAAGAAGCGGGTGTCGGTGGGGCCCGGCATGAGCGAGGTCACGGTGACGCCCGATCCCCGCAGCTCCTGGGCGATCCCCTCCGCGAACGAGTGCACGAACGCCTTCGACGCCGCGTACGTCGCCTGGTAGGGGCTCGGCGCGACCGCCGCGACGGAGGCGGTGACGAGGATGCGCCCGCTGCGGCGGGCCGCCATGTGGTCGACCGCCAGTCCCGCCAGGTGCACGGTCGAGCGGACGTTGAGGTCGACGAGCTCCAGGTGACGGGCCAGGTCGCTGCCCGCGAACGTGCCGCCCACGCCGACCCCGGCGTTGAGGGCGGCCACCGCGAGGTCCTCGCCCCGACCCGTGACCTCACCCCAGAGGAGCTCCACGCCCTCCGGGTGCGCCAGGTCGGCCCGGACGGGGTGGACCTCGCGGTCGGGTCGACGTGCGCGGAGGGCGTCGGCCGCGGCGTGGACGGCGTCGCTGCGGCCGGTGACCACCACGTCGTACCCCCGGTCGACGAGCTGCTCCGCCAGCGCCCGGCCGATGCCGCTGGACGCTCCGGTGACGAGGGCGAGACCGGGGCGATCGCCGCTGACGTGGTCGCTGGGTGCCATGCGCACCGGTACCCAGCGCCCGCCGGGGGCAGCGTCGGTAGCGTGGCGGCGTGCGCGACTCGCTCGACCTCCTGCTCGACGACGCGGGGGAGGCCGTTGTCCGCGCGGAGTGGACGGCGCTGGTCGACGCTGGTCTCCCGAGCGCCGGGGACCGCCGCGACGCGACCCACGCGCCCCACGTGACGGTGGCCGAGCGCGACGCGGTCGATCCCTGCGCCGACGAGGCGATCGAGACCCTGGTGGCGCTGCTGCCGGTCGCGGTGCACCTCGGCGCGCCCGTGGTGCTGGGCGCCCGGCGCGGGGTCGTCGTGGCGCGTTCCGTCGTACCCACCGCGGAGCTGCTCGCGCTGCACGCCGCGGCCCACGCGGCGCTGGGACCGGGTGGTCCGCCGTGGTCGGCACCGGGACGCTGGCTGCCGCACGTCACGGTCTCCGGGCGTCTCGAACCGCCGCAGGTGGGCGCGGTGGTCGCGGTTTTGGGACCGGGGTACGACGTCGTCGGCGCCCGGCTGCGCCGCTGGTCGCCGGGCACCCGCGCCGTGCGGGACCTGGGCGACGACAGCGCCCGGTAGCCACCGTCGCGGACGTCGGCAGGGGTCCGTCAGGAGGGGGCGGATCAGCCGTTGCGGCCGTTCCCGTTCCCGTTGTTGCCACCGCCGTTGCCGTTGCCGCCGCCGTTGCCGCCGCCGTTCCCGCCGCCGTTCCCGCCGCTGTTGCCGTTGCCGCCGCTGTTGCCCGAGCCGCCGGAGCCGCTGGACCCGTTGCCGCGCCCGTTGCCCGAGGGCGCCGACGGGGCAGGGGCGGGACTGGCGGTCGCCGGGGCGACCGGTGTGGGGGAGGGCGTGGGGGTGGGCGTGGGCTGCGCGGCCGGGGCGGGTGACGCCGGCGGCTCGGCCGTCGCGGGGGCGGTGGCGACCGGGTCGGCGACCGCGGGGTCGGTCACGGCCGGGTCGGGGAGCGCCGAGCGCAGCGCCTGCGCGGCCGTCAGCACCTCGGCGGCCTGCGCGTCCGTGAGGTCCCCGTCGCCGTGCGCCTGCGTGACCTGGTCGAGCAGCGTGGCCAGCAGGCCGTCGGCGCGCTCGATCTCCCCGGCCGCCACGGCGGCGTCGATGGCCGCGAGGGAGGTGCGCAGCTCGGGCACCGCCTCGCCGGCCGTGCTGTCGGAGCCGCAGGCCTGCAGCGGCCCCACGGTGAGCACGGCGACCAGCACCGCCCCGGCTGCCCGTCGCACGCCCCGGGCGGGGATGAGCCGGGTGGGGCCGCGGCGCGCGGTCACCGGCCCGTCCCGTCGATCGCGTCGTGCAGGTCCTCGAGCGGGTCCCGCAGCTCCGCGGGGACCTCCGCGGGCAGCTCCGCGTCCGCAGGCACGGCTTCCTCCGTCGGCAGCAGGGCGACGAATCCGGCCGCGACGACGGCGGCCGACGCCGCTGCGACGCCCCAGCGACGTCTCGCCCGTCGGCGGGGCAGCGGTGACGCCTCCTGGGTCTCCTGGGCCCCCGCGGTGCCCCGGTCGCCGGGAACCGTCGGCCTCGCGAGCACCTCGTCGGTCCCCGCCGGCTCGGCGAGCCCGTGGCCCGCCTCCGCGGGGGCCGCGGTGGCCTCCGCGTGAGCCGGCGTCGGCGTTGGCGTCGGCGTCGGGGCCGGCGTCGGGGCCGGCGCGGTCAGGTCGGCGACGGGTCCCGCCGTACCGAAGCCGGGCTGCCACGCCTGCGTGCTGGTGGAGGAGTCGGCCGCGCTCGGGACGGGGGCCACCGTCGAGACCGCGACCCTGCGACCGCCCGGCGCGGCGGCGAGCCCACGCAGCAGGGCGGCGACCCGGGCGGCGTCGGGACGTCGGTCCGGGTCCGAGGCCGTGAGCTCGCTCAGCAGGCGCGCCCACGCACCGCCGAGCTGCGTGGGGACTGCGGGGGAGCGCGCGAGGCGGGCCAGGGCCGCCTCGGTGGGCGGACCCGAGTAGACCTGGCGCCCCGTGAGGGCCTCCAGCAGCACGAGCCCGAGCGAGTAGAGGTCGGTGGCGGCGGTCACGCCCTGCTCGCCGCGGACCTGCTCGGGCGACAGGTATGCCGGGGAGCCGATCACGGCGCCCGCCCGCGTCAGCTGCGCCTGCTCACCCATGAGGCGCGCGATGCCGAAGTCGGCGAGCCAGGCGCGGTCGTCGGCGCCGACGAGGACGTTGCCGGGCTTCACGTCGCGGTGCACGACGCCGGCGGCGTGCACGTAGGCGAGGGCCTCCGCGACCTGGGCGCCGACGTGCGCGACCCGGGCCGGCGGGAGCGCGCCGGCGGCGCAGTGCTCGCGCAGCGTGCTGCCGCGCACGAGCTGCATCACGAGGAAGGGGCGGCCCCCGTCGGTGCCCGCGTCGAGAACGGTGACGAGACCGGGGTGGCTGAGGGCGGCCAGGGTGCGGGCCTCCCCGGCGAAGCGGTCGTGGTGGGCGCCGGGCGTACCGGGATCGCGCAGGACCTTCACGGCGACGTCGCGCTCGAGCACGCGGTCCCGCGCCCGGTGCACGTCCGCCATCCCGCCGCTGCCGATGAGCTCGAGCAGTGCGTAGCGGTCCGCGAGGACGTCGGGATCCGTGGTCACCATCGGGGCCTCCTCCGATCGGGCGCGGTCCGGGTCCACGCCTCATCCACCCCCGAGATACAACGAGCCCCACGGCGAGACGTGACGGCGGGGCCGACGACCCCGGGCGCCGGTACCCCGCGGCGGGCCGGCCGAGTCACGGCACCGCGAGTCGGCTCGTCACCGGGCACCCCCGGCGCGATAGGTTGCGCGCATGGCGGGCAGCCCGGACCGGATCTACGCCGACCCCTCGACCGAGCGGTTGATGACGGGCGCGACGGTCATCACCTTCGTGCGCACGGTCGCGACCCTCGTGCTCAGCCTCTGGGGCGCCTACGAGCAGAGCCTGACGCTGCTCGTGATCGGTCTCGTCGTGTACTGGGTGGGCGACTCCCTGGACGGCGAGTGGGCGCGCTGGTTCGACTGCGAGACCCGCATCGGCGCCGTGGTGGACATGCTGTGCGACCGCATGAGCTGCGCCGCGTTCTACCTGGGCCTCGTGTGGCTCCAGCCCGAGATGGCGTTCCCGGTGGCCGTGTACCTCTTCGAGTTCATGGTCATCGACATGTTCCTGTCGATGGCGTTCCTCGCGTGGCCGCTGCGCAGTCCCAACTACTTCCACGTCGTCGACCGCCGCATCTACCTGTGGAACTGGTCGCGGCTGGGCAAGGCGGCGAACTCCGGGCTCTTCGCGATCATCCTGCTCGTCACGGGCTGGTGGTGGCTGGGGCTGATCATCGCCGTGGGCCTGCTCGTCCTGAAGTGCGTGTCGCTCAAGTGGGTGCTCGACCTCGGCCTGCCCGTGCCCGCCGCGCCCCGGGCCGCGCCCGCCGTACCCAGCGGGGGACCGACCGGGTGATCCTCCTCCTGACCACCCTCGGTGTGGGGGTGGCGTCCGCGTTGCTCCCGGTCGTCAACGCGGAGGCCTACCTCGCCGGCGTCGGCGCCCTGGGCAGCGGCGGCCTCGTGCTGCTGTCGATCGCGGCCGGCGCAGGCCAGACGCTCGGCAAGCTGGTCTGGTACGAGGTCGCCCGCCGTGGTGTCCAGACCGAGTGGGCACAGAAGAAGCTGTCCGGCCCCAAGGTGCAGCGCGTCTACCAGCGCTGGACCGAGCGCATGGAGGGTCGGCCGTGGTACGCCGCCGCCATCATGTTCGTCTCCGCCCTCGGCGGCGTGCCACCCCTGCTCGTGATGGCCGCCGTGGCCGGCGCGCTCCGGATGCGCCGCGAGGTGTTCCTGGTTTCCGTGCTCGTCGGCCGCTCGATCCGGTTCTGGCTGGTGCTGGCCGGGGTGCACTTCCTCTTCCACTGAGCCGGTCGGTCAGCGGGTCGGTCAGCGGGTCGGTCAGCGGGTCGGTCAGCGGGTCGGTCAGCGGGTCGTCAGCGGGTCGGCCGACGGGTCGGTCAACCACGAGGTAGTCCTTTCGGACTAGACCACCTGGGTCCTTCGAGCCGGTCCGGCGACCGGTCGGCCATTTCCGGGGCTCGCAGCAGTTCTTCCTGCGGTTGTCCTCGGTAGCCCTGCTGCGCGGCCGACGGGAGAGGGGATCACACCCCTCACGGAAAGGCCCTGCCATGCGCACCCCGTCCAGCAAGTCGAAGAAGATCGCCGCCGCTGCCGCCACCCCCGTCGCCGTCGTCCTGGCCGGCGCCCTGGTCTGGCAGTCCTCCCACGCCGCGTTCAGCGGCACCACCCGCAACTCGGGCAACTCCTGGTCGACCGGCGCGGTGAGCCTCACCGACGACGACGCCGGCACCGCCCGCTTCCAGGCCGCCAGCATGACCCCGGGCGACACCGAGACGAAGTGCATCAAGGTCACCGCGACCACCGACGTCCCCGGCGTCGTGAAGGGTTACACCCTCAACGCGGTCAGCTCCGCCCAGGGCCTCGAGAACTACATCAAGATCGGCATGACCGCCGGGGACGGCGGCGGGTTCGGCAGCTGCAGCGGCTACGTCGAGGAGCAGACCGTCGTGGCGGCCGGCACGAGCCTGAGGTCGCTGTCGCAGATCGACGAGTACGCCGAGGGCGTCGGCGGGTGGACCGTGGGCCCGGGCACCACCTCGCGCACCTACGCCATCACGTGGACCTTCGACACGACCGGTCTCTCGCAGGCCCAGGTCGACCAGCTTCAGGGCGCCCGCACCGGCATCGACATCCAGTGGGAGCTCCAGACCGACTGATCGCACGCCCGGCGGGTCCCCGCCACCCCCGGCGTCGCACCCGTGACGCCCCGTCCGTGATCCGC
The DNA here is from genome assembly GCF_048654585.1 of Nocardioides sp. CPCC 205120. Classification (NCBI taxonomy): domain Bacteria; kingdom Bacillati; phylum Actinomycetota; class Actinomycetes; order Propionibacteriales; family Nocardioidaceae; genus Nocardioides; species Nocardioides sp. CPCC 205120. The sequence goes on along the minus strand of NZ_JBMCYY010000002.1, from coordinate 128,124 downwards.
CCGTGCGCGGAGAGGAGGTCCCGCCCGTGGTCGACGCCGTCGTCCCCGTCCCGTCCGCCGTCCCCGGCGCACGGGTCGTGACGACCGACCCCGGGTCGGGACGCTCCGGCTCCGCGGCGGGTGGGCCGGCGGACGCACCGACGGACGGGCGGGGCGACCGGACGGTCGGCGGACCGCCGGCCCAGCCCGCCCCCACCGCCCTGCGGGAGTGGGCGGGTCTGGTCGTCGTCGTCACGGCGCGGGCTTACCGCGCCTTCCTTCTCGCCCTCGTGGCGATCGCGACCCTGCCGCTCCTGTGGAGCTGGTCGAGCCACGTCGTCCGCACGGGCTCGATGGAACCGACGATCAGCCCCGGCGACGTCGTCGTCGCGCAGCCCTTCTCCGACGCGGAGGAGGTGCCGGTCGGCCGCATCCTCATCTTCCGCAACCCGGCGCGCCCCGACCACGAGCAGCTCCTCGTGCACCGCGTCGTGGACGACCGCGGCGACGGCACCTGGACGACCCGGGGCGACGCGAACCCCGGCAACGACGCCACCCCTGTCACGAGGGACGACCTCCGCAGCAGGGCCGTGCTGCTCGTGCCGTTCGTCGGGCGGCCCTACGTGTGGGCCGCCAGCGGTCAGCCGGCCCAGCTCCTGCTCCTCGCCGGCTGGCTCGCCCTCACGGTCGCGGCGTTCGTCGTGGCCTCGCGTCGCCGCACCGAGGGACCCGGGGGCCCTGGCCCCGGGGGGGCCGGTGGGCCTTGCGACGGGGAGAGCGCGGGGGAGACGGGCGAGCAGCCCGCAGCGCTGGCCGCGGTCGGCGCCCACGCACCCGGCCAGGGAACGGAGCCCACCCACCGGGCCGAGCGATCGGGCACCAGCGCACGGCGCGCCGGCTCCGCGCTGCTGGCGGTCGCCGCGCTCCTCCTCGGGGCCACCGCCTGGTCGGGGACCGCCGGCGCCGCCTTCACGGCGAGCACCGCCAACCCGGGCTCGAGCTGGACCGTGTCGGCCAGCCTCGCGACCAAGGTCGTGCTCGACCGTCCGGCGGACGCCGTCCGGGGCACGGTCCCGCTGACCGCGACCCTCACCGACACCAGCAAGCTCGTCACCGCCGTGCGCATCGACTACGCCCCGGCCGGGACCACCCAGTGGCGCACCGTCTGCACCGACACCACCGCGCCGTACGGGTGCAGCTGGGCGACCGCGTCGCTCGTCAACCAGGAGTACGACCTGCGGGCGGTCGCGGTCGCCGGTTCGGTCACCCACGTCTCCGAGCTCGTCGAGGACGTCCTGGTCGACAACGTGGCGCCGACGGTCGTCCTCTCCGACCCGGGCACGCCGCTGCGCGGCACGGTCACCCTCGCCGCCAGCGCCGGTGACGCCCACTCTGGCGTGGACACGGTGGTGTTCCAGTACGCCGCCACCGGCACCACGACGTGGCGCGAGGCCTGCGTGAGCACCGAGGAGCCGACGACCTGTCGTCTCGACACCACCGCCCTCGCCGACGGCTCGTACTCGTTCCGGGCCGTCGCCACGGACGAGGCCGGCAACGCCACCACCTCGACGCTCGTCACCAACCGCACGGTCGACAACCGCGTGGCCTCGGTCGCCGTCACCGACCCCGGGGCGTTCCTCAGCGGCACGGTGCAGGTCGCCGCGACGGCGTACTCGCCGAGCGCCATCGCCTCGGTCCGGGTCCAGCGAGCCACCAGCGGCTCGACGACCTGGACCGACCTGTGCACCGACACGACCTCGCCGTACGCCTGCACCTGGGACACGACGCTCGTCGCGAACGGCCTGTACGACCTGCGGGCGGTCCTCACCGACACCACGGGCCGCACCACCACGTCGGCGGTCGTCGCGAGCCGCCGCGTGGACAACAGCCCCGTGCGCGCCGCCGACGTCCAGACGACCCAGGGCGGCCAGACCGCCGGCCGCATGGACCACGGCGACCGGATCACGCTCACCTACGGCGGACTGGTCCGGCCGGCCTCGATCACCACCGGGTGGAGCGGTCAGGCGCTCGCCGTGAGCGTCCGCCTGCGGGACGGCAACCTGATCGGCACCGGCAGCACGGGCGACACGATCGACGTGCTCCGCAACGGCTCGGCCGTGGCGCTGGGCTCGATCAACCTGCGGCAGAGCTACATCCGGTCGCTGCGGACGGTCCAGTTCAACGCCACGATGACCGCGTCGACGGTGACCGTCGGCGGGGTGAGCGTCACCCAGGTCGTCCTGGTGCTCGGTGCCCAGACCAGCGGGTCCGGGCTCTCCACGGTCAGCACCCCCTCCGCGATGGTGTGGACGCCCTCGACCACGGCCACCGACCTCAACGGCCGGCCAGTCTCGGCGACGCCGGTGACCGAGTCCGGGGTGTCGGACCGCGAGTTCTGACCTCGGCGCACCGCGCGGTCTGGTGAACTGGGCCCGACGTGGGGGAGCGGGGCCCGGGGCTCCCGCCGGCGGCAGGGGAGCGCATGACCGACGACTGGGACCACCTCGACCTCGGGGCCGACGACCCCGCCGACGAGCTGGCGCTGCTGATCGAGGGCGGGTTCGAGGAGCGGTGGGTCCGCACCGGCCCGCCGGGGCGCCTGCTGGAACGGACGGTTGGCCCGGCGGACTTCCTCGGCGGTGACCTCGACCGGGCCGCGGCCACGTGCGCCCTGGCGGTCCGGACCGCCCCGGGCGAACCGTCGGGCGCCACCTCCACGTACGTCGTCGTCGTGCTCGTGCAGGACGAACCACCGACCTGGAGCCTGGCGGCGACGGATGTGTTCGACGACGCGGCGCCGTCCGCGAGCGACGCAGCGCGGCGTGCCGTCGTCGAGCCGCCGTGGTGCTGGCCCGTGCACAACCTGCTCGCCGACGGCGTGCGCGTCGACCTCCTGCGCGTGGCGCTCGACGTGGTCCGTGGCGAGCTCGGCGGACGCGAGCTGGGGGTGGGTCCGCACGGGACCATCGTCGCCGTGGGGCCGCCCACCGCCGTGCTCACCCTGCGGCGTGCCGACGGGGCGGTCGCGTGGTCGGGCACGCTCGACCAGGTCGACCTCGTCACCCACGGGGAGGCGTGGACCGAGGCCGACCTCGGTGGGGCCGGTGGTGGCGGCGAGTCACGGACGGTCGTGTCGCGCCTGGTGGCGGATGACTGAGGTGGCGCCGAGCGGGGACCGCGGAGCACCGCACCCGGCCGACCGGGCCGGGTCGCTCGCGCGGCTCGGCCGGGGGGAGTGGCGCCGGTGATCCTGTCGAAGGTGCGGGACCCCCGCCTCGTGACCGTCCGCCGGGGTGGCACGCTCACCGACGCCGACCACCGGTTGATCGCGTCGTGGGCGGCCACCTGCGCGGAGCACGTGCTCGACCTCTTCTCGGCGGTCCGACCGGACGACCCGCGGCCGCGGGAGGCCATCGAGGCGGTACGCGCCTGGACCCGCGGCGAGCTGGCGATGATGCAGTCGCGCGCCGCGGGCGGTCACGCCATGGGAGCGGCCCGGGACCTGCGGGGTGCGGCCCGGCACGCGGCGTACGCCGCCGGTCAGGCCGGCGTCGTGGCCCACGTCGCCGAGCACGACCTCGGTGCCGCCGCCTACGCCATCAAGGCCGTGCGCGCCGCGGCCGAGGCGGCCGGGGACGACGCCGTCGAGGCGGGCCGGCGCGAGTGCCGCTGGCAGCGCGACCAGCTGCCGGGGGAGATCCGGGACCTCGTGCTCGAGGACCAGCGTCGTCGCAACGAGCTGTGCTGGTCGGTGTTCGATGCGTGACATCAGCCGTGGCATCAGCACCGACGTGGCCACCGTCAGCGCCCCGTCGAGATGGAACCGTGCGCTACCGGATCGCCCCGGCCTGCCGCTGTCGCGTCACCCGGTGCGAGACCACCCAGACAGCGACCATCCCGCTGAGTGCCAGCAGGCCCCAGAGGGCCAGGGTGCCGGTGGCAGCGACGCCTTGGAAGACCGCCAGCCCTGCGAACGGGATGACGAAGATCCCGGCCAGGAAGGGCACGAGCGCGATCAATCCCGCAGAGAGCGGCCAGAAGATCATGGCCTGGGCGATCGTGGTGAACCACGACATGCCGGCCAGCAGGAAGGCCAGGGTCAGGAGCATCGCTGTCGGGTTCCGGTGCAACTCCGCTGCGACGGTGCCCGGGGCGGCCCTGTCTCCCATGATCATCGGCCACAGCAGCATGCCCAGTAGGTGGATGACCGCTCCCGCCGAGATCGTGCACACCATCAATCCCGGCAATCCCGCGGCTCTGAAGCCGCGGTCCCGGCGTTCGGTGCTCAGCTGGAGGAAGGGCCACGCCAGGACCGGGGCGGCCGCGAAGATCCCCGGTTGGATCGTCTCCGGGTCGATGGGCGAGGCGCGGTGATGGAGCATTCCCAGCGTGCCGACCCAGAGGATCCCCGTCCACAGGGTGATGCTGCCGGATGCGTAGAGGGCCATCCGTCCGACGTCAGCCCACCAGCCGGGCACAGCGTCTGCTGCACGGGCGCGGGCACGCACGATCTCGTCCATGACTTGGGTTCTCCCCGTCATGGGACCTCTGCTAACTCGCCTGGTCGTCGCGGCGGTCTGGTCGTGGTCGGCCGGCAACTCTCAGCTGCACGGCCTGGACGGCGTTTCCCGCGTGTGCACACCACGTAGCCCTGTGCGCCGATAACGTGCATTATGTCAACTAGCGCACGGTGGGCCCTCCGCTTCGAGCGGGCCGGGACGCCCTCGACGACGTCCCGACCACGACGCGTGCCGTCAGCTGCTCGCCGTACCCCGACCGTGCGGCGCGACGACGGCGCGACCCGAGAGCTCGCCGGCCTCGAGGGCGCGGTAGGCCTCGAGCGCGTCGTCCAGCGCGTAGACCTGGACCTCGGGCGTGATCTGGCCGGCGCGGTACATGTCGACGACCTCGTGCAGCTCCTCGACCGTGCCCCAGTAGGTGCTGGTGAGCTCGACCTCGTAGGGCACCTTGTAGAAGTTCCACTCCGCCGTGCCGTTGGCGATGCCGACGACCGTGACGCGCCCGCGCTGGGCGACGGTCGCCAGGGCCAGCTCGATCGTGGGGCCGGCGCCGACGAGGTCGAACACCGCGTCGACCCCCTTGCCGCCGGTGATCTCTCGGATCTGCGCGGCCTGGTCGTCGCCGCCAGCGACGGTCACGGCACCGCTGGCCTCGGCGCGGCGCATGGCCTCGGGCTTGGTGTCCGTCGCGATCACCGTGGCGCCGGTCAGCGCCTTGAGGATCTGCACGGCGATCTGGCCCAGTCCCCCGAGCCCGATCACCAGCGCGGTCTTGCCACCGCCGGCCAGGGTCGGCAGGGACTTCTTGATGGCGTGGTACGGCGTCAGTCCGGCGTCCGAGAGCGGCGCGGCCGCCACCGGGTCGGCGTCGCCGAGCGGCACCAGGTTGCGCACCGGGACCGTCAGGTACTCCGCCATGCCGCCGTCGCGGCCCAGGCCCGTCGCGAGGTGCGGCATGGTCGCGGCGTTCTCGCAGTAGGTGTCCTGACCGCGCGAGCAGGCCCGGCAGCGGCCGCAGCCCATCGGGCCGTAGACCAGGAACGCCTCACCGACCTCGATGCCCGCGACGCCCTCGCCGAGCTCCTCGGCCCAGCCGGAGTTCTCGTGACCCAGGGTGAACGACGGCTTGAGCTGCGCCGGCCCGAACGACTCGTCGAACTCGCGGTAGACGGCGACGTCGGAGTGGCACGCACCCGCGCCCGCGACCTTGAGGAGCACCTCCCCCGGGCCCGGCTTCGGTCGGTCGACCTCCTTCAGGCTCGGAGTCGTCTTGTACTGGTCGAACACCACGGCCTTCATGCCAGGGTCCCTCCGTCGTCCTGCGGGCCGCGCTGCTCGCCGTCCGCCGGTCGCTCTCCACGCTACGCCGGGTGGGGGCGCCGGTCCCCCGGCGATCCGACACAATGCCGATGGCGGGACCGCCGCCGGTGCGGGGACCCGCACGACACGCACGCAGGCCGGGGGGGTTGGAGATGGCGGACGAGGACTTCCTCGAGGTGATCGAGACCGAGGTGACCCGCGACCTGCGGAACCTTGCGCTGCGGGAGCACTTCGTCACCCTGCTGCTGCACGCGGAGGGACCCAGATGACCGACGACGACGCCCGGCTGCTCGCCGAGCTGGACCGCCTCGACGCGGCGGTGCGCACGGCCCCCGCCGGGGACACGACCGCTCAGATCGCGCTGTGGCAGCACGTGACCCGGTTGCCGCAGTGGTTCTTCATCGCACGGGGCTCGGCCGAGCAGCCCCGCCCCTACGGCGTGGCGTTCGACCAGGGCCCGGTGGTCTGCCTCTACAGCAGCGCCGCCCGGGCGAGGGACGCCGCCCGCGCCCTCGGCCTCGCCGACGCCGCGACCGACGTGCCGGTGTACGGCGTACCGCTGCCGGCCGCGATCGACTACGTCGCGGCGTTCGAGCAGGCCGGCGTCTTCGGCGTGGCCGTCGACCACCCCCTGCTGGGGCACTGGATCCCCCTGGCCAACCTGGGCGTGCTCAAGCGTTGGCTCGGCGGGTCCGCCGGCTGAGCCGTCCCGCTCCGGACGCAAGCGCGCAGCAGAGGTCTCGGGCTCAGCCCGGGAACCCGCGGAAGACGCCGTCGGCACCCTCGACGTCGGCGTAGTCGTCGAACGCCATGTTCGCGATCGACAGGTTCGCCTCGACCTCCGCCACCATGTTCGCGCCGCAGCGGAACTGCCGCAGGAGGTTCCACTCCTCGGCCTCCACCGGTGACGTCGTCAGGTCGACGTAGACGACGCTCGGTCCCCCGTCGGCGTCGACCTCCTGCATGCTCCGAGCGTCCGCGAGCAGGGCATAGCGGTACTGCCCCTCGGGTGCCGTCGCGAGCACGAGCTCCGCGGTGACGCCCTCGTACGAGCGGTCGTCCACCGCCCACACGTTGGGGACCAGCGGCCAGGACTCCCCCGTGCCGGAACCCAGGTCCACCTCGGCCGTCACCGCCGCCACGACCCGGTTCCACGCGGCGTCGTCCGAGAAGTCCGTGCGGACCAGCGGCGTCGCCCTGTTCTCGAACAGGTGGTCGGGCAAGCCGGTGAACGACGTCGGAGAGGGCGGCGAGGACGGCGAGGTTGTCGCCGGTGCTGCCGGGGTCGGCGCGGCGGACGGGGTCGCGTCGGCCGAGGGGTCCGTCGTGTACGGCGTGCCCCCCACGAGGTCGCTCGCCGTCTGGTCCTCCCCCTCTCCCCCGCACCCCGAGAGCATCAGCGCGGCGACCGCCAACAGGATCACGTGTCGTCGCATGTCCGTCCCCCTCGGTCGTCGTGGGCCCGCGGCCGATCCGCGCAGCGGTGGTCCGGGCCCGCCCATCCTGCACACGTCGGGGCGCGCGGAGCGGGGTTTCGGGTCAAGCGGCCGTGGTTTCGAGGCTCGCTGGCGCGAGCACCTCAACCACCGGCGTGATCGCGGTAGGCGGGTGCAGTCGGGTGGTCGTGGTGGGCGCGCGGGTCCGGTGGTCGTGGTGGCCGCGCGGGTCCGGTGGTCGTGGTGGCCGCGCGGGTCCGGTGGTTGAGGTGGCCGCGCGGGTCCGGTGGTTGAGGTGGCCGCGCCAGCGGCCCTCGAAACCACGGGAGCTGTTGGGCTGCGCTGCTCAGTTCCGCCGGGTGAACCTGAGCTTGCCGGTGCCGAGCCTCTCGGTCAGATAGGTCGGGTCGTGCGCGACGCGGTGGTGGCGCCAGCACAACAAGCGCCCCCGCTCGACCGAGGTTCTCCCGCCGCGTGACCACGCATCGTCGTGGTGGGCCTCGCACCGGTGCGGCGGGGCGTCGCACCCCTCAGTGGTGCAGCCCCCGTCGCGCAGGGCCAAGGCGATGCGTTGCGGCTTGTTGTGGAACCGCGCGGCGCGTCCGAGGTCGAGGACCTCGCTCTTGGTGCCGAGCACGGCTGGCACGAGATCGGCGCCGCAGGCGAGACGCCGGGCCTCACCGGGCGAGATGCGGTGACCGGTGTCCAGCGACGCCGCGGCCAGGCCGCCGGTGAGGGTGTCGAGCTGCATCGTCACCACCACCGTCGCGCCTGCACCGGCCGCATCGGGGAGGTCGGCGTCACGCATCCGCTCGATCAGCTCGACGAACGCCTGACCGCGCCGCTCCCACAGCGGGCGAGGGCCGGCGGCGTCGTCAGCGGCCTCGTCGCGCAGGTGGTCACGACGCGGCGAGGCGATGGCGTCGACCATCTTGGCGAACATCGCCCCGTGCATCTCCGGCACCGTGAACCGCCCGTGCACGCACCCGTTGCCGTCCTCCCGCATCGTCAACCGGATCCGCGCAGCCGCCTCGCGCTCCTCCTTCGCCAGCAGCTCCGCCTCACGCGCCTCGCCGATCGCGGGCGCGACGATGTCGAGGATCCGACGACCCAGCACCCGCAGGTCCTTCGCGTCGTGGTCGGCGGCGAACCCGACCAGGGCGCGTTCGGCGTCGTCACGGACGCCGGCGTCGATGCCGTGGCCGAGGTCGTCGAGCGCTCGCACGATCACCTCGGCCTGGCCGGGTGACACGGCGCCGGAGGAACAAGCGGCGGCGAGGGCGTCGTACCGCTCGTGGGTGGCGACCGCGACGCGGACGCGGCGGTGGGCCTCGGCGCGCGTCACCTGCGTGGCGTTCGCGAACCACACCGCGGTCGACGCGGCGCCGGTCTCGTCCTCGACCCGCACCTCGGTGGCGTGGGCCAGCAGCCTCGACTGCAGAGCCGCGAGACGGTTCGCCGCCCGCTCCAGCTCCACGAGCGCGGCGCCCGTCTCGGTCGGGCCGAGCGTCAGCAGACCGAGGTCGAAACCGTCGTCGAGATCCCCGTGCAGACGCGCGGCGACCCCGGCGATGGGGTGCAGCGCTGTCTCGGTCATGGATCCATCACACCACCGGCCACCGACATTCTCGGCCGCTACCGGCGGTCCTCCACAGGTTGAGTTTCCGCTGGTCAGGCGGGTTGGCGCGCCCGTCCGCCGGGTCAGCCGGGTGTGGTTTCGAGGGCCGCTGGCGCGGCCACCTCAACCACCGCGTCGAGCGCGGCCACCTCAACCACCGGGTCGAGCGCGGCCACCTCGACCATCGGACCGCGGGCGCACCCGCCTCAACCGCGTCGAGCGCGGCCACCGCTCCGTGCCGAGCGGTGCGCCAGCGCGGCGGCGAGCAGGCCGGCGGCCAGCGGGAAGAGCAGGGCCAGCCGGAGGCTCGTGGCGTCGGAGAACGCGCCGACCACCGGTGACGTCACGAGGAAGCCGAGCCGCATGAGCCAGCCGAGCACGGCGATGCCGGTGCCGGCGGGCAGGCCGGGCACGCGGTCGGCAGCGGCGAACGCCGCCGGCACGAGGGTGGCGCTGCCGAACCCCATGAGGGCGAAGCCGGCGAGCACGAACGGGTACGGCGGCGCCGCGACCGCCACGGCCATCCCGGCCGCGATGAGCAGTCCGCCGGACCGGGCCACGGCGTCGCGGCCCCAGCGGTCGGTCATCCGGTCGCCGAGCAGCCGCCCGACGAGCTGGCCGGTGAGCACCACCGTCAGCGTCAGGGTCGCGACGCGGGCCGGGGCGCCCGCCTCGGTCCCGAGGTAGAGCACGCTCCAGTTCGACGCGACGTCCTCGACGAGCGTGCCGCAGACCGCCAGCAGCACCACGGGCGCCAGCAGCCGCCACGCCCGACGGCGACCGCGTCGCGCGTCCCGGGCCGGGCCACCGGCGGCGTCGGCGTCGGCGGCACCCTCACCGCGACCCGGGGAACCCGCTTGCCCGCCGCTCCCGTCCTCGCCCGCGGCCACCGCGGCCGGGATGACCGCCAGGCGCGCGGCCACCACTGCGACGATCGACCACACGACGCCGTTGACCGCCATCTGCGCCGCGATCGGCACGCTGGCCGCAGCCGCCCCCGCCCCGACGAGCCCGCCGGTCGCGGCGCCCAGGCTCCAGACCGCGTGCAGGGAGTTGATGATCGAGCGGCCCCGCCACCGCTCGACGGCGACGCCGTGCACGTTCTGCGCCGCGTCGACCACGGCGTCGACGACGCCGCCGACCAGCAGCGCGGCGACGAGCACGAGCACCGACGGGGCCCAGCCCGCCACGGCCATCGCGACGGCCAGCAGCGCGGAGCCGGCGGCGGTGACGAGCGGGACCCCGAGCCGTCGTACGGCGGGAGCCGCGCTCGCCGCGGCCAGGATCGCGCCGGCCGGGAAGGCGACGACGACGATGCCGAACTCGGTGTTCGACAGGCCGAGGGCGGCCTTGATCTCCGGGTAGCGCGGCAGCAGGGCGCTGTAGAGCACCCCGTTGGTGAAGAACATCGCCGAGACCCCGAGACGGGCCCGGCCCGGCGTGGGGACGGAGGTGGCGGCGGCGGGCACCGCGCGAACCTACGGCCGGTAGGTCGCGACGACGTAGCCGGGGTCGGCCGCGGGCAGCGGCTCCCGCGCCCAGCCGCCCCACCGCTCCCCCGCCCGCAGGCCCGCCGCCGCCATCGCGGCGTCGACGGCCCCGAGCGGCGTGACGGGACAGCCGGCCGGCAGGTGCCCGGCGTCGAGGCCGAACCCGGCGACGAGCAGCCCGCCGGGCGCCACGTGCCGGGCCAGCGCGACGCAGGCGCCGTCCAGCGTGCCCGGCTCCAGCAGCGGCAGGACGTTGCCGGCCAGGACGACGGCGTCGAACGTCGTGCCCAGGTCGAGCGAGGCCAGGTCGGCCACCCGCCAGTCGTGCTCCGGGGCCTCGGCGCGGGCCACCTCGACCATCGCGGCGTCCACGTCGCAGCCGACCACGTCGTACCCGTCGGCGGCGAGACGCACCGTCAGGCGCCCGGTGCCGCACCCCGCGTCGAGCACCCGCGCGGGCGCCGGCACGAGCGAGCGCACGAGGGCGGCCTCGCCGTGCACGTCGCCGCCGTCGCGCTCGATCGCGCGGAACCGCTCGGCGTAGGCGCGGGCGTAGTCGTCACCGGCCTGCGCCCGGGCGACCCGCTGCCACAGCGTCCCGTCGGCGTCGCTCACTTGGTGGCGGAGGTCCAGTTCATGCCCCACCCGTAGGCCTTGTCGAGCTCCGGCTGCCACCCCGCGACGTACTGCACCTCGCGGCGCACGCCGAGGGACCCGCCGTCGTTCGTCAGCAGGGCGATGGCGCAGAACCGCTTGTCGGCGGCCGGCTCGTCGAGGCGCACCTCGATGGGGGCGGCGCCGCCCGCGGGGTAGAGGGTCACGACGCCGTCGGCGGCCGCCCAGTTCGGGGCGCCCTCGTAGATGTAGGCGAACACGAGGACGCGGCGGATCTGGTCGAGCCGGTCGAGGTTCACCACCAGGTTCTCCCCGCCGGTGCTCGTGCCGCTGCGGTCGTCGCCGTCGAGCAGCACGTAGGGGGGCTGGTGCAGGTTGCCGAACGCGTTGCCCAGTGCTTGCACGACGCCCTTGCTGCCGTCGGTGGTCTCCCACAGGCAGCCGAGGTCGAGGTCCACGGCGGACGAGCCACCCAGGGCGCGCTTGAGGAAGCCCTTCGCGGGCGCGGGCTGCGACCAGTTCAGGTTGATCCGCATCTGCCCACCGGCACCGGCACCCTTGCTCAACGAGATGCTCGGCGCCGACTTCGTCAGCGTGATCTTCGACAGGTTGACCCCGCCCGGCTGCTGCTCCACCACTTCTGGCTCCCCTCGTCGGCCACGGTGCGCGTGGGTGCGCTCCCTCCGCGGACCCTACCGGCCGGCTCCGCCGTTTCCCGCGGGTCGGGAAAGGGCAGGACGGGGCGCGGCCCGCCGCGCACGGCGGACCCCCCCGCGGCCCGGTCCACCCCGACCGGCGCCGGACGCACCCGAGAGAGGCAGCACAAGTGGTCGACCTGACGAAGCGGACGGACACGGCGCAGGGAGCGATCATCTCCCTGCTCAAGCGCGAGGCGGACAAGGGCATCGACCTGGGCGAGGTCAGCGCCCGCGTCGTCGTGGCCATCGACTACTCGGCGTCGATGACCGCCCGCTACGAGAACGGCGAGGTGCAGGACCTCGTGGAGCGCGTGCTGGCGCTCAGCCTCGCGGGCCTCGACGACGACGGCGACATCCAGGTGCACTTCTTCCACAGCTCGGCCTTCGACGCCGAGGTCGTCGACTCCTCGTCGTACGCCGGTTTCGTCGACCGCTGGCGCGCCGGCCGCTCCATGGGCGGCACCAACTACGGCGACGTCATCCGCAACGTCCTCGCGGAGGCCGGCCACGGCAAGGCGGGCATCGGCAAGCGCCTCTTCGGCGGGCGGAAGGCCGCGTCGTCGGGCCCGGCCACGCTGCCGACGCTCGTCCTCTTCGTCACCGACGGCGAGCCGTTCGACAAGGGCCCGGCGAAGAAGCTGCTCGTCGAGGCCTCCGACAAGCCCGTCTTCTGGCAGTTCCTCGGCCTCGGATACTCCCCCACGTTCCTCGCCGACCTCGACACGATGGGCGGGCGCGTCGTCGACAACGTCGGCCTCACCACGATGTCGAGCTCGAAGGGCACCCCCGACGAGCAGTGGTTCCACTCCGTGCTCGAGGAGTACGTGACGAGCTGGGTTCCCGCGGCCCGCCGGGCCGGCATCCTCGCCTGACCCTCAGGCGGTCGCGGGGCGGCGCTGCCCGGCCAGCACGGCGGCGACCGCCACCAGGACGAGCGCCGCGACGACGAGCAGGGTCGCGGACCAGCCGCGGTCGTCGTACACGTGGCCGGCGGCCCACCCCACGAGGGCGGTGCCCGCCAGCCACGACAGCTGGTAGAGCGCGGTCGACTGCGCCCGGCCGACGCTCGCCAGCTGCCCCGACAACGCGCTGGTCACCGGGTGGGCGAGGAAGATGCCGACGGTGAAGACCGCCAGGCCCAGCACGACCACGACGAGGTCGCCGGCGGCGAGCAGCGGCAGCGCGACGAGCACCGCCGCTCCCCCGCACGCGACCACCCGCGGCGCGCCGTGGCGGTGCGCCAGGACCCCGCTGGTGCGGCTCGCGGCCGTGCCGAAGACGTAGACCGCGAACAGCAGGCTCACCCACGTCACCGGCACGTCGAACGGCGGGCCGCTCACGCGGAACCCGACGTAGTTGAAGACGGTCGCGAACGCGCCCATGAGGCAGAACCCCGCCAGGTACGTCGTGGCGAGGGCGGGGGTGCGCAGGTGCCGCGCCACGCGCCGTACCGCGGAGACCTGCTCCGTGGGACGCCGGAAGCCCTGCGGGGTGGGCACCACCCGCCAGAAGGCGACGGTGAACCCGGCGCAGACCACCGCCACCGCGAAGAGCCCGGCCCGCCAGCCGACCGCCTCGGAGACCGGGCCGGCGACGAGACGGCCGACGACGCCGCCGACCGTGTTGCCGGCGATGTAGGTGCCGGCCGCGACCGGCACCCAGGCCCGGCTCACCTCCTCGTTGAGGTAGGCCATCGCCACGGCGGGCACCGCGCCCAGCGCCACGCCCGTCAGCGCGCGCAGGGCGATGACGGCACCGAGCCCCGGCATGAGCGGCGCGAGGAGCGAGAGGGCCGTGGCCGCGGTCAGCGACCACGCCATCGCCCGGGTGCGCCCCACCCGGTCGGACACCGCCGCCCACACCAGCACCGAGGCCGCGAGCCCGGTCGTGGTCGCCGAGACCGACAGCGCCGCCGTCGCCGGCGTGACGTCGAGGTCGCGGGCCAGCGCGGGCAGGACCGCCTGGGCGTCGAAGATCTGCGCGAACGTCGCGAACCCCGCCGCGAACAGCGCCAGCACCACCCGGCGGTAGGCGGCATCGCCGCGGTCGTGGCCCTCGAACGTCGCCGTCACCCCCGCATCATCGGGCCCCGTGACCGCCGGCCCGGACGCGGGCCCCGCCCGTGGACCGCCGCCGTACATTGACGCCCATGACGACGATCGACGTCCCGACCCGGGCGCTCAACGACGGCACGTGGTTGCCGGCGGTGGGCTTCGGCACCTACCCGCTGCGCGACGACGAGGCCGTGCGCGGCGTGCGCTCGGCCCTCGAGGTGGGCTACCGGCTCATCGACACGGCGGTGAACTACGAGAACGAGGAGGCCGTCGGCGAGGCGCTGCGCACCAGCGGGCTCGACCGCGACGAGTTCCAGGTCACCAGCAAGATCCCCGGGCGCCACCACGCCTACGACGACGCCGTGGCCAGCGTCGAGGGCAGCCTGCGGCGCCTCGGGCTCGACCACCTCGACCTCCAGCTCATCCACTGGCCGAACCCCGGCCGCGACCAGTACGTCGAGGCGTGGCGCGCGCTCGTCGACCTGCGCGAGCGCGGCCTCGTGCGCTCCATCGGCGTCTCCAACTTCACCGAGCAGCACATCGAGCGCGTCGTCGACGCCACCGGCGTGGCCCCCAGCGTCAACCAGGTCGAGATGCATCCCTACTTCCCCCAGGAGGCGCTGCGCCAGGCCCACGCCCGCTGGGACGTCCTCACCGAGGCCTGGAGCCCGCTGGCCCGCGTCGGCGACCTCACCGACGAGCCCGCCGTGACCGGACCGGCGCAGCGCCTCGACGTCGACCCCGCGGCCGTCGTGCTCCGCTGGCACGTGCAGGTGGGGTCGCTGCCCATCCCCAAGTCGGCCTCACCCGAGCGCCAGCGCAGCAACCTCGACGTCTTCCAGATCGCGCTCAGCGACGAGGAGGTGGCCGCGATCACCGCGCTCGGCCGCCCCGACGGGCGGATCTTCGGCGCCGACCCCGAGACGCACGAGGAGCTGTGAGCGCCGCCCCCGCGACGCCGTACCTCGCCGTCGACGGCGAGCGGCTCGCCCGCAACCTCGCCCGCGTGCACGGTGCCGCCGCCGACCTGGGCGTGCGGCTGCGTCCCCACACCAAGACCCACAAGTCGCCCGTGCTGGCGCGGCTGCAGCTCGAGGCCGGCGCGCAGGGCATCACGGTCGCCACGGTCGGCGAGGCCGAGGTGTTCGTGGGGGCCGGCTTCGACGACGTGCTCGTCGCCTACCCGCTGTTCGTCGACGCCGAGCGTGGCCGCCGGCTGCGCACGCTGGCCGAACGGGCCCGCATCGTCGTGGGGGTCGACTCCGTCGACGGGGTACGGCGGGTGGCCGCCCACGCGCCCGACGTCGCCGTGCACGTCGAGGTCGACTCCGGGCACCACCGCACGGGGGTGCTCCCCCACGAGGCCGCGACGGTCGCGGGCGCCGCGGCCGAGGCGGGCCTGGAGATCGCCGGGGTCTTCACCTTCCCGGGCCACAGCTACGCCCCCGGGGCCGGGCCCTCCGCCGCGGTGGCCGAGGCCGAGGCCCTCGCCGCCGCGGCCGACGCCCTCGCGGCCGCCGGCCTGCCCTGCCCGGTGCGCAGCGGCGGGTCCACGCCCAGCCTCGCCACGAGCCTGGCGCAGGGACCCGGGGCCGTGGGCAGTGCCCTGCCGGACGAGCTGCGCCCGGGCGTCTACCTGCTGGGCGACGCCCAGCAGTGGGAGCTCGGCCACCACGAGCCGGACGACATCGCCCTCACGTGCGTCGCGACCGTCGTCAGCCACGCGGGCGGACGGCTCGTCCTCGACTCCGGCGGCAAGGTGCTGGGCGCGGACCGTGCGCCGCACGCGACCGGCTGGGGGCGGCTCCCCGCCCACCCCGACGCCCGCGTCGTGCTGCTCTCGGAGCACCACGCCGTCGTCGATCTCGGGGGCGGCCCGCTGCCCGCCGTCGGGTCCCGGGTGGAGGTCGCTCCCAACCACGTGTGTGCGGCGATCAACCTCGTCGACACGATCTGGGTCGACGGTGCGCCCCTGCCCGTGGAGGCCCGCGGCCGCAACTCGTGACCGTCCCCCTAGGCTCGGGCGCATGAGCCGAGCCACCACCCGCGCCCTGTCGATCGCCGCCGTCCTCGCCCTCCCGCTCCTCGCCGCCTGCGGCTCGGACTCCGACGAGGGCTCGAACGGCTCGCAGGAGTCGACCGACGCCACCGGCGTCACCGACGGCACGTGCTCCTACGAGGAGTCGGGCGAGGCCGCCCGCGACGTCGACCTGCCGCCGGCCGAGCCCACCGTCACCACCCCGACGCCGGCCGTCATCTCCACCTCGAACGGCGACCTCGACGTCACGCTGAACGGCGACACCACACCGTGCACCGTCAACTCGTTCGTGTCGCTGGCCGAGCAGGGCTTCTACGACGACACCCCGTGCCCCCGCATCACGACGATGGCCGGCTTCGAGGTGCTGCAGTGCGGCGACCCGTCGGGCACGACGGCCGGCGGCCCGGGCTACTCCTACGCCGACGAGCTGAGCGGCGACGAGACCTACGGCGCGGGCACGCTGGCGATGGCCAACTCGGGCCCCGACACGCAGGGCTCGCAGTTCTTCATCGTGTACGGCGACACGCAGCTCTCCCCCGACTACACCGTCTTCGGCACGGTCGACCCCGCCGACCTCGGCGTGATCGAGGAGATCGCGGAGGCCGGCGACGACGGCTCGAACCCCGCGGGCGGCGGCGCGCCCAACACCCCGATCGACATCGTCGCGGTCACCGTCGGCTGACCCCTCCCGGCCCCGCACGACCCCAGCACGACCGGCACGACCCAGCACCACCCCGCCACGGCGGCCGCCCCTCGTAGGGTGGCCGCCGTGAGCGTTCCCGGAGCCAGCACGTCCCTGCGTCGCGACGAGGCCGAGCGGAGGGCGGCGCTGCTCGACGTCACCGGCTACGAGCTCGAGCTCGACCTGGCCACCGACGAGGCCACCTTCCCCTCGCGCACCACCATCACCTTCACCAGCGCGGGCGGCGACACCTTCGTCGACGTCAAGCCGCTCGAGCTGCGCGGCGCCACCCTCAACGGCACCGAGCTCGACCCCGCCACCCTCCACGCCGGGCGCCTCCCGCTCCCGACGGAGGCGGGCGAGAACGTCCTCGTCGTCGACGCCGTGATGGGCTTCCGCACCGACGGCGAGGGCCTGCACCACCACACCGACCCCGCCGACGGGCGCCGCTACGTCTACGGCATGAGCTTCATGGACGCCGCCCCGAGCGTGTTCGCCTGCTTCGACCAGCCGGACCTCAAGGCGCCGTACACGCTCACCGTCCGCGCGCCCCGGGACTGGACGGTCACGGCCAACGCGCCGGGGACCGAGGCCGAGCCCGGGCTGTGGCGCTTCGAGCGCAGCGCCCCGCTCGCGACGTACTTCGTCACCGTGGTCGCCGGGCCCTACCACCACGTGCGGGACGAGCACGACGGGATCCGCCTGGGCCTGTCGTGCCGCCGGAGCATCGCGCCGCACCTCGACGCCGACGCCGAAGAGCTCCTCACCGTCACCCGGCAGTGCTTCGACGAGTTCCACCGGCTGTTCGGCATCCGCTACCCGTTCGGCGACTACCACCAGGCGTTCGTGCCGGAGTTCAACGCGGGCGCGATGGAGAACCCCGGCTGCGTGACGTTCCGCGACCCGCTGGTCTTCACCAGCCGCGTGACCCGCGGCGCGCGCATCCAGCGCGCCGTCACCGTGGCCCACGAGATGGCCCACCAGTGGTTCGGCAACCTCGTCACGCCCCGCTGGTGGGACGACCTGTGGCTCAACGAGTCGTTCGCGGAGTACATGGGCAACCGCGTGGCCGCCGACGTCACCGAGTACGGCGACACGTGGGTCCACAACGCCCACCGCCGCCGACAGTGGGGTCTCGTCGCCGACCAGCGCCCCAGCACCCACCCGGTCGCCGGCAACGGCGCCGAGGACGCCGCCGGGGCGCTGCAGGACTTCGACGGCATCTCCTACTCCAAGGGCTCGAGCGTGCTCAAGCAGCTCGCCGCGGTCGTCGGCGACGACGTGTTCGTGGCCGGGGCCGTCGACCACTTCACCCGCCACCGCTTCGGCAACGCCACGATGAACGACCTCCTGGGCTCCTGGGAGCGCGCGGGCGCGGGCGACCTGACGGGCTTCGTCGACGGCTGGCTGCGCGCCCCCGGCGTGGACGAGCTGCGCCTGGACCGGGCCGCGGGCACGCTGCGGCGGGTGCCGCCGGCCGCCCACCCCGCCGAGCGGACCCACGCCGTGCGGGTCGCGAGCGCGGCGCCCGGCGACGCGACGTGGCGGGTCGACGAGGTCGTGCTGGCCGGCGAGGGCACGCCGTACGACGTGGGGCCCGACGCCGCGGTCGTCGTCGACGCCTACGAGGACTCCTGGTCGTGGTCCGCGCCCGACGCCGCGACGCTCGCGGCGCTGCCCGACCTCCTGCCGCGCACCACCGACCCGATGCTGCGGGCCGGGATCTGGAACGCGCTGCGCAGCGGCGTGCACGCCGGCGCGGTCGAGCCCGCCGCCGCGCTCGCGGTGGTCGCGGCCGGACTGCCCTCCGAGCGCGACGACGACGGCGTCAGCGTGGTGACCGCGTGGGCCCTCGGCCGGCTCCGCGCCGTCGTGGCGGACCCCGAGGACCTGGAGACGCAGGTGCGGGCCGCGGCCGAGGTCGTCGTGCGCGACGCCGAGCCCGGCAGCACCGTCCAGCTCGCCGGCTTCGGAGCGGTCGTGGCGACGACCGAGGACGAGGCGCTGCTGCGCTCCTGGCTCGTCGGCACCGACCTGCCACCGGGGGTCGAGCTCGACGAGGCGCTGCGCTGGAAGGTGCTCGTGCGGCTCGCGGTGCGCGGCGCGACCGACGCCGACGAGCTGGACGCCGCGCTCGCCGCCGCGCCCTCCGCGGTGGCGCGCACCGAGCACTCCCGGGCCCGCGCGTCCCTGCCCACGGCCGCGGCCAAGGAGTGGGCCTGGGCGCGGTTCACCGGCGAGGCGCGCGTCGCGAACTACGAGGTCGAGGCCGCCGGGCTCGGCCTGTGGCAGCGCGGCCAGGAGCACCTGACGGAGCCGTACGTCGAGCGCTACCTGACCGGGCTGCCCGCCGCGGCGGAGGTGTTCTCGGGCTGGCTGCTCGGCGACGTCGCCGAGGCCTTCTTCCCGCTCACGGCCCGGCGCCCCGAGGTGCTCGAGCGGGTACGCCGGCTCGCGGCCGACCCGGACCTGCCCGGGGCCGTGCGACGCCGGGTGGACGACATGGCCGACGAGCTGGCGCGCCGGATCGGCTGACGCCCAGGGTGGTCCCGGCCACCCCGCGGCGTGGGTCCGCGGGACTGTCGGCGGGGCCACCTAGGTTCGTCCCGTGCGCATCCTCCACACCTCCGACTGGCACCTGGGCCGCTCGTTCCACCGGGCCGACCTGCTGGGTCACCAGGCGGCGTTCGTCGACCACCTGGTCGGCGTCGTCGAGGAGGAGGCCGTCGACCTGGTCGTGGTGGCCGGTGACGTGTACGACCGGGCACTGCCGCCGGTCGACGCGGTGCGGCTGGCCGACGAGGCGATCGCCCGGCTCGCGGCGTCGCGGGCCCGGGTCGTCGTGACGAGCGGCAACCACGACTCCGCCCGGCGCCTCGGCTTCGGCGCGCGGGTGATGGACGCGGCGGGCGTGCACGTGCGCACCGACCCGACCCAGGTGGGCGTCCCGGTGCTGGTCCCCGACGGCGACGGCGAGGTCGCCGTCTACGGCATCCCCTACCTCGACCCCGACGCGGTCCGCGAGCCGTGGGCCCTGCCCGCCCGCTCCCACGAGGCTGCCCTCGGTGAGGCGATGCGGCGCGTGCGCGCGGACCTGGCGGGCCGTCCGGGCACGCGCTCGGTCGTGCTGGCCCACGCGTTCGTCGCCGGCGCGCAGCCGAGCGAGTCGGAGCGGGACATCTCGGTCGGCGGCGTGCAGCGCGTGCCGGTGCCGGTCCTCGACGGCGTGGACTACGTGGCCATGGGCCACCTCCACGCCAGCCACGTCCTGACCGACCGGCTGCGCTACTCGGGCTCCCCGCTGGCCTACTCCTTCTCCGAGGCGGGCCGCGAGAAGGGCTCCTGGCTCGTGGACCTCGCCGCCGACGGCGCGGTGTCGGCCTCCTTCCTGCCCACCCCGGTCCCCCGGGCCCTGGCCCGTCTCCGCGGCACCCTGGAGGAGCTGCTGTCCGACCCGTCGCTGGCGGTGCACGAGAGCGCGTGGGTCGAGGCGACCCTCACCGACCCCGAGCGGCAGCGGGGCGCGATGGAGCGGCTGCGCCGCCGCTTCCCCCACGCCCTCGTGCTGACCCACGAGCCGGCGGGCGGGGTCGCCCCGGCCGCGCCGCACCGGCCCGTGGCGGGCCGCAGTCCCCACGACGTCACGCTCGACTTCGTGCGCCACGTCCGCGGCTCCGACGCGTTGGCCGACGAGGCGGCGCTGCTCGCGTCGGCCTGCGAGGCGTGCACCGGCGACGCCGACGCCACGCGGGAGGTCGCCGCCGGATGAGGCTCCACGACCTCCGGGTGACGGCGTTCGGGCCGTTCGCCGCCACCGTCACCGTCGACCTCGACGACCTGGGCTCCGACGGGCTCTTCCTGCTCTGCGGGCCCACCGGGGCCGGCAAGTCGAGCGTCCTGGACGCCATCTGCTTCGCCCTCTACGGCCAGGTCCCGGGCGAGCGGAGCACCGCCCGCCACCTGCGCAGCGACGGCGCGGCCCCGGACGTCGCGCCGCGCGTCGTGCTCGAGGCGACCCTCTCGGGCCGCCGGTTCCGGTTCACCCGCAGCCCCGCCTGGGAGCGCCCCAAGAAGCGCGGCACCGGCACGACGACGCAGCAGGCCAGCGCGCTGGTCGAGGAGCGCGTCGACGGCACGTGGACCCACCTGACGGGGCGCATCGACGAGGCGGGCCAGCTGGTGGGCCGGCTGCTCGGGCTCACGATGGCCCAGTTCTGCCAGGTGGTCCTGCTGCCCCAGGGCGAGTTCCAGCGCTTCCTGCGCGCCGGGGCCGACGACCGCCAGCGCCTCCTGCAGAGCATCTTCCGCACGAGCCGGTACGCCGAGGTCGAGCGCTGGCTCACCGACCGCCGTCGGGCCCTGCGCCAGGAGTCGCTCGACGCCCTCGCGGGGGTGCGGAGCACCGTGCACCGCCTCAGCGAGGCCGGCCACGTCCCGTTCCCCGACGACCTGGCGCTGGACGACCCGTCGGGCACCCCGGGCGACGGGGGCACCGCGGCGCTGACCGCCTGGGCGGAGGGCCTCGTCGCGGACGCCGCCGGTGCGGCGCAGGCCGCCGACCGGCGTCGCGCCGCCGCCGAGGACGCCCTCGCGGCCGCGGCCTCCGCCTGCACCGCCGCGGAGTCCCTCGCCGGCCTGCGCGAACGCCACGCCCGCGCCGCAGCCGCCGCGGCGGAGCTCGCCGAGGAGCAGGACGGGGTCGAGGCGGCCCGGGCGGAGCGGGACGCCGCCGTCCGCGCCGCGCCGGCCCGGGCCCTGGTGGGCGCTCACGACCGCGCCGTCCGTGGGCTCGCGCGGGCGGAGGCGTCGGCGGACGCCGCCCTCCGCGCGGTGGGCACGGCTGCGCACCTCGTCACCGGCACCCTCGAGCTCGACTTCGGCGACGGCTCGCCCGCGGGCACACCGGCGGTGGACGCCGCCACCGCGCGGCGCGCCCTCGACGACGTCGTGGGCCGACGCCACCGGTGCGAGGCCGCGGCAGGTCACGAGACGACGCTGCGACGCCTGCGCGAGGCCGCGGCCGCCCGGGACGTCGAGATCGGCGAGGTGGACGACCGCGTCGCCGCCCTCGAGGTGGAGGCGCGCGAGCTGCCGGGGCGCCTGGCCGCGCTGCGCGACGAGGTGGCCGCGGGTGTCGCCGCCGTCGAGGCGATCACGACCACGCGCGAGCGGCAGGGCGCCGTGCGGGCGGGGCTCGAGGCCGCCCGGCGGAGCGAGGAGCTCACCGAGACCCTCGCCGTCGCCGAGCAGGACCTGCTCGACGCGACGGGCCGCACCCAGCGCTGCCGCGAGCGGCTCCTCGACCTCCGCGAGGCACGGCTGGAGGGCATGGCCGCCGAGATCGCGCAGGGCCTGGCCGTCGGCGGGGCCTGCCCGGTGTGCGGGTCCTGCCAGCACCCCGAGCCCGCCCGCCGGGCCCACGACGCCCCCGACGCAGCCGCCGAGAAGCAGGCACGCAGCGACCTCGACGACGCCGAGGTCGAGCAGCAGGCGTACGGCGACCGCGTGCGCACCCTGCGCGAGCAGCTGGCCCGCGCCCGTGAGGCCGCGCAGGACCGTCCCGCGGTGCAGTGGCGCGCCGAGGGCGACGACCTCGCCCGCGCGCTGGCCGACCTGACGGCCGGCGTCGCCGCGCTCCCCGCCGCCCGCTCGGCCCTCGCCCGGGCCGAGGAGCGGCAGGCCTCGCTCGGTGACGAGCTGCGCCGGCTCGAGGGCCGGCGCGCCGCCCTGGGCGCCGGGGCGGCGGCCGACGCCGCCCGCGCCGACGAGCTGCACCGGGGGCTGCGCGGCCTGCTCGTGGCGGAGGACGCGCCCGACGTGGCGACCGCGCTGGCGGCCCTGCGGCGCGACGAGGAGCGGTGGACCCGGGCGCTCGAGGCGCTCGAGCAGCGCGAGCGGGCCCGGCTCGCGGTCGAGGAGACCGACGAGGCCGCCCGCGCCGAGGCCGCCGCGTGCGGGTTCGCGAGCCTGGAGGAGGTGGAGGCCGCCGCCCGCACCCCCGAGCAGGTGGCTGCCCTCGAGGCGCGCGTGCGCGCCCACGACGACGCGGTGGCGGCGACGAGCGCCGCACTGGCGGACCCCGAGCTGGTGGCGGCGGCCGCCGCCCCCGCCCCGGACCTCGACGCCGCCCGCGCCGGCCACGGCGCCGCCGACGCCGAGGCGGGTGCCGCGCGCACGCAGGCGGAGGTCACCGCCGTCCGGGCGGGGCGCCTCGGGGCGCTCGCCGACGACCTGCGGGCCGCGCTGGCGGCGTGGGAGCCGGTCCGTGCCGCCCACGAGGTCGCCGAGCGCGTCGCCACCCTCGCGTCGGGTCGTTCGGGCGACAACCGCCTGCGGCTCGCGCTGCCGGCGTACGTGGTCGCGTGGCGCCTGGGTCAGGTGGTCGAGGCCGCGAACGACCGGCTGGGGCGCATGTCGGGGCACCGGTACGCACTCGAGCAGTCCGACGCCCGCGGCGGCCTCGGCATCGTCGTGCGCGACGACTGGTCCGGCGAGCGGCGCGACCCGGCGACGCTGTCGGGCGGTGAGACGTTCGTCGTCTCCCTGGCCCTCGCGCTCGGGCTCGCCGACGTCGTCACGCAGGAGTCCGCGGCCGACGGCGAGGGCAGCGACCTGGAGACGCTGTTCGTCGACGAGGGCTTCGGCTCGCTCGACCCCGACACCCTCGACGACGTCATGGACACCCTCGACGAGCTGCGTGAGGGCGGGCGCGTGGTGGGCGTGGTGAGCCACGTCGGCGAGCTCCGCACCCGCATCACCACCCAGCTGCAGGTGACCCCGGCCCGCTCCGGATCCACCGTGCGGCTGGTCCACGCCGACGGGTAGGTTCGCGACATGAGCGTTCCCGAAGTCGATCCTTCGTTCCTCGCGCTCCCGTTCCGCCGCCTCGCCGACGTGGCGTTGCGGCGTGCGACCGACCTCGGCGCGACCCACGCCGACTTCCGGTTCGAGCGGGTCCGCTACCAGGACCTCAACGTCCGCGACGGCTCCCTGCTGGGCACCCGCGACAGCTCGGACGTCGGTTTCGCCGTCCGCGTCGTGCACGGCGGCGCCTGGGGCTTCGCCTCGGGGGTCGTCCTGACCGACGACGAGGCCCGCCACGTCGCCGACCGGGCGGTCGAGGTGGCCCGGGTGGCCGCCGCGATGACCCGGGTGCCGGTCGAGCTGGCGCCCGAGCCCACCTACGACGACGTCACGTGGGTGTCGTCGTACGCGGTGAACCCTCTCGAGGTGCCGGTCGCCGACAAGGTCGCGGTGCTCGTCGACCTGACCGAGCGGCTGCGCGCCCACGCCGCGGTCGAGCACGCCACGGCCAGCCTGCAGCAGGTGGTCGAGAACAAGTTCTACGCCGACTCCTCCGGCACCCGCACGACCCAGCAGCGGGTGCGCCTGCAGCCCGGCCTCACCGCCATGGGCTCCGACGCGACCACGGGCGTGTTCGACTCCATGACCTCCATCGCGCCGCCGGTCGGCCGCGGCTGGGAGTACCTGGCGTCCCCCGTCGCCGAGGGCGGCTGGGACTGGGACGCGGAGGTCGCCGAGCTGCCGGAGCTGCTCGCCGAGAAGCTGCGCGCCCCGAGCGTCGAGGCCGGCACCTACGACCTCGTCATCCACCCCTCCAACCTCTGGCTGACCATCCACGAGTCGATCGGCCACGCGACCGAGCTCGACCGCGCGCTGGGCTACGAGGCCAACTACGCCGGCACGAGCTTCGCGACGTACGACGGGCTCGGCTCGCTGCGCTACGGCTCCCCCGTCATGAACGTCACCGGTGACCGCACCGTCGAGCACGGCCTCGCGACGATCGGGTACGACGACGAGGGCGTCGCCACCCAGCAGTGGGACATCGTGAAGGACGGCGTCCTGGTCGGCTACCAGCTCGACCGGGTCATGGGCCACCAGCGCCCCGAGCTGAACGGCGGCCGCTCGAACGGCTGCGCGTACGCCGACTCCCCCGGCCACATCCCCATCCAGCGGATGGCGAACGTGTCGCTGCAGCCGGCCCCCGACGGGCCGAGCACCGACGAGCTGATCGGTCGCGTCGAGCGCGGCCTCTACGTCGTCGGCGACAAGTCGTGGTCGATCGACATGCAGCGCTACAACTTCCAGTTCACCGGCCAGCGGTTCTACCGCATCGAGGACGGCCGCCTGGCCGGCCAGGTGCGCGACGTCGCCTACCAGGCCACCACGACCGACTTCTGGGGATCCATGGAGGCGGTGGGCGGGCCCGAGACCTACGTGCTCGGCGGCGCCTTCAACTGCGGCAAGGCCCAGCCCGGCCAGGTCGCCTCGGTCAGCCACGGCTGCCCGACGGCGCTGTTCCGCGGCGTACGGATCCTCAACACGAACGAGGAGGCAGGCAAGTGAGCGAGCAGACCCGCCCCCAGGACCTCGTCGAGCGGGCCCTGGCCGCGACGCGCTCCGACGACGCCGTCGTCATCGTCACCGCGCGCTCGTCGGCGAACCTGCGCTGGGCCAACAACACCCTGACCACCAACGGCGAGATGCGCGGCGTCGAGGTCACCGTGCTGGCCTTCGACCGGCGCGCCGACGGCGTCGCGGTCGGCTCCGTCACCAGTGCCGCGGCCTCCGTCGAGCAGGTGCTCGCCCTCGTCGAGGAGGCCGACGCGGCGGCCACGGTCGCCGGTGTCGCCGACGACGCGTCCGACCTGGTCACCGGCGACGCCGCCCCCGACTGGGACGAGCCGCCCGGCACGACCTCCATCGGCGTGTACGACGCGGTGGCCCCGGCGCTCGGGGAGGCGTTCGGCACCGCGGGCGGCGCCGACCGGGTGCTCTACGGCTTCGTCGACCACGAGGTCGCCACGACCTACCTCGGCTCCACGACCGGGTTGCGGCTGCGCCACGAGCAGCCCACGGGCCACTGGGGCTGCACCGCCAAGCCGTCCGACCTCTCGCAGAGCGCGTGGGCCGGCGGCGCGACCCGCGACTTCCGCGACGTCGACCCCGTGGCGTTCGAGGCCGACCTCGCCCGTCGGCTGTCGTGGGGGCGGCGCCGCGTCGACCTCCCGGCCGGCCGCTACGACACCGTGCTCCCGCCGACCTCGGTGGCCGACCTGCTCATCTACACGCTGTGGGTCAGCTCGGGCCTCGACGCCCACGACGGCCAGTCGGTGTGGAGCCGCCGCGGCGGCGGCACCCGCGTCGGCGAGCAGGTCGCGCCGCCGACCGTCCGGATGCACTCGGACCCGGGCTACCCCGGCCTGCAGAGCGCGCCCTTCGTGCACACCTCGACCTCGGACGAGTCGACGTCGGTCTTCGACAACGGCCTGCCCATCGGCCCCACCGACTGGATCCGCGACGGTCGTCTGACGAGCCTGTTGCAGAGCCGGCACTCGGCGCGCGTCACCGGCCTGCCCGTGACCCCCGCGCCCGACAACCTGGTGCTCGACGTCGCCGGCGGCGCCGGCAGCACCGAGGACCTCGTGGCCGGCACCGAGCGCGGGCTGCTCGTGACCTCGCTGTGGTACATCCGCGTCGTCGACCCGCAGAGCCTCCTGCTGACCGGGCTGACCCGCGACGGGGTCTACCTCGTCGAGGGCGGGGAGATCACGGGCGTGGTGAACAACTTCCGCTTCAACGAGAGCCCCGTCGACGTCCTCGGCCGGTTCACCCACGCGGGCGCCACCGTGCCCAGCTTCAGCCGTGAGTGGGGCGACTACTTCTCCCGCACCGCCACGCCGGCGCTCCGCCTGCCCGACTTCAACATGTCGAGCGTGTCCCAGGCGCAGTAGGTCGGGCAGCCCGCCTCCGCACCCCCGCGCACCCCCGCGCACCACGACGCCCCGGACCCAGCGGTCCGGGGCGTTGTCGCACGCTCGGCCGCGCCGCGGGCCAGCGGTGCGGGCCGGCGGTGCGGAGCAGCGGTGCGGGGCAGCGGTGCGGGGCAGCGGTGCGGGTCACTGTTGTCCCGCGGGCGAGCGGGTACCGGCGGTGACCGCGCGAGAGGGAGCGCGTGCGGTCCGGAGCGCCATCGGCCTCCGGAACACATCGACAAGGAGGCGTTTCAATGCGCAAGCTGACGTTGCTGCTGGGGATCGGAATCGGCTACGTGCTGGGGGCACGCGCCGGCCAGCAGCGCTACGAGGAGATCAAGGCGCAGGCCTCGAAGGCGTGGAACAGCCCCGCCGTGCAGGAGAAGGCCGCCCAGGCGCAGGAGAAGGTCAAGGAGACCGCCCCCAAGGTCGGCGAGAAGGCGAGCGAGGTGGCCTCCAGCGTCGCCGCCAAGGTCAAGAAGGACGACGAGGGTGCCGGCACCAACGCGGACCCGTCGGGCACGCCCATCGGGGACGGCGTGGCGCAGCCGGGCTCGTCGGCCGGCATCTGAGGTCGACGTGAGCAGCGTCCGTGGAGACGAGTCCACCGGCGAGCTGATCTCCCGCCTGTCGACGCAGACCTCCGAGCTGGTGCGCGGGGAGATCCGGCTCGCCCAGGCCGAGATCTCGCAGAAGGTCAAGTACGCCGGCTTCGGCGCGGGCGCGTTCGGCGCGGCCGCGCTGATCGGGTTCTTCGGCCTGGGGGCCCTGATCGCCACGATGATCATCGCGCTCGACCTCGTCGTGCCCCTGTGGCTGGCGGGGCTCATCGTGGCGCTGGCCCTCCTGCTGCTGGCCGGGGTGCTCGCGCTCGTCGGCCGGAAGCAGGTCGACCACGCCGCGCCCGCGGTGCCGGAGCGCACCGTCGAGAACGTCAAGGAAGACGTCCGCACCGTCAAGGAGGCCCGTCAGCATGACCACACCACCTGAGTCCGGTGCGCACCGCGCCGACGTGCCCACCGACGAGGAGCCGAGCATCGAGGAGCTGCAGCACGACGTCGAGCAGGTCCGCGCCGAGCTCGGCGAGACCGTCGAGGCCCTCACCGCGAAGCTCGACGTCAAGGGCCGCGCCCACGACAAGGTCGAGGAGGTCAAGGGCAACGTCGGCGACAGCGTCGCCCACGCCAAGGACCAGGTCGCCGGGGCCGCCGGCCAGGCCAAGGACCAGGCTGCCGCCGCCGTCGAGCAGGCCCGCGAGGCCCTGACCGACGAGCGCGGCAAGCCGACTCCCGTCGCCCTGGGGGGTGCCGGCGGCCTGGTGGCGGTGGCCGTCCTGGTCACCGTCGTCGTCCTGTGGCGCCGTCGACGGTGAGGTGGACCCGGTGCTAGGACGAGGCAAGAAGAAGCACGACGACCACGCGGCCGACCACGCGGCCGACCACGCGGGCGCCCGCGCGACACCGCGCCCGGGCGAGTCGACGGAGGAGCAGCGGAGCCGGACGGCACCCGACCCCGACGACCCCCGCAAGCCCGACTCGATGGGCGACATCGAGAAGGCGTCGTGGCGCTACGTCGCCCGCCGCACGATGCGCGAGTTCAGCAAGGACCAGTGCACGGACCTGGCGGCAGCGCTGACCTACTACGCGGTCCTCGCCCTGTTCCCTGGCCTCGTCGCCCTCCTCTCCCTGGTCGGACTCTTCGGCCAGGGCCAGGCGACCGTCGACACGCTCCTGCAGATCCTGCGGGACGTCGGCGCCGGTTCGGCCGCGGACACCCTCGAGCCGACGCTCCAGCAGCTGTCCGCGTCCCAGGGCGCGGGGCTGGCGTTCGTCATCGGCCTCGCGGCCGCGCTCTGGTCGGCCTCGGGGTACGTGAACTCCTTCGGTCGTGCCCTGAACAGGATCTACGAGATCCGCGAGGGCCGGCCCATCTGGAAGCTGCGCCCGGTGATGCTCCTGCTGACCGCCGTCTCGGTGGTGCTCGTCGCCCTCGTGGCGCTCGGGCTCGTCATCTCGGGCCCCGCGGCCACCGCCGTGGGCGACGCGATCGGCGTCGGCTCGGCCGCGGTCACGGTGTGGAACATCGCCAAGTGGCCGGTCATCCTGCTCGCCGTCGTGGTCGTCGTGGCCCTGCTCTACTACGTCACGCCCAACGTGCAGCAGCCCAAGTTCCGCTGGATCAGCGTCGGAGCGATCGTCGCGATCCTCACCTGGGTCGTCGCCTCGGCGGCGTTCGGCTTCTACGTCGCGAACTTCGGCAGCTACAACAAGACGTACGGATCGCTGGCCGGTGTGGCGGTGTTCCTGCTGTGGCTGTGGATCACGAACCTCGCGCTGCTGTTCGGCGCCGAGCTCGACGCCGAGCTCGAGCGGGGCCGGGAGCTGCAGGCGGGCATCGCCGCGGAGGAGACCATCCAGCTGCCGCCGCGCGACACCCGCACGACGGAGAAGGCCGACGAGAAGCACGCCGACGACGTCGCGGAGGGCCGTCGCCTGCGGGCCGACGGCGGACCCCAGGACGCGGACGCGCACCGCGCAGGCGATCGACGGTGAGGTCGGAGCCGGGCGACTGACCGGTTCGCCCCCCACCGCCGGCACCACCACCTGCGCCACGACGACGGAGCCCCGGGCCCAGCGGCCCGGGGCTCCGTCGTACCCGGACGGGGGGGACGCCTCAGTCCCGCTCCTCCGCGAAGGCCTCGAGCGGCGGGCAGGCGCACACGAGGTTGCGGTCGCCGTACGCCTGGTCGATCCGGCCGACCGGCGGCCAGTACTTGTCGGGGTCGTAGCCGGCGGGGAAGACGCCGAGCTCGCGGGGGTACGCGCGGTCCCACCCGCCCGTGAGCGCCCGGGCCGTGTGCGGGGCGTGGCGCAGCGGCGAGTCCTCCGCGGCCCACTCCCCCGCCGCCACCCGATCGATCTCGGCGCGGATGGCGATCATCGCGTCGCAGAACCGGTCGATCTCGGCGAGGTCCTCGGACTCGGTCGGCTCGACCATGAGCGTGCCCGCGACGGGGAACGACATCGTCGGGGCGTGGAAGCCGTGGTCGACCAGGCGCTTGGCCACGTCGTCGACAGTCACGCCCGTCGCCTTCGTGAGCGGCCGCAGGTCGAGGATGCACTCGTGGGCCACCAGCCCGTTCTCCCCGCGGTAGAGCACGGGGAAGTGCTCCTCCAGGCGGGCCGCGACGTAGTTGGCCGCGAGCACCGCCACGGCCGTCGCGTGGGCCAGCCCCTCGGAGCCCATGAGCCGGACGTAGGCCCACGAGATCGGCAGGATGCCCGCCGAGCCGTACGGCGCGGCGCTGATGGCGCCCACGCCGGCCCGCTTGTCCTCCTCCGCGTGCAGCGGGTGGGAGGGCAGGTACGGCGCCAGGTGCGCCTTCACCGCCACCGGGCCGACGCCGGGCCCGCCACCGCCGTGCGGGATGCAGAACGTCTTGTGGAGGTTGAGGTGCGACACGTCGCCGCCGAACGCGCCCGGGCGGGCGTGGCCGACCAGCGCGTTGAGGTTGGCGCCGTCGACGTACACCTGCCCGCCGTGGGCGTGCACCACCTCGCACAGCTCGGTGATCGTGTCCTCGTAGACCCCGTGGGTGGAGGGGTAGGTGACCATGATCGCGGCGAGGTCGTCGGCGTGCTCCGCGCAGGCGGCCCGCAGGTCGTCGAGGTCGACGCCCCCGTCCTCGGCCGAGCGCACGACGACCACCCGCATGCCCGCCATGACGGCCGAGGCGGCGTTCGTGCCGTGGGCGGACGACGGGATGAGGCAGACGTCGCGGCCCGTGTCGCCGCGGTCGTGGTGGTAGGCGCGGATCGCCAGCAGCCCCGCGAGCTCGCCCTGCGAGCCGGCGTTGGGCTGCACCGAGACGCGGTCGTAGCCGGTGACCTCGGCCAGCCAGCCCTCGAGGTCGGCGACGAGGCGGCGGTAGCCCTCCGCGTCGCCCGCCGGCACGAACGGGTGGAGGTCCGCGAAGCCCGGCAGGCTGATCGGCTCCATCTCGGTCGTCGCGTTGAGCTTCATCGTGCAGGAGCCGAGCGGGATCATGCCCCGGTCCAGCGCGTAGTCCCGCGCCGAGAGCCGCCGCAGGTAGCGGAGCATCTGGGTCTCGCTGCGGTGGCTCGAGAACACCTCGTGGGTCAGGTACGGCGTCTCGCGCCGCAGCGCGTCCGGCAGGGCGTCCGCGGTGGTGCGGTCGACCTCGTCGACGTCGACGCCCGCCAGGTCGGGCAGCGCCACGGCGAGCGCGGCGAGCACGCCGTCGAGCGTGCCGCGCGTCGTGCGCTCCGACGTCGAGATGCCGGCGTGGTCGGCGTCGACGAGGCGCAGGTGCAGGCCCCGCTCGCGGGCCGCGGCGACGACCGCGGCGGCCTCGCCCGGCACCCGCACGGTGACGGTGTCGAAGAGGGCCTCGTGGAGCGTCGTGCCGCCGGCGGCCCGGACCGCGGCGGCCAGCACGGCGGCGTACCGGTGGGTGCGGTGGCCGATCGTGCGCAGGCCGTCGGGGCCGTGGTGCACGGCGTACATCCCGGCCGCGACCGCCAGGAGCACCTGCGCGGTGCAGATGTTGGAGGTCGCCTTGTCGCGGCGGATGTGCTGCTCGCGGGTCTGCAGCGCCAGCCGGTACGCCGGGCGGCCCTCGGCGTCGACCGAGACGCCGACGAGGCGGCCGGGCAGGTTGCGCTGCAGGCCGTCACGCACGGCGATGTACGCCGCGTGCGGGCCGCCGTGGAACAGCGGGACGCCGAAGCGCTGGGTCGACCCGATCGCGACGTCGGCGCCGAGCGCCCCCGGCGACTCCAGCAGCGTCAGCGCGAGCAGGTCGGCGGCGACCACGACGAGCGCCCCGAGCCCGTGGGCGGCCTCGACGAGCGGGCGGGGGTCGAGCACCCGGCCGGAGGCGCCGGGGTACTGCACCAGCACCCCGCACAGCCCGGTCTCGGCGACCGTCGGCGGCAGTCCGTCGGTGAGGTCGGCGACGACCACCTCGATGCCCATGGCCTCGGCGCGGGTCCGCACGACGTCGATGGTCTGCGGCAGGGCGTCGGCGTCGACGACGAACGGTCCGCTCGCCCGCCGCTGGGCCCGGCGCACCAGCGTCATGGCCTCCGCGGCGGCCGTGGCCTCGTCGAGCAGGGACGCGTTCGCCGTGGGCAGGCCCGTGAGGTCGCCGACCATCGTCTGGAAGTTGAGGAGCGCCTCGAGCCGGCCCTGGGAGATCTCGGGCTGGTACGGCGTGTAGGCCGTGTACCAGCTCGGGTCCTCCAGCACGTTGCGGCGGATCACGGGCGGGGTGGTCGTCGGGTGGTAGCCGAGCCCGATGAGGGACTCCCCCGGCGCGTTCGTGGCGGCCAGCGCCCGCAGCTCGGCGGCCACGGTGGCCTCGGAGGCGGCCGGCGGCAGGGCCAGCGCCACGTCGCGGTCGCGGATGCCGGCGGGCACGGCGGCGTCGAGGAGGCTCTCGAGCGAGTCGTGGCCGAGCCGCTCGAGCATCGTGCGGACGGCGTCGGCGTCGGGGCCGACGTGGCGCTCGACGAAGGGGTGGGCCGAGTCGAGCTCGGCGAGGGTGGGCTGATCCGTCATGAGGCGCTCCGGTCACCAGGGGTCGGTCGGTCCGCCTCCCCCTCTGTCACCGACGTCGCCGTCCGCTCCAGAGTCGCCTCGTCCGCTCGGTCCGTGCGCCTGAGAGGTTCCGGGGAGGAATTGCCCCTTCGGCGCTCCGTCGACCCCCGCTCGCGCGGGTGCACGGAGGCTCTCCCGTGCGGATTCGTCAGCGGGCGCAACGCTACCACCGGGACACGACGGGGGCCCGGCACCACGAAGGTGCCGGGCCCCCGACGGAGGTGTTCCGGGTGGTACGGCGCGGCTCGGCCGATGGAGCGGCTCAGCCGATGCGGCGGGCCCGGCGCGCGGCGAGCTCGTCGACGACCGACGTGTCGCTCGCGGCCGCGTCGTCCGCGGTGCGCTCGCTCGGCAGCTCGGCCAGCGAGCCCTCGATCTCGCGCCACACGCCGCCGATCGCGATGCCGAAGACGCCCTGGCCGCCCTGGAGCAGGTCGATGACCTCGTCGTTGGTGGTGCACTCGTAGACCGAGGCGCCGTCGCTCATCAAGGTCACGCGCGTCAGGTCGTCGGTGCCGCGCTCGCGCAGGTGGGAGATCGCGGTGCGGATCTGCGGCAGCGAGATGCCGGCATCGAGCAGCCGCTTGATGATCTTGAGGATCAGGATGTCGCGGAAGGAGTAGAGCCGCTGCGAGCCCGAGCCCTTCGCGCCGCGGATCGACGGCTCGACCAGGCCGGTGCGGGCCCAGTAGTCGAGCTGGCGGTAGGTGATGCCCGCGGCGTTGCAGGCGGTCGGCCCGCGGTACCCCAGGTCGCTGGGCAGCGGCGACACGTCGTCGGTGAAGAGCAGCCCCTGCTCGTCGGCGAGCTCGGTCGCCTCGGCGACCGCCTGCTCGTCAGCCCCGCTGCGCGCGGGCTGCTCGTCGTTCCTGCTCACTGCGACCTCCGTCGGTTCCTTCGCGTCACGCAACTCCGGAGGGAAGTGGTCGTGCGGAGCACAACGGTGGAGTTACAACGAAGACGGTCCCCAACGTAGGCCTGCCACCGAGCCGGGTCAACGCACGACACGCCGGTCGCAACCCTCCATCTCAGGTCGAGGGTCACACTTCGGTGACGGGCGGGCCCGCCCTCCGGGCGCGGTGGGCGCTCCGTGTCAGCGGGACTCGAAGTCGTCGGGGGTGACGTGGTCGAGGAACTCGCGGAACTTCTCCACCTCGTCCTCCTGCTCGGCCGGCACCGCCAAGCCGGCCTCGTCCAGCACGTCGTCGGCGCAGACGATGCGCGATCCGGTGCGCAGGGCCAGCGCGATCGAGTCCGACGGGCGGGCGCTCACCTCTACTCCGGAGGCGAGCACGAGCTGGGCGTAGAAGACGCCGTCGCGGACCTCGACGATCCGCACCTCCTCGAGGCCGTTGCCGGTCGCGTCCAGCACGTCCTTCAGCAGGTCGTGCGTGAGGGGTCGCGGCGGCACCACCCCCTGCTGGGCGAACGCGATCGCCGTCGCCTCCACCGCCCCGATCCAGATGGGCAGGTAGCGCTCCCCCGAGCTCTCGCGCAGCAGCACGATCGGGTGGTTGGAGGGCATCTCCACACGGACTCCGACGACATCTACCTCGCGCACGTCCACCACCCTACTCCCGGCACCGAGGCGCCCCCGACGGTGCGGACGGGGCGGGGACCGAGCCCGGGACGGAGCGCGGGGCCGCTCAGCGGCCCGGCAGCGATCCCTTGACGAGGGTCGCGTGGAGGCGCACGGTCAGCGCGGCGATCTGGGCGGCGACGTCCGCGGCGCGGGCCTCGGCGGCGGCGTCGCGCCCCCGGCGTACCGGGGCGACGACCTGCTCCACGAGACCGACCTCGCGGTCCGCGGCGGCGCGGAAGGCCCGCAGGTGGCGCGGCTCGATGCCGAACGCGTCGAGCTCGCGGGCGGTGTCGGCGACGACCAGGTCCTCGGCGTCGTAGTGCCCCGTGCCCGAGGGCCGCACGAGGCCGTAGTCCTCCAGCGTGGCGAGGAACGACTCCTCGATGCGCGCGACGGTCAGCAGCTCGCGCCGCGTCAGCCGCACCTGGCCGCGGCGCCGGAACTCGTCGGGCCCGGGGAGGCCGTCGGCCGCCAGCGCGACCTTCGGGACCGTCGGCACCACGCCCTCGATGGGCGGGGGCTCGAGCCCTCGGTCGATGGCGTCGAGGTGCTCGCCGATGACCTTGAGCGGTAGGTAGTGGTCGCGCTGCATGACGAGCACGTAGCGCAGCCGGTCCACGTCGCCGGGGGCGAACTTGCGGTAGCCCGACGGGGTGCGCTCGGGCTTGATGAGCCCCTTGTCCTCGAGGAACCGGATCTTGGGGATGGTGATGCCCGGGAACTCCGGCCGGAGGACGTCCAGCACCTGACCGATGTTCATCCGGTCGGTGTGGGCGCCCCCCTGCCGGTGCGGGTCGACGCCGGGGGCGGCCATGCTCAGACCGGCGTGCCCGAGAAGAACACCAGTCGGTACTTGCCGATCTGGACCTCGTCGCCGTCCTTCAGCGTGACCTCGTCGATGCGGTCGCGGTTCACGTAGGTGCCGTTGAGGCTGCCGACGTCGGAGACGGTGAACCGCCCCCCGGTACGGCGGAAGTCGGCGTGGCGGCGCGAGACCGTCACGTCGTCCAGGAAGATCTCGCTCTCCGGGTGGCGCCCGGCGGTCACGAGGTCGGTGTCGAGGAGGAAGCGGCTGCCCGCGCCCGGGCCGCGCTGCACCACGAGGAGCGCGTGGCCCGGCGGCAGGGCGTCCACCGCGGCGGCGTCGACGGCGTTGAGCGCCCGGTCGGAGCTCTCCGTGGACGACGACGCGCCGAAGGTGATGGTGGCCGTCGACTCCGACGCGGCGGGAGCGGAGGTCACCAGCTTGGTGCCGCACTGGGAGCAGAACCGGGCCTCGTCCGGGTTCTGGCTACCGCAGGCTGTGCAGAACGGCATGGTGATGGCCTCCTGGGAAGTCACGGAAACCCTCAACGGCGGGCTGAGGGTGACGAGGTCCGAACCTACCAGTCACAGGGCTCGGATCAACCGGGTACGGGTGGTGGAGCTCTGTTCAGGCGGGGAGGTCGGCCTGGTAGGCCGCGGCGTCGAGCAGCGCGTCCACCGCGCCGGCGTCGGCGGGCACGACCTCGAAGAGCCAGCCGTCGCCGTACGGGTCGGAGTTGACGACCTCCGGGGTGGCGTCGAGCGCCTCGTTGACGGCCACCACCTCACCCGTCAGCGGGGCGTAGATCTCACTGACCGACTTGTGGGACTCGAGCTCGCCGCAGGGCTCGCCGGCGCTCACCGACTCCCCCACCTCGGGCAGCGTCACGTAGACGATCCCGCCCAGCTCGTCCTGCGCGTAGTGCGTCACGCCGACGCGCACGGCGCCGGCGGTCTCACCGGGCTGGCGCACCCACTCGTGCTCGGCGGTGTACTTCAGGTCCTCGGGGTACACGGTGCGCTCCTCGGGGTGCGGGACGAGCTGGCGGCTGCCCCTCGACGCGGCAGCACGACGACCCTAGCGTCACCCGGCAGGGTCGGCGAAGGACGGCGTGTCGAGCTCGACGACGCTCGTCACCTCGACGGAGTCCAGCTCCTCCACCTCGACGTCCACGCCCTTGCCGCGGAACCGCTCCGTGGGGCCGTCGGGGAAGGACATGGCGCCGGCCAGCGTGTCGGGCGCGCCGATCACGTCGACGACGTACGGCGAGGAGAGCCGCACCCCGTCCACCGCCAGCCCGTCGCCCCCGGTGCCGACGAAGGTGTCCACGACCACGCGGACCTCGTCGTTGACCTCGATCGCCTCGGCGCCGGCGGTGCGCAGCTCCTGGAGCATGTCGACCACGTGGGCCGGGTCGATGGTGCCGTCGTCGTCGGTGAGCGTCACGCGCAGCCCGGGCCCCTCCACCGCGACCGTGCCGGCCAGCACGGCGAGGGTGCGGGCCTCGCGCTGCGCCTGCTCGAGGGCGGTGGTGCGCCCGGTGGTGGTCGAGCGCAGGTCGTCGCGGGTCTGCTCGAGCCGGGCGATCTCCGCCTCCGCCCGCTGGGTGGTGCCCGCGATCCCGCTCAGCAGGTCGATGAGGTCCTGCTCCCGGTAGCCGGAGTACGTGTCGTCGGCGGCGATGGTGCGCACCTGGACGATGCCCGCGAACCCGACGACCGCGAGCAGGACGCCCACCACCACCTGGCTGCGCGAGGGTCGCAGCAGCGCGTCGCGCAGGCGGGTGCGTCCGGTGGTGCCGCTGCCCTCCGCCGCGTCGTCGGGGTCGGGGAGGGTCGCCTCAGGCATGGAACACGTGGCGGCGGATGGCCGCCATGTTGGAGAAGATCCGGATGCCCAGCACCACGATGACGCCCGTGGAGAGCTGGCCGCCCACGCCGAGCCGGTCGCCGAGGTAGACGATCACCGCGGCGATCACGACGTTGCTGACGAACGAGATGACGAACACCTTGTCGTCGAAGATGCCGTCGAGGTAGGCGCGCAGTCCGCCGAACACGGCGTCCAGGGCGGCCACGACGGCGATGGGCAGGTAGGGCTGGAGGGCCAGCGGCACGTCGGGCTCGAGCACGAGCCCGAGCACGATGCCGATGAGCAGCCCGAGGGCGGCGATCACGGTCGGTCTCCCGTCGTCGACGGCTGGGTGGACGCCCCGACGGGCGCCTGGTCGTTGGCCTGCTGCGGGTCGGTCGGCTGCCCGGGGCCGGCCGGCGCCATCTCCTCGGCGTGGCGCAGCACGGGGGCGGGCCCGGCCGGCAGGCGCAGCTCGCCCACGTTGTCGAGCTCCACGACGAGGCCGACCGACGAGGCGATGACGTCGAACTCGCGCCCCGGCCGGGTGTCGGCCAGGTCGGCCTGCAGCGTGCGCGGGTCGCCGACGGCGTCCACGACGTACGGCGCGGTGAGGGGCCGGCTGTTGACGTTGATCGCGCTGCCCGAGTTGCGGATGGACGACAGCGGGGTCAGCCGCTGGCCGTTGATGGCGATCGCCTCGGCGCCGGCCTCCCACAGGCCCGCGACCAGCCGCGCCAGGTCCTCGTCCTGCACCCGGCCGGAGCTGTCGCCGGTGCCCTCGCCGGAGGGGTCCTCGGGCGCGTCGTCGACGACCGCGCGCACGCCGGGGCCGACCACCTCGCCGTACCCCGTCACGAGGCGCAGCCCCTCGACCTCGCCGGCCGCCGCGCGCTCGCGGGCCTCCAGCCCCTCCAGCGCGGCGGTCGCGGCACCGTTGGCGGCCCGCAGCTCGGCGATGCGCTCCTGCAGCGCGGCGAGGCGCTCCCGGCCCTCCGTGGCCCGGCCCTCGAGGGTGGTGCGGCTGGTCTCGTTGGTCGCCGCGTCGCGCGAGCTCTGCACGGCCGCCGTCGCGGCGAGGAGGCCGAAGACCCCCACCGCGACGACCGTCGCCCGGCCGAGCCGGCGCCCGGCCGGGGTCGGCGCGCCCGTCCCGTGGGCGTCGTCGCCGCACGGGCCTTCTTCTCGGCGACGTGGACGTAGTCCTCCTCCAGCGACTGGCGGGTGACGAGCTCCAGAAGCGGCAGGGTGGCGCGGTCGGACGGGGTGGTCATCGCGGCCCCGGGGCCCCGTCGCCGGCGCGTCCGCGCTCGGCGCGGCGGGCGAGGGGCTCGGTCGTGGCGAGCAGCCGCCGTACCTGCCAGGCGTAGAGCAGGCCCGCCCACCAGTAGAGCCCGATGCCCCACGCGGCGAAGGCCCAGCCGAAGACGAGGGCGAGCGTCGCGACCACCCCGGTGCCGTCGCCCAGCAGCAGGAGGGGGAAGGCGTAGAGCAGGTTGAAGGTGGCGGCCTTGCCGAGGAAGTGGACGGGCAGCGCGCTGTAGCCGCGGGTGCGCAGGAAGGGCACGAGGCACCACAGGAGCGCGTCGCGCAGCGGGAGGATGACGACCACCCACCACGGGATGACGTCGCGCAGGCCGAGGCCGATGATCACCGCGAGGATGTAGAGCCGGTCCGCGACCGGGTCGAGCACCTCCCCCAGGGAGGAGCGCTGGTCGAGGCGGCGGGCGAGGTAGCCGTCGAGGAAGTCGGTGACCCCGGAGACCATGAGCACGAGCAGGGCGAGGCCGTCGGCCTCGGGCCCCAGCACCAGCCACAGGAACAGCGGGACGCCGAGGAGGCGGAGGCCGGAGAGGACGTTCGGGATCGTCCACACGCTCGCCGTCCGGCTCGACTCATCGGACACGGGTCACTTACCTGCACTCACTCCGGTCGTGCCACGCCCCGCCGGGGCCTTGCCGGGGTCACCCTAGTCGTCGGCGGCCCCCGGCAGGCTCAGGCCCCGTCCTCCGCGTGGGCGGCGTCGCGGATCTCGCCGACCAGCTCCTCGATCACGTCCTCGAGCGTCGCGAGACCCAGCAGCTCGCCGTCGTCGCCGATGACGCGGGCCATGTGCGCCCCCCGCCGCTGCAGCACCTCGAGGGCGTCGTGGAGCAGGTCGCTGTGGCGCACCGCCGCGAACGGTCGGATCCACTTCGCGTCGATCACGCGCTGGCGGCGGGTCTCGTCGGTCTCCAGGACGTCCTTGATGTGGAGGTAGCCGAGGAGCTCGTCGCCGTCGGCGACCGGGAACCGGCTGA
The DNA here is from genome assembly GCF_048654585.1 of Nocardioides sp. CPCC 205120. Lineage (NCBI taxonomy): Bacteria > Bacillati > Actinomycetota > Actinomycetes > Propionibacteriales > Nocardioidaceae > Nocardioides > Nocardioides sp. CPCC 205120. The sequence goes on along the minus strand of NZ_JBMCYY010000002.1, from coordinate 89,741 downwards.
AGCCGGTCGAGGCGCACAGGTCCTCGACGTCGGCCACGGTCGACCCGCGGGGAACGGTCGCCAGCGTGTCGAGGGGCATGATCACCGCGCCGACCAGCTTCTCGGTGAAGCCGAGCGCGCCGGAGAGGCGGTCGTACTCCCCCGCCGCGATGAGGCCCTCGCCGTGCGACTCCTCCACGAGCGCGGCGACCTCCTCGCGGGTGAAGGCCGAGGACACCTCGTCCTTCGGCTCCACCCGCAGCAGGCGCAGCGTCGTGTTGGCCACCGCGTTGAGGGCGATGATCAGCGGGCGCAGCACCGTCACGACCACCATGAGCGGCGGGCCGAGCACGACCGCGGCGCGCTCCGGGTCGGCCAGCGCGATGTTCTTCGGGATCATCTCGCCCAGCACGACGTGGAGGTACACCACCAGCGTCAGCGCGATGACGAACGAGAGGGGGTGGGTCAGGCCGTGCGGCACGCCGACCGCCTCGAAGAGCGGCTCGAGCAGGTGCGCGACGGCCGGCTCGCCGACCGCGCCCAGGCCGACCGAGCAGATCGTGATGCCGAGCTGGGCGCCCGCCATCATCACCGACACCTGCTCCATCGCCCGCAGCGTGATCCGCGCCCACCGCGAACCCGCGCGGGCCAGCGGCTCGATCTGGCTGCGCCGGGCCGCCACGAGCGCGAACTCGGCACCGACGAAGAAGAAGTTGAGGCCGAGCAGCACGACGGCGAGGCCGATCGCGACGTAGTCGTTCACGCGTCCTCCCCCTCGGGCACCCGGTCCAGCAGCAGCAGCGACACGCGGTCCACCCGCAGGCCGTCCATGTGGTCGACGGTGAGCACCGCGAGCTGCTGGCGCTCCTCGCCGTCCTCGCCGTCGCGCACGGGCACCGGCACCTCGACCACGTCGCCCGCGACGGGGATGCGGCCCAGCTCGCGCACGACGAGCCCGCCGACGGTGTCGTAGTCCTCGTGCTCCGGCAGGGCGATCCCCGAGGCGTCCTCCACCTCGTCGGGACGCAGCAGGCCCGACAGGGTCCAGGTCCCGTCGCGCCGCAGGCGCACCCGGGAGCCGAGCCGGTCGTGCTCGTCCGCGATGTCGCCGACGATCTCCTCGACCACGTCCTCGAGCGTGACGACGCCCGCCTGCCCGCCGTACTCGTCGAGGACGACGGCGAGCTGGAAGCCGTCGTCGCGCAGCAGCGTGAGGAGCGGGTCGAGGCGCAGGGTGTCGGGCACCAGGGTGGGCGGGGCCATGATCGAGCGCACGCGGGTCGTGGCGCGCTCGTGGACCGGCAGGCCCACGGCGTTCTTCACGTGGACCGTGCCGACGACGTTCTCGTCGGCGTCGAGCACCGGGAAGCGGGAGTGACCCGTCGAACGGGCGAGCTCGATGACCGCGATCGCCCGGTCGGTCTGCTCGACGCTGTCGGTGCGCACGCGGGGGGTCATGATCTCGCCGGCGGTGCGCTCGCCGAACGACACCGAGCGCTCCATCAGCTCGGCCGTGTCCGCGTCGAGCGTGCCCTGGTCGGCGGAGCGGGCGATGAGCGAGGCCAGCTCGCGGGAGCTGCGCGCCGAGCGCAGCTCCTCCTGCGGCTCCATCCCGAGGCGGCGCACCGCGCTGTTGGCCGACCCGTTGAGCAGCCGGATCGGCCCGGCCATCACGGCCGTGAAGACGCGCATGAAGACCTGGGTGGCCTGGGCGGTGCGCAGGGGCAGGGCGATGGCGAGGTTCTTCGGCACCAGCTCGCCGAAGACCATCGTCAGGGCCGTGCTGACGACGAGCGCGACGCCGACGGCGACCGGCGTGACGGAGCCGGCCGGCAGCCCGGCCGCCGTGAGCGGGTCGCGCAGCAGGGCCGCGAGGGCGGGCTCGGCGAGGAAGCCGACGGCCAGGTTGGTGACCGTGATGCCGACCTGGGCCCCGGAGAGCTGGGTCGACAGGTGCCGCAGCGCCTTCTGCACGCCCTCGGCGCCGGGCTCACCGTTCTCCGCAGCCCGGTCGACCTGGCCGCGGTCGACGGTGACGAACGAGAACTCGGCGGCGACGAACACGCCGCAGGCCGCGATCAGCAGGAACGAGACCGCGAGGAGGATCCACTCGGTCATCGGTGCCCCCCGGGGACCACGGTCGGGTCGGGGGGCTCAGGACTTCGGGGGCGCTCCATCGGGAAGGACGAACCAGCTCTCTGCACGACGGTCGGACGCCTCATCCTAGGAGGTGCGTCCCCGGGCGACCACGCCCGGCACGTCGCGGCTCCGAGGTCCGCGCCGCGCGCGGTCCCGGAACCGGTCCGGCGGTTCCGCTCAGGTCGGGCCCGTGCGCACCGATCGGGACGGGTGCAGGGCGGCAGGGTGCCGCCCCTCCTCGTCTCGGGAGGCACCGTGAGCCGCTCCGTCGCACAGCCGGCCGGACGCACCAGCACGCGCACCGGCGCGAGCACCGTCGCGCCCGCCGCGGCCACCTCGTCGTACACACCGCAGCGGTACCCCGGTGCGGCACCGTTGGACCCCGCCTCGCTGCACTTCGCGCGCCGCCTCACCTACGGCTACACCCCGGCCCTGGCGGCCGAGATGGCGGCCGCGGGCGGTCGGCGGGCGTGGTTCGAGCGCCAGCTGCGGCCCGCGTCGATCCCGGACGCGGCCGCCGACGGCCTGCGCGCCTGGTGGCCCTCGCTCAACCGCGCGCCGAGCGAGCTGTGGGAGCGCCAGGTCGCGGAGATCGAGCACGGCTGGGTCGTCATGGCCGACTACGCCCGCTGGCTGATGATGCGGCGCCTGACGTCGCAGCGCCAGGTGCACGAGCTGATGACGGAGCTGTGGGAGGGCCACTTCCACGTGCCGGTCAACGGCGACTCCCACTTCGTGCACCGCACGTCGTACGGCGACGCGCTGCGCGCCCGCGCGCTCGGCACGTTCACCGACCTCCTCATCACGGCCACCACCCACCCGGCCATGGGCCTGTTCCTCGACAACGCCATCTCGACCAAGGCCCGCCCGAACGAGAACCTCGGGCGCGAGCTGCTCGAGCTGCACACGGTGGGGCGCGGCAACTACACCGAGGCCGACGTCAAGGACTCCGCCCGCATCCTCACCGGCTACCGCGTCGACGTGTGGAAGACGTGGGCCGCCACCTACCGGCCCACCGACCACGCGACGGGCCCCGTCCGCGTCATGGGGTTCACCCACCCGAACTCCGACCCCGACGGCCGCGCGGTCACCCGCGCCTACCTCACCTACCTCGCCCGCCACCCCGCGACGGCGCGGCGCATCTGCCGGCGCATCGCGACCAGGCTGGTGCAGGACTCCCCGCCCGCCGCGCTCGTCGACCACCTCGCGTCGGTCTACCTGACGAGCGGCACCAGCATCACCGCGGTGCTCCGGGCGCTCGTGGCCCGCCCCGAGTTCCTCGCCTCGGCCGGTCGCAAGGTGCGCGACCCGGGCGAGGACGTCGTGGGCACCTACCGCGCGCTCGGCGCCACCCTCGCCCGCCCGAGCGCCGACGGGTCGGCGGTCAACCAGCTGCTGTGGCAGGCCACCGCCCTGGGCGCGAGCCCGTTCAGCTGGCCGCGGCCGGACGGCCCCCCGATCGACAACGCGTCGTGGAGCTCCGGCTCGCGGGCGCTCGCCTCGTTCTCCTTCCACTGGAGCGCGGCCGGGCGGTGGTGGCCCAAGACCGACATCGCCTACGCCGCCCCCACCGACTGGCTCCCCCAGGCGTCGCTCACCTTCGCCCAGCTGGTCGACCACCTGTGCGGGCGGATGCTCGGCACGCCCTCGACGCCGGCGCTGCTGCAGGCGTGCTGCGAGGCGACGGGCTACCAGCCCACGACGGTCGTCACGGCCACGCACCCCCTCGTCAAGTGGGAGTTCAACCGGCTCCTGGCGATCCTGCTCGACTCCCCCCACCACCTGACGCGCTGAGCGGAGCACCCTCGTGAACCAGTCCCGTCCCGCCGCCGCGCCCGCCTGCTGCGACGAGTTCGCCGGCGTGTCGCGCCGGAGCCTGCTGCGCGGCGCCCTCCTCGCCGGCGCCGCCGCCACGTTCGGCGGTGCCGTCGTCAACGTCTCCGCCGGGTACGCCGCGGCCGGCACCACGCCGAGCGACAAGGTCCTCGTCGTGCTCTCCCTGCGGGGAGCCGCCGACGGGCTGTCCCTCGTCGTCCCCCACGCCGACCCCGTCTACTACCGCGCCCGGCCGCGCATCGCCGTCCCCGCGGAGCGCCTCCTCGCCAAGGACGCGATGTTCGGCCTGCACCCGGGCTTCGCCCCGCTGCTGCCGATGTGGACCGCGGGCAAGCTCGCCGCCGTCCACGCGACCGGCCTGCCGGCCCCCAACCGCTCGCACTTCGCCGCCATGGAGGAGGTCGAGGACGCCACGGCCGGCAGCACCACCCGCGAGGGCTGGCTCAACCGCCTGCTCGGCCAGGACGCCTCCACCCACCCGCTCGACGGCGTGGCCGTCGGCGACGGCATGGTGCCCACCTCGCTGTACGGCGCCGAGGCGGTCTCGTCGATGCGCGACCCCGCGTCGCTCCAGCTGGCCGGCGCCGACGAGTGGGACACCATCGGCGGGCGCCGCCGCTCCATCCAGTCGCTGTGGGGCCCCGACGCCTCCACCCTCGGCCGGGGCGTGCGCTCAGCGCTGGCGGCCGTCGACGACTTCGCCCCGGTGCGGGCGCTGCCCGCCACACCGGGCGGAGGCGCGACGTACCCGAACACGGACCTCGGCAAGGCGCTGCGGCACGTCGCCCAGGTGGTGCGCGGCGACGTCGGCACCAAGGTCGTCACCGTCGACCAGGGCGACTGGGACATGCACACCGACCTCGGCACGCTCAGCTGGGGCGGCATGCAGCGCAACGTCGCCGACCTCGCCGGCGCGATGGCGGCCTTCTTCACCGACCTCGGCACGCTCGGGGACAAGGTCACGCTGGTGACGCTCAGCGAGTTCGGTCGCCGCGTGCGGGAGAACGACAACTACGGCCTCGACCACGGCTACGGCAACGTCATGCTGCTGGCCGGGGCGGGGGTGCGCGGCGGTCGGTACCTGGGCACGTGGCCCGGGCTCACCGACACCGCCGACGCCGACCTGCTGGTCACGACCGACTACCGCAGCGTGCTCGCCGAGGTCGTCTCGCGGCGGTTCGGGGCCAGCACCGCCCAGGTGTTCCCCGGCTTCACCCCGACCCGCGTGGGGGTCATGCTCTGAGGCCCGCGCTGAGACCCGCGCCTCAGCGGCGCGCGGCGACGTAGCAGGCCACGGCGCTGGCGGCGGCCACGTTGAGCGAGTCGATGCCGTGGTGCATCGGGATGACGGCGCGCCGGTCCGCGGTGGCCTGCCAGCGCTCCGAGAGCCCGTGCCCCTCGGAGCCGAGCACCAGCGCGAGGCGGTCGACGCCGCGCACGGCGTCCTCGACGTCGACGGCGTCGTCAGCCAGGGTCAGCGCCACCGTGGTGAAGCCGTACGACGACAGCAGCGGCAGCGCGTCGTACCAGTCGTCGAGGCGGGTCCAGGGCAGGGAGAAGACGGCCCCCATCGCGACCTTGACCGCCCGGCGGTAGAGCGGGTCGGCGCAGCGCGGGGCGAGCACGACCGCGTCGAAGCCGAGCGCGGCGCCGCTGCGGAAGATCGCGCCGACGTTGGTGTGGTCGACGATCTCCTCCAGCACGAGCACGGAGCGGGCCCCGGCGAGCACGTCGGCCAGCGGGGGCAGCGGCTGCCGCTCGAGGGAGGCGAGCGCGCCGCGGTGCACGTGGAAGCCGGTGACCTCCTCGGCGAGCTGCTCGGACACGACGTAGCACGGCGCGTCGGTGGTGGCGAGCACGTCGGCGAGACCGTCGAGCCAGCGCGGCGCCATGAGGAACGACCGCGGCACGTGCCCGGCCTCGACCGAGCGCCGCACCACCTTCTCGCCCTCGGCGAGGAAGAGGCCGTGGGTGGCCTCGACGTGCTTGCGCAGGCTGACGTCGCGCAGGTCGCGGTAGTCGGACAGGCGCGGGTCGTCGGCCGCGTCGACCTCGACGAAGGTCGCCATCCTCAGCGGTCGCCGTACCGCTCGGGGTGCGCGACCGCGACGACCTCGCCGATCACGATGATGGCGGGCGGGCGCACGCCCTGGGCGGCGATGTCGTCGGCGAGGGTGCCGAGCGTGCTCAGCACCGTGCGCTCCTCCGGCATCGTGCCCTCGGCCACGACGGCGACGGGGGTGGCCGCGTCGCGCCCGCCCGCCACGAGGGCCTCGGCGATGGCGCCCGCGTTGGCGACGGCCATCAGCAGCACGAGGGTGCCGCGGAGCCGGGCGAGGGCGTCCCAGGCGACGAGGGAGTCGGGGTGGCCGGGCGGGATGTGCCCGGAGATCACCGTGAACTCGTGGGCGACGCCGCGGTGGGTGACCGGGATGCCGGCCACGCCGGGCACGGAGATCGACGACGACAGGCCCGGGATGACGGTGACGGGCACGCCGGCGGCGCGGCAGGCCTGGATCTCCTCGTAGCCGCGGCCGAAGACGAAGTTGTCGCCACCCTTGAAGCGCACGACCCGCTTGCCGGCCCGGGCGCGGTCGACGAGCACCGCGTTGATGGCGTCCTGGCTCGCGGCCCGGCCGCGCGGCAGCTTGGCGACGTCGACGAGCTCGACGTGCGGGGCCAGCTCGTCGAGCAGCTCGCGGGGCGCGAGCCGGTCGGCGACGACCACGTCGGCCGACGCGAGCGCCTGGCGGGCGGCGACGGTGACCAGCGTCGGGTCACCGGGCCCGCCGCCCACGAGCACCACGCCGGGCGTGGTGTCGGCGGTGCCCGCCGCGGCGAGACGGCCGTCGACGAGGGCGGAGACGACCTCGTCGCGCACCGCCGAGGAACGGCGCGGGTCGCGGTTCGCGAGCACCGCGACGGTGACGCCGCCGTGGCGGCCGACCGCCGGCGTCCACGCGGAGGCCTCGCGGGCGTCGTCGGCGCGCACGCAGAAGATGCGGCGCTCGTCGGCCGCCTCGATGACGGCGTGGTTGACGGCCGGGTCGTCGGTGGTGGCGATGGCGTACCAGGCGCCGTCGAGGTCGGCGGGCTCGAAGCGGCCCTCGCGCCACGTGAACTCGGCCAGCATCCCCTCGAGCGCGGGGGTCAGCACCGGCGAGACGACGTGCACGCGGGCGCCGGCGGCGATGAGGGCCGGCACGCGGCGCTGGGCGACGTGCCCGCCGCCGACCACGAGTACCCGGCGGCCGGTGAGACGCAGCCCGACCGGGTACGGCGGGTGCTCCTCCTCCCGGGCGCCCATCAGGCGTCCTTGCGGGCCACGCCCGCGGAGTCGAAGGTCGCCATCTCGGCGAGCACCAGGGCGGCGCTGCGCACGAGCGGGAGGGCGAGGGCGGCGCCGCTGCCCTCGCCGAGGCGCAGGTCGAGGTCGACCAGGGGGCGCAGCCCGAGGTGGGCGAGCGCCGCGCTGTGGCCCTGCTCGGCCGAGCGGTGCCCGGCCACGAGGTAGGCGGTGACCTCCGGCGCGAGCGCCTGGGCGACGAGCGCGGCGGAGCCGGCGATGAAGCCGTCGAGCACCACGGGCACGCCGGCCGCGGCACCGCCGAGCAGGTAGCCCGCGAGCGCCGCGTGCTCCAGCCCGCCGACCTCCGCGAGGGTGGTGAGCGGGTCAGCGGCGGATCCGGTGCCGGTCGCGGTGTCCAGCCGGGCCAGCGCGTCGGCGACCACCTGGGTCTTCAGGGCCAGCGTGGCGTCGTCGACGCCGGTGCCGCGTCCGGTGGCGACCGCCGGGTCGACGCCGGCGAGGGCGGCGACGAGGCAGGCCGACGGGGTGGTGTTGCCGATGCCCATGTCGCCGGTCAGCAGCACGTCGTGGCCGCGGGCGACGAGCTCGGTGGCGACCGTGATCCCCACCTCGAGCGCCGCGCGGGCCTCGTCGCGGGTCATCGCGGCGCCCGTGCGCAGGTCGGCGGTCCCCCGCCGTACGTTCCGGTCCCAGACCACCGCGTCGGCCGCGACCGGCGAGGCCACCCCGACGTCGACGACGACGACGTCGGCCCCGCAGGCGCGAGCGAGCACGTTGACCGCCGCACCGCCCGCGCGGAAGTTCTCCAGCATCCCGACCGTGACCTCGGCCGGCCAGGGCGAGACGCCCTGGGCGAGCACGCCGTGGTCGCCCGCGAACACGGCGACGACCGGGCGCGCCGGCGCCGGCGGCGGGCAGGTGCGTGCGATGCCGGCCAGCTGCACCGACAGGTCCTCCAGCACGCCCAGGGCGCCCGCCGGCTTGGTCAGCTGGGCCTGGCGCTCCACCGCGTCGCGGCGGGCACCGGCGTCCGGCGGGACGATGCGGGCGAGGGTCTCCTCGAGAAGTGGCACGGCGGGCATTCTCCCCGACGGCGGCCGCGGCGGACGTCGTGGTCCACCCTGGGAGCTCTGGCTAGTTTCGTGACATGAGTCTCGAGCGCCCCGTCACCCCCGACCCGTACACCCTCCTGCCCGCCGCCGCGTCGTTCACCGTGACCAGCACGGACGTCACCGACGGTCAGCCGCTGAAGGACGACCAGGTCGCCGCCCTCGGCAACACCTCGCCGCAGCTGTCGTGGAGCGGCGCGCCGGAGGGCACGAAGTCCTACGTCGTCACGTGCTTCGACCCCGACGCCCCCACCCCGAGCGGCTTCTGGCACTGGGTGCTCGTCGACGTGCCTGCGTCGGTGACCTCCCTCGACACCGGCGCCGCCGCCGGCGAGCTCCCGGGCTCCGCCTTCCACGTGCGCAACGACGGCGGCTCCCACGGCTTCATGGGCGCCGCCCCGCCGGAGGGCGACCAGGTGCACCGCTACTACTTCGTCGTCCACGCCGTCGGCGAGGAGTCGCTCGGCGTCGACGCCGACGCCTCCCCCGCCGTCGTGTCGTTCAACCTGGCGTTCAAGACCCTCGGCCGCGCCATCCTGCACGGCACCTACCAGCACTGAGTGCGTGGTTGGCGGGTTGGCGGGTTCCCCGGTGCACCGGGGAACCCGCCGCTTCCGGTGCCAAACTTCCCGCCGGAAGCGGCGGGTTGCGTGGTCAACCATTCACGCCGTGAACGACTCGGCCCCGCCGAGGCCACTAGTGCTCCACAGGCGGCCTGGCCTCACCGGTCTTCCACCGCCCCCGGGGGCCCGGGTGTGAGCACTGCCCCGCCGGGCACCTCCGCCCCATGCGCGACGCCCTCCACGACCTCTGCGCCCGTCAGGGCTACTTCCTCACGCGAGACGCTCTCGCCGCCGGCTACACGGAGACGGCCTTCTACCGGGCCGTGCGCCGCGGCGACGTCGAGCGGCTCCGGCACGGCACGTTCTCCCTCCCGGAGACCTGGGCCGGCCTGGACGCCGATGCGCGTCACCGCGTCCTCATCGACGCCGTCCTCGCCCGGTCGCTCGTCGAACCCGTCGTCACCCACACCAGCGCGGTGCTGCTGCACACCGCCGGCTGGTGGGACCTCGACCTGTCCTCGGTCCACGTCACCCACCCGCACCGGCGATCCGAGCGACGCGAGTCCGGGGTGGTCCACCACCAGAGCCGGGTCCCCGAGCAGCACCTGGCGGTGGTCGGCGGCGTACCCACGGTCACTGCGGCCCGGGCAGCCATCGAGCTGACCACCGTCGCGGACACGGAGCGTTCGCTCGTCGTCATGGACAGTCTCCTGCGCGAGCGCAAGGTGACGCCCGATGAGCTGCAGGACATGGCGGACCACGCTCGCGCCTGGCCCGGCACGCTCGGGACCCGGATGGCCGTCAACCTGGCGGACGGCGCTTCGGGGTCGGTCGGCGAGTCACGCAGCCGCTTCCAGTTCTGGCGGGGCGGCATCCCGGCGCCCGTCCTGCAGCACCGCGTCATGGACGGGAAGCGACTCGTCGCGGTGCTCGACTTCTGGTGGCCCGAGCACGGCCTGGCCGGCGAGTTCGACGGCATGGCGAAGTACGGCCGGCTAGTGCCGGAAGGGATGACGCCGGCCGACGTGCTCGCTGCGGAGAAGCAGCGGGAGGACGAGGTCCGGGAGCTGCTCGGCTGCCGCTTCATCCGCTACACGTGGCAGGACCTCGACCGGCGCGCGCGGATGATCGATCGCACGCGGTCGATGCTGGGCCTGGCCTGAGCCGGGTCGGCGGACCGAACCCGCCACTTGTCGCGTGAAGTTTGCACCCTGAAGTGGCGGGTTCCCCGGTGCACCGGGGAACCCGCCACCCGACGTCTCACCGCGGGTCGGAGCCCCGCAGCAGCTGCTCGAAGGGGATGACGTCGCCGAACTCCTCGTCGGCGGCGGGCAGCGCGGCCTGGCGGCGCTGCGTCGTACGACGCGTGCCTGCGGCCAGGTCGGCGAGTTCGCCGGCGGCGCGGTGGACGCGGGAGGCCAGGTAGCCGTCGCCGGCGCCGAAGTCCTCCGTCGCGGCGAACACCGCCGTCGGGACGGTCGTCGCGCGGAGGTAGGCGAACAGCGGGCGCAGCGCGTGCTCCAGCACGAGCGAGTGCCGCGGCGTACCGGCGGTCGCGGCCAGCAGGACCGGCGTGCCCGCCAGCGTCTCGGGCTCCAGCACGTCGAAGAACGTCTTGAACAGCCCGGAGTACGACGCGCTGAACACCGGCGTGACGACCACGAGCGCGTCGGCACGGGCCACCGCGCCGATCGCGTCGGCGAGGTCGCCGGTCGCGAAACCGGTCAGCAGGTGGTCGGCCAGCGCGTGGGCGTGGTCGCGCAGCTCGACGACGTCGAGCTCGACCTGCTCCCCCCGCTCCGCCAGCGCCGCGGTGACGGCGTCGGCGAGGCGGTCGGCGAGCAGGCGCGTCGAGGACGGCTGGGAGAGCCCGGCGGTGACGACGACGACGCGGGTCATGCCGTCACCTGCGCGGGGGCGTCGTCCTCCACGCGGTGCCCGGTCACGTCGTCCGTGGCGTGCACCGTCGTGTCCCGGGCACCGCCGGCCGCGGCCACGAGCGAGCCGTGCGTCGGCGCGTCCGGCACGTGCGCCGGGCGGCCCTCGGCGAAGCCCTTGCGCATCTCGGGCAGGATCTCGCCGAGCAGGTCGAGCTGCTCGAGCACCGTCTTGAGCGGCAGCCCGGCGTGGTCGACGAGGAACAGCTGGCGCTGGTAGTGCCCGACGTAGTCGCGGAACGACAGCGTCCGCTCCAGCACCTCCTGCGGCGAACCCACGGTCAGCGGGGTCTGCGAGGTGAAGTCCTCGAGCGAAGGGCCGTGGCCGTAGACCGGGGCGTTGTCGAAGTACGGGCGGAACTCCCGCACCGCGTCCTGGCTGTTGCGGCGCATGAAGAACTGCCCGCCGAGCCCGACGATGGCCTGGTCGGCGCTGCCGTGGCCGTAGTGCTCGAACCGGCGTCGGTAGAGCGCCACCATCTGCCGCGTGTGCGAGGCCGGCCAGAAGATGTGGTTGTGGAAGAACCCGTCGCCGTAGTACGCCGCCTGCTCGGCGATCTCGGGACTGCGGATCGAGCCGTGCCACACGAACGGCGGTACGCCGTCGAGCGGGCGCGGCGTCGAGGTGTAGCCCTGCAGCGGGGTCCGGAACTTCCCCTCCCAGTCGACGACGTCCTCGCGCCAGAGCCGGTGGAGCAGCGCGTAGTTCTCGATGGCGAGCTCGAGGCCGCGGCGGATGTCCTTGCCGAACCAGGGGTAGACGGGGCCGGTGTTGCCGCGGCCCATCATCAGGTCGACGCGGCCGTCGGTGAGGTGCTGGATCTTCGCGTAGTCCTCGGCGATGAGCACCGGGTCCGTCGTCGTGATCAGCGTCGTGGCGGTCGACAGGATGATGCGCTCGGTCTGCGCGCCGACGTACGCGAGCGTCGCGGTGGGGTTCGACGAGATGAACGGCGGGTTGTGGTGCTCGCCGGTCGCGAAGACGTCCAGACCGATCTCCTCGGCCTTGCGCGCGATCGCCACGGTCGCCTTGATCCGCTCGTGCTCGCTCGGCGTGCGCCCCGTGGTGGGGTCGGCGGTCACGTCGCCGACCGTGAAGATCCCGATCTGCATGTCGCTCACTCCTCGTATAGTTGAAAGCGAAACTATCACGGGAACGACCGCGGGGGCCGGGCTATTCCCGGTGCAGCACGAGCACCGCTCGGTCGTCGTCGCCGCGCGCGACCTGGTCCACCACCCGTCGCGTCACGCCGGGGAAGCCGCGCCGCGCTATCTCGCGCGCCGAGGTGGCCCGCAGCCACTCCAGACCCACGTCGAGGTCGGCGTCGCGCGACTCGATCACGCCGTCGGTGTAGAACATCAGCCCCTCGCCCGCCGCGAGCGTCCCCGTGCTCGTCACCAGCTCCGGCCGGTGGTCGACGCCGAGGGCGGTGCCGCGGGCGTGGTCGACGAGCCAGGTGCGGCTCGCGGCGTCGTACCGCAGTGCGGGTGGGTGGCCGGCGCTGACGATCCCGTAGGCACCGGTCGTCAGGTCGACCCGCACGTGCACGGCGGTCGCGAACGTCTCGTCGTCGCCCTGGCGCAGGAGGAACGCGTTGGCCGCCGACATCAGGGCCACGGGCGGCAGCGCACCCAGCAGGCCGCCCAGCGCGCCGGCGAACTGCAGCGCCTGCGTGCCGGCCGCGAGCCCCTTGCCGCACACGTCGACGAGGATCATCTCGAGGTGCCGGCCGTCCTCGTCGAGCTCGGCGACGAGGAAGTCGCCGGCGTAGGCCACCCCGTGCGCCGGCCGCATCGCCGACTCGGCCCGCCACCCCTGGGGCAGCGGGGGCACCGTGCTCTGCGCCTGCAGCCGGTCGCGCAGGTCGACCAGCACGCCCTCGCTCACCAGGCTCGGCAGCCCGGTGCGCTGACGCCGGGCGTGCAGCAGCGTCAGGCCGACCGCGACGAGCATCGCGACCAGCGAGGAGGTACGGGCCCCGCCGAAGGTGCCGTCGACCAGCACCGCCGTCACGCCGGCCAGGAGGCAGACGAGCGCGTGCACCACCAGGGGCCAGAACCGCAGCAGCACGGTGCCCGCGAGGAGCCACACGAGGTACGCCGCGACCGGCATGAGGTCGTAGTCGAGCAGCGAGACCACGAAGCAGCAGGCGACGCCGGCGGCGAGCACCCCCAGCACCCAGGCCTGCCCGGCGCTGGAGCCGGACCGCCAGCGACCCACCCCGTCACGCACGTACGTCGTGGCGACGCGCCGTGCCCGGTTCGAGGTGATCACCGGAGCGAGACTACGGGTTCGGCGCTCCCGCCGAGGGCGGGATGCGCGGCCCTGTCCGGGCTGCGCCCGCGCTGGCGAGCGCCGACGCGGCCGTGGTCGTGGCGGGCCTCGTCGCCTCGTACCGTCGCGCGACGGCCCGGCGCCGCGCCGCGGGGTCCACCTGACCCCCCGGTCGCCGGGTCGGCGCTGCCATCATGGCGCCATGAGCCACGCCGTGACGGGGGCCGTCCCCGACCTCCTGGGTGCGCCGTACACCGCGGAGACCATCCCCCTGCCCCCCGACGACGAGGGCGAGGTCGTCACCACGCTCGTCCACCGGCCGGCCGTCGGCACCTCCCGCGGCGCACTGCTGCACGTGCACGGCTTCTGCGACTACTTCTTCCACACCGAGTACGCCGACTGGTGGGCCGAGCAGGGCTACGACGTCTACGCGGTCGACCTCCGCAAGTACGGCCGGTCCCTGCGCGAGCACCAGACGCCGGCGTTCGTCACCGACCTCCGCGAGTACCACGAGGACCTCGACGCCGCCTGGGAGCGCATCGTCGAGCGCGACGGCCACACCCACGTCGTCGCCTCCGGGCACAGCACGGGCGGTCTCGTCCTCGCGCTGTGGGCCCACGACCGACGCCCGCACGGGCTCGCCGCGCTCGTGCTCAACTCCCCCTGGTTCGACCTGCGCGGCTCGCTGCTCATGCGCACCGTCGGCACCCAGGTGATCGACCGCCTCGGAGCCGTCCTGCCGCGACGGGTGCTCCCCCGGTCGGTGAGCGGGCTCTACGGCCGCAGCCTCCACCGCGACCACGAGGGCGAGTTCGACTTCGACCTGCGCTGGAAGCCGCTGGAGTCGCTGCCGGTGAGCCTCGGCTGGCTGCGCGCGGTGCGCCGCGCCCACGCCGAGCTCCACCGCGGGCTCGCGGTGGCCGTGCCCGTGCTCGTGCTGTCGTCGGACCGCACCACCTCGCCGGCCGAGATGAGCGAGGACGTGCACAGCTCCGACGTCGTGCTCGACGTGCAGCAGATCAAGCGGTGGGCGCCGTACGTCGGGGCCCGCCACCTCACGCTCGTAACCATCCCGGGCGCCCGGCACGACGTGGTGCTCTCGCGTGCGCCCGCCCGTGCCGAGGTCTACCGGGCGCTGGAGCGGTGGCTGTCGGCCTGGGGAGGATGACGGCGCCCGACCGCCGGCCGCGGCTACGGTGGAGGGGCGGCGCCGACCGGTGTCCGCCGAAGGAGCGACCATGAGCCACCTCCCTCCCCCCGGCGGGTACGACGCCGCCCGCTCCCCGACGCCCGGCCCGCCCCCGCCGCGCCCCGGTCAGGTGCCCAGCCGCGTCGCCGCCCGCGTCGTCGACTGGGTGCTGGTGGTCACCGTGGCGTCGTTCCTCGGCAACGGGGTCCGCGCGGCCCTCTCCCTGGACCACGGGGGCAGCGCGACGGAACGCTGGGCGGCCGACGCGGTGGTCCCCGTCCTCACCCTGGTGCTGACGCTGGGGTACCACCTCTTCTTCGAGACGACCTCCGGTCGCACCCCGGGCAAGGCCCTGCTGGAGCTGCAGGTCGTCGGGCAGGCCGGCGCCGCGGTCACCCCCACCCAGTCCCTGCGGCGCAACGCCTTCCACCTGGTCATGCTGATCGCGCTCGTGCCGACGCTCCTGGGCTCGTTCCTGGCGGTGCTGGTCCCGCCCGCCCTGTACGCCGCGCTCGCCTGGTCGATCCAGACCGACCGGCTGCACCAGGGCTGGCACGACCGGTTCGCCCGGCAGACCTACGTGATGAAGGTGGGCTGACCGCTCAGCCGAGGAGGAACGCGGCGAGGGCCACGACGCCCACGACCACGATGAACCCCCGCAGGACGTGGTCGGGCAGCTTGCGACCGTACTTCGCGCCGAGCTGGGCCCCGATCACCGCGCCGACGCCGACGAGCAGCACGACCGTCCAGTCCACGTCGACGAAGATCGCGAACAGCACGCCCGAGATGCCGTTGACGAGGGCCACGAGCACGTTCTTCAGCGCGTTCAGCCGCTGCAGCGTCTCGGGCAGGCCGATCCCCAGGAACGCCATGAGGATGATGCCCTGGGCGGCGCCGAAGTACCCGCCGTACGCCCCCGTCAGCACCACCACCGGCCACAGCCAGCGCGGCCCGTGCTCGGGCAGGTCGCCCGAGCCGCGCTCCTCGCGGCGCCGCGCGATGGCCTTCGAGATCCGCGGGCCCGTCACCACGAGCACGAGCCCGAGCAGGATGAGGGCGGGGACGATGGCCGCGAACGCGCCGTCGGGCAGCGTGAAGAGCAGCACGGCGCCGAGCACGCCGCCCAGGGCGGAGGCGCTGGCGAAGCGCAGCAGCCGGGCGCGCTGGCCGGCCAGCTCGCGGCGGTAGCCCCACGCGCCCGAGAGCGAGCCGGGCACGAGCCCGATCGTGTTCGAGGCGTTCGCCGTGATGGGCGGCACGCCCAGCGCGATCAGCGTCGGGAAGGTGATGAGCGTGCCCGACCCGACGACCGTGTTGATGCCGCCCGCCGCCGCGCCGGCGACGAGGATCGCCACCAGCTCCAGCGGGCTCACGCGCCGGCCTGGCGACGCGTGCGCCGACGCGCCGACCAGCGGCCCTCCTCGAGGGCGACGGTGAGGGGCGTGTCGAACGTGGCGGAGAGGTTGGCCTCGGTGAGCGTCTCGCCGAGCGGCCCGGCCGCGACGACGCGGCCCTGGCGCAGCAGGAGGGCGTGGGTGAACCCGGGTGGGATCTCCTCGACGTGGTGGGACACCAGCACGGTCGCCGGCGAGTCGGGGTCGTAGGCGAGCACCGACAGGGTGCTCACGAGGTCCTCGCGACCGCCGAGGTCGAGACCGGCGGCGGGCTCGTCGAGCAGCAGCAGCTCCGGGTCCGTCATGAGGGAACGGGCGATCTGCACCCGCTTGCGCTCGCCCTCGCTGAGCGTGCCGAAGACGCGGTCGGCGAGGTGCTCGACGCTGAGCTCGCGCAGCAGCGAGTCGGCGCGGGCGTGGTCCACCTCGTCGTACTCCTCGCGCCAGCGCCCCACGACGCCGTGCGCGGCCGTCAGGACGAGGTCGCGGACCTTCTCGCCGCGCGGGATGCGCTCGGCCACCGAGGCGCTGGCCACGCCGATGCGCGGGCGCAGCTCGAAGACGTCGACGGTGCCGAGCAGCTCGCCGAGCAGCCCGACGGCGCCGTCGGTGGGGTGCAGCTGGGCGGCGGCGATCTGCAGCAGCGTCGTCTTGCCGGCCCCGTTCGGTCCGAGGACCACCCAGCGCTCACCCTCGTCCACCACCCAGGTGACGCGGTCGAGCAGCACCGCCTCCCCGCGTCGGACCGTCACGTCGGCGAGCTCGAGCACAGCGGTCATGACGAGCACCCTATCGACCGGCGGCGTCGGCGCGGTCCGTACCCTCGGGGCGTGATCGCCGTGCCCGTCTCGCTGACGTTCGCGTGGTGGGGAACCGCGTGGCTGCGGGGCCGTGCGGCCGCCGACGACGTGCTCGACGCCCTCGCCGAGCACGGGGTGCGCCACGTGTTCGCCGCCCCGGGCGAGGACCCCGCCACGGCCGCCGAGGTGCTGGGCGGCCTGCGCCGCGCCGGCGCCCGTGAGCTGGGCGCCGCGTTCCCCGCTCCCGGCGACCCCGTCGGCCTGGGCGGACCGCGCGACCTCAACGCCGCCGCCATCGACGCGGGCGAGGCCGTGCTCGCGCCGGCCGCCGGCGTGGGCTGGGTGCCCGCCGCCGTCGGTGCCGCCGTGGAGTGGGAGCAGCACCCCGCGTCACGGCGTCCCCTCCCCGACGTCGGCGCCGCCGACCGCGCGCTGCGGGCGGCCCTGCTCGACGCGGCCGACCGGCTGGCGCGGCTCGACGTCGCCCGCTGGAACCCCGACATGGCCGACGACCTCCTCGACCTCACCGCCGTGCCCCGCCTCGACGCCCCCGACGGCGTGCCCGCCCGGTGCGTGCAGCTCGCCGCCCGCGGCCTGCGGATGCTGCGCGTCGTCGAGCTCGGCACCGGCGACGACGGCGCCGCGGTGACCCTGGGCGAGACCGTCGCGCGCCGCGCCGTCCTCGACGACCTCGCCCGCGCCGCCCGGCACGCCCTCACCGCGGCGGCCTCCCCGGAGGCCTGGCCCCCCGACTGACCCGCGGCCCCGGCGCGGCGCCGCCCACCGGGTACGGCGCACCCCGCCCCCGGCGGTAGCCTTCGGCGCGATGAGCGAGCCCGCCGCCCCCCGCCGCCCGGAGCCGTCCGCCGTACCCGGCGGCGCCGGCCCCACGACCGACACGGTCCTGGTGACCCTCACGGGCAGGGACCGCCCCGGCGTGACCAGCTCGGTGCTCGCCACCCTCGCCGCCGCCGGCGTGGACGTGCTCGACGTCGAGCAGATCGTGATCCGGGGCCGCATGGTGCTCGGCGTGCTCGTCACCGCGCCCCACGACGTCGCGGGGCTGCGCACCGAGGTCACCCGCGCGGCCGGCGAGCTCGAGATGCAGGTCGACGTCGAGCAGGGAACCGGAGACAACCGTCGCCGCGGCGAGGGCCGCGTCCACGTCTCCGTCATCGGGGCGCCGCTGCGGGCCGGGGCGCTGGCCGCCATCACGGGGCGCATCGCGGAGACGGGCGCGAACATCGACCGCATCGAGCGCATGGCGCGCTACCCCGTCACGGCCATCGACCTGCACGTCTCCGGCACCGCCCCCGAGCACCTGCGCGCCGCGCTGGCCGCCGAGGCCGCACGCCAGGGCGTGGACGTCGCGGTGCAGCCCGCCGACCTGCTGCGCCGCGGCATGCGCCTCATCGTGATGGACGTCGACTCCACGCTCATCCAGGGCGAGGTCATCGAGATGCTCGCCGCCCACGCCGGCTGCGAGCGCGAGGTCGCGGAGGTCACCGAGGCCGCGATGCGCGGCGAGCTCGACTTCGAGGAGTCGCTGCGCCAGCGCGTCGCCCGCCTCGAGGGCGTGGAGGCCTCTGCGCTCGACGCGGTCTACGAGGGCATCCGCCTGGCCCCGGGGGCTCGCACGATGGTGCGGGTGCTCAAGCGGCTGGGCTACCGCTTCGCCATCGTCTCGGGCGGCTTCAGCCAGGTCACCGACCGTCTCGCCGCCGAGCTGGGCATCGACTTCGCCCGGGCCAACGAGCTCGAGATCGTCGACGGCCGGCTCACCGGCCGCATCGTCGGCCCGGTCGTCGACCGGGCGGGCAAGGCCGTGGCGCTGCGCCAGTTCGCGGCCGAGGTCGGTGTCTCCGTCGAGTCCGTGATCGCGATCGGCGACGGCGCCAACGACCTCGACATGCTGAGCACCGCCGGGCTGGGCATCGCGTTCAACGCCAAGCCGGCCGTGCGCGAGGCGGCGGAGGTCGCGGTCAACGTGCCCTACCTCGACACGATCCTCTACCTGCTCGGCATCTCGCGCGAGGAGATCGAGGCGGCCGACGCGGCCGCGGGCTTCGTCACGCCCTCCCCCGACCTGTCCTGACTCCTCGCCCGCCGGCGCTCAGGCGCCGGCGAGGTGGAAGTCGACGAGGCGGCACCCGCCCCACGCCACCTCCGCCCACGGCACCGGGCATGCGAGCACGGTGACGGCGGCGGGCGGGTACCCCTGCGTCATCCGCACGGCCGCGCGCTCGTTGCCCTGCCCGTCGTGGAGCAGGTGGGCCAGCGACGCGACCGTCGGGTTGTGCCCGACGAGCACGAGGGTCGCGACGTCCACGTCCGTGCCGCGCACCATGTCCAGCGCCGTCTCGGGCCCCGCGGAGTACAGCGGCGCCGCGTGCTCGACCGGCACGTCCAGCCAGCCCGCGGCCGCGGCCAGCTCCTCCCACGTACGACGCGTGCGCAGCGCGTCGGAGACGAGCGCCGCCGACGGCACGTGCTGCTCGGCGGCCAGCCACCGTCCGGCGGCGGCCGCCGCGGCGCGCCCGTCGGGGGTCAGGTCGCGGTCGTGGTCGGACGCTGCGGCCGGCGCGGCCTCGGCGTGGCGCAGGATGACCAGGCGCCGGGTCGTGGAGGGCTGGGGGGAGCTCACGCCCGATGGTCCCACCCGCGAGGACCCCGTGTCGCCTCTCCCGCGAGGTCGGCGCCCGCAGGTCAGGGGGCCTGCGGTAGGCTGAGCGGGCTCTCATGGGAGGGAGGCTCGGCCTCCCGGGGCACCACGCCCGCAGCTCCGACTGGGAGGGAGGAGCTGCACGCGGTGTGGTGCCCCGCATCCCGGGGCCACCCCTCCCCTTTCCCCCGGCCCGGTGGTCGGGGCTCAGGCCCCCATCGCGTGGAAGCCGCCGTCGACGTGCACGATCTCGCCGCTGGTCGCCGGGAACAGGTCGGACAGCAGCGCGCACACGGCCCGGGCCGTCGGCTCCTGGTCCTTGTTGTCCCAGCCCAGCGGTGCCTTGGTCTCCCACAGCGCCTCGAGGTCCTCGAAGCCGGGGATGGCCTTGGCGGCCAGCGTCTTCAGCGGCCCGGCGGACACCAGGTTCACGCGGATGCCGTCCGCACCGAGGTCCCGGGCGAGGTAGCGCGCGGTGGACTCCAGGCCCGCCTTCGCGACGCCCATCCAGTCGTACGCCGGCCACGCCACCGTCGCGTCGAACGTGAGGCCGACGACCGATGAGCCGCGCGAGAGGAGCGGGCGCGTGGCGACGGCGAGCGACTTCAGCGAGTACGCCGAGACGTGCACCGCCTGCGCCACGTCCTCCCACGGCCCGTCGAGGAACTTGCCGCCGAGCAGCGTCTCGGGGTTGCCGTAGGCGATCGAGTGCACGACGCCGTCGAGGCCGTCGACGTGCTCGCGCACCGCCGCCTCGAGGCCCGCCAGGTGCTCGGGGTCGGTGACGTCCAGCTCGAGCACCGCGGGCTCGACCGGCAGGCGCTTCGCGATGCGCCGCGTGATGCCGAGCGCCCGGCCGAAGTTGGAGATCAGCACGGTCGCGCCCTGCTCCTGCGCGAACTTCGCCGTGGCGAAGCCGATGGACGAGTCCATCGTGACGCCGGCGACCAGGATGCGCTTGCCCTCGAGAATGCCCATCTGCTGCGTGTCCTCTTCTCTACCCGTGACGGGTGGTGGTGTGCACGGTCGGTGCGCGGGGTGGTGAGGTCCGGCGGGAGGCCGGAGACCGGGGGGGCTCGTTCAGTGCCCCATGCCGAGGCCGCCGTCGACGGGGATGACGGCACCGGTCACGTACGCCGCGTGCTCGCCCGCCAGCCACGTCACGGCGCCGGCCACCTCGGCCGGCTGCGCGTAGCGGCCCAGCGGCACCTGCGTCCTGATGGCGTCGCGCTGCGCGTCGGTGAGGACCTCGGTCATGTCGGTCTCGACGAACCCGGGGGCGACGACGTTGGCCGTGATGCCCCGGCTGCCCAGCTCCCGCGCGGTCGAGCGCGCGAGGCCGACGAGCCCCGACTTCGAGGCGGCGTAGTTGACCTGGCCGGCCGAGCCGAGCAGGCCGACGACGGAGGAGACGAGGATGATGCGGCCGCGGCGCAGCCGCAGCATGCCCTTGGTCGCGCGCTTCACCAGCCGGAACGTGCCCGTCAGGTTCGTCTCGATGACCGAGGACCAGTCGTCCTCGCTCATGCGCAGCAGGAGCGTGTCCCTGGTGATGCCGGCGTTCGCCACCAGCACCTCGACCGGTCCCAGCTCGGCCTCGACCTGCGCGTAGGCGGCGTCCACCTGGGCGGGGTCGGTCACGTCGCAGCGGACGTCGAGCGCACCCTCGGGCGCACCGCCGTTGCGGGTAGTCACCGCGACGCGGTCCCCCTGCGCCAGGAACGCCTCGGCGATCGCGCGGCCGATGCCGCGGTTGCCGCCGGTGACGAGGACGGTGCGGCCCTGGGGCCCGGTCTGCTCTGCGTCGCTCACGCCTCGCGACGCTAGTGCTTACCGACAGGTACCGGAAAACCGCCTCCCCGCCCGGTCACGCCGGACGGCGCGGACGGGCCGGCGCGGTCGGGCGGGACGGACGGGCGGGACTCACTGGTCCTCGAGGCGGAAGCCGACCTTCATCGAGACCTGGAAGTGGTCGACCTGGCCGTCCTTGACGTGCCCGCGGACCTGGGTGACCTCGAACCAGTCGAGGTGGCGCAGCGTCTCGCCGGCGCGCCCGATGCCGTTGCGGATCGCCTGGTCGATGCCCTCGGGGGACGTGCCGACGATCTCGGTGACGCGGTAGGTGCGGCTGGTCATGGTGGTCTCCTCGTGGACGGGGCCCGGCCCGGCACGGCCCGGGTCGGCTGATGCTACCGACGTACAGTGGGAGCATGCCGACGCGTCCCCGCCGTACCGCGCCGAAGGCCGACGCCGTCCGGATCACCACCGCCCCGGTCTCCCCCACCGAGGAGCTCGACCAGCGCCGCCGTCGCTACTTCATCGCGATGTCCGTGCGCACCCTCTGCTTCCTCGGCGCCTTCGCCGTGGGCCCCGGCTGGCTGCGGTGGGTGCTGCTCGCCGGCGCGGTGTTCCTGCCGTACTTCGCGGTGGTCGCGGCCAACGTCACCTCGCAGCGGAGCGAGGACTTCGAGATCGAGCCGGTCGACGCCTACGCGCTCCCGCCCGCCGCGGGCGAGACGCTGCGGATCGAGCCGGGTGCGGGCGACGGCGGCACCCCCGGTGCCCCCGGCCCGCGCGACGACTCCGCCTGGGACGACGTCGACTGGGAACAGGCGGGCTGGGACGACGCCGAGCGCGCGGACCGCTGGGACGACCTCGACGAGCGCCCCGCGGGCGGCCGGGCGGGCGCGTGAGCGCGCCCGCGACCTGCTCCGCCCGGGGCTGCCGGGCCGAGGCCACCTGGGCGCTGCGCTGGAACAACCCGCGCCTGCACACCCCGGAGCGCCGCAAGATCTGGTTGGCGTGCGACGACCACCGCGCCTCGCTGTCGGACTTCCTCGGCGCGCGGGACTTCCTGCGTGACGTGGTGCCGGCGGCCGAGGTCGTGACGGACGACGACGAGCCCGACGACCGGGCCGGGGACTGAGCCTCAGCCGCCGATGGCGGACATCGACCGGGTGGGCTGCAGGAAGCTCGGGTCGTTGATGCCGTGCCCCGCCGCCTTGGTCCACATCGCGCGACGCCACTGCGCCGCGACCGCGGCGTCGTCCGCGTCGCCGCGCAGGGCGGCCCGCAGGTCCGACTCGGAACGGGCGAAGAGGCAGTTGCGCACCTGGCCGTCCGCGGTGATCCGCACCCGGTCGCAGTCGCCGCAGAACGGGCGGGTGACCGAGGCGATGACGCCGACGACGCCCTGCACGTCCCCGGTGTCGACGAGGAACCGCTCGGCCGGGGCGCTGCCCCGCGCCTCCTCGGACGGGACGACGGTGAACGCGGCCTGCAGGGAGGCGAGGATCTCCTCGGCGGTCACCATCTCGGTGCGGGACCAGTCGTGCTGGGCGTCCAGCGGCATCTGCTCGATGAAGCGCAGCTCGTAGCCGTTCTCGAGCGCCCACCGGGTCAGCTCGGGCGCCTGGCCGTCGTTGATGCCGCGCAGGAGCACCGCGTTGATCTTGACCGGCGTCAGGCCCGCGGCGGCCGCGGCCTCGACGCCGGCGAGCGCGTCGTGCAGGCGGTCGCGGCGGGTGACCTCCGCGAAGGAGTCGGGGCGGATGCTGTCGAGGCTCACGTTCACGCGGTCGAGGCCGGCGTCGGCCAGGGCCTGCGCGGTGCGCGCCAGGCCGAGCGCGTTCGTGGTGAGCGAGAGGTCCACGTCGGGCGCGTCGCGGCGCACCCGGGTGACGATGTCGACGAGCCCGCGGCGCACCAGCGGCTCGCCCCCGGTGAAGCGCACCTCGCGGATGCCGAGGTGGTGCACCCCGATACCGACCAGCCGGACGACCTCGTCGTCGCTGAGCGTCTCCTCGACCGGCATCCAGTCGAGGCCCTCGGGCGGCATGCAGTAGCTGCAGCGCAGGTTGCACCGGTCGGTGAGGGAGACGCGCAGGTCGGTCGCGGTGCGGCCGTGGCGGTCGACCAGACCACCCGCGGCACCGCGGGGCAGCAGGGGGAGGTCGACGGACTGGGTCACGTGGTCGAGTCTAGGTCGGGCCCGGTCGCCGGATAGCCTTCCGGTGTGGGTTCCTTCCGCTTCCTGCTGTCCCGGCGCTGGATCCTGTTCGGGATCGCGGTGGTGCTGCTGACCTACCTCGCGTGGGTGCTGGGCCAGTGGCAGTTCCACCGCCTGGACGACCGTCGTGACCGCAACTCCATCGTGGAGCGCAACGAGGGCCGCGACCCGGTCGAGGTGACCGACGTGCTGGGGGTCGGCGAGCCGGTCGACGCGAGCGAGGAGTGGACGTCGGTCACGGCCACCGGCACCTACGCCGTCGAGGACTCCGTCGTCGTCCGCTACCGCACCCGCGACAGCGCCCCCGGCGTCGACGTGGTCGTGCCCCTGGTGCTGGCCGACGGCACGTCCGTGCTCGTCGACCGCGGCTGGATGGCGACGGAGAACAGCGGGGGCCTGCGCGGCACCGACACCGACGCGCTGCCCGCTCCCCCGTCCGGCGAGGTCACCGTGACCGGCTGGGTGCGACGGGACGCCACCGACGGCGGCAGCACCGAGGTCACGCAGCAGTCGACCCGCTCGATCTCCTCGGACCGCATCGGCGAGGCGCTGGACCGCGAGGTGCTCACGGGGTTCGTCGACCTGGCCGAGGAGTCGCCCGAGGCCGCCGAGCCGCTCGACCCACCGCCGCTGCCCGAGCTCGACGAGGGTCCGCACTTCTTCTACGGGCTCCAGTGGTGGTTCTTCGGCCTGCTGGCCGTCTTCGGCTTCTGCTACCTGGCGTACGACGAGTGGCGCGGTGGTCCCGCGCGCCGCGACCGGCTGCGGGCCGAGCGCCGGGCCCGGGCCGAGGAGGAGGAGCGGAAGCAGGCCGAGGTGCAGGCCCGCATCCGGGCCGAGCGGGAGCGCAGCCGCACCTGACGGTCCGCCCCTCCTGGGGCGTGTCAGCCGGCGGTCGTCACGTCGTCGCGCAGCTGCGTGCCGTGCAGGGTGGCGTAGAGCCCACCCTGCGCCAGCAGCTCGGCGTGGGTGCCGCTCTGCACGATGCGGCCCTGGTCGACCACGAGGATGCGGTGGGCGTTGCGCACCGTGGAGAGCCGGTGGGCGATGACGAGCGAGGTGCGCCCCTCCAGCGCCGCGTCGAGCGCGCGCTGCACGGCCTGCTCCGACTCCCCGTCCAGGTGGGCGGTGGCCTCGTCGAGCACGACGAGCGGCGGCGCCTTGAGCAGGAGCCGGGCGATCGCGAGGCGCTGGCGCTCGCCGCCGGACAGCCGGTAGCCCCGGTCGCCCACGACCGTGTCGAGGCCGTGCGTCAGCGAGCGCACCAGCGGGGCGATGCGCGCGGCCTCGAGCGCGGCCCAGATCTGCTCCTCGCTCGCGTCCGGCCGGGCGTAGCGGAGGTTGGCCCGGATGGTGTCGTGGAACATGTGGGCGTCCTGGGTGACGTAGCCGACCACGTCCTCCAGCGACTCCAGCGTCACCGACCGCACGTCGTGACCGGCGACCCGCACGGTGCCGGAGGTCGCGTCGTACAGGCGGGCCACCAGGTGGGTGATCGTGGTCTTGCCCGCGCCCGACGGGCCGACGAGGGCGACGGTCTGGCCGGGCTCGGCCACGAAGGTGATGTCGTGGAGGACGGGCTCGGACGCGCTGCCGCGGTCGGGGCTCGCGACCGCCTCGAGCGAGGCCAGCGTCGTGGTCGACGGGTCCGGGTAGGCGAAGCCGACGTGGTCGAACTCCAGCCGCACCCCGCGGCTGCCGTCCGCGACGCGCAGCGGCACCGCGTCGGCGCGCTCCGTGACGGTCGAGGGCAGGTCGAGCACCTCGAAGACCCGCTCGAAGCTGACGAGCGCGGTCATCACGTCGACCCGCACGTTGGAGAGCCCCTGCATCGGGCCCAGCAGACGCAGCAGGAGCGTGGCCAGCGCGAGCAGCGTGCCCAGCGTCAGGTCGCCCTGCACGACGAGCCAGCCGCCGACGCCGTACACCAGCGCGGTCGCCAGCGCGGGGACGAGCATCATCACCGACGCGAACAGGCGGGTGAGGAGCGCGATGCGCACGCCCAGGTCGCGCACGCGGGTCGCCTTGGCGGCGTAGAGCGCGTCCTCCTCCCCCCGGCGGCCGAACAGCTTGAGCAGCATCGCGCCGCCGACGTTGAAGCGCTCCGTCATCACGTTGCCGAGGTCGGCGTTGCCGTCCATCTGCTCACGGGTGAGCCCCGCGAGGCGGGCGCCCACCCACCGGGAGACGGCGAAGAGCAACGGGAACATGACGAGGCACAGCAGGGTCACCTGCCAGCTCAGGGCCACCATCGTGACGCCGACGACCACCACGGCCACCGAGTTGGCGACCACGTTCGACAGCACGGTGGTGAAGGCGCGCTGCGCCCCGATGACGTCGTTGTTGAGCCGCGAGACCAGGGCGCCGGTCTGCGTGCGCGTGAAGAACGCGAGGCCCTGGCGCTGGACGTGGGCGAAGACCTGCGTGCGGAGGTCGAGGATGAGCCCCTCGCCGATCCGCGAGGACAACCAGCCGCCGAGCACGCCGAGGGCCGCGTCCACGAGCGCCACCGCGGCCATCAGCGCCGCCACGGTCGTGACGACCCGCAGGTCGCCGGCCACCACGCCGTCGTCCACCAGCCGCTGCACCAGCAGCGGGGTGACGACGACCAGCATGGCGTCGAGCACGGTGACCCCGGCGAAGGCCGTCAGCACCCGCCGGTGGGGGCGCGCGGCGCCGACCACCCGTCGTACGACGGCGCGGTCCACCCGCGTGCCGACCGCCGAGCGGTCGGTGCGCAGGTGCCGCCAGGCGGCGCCCATCCCGGTCATCCCCGACATGCTCGTGACAACCCCTCACCGCGCGGCCGTGTTCCCGCTCACGCGGGGTGGTCCACCGCACCCTACGATGCGAGCCGTGACCAGCGCCGACGCCCGCAGCCCCTTCGGCTCGCGACTGCTCGGCGCCCCCGACCAGAGTCCCCAGGTCCTCCGCGTGCGCGTGCAGGCCCTGCTGACGTTCATCCTGCTCACCGCGAACCTCATCGGCGCCGGCGTCGTCATCGCGCTGCTGCTGCTCGTGCGCCCCGACGAGCCGCTGGGCCGCGACTTCCGGCTGGCGCACTTCATCGCCACGCCGGTGTACGTCGGACTGGCGGTCGTCGTGGGCCTGGTCTGGATCACGCGCCGGCTGCTGCGCTCCCTGGCGTGGGCGCGGGAGGGCCGCTCCCCCACCGACCGCGAGCGCCACGAGACGCTGCGGGCCCCGCGCACCGTGATGGTCCGCCAGGGCACGCTCTGGTTCGTCGCCGTCCTGCTCTTCACGCTGCTCTCGCTGCTGACCCAGCCGAGCATCGCGCTCACCGAGTCGATCGCGGTCGCGATCGCCGGCATCGTGGTCTGCGCGATCTCCTACCTGTGGACCGAGTTCGTCCTGCGGCCCATCACGGCCCGGGCGCTCGCCGAGGGCCTGCCGCCGGCCGGGCGGGGGTCCGGCGTACGACGCCGCCTCATCATCTTCTGGGTGCTCGGCACGGGCATCCCCGTCACGGCGCTCGTCTTCGCCGCGCTGCTGTCGCTGGCCGGGGACGAGCAGGTGGACCGCGTGCGCCTGGCGGTCCTCATCCTCGTGCTCGGCGGGGTCGTGCTCCTCTTCGGGCTCAACATCACGACGCTCACCTCGCGCGCCGTCGTCGGGCCGATCGCGTCGGTGCAGCGCGCCCTGCGCCAGGTCGAGTCCGGCGACCTCGACGTCGCCGTGCCCGTCTACGACGCCACCGAGCTGGGCCACCTGCAGGCGGGCTTCAACCGCATGGCCGCCGGCCTGCGGGAGCGCGAGCGCATCCGCGACCTGTTCGGCCGCCACGTCGGCACCGACGTCGCCGACGCCGCGCTGCGCCAGCAGGTCGAGCTCGGCGGCGAGACCCGCGTCGTGTCGATCCTCTTCGTGGACCTCATGGGCTCCACGACGCTGGCCACCGAGCGCGAGCCCACCGCGGTCGTCGAGCTGCTCAACCGGTTCTGCTCGGTCGTCATCGACGAGGTCGACCGCTCCGGCGGGCTCGTCAACAAGTTCATGGGCGACGCCGTCCTCGCCGTGTTCGGCGCCCCCGTCGCGAGCGACGACCACGCCACCGCCGCCCTGCGCACCGCCCGCACCGTCGCCCGCCGGTTGGCCGTCGAGGTGCCGGAGATCCGGGCCGGCGTCGGGGTGGCGACCGGCGAGGCCGTCGCCGGCAACGTGGGGGCGGAGCGCCGCTTCGAGTACACGGTGATCGGCGACGCGGTGAACTCCGCCGCCCGGCTCACCGACCTCGCCAAGGGTCGCCCCGGCCTCGTGCTCGTCGCGCAGGAGAGCGTCGAGGCCGCGGCCCCCGACGAGGCGGCCCGCTGGCGCCCGGACGGCACCGAGGTGCTCAGGGGGCGCGCGACGCCGACGCGGCTCGCCGTACCGGTCGAGGACGAGCCGGCCCAGGAGCCGGCCCAGGAGCCGGCCGACAAGCCCGCCGGGCAGCCGGAGCAGCGACCTCAGGCCAGCGAGACCAGCTCGGCGTAGGAGGCGTTCCAGAGGTCCTCGACGCCGTCGGGGAGGATCAGCACGCGGTCGGGCTCGAGCGCGAGCACCGCGCCCTCGTCGTGGGTGACGAGCACGATGGCGCCCTCGTAGCGGCGGATCGCGTCGAGCACCTCCTCCCGCGAGGCGGGGTCGAGGTTGTTGGTCGGCTCGTCGAGCAGCAGCACGTTGGCGCTGGAGACGACGAGCGAGGCCAGCGCCAGGCGGGTCTTCTCGCCACCGGAGAGCACCCCGGCCGGCTTGTGCGCGTCCTCGCCCGAGAAGAGGAACGAGCCCAGCACCGAGCGGGCCTCGGTGTCGGTGAGCTGCGGCGCCGCGCTCTGCATGTTCTCCAGCACGGTGCGCGAGGTGTCGAGGGTCTCGTGCTCCTGCGCGTAGTAGCCGACCTTGAGCCCGTGCCCGGGCACCACGGAGCCCGAGTCCGGCGCGTCGACCCCGGCGAGGATGCGCAGCATCGTCGTCTTGCCCGCGCCGTTGAGCCCGAGGATGACGACGCGGGAGCCCTTGTCGATCGCCAGGTCGACGTCGGTGAAGACCTCGAGCGAGCCGTAGGTGCGCGAGAGCCCCTCGGCCGTCAGCGGCGTCTTCCCGCAGGGGGCGGGCGACGGGAAGGTGATCTTGGCGACCCGGTCCGCGGCGCGCTCCCCCTCGACGCCGGCCATCATCTTCTCGGCGCGCTTGAGCATCGACTGCGCGGCCTGCGCCTTCGACGCCTTGGCCCGCATCTTGTTGGCCTGGTCGGTGAGCGTCTTCGCCTTGTTCTCGGCGTTCATCCGCTCGCGCTTGCGGCGCTTCTCGTCGGTCTCGCGCTGGGTCAGGTAGTGCTTCCAGCCCATGTTGTAGACGTCGATGACGCAGCGGTTCGCGTCGAGGTGGAAGACCTTGTTGACCGTCTCGGCGAGCAGGTCGTTGTCGTGGCTGATGACGATGAAGCCGCCGCGGTGGGCCTTGAGGAAGTCGCGCAGCCACACGATCGAGTCGGCGTCGAGGTGGTTGGTCGGCTCGTCGAGGATCAGCACGTCGGCGCCGGAGAACAGGATGCGCGCGAGCTCCACGCGGCGGCGCTGGCCGCCGGAGAGCGTCTTCAGCTGCTGGCCGAGGATCCGGTCGGGGATGCCGAGGCTGGCCGCGATCGTCGCGGCCTCGGCCTCGGCGGCGTACCCGCCACCGGCGTGCAGCTCGGCGTCGGCCCGGGACCAGCGGCGCATGGCGCGGTCGGCGACCTCGGGGTCGGCCGACGCCATCTGCTCCTCCGCCTCGCGCAGCCGGCGCACGACGTCGTCGAGCCCGCGGGCGGACAGGATCCGGTCGCGGGCGAGGACCTCGGGGTCCCCGACGCGCGGGTCCTGCGGCAGGTAGCCGACGTCGCCGGAGGACGTGACGGTGCCCGAGGCGGGCAGCGCGTCCCCGGCGAGGATCTTCGTGAGGGTGGTCTTGCCGGCGCCGTTGCGGCCGACGAGGCCGATCTTGTCCCCGGCCGCCACCCGGAACGAGACGTTCTCCATCAGGAGGCGGGCACCCGCACGGACTTCGACGTTCTGTGCGGTGATCATCGGTCCGGAATTCTACGTGGCCGCGCCCCCCGGGCACGCATCGGCGCGAGTGGCCCAGGCCGCCCTGCGGGCACCGCGGTCCTGCCTCAGAGCAGGGCCTCGAGGTGGGGGTACTGCCGCTGCAGCACCCGCAGGTACGGCGCGACGCTGGGGTGCCGGAACTTCCCGGCCAGGGCGCCCTCGCCCTCCGCGGCCCGGGCCAGCACCCACTCGGCCCGGTTGAGCACGGTGTAGACGGCCGTGACCCGGGCGCCCAGCAGCGCCTCCTCACGGGTCGCGAGGTCCTGGGGCAGCGCGGCGGCGTACACGTCGAGGAGCACCTCGAGGTCCTCCCGCGCCGACAGCGCGAGGTAGCCGAGGTCGGCGCCCACCGGGCCCGTGCCGAGGGTGCTCCAGTCGAGCGCCAGCACGTCGTCGCCGGAGCGCGCGCGGAAGTTCGCGGGCACGGGGTCGCCGTGCTGCAGCACCTGCGGGAGCGCGTCGAGCGCGGCCAGGTGGCGGTGGCGCCGCGCCCAGAGGCGGTCGGCGACGTCGGCGATGTTGGTGCGTGCGAGCGTGCGCCACCCGCCGCGCCACTCCACGCGCCGCACCCGGTCCGCGAGCTGGGCGCGCGCCAGCCAGTCAGCCCGGGGCACGGCGTTGCCCGCGAAGACCGCGAGGCGCGCGGCCAGGTAGGGGCCCGGCAGCGGGTCCGCCTCGACGTACTCCTGCCGCAGGGTGATGCCGGAGGCGTCCTCGGCGACGTCGAGGGTCCGCACCGACCGCAGGCCGGCCGTGGCGTCGACGACGCCGCCCTGCGCGACGGCCGCCGCGCGTCGCCACCAGCCCGCGTGGTGCGGGTCGGCGAGCTCGTCGGGGTCGTCGGGGCCGGGCGGCACGAACCGCTTCACGACGCTGGCGGGCTCGGTGGACCGGTCCAGCCACACCCCACCGGTCGAGGTGCCGCTCCCGCCGGGGAGGGGCACCCAGCCGTCGTCGGGCCGCCACATGGCCCGCAGTCTGGCAGAGCGGGGCCCGCCGACGTGGTACGACGCGGGCTACGTGCCCGGCGCGTTGACGACCTCGACACGCACGGCCGCCGCGGCAGCGATCGCCGCGTCGAGCTCGGCGCGGCGCGGCTCGGGCACGGGGAGCCAGGGGTCGACGACCGCGTGCCGGGCCAGGCGGCGGTCCTCCAGCACCGCGGCGACGGCGGTGCGGTCGCCGCCGACGACGAGCGCCAGCGCCGGCTCGCCGAGGACGGTCACGGCGTGGTCGGTGGCAGCGTCGTACGCCGACCGGGCCTGGTTGTCGCGGCGGCGGGCGAAGCGCTGCTGGCTCTGCCCGCCGGCCTTGCTGCGGCCCTGCACGTGGCGTCGGCCGACCTTGCTGGCCACGACGCGGGGACCGGCCAGGCGGGCGACGGCGAAGCCGCCCTTGCGCACGAGCAGGACGCCCCAGGTCTCCGGGGGCGCGGCGGCCGCACGGAAGGCGTCGACGTCGGGGCTGCCGCCGTACGCGCGGGCGAACGGCAGGGCGGCCGCGAAGGTCGAGCCGTCGCCGCCGGCACCGGTGAGGCGTCCGGCGGCGACGTCGGTCGTCACTCCCCCGTGGCGCGCGCCGAAGTTGACCACCCAGCGCTCGAGCCGCTCGGGTGGCACGACGACCTCGGCCACGGGGGCGGACCGCTCAGACGTTGAAGCCGAGGGCACGCAGCTGGTCGCGGCCGTCGTCGGTGATCTTGTCCGGGCCCCACGGCGGCATCCAGACCCAGTTGATCGCGACGTCGTTGACCATGCCCTCGAGCGCGCTGACCGTCTGGTCGGTGATGACGTCGGTCAGCGGGCACGCCGCGGACGTGAGCGTCATGTCGAGGACCGCGTTGGAGTCCTCGTCGACGTGCACGCCGTAGACGAGGCCCAGGTCGACCACGTTGATGCCGAGCTCGGGGTCGACGACGTCCTTCATCGCCTCGGTGACGTCCTCGACCGACACGCTGGCGGAGCGGCTGCTGGAGACGCCGCCGCTCGCCTCGGGGACGTGCGGCAGGTCGCCGTGGTCGTGCCCGTGACCGTGCCCGTGACCGGAGTGGTCGTGACCGGAGTGGTCGTGACCGGAGTGGTCGTGACCCGCGTGGTCGTGGTGCTCGTGGGTGCCGGCGGCGAGCCCGTGGTCGCCGTGCAGCGCCTCGTGCTGCTCGTCCGCCTCGCCGGGCTCCTGGCCCTGGCCGTGGCGGTGCGCGGCACCCTGCTCGGCCGCGAGCTCGGCGGCTCGGGCCGGGGCGTCGGCGGTCGGGGCGACCTCGCCGGGGCGGGCCGTGGGCGCGGTGTCGGTGACCTCGCCGGTCACGGGGCCGTCGGTGGTGACCAGGCCCTGCTCGTCGTGCGCCTGCTGGGGGGACTCGGTGCTCATGCCTTCTCCTCGATGACTCGGGCCGTGGCGTCCTTCCAGGCCATCCACGACAGCAGGGCGCACTTCACGCGCGCGGGGAACTTGGCGACGCCGGCGAACGCGATGCCGTCCTCCAGGACGTCCTCGTCGGGCTCCACGGTGCCCTTGCCCTGCATGAGGGTCAGGAACGACTCGTGGATCTCCATCGCCTCGTCGACGGGGCGGCCGATGACGAGGTCGGTCAGCACCGACGCGGAGGCCTGCGAGATCGAGCAGCCGACCGCGTCGTACGACACGTCGGCCACCGTCTCCGCGCCGGGCTCCCCGGTCAGGTGCACCCGGAGGGTGACCTCGTCGCCGCAGGTCGGGTTCACGTGGTGCACCTCGGCCTCGTGCGGCTCGCGCAGCCCCTTGTTGTGGGGGTTCTTGTAGTGGTCGAGGATGATCTCCTGGTAGAGGGCATCCAGATCCTGGGCGGTCAACTCTTCACCCCAGCTTGAAGTACGAACGGGTGTACTCGAGCGCCTCGACGAGCGCATCGATCTCGGACGGCGTGGTGTAGAGGTACGACGACATGCGCGTCGTGCTCTGCACCCCGTAGCGGGCGTGCGCAGGCTTCGCGCAGTGGTGCCCGGCGCGCACCGCGACACCGCGGCTGTCGAGCACCTGGGCGACGTCGTGCGGGTGGACCCCGTCGACCTCGAAGGAGATCGCCCCGCCGCGCTCGGCCACGTCGAGGGGGCCGAGCACCTTCAGGCCGGGCACCGTGGCGAGCCCGTCGAGGGCGTACGCCGTGATGGCCCGCTCGTGCGCGTGCACGGACTCCATGCCGAGCCCGGCGAGGTAGTCCACCGCCGCGCCGAGGCCGACGGCCTCGACGATGGGCGGCGTGCCCGCCTCGAACTTGTGCGGGATGCCGGCGTACGTCGAGCGCTCCATGCGGACCGTCTCGATCATCTCGCCGCCACCGAGGAACGGGGGCAGCTGGTCGAGGACCTCGCGCCGACCCCAGAGCACCCCGATGCCGGTCGGCCCGACGACCTTGTGGCCGGTGAAGACCAGGATGTCGGGACGCTCCGCCTCGTCCATCGCGGCGAGGTCGATCGGGATCTGCGGCGCCGCCTGCGAGGCGTCGACGACCACCAGGGCGCCGACCTCGTGGGCGCGCCGCGTGATCGCCGCGACCGGGTTGACGGTGCCCAGCATGTTCGACACCCAGGTGAGGGTGACGACCTTGGTGCGCTCGTCGATCAGCTCGTCGATGTTCGACAGGTCGAGGCGGTAGTCGTCGGTGAGGCCGAACCACGCCAGCGTCGCGCCCGTGCGCTGCGTCAGCAGCTGCCACGGCACGATGTTGGAGTGGTGCTCCATCTCCGTGGTCACCACGCGGTCGCCCTCGCCCACGGCGAGGTCCCCGGTGGCCCACGCCAGCGTGTGCGCGACGAGGTTGAGCGCCTCCGAGGCGTTCTTGGTGAAGATCACCTCGTCGCGCGACGGGGCGCCGATGAACGACGCGACCCGGTCGCGACCGTCCTCGAACGCCGCCGACGACTCCGCGCCGAGCTGGTGCATGGCGCGGGCGACGTTGGCGTTGTGGCGCTCGAGGTGGTCGACCATCGCGTCGATCACGCACTGCGGCTTCTGCGAGGTGTTCGCGCTGTCGAGGTAGACCAGCGGGACGCCACCGGCGAGCGTGCGCTCGAGGATCGGGAAGTCCTTGCGGACCACCTCGAGCTGCTGGAGCAGGCCTTCCATGGTGGCTCCTTCCAGGGAGCGTGGTCGCGGTGCGTGGAGTGGTGCCGGGCGTCGGTCAGACGGCGGCGTTCACGTACTTGTCGTAGCCCTCGGCCTCGAGCTGGTCGGCCAGCTCGGGCCCGCCCTGCTCGGCGATGCGGCCGTTGACGAACACGTGGACGTAGTCGGGCTTGATGTAGCGCAGGATCCGCGTGTAGTGCGTGATCAGCAGGACGCCCTTGTCGCCGCCGGCCGAGAAGCGGTTGACGCCCTCGGAGACGACCTTCAGCGCGTCGATGTCGAGGCCGGAGTCGGTCTCGTCGAGGACGGCGACCTTGGGCTGCAGCAGGTTGAGCTGGGCGATCTCGTGGCGCTTCTTCTCGCCACCCGAGAAGCCCTCGTTCACGGAGCGCTGCGAGAAGGAGGCGTCGAGGCCGTTCTCGCCCATGACCGCGTTGACGTCCTTGACCCACGTGCGCAGCTTGGGCGCCTCGCCGTCGATGGCCGTCTTGGCGGTGCGCAGGAAGTTCGCGACGGACACGCCGGGGACCTCGACGGGGTACTGCATCGCGAGGAAGAGGCCGGCGCGGGCGCGCTCGTCGACGCTCATCGCGAGGACGTCCTCACCGTCGAGGGTGACGGTGCCGCCGGTGACCTCGTACTTGGGGTGGCCGGCGATGGAGTACGCCAGCGTCGACTTGCCGGACCCGTTCGGGCCCATGATCGCGTGCGTCTCGCCGTCCTTGATGGTCAGCGTGACGCCCTTGAGGATCTCCTTGGCGCCGTCCTCGGTGCTCACCGAGACGTGCAGGTCCTTGATCTCCAGCGTGCTCATGTCTTCTCTCGTCTCCAGCTCGGGTGTCTCGAAGTCAGGGGGTACGACGCGGGGCGTCGCGCCGGGCGCTCAGCCCGGGGTGACGCCGTTCAGCGTCGTGGCCACGTCGACGTACAGGTCCTCGCCGCGGACCTCCACGGGGAAGGTCGCGACCGGCTCGGTCGCCGGGAGGCCGCTGGGCGCGCCGGTGCGCAGGTCGAACTCCGACCCGTGCAGCCAGCACTCGATGCGGCAGTCGGCGACGTCGCCCTCGGAGAGGGCGACCGCCGCGTGGCTGCAGAGGTCTTCGACGGCGAAGAACTCGTCGCCCTCACGGGCGATCGCCAGGTCCTGGTCGCCGATCGTGACGGCCAGGGCCTCCCCCGCCGTCACGTCGCCCGTCGCGCAGGCTCGCTCGAAGCCCATCGCTCAGTCCGTCGCCTGCTCGGCGAGCACGTGGCGCTCGAGCTCCGACTCGACGACCGCCAGCAGGCGCTCCTGCAGCTCGGGCACACCGATGCGGCGGATCAGGTCGTTGAAGAAGCCGTGCACCACGAGGCGGCGGGCCTCGGGCTCCGAGATGCCGCGCGAGCGCAGGTAGAACAGCTGCTCGTCGTCGAAGCGGCCGGTCGCGGACGCGTGGCCCGCGCCCTCGATCTCGCCGGTCTCGATCTCGAGGTTCGGCACCGAGTCGGCCTGGCAGCCGTCGGTGAGCACGAGGTTGCGGTTCTCCTCGTAGGTCTCGATGCCCTCGGCGACCTTGCGGATGAGCACGTTGCCGATCCACACCGTGTGCGCGCCCTGGCCCTGCAGCGCGCCCTTGTAGACGACGTTGCTCTTGGTGCGCGGGGCGGTGTGGTCGGCGAAGAGGCGGTGCTCGATGTGCTGGCCCGCGTCCGCGAAGTAGAGACCGAGCAGCTCGGCCTCGCCGCCGGGACCGGCGTACTCGACGTTGGTCGTGGTGCGCACGAGGTCGCCGCCGATGGTGAACTCGCTGGCCCGCACGTGGGCGTCGCGCCCGACGCGGATGCCGACCTGGCCGGCGTGCACGCTCTCGTCGTCCCAGTCGTTGACCGTGACGAGGTCGAGCTGCGCGCCGTCGCCGACGAGCACGGAGGTCGCGTGGCTGTAGCGGGCCGCGCCCGCGTGCTCGATCAGCACCGTCGCCTTCGCGTGCCGGCCGATGCGGACCACCAGGTGACCCCAGACGACCGCGTCGAGACCGGTGCCGCGCAGGTCGAGCCGCACCGGCTCGTCCAGCTCGGCGTCGGCGGGCACGTCGAGGAGCATGACGTCACCACCGTGCGCCACGGCGAGCGCCGCGAGGCGGTCCGACGGCAGGAACTCGCCGAGCTCGCGCGCCTCGTCGGCGCCGATCGGGGTCAGGGTCACGCCGGCGGGCAGCTGCGTCGTCCACTCGAGGTGCGCGTCCGAGGGCGCGTCGTCGAGCAGGCCCTGGAGCCGCTTCAGCGGCGTGAACCGCCAGATCTCC
Source organism: Nocardioides sp. CPCC 205120 (assembly GCF_048654585.1). NCBI lineage: Bacteria > Bacillati > Actinomycetota > Actinomycetes > Propionibacteriales > Nocardioidaceae > Nocardioides > Nocardioides sp. CPCC 205120. The sequence continues at coordinate 54,064 of NZ_JBMCYY010000002.1, read as the reverse complement.
TCGCGGCCCGTCGGGACCGGGTGGAGCGCCAGGTCGTACGACGGCTCGGGGTGCAGGTGGCTGGAGACCTTGCCGGTCTCCACGGCCCGCGCGGCGGCGGGCGTCTCGTCGATCACAGTCACAGTCGTCTCTTCGTCGTCTCTTCGTGTCGTCAGGGAGCGGTGGAGCGGGGGGCCGCCGGCATCAGCCGACGGCGCCCTCCATCTGCAGCTCGATGAGGCGGTTCAGCTCCAGGGCGTACTCCATCGGGAGCTCCTTGGCGATCGGCTCGACGAAGCCGCGCACGATCATCGCCATCGCCTCGTCCTCGGCCAGGCCGCGGCTCATCAGGTAGAACAGCTGGTCCTCGGACACCTTGGACACGCTCGCCTCGTGACCCATCGAGACGTCGTCCTCGCGGATGTCGACGTACGGGTAGGTGTCGGAGCGGCTGATCTGGTCCACCAGCAGCGCGTCGCACAGCACGTTGGACTTGGAGCCGTAGGCGCCCTCGTTGACCTGGATCAGGCCGCGGTACGACGTGCGCCCGCCGCCCCGCGCGACCGACTTCGACAGGATCGAGCTGGACGTGTGCGGCGCGGCGTGCACCATCTTCGCGCCGGCGTCCTGGTGCTGGCCCTCGCCCGCGAACGCGATCGACAGCGTCTCGCCCTTGGCGTGCTCGCCCATGAGGTAGACGGCCGGGTACTTCATCGTCACCTTGGAGCCGATGTTGCCGTCGACCCACTCCATCGTCGCGCCGGCGTCGCAGGTCGCGCGCTTGGTGACGAGGTTGTAGACGTTGTTCGACCAGTTCTGGATCGTCGTGTAGCGGACGCGGGCGCCCTTCTTCACGATGATCTCGACGACGGCCGAGTGCAGGGAGTCGGAGCTGTAGATCGGCGCCGTGCAGCCCTCGACGTAGTGCACGTACGAGTCCTCGTCGGCGATGATCAGCGTGCGCTCGAACTGGCCCATGTTCTCCGTGTTGATGCGGAAGTAGGCCTGGAGCGGGATGTCCACGTGGACGCCCTTGGGCACGTAGATGAACGAGCCGCCGGACCACACGGCCGTGTTGAGGGCGGAGAACTTGTTGTCACCGACGGGGATGACGGTGCCGAAGTACTCCTTGAAGAGCTCCTCGTGCTCCTTCAGCGCCGTGTCGGTGTCGACGAAGATGACGCCCTTCTCCTCGAGGTCCTCGCGGATCGAGTGGTAGACGACCTCCGACTCGTACTGGGCCGCGACACCGGCCACGAGGCGCTGCTTCTCCGCCTCGGGGATGCCGAGCTTGTCGTAGGTGTTCTTGATGTCCTCCGGCAGCTCCTCCCAGCTGGTGGCCTGCTTCTCGGAGGACCGCACGAAGTACTTGATGTTGTCGAAGTCGATGGTCTCGAGCTCCGCGCCCCACTGGGGCATGGGCTTGCGACCGAAGAGCTTCAGGCCCTTCATCCGCAGGTCGAGCATCCACTGGGGCTCGTTCTTCTTGCCCGAGATGTCGGCCACGACGGCCTCGTTGAGGCCGCGCTGCGCGGTCGCGCCGGCGGCGTCGCTGTCGGACCAGCCGAACTCGTAGCGGCCGATGCCGGCGAGGCCGGGGTTGAGCTCGTCGATGCTCGGTGAGGTCGTCATGCTGACGCTCCGTTCTGCTCGGGGTTCTGCTCGGGGTGGGGCGGTCGGGATCCGCGGGTGGGCTCGGGCGCGTCGGTGCGCCCGGGCGCCGGTGCGGCGCCCGCGGGGACGTTCGGGATGCAGGTGGTGCAGACGCCGTCGCCGTGCGCGATCGTCGCCAGGCGCTGGACGTGACGGCCGAGGACCGCGCTGATGGCCTCGGTCTCCGCCTCGCACAGCTGGGGGAACTCCTGCGCCACGTGCGACACGGGGCAGTGCTGCTGGCACAGCTGCGGACCCACGGGGGACTCGCGCACACCGGCGGCGTACCCCTCCTCGGTCAGCACGCGTGCGAGCACCTCGGCCGGGGTGAGGTCGGGGTGCTGGTCGCGCACGCGGGTGAAGTCACGTTCGATGAACGCCACGCGCCGGCGCGAGAATTCCAGCACCGCCTCGTCGCCGCCCGTCTCGGACAGGAACCGCAGGGCCTGCACGGCGAGGTCGTCGTAGGTGTGGTCGAACTGCTCGCGGCCGGCCTCGGTGAGGGCGAAGACGCGGGCGGGGCGGCCGCGGCCGCGGGTGCCGCGCACCCGCTGCTCGCGGGCCTCGAGCACGCCCTCCTCGACGAGCTGGTCGAGGTGGCGGCGCACCGCGGCGGCCGTCAGGTCGAGGGCGGCGGCGAGGTCGGCGGCCGTGGAGGGACCGGCCTGGAGGATCGTCCGCACGACGCGCGCCCGGGTGGGTGCGTCGGCCTCGGCACCCCGGGCGGGGCCCGGTCGCACCTGTCCTCCGTCGAATTGCACAACACGAGTGTGACGTTATTGCCCGGGCGTCTTCAAGCAAGGGTGGCCTAACCCTCCTCCCGGTTGTGGGCCGGTCACCGCAGGGTGTCGTCGGCGCCGAGGGGCCCGGTCCCGGCGGCGGGTCCGGGCGCCGCGGCTCCTACACTTGCCCGGTGTCCGCGCCCGCTCCCGCCGTCGAGATCGACGGCCTGGTGATGCGGTACGGCGACACCCTCGCCGTCGACGGGCTCTCCCTCGACGTGGCGGCCGGCTCCATCACCGCGGTGCTCGGCCCCAACGGCGCCGGCAAGACGACGACCCTCGAGACGTGCGAGGGCTTCCGTCGCCCCCACGCCGGCACCGTCCGCGTGCTGGGGCTCGACCCCGTCCGCGACCGCGCCGCGCTCCTGCCCCGCATCGGCGTCATGCTCCAGGCCGGCGGCGCGTGGTCGGGCGTGCGGGCCGTCGAGATGCTGCGCCACGTCGCGGCCCTGCACGCGCACCCGCTGCCCGTCGACCTCCTCGTCGAACGGCTCGGGCTCGGCGAGTGCGGGCGCACGCCGTACCGACGACTGTCCGGGGGCCAGCAGCAGCGGCTCGGCCTGGCCCTGGCCCTCGTCGGGCGCCCCGAGCTGCTCTTCGTCGACGAGCCCACGGCCGGCATGGACCCGGCGATCCGGCGCGCGACGTGGGAGCTGCTCGAGGAGCTGCGCGCCGACGGCGTCACCACGGTGCTGACGACGCACTACCTCGACGAGGCGGAGCGGCTCGCCGACCACGTGCACGTCATCGACCACGGCCAGCTCATCGCGAGCGGCTCGCCGTACGAGCTGACGAAGGCCGGCGGCGCCGCCACCATCCGGCTCGTCGTCACCGAGCCGTTCCCGCCCGACGCCCCGGCGTCCCTGGGCGCCGCGCTCGGCCCGGCCACGGAGGTGCTCGCCATCAACGCCCAGAGCCTGCTCATCACCGGCCCCGCCGACGCGTCCACGCTGGCCAAGGTCTCGGCCTGGTGCGAGCAGCACGGAGTCCTGCCCGAGTCGCTGGCGCTGGGCCAGCGCACGCTCGAGGACGTCTTCCTGCAGCTCACCGGGCGCGAGCTGGGCACCCCGACGGTGGGCGCCCCGTGAGCGCCGGCACCTTCGCCCCCGCGCCCGGAGCCGCGCCCTTCCCCCGGCAGGTGCTGGCCCAGGCCTCGATGGAGACGCGGCTGATGCTGCGCAACGGCGAGCAGCTGCTCGTCGCCCTCGTCATCCCCGTCCTCGCCCTCGTCGGCGGCGTCGTGGCCGCGGAGCGCGGCGGGATCGAGCTCGACGGTCGCGCGGTGGACGTCCTCACCCCCGGGGTGCTGGCGCTCGCCGTCATGTCGACCGCGTTCACGTCGCTGGCGATCGCCACCGGCTTCGAGCGGCGTTACGGGCTCATCAAGCGTCTCGGTGCCTCCCCGCTGTCCCGCACCGGCCTGCTGCTCGGCAAGCTCGGCGCGCTGCTGGTGGTGCAGGCCGTGCAGGCCGTCGTGCTGGTGGCGCTCGCCCTCGCGCTGGGGTGGAGCCCCGACGGCGGCGTCGTGGGAGCGGTCCTCGCCGTGCCGGTGGCGCTGCTGGGCTCGGCGGCCTTCGCGGCGCTGGGTCTCCTCATCGCCGGCACCCTGCGGGCCGAGGCGACCCTCGCGGTCGCCAACCTGGTCTACCTGCTCCTGCTCGTCGGCGGCGCCGTCGTGCTCCCCCGCTCGTCGTACGGCGGGGTGGGCGAGGCGCTCGTCGTGCTGCCGTCGGCAGCCCTGGGCGACGCCCTGCGCGCCGCCCTCACCGAGGGCCACCTCGCCGTCGTGCCCGTGCTCGTCCTCGCGGTGTGGGCCCTCGTGGGCGCCGCGGCCGTGTCCCGAACCTTCCGCTGGGAGTGAGATGAACCCCTCCGTCACCGACGACCGCGTCGTGGCCCCCGCGCCGCGCGACCGGAGCCTGGCCGAGCGCCTGGTCGTGCCGCTCGCCGTCGCGAACCTCGTCGCCAACATCGGGATCGTGCTGACGGGCGGCGTCGTGCGGCTCACCGGCTCGGGACTGGGCTGCCCCACGTGGCCGCGGTGCACCGACGACTCCTACGTGCCGCACGGCAGCCTCGGCATCCACGGGGCGATCGAGTTCGGCAACCGGCTGCTGACCTTCGCCCTCGCGATCATCGCGCTGGCGACGTTCGTCGCCGCCTGGCGCGCGGGGCGGGCGCGGGCCGCGCGCCTCGCGTTCCTCGTGGGCCTCGGCGTGCCGGCGCAGGCCGTCATCGGCGGCATCACCGTGCTGACCGACCTGAACCCGTGGATCGTCGCGCTCCACCTGCTGCTGTCGCTGGCGATGGTCGGCGTGTGCGTCCTGCTCCTCGACGTGCTGCGCCACCCGCTCACGGGCGGGAGCGCGACTGCGGTGCGTCACTCCCCCGCCGTACGCCGCGTGGTCCTGGCCGTCTTCGCCGCCGGCTGGGTGGCGCTCTACCTCGGCACCGTCGTGACGGGCAGCGGCCCGCACGCCGGTGACGCCGACTCCCCCCGCACCGGGCTCGACCCGGAGCTGTTCTCGCGCATCCACGCGGCGTCGGTCTACGTGCTCGTCGGGCTGACGCTCGCCGCGCTCGTCCTGGCCCGCCGCAGCGGCGACGGGCTGCTGCTGAAGGCGGTCGGCGTGCTCGTCGTCGTCGAGCTCGCCCAGGGCGCCATCGGCTACCTGCAGTACTTCAACGGGCTGCCGATCGTGCTCGTCGCGATCCACCTCGTCGGCGCCGCGGTGACCTCCGCCGCCGTCACGTGGGTGCTCGTGCGGGCGCTGCGCCGCGCCGTACCCGCCTGAGGGACGCGGCGGGCGGCGCCCGGGACGTCATGCGGAGCGAGCGCCCCGCCCTGCGATCGGTATGACGTGCGCGGGGCACCCCTGCCGGGTCGGCCGGGGTCGGCCGGGGTCGGCCGGTACGGCGCACGCGGCGCCGCGGGCGGCGGCCGGGCTCAGCCGATCAGCGGGTCGATCGCGATGGCGACGAAGAGCAGCGACAGGTAGAGGTTCGAGGAGTGGAACAGCCGCATCGGGCGGATGACGGCGAGGTCCTCGGTGCCGACGGCGCGGCGCCACATGCGGTGCGCCTCGACGAGGAACACGGCGCCGAGGACGGCGGCGGCCACGGGGTAGAACCACCCGGTGCCGGCGACCGGCCACAGCAGGAGCGAGACGGCGACGGTGGCCCACGAGTAGAGGACGACCTGGCGACCGACCGAGCCCGCGGGGGCGACGACCGGCAGCATCGGCACGGCGACGTTCGCGTAGTCCTCGCGGTAGCGCAGCGCCAGCGCCCAGGTGTGCGGCGGCGTCCAGAAGAAGACGATGAGGAAGCACACGACCGGCGGCCAGGCGAGCTCGCCGGTGACGGCCGTCCACCCGATGAGGGCCGGGAAGCAGCCCGCGGCGCCGCCCCACACGACGTTCTGCGTGGTGCGGCGCTTGAGCACCATCGTGTAGACGAGCACGTAGAACGCGTTCGCCGAGACCGACAGCAGCGCCGAGAGCGGGTTGACGAAGGCCAGGAAGATCGCCGTCGAGATGACGCCGAGCGCCAGGCCGAAGACGAGCGCCGAGCGCGGGGTGACGATGTGGCGCGGCAGGGCACGGCGCCGCGTGCGGCGCATCTGCTCGTCGATGTCGCGGTCGTAGACGCAGTTGAGCGCCGAGGCGGACCCCGCCGACAGCGTCCCGGCCACGACGGTCGCGAGGACGACGCCCAGCTCGGGCACGCCGCGGGCGGCGAAGAACATCACGGGGACGGTGGTGAGCAGCAGCAACTCGATGACGCGCGGCTTGGTGAGCCCGACGTACGCGGCCACCACGTCGCGGAACGAGGGGCGACCTGCCGGAGGCTCCTCGCGGACACCGAGGTCGTCGGCCGTCTCCTCCTCGCCCGTCGTGGGCGGCACCGCCGGCAGCTGCGCCTCGCCCTGACGGTCCGTCGGCCCGTCCGCTCGCGCTGCGGAGGAGGCCGACTGTCCGGCGAAGTTCACAGGTGTCCTCGGGTGGTGCGGCGCCCTCGGGAGCTCACGGCTCCCCACGGGCGGACGGTCGAGTGCGGGGTCGAGTCTAGACCCCCTCAGCAGTAGGCTCGGCATCGGCGGCGGTGCCGAGGGATCTCCCGGGTACCGAGGTCGTGCCGCACCCCCACCGAGCACCTCCGAGAGGACCTACGTGACCGAGAACCAGCTGGAATGGACCGATCTCGACCGCAAGGCGGTGGACACCGCCCGGGTGCTGGCGATGGACGCGGTCCAGAAGGTGGGCAACGGCCACCCGGGCACGGCCATGAGCCTCGCCCCCGTGGCCTACCTCCTGTTCCAGAAGGTCATGCGCCACGACCCCTCCGACCCCGGCTGGATCGCGCGTGACCGGTTCGTCCTCTCGTGCGGCCACTCCAGCATCACGCTCTACACGCAGCTCTTCCTCGGCGGCTTCGGCCTCGAGATCGAGGACCTCATGTCGCTGCGCACCTGGGGCTCCAAGACCCCCGGCCACCCGGAGTACGGCCACACCGCCGGCGTCGAGGTCACCACCGGCCCCCTGGGCCAGGGCGTCGCGAACGCGGTCGGCATCGCCATGGCGGCGCGCCGCCAGCACGGCATCCTCGACCCGGAGGCCCCGGAGGGCGAGAGCCTCTTCGACCACCAGGTCTACGCGATCTGCTCGGACGGCGACCTCCAGGAGGGCGTCAGCGCCGAGGCCAGCTCGATCGCGGGCACGCAGCAGCTCGGCAACCTCACGGTCGTCTACGACCGGAACCGCATCTCCATCGAGGGCGACACCGACGTGGCGTTCACCGAGGACGTGGCGAAGCGCTACGAGGCCTACGGCTGGCACGTGCAGACGGTCGACTGGACCAACGGCGGCGAGGGCTACGAGGAGGACGTCCCGGCCCTGTACGACGCCGTCCAGGCCGCGCGCGAGGTGAAGGACCAGCCGTCCCTCATCGTGCTCGACACCGTCATCGCCTGGCCCGCCCCCAACGCCCAGGGCACGGAGGCCGCGCACGGCTCCGCGCTCGGCGCGGAGGAGGTCGCGGCGACCAAGGAGATCCTCGGCTGGGACCCCGCGCAGACCTTCGAGGTGCCCGCCGACGTGCTGGCGCACACCCGCTCGCTCGCCGAGCGCGGCGCCGCGTGGGGCAAGGAGTGGGACGGCCGGTACGCCGAGTGGGCCGCCGCGAACCCCGAGCGCGAGGCGCTGCTGCACCGGCTCAAGGCCCACGACCTCCCCGAGGGCCTCGTCGACGCACTCCCCTCGTTCCCCGCCGACCCGAAGGGCGTCGCCACCCGCGCCGCCTCCGGCAAGGTCATCAACGCGCTCGCGCCCCTCATGCCCGAGCTGTGGGGCGGCTCCGCCGACCTCGCGGGCTCGAACAACACGACCATCAAGGACGCGCCCTCGTTCATCCCGGCCTCGCGCTCGACGCGCGACTGGACCGGTGACCCCCACGCCGGCCGCGTGCTGCACTTCGGCATCCGCGAGCACGGCATGGGCGCGATCATGAACGGCATCGCGGCCGACGGCCTCACCCGTGTCTTCGGCGGCACGTTCCTCACGTTCTCCGACTACATGCGCGGCGCCGTCCGCGTGGCGGCGCTCAGCGGCCTGCCCGTCACCTACGTGTGGACGCACGACTCGATCGGCCTCGGCGAGGACGGCCCGACCCACCAGCCGGTCGAGCACCTCGCCGCGCTGCGCGCCATGCCGGGCCTCGACGTCGTGCGCCCGGCCGACGCCAACGAGACCGCGGCCGCCTGGGCCGCGATCCTCGGCCACGACGACCGCCCCGCCGCCCTGGCCCTGTCGCGTCAGAACCTGCCGGTCTTCCCGCGCGGCGAGGAGGGCTTCGCCACGACCGACGGCGTCGCCCGCGGCGCCTACGTGCTGAAGGACGTCGAGGGCGGCCTGCCCGACGTCGTGCTCATCGGCACCGGCTCCGAGGTGCAGCTCGCCGTCGCGGCCGCCGAGCTCCTCCTCGAGGAGGGCGTGCGCGCCCGCGTCGTCTCCGCCCCCTGCCTCGAGTGGTTCGAGCAGCAGGACACGGCGTACCGCGAGAGCGTCGTCCCGCCCACCGTGAAGGCGCGCGTGGCGGTCGAGGCCGGCATCGCGATGCCCTGGTGGCGTCTCGTCGGCGACCACGGCAAGGTCGTCTCCATCGAGACGTACGGCGCCAGCGCCGACGCCGCGCGCATGTTCGCCGAGTTCGGGTTCACCCCCGAGGCCGTCGTGCGCGCCGCGAAGGACAGCCTGCAGATCACCACCGGCTGATCCGCTCCCTACCCCACTACCCCAGGAGGTAGCTATGTCCGACCGTCTCAAGGCACTCGCCGACGCGGGTGTGTCCATCTGGCTCGACGACCTCTCCCGCGAGCGCATCGAGACCGGCAACCTGGCCTCGCTCATCGAGGAGAAGTCGGTCGTCGGCGTCACCACCAACCCCTCGATCTTCGCCACCGCCCTCGCCGACGGCGAGCGGTACGACGCCCAGCTGCGCGAGCTCGTCGCCGACGGCACCGACGTCGACGGCGTCGTGTTCGCGCTGACCACCAAGGACGTGCGTGACGCGGCCGACGTGCTCGCGCCCGTGCACGCCGCGACGGACGGCGTCGACGGCCGCGTCTCCATCGAGGTCACGCCCGACCTGGCCTTCGACACCGAGGCCACACTGGCCTCCGCGAAGGAGCTGTGGGCGACGATCGACCGCCCCAACCTCCTCATCAAGATCCCGGCGACGACGGAGGGCCTGCCCGCCATCCGCGACGCGATCGCGGAGGGCATCTCGGTCAACGTGACGCTCATCTTCGGCCTGGCCCGCTACGAGCAGGTCATGGAGTCCTACGTGGCGGGCCTCGAGAAGGCGCTGGAGTCCGGCCACGACCTGTCCGACATCCACTCGGTCGCGTCGTTCTTCGTCTCGCGCGTCGACAGCGAGATCGACAAGCGCCTCGAGGCGGCCGGCGCCGACGCCGAGCTGTTCGGCAAGGCGGCGGTCGCGAACGCCCGGCTCGCCTACCAGGCCTACGAGCGGGTCTTCTCGGGCGAGCGCTGGGAGCGCCTCGCCGCCGCCGGCGCCCGCCCGCAGCGCCCCCTGTGGGCCTCCACGGGCGTCAAGAACCCCGACTACCGCGACACGATGTACGTCACCGACCTCGTCGCCCCCGGCACCGTCAACACGATGCCGGAGAAGACGATGGACGCCTTGGCCGACCACGGCGAGGTCGAGGGTGACCAGGTCACGACGAAGTACGACGACGCGCAGGCCGTCATGGACGCCGTCGCCGCCGCCGGGGTCGACTACGACGACGTGATCCGTGCGCTCGAGAAGGAGGGCGTCGACAAGTTCCTCGCGTCCTGGAACGAGCTGCTCGAGACCGTCGAGGGCCAGGTCGCGGCCGCGAAGGACGCGATCGCGCGATGACCGACTGGAGCACGGCCACCGGGGAGGGCTACGCCCTCACCCTGGGCTACGCCGACGAGGAGGCGTTCGCCCAGACGGTGCAGGACCTCGCCGGGGACCGCGTCGCCTCCCGCATCGCAGCGGGCGACGCCACCCTGTGGGGCCCGGACGCCGAGGAGGAGGCCGGCAAGCGGCTGGGCTGGGTCGACCTGACCGAGACCTCCCGCCCCCTGGTGGCGCAGATCGAGGCCCTGCGGGACGAGCTGGCCCAGGCCGGCGTCACCCGGGTCGTGCTCTGCGGCATGGGCGGGTCCTCGCTGGCTCCCGAGGTCGTCTGCGGCGCCGCAGGGGTCGAGCTCGGTGTGCTGGACTCCTCCGACCCCGACTACGTGCGCGGCTTCCTCACCGACCGCCTCGAGCAGACCGTCGTGGTCGTCTCGTCGAAGTCCGGCGGCACCGTCGAGACCGACAGCCAGAAGCGTGCCTTCGAGCAGGCCTTCCGCGACGCGGGCATCGACCCGCGGCGCCGCATCGTCGTCGTCACCGACCCCGGCTCGCCGCTCTCGCAGTCGGCCGAGGCCGACGGCTACCGGGTGTTCCTGGCCGACCCGTCGGTCGGTGGGCGCTACTCGGCGCTGACCGCCTTCGGCCTCGTCCCCTCCGGTCTCGCCGGCGCGGACGTGGGCTCCCTGCTCGACCAGGCCGCCGCGCTGCGCCCGGTCCTGGAGGAGGACTCGGTCGACAACCCGGGCCTGCGGCTCGGTGCGCTCATCGGGGTCGCGAACGCGCGCGGCGTCGACAAGCTGGTCCTGGCGGCCGCGGACGCGCCGTACCCCGGTCTCGGCGACTGGATCGAGCAGCTCGTCGCGGAGTCGACCGGCAAGCTCGGCAAGGGCGTCCTGCCCGTCGTCGTGGAGAGCCCGGGCGCGCCGAACGTCGACCCGAGCACGCGGGACGAGGTGCTCGTCTCCTACGGCACCGGGTTCCCGTTCGAGGCGTCCCCGCCGGCCTCCGGCTGGGGCGCTGCGGTCGACGCGACGCTCGGCGGCCAGCTGCTCCTGTGGGAGTACGCCACCGTCGTAGCGGGCCGCGTCATCGGCATCAACCCGTTCGACCAGCCCGACGTGGAGAGCGCCAAGGCCGCCGCCCGGGAGATGCTCGACGGGGGCGGCGAGAAGCCCGAGCCCGCCTTCACCGCCGGTGACGTCACGGTCTACGCCTCCCCCGGCTGGCTGCCCGCCGACGTCGCGACGGTCGACGGTGCCGTGGAGGCGCTGCTCGGCCACCTCGACGCCGAGCGCGGCTACCTCGCCGTGCAGGCCTACCTGGACCGCAACCGCGACGCCGAGCTGGGCGCCGTACGGGCGGAGCTCGCCGTGCGCACCGGGCGCCCCGTCACCTTCGGGTGGGGGCCGCGGTTCCTGCACTCCACGGGCCAGTACCACAAGGGCGGTCCGGCGACCGGCGTCTACCTGCAGGTGACGACGACCCCGGAGTCCGACCTCGAGGTGCCCGGCCGGCCGTTCACGTTCGGCGAGTTCATCGAGGCCCAGGCCGTCGGCGACGGCCAGGTGCTGGCCGACAAGCACCGCCCCGTGCTGCGGCTCCACCTCGCCTCCCCCGCGGCGCTCGCCACCGTGCGCGCGGCCCTGGCGTCGTGACCACCGAGGTACGGCGCTCGCCCGACGCGGGCGCGCTGGCCGCCACGGTGGCCACGGCGCTCCTGGCGCGCCTGGCGGAGGTGCAGGCCGAGGGGCGCGACCCGCAGGTCGTGCTCACCGGCGGCACCATCGCCGAGGCGATCCACCACGAGGTGGCCCGCCTGGCGCCGGACGCCGGTGTCGACTTCGCGCGCGTCGTGTTCTGGTTCGGGGACGAGCGCTTCGTGGCGCCGGACTCCGGGGACCGGAACGCGCTGCAGGCGCGCGAGGCGTTCCTCGACGCCGTGGGCGCCGAGCGGGTGCACGAGGTGCCGTCGACGGCCACTGCCGGCTCGGTCGACGAGGCCGCCGCGGCGTACGACGCGTCCCTGCGCACGCTGGGCGGTGGCCGGTTCGACGTGGTCATGCTCGGTGTCGGCCCGGACGGCCACGTCGCCTCGCTGTTCCCGGGGTTCCCCCAGGTCGGCGTCACCGACGCGCTGGCCGTGGGGGTCACCGGCTCGCCGAAGCCGCCGCCGGAGCGGGTCAGCCTGACCCTCCCGGCACTGCGGAACGCCGACGCCGTGTGGTTCCTCGTCAGCGGCGAGGGCAAGGCCGAGGCCGTCGCCCGGGCGCTCGGCGGCCCCGACCGGGGCGAGCCCGCCGACGTGCACGAGACGCCCGCCGCGGGCGTCGAGGGCGAGCGGGAGACCGTGTGGTGGATCGACGAGGCGGCCGCGTCCGCGCTCTGACGCCGAGTCGTCGGTAGCTGCACGCTGCGGCGCGCCGAGTCGTCGCTAGCTGCACGCTGCGGCGCGCCGAGTCGTCGCTAGCTGCGCGCTGCGGCGGGCCGCTTCCTGTCCACAGGCGCGGCGCTCACGCCTGCGGTCCACAGCGGGCGGGTCCACGCCCGCGCCGCCGATCATCGGGGCACCGTCCGCGGCATGAGCCTCGACGCGTACCTGGCCTCGCCCCTGCTCGACGACCGGTTCCCCCTGCCTCTCGACGCGCCCTTCGGCCTCGACGCCGTCCGCGCCGAGGGGTTCCCCGTCCGGTGGCTGGGTCGCCTCGTGCGGTCCGGACACCTCCGGCGCGTCGTCCGGGGTGTGTACGTCGCGGCGCAGGTTCCGGACAGCACGCGCCTCAGGATCGACAGCTTGGCGCTCGTGGTGCCGGACGACGCCGTCGTCTGCGACCGGCACGCCGGTTGGCTCCACGGTGCAGGCATGGTGCTCGCCCCGAACGAGCACCTCGAGCTGCAACCCATCCGGGTGTTCCGTCCGTCGGGCCGCGAGCGTCTGCGCAACGGGCTGGCCGACAGCGGTGAACGGGCGTTCGCCCCCGGCGACCTGGTCGACCTCGGCGGCCTGCGCGTGACGACCCCGCTGCGCACGACCTGGGACCTCGGGCGGGTCCGTAGCCGGGAGCACGCCCTGGGGGGCCTGGACGCGATGCTGCGGCTCGGGGTCTTCACGCAGGACGAGCTGCTCGACGGCGTCGACCGGTTCCGCAAGCAGCGATGGGTGCGCACCCTCCGCGAGCTCGCACCCCTCGCGGACGGGCGGTCCGAGTCGCCGGGCGAGTCCGTGACGCGCCTGCGGTGGCTCGATCTCGGCATCGGTACGCCGGAGCCTCAGCTCGAGCTCCGTCGGGGCGGGTTGCTCGTGGCGCGACTCGACCTGGCCGAGCGGTCGGTTCGCTTCGCCGTCGAGTACGACGGCGCGGAGTGGCACACCTCGCCGGGCCAGCGCGCTCACGACCGCGCGCGGCGGGAGATGGTGGTCGAGGAGTTCGGCTACCTGGTCGAGGCCGTCCGGGCGGGCAACGTCTTCGGCGCCCAGCGCGACGTCGAAGGGATCATCTTCCGAGGCATGGAGGAGGCACGTCGTCGCCTAGGGCGTGTCGCCTGACCGTGCGACGTGCGACGACTCGACGCGTTGCAGCGCGCAGTTCGCGACGACTCGGCGTACGGCGGCGTGCAGCTGGCGACGACTCGGGGTCAGAAGACGAGCTCGCCGGCGGCGCGGCGCGTGCGCAGCGTCTTGAGCGCCTCGTCGAGGATGGCCTTGGCCTCGGCGTCGGAGCGGCGCTCCTTCACGTAGGCCAGGTGGGTCTTGTACGGCTCCACCTTGTGGGCCGGCGGGGGGTTCTCCGCGTCCAGGCTCGCGGGCTGGCCGCACTTCGGGCAGTCCCACGTCTCCGGGGCGACCGCCTCGACGGAGAACGTCATCACCGACCGGTGGTCGTGGGCGCAGAAGTAGGTGACGGTCTGGCGGGCCGCGGCCTCGCCGCGGGCCTCCTCGCCCAGGGGACCCGAGCCGATCCGGGACCCGCGGATGGAGCTGCTCCTACCGGCCATGTGCGTTCCTCCCCGAGGACCTGGTCAGGACTGGCCGTCGTAGGCCAGCAGCAGACCGAGGGCGATGATGCTGGCGAACCAGATGATGCCGATGCCGATGGTGTAGCGGTCGAGGTTGCGCTCCGCGACGGACGAGCCGCCCAGGTTGGTCGAGACACCGCCACCGAACATGTCGGAGAGGCCGCCGCCCCGGCCCTTGTGCAGGAGCACGAGGAGGATGAGGAGCAGGCTGGTGATCACCAGCACGACGGTGAAGAGGACAGTCACGGGAGGAAACCTTACGTCACGGACCGGCGCGGCCGGACGGCGCCACGAGGGGCCGCCCGGCCGCGTCGGCGGGGTGCTGGATGAGGTGCTCGAGCAGGGTGCCGGAGCAGGTCAGAGGCGGGGCATGTCGTAGAAGCGGCAGATGCCGCCGAACTCCTCCGCCTGGAGGCTGGCGCCGCCGACGAGTGCGCCGTCGACGTCCTCCTCGACCATGATGCCGGCGACGTTCGCGGCCTTCACCGACCCGCCGTACAGCACCCGGAGGCCGTCGGCCGCCGCGTCGCCGTGGACCTCGCGGACGCGGGCCCGGATCGCCGCGCAGACCTCCTGCGCGTCGGCCGGGGTGGCGACCTCGCCGGTGCCGATGGCCCACACGGGCTCGTAGGCGACGACGAGGCCCGCGACCTGCTCGGCGGTGAAGCCCGCGAGCGAGCCGTCGACCTGCGCGAGGGTGTGGGCCACGTGCTCGCCCGCCTTGCGCACCTCGAGGCCCTCGCCGACGCACACGATCGGGACCATGCCGGCCGCGAGGGCCTTGTGGGCCTTCGCGTTGACGACGTCGTCGCTCTCGCCGTGGTACTCCCGGCGCTCCGAGTGGCCCACGACCACGTAGGAGCAGCCGAGCTTGGCGAGCATCGACGCCGAGATCTCGCCGGTGTAGGCGCCCTCGTCGTGCACGGACACGTCCTGCGCGCCGTACTTGAGCTTCAGCCGGTCCCCGTCCACCAGGGTCTGCACCGAGCGCAGGTCGGTGAACGGCGGGACCACGACGACCTCGACGGCGTCGTGGTCGTGCTTCTTGTCCGACAGCGTCCAGGCGAGCTTCTGCACCAGGCCGACGGCCTCGAGGTGGTTGAGGTTCATCTTCCAGTTGCCCGCCATGAGCGGCGTGCGCCCACCGGCGCCGGGCTTCTTCGTGGCCATCAGTCCTCCAGCACCTTCACGCCCGGGAGCTCCTTGCCCTCGAGGTACTCCAGGCTCGCGCCGCCGCCCGTCGAGATGTGGCCGAAGGCCGTCTCGTCGAACCCGAGCGTGCGCACCGCCGCGGCCGAGTCGCCGCCGCCGACGACCGAGAGGCCGTCGACCTTCGTCAGCGCCTCGGCGACCGTGCGGGTGCCGCCCGCGAACTCCTCGACCTCGAAGACGCCCATCGGCCCGTTCCAGAACACCGTGCGGGCGTCCGCCAGGGCGGCGGCGAACGCCGCGGCCGAGTCGGGCCCGATGTCGAGGCCGAGGCTGCTGGCCGGGATGTTCGAGGCCGGTACGACGATCGGCTCCGGCCGGGTGTCACCGGTCGGGAACTCGGTGTCGACCACGATGTCGGACGGCAGGACGATCTCGACGCCCGACGTCTCGGCGCGGCGCAGGTACTCCACGCACGTGCCGATCTGGTCCTCCTCGAGCAGGCTGCGGCCGACCTCGTGGCCCTGGGCCTTGAGGAAGGTGAAGACCATGCCGCCGCCGATGAGCAGCTTGTCGGCCTTGCCGAGCAGGTTGTCGATGACGCCGAGCTTGTCGGAGACCTTCGACCCGCCGAGCACCACCACGTAGGGGCGCTCCGGGGTCTCGGTCAGCCGGGTCAGCACGTCGATCTCGGCCCGCACGAGGGCACCCATCGTGTGCGGCAGGCGCTGCGCGACGTCGTACACGCTCGCCTGCTTGCGGTGCACCACGCCGAAGCCGTCGGAGACGAAGGCGTCGGCGAGGCCGGCGAGCTCGTCGGCGAAGGCGCCGCGCTCGGCCTCGTCCTTGCTGGTCTCGCCCGCGTTGAAGCGGACGTTCTCGAGCACGGCGACCTGGCCGTCGGCCAGGTCGGCCACGACCTGCCGCGCGCTCTCGCCGACCGTGTCGGTCGCGAACGCGACGGGCGCCTCGAGCAGCTCGGAGAGGCGTGAGGCGACCGGGGCGAGGGAGTACGCCGGGTCCGGCGCGCCCTTGGGCCGGCCGAGGTGGGCGGTGACCACCACCCGCGCGCCGGCCTCGGCCAGCGCGCGGATGGTCGGGACGCTCGCCCGGATCCGGCCGTCGTCGGTGATGGTGGTGCCGTCCAGCGGCACGTTCAGGTCCGAGCGGACCAGGACGCGCTTGCCGCCGACCTCACCGAGTCCGGGGTAGGAACCCACGTCAGAGGGTCTCGCCGATGTAGGCGATCAGGTCCGCGAGGCGGTTGGAGTAGCCCCACTCGTTGTCGTACCAGCCGGCGACCTTGACCTGGTTGCCGATCACCTTGGTCAGCGGCGAGTCGAAGATGCACGACGCCGGGTCGGTGACGATGTCCGAGGACACGATCGGGTCGGTCGAGTACTTGAGGAAGCGACCGTCGGCGGCGGCCTTGACCGCCTCGTTGACCTCCTCGACCGACGTCTCGCGCGACGCCTCGAAGGAGAGGTCCGTCAGCGAGCCGGTCGGCGTCGGCACGCGCAGCGCGTAGCCGTCGAGCTTGCCCTTGAGCTCGGGCAGCACCAGGCCGATGGCCTTCGCGGCACCGGTCGAGGTCGGCACGATGTTGAGCGCGGCGGCGCGGGCGCGACGCAGGTCCTTGTGGATGTTGTCCTGCAGGTTCTGGTCGGCCGTGTAGGCGTGGATCGTCGTCATCAGGCCCTTGTTGATGCCGATCGCGTCGTTGAGCGCCTTGGCCATCGGGGCGAGGCAGTTGGTCGTGCAGGACGCGTTGGAGATGACCGTGTGGGCGGCCGGGTCGTACTGCTCGTGGTTCACGCCCATGACGATGGTGATGTCGTCGTTGCTGGCCGGCGCGGAGATGATGACCTTCTTGGCGCCACCGTCGACGTGGGCCTTGGCCTTCGTCGCGTCGGTGAAGAAACCGGTGGACTCGACGACGACGTCGACGCCGATGTCGCCCCACTTGAGGTCGGCCGGGTTGCGCTCCGCGAACGCGTGGATCTCGGTGCCGCCCACGACGATCGAGGTGTCGGTCGACGACACGTCGGCGTTGAGGCGACCCAGGATCGAGTCGTACTTGAGCAGGTGCGCCAGCGACGCGTTGTCGGTCAGGTCGTTGACGCCGACGATCTCGATGTCGGCACCCGAGGCGCGGACCGCCCGGAAGAAGTTGCGGCCGATGCGGCCGAAGCCGTTGATTCCTACGCGAACAGTCACTGCTACTCGACTCCTAGGGATGCGTGACCCGGGGCCAGGACCCGGCTCGTTGGCGGGTTGCCGCTCCCGACCCTACCGAACCGGCGCCGAGGTGCGGCTCACACCTCCTCGACGAGCATGTCCGGGGTCAGGGACGCCTCCGTGTCCGGGATGCCCAGGTCCTCCGCGCGCTTGTCGGCCATGGCCAGCAGCCGGCGGATCCGGCCCGCGATCGCGTCCTTCGTCAGGGCCGGCTCGTGCAGCTGCCCGAGCTCCTCCAGCGACGCCTGCTTGTGCTCCAGGCGCAGGTGCCCCGCGGCCTTGAGGTGCTCGGGAGCCTCCTCGCCGAGGATCTCCAGCGCCCGCTCGACCCGTGCGCCCGCGGCGACCGCGGCGCGCGCCGAGCGGCGCAGGTTGGCGTCGTCGAAGTTCGCGAGGCGGTTGGCCGTGGCGCGCACCTCGCGCCGCATCCGCCGCTCCTCCCACGCCATGAGCGCCTCGTGGGCTCCCAGGCGGGTCAGCAGGGCGCCGATGGCGTCGCCGTCGCGGACCACGACGCGGTCGACCCCGCGGACCTCACGGGCCTTCGCCTGGATCCCGAGACGTCGTACGACGCCCACGAGCGCCAGCGCGGCCTCCGGGCCGGGGCAGGTGACCTCCATCGAGGACGAGCGGCCCGGCTCGGTCAGCGAGCCGTGCGCCAGGAAGGCCCCGCGCAGCGCCGCGACCGCGTCGCACGCGCCGCCGGAGACGACCTGCGGGGGCAGGCCCCGCACGGGGCGCCCGCGACCGTCGAGCAGCCCGGTCTGGCGCGCCAGGGCCTCGCCGTCCTTGACGACGCGCACCAGGTAGCGGCTGCCGCGGCGGATGCCGTTGCCCTGCACGAGCACGACGTCGGAGTCGTGGCCGAAGACCTCCTTGACGTCCTTGCGGAGGCGGCGGGCGGCGGCGCCGGTGTCCAGCTCCGCCTCCACCACGATGCGGCCGCCGACGATGTGGAGGCCGCCGGCGAAGCGCAGCAGCGTGGCCACCTCGGCCTTGCGACAACAGTTCTTGGTGATGTGCGTGTTGGAGAGCTCCGCCTTCACCTGGGCCGTCATCGCCATGCGCGCCATCCTGCCACGCCGCGCGACACGCCGTGACCGCTCGGCTCAGGCGGGCGGGCCGGGCTGGACCGGCGCCAGCGCCGCGGCCGGCGCGGCCGTGGCGCCCATCACCCGACCGAGCACACCGGCGAGCCGCGCGGGGTCGTGCCGCGGCGTGCCGTCGCCCACCGCGACGTCCGCCACGACGAGCCGGGCGCCCAACCGTGCCACGGCGGCCTCGAGCGCCCCGGCGTCCGCCACGGCGGCCGTGTCGGCCACGACGGTGTCGATCCGCAGGTCGGGGGCGTGCTCGAGCAGCGCCGCGAGGTGCTCCTCCGGGCCGTACCCGGCGGTCTCCCCCGGCTGCCCCTCGAGGTTGAGGACGACCACCACCCGGCCGCGCGTGCCCACGATGGCCCGGCGCAGGTCGGGGACCATGAGGTGCGGGATGACCGAGGTGTACCAGCTGCCCGGGCCGAGCACGACCCAGTCGGCGGAGCGGACGGCCTCGACCGCCTCGGGGCAGGCCTCGGGGTCGGCCGGGTCGAGCTGGATGCCCTCGATGCGGCCGGCGGTGCTCGCCACCTCGACCTGGCCCCGGACGCGCACGACCTCCCCGTCGAGCGCCACGTCGGCCGTGATGTCCATGGGCGTCACCGCCATCGGCAGCACCCGGCCCTGGGCGCCCAGCAGCCGCCCGACCCAGTCGAGGGCCGGCACGCTGTCGCCGAGCAGCTCCCACAGGCCGACGATGAGGAGGTTGCCGACGACGTGGCCGCGCATCTCCCCCTCGCCGGCGAACCGGTGCTGCAGCACCTCCGCCCACGTGCGGCCCCAGTCGTCGTCGCCGCACAGGGCGGCGAGGGCCATGCGCAGGTCCCCCGGCGGCAGGACGCCGAACTCGCCCCGCAGCCGGCCCGACGACCCGCCGTTGTCGGCCACCGTGACGACCGCGGTCAGGTCGCCGACGACGCGGCGCAGCGCCGCCAGGGAGGCGTGCAGGCCGTGGCCCCCGCCGAGGGCGACGACGCGGGTGCCGGGCAGCGGCACCGTCCGCGGCCCCAGGGGACCGGACGGGGCGGCGGCGTCGCGGAACGGGCTCACTCGCGCCCGAGGTCGCGGTGGGTCGCCCGGACCTCGTAGCCGTGCTCGCGCAGCCGCGCCGCGATCTCCTCCGACATCGCGACGCTGCGGTGCTTGCCGCCGGTGCAGCCGACCGCGACGGTCATGAACCGCTTGCCCTCGGCGAGGTAGCCCTCCGCGACCGTCTGCAGCAGCGGCACGAACTGCTCGAGGAACAGCTCCGCGCCCGGCCGCGCCTTCACGTACGTCGCCACGTCGGGGTCCTGCCCCGTGAGCGGACGCAGCTCGGGCACCCAGTGCGGGTTCGGCAGGAACCGCATGTCCGCGACGTAGTCGGCGTCGACGGGGATGCCGTACTTGAAGCCGAAGCTCACGACCCGCACCTTGAGCCGCGTCGTGTCCGGCGTGCCGAACGCGTGCGCGACCCGCTTCGTCAGCTGGTGCACGTTGAGGTTGCTGGTGTCGATGACCAGGTCCGCCGTCGAGCGCAGCTGGGCCAGGACGGCGCGCTCGCGCTGGAGCCCGTCGAGCAGGCGGCCGCCGCCCTGGAGCGGGTGCGGGCGCCGGGCGGCCTCCTGCCGGCGTACCAGCACCTCGTCGGTGGCCTCGAGGAACACGAGCGTCGCGTGCCGGCCCGTCGCCCCCTGGGCGAGGTTCACCTGCAGGCTGTCGAAGAACGACCCCGAACGGACGTCGACGACCACCGCGATGGGCTGCTGGGGACCCTTGCTCTCGTCGACGAGGCGCACCACGTCGCGCAGCAGCGCCGGCGGCAGGTTGTCGACCACGTAGAAGCCGAGGTCCTCCAGCTCCTTCGCCGCGGTGCTGCGACCGGCGCCGGTCATGCCGGTCACGACCACCAGCTGTCCGGCGGTGGTGGCGGGTGGGGCGGGGGCGGTGCTCGACGGGACGGGCTCGTCCACTCAGTCCTCCTCGATCTCACCGGTGGCGGTGTTGATCCGCACATTCTGTCCGCGCTCGCGCCGCTGCGCATCGTCGGCCGCCAACGCGTCCTTGATGGCCGCGGCCGTCGCCGGTCCCACACCGGGGACCATGGCGATCTCCGCGACCTCGGCCTGGCGCAGCTTGCGCAGCGAGCCGAAGTGCTTGATGACGCTGCGCCGGCGCACCTCGCCGAGCCCGGGCACGTCGTCCAGGACGCTCTCGACCATCGACTTCGAGCGCCGCGAGCGGTGGTGGTTGATCGCGAACCGGTGGGCCTCGTCGCGGATCCGCTGCAGCAGGTAGAGCCCCTCCGAGGTGCGCGGCAGGATCACCGGGTCCTCCTCCCCCGGCACCCACACCTCCTCGAGGCGCTTGGCCAGCCCCACGATCGGCACGTCGTCGATGCCGAGCTCGTCGAGCGCCCGCTGCGCCGCGGCCACCTGCGGCGGGCCGCCGTCGACGACCACGAGCCCCGGGGCGTAGGCGAACTTGCGCGGCCGGCCCGTGTCCGGGTCGACCAGCATCGGGCCCGTCGTGTCGTCGCCGGGCCGCAGCTCGGAGCGGGCCTGCTCGTCGAGCAGTCGGCGGAAGCGCCGCGTGATCACCTCGTGCATCGACGCGACGTCGTTCTGGCCCTCCACGCCCTTGACGACGAAACGGCGGTACTCGCCCTTGCGGGCCAGCCCGTCCTCGAAGACCACCATCGACGCCACGACCTCGGTGCCCTGCAGGTTCGACACGTCGTAGCACTCGATGCGCAGCGGCACGTCGTCGAGGTCCAGCGCGGACTGGATCTCCTCCAGCGCCCGGTTGCGGGTCGTCAGGTCGCTGGCGCGCTTCGTCTTGTGCAGGGCGAGCGCCTGCTGCGCGTTGCGCTCGACGGTCTGTTGCAGCGCGCGCTTGTCGCCGCGCTGGGGGACGCGGACCTGCACCTTGCCGCCGCGCAGCTCGCCGAGCAGCTGCTCCACGGTCGTGACGTCCGTGGGGAGCTCGGGGACGAGCACCTCGCGCGGGATCGCGTCGCCGGCCTCCCCGCCGTACAGCTGGAGGAGGAAGCCCTCCACCAGCTCGGCGGTGCCGCCCTCGTCGGTGCGGTCGGCGACCCAGCCGCGCTGGCCGCGGATGCGCCCGCCGCGCACGTGGAAGACCTGCACGCCCACCTCGAGCGGGTCGGCGGCCAGGGCGATGACGTCCGCGTCCGTGCCGTCGCCGAGCACGACGGCCTGCTTCTCCAGCGCCCGCTCCAGCGCACCCAGGTCGTCGCGCAGGCGGGCGGCCCGCTCGAAGTCGAGCGCGTCGCTGGCGGCGAGCATCTCGCGGTGGATGCGCTTGGTGAACGCCGCCGTCTGCCCCGCCATGAAGGCGCAGAAGTCGTCGACGATCGCGCGGTGCTCCTCGGCGCTGACGTTGCCGACGCAGGGCGCGGCGCACTTGTCGATGTACCCCAGCAGGCAGGGGCGCCCCACCTGCTGCGAGCGCTTGAACACCCCGTTGCTGCACGAGCGCATCGGGAAGACGCGCAGCAGCGTGTCGACGGTGTCGCGGATGGCCCACGCGTGGCTGTAGGGCCCGAAGTAGCGCGTGCCCTTCCGCTTCGCGCCGCGGCCGACCATGACGCGGGGGAACTCCTCCGACACCGTGACGGCCAGCCACGGGTAGGACTTGTCGTCGCGGTACTTCACGTTGAACCGCGGGTCGAACTCCTTGATCCAGGAGTACTCCAGCTGGAGCGCCTCGACCTCGGTGCCCACCACGGTCCACTCGACGCTGGCCGCGGTCGTCACCATCGTCGCGGTGCGCGGGTGCAGCGCCGAGATGTCCTGGAAGTACGACGACAGCCGCGCCCGCAGGCTCTTCGCCTTGCCGACGTAGATCACCCGGCGCTGGGCGTCGCGGAACCGGTAGACCCCCGGCTGGGTGGGGATCTCCCCCGGCTTCGGGCGGTAGGTCAGCGGATCGGCCACGGCCGCGACCCCCTCACGCGAACGTGACGTCGGTGCCGTCGACGGCGACCGCGACCTCGGGCAGCGGCTCCTCCGCCGGCCCGTCGAGGACCGCGCCGTCGTCGATGGAGAACAGGCTGCGGTGGCACTGGCAGACGATCGCGCGGTCCTCGACCTGGGTGACCTTGCAGCTCTGGTGGGTGCAGATGGACGAGAAGGCCTTGAACGTGCCCTCCTCCGGCTGCGTCACCACGACGGCCGGTGCGTCGACGATCACGCCGCCACCCACCGGTACGTCGGCCGCCGCCACGATGACCTCGCCCGGCGCGCCCTCGGGCGCGGAGACCTCGGTCTCGCCGCCGCACGCCGCGAGCAGCGGCGCACCCGCGGCCCCGCCCGCCGCGACCCGCACGAACCCGCGCCGGCCCAGCGCCGGCGTACCGGACGACCGCTCCCGGGGGCTCACGCCCGGCTCCGGGCGCCCGCGGTGGCCGTGGCCTTCTTCGCCGCGGTCTTCCTGGCCGGCGCCTTCTTGGCTGCGGTCTTCGTGGCCGGCGCCGTCTTCGCCGCCGCCTTCTCCGCGGCCTTGTCAGCGGCCGCTGCCGCCTTCGCGGCGGCCTTTACCGCCCCCTTGCCGCGCAGCGGCTCGGGGGCCGGGTCCCGCGGGGGCTGCGCGCTGGCGGCGCGCCCCTCGAGCAGCGGGGCGAGGAAGCGGCCGGTGTGGCTCTCGGGCACGGTGACGACGTCCTCGGGCGTGCCGCTCGCGACGACGGTGCCGCCGCGGGAGCCGCCCTCGGGACCCATGTCGACGATCCAGTCGGCGGTCTTGATGACGTCGAGGTTGTGCTCGATGACGAGGACCGTGTTGCCCTGGTCGACCAGTCGGCCGAGCACCTCGAGCAGGCGGCGGATGTCCTCGAAGTGCAGGCCCGTGGTCGGCTCGTCGAGCACGTAGAGGGTGCGCCCCGTGGACCGGCGCTGCAGCTCGGTGGCGAGCTTGACGCGCTGCGCCTCGCCGCCGGACAGCGTGGTGCCGGGCTGACCGAGCCGCACGTACCCCAGCCCGACCTCCATGAGGGTCGACAGGTGCCGGTGGATGACCGGGACGGCGGCGAAGAACTCGACCGCCTCCTCGATCGGCATGTCGAGCACCTCGGCGATGGTCTTGCCCTTGTAGTGGACCTCGAGCGTCTCGCGGTTGTAGCGGGCGCCGTGGCACACCTCGCAGGGGACGTAGACGTCCGGCAGGAAGTTCATCTCGATCTTCAGCGTGCCGTCGCCGGCGCAGGCCTCGCAGCGCCCGCCCTTGACGTTGAAAGAGAAGCGGCCCGGCATGTAGCCGCGGACCTTCGCCTCCGGCGTCTGCGCGAAGAGCTTGCGCACGTGGTCGAAGACCCCCGTGTACGTCGCGGGGTTGGACCGCGGGGTGCGCCCGATCGGCGACTGGTCGACGTGGATGACCTTGTCGACGTGCTCGGTGCCGGTGATCTTGCGGTGCCGGCCGGGCACGGTCTTGGCGTTGTAGATCTGCTTGGCCAGCGAGGTGTAGAGGATGTCGTTGACGAGCGTCGACTTGCCGGAGCCCGAGACGCCGGTGACGGCGACGAAGACGCCGAGCGGGAACGTCACGTCGATGCCGTGCAGGTTGTTCTCCCGCGCGTCGACGACCGTCAGCTCGCGGCCCTTCGTGAGGGGGCGGCGCACGGCCGGGACGGGGATCTCGCGGCGGCCCGACAGGTACTGCCCCGTGATCGAGTCGGGGTGGGAGTAGAGGTCGGCGACGCTGCCGGAGTGCACCACCTGGCCGCCGTGCTCGCCCGCGCCCGGCCCGACGTCCACGACCCAGTCGGCGACGCGGATGGTGTCCTCGTCGTGCTCGACGACGATGAGGGTGTTGCCGAGGCTCTTGAGCCGCAGCAGCGTCTCGATGAGCCGCTGGTTGTCGCGCTGGTGCAGGCCGATCGACGGCTCGTCGAGCACGTAGAGCACGCCGACGAGACCGGCGCCGATCTGCGTGGCGAGCCGGATGCGCTGCGCCTCGCCGCCCGACAGCGAGCCCGAGGGCCGGTCGAGGCTGAGGTAGTCGAGGCCGACGTCGAGCAGGAAGCGCAGGCGCTCCTGGATCTCCTTGAGCACGTTGGCGGCGATCTGGCGCTGGCGCGACGACAGCTCGAGCCCGTTGAGGAACTCCGACGCCTCGTTGAGCGGCATCGCGCAGACCTCGGCGATGTTGCGCTCGCCGACGGTCACGCTGAGGACGACGGGCTTGAGCCGGGCGCCCTTGCAGGTGGGGCACGGCACCTCGCGCATGAAGCCCTCGAACCGCTCGCGGCTCGTGTCGGACTCCGCCTCGCGGTGACGGCGCTCGACGTACGCCCGCACGCCCTCGAAGTCGGCGTGGTAGGCCCGCTCGCGGCCGTAGCGGTTGCGGTGGCGCACGTGCACCTTGGTCGCGCGCCCGTCGAGGATGGTGCTGCGCGTCTTGGCCGGCAGCTCGTCCCACGGGGTGTTGAGGTCGAACCCGAGCTCGTCGCCGAGCGCGGCGAGCAGCCGCAGGAAGTAGTCGGCCACGTGCGCGCCGGTCCACGGCGCGAGCGCACCCTCGCCCAGCGTCGCCGTCGGGTCGGGCACGACGAGCTCGGCGTCGACCTCCATGCGGACGCCCAGGCCGGAGCACTCGGGGCACGCGCCGTACGGGGCGTTGAAGGAGAACGAGCGCGGCTCGAGCTCGTCGACCTCCAGCGGGTGCTCGTTGGGGCAGGCCAGCTTCTCGGAGAACCGCATCTCGCGGTCGGGGTCGTCGTCGGGGAGGTCGACGAAGTCGAGGATGACGAGACCGCCCGCGAGGCCGAGCGCGGTCTCGACCGAGTCGGTGAGGCGCCGCTTCGACGAGGCCTTGACCGACAGGCGGTCGACCACGACCTCGATCGTGTGCTTCTTCTGCTTGTCGAGCTGCGGGGGCGCGTCGAGCGCGTGGGTCACGCCGTTGGTGCGGGCGCGCGAGAAGCCCTGGGTCGTCAGCTGGCGGTAGAGCTCGAGGTACTCCCCCTTGCGGCCGCGCACGACGGGCGCGAGCACCTGGAAGCGGCGGCCCTCCTCCAGCGTCAGGACGCGGTCGACGATTTGCTGCGGCGTCTGGCGCTCGATGACGGCCCCGCAGACGGGGCAGTGCGGCGTGCCGGCCCGCGCGTACAGCAGGCGGAGGTAGTCGTAGACCTCCGTGATGGTGCCGACCGTCGAGCGGGGGTTGCGCGACGTCGACTTCTGGTCGATCGAGACCGCTGGGGACAGCCCCTCGATGAAGTCCACGTCCGGCTTGTCCATCTGCCCGAGGAACTGCCGGGCGTACGCCGAGAGCGACTCGACGTAGCGGCGCTGGCCCTCGGCGAAGATCGTGTCGAAGGCCAGGCTCGACTTGCCGGAGCCCGACAGGCCCGTGAAGACGATGAGGCTGTCGCGCGGCAGGTCGACCGAGACGTCCTTGAGGTTGTGCTCGCGAGCGCCTCGGATGATCAGCTGGTCGGCCACGGTGGTCCTTCTCCTCGGTGGGGACGGGCGCCAGGGATCGGCGTCGTCGTCGCGTCGAACAAGTTTTCGACATCGGGCACGGAACTGCAAGCCGACGCGCACCCGCCAGGTTGTCACCCGGGGGCAAGCGGACCGCGCGGACCAGGGTCCCCCCGTCCTGCGACGGGCCTAGCATCGGGCCCATGACCTACACCGGCCACGTCACCCCGGGCGGGGAGCCCGCCGTCCGCGAGCTCCCCGGGCTCGTCGTCACCAAGGTCGCCGTCGACGAGAAGATGGCGAACAACGCCTACCTCCTGCGTTGCCGCAGCACCGGCGCGCAGCTCCTCGTCGACGCGGCCGACGCGGCCCGCGTGCTGCTGCGCCTGGTGGGCGAGGGCGGGCTCGAGGGCGTCGTCACCACCCACCAGCACTGGGACCACCACCGCGCGCTGGCCGAGGTCGTGAGCGCCACCGGTGCCCCCACCCTCGTCGGCGCCCCGGACGCGGCCGCCGTCACGGAGCAGACCGGCGTGCCCGTCACCCGCGCGCTGGAGCACGGCGACCGCGTGCGCCTCGGCGACGTCGAGCTCGGCGTCATCGCGCTGGCGGGCCACACCCCCGGCTCGATCGCGCTGACGTACGACGACGGCTCCGGCTCGCCGCACCTGTGGACCGGCGACTCCCTCTTCCCCGGCGGCGTCGGCAACACGTTCGGCGACGACGCCGCGTTCGTCCAGCTCCTCGACGAGGTCGAGACCAAGGTCTTCGGGACGCTCCCGGACAGCACGTGGTTCTACCCCGGCCACGGCGACGACTCCACCCTCGGCGCCGAGCGCCCCCGCCTCGCGGAGTGGCGCGAGCGCGGCTGGTGAGCCGAGCGCCGGACGTCATGCAGGACGAGGGCCGGGCACCTCGATCGGGATGACGTCCGCGGGGGCCGGGCGCCGCTGGCCCGGCTGACCGGCCCGGCTGACCGGCCCGGCTGACTGGCCCGGCTGACTGGCCCGACTGTCTACGCTCGAACCGTGCCGCGCCTGCGCAGGACCTCCCCCGAGCAGCCGGGTTGGACCCGGCGGCGGGTGGGGCGCGGGTTCACCTACCTCGACGAGCACGGGCAGCGCCTGGGGCCCGAGGAGCGGGCGCGCGTCGAGTCGCTGGTCATCCCGCCGGCGTGGCGCGACGTGTGGGTCACGCCGTACCCGAACGGTCACCTGCAGGCGGTCGGCACGGACGACGCCGGGCGGCGCCAGTACCTCTATCACCCCGTCTGGCGCGAGCAGCGCGACGCCGCGAAGTTCGACCGGATGGTCGACTTCGGCACCTCCCTGGAGCGTGCCCGCCAGAGCGTGCTCGGCCACCTCGGGCTCGACGGCATGCCCCAGGAGCGCGCCGCGGCGACCGCCGTGCGGCTGCTGGACCTCGGCTACTTCCGGATCGGCAACGACGTGTACGCCGACACGAACGGCAGCTTCGGCCTCACCACGCTGGAGCGCCGCCACGTGCGGCGACGCGGCGGCGTGCTGGTCTTCGCCTTCACCGGCAAGTCGGGCGTCGACCACCGCATCGAGATCGACGACGTGGTGGTGGTCGAGTCGCTGGCCGTCATGCGCCGCCGGCGCGGCGACGACCCGCGGCTGCTGGCGTTCAAGGAGGTGCGCCGCTGGCGCTCCGTGCTGCCGCCGCTCGTCAACGAGTACGTGCGGGAGACCACCGGCATCGACGCCACGGCCAAGGACTTCCGCACGTGGCACGCCACCGTGCTCGCCGCGGCCGCCCTGGCGGCGACCGGCGAACCGGGCGAGACGGCGGCCTCGCGGAGGCGGGCCGTGAGCGGCGCCATGAAGGAGGTCTCGTCGTTCCTTGGCAACACCCCGACGCTGGCCCGGTCGTCGTACGTCGACCCCCGCGTCGTCACCGCCTACGAGGAGGGCCGCACGATCGGCGACGTCGTCCGGCGGGAGTTCGAGACCGTGGACGAGCGCCAGGCGGCGCTGGAGCGGGCGACGCTGGCCCTCCTCCGCGACGACCAGCAGCAAGGGCAGCAGGAACAGCAGTAGGTCGGTTGGAATAGGCGCACGACCGGCGCCGTTGACGCCTCCTGTGCCCGCGGGACCCCGCGGGCGGCGCGCCGCACGACGGGCGCGTCCGTCGCGGCCCGACCCGGGCCCCCCGGAAAGGCAGCACCCCCGTGCCCGACTCGACGCAGCGGACCCCCCGTCCGCGGCCCGCCCTCCTCCGCACCCCGTTCTGGGCGCAGATCGTGCTCGCCCTCGTGCTCGGTGTGGCGCTGGGCCTCGTGGCCCGCATGGGTGAGGTCGACTGGCTCACCACCACCCTGCAGACCGTCGGCGACGTGTTCATCGGCCTGCTCAAGGCCGTGGTGCCGCCGCTGGTGTTCGTCGCCATCGTGGTGAGCATCGCCAACCTCCGTCAGGTCGCGAACGCCGCCCGGCTCGCCGCGCAGACGCTGCTGTGGTTCATGATCACCTCGCTCATCGCGGTGGCCATCGGCATCACGCTCGGCCTCCTCACCAACCCGGGCAGCGCCGCCGACGTCGCGCCGGCGGACGCGTCGTACGAGGGGTCCACGGGCTCCTGGCTCGACTTCATCACGGGCCTCGTGCCGGCCAACTTCCTCGGCATCTCGTCGTCCGAGAGCGGCATCAGCTTCAGCGTGCTGCAGATCGTGGTCGTCGCGCTCGCCGTCGGTGCGGCCGCGCTCAAGGCCGGCGACAAGGCGGAGCCGTTCCTCGGCATCATGCGCTCGCTGCTCGCCGTGATCCAGCAGGTCCTGTGGTGGATCATCCGCCTCGCGCCGCTGGGCACGCTCGGCCTCATCGGTGCCGCGGTCGCGTCGTACGGCTGGGACCTGCTCGGCCCGCTCGCGGTCTTCACCATCGACGTCTACGTCGGCTGCGCCATCGTTCTCTTCGGCGTCTACCCCCTGCTGGCGAAGCTGCACGGCCTCTCCCCCGCCAAGTACTTCTCCGGGGCCTGGCCCGCCATCCAGCTCGCGTTCGTCTCCCGCTCCTCGGTGGGCACCATGCCGCTGACCCAGCGCGTGACGGTGCGCAACCTGGGCGTGCCCGAGGAGTACGCGTCGTTCGCCGTGCCCTTCGGCGCCACCACCAAGATGGACGGCTGCGCGGCCATCTACCCGGCGCTCGCCGCCATCACGGTCGCGCAGATCTTCGGCATCGAGCTCGGCATCCAGGACTACCTGCTCATCGCGTTCGTCTCCGTCATCGGCTCGGCGGCCACCGCCGGCCTCACGGGCGCCGTCGTGATGCTGACGCTGACCCTGTCGACGCTCGGCCTGCCCGTCGAGGGCGTCGCGCTGCTGCTCGCGATCGACCCGATCCTCGACATGATCCGCACCGCGACCAACGTCGCCGGCCAGGCGCTCGTGCCCACGATCGTGGCGAAGCGCGAGGGCATCCTCGACCAGGCGCGGTACGACGCGCCGCGCGGCGACGTCATCGGCGAGGACCCGCTCGAGGCGTCGGCGGCCCAGGCGGCCTGACCCTCAGCAGGACCCCGCAGCACCCGGCAGCACCCGCGCCCGGTTCCCGTCTCAGCGACGGGGGCCGGGCGCGACCGCTTCCTCGCCGAGCACCCGGGCGTAGCGGCCCTCGTGGTAGAGCAGCGGACCGGTGCCCGCCGCGCCGCGGGCGACCCGCCGTACCCGGCCGACGACCACGTCGTGGTCACCGCCCGCGTGGACGGCCTGCACGGTCGCCTCGACGTGGGCCAGGGCGCCCGCCAGTCGCGGCGCCCCGCCGTGGCCGGGCTCCCAGGCGAGGCCCGCGAACCGGTCGCCGGCGCCCGAGGCCATCGCGGCGGCCACGTCGGCCTGGTCCTCGGCGAGCACGTTGGCGCAGAAGCTGCCCGCGCGGCGCACGCGCGGCCAGGTGCGCGAGGTGCGGGCCGGGCAGAACAGCACGAGCGGCGGGCGCAGCGACAGGCTGGCGAACGACTGGACCGTCATGCCCACGGGCTCGCCCTCGTCGAGGGCGGTGACCACCACGACGCCGGTGGCGAACGTGCCGAGCACGTCGCGGAAGTGCGTGAGCGGGACGTCGCGGAGCGGGGGGCCTGGAGTCTGCGTCACCGCACCATCGTCCCACCGGGCCCACCACGGGGCCCCACGGGCGTCGCCGGGCCGCGCGCCCACCGGGCGCTCACCCGTCGATCGGGACGTGACCGACGGGTAACCCGCCCTCGCCGGAGCACCCACGCGGGTCCTACAGTCGCCCCCGTGGGACTCCTCCGCCGCCAGCTCGCCCTCGCCGCCCTCTCCGCGAACGCGTTCCGGCCGCCCCGCGGCCTGCGCTCGGGGATGTACGCCTTCGCCGCCGGCTGGCTCACGAGCGAGCTGGCCCCGCAGCTGCTGGGGCTGACCGCTCTCGACGCCGCCACCCACCGGCCCGTGCCCGGTGACCGCCGTCGTACGGCGGGCCTGCTGCTGGCCGCGGGCAACGCGGCCGCCCTCGGCACCATGGTCGTGCAGGCCCAGCGCGCGCGCGACCGCACCGAGGACGCGCTGGTCGAGGCCCTCGGGGTCGACTACGTCGAGCAGCTCGACGCCGCCCCCACCCCCGCGGACCTCGCGCTGCCGTGGCGCCAGCTGGCGGTCCCCTTCCGGATCCGCACCCCGGGCGTCCACGTCGAGCGCGACATCGCGTACGCCGACGCGGGCCGCCGCACCATGCTCGACGTCTACCGGCCGAGCGAGCCGGCCCACCCCGACGGGGCGCCCGTCCTGCTGCAGGTGCACGGCGGGGCGTGGCGGGTCGGCAGCAAGGAGCACCAGGCGATCCCTCTCCTGCAGCACATGGCGAGCAAGGGCTGGGTGTGCGTGTCGATCAACTACCGCCTCGCCCCGCGCGACCCGTGGCCCGCGCACATCATCGACGTCAAGCGGGCCATCGCCTGGGTGCGTGAGCACGTCGCCGCCTACGGCGGGGACCCGTCGTACCTCGCCATCACCGGCGGCTCGGCCGGCGGACACCTGGCCGCGCTGGCCGCGCTGACGCCGGGCGACCCGCAGTTCCAGCCCGGCTTCGAGGACGCCGACACCCACGTCGACGTCGCCGTCCCGCACTACGGCGTCTACGACTTCGCCGGCGCCAGCGGACTGCCCCGGGCGATCCGGATGCGCGACCGCTTCCTGGCCCCGCTCATCGTCGGCCGCCCGTTCAGCGAGGACCCGGCCACCTTCGAGGCCGCCTCGCCCCTGCTGCGCGTCGGAGCCGACGCCCCCGACTTCTTCGTCATCCACGGCACCACCGACAGCCTCGTCGACGTCGACCAGGCCCGCCTCCTGGTCGAGCGGCTGAAGGAGCACTCGCGCCGCTCGGTCGTCTACGCCGAGCTGCCCGGCGCCCAGCACGCGTTCGACACCCTTCCCTCGATCCGCAGCGCCCACGTCGTGCGGGCCATCGACCGCTACCTGCACTGGCACTGGAACGGGTGGCGCGGGCGACCCGTCGGCGACTCCCCCGCCGAGCTCGCGGAGGAGCAGCGATGAGCGGGATGCCGGCGGACCTGCTGGAGCACGCGCTCGCGGCGAAGGGGTTCATGCCGCCCGACGAGGGCCTGCTGCTGCACCGCTGGGCCCGCGCACGACTGCCGCACGGGGTCGTGCTGGAGGTCGGCTCCTACTGCGGGAAGTCCGCGATCTACCTCGGTGCGGCGGCCCGCGCCGTCGGCGGCACCGTCGTGACCGTCGACCACCACCGCGGCTCGGAGGAGAACCAGGCCGGCTGGGAGCACCACGACGCGACGCTCGTCGACGCCGAGTCCGGGCTGATGGACACCCTGCCGGTCTTCCGGCGCACCATCGAGCGCGCCGGGCTGGAGGACGTCGTGGTGCCGGTGGTCGGCCGGTCGACCACCGTCGCGGCGCTGTGGCGCACCCCGCTCTCGATGCTGTTCGTCGACGGCGGGCACGCCGAGGTGCACGCCCACGCCGACTACACGGGGTGGGCCCGCTGGCTGGCACCCGGTGCCGCGCTCGTGATCCACGACGTGTTCCCGGACCCCGCGGACGGGGGACGGCCGCCGTACGACGTGTACTGCCGCGCCCTCGACTCCGGCGACTTCGTCGAGGTCGACGCGCTCGGCTCGATGCGCGTGCTCGAGCGGGTGCGCGGCGCGGCGGGCGACGCGGTCACCTGACCGGCCCCGCCCACCGCGACCCGCGACCCGGGCGCGGGCTCAGCGCTTGCGCTTCTCCCGCACGCGCTGGGTGATGACGATCGGCGTGCCGACGAAGCCGTACTCCTCGCGCAGCCGGCGCTCGACGAACCGCTCGTAGGAGGCGTCGAGCTTGCCGGAGGTGAAGAGGATGAACGTCGGCGGCGCGGTCGAGGGCTGCGTGCCGAACATGATCTTCGGCTGCTTGCCGCTGCGCACCGGGTGCGGGTGCTCGGCGATGAGGCGGCCGAGGAACGCGTTGAGCGCACCGGTGCCGACGCGCGTCTCCCAGCCCTCGAGCGCCCGGTCGAGGGCGGGCACGAGCCGGTCGACGTGCCAGCCGGTGCGGGCCGTGATGTTGATCCGCGGCGCCCACTGCACCTGCACGAGCTCGCGCTCGATCTCGCGGTCGAGGTAGTAGCGCCGCTCCTCGTCGACCGTGTCCCACTTGTTGAAGGCGATGACGAGGGCGCGCCCGGCCTCGCGGATCGTCTGCACGATGCGCAGGTCCTGCTCGGAGATGGAGGCGCCGCCGTCGATCACGAGGACGGCCACCTCCGCGCGGTCGATCGCCGTCGAGGTGCGCAGCGAGGCGTAGTACTCGTGCCCCGACGCCTCCTTCACGCGCTTGCGGATGCCCGCGGTGTCGATGAAGCGCCAGGTGCGCCCGCCCAGCTCGACGAGCTCGTCGACGGGGTCGACCGTGGTGCCCGAGGCGTCGTCGACGACGACGCGCTCCTCCCCCGCCAGCTTGTTGAGCAGCGACGACTTGCCCACGTTGGGCTTGCCGACGATCGCGATGCGGCGGGGGCCGCCGGGCACGGCGTCGACGAACTCGGGCGGCTCGGGCAGCACGTCGAGGATCGCGTCGAGGAGGTCGCCGGAGCCGCGGCCGTGGATGGCGGAGACCGGGTGGGGCTCGCCGAGGCCGAGGTTCCACAGACCGTAGGCCTCGGTCTCGGTGCGCTGGTCGTCCACCTTGTTGGCGGCCAGCACTACGGGCTTGTCGGCCTTGCGCAGCACCCGCACGACGGCCTCGTCGGCGTCGGTGATGCCGACGGTCGCGTCGACGACGAAGAGCACCGCGTCGGCCAGCGACACGGCGATCTCGGCCTGGGCGCGGATCCGCTCGGCGAGGCCGCGCGCGTCGGGGTCCCAGCCGCCGGTGTCGACGACGGTGAAGGCCCGCCCGTTCCACTGCGCGTCGTAGGAGACGCGGTCGCGGGTCACGCCCGGGCGGTCCTCGACCACGGCCTCGCGGCGCCCGATGATGCGGTTCACCAGGGTCGACTTCCCGACGTTCGGCCGCCCCACCACCGCCAGCACGGGCAGCGGTCCGCCGTCGGGGTCGCCGGGGAGGTCCCCGGCGGCGGCGGGCTGGTCGTCGTACTCGGTCATGGTGCTCCTGGTGTGGATCCGGGTTCGAGGAGGACGAGCCCCGAGTAGGGGTCCTCCTCCAGGTCGTCGGGCGGCAGCGGCCCGGGCAGGTCGCGCCCGGTCGCGGCGCGCGCGGCGTCGAGGGTGGTCAGCATGTGCCGTCGCAGCAACAACGAGGCCTCCTCGACCTGTTCCCGCGTGCGCGGCCACGGCTGCCGCGGCAGCCGTAGGGGCTCACCGTAGTAGAGGTCGACGTGGGCGCCACGTCGCGGCAGGTCGCCGCTGCGCCCGCCGGGCTCGCGCGTGCCGAGGATCACGACCGGTACGACGGGTGCGCCCGTCACGAGCGCGAGGTACGCCGGGCCGCGGTGGAAGCGCGACAGGTCGCCCGGCCCGCGGCGTCCCTCGGGGAAGACGCCGACGACGCGCCCCGCGCGCAGCAGGCCGAGACAGGTGCGGATCGCCGCGGGGTCGGGGTGGAACCGGTCGAGCGGCACCTGCCCGCAGGTGCGCAGGAAGGCCCCCAGCGGGCCGGTGAACATCTCGACCTTGGTGAGGGCGTGGGCCGGGCGCGGGCTGAAGATCGCCAGCAGCGGACCGTCGGCCCAGCCGACGTGGTTGGCGGCCAGGACCACCCCGCCGCGCGCGGGCACCCGCTCCGGGTGGTGCAGGCGCACGGAGAACCGGCGGCGGACCAGCCAGCGCGTGGCGGGGCGGCCGCCGTGCAGCAGCCACCGGTGGGGCAGGCGGACCCCGTCGCTGCGGGGGGCCTCGCGGTGCCCGTCACCCCGGTCGCCGGGCCGCCGCCGCGGGGGCGCCGGCGCCGAGGTCACGCGGGAGCCTCCACCGCCCGGGCGAGCGCCACCACCTGCGCGACGACCTCCTCGAGCGTGTACGGCGTCGTGTCGATCGCCACGGCGCCGTCGGCCAGCACGAGGGGCGCCGTCGCCCGGCCGGAGTCGATGGCGTCCCGGGCCAGCAGCGACTGCTCGGTGGCGGCGACGTCGGTGCCGCCCTCCTCGCGGGAGCGGCGCGACGCGCGCGCGGCGGGGTCGGCGCTCAGGTAGACCTTGACGGGGGCGTCCGGCCACACGACCGAGCCGATGTCGCGGCCCTCGACGACGATGCCGCGTCCGGCCGCGAGGGTCTCGAAGACGATGGCGCGCTGCAGCTCCAGGAGGCGGGTGCGCACCTCGGGCACCGCGCTCACCGGGCTGACCGCACTGTTGACCTCGGGGGTGCGGATGGGGGCCGAGACGTCCTCGCCGTCGACGTGGATCGTGGGCGCCGACGGGTCGGTGCCCGAGACGAGCCGCGGCTCGGCGGCGAGCCCGGCGACTGCGGCCGCGTCGTGGACGTCGACGCCGCGGCGCAGCATCCACCACGTGATCGCGCGGAACTGGGCCCCGGTGTCGAGGTAGGCCAGCCCGAGCCGCTGCGCGACGCCCCGCGAGGTGCTCGACTTGCCCGAGCCCGAGGTGCCGTCGACGGCGACCACCAGCGGCGGGCCGGCGTTCGCGGGGACGGGCGGGACGGGCGTGTCGGTCGGGCTCACGGGCGAGCAGCCTACCGGTGCGTCACCCAGGACCGCTCCTCGAGCGAGGCCAGCAGGTGGTCCGCCCGGGTCGCGTCGACGACGAGCTCGACGAGACCGGTCGGGCGACCCGGGTCGTGGTCGATGCGGATGTCCTCGATGTTGACGCCGCTCGCCACCGCGTCGGCGAACAGGCGGGCCAGCTCGCCCGGGTGGTCGGGGACCGACACCCAGACCGAGCGCAGCGGCCGCCGCGGCGCGCCGTGCTTGGCGGGGATGGCGCGCGTGCCGGCGACGCCGCGGTCGAGCACGGCGCCCAGCTCCCGGCGGTCGCCCTCCCCCACGGCGGCGATGACCCGGTCGAGCTCCGCGCGCACCTCGGTGAGCAGGTCGAGCACGGCGTCCGCGTTGCCCGCGACGATCTGGCCGTAGAGCGCGGGGTCGCCGCCGGCGACGCGGGTCACGTCCCGCACCCCCTGCCCGGCCAGCGCGAGGTGCTGCTCCGGCGCGTCGGCGAGCCGCCCCGCGACCAGGGCGGAGAGCAGGTGCGGCACGTGCGAGGTGCGCGCCACCGCGCGGTCGTGCTCCGCGGGCGTCAGCCACACGACCACGGCGCCGCAGGTGCGCACGACGGCCTCGACGAGCTCCACCGCCGCGCGGGGAGCCTCCGGGTGCGGCGTGATCGCCCAGGGCCGTCCCTCGAACAGGGTCGAGGTCGCCGCCAGCGGGCCGGACCGCTCGCTGCCCGCCATGGGGTGCGACCCGACGTACCGCGCGACCTCGCCGGCGGCCGGCCCCGCGAGCACCTCGCGCAGCGGCTGCTCCTTGACGCTGCCGACGTCGGTGACGACGGCGCGGGGGTGGCGCAGCAGGCGGTCGGTGACGACGGCGCCGAGGGCGTCCGGGGGCACCGCGACGACCACGAGCGCCACGTCGGCGTCGGGCACGGTGGCCGCGTCGAGGCCCGCCCCGAGCTGGGTGGCCGTGCGGACGTTCTCCGGCTGCGCGTCGGTGACGAGGACCTCGTGGCCGGCCGCGCTCAGCGCCAGGGCGACGGAGGTGCCGATCAGCCCCGCTCCGACGACGAGGACGGTGCCGGGGGCCGGTGCGGTCCCCCCGGACGGGAGATCGGGGTGGGACGCCTCGGACACCGGCACAGGCTACTGCCCGCGTCCGGGGGTCATGGCCGGGTGGCCACCACCCGGTCGGTGACGGCCGATCGGTCAGAGCCGGGCGCTGTCGAGCAGCGCGCCGAGCTCCTCGCGGGTGAGCGCGCGCAGCTCGCCCGTCCGCATGCCGCGCAGGTCCACGGGCCCGATGCGGGTGCGGGTCAGGCGGCGCACCGGGTGCCCCACCTCGTCGAGCAGGCGGCGGACGATGCGGTTGCGGCCCTCGTGGAGCACGAGCTCGACGATGGAGCGGCCCTTCGCCCCACCCGCGCCGCGCTCGACGAGGCGCACGCCGGTGAGCGTCACCGGCCCGTCCTCGAGCTCGACGCCCTCGCGGAGCCGCGTGAGCGTCTCCCGGCTGACGTCGCCCTCCACCTCGGCCACGTAGGTCTTGTCGACCTCGTACGACGGGTGCGCCATCCGCTGGGCGAAGTCGCCGTCGTTCGTGAGCAGCAGCAGCCCGCTCGTGTCGGTGTCGAGCCGCCCGACGTGGAACAGCCGCTCCGGCCGGTCCGCCACCAGGTCCGACAGCGTGCGGCGGCCCTCGGGGTCGCTCATCGTGGAGACGACGCCGCGCGGCTTGTTGAGCACGAGGTAGACGTGGTCGGAGATCGGCGGCAGCCGCTCGCCGTCGACGCGGATGACGGCGGTGCGCGGGTCGACCTTGGTGCCGAGGCGGGTGACGACCTCGCCGTCGACCTCGACGAGGCCGTCGAGCATCAGCTCCTCGCAGCGGCGGCGCGACGCCACGCCCGACTGCGCCAGCAGCTTCTGCAGCCGCACCAGTCCCTCGGCGTCGGTCTCGATCTCCCTCATCGTCCGGGCTCCTCCAGGTCGTCCATCGCGGGCAGGTACGGCGCGAGCTCGGGCAGCTCGTCGAGCGAGGTGATCCCGATGCGCTCCAGGAAGTACGACGTCGTGCGGTACAGGTGCGCGCCGCTCGTCTCGTCCTGGCCGGCCTCCTCGACGAGGCCGCGGGCGAGCAGGGTGCGCATGACGCCGTCCACGTTGACGCCCCGCACCGCCGAGACGCGGGCCCGCGACACGGGCTGCTGGTAGGCGACGATGGCCAGCGTCTCCAGCGCCGCCTGGGTCAGGCGGGCCGACTGTCCCTCGAGCACGAAGCGCTCGACGACGGGCGCGAACTCCTCGCGGGTGTAGTAGCGCCAGCCCCCGGCGACGGTGCGCAGCTCGAAGCCGCGCCGCTGCGCGGCGTACCCCGCCTCGAGGTCGCGCAGCGCGGCCTCGACCTCGTCGACGGAGCGCCGCAGCGCGGCGGCGAGCACCACGGCGGGCAGCGGCTGGTCGGCGACCATCAGCACCGCCTCCAGCGCCGGGCGCAGGGACGCGGCGTCCAGGTCGACGCCGGGGTCGGGGGCCGGGCCGTCGGGCTCGGTCGTCATCGGTCCTCCTGGGCCGGCACGGGCGTGCCGTCGAACTCGTCGGTGATCTCCACGTCGGTCGCCTCGTCCCCGGTCCAGCGCACGGTGAGCTCGCCGAGCGCGACCGCCTGGTCGAAGGCGACGACGCCCTCGCGGAACAGCTCGAGCAGCGACAGGAAGCGGGCGACGGTCGTCAGGGTGTCCGGGGCGTCGGCGACGAGGGAGCGGAACGTCAGCGCGCCCTGGCGTCGCAGGCGCGCCACCACGACGGCCGCCTGCTCGCGCACGCTGACCGCCGGGGCGTGGATGTGGGCCAGCGACACCTCGGGCGCCGCGCGGGGCGCCGAGGCCCGCGCGGCGAGGCGGGCGAACTCCTCCAGCCCGATGCCGATGAGCACCTCCGGCAGCAGGGTGGCGAAGCGCTCGTCGAGCCCGACGGCGCGCGGGTGGCGCAGGGACTCCTCGGCCAGCCGGCGCTCGAGCACGCCGGCGACCTGGCGGTAGGCCTTGTACTGCAGCAGCCGGGCGAACAGCAGGTCGCGGGCCTCGAGCAGCGCGAGGTCCTCCTCGTCCTCCACCTCGGCGGAGGGCAGCAGCCGCGTCGCCTTCAGGTCGAGCAGGGTCGCCGCGACCAGGAGGAACGACGTCGTCTGCTCGAGGTCCCACACCGGGCCGCCGGCCTTGACGTGCGCGATGAACTCGTCGGTGACCCGGGACAGGGCGACCTCGGTGACGTCGAGCCGGTGCTTCGCGATGAGGTTGAGCAGGAGGTCGAAGGGCCCCTCGAAGTTGTCGAGGCGGACCGCGAAGGCCGGCGCCGCGTCACCGGTGGGCTCGGGGTCCGCGAGCGTCATCCCTCGCCACGCAGGCGTCGCGCGAGCGCGCTGGCGTCGCCGTTCTCCTCCAGGTCGGCCAGGGCCAGGGCGACGGCCTCGCGCACCAGCCGTCCCCGGTCGACCGCCGTGCCGAGCTCGGCCCGCAGCCGCAGCCGCGCCTGCTCGATGTCCAGCAGCTCGGCCGAGGTGACGTAGACCGTCATCTTCTCGTCGTGCTTGACGCGCCCGCTCGGTCGACGCGGGCCCGCCGGCTGCTCGTCCGGGGCGGCCGGGGCCGCGGGGGCTGCCGGCGCCGCCGGGGCGGGTGCGGCGTCGTCGGCGGCCGGCGCGGTCGGGCGGAAGAGGTCGTCGGCCGGCGGCAGGCTCACGCGCCGGGCCACCGGGCGAGCACCTCCTTCGCGAGCTGGCGGTAGGAGTCGGCTCCCGTCGACTTCGAGGCGTAGCTCGTGATCGGCTCGCCGGCGACGGTGGAGTCGGAGAACTTCACGGTGCGGCGGATGACGGTGTGGAACACGGTGTCGCCCCAGGCCTGCACCAGGCGCTCCATGACCTCGCGCCCGTGGAGGGTGCGCCCGTCGTACATCGTGCCGAGCACGCCGTCGATCGTGAGGCGCGGGTTGAGCCGCTCCGCGACCTTGTCGATGGTCGTCTTCAGCAGGGCCACGCCGCGCAGGGCGAAGTACTCGCACTCCAGCGGCACGATGACGCCGTCGGCGGCGGTCAGGGCGTTGACGGTGAGCAGGCCGAGCGAGGGCTGGCAGTCGATGAGCACGACGTCGTACCGCTCGACGGCGGGCGCGAGCACCCGGGCCAGCGTCTGCTCGCGGGCGACCTCGTGCACGAGCTGCACCTCGGCCGCCGACAGGTCGATGTTGGACGGCAGCAGGTCCATGCCCGGCACACCGGTCTCGACCACGACGTCGTCGATCGTGACGTCGCGCTCCATCAGGAGGTTGTAGACCGACAGGTCCATCTCGTGCGGGTTGAGGCCCAGGCCGACCGACAGCGAGCCCTGCGGGTCGAAGTCGACGAGCAGCACGGTGCGGCCCAGCTCGGCGAGCGCGGCGCCCAGGTTGATGGCGGTCGTGGTCTTGCCGACGCCGCCCTTCTGGTTGCACATCGCCACGACGCGGCCGTTGCCGTGGTGGGTGACGGGCGGGGGCTCCGGGAAGACCGGGAGCGGCCTGCCGGTGGGCCCGAGCCGCTCGGTGCCGGCGGAGTCGGTGGCGAACGGCAGGGGGTCGGTCACGCGGTCTGGCTCCTCCACGGTGGCGGACGGTCGGTCCTGGTGCTGCGGGCAGGTCGGCGCGCACCGGGCCCGGGGACCCGGGTTTGTCGACTCGGCGACACGACCCGCGGGCGACTCTACAACCGCCCCCACCCCGCGTCAGCGGCGCCGCACCGCCGTGGTGAGCAGCAGCAGCTCGCCGGTCTCGTCGGTCGCGTCGAGGTCGACCGCCGACTCGATGATCCAGTCGTGGTGGCCGGCCGGGTCGTCGAGCACCTGCGTCACCCGCAGCAGCCGCACGACCGGCGCGTCTTCCCCGTCGGGGTGGCCCGGCGCGGGGCCGCGGTCCTCGACCACGTCGAGCATCGCGGGCCCGCGGGCGTCCGCCCCGGTGCGCACCTCGTCGTGCTCGGCGAAGTACTCCTCGAGCGCCGCGTCCCACACCGAGCGGCCCACGAGCACCTGCCGCGGCGGGTCGACGCGGTCGGCGGCGAGCCGCTCGGCGCGCACCAGCCCGTCGAGGTCGTCGCGGGCGAAGCGCAGCACCCGGGCGAACGCGGCGTTGCGCACCATCACGCGCAACGCGGGCTGCGCCGACAGCGGGCGGCTCCCCCCGGGCACCGGGGCGACGCCGGCGGCACGCTCGGCCGCGGCCCGCCGTACCGCCTCGGGGTCGTCCGAGCCGAGCGCCTCCCACTCGTCGACCAGGCTGGAGTCGGTCTGGCGCACCGTCTCCCCCAGCCAGGCCACGATGTCCTCGAGCTCGTCGGTGCGGTGGGCGGCGGGCACGGTGTTGCGCAGGGTGCGGTAGGCGTCGGAGAGGTAGCGCAGCACCACGCCCTCCGAGCGCGCCAGCCCGTAGCGGGAGACCAGGTCGGTGAAGCTCATCGCCTGCTCGTACATCTCGCGCACGACGGACTTCGGCGACAGCGCGTCCTCCGGCAGCCACGGGTGGGCCGTGCGGTAGACCTCGTAGACGCCCTCGAGCAGCTCGCGCAGCGGCTGCGGCCACGTGATCTGCTCGAGCAGCGCCATGCGCTCCTCGTACTCGATGCCGTCGGCCTTCATCTCGGCCACGGCCTCGCCGCGCAGCGCGAACTGCTGGGCCATCAGCACCTGGCGCGGCGGGTCGAGGACGGCCTCGATCGTCGAGACCACGTCGAGGGTGTACGTCGGGGACTCCGGGTCGAGCACGTCGAGCGCGGCGAGCGCGAAGTGCGCCAGCGGCTGGTTGAGGGCGAAGTCGACCGGCAGCGCCTCGGTCAGCACGTACCGGCGACCGTGGACGTCCGGCTCGTCGAGGCGGCGCACCACCCCGGACGTCAGCAGGCTGCGGGTCAGGCGCAGGGCGCGCCGGGCCAGGCGCAGCTGGTTGCGCCGGTCCTCGTGGTTGTCCGTCAGCAGGCGACGGAGCACGGGGAAGGCGTCCTCCTGGCGGGCGAGGACGGCCAGCAGCATGGCGTTGGTGATCCGCATCCGCGAGGCGAGCGGCTCGGGCGCCCCGGCGACCAGCTTGTCGAAGGTCTGCTCCGACCACACGATCGTGCCCTCGGGCGGCTTGCGCAGCTGCGCCTTGCTCTTGCGCTTTGCGCGCTTCTCCTCGCCCATCGCGGCGTTCTTGGCCTCGGCCTTCGCCTTGGCCCGCTCGTTCTCGATGACGTGCTCGGGCGCCTGCACCACGACGTACCCCATCGTGTCGAAGCCCGCCCGGCCGGCGCGGCCGGCGATCTGCAGGAACTCGCGGGTGCGCAGCACGCGCTGGCGCGAGCCGTCGAACTTGGCGAGGCCCGTGAAGAGCACCGTGCGGATCGGCACGTTGATGCCCACCCCGAGCGTGTCGGTGCCGCAGATGACGGCGAGGAGGCCCTCCTGGGCCAGCTGCTCGACGAGGCGGCGGTAGCGCGGCAGCATCCCGGCGTGGTGCACGCCGATGCCGGAGCGCAGCAGCTTCGAGAGCGTCTTGCCGAAGCCCGCGCCGAAGCGGAAGTCGCCGAGGTGCGCCGCGATGCGGGCCTTCTGCTCCTTCCACGCCTCGTCGCGCCGGCCCGTCAGCACGGTCAGCCCGCCGGGACCGACGAGGCTCACGGCGTGCTCGACGGCCGCGGCCTGGGTGAAGTGCACGACGTAGACGGGCGCCTGCCGGGTGGAGACGAGCTCCTCGAGCGTCTCCCCCACCGGGGTCAGCGACCACCGGAAGTCGAGCGGCACGGGGCGCGGCGCATCCGCGACGAGCGCGGTCTCCCGGCCGGTGCGGCGCGTCAGGTCCTCCCGGATCGCCGTCGTGTCGCCCAGCGTGGCGGACATGAGCAGGAACTGGGCGTGCGGCAGCGTCAGCAGCGGCACCTGCCAGGCCCAGCCGCGGTCGGGCTCGCCGTAGTAGTGGAACTCGTCCATGACCACGAGGCCGACGTCGGCTCCCTCGCCCTCGCGCAGCGCGAGGTTGGCCAGGATCTCCGCGGTGCAGCAGATGATCGGCGCGTCCGCGTTGACCGCGGCGTCGCCGGTGAGCATGCCGACGTTCTCGGCGCCGAAGAGCGCGCAGAGGTCGAAGAACTTCTCGCTGACGAGCGCCTTGATGGGCGCGGTGTAGAAGCTGACGCGGTCCTGGGCGAGCGCAGCGGCGTGCGCAGCGGCGGCGACGAGGGACTTGCCCGACCCGGTGGGCGTGGCCAGCACGACGTTCGCCCCGCCCAGCAGCTCGAGCACGGCCTCGTCCTGGTGGGGGTACAGCGGTACGCCGCGCTCCTGCGCCCAGGCGGCGAACCCGTCGTACAGGGCGTCGGGGTCGGGGCCCGCGGCGTCGACGACGGCGAGCAGCGGCTCCTTCACCGGGCGCGGGGGTGCGCGAGGGCGAACGCCTCGCGCAGGTTGTCGACGGTCACGAGCGTGTAGATCTGCGTCGTGGTCACCGAGGCGTGGCCGAGGAGCTCCTGCACGACGCGGACGTCGGCGCCCCCGTCGAGCAGGTGGGTGGCGAACGAGTGGCGCAGGGTGTGCGGCGACACGTCGGCCTGCACGCCGGCGCGGTCGGCGGAGCGGACGAGAACCGTCCA
The DNA here is from genome assembly GCF_048654585.1 of Nocardioides sp. CPCC 205120. Lineage (NCBI taxonomy): Bacteria > Bacillati > Actinomycetota > Actinomycetes > Propionibacteriales > Nocardioidaceae > Nocardioides > Nocardioides sp. CPCC 205120. The sequence continues at coordinate 11,541 of NZ_JBMCYY010000002.1, read as the reverse complement.
GGCGCTCTGCCGCGACAGCCGCCCGCCGCGGGCGTTGAGGAAGAGCGCGGGCGTGCCGCCGCCCGTCGCGACGAGCTCGGGACGGGCGCGCACCAGGTAGCGGTCGAGGGCGTCGAGGGCGTACGACCCGACGGGCACGATGCGCTCCTTGCCGCCCTTGCCGCGCAGCCAGACGGTGCCCTCGGTGCGGTCGACGTCGTCGACGTCGAGGCCGACCGCCTCGGAGATCCGCGCGCCCGTGCCGTAGAGCACCTCCAGCAGCGCGCGGTCGCGCAGAGCGAGCGTCGTGCCCGCGGCGCCGGCAGCGTCCAGGATCGCCTCCACGTCGCTCAGCGGCAGCGCCTTGGGGAGCCGCTTGGTCGGCGTCGGCGGCTTGACCTCGGCGGCGGGGTCGTGGGTGACGAGGCCGTCGCGCAGCGCGAACCGGTGGAACCCGCGCACGGCGACGAGCGTGCGCGCCGCCGAGCTGGCACCGAGCGGCGGGTGCGCGTCGTCGCCGGTGCGCAGCGCGACGAGGAAGTCCGCGACGACCGGCGTCGTGACCGCGTCGAGGGTCGTGATGCCGCGGGCGGCGAGGTGGGCGGCGTACCGGCGCAGGTCCCGGCGGTAGGAGACCAGGGTGTTGCGCGCCGAGCCCCGCTCGACCGTGAGGTGGTCGAGGTAGATGGCGACGGCGCGCTCGACGGCGACGGCCGCGCTCAGGACGTCGGCTCCGGACCGGCCGGGGCGACCCCGTCGGGGGCCGCGCCGCGGGTGCGGCGCGCGTGCAGCACGAGCACGGCGATCACCACGGGCGCGTCGGTGATGCGGCCCGCCAGCACGCCGTCGAGCAGCTCCGCGAAGGGCACCCACAGCATCTCCATGTCGGCCTCCTCGTGCTGGAGCACGAAGTCGCCGCGGTCGGTGGCCCGCAGGCCCTCGGCCAGGAAGATCGAGGCCTTCTCGCTGCTGATCCCGGGCGAGGGGTACGTCGTGACGAGGTGCGTCCAGCGCTCCGCCTCGTACGCCGCCTCCTCGCGCAGCTCGCGGCGCGCGACCTCCAGCGCCGGCTCCCCCGCCACGTCGAGCAGGCCCGCGGGCAGCTCGACGAAGCGCATGCCGGCGGCGTGGCGGTACTGGCGCAGGCACAGCACGCGGTCCGCGTCGTCGACCGCGAGGATCACCGCGGCGCCGGGGTGCTCGAGCACGATCCGCCGGAACGGCGCCTCGTCGTCGGCGCCGGGGCGGCGGATCCGGTCGGCCCGCAGCGCGACGACCCACCCGTCGCGGTGGAGGTCCTCGCTGGACTCCACCGGCCAGGCGGCCGGCTCGTCCCGGAGCCCGCCGGGCTCGCCGGGCTCCCCGGTGCCGCCGGGCCCGGCCGCGCGCTGCTCGTCCGTCACCGGGTCACTCGCCTCCGTCGATCGGGATGAGCAGCTCGCGCTGGCGCACGAGCGCCGCCCGCACCAGGCCCGCGAAGAGCGGGTGCGGGCGCGTCGGGCGCGACATCAGCTCGGGGTGCGCCTGCGTGGAGACGTAGTACGGGTGCACCTCGCGCGGCAGCTCGACGAACTCGACCAGCTCGTCGTCGGGCGAGCGGCCGGAGAACACGAGCCCGGCCTCCTCCAGCTGCGCGCGGTAGGCGTTGTTGACCTCGTAGCGGTGGCGGTGGCGCTCCTCGACCCGGCCGGTGCCGTACACCTCGCGCACGATCGAGCCCTCGGCCAGGTCGGCGGGGTAGAGCCCCAGCCGCATCGTGCCGCCCAGGTCGCCGGCCCCTTCGACGTACGCCGCCTGCTCGGCCATGGTCGCGATGACCGGTTCCGGGGTGGCGGGGTCGAACTCGGTCGAGTCGGCGGCGCCGAGCCCCGCCACGTTCCGCGCGTACTCGATGACCATGCTCTGCAGGCCCAGGCACAGCCCGAGCGTCGGTACGCCGTGGGTGCGGGCGTGCGTCAGCGCGCCGAGCTTGCCCTCGAGGCCACGGATGCCGAAGCCGCCGGGCACGCAGATCGCGTCGACGTCCTCCAGCGCGCGGGCGGCACCGGCCGGCGTGGCGCACTCGTCGGAGGGCACCCAGCGCAGGTGCACCTTGGCCTCGTGCGCGAACCCGCCGGCGCGCAGCGCCTCGGCGACGGACAGGTAGGCGTCGGGCAGGTCGACGTACTTGCCGACGAGGGCGACCGTGACCTCCTCGGCCGGGTGGTGCACGCGGCGCAGCAGGTCGTCCCACGAGGACCAGTCGACGTCGCGGAACGGCAGGTCGAGGCGGCGCACGACGTAGGCGTCGAGGCCCTCGCGGTGCAGCACCTTCGGGATGTCGTAGATCGAGGGCGCGTCGGCGCAGGTGATGACGGCCTCGTCGTCGACGTCGCACATGAGCGCGATCTTGCGCTTGATGGAGACCGGCAGGTCGCGGTCGGCGCGGCACACGACGGCGTCGGGCTGGATGCCGATCGAGCGCAGGGCCGCCACGGAGTGCTGCGTCGGCTTGGTCTTCAGCTCGCCCGACGGGCCGATGTAGGGCACCAGCGACACGTGGATGAAGAAGCAGTTGTCGCGCCCGACCTCGTGGCGCACCTGGCGCGCCGACTCGAGGAACGGCTGGGACTCGATGTCGCCGACCGTGCCGCCGATCTCGTGGAGGACGACGTCGACGCCCTCCCCGCCCATGGCGAGCATCCGGTCCTTGATCTCGTTCGTGATGTGCGGGATGACCTGGACCGTGTCGCCCAGGTAGTCACCGCGCCGCTCACGCTGGATGACGGTCGAGTAGACCTGCCCCGTCGTGACGTTCGCGATCTGGTTGAGGTCGGTGTCGAGGAACCGCTCGTAGTGACCGATGTCCAGGTCGGTCTCGGCCCCGTCGTTGGTGACGAAGACCTCGCCGTGCTGGAAGGGGTTCATCGTGCCGGGGTCCACGTTGAGGTACGGGTCCAGCTTCTGCATCGTCACCGTCAGCCCGCGGGCCTTCAGGAGGTTGCCGAGGCTGGAGGCCGTGAGCCCCTTGCCGAGGGAGGAGGCGACGCCCCCGGTGACGAATACGTGCTTCGTGGGCGTCGAGTGCTTCACGGGCTTCCACCCTACCCGAGATCCGGCGGCGCTCAGCCGACGGGAACGGCGCCGTCGGCCCCGGAGGCGCCGAACGCCCCCGTGGTGCCGTCCAGGGCGGCCGCCAGGGCCAGGACCGTGGACACCTGGCCGACGGTCGTGTCGCCGCCGTCGACGGTGCTCACGCCCTCCACCTCGGAGCGCAGCTGGGCCAGCGTGCCGTCCTCGCCCGACGCGGTGGTGCCGACGACGACCTCGCCCGCGGCGGCTGCGGCGAGACCCTCGGTCAGGCCCGCCACCAGGGCGTTGGCCTGCGGGTCGTCGCGGTCCTCGCCGAGCACGACGAGCACGAGCGGCACCCGGCCGGGCGCCGTGGCCGGGCCGTCGAGCATCTCGCCGGTGCGCAGCGCCTCGAGGATCGTGCCCGCGGCGGCGTCCGCCTCCTCGCCCTCGGCCTGCGTGCTCGCGATGGCCCGGCCGACGAGGCGGCCGACGCGCTCGTGCGAGGGCAGGTCGCTCGGCACGGTCTCCGCGAGCTCGAGGTCCTCGACGAGGCGGGTGGCCAGGGAGTCCGCCATGCCCTGGTCGTCGGGCAGCGTCAGCCGCTCGCGACCGTCGTACCGGGCCGCGACCTGGGCGCCCGCGGCCTCGACCTGGCCGACGACGCCGTCGACGACCTCCGGGTCGGCCCCGGCCAGCGTCACCAGGGCCACCTGCTGCCCCGAGAGCCGCTCGCCGTAGAGCGCGGGCGCGGCCCTGGCCGCGAACTCGTCGCCGTACGACGCGCGCAGCCCGTCGTCGGAGCGGGTGGTGCTCGGGGCGGCCGCCGGCTCGTTGCGCCCGACCTCCGAGAGCGGGCCCCCGCCGAGGACGACCCCGACCGCCAGGGCGGCGAAGACGGCGACGAGGGTGACGAGGTGCTGGCGGAACGTGATCACGAGAAGAGTCCTTGCAGGTAGTCGACGAGGTCGCGGGCCCGGGAGGCGAGGTCGTCGCCCCACTCCTGGCCCACGGGCGTCACGGAGATGGCGGCGACGAGGGCGACGAGGCCCACGAGCACCAGCAGGAGCAGGTGCACCGGGCGCACCCGGCCGGAGTAGAGCGTCGGCACGGCCGCCGCGTCCACCAGGCGGGGGCCGACCTTCAGCCGGGTCAGGTAGGTGCTGGCGAGACCGGCGCGCTGCCGGTCGAGGAAGTCGTGGAGGGTCGCGCCGACGCCGACGCCGACGATGACCGAGGCCTCCTGGCGGTCGGCCACGAGCAGCGCGACGTCCTCCGCCGTGGCCTGCGTCTGCACCTTGCGGGGGCGCACGCCGAGCCGGTCGAGCTGGGCGGACGCCTCCCGGCTGATGCCCTCGGGCACGACGGCGATGACGTCGGTGGCGGCCTTGAGCGCCTTGGTGGTGGGCAGCGCGGCGTCGAGGCCGCTGCTCAGCACGACCACGTCGGCCGGACGGCCGGCCTCGAGCAGGTCGTCGGCGGCGCGGTCGACGCCGACGAGCACGGGGCGCTGCTCGCGCAGGAAGCGCGACAGGCCCTCCAGCTGCGCCGCGCTGTCCTCCCCGCGGACGACGACCACGACCGGGCGGCCCTCGATGGGGGTCGCGGGCAGGGGAACGCCCTGGCCGTGGAGCAGGAGGTCCTGCTCGCGGCGCAGGAACTCGCTGGCGTTGTGGGTGAAGGTGTCGAGCTGGCTGGTGAGGCCCTCGCGGGCCGCCTCGAGCTGGCGCGTGACGAGGGCCGCGTCGACCGCGCGCCCCGTCGCGACCGCCTCGGCGGCGTCGCCGACGTACACCCGGCCCTCGTGCACCCGCACGCCGGCGCCGTCGCGCAGCCCGCCCACGGAGCCGAGCTCGTCGACGACGACCACGCCGGCGTCGACCAGCACCTGGGGGCCGCGGTTGGGGTAGCGCCCGGAGATCATCGACTGCAGGTTGAGCACCGCGACGACACCGACGTCGACCAGCGACTGGGCCGTCGAGCTGTCCATGTCGACCAGGTCGACGACGGCCACGTCCCCCTTCCGCAGTCGGGGCAGCAGCGCCGAGACGCGTCGTCCGACGCGTGCGGTGCCGGTCGTGCCGGGGAGGACGTCGTGGCCGTCGGATCGGGTGCGCAGTCTCATGACCCGTCCATGGTGACAGCGCCCGGGCCCCGCGGGCGGCAAGCGGGACGGGCGCGTCGCGGTGCCCTCCGTCTCGTGCCGCGGCTGCCCCCGGCGGCGCTCCCGGGGCCTCAGGCGCGGGCCGCGGCCGCGCGGTCCTGCGCGGCGCTGGCGAGCAGCTCGCGGGCGTGGGCGACGGCGGTGTCGGAGGACTCCAGCCCGGCCAGCATCCGCGAGAGCTCGTGCTCGCGCGCGGTCTCGTCGAGGACCGTGAGGCCCGAGCTCGTCACGGAGCCGTCGCTCTCCTTGCGCACCAGCACGTGGGTGTCCGCGTACGCCGCCACCTGCGGCAGGTGCGTCACCACCAGCACCTGCTTGTGCACGGCCAGGCCCGCCAGGCGGCGCCCGATCTCGATGCCCGCCTTGCCGCCGACGCCCGCGTCGACCTCGTCGAACACGAACGTGGGCACGGGGCTCGTCGCCGCGAGCGAGACCTCCAGGGCGAGCATGACGCGCGAGAGCTCACCGCCCGACGCACCCTTCGTCAGCGGGCGCGGGTCGGCCCCGGTGTTGGCGGCGAGGAGCATCTCGACGTCGTCCAGGCCGTGGCGGGCGAAGCGGAGCACGCGCTCCCCCACCTGCAGCGGCGTGCGCTCGTCGCCGGACGTGGTGCCCGGGGCGTCCGGGGCGTCACCGTCCGCCCCGCCGGGGCCGGGGGCGACCTCCTGCTGCCGCACCTCGATGCGGAAGCGGGCGTGCGGCATCGCGAGGTGGCCCAGCTCGGCCTCCACGCGCTCGGCGAGGCGCCCGGCGGCCTCGGTGCGCGCGTCGCTGAGGCGGGCGCCCACCTCGGCCAGCTGCTCACGCAGCGCGCGGCGCCGCTCGCGCAGCTCCTCGATGCTGTCGTCGGCGGACTCGAGCTCGGTCAGCCGGCGCGCCGAGCGCTCGGACCAGGCGAGCACCTCGGCGATGGTGTCGCCGTACTTGCGGGTGAGGGCGATGAGCGCGGCGCGGCGCTCCGAGACGGCGGCGAGGCGGGCGGGGTCGACCTCGACCCCCGCGGCGTACGACGCCACGTCCCCCGCGAGGTCGGTGACGAGGTAGCCGACCTCGGCGAGGCGCTGGGCAAGCGCCGCGGCCGCCGGGTCGTGCTCGGCGACGCCGTCGAGCGCGCTGCGGGCCGCCGCCATCGCGCCGAGCGCGTCGGGGCTGCCGACCTCGCTGGACAGCGCCTCGCGGGCGGTCTCCGCGGCGGTGCGCAGCTCGTCGGCGTACCCCAGCCGCGACTCCTCCGCGGCCAGCTCGTCCTCCTCGCCGGCGCTGGGCGCGACCTCCGCGATCTGGTCGAGGCCGAAGCGCAGCAGCTCGGCCTCGCGGGCGCGCTCCTGGCTCGAGGCGACGACGTCGGCGAGCTCGCGCTCCGTCGCGACGAGCGCGTCGTGCAGCTCCCGGTACGCCGCGGCGGCCTCCGCGACCCGCGCGCCGCCGAAGCGGTCGAGCGCCTCGCGCTGGGCGGCGGGACGCAGCAGCCGGTGCTGGTCGGACTGGCCGTGCACCGCGACGAGCGGCTGGGCGAGCTCCCCCAGGACGGCGACGGGGACGGTGGCGCCGCCGGCGTACGCCCGGCTGCGACCCTCCGCCGAGATGTTGCGGGCGAGCACGGCGCGGTCGTCCTCGACGACACCGCCGGTCTCCTCCACCGCGGCGGCGAACTCGTCGAGCCCACCGGTGAGCACGACCCCCTCGACGCGCGCGGCCTTGGAGCCCGACCGCACAGCACCGCTGTCGGCGCGACCGCCGAGCAGGAGGCCGAGGGCGGTGACGACCATGGTCTTGCCGGCTCCCGTCTCACCCGTGACGACGGTGAGGCCGGGGCCCAGGGTCAGCGTCGAGGAGTCGATGACCCCGAGCGAGCGGATGCGGATCTCCTCAAGCACCGGGCTCCCCCGTCACCTCGGCCGGCTCGGCCGGGACGGCGGCGGCACCGCCGGGGCTCGCCGGGGTGCTCAGGGCGGCCGTGGCGTCGGTGTCCGCCGCGGTGGCGGCGGTGGCGTCGGCAGCCAGGTCCCGCAGCCGGCGCTCGGCGGCCCCGCGCCAGCCCTCGACGGGCAGGCCGAACTTGGCGACGAGGCGGTCCGCGAACGGCGAGGCGTGCAGCCGCACGAGGCGCACGGGCCGCGTCCCGCGGGTGACCTCGATGCGGGCCCCCTGCGGCAGGTCGACGGTGCGCCGCCCGTCGCACCACAGGACCCCCGCGCTGGCGCCGGGGGTGACGATCTCGACGGCCAGCACCGAGGTCGGCGCCACCACCATCGGGCGGGCGAACAGGGCGTGCGCGGAGATCGGCACCATGAGCAGGGCCTCGACCTCGGGCCACACCACCGGTCCGCCCGCACTGAAGTTGTACGCCGTGGACCCCGTCGGCGTCGCGAGCACGACGCCGTCACAGCCCCACCGCGAGAGCGGGCGGCCGTCGATCTCCAGCACCAGCTCGAGCATCCGCTCGCGGGCGGCCTTCTCGACGGAGGCCTCGTTGAGCGCGAAGGTGCGTTCGACGACCTCGCCGCCCACCACCACGGTGACCTCGAGGGTGAGCCGTTCCTCGGTGGTGTAGCGCCGCTCGACGATCGCCTCGATGGTCGAGGCCACGTCGTCGTGCTCGGCCTCCGCCAGGAAGCCGACGTGCCCGAGGTTCACCCCCAGCAGCGGCGTCCCGGAGGCGCGGGTGCGCTCGGCGGCGCGCAGGATCGTGCCGTCGCCGCCGATGACGACGGCCAGCTCGAGGCCGGCGTCGATCAGGTCGTCGTCCTCGACGACGCGCACGGCGCCCTCGTCGAGGTCGAGGTCGGGCGCCTCGTCCGCCGGCACCAGCACCTCGAGACCGCCGGCGTGCAGCGCGCGGCAGAACTCCTCGGCCACCACGCGGGCGCCGGCCCGGCCGGTGTGGGTGAGCAGGAGGACCCTGCGGGCGTCCGTGGGCACGTCGGTGGTCACCGGGCGACCTCCTCGAGGATGTGGGTGGCGTCGATCTCGGCGGGCCCGCGGCGCAGCCACAGGAAGAACTCGACGTTGCCCGACGGGCCCGGCAGCGGGCTCGTGGCGACGGCGCGCGCGCCCCAGCCGCGGGCGGCGGCGGCGTCCGCCACCGTCGTGACCGCCTCGGCGCGCAGGGCGAGGTCGCGCACCACACCGCCCTTGCCGACGCGGTCCTTGCCCACCTCGAACTGGGGCTTCACCATCAGCGCGAGGTCACCGTCGGGCGCGGTCACCGCCAGGAGCGGGTCGAGCACCAGCACGAGCGAGATGAACGACAGGTCGCCCACGACCAGGTCGACGGGCCCGTCGGTGGTGGTGAGGTCGAGGTCGCGGATGTTGGTGCGGTCGCGCACGACGACGCGCGGGTCCTGCCGCACCGACCAGGCGAGCTGGCCGTAGCCCACGTCGACCGCGACGACCTCGGCGGCCCCGCGGCGCAGCAGGACGTCGGTGAAACCGCCGGTGGAGGCGCCGGCGTCCAGGCAGCGCCGACCCTCGATGAGGAGACCGGCGGGGCCGAAGGCGTCGAGGGCGCCGACAAGCTTGTGGCCGCCGCGGGAGACGTACTCCGGACCGCCCGGGTCCTCGCGCACCACGATCGCCGCGTCCGTCGTCACGCCGGTCGCGGGCTTGGTCGCGACGACGCCGGCGACGCTCACGCGACCGTCGGCGATGAGGGTGCTGGCGTGCTCACGGGAGCGGGCGAGGCTGCGACGCACGAGCTCGGCGTCGAGCCGCAGGCGGCGGGGAGGCATCGAGCGGGGTCACCCGGCCGTCGTGCCGTCGAGCACGCGGCGCAGACCGGCGTGGACGCTCTCGAGGACGGCGACGTGCTCGCTGACGGGGGCGCCGTCGAGGGCGGCGAGCTGGGCCACCACCGCGTCGACGTCCGCGTCGCCCGTCGGCTCCACGACGACCGGACCGACGCGGTCGTCGAGGTCGACCGGGGGCGCGGGGCGGGAGTCGGACATGTCGCCGAGGCTACCTGCCGGCACCCCCGTCGTACGGCGGCAGCCCCGGCCTGTGGACGGCGGTGACGTCGGCGGGCTCACCCGTCGTGTCCAGGTGGTGCCACAGGGCGACCGACGCGGCGCGCCACCAGTCCGACGGCGTGCCGGCCGGCTCCGTGCGGGCCTCCACCACCAGGCGCCCGTCCGGGACCGATGCGCTCCAGCCGCCCAGGTCGACGCGGCCGTCGACGACCTCGACCGCGGGCTGCGGCTCGAGGAGCCCGCCCAGGTCGGCGGCGAGGTACGACGGTCGGTGCCCCGCCGCGCACGTCGCGAGGTCGGCGAGCCCGGACACCCCGGTCATGACGAGCAGCGTGGGGACGTCGACCGCGATGCCGCCGTCGATGTCGGTGTCGAGCCGGTCCCCCACCATGAGGGGGCGCTCGGCGGCGCAGCGCTCGATGGTCGTCTCGAGCAGCGGCGGCGACGGCTTTCCGGCCACCTCGGGGGTGACGCCGGTGAAGCCCTGGAGCATGGCGACCAGCACCCCGTGCCCGGGAGCCGGACCGCGGGGCGTCGGGATCGACCCGTCGGTGTTGCTCGCCGTCCACGGCAGTCCGTCACGGATCCGCACGGCGACCGTCATCAGGTCACGCCAGACGACGTCGGGCCCGTAGCCGGTGGCGACGGCGACGGCCTCGTCCTCGGCCCCGACGGGCACCAGCCCGACCTCCTCCAGGGCCTCGACCAGGCCGGCGGCCCCGAGGGCCACGACCCGGGCCCCGGCGCCCCAGCGGGCGTGCAGGCGCACCGCTGCGGCCTGCGCGGACGTGACGACGTCCGCGACCTCCGCGGGTACGCCGACCTCCCCCAGGTGGGCCGCCACGACGCCCGGCGGTCGCGAGGCGTTGTTGGTGACGAAGGCGAGGCGGGTCCCCCGTGAGCGCACCTCCGCCAGGTGGGCGGCGGCGCCCGGCACGCCCTCCCCGCCGACGTACACGACGCCGTCCAGGTCGAGCATGACCAGGTCGTGGGCCTCGCCCAGTGGTCCCTCGGTGGTGGCCAGCACGGGTCGCCCCTTTCGTCGGTCCGGTTGCCGCGGCACCCTACGATGCCTCGGTGGAGCCCGACGACGTGACCATCGCCCCGGCGGTCGGTCCTCCCGTCGAGCTGCACCCCTTCGCCGCGACGCGGCTCTCGCCGGGACGGGTCGGCGACCCCGCGTCCGCCCGGCTCCTCGCCCGGCCCCACCGCGCCGTGCCCGAGCGCATCCAGCGGTGGCGGCGCCTGGGCAACCTGGTGCAGGACGAGCGCCCGGCGCTCTACGTGCACGAGTACAGCAGCCAGGGCCTGGCCGTCCGCGCCGTCGTCGGGCTGGCGTCGGTCCACCGGGCCGCCGCCACGCTGGCCGGACCGGGGATCGTGCCCCACGAGGACGTCGACCGGCACCAGGCCGAGGAGCTCGCCGCACGGATGCACGCCATGCGGGTCAACCCCGCGCCGATCCTCCTCGCGCACCGCGCCGGAGTACCCACCCGCGACCTGGTCGACGCAGCGACGCTGAGCCGCCCCCTGACCGACTACGTGGACCGGGCCGGCCAGCGGCACCGCTTCTGGGCCGTGACCGAGGAGTCGGCGATCGCCGAGCTGGCCGCCTCGTTCCGCGACGCCCGGCTGCTCGTGGCCGACGGGCACCACCGGCTGGCGGCGTACCAGCTGCTCGACGCGGAGGAGTCGGAGCCCGGTTGGGACCGAGGTCTCGTCATGGCGGTGGACCAGTCCGACACCCCGCTCTTCCTGGGGGCCATCCACCGCGTGCTGCACGGCGTGGACGCGAGCGACCTCGTTGGCGCGGTCCGCCGGTTGGGGATCGGCGAGCTCCGCGACCTGGGCGACGCCTCCCCGGTGGTGGGGCTGGACCAGCGGACGCTCGTCATCACCACGGGCGAGCGCTCGTGGGCGGTCACGGTCCCCGAGTCCAGTCCCTTCGCGCCCGTGGAGGTCCTGCACCGGGAGCTGCTCCCCCACGTGCCCGAGCACCGGGTCGAGTTCCACCACACCGCTGAGGCGGCGCTGGCGCGGCTGACCTCCCCCGCGCGCGGCGTCGAGGAGCGCACCGTGGTGCTGGTGCCGGCCCTGACGTACGACGCGGTCGACGCCGTCGTGGCCGCGGGTCGCCGGCTGCCCGAGAAGGCGACGTCGTTTCAGCCGAAGTCCAGCATCGGCGCGATCATGCGGTCGTTCTGAGGCTCTCCGCCGCGCCTCGTCCGAGTGCCCACGGACGGGTCCAGGCCGACCGAGTAGGTTCGGAAATGGCTCTAGGGCGACCCTCCGAAGAGGGTCGCCCTAGGCGAAAGGATGTCCGGCGGCGTCCTACTCTCCCACGACCTCCCGGTCGCAGTACCATCGGCGCTGAGAGGC